>CAJXSK010000004.1 GCA_913061075.1 uncultured Piscirickettsiaceae bacterium | reverse complement strand
CTTTTATAAAACGAACATTCTATTTATAAATACCAGGCATAAAAAAACCGCCACCTAAACTGGGTGGCGGTTTTTTTAAATAACTAAGCCTTAAGCTGCTTTTTTAGCTGCTTTTTTTACTGTAGCTTTTACTTCTTTAGTAACAACAGCGTTGCCTTCTTGAACAAGTTTGATAACTTCTTCGTTGTAAGATTTAACGTCTTCAACTAATACTTTGCTGTCAGCTTGTACTTTTTCAAAACCGCTTTTTGCTAGTTCAACTTGTTCTTTAACAAACGTGTTTAAGCCAGCAATGTCTTTAATTGCTGTAGCTGCTTTAATGCGAGCTTCAGTTAAAGCAACATATTCTTTTGCAGCAGCTTGTTGTGTTGCAACAGCTTTTTCGATTTGTGCTTTGTTTAATTCAGCTAATTTTTTAGCAGGCGCTAATAATAATTCTAGATTATTTAACATGATATATCCTTTTTTTAGGTTAATAAATATTGCTTTGTTGCAGCGCATTATACTGACTTTTTATTGCGACGCAACACTTTTTTTAAAAAAAATATTATTTGCCTATTTATAAGCTTGCCAAGTCAACAAAGCCTACGTAACCTACTTTAACTATCAACGACCTAGGTAACTGTAATGAGCCAGCATCCAGACTTTAGTTCTCGCAGTGCTGCGGCGGGCGTGGACACTCTTTTTTCCCACCGCTGGTCCCCAAGAGCCTTTAAGAAAATCGCTATACCTATAGAGACTATAGAAAGCATTTTCGATGCCGCACGTTGGGCTCCTTCTTGCTTCAACGAACAACCGTGGCTTTTTGTCACCTCATCTAACGATAAGGATTTTGACACTTTTCTGGGCTTATTAAATGAGTCGAATCAAGTTTGGGCAAAAAATGCGGGGTTGATTTGTTTTATATTTTCAAAGAAAACCTTTGCTCATAATGGTAACGATAACAATAAAGCAAAATTTGATTGTGGCGCCGCGTGGATGAGTTTAACGCTGCAAGCCAATATGCACCAATTACACACGCACGGCATTGGCGGCATCGATTACGCGAACGTTTATACAACACTTAATATATCGCCAAAGGACTACGACATTATTTGCGGCTTTGCCCTGGGTGAAATAGACCTGCCCAATACGCTACCAGATGAACTCAGTGCAAAAGAGTTCCCTTCCGGCCGCAACCCACTCGACAGTGTTTGGCAAGCAGGTATTCGTTAATTAACTATGCGGCCCTCCACTGTCATCATTGTTTTGGTGTTTTCTGCATTTGCTGGATCATCACTTTGGTTCTCTAGTAATGCAATTTTAAATGAGTTAAATCTTGCCATACCCAACTCCACGTTAAACGTATCTGATATTACATCAGCCGTTCAATTGGGGTTTATTATTGGCACACTAACGTTTGCTCTCTTGAATATTTCTGACCGATTCGCAGCTGGACAGGTGTTTTTTATCTCTAGTATTCTTGGGAGCCTTTCAAACGCACTTATTATATTGATGCCTCTTAGTGACTTAACGTTAATACTATCGCGCTGCCTAACGGGTTTCTTTATAGCGGGCATTTACCCTGTTGCTGTTAAAATTTCTGCCCTATGGTCACCAAAAGATTTGGGGCGCTCTTTGGGGTTTATTCTCGCTGCGTTAGTGTGTGGAACAGCCTTCCCTCACCTAATTAGCGGCTTAGATCTGGCGCTAAATTGGCAGTCGGTTATTTTTACCTCTTCAACACTGGCGTTGGTGGGCGGCGCATTGGTTTATTTTATCATTCCAGAAAAATCAATCGCCAAGCGAACGCCAAATCATGAAGGCAAATCGTTACTAAACATCTTTAAGTCCAATGATTTCCGAGCTTCTTCTACCGGCTATTTCGGGCATATGTGGGAGCTGTATACCTTTTGGGCCTTTGTACCGATCATTTTAAGCGCCTATAGCGCTCAAGCTAACATTGATTTAAACATTCCCTTATGGAGTTTCTTTATTATTGCGTCTGGCAGTATCGGTTGCGCCGTGGGGGGATTTGTGTCTTTTAGACTAGGCAGTGCACGCGTCGCGTTTTCGCAATTAACAACGTCTGGCTTGTGTTGCTTGATCTTTCCAATCATGTTTCTAGCTGGTCCAGACGTGTTTCTCATTTATCTGTTAATTTGGGGCATAACTGTACCGGGGGACTCGCCACAATTTTCAACCTTAAACGCACGAACAGCCCCTGCTGAGATTGTTGGCTCCGCTGTAACAATGGTTATTTTCTTAGGGTTTACACTCACTATAGTTAGTATTTATATTTTCGAGTTATTAATGAATTTGTTTAGCTTACAGCTCGCCGTGTCTCTTTTGGCAATGGGGCCACTATTTGGCCTGTATGTCATGTATCCTTTATACAAGAAAAACCCATTATTCAATTAGGAGATTAGCCCATGTTTATTGCCATGAACCGCTTTAAGGTGACCTTAGGTAAAGAACAAGACTTTGAAGATGTTTGGCGTGAACGAGAGTCTCGTTTAAATGACGTGCCTGGGTTCAAAACGTTTCATTTGTTACGTGGACCAGAACAAGAAGACCACACTTTGTTCGCATCGCATACTGTTTGGGATAGCAAAAACACGTTTGACGATTGGACTCACTCTGATGCCTTCAAGCAAGTGCATGCTCAAGCAGGGCAAACAAAAGGGTTATATTTAGGGCACCCTAATTTTGAAGGGTTTGACGTCGTCTTATAAAACCAGTCCGCTATTTTTCGAGTTTCTTATCATCTTCGCGCTTAAATTCGCCTTCAATGATATCTTCATCACTAACATCTGAATGAGGGTCTTGTTTAAAGCCACCTTGTTGAAAAGATGATGCGCCTCCCACTTGGTTTTTAATGACTGACAACGCTATTTTGGCTCGTAATAAGGGGACTAAACAAAGAAAACCAACGGTATCGGTAAAAAACCCTGGTGTCAGTAACAGTCCGCCGCTCACCATAAGCACCAATCCTTCAATCATTTCCAAAGCCGGTATTTCACCTCTTGCTATGGTGGCCTGTACCCGTTGAAACGTTGCCAACCCCTGTTGCCTAAATAAATAAGCACCCAATACCGCCGTAATTACGATTAGCACAATGGTTGAAAAAGCGCCAATAACACCACCCACTTGGATTAGAAAATAAATTTCCACAACGGGCACAACAATAAGCAACAAAAGAAAGAAGGAAAATGGATTCATAACAATCAGCTTACACAGGATATAAACAGAAAGAAAGTGGCCACCTATGCGGTCTTCTTTTTTAACCGATACATAATATAAGCCCATTTGGTGCGAAGCCAATAACCTATACGCTATAATGTTTATTACACTTTCGTTAACAAACCCACTTTATCCGTTTACTATCGCATGTTAATTCAATTACTTAGACCTCTTTTATTAACGCTTACCTGTGTCGCCAACCTGGCCATCTCTGATAGCGCTCAGTACTTTCACTTTTCTAGTGACGTAACCGATAGCTCGATTTCTATAAAAGCAGACATTGATGAGGGTTACTACTTAAACAAAAACAACCTTCGTTTTTCAAGCGCTACATCAGACGTGACATTGGGTACGCCAGAATTTCAAAGTACGTCAGATGACAAAAACAACGTTAGAAACACCGCGCATGTTGTTGTGCCCTATTCAGGCACAAATGAGCCATTTAAATTATTGTTAGATTATGTCGGTTGTTCAGATGAAGGTTTTTGCTTTCCCCCTGCACAAGTTGCCTTTGCTATTGAACCGCCCACACCTGTTTCAACAACGGCAGTCAACACACTAAAAGAACTGTTTGGTGGTTTCCAATCCCAAACAGATGAGTTGCTCGAGCCAGATAAAGCCTTTAGCTTTATGGCTGACATCACTCGCGCAAATACAGTCCAATTAAGCTGGCAAGTGGCCGATGGGTATTACTTGTATCAAGACAAAATCGGCGTGTCTGTCGACCAGCCCAATTCAGTTCAGCTAGTCAACATTGACTTTCCAAAGGGCAAAGCTAAGCACGACGAAACGTTTGGCGACACCATCGTTTATTATCATGAGCTTAATCTAGAACAGCGCCTTATTCATCAGTTAAACCCCGGGGAAACGGTGACATTGACGGTCACTTTTCAAGGCTGTGCTGATATAGGCGTGTGTTACCCACCCATGAGCAAGACTGTCCAATTAATTATTCCAGCCGCAACTCAAAGCACAAACCCTAGCTCCTCTTCAAAACCACCGCTTGTCTCTGAAACAGATCAAATTGCACAATCACTTTTTGACCTTTCTTTTTTAAAAGTTTGCATCCTCTTATTTGGCGCCGGGTTAGCACTATCATTTACGCCTTGTGTGTTCCCTATGATTCCTATTTTATCTGGCATCATTATTGGCCAAGGTGAAAATTTAACTCGTCGTAGGGCCTTCCTCTTATCACTTAGTTATGTAGTCGCTGCGGCTGCGATGTACGCTGTATTTGGCATATTAGCGGGCCTATTTGGCAGCAACCTACAAGCCACTTTCCAAAACCCCTGGATTCTTAGTAGCTTTAGCTTGTTGTTTGTTTTATTGGCATTGTCCATGTTTGGTTTGTTCGAATTACAGCTGCCTAGTTTTATACAAAGCAAATTAGCATCAATTTCTCAACATCAAAAACATAATTCTTTAGTCGGTAGTTTTATTATGGGTGGGCTATCCGCCTTGATTGTTGGACCATGCGTTGCCGCTCCATTGGCTGGCGTACTCATTTATATTGGTCAAACGGGTGATGCGGTTTTAGGCGGTTTTGCTTTGTTTTCACTGGGCTTAGGCATGGGTGTGCCGTTAATTATCATCGGCATGTCCGCTGGTGAATTATTGCCGAAGGCCGGCAAATGGATGGAACCCATCAAATATTTCTTTGGCGTTATGTTAATTGCCGTTGCTATTTGGTTAATGGAACGCATATTACCCGGAAACATTAGTTTGGCACTGTGGGCTGCATTATTGATTGTTTGCGCTATTTATTTAAAAGCCCTCGATGCGTTACCTAAAGAAGCATCTGGTTGGCAAAAACTATTTAAAGGCCTGGGTGTTATATCCCTCATTTACGGCATTATTCTAATCATCGGTGCGGCCACTGGCGGCAGCAATCCATTCAACCCGCTATCCAACTTCAATGCATCTAACCAGCAAAGCGCTCAATCTTCAGGTCTACAGTTTCAGCGTGTCAAAAACGCTGAAGAGCTCAAGGACATATTAGAAACAGCCGCGCAAAACAAACAAACCGTTATGTTAGATTTTTACGCAGACTGGTGTGTGTCTTGTAAAGAAATGGAACATTTTACCTTCACAGACCCACAAGTAAAACAAGCGTTAAGCAATACGTTACTCATTCAAGCTGATGTAACTGCTAACAATACAGATGACCGAACCTTACTGAATCAATTTAAATTAATCGGGCCACCTGCCATCTTGTTTTTTAACCCCGCTGAACAACCACAGGCTACTGGGCGAGTTATCGGCTATTTAAATGCCAATGATTTTTTAACTCAAATTAACAATGCTATTTAAATTGAAAAAACATCAAGCCTTATTATCTGCCATTTGTATTGCTACTCTATTTGGTGCTGCCTATTTTTATATTGCTGACAAAGTACCTGTCATCGCTAAACCTCAAAGCCCACAACCAACAGTTTCTCGTCCGGCTTTTTCATTACCGGATCTAGAAGGCAAAAAAAGATATATTAAAGAGTGGGACGGTAAACACATCGTTTTAAATTTTTGGGCAACATGGTGCCCGCCCTGTAGAAAAGAAATTCCCGAATTTATACATTTACAAAAAAAGTACGGCGATAAGAACTTACAATTTATTGGTGTTGCTATTGATGATGCAGAGGCCGTAAAACAATACGCGTTTGAAATGGGCATCAATTACCCAACGCTAATTGCAGAAATAGAAGGGGTTAATTTAGCACAACGCTATGGCAATCGAATTGGCGCACTGCCATTTTCTGTCATCATAAACCCTAAAGGGCAGATAATCGCTCGACAAGCCGGCATACTAAGCAACCAAAAAATCCTTAGTTTAACCGGGCTACAAACACTATAACTCCCTATAACTTGCAGTCATTTGTATGTAACTTGCAAGAAGTAAGGATTTATATGGACTTTTTAATATCTCTTTCCCAAAATTGCATTTATAATCCTGACAACGCCAACTTAATCAAAACATAACAGGCTCATGGCAATTATCTCCGTCATCAATGGACCAAATTTAAATCTATTAGGTTCTCGCGAACCGACTATCTATGGGTCAACCACACTCGATGATATAGAAATGTCTTTGCGCGAACTAGCAGAAGAAAACGGCCACCAGCTCATGTTTTACCAAAGTAATGCCGAGCACGACTTGGTCAATAGAATCCAACAAAACAAGCAAGATAACGTAGATGTCATATTAATAAATCCAGCTGCCTTTACACATACTAGCGTAGCGCTTCGGGATGCATTATTAGCAACAGACATTCCCTTTATTGAGCTACATTTATCAAATGTTCACGCACGAGAATCATTTCGCCAACACTCCTATTTTTCTGATGTTGCGAAAGGTGTTATCTGCGGATTTGGCCCAGACAGCTACGAACTTGCGTTACGGGCCGCATTACCAATCATTAATTCCACACCATAAACCAAAGAGAGAGCTATTATGGATATTAGAAAAGTAAAAAAATTGATTGAGCTGATTGAAGAATCAGACATAGCAGAAATTGAAATTCATGAAGGTGAAGAGTCTGTCAGAATCAATCGTTATTCTTCAACACAACCTGTTGCTCAAGCACCAGTCGCTGCGCCTGTTGTAACAACCACCTCGCCTGCAGCAGTTACAGATACACCTGCAGAGCCGACTGGACATGTTGTTAAATCACCGATGGTGGGGACGTATTACTCGTCACCTGCACCTGATGCAGGGCCTTTTATTAAGGCAGGCCAAAGCGTACAAAAGGGCGACACATTGTGCATTATTGAAGCCATGAAAATATTAAACCAAATTGAAGCTGACAAATCTGGTGTCATCCAATCAATCCTAGTTGAAAGTGGTCAAGCTGTAGAGTTTGATCAACCTTTATTCATTATTGAATAATCTTTTTCATTCCACACACTTTTCGACGAGATAACTATGTTCGATAAAATTCTTATTGCCAACCGAGGCGAAATTGCTTTACGCATCTTGCGTGCTTGCCGAGAACTTGGCATTCAAACTGTAGCCGTCCACTCTTCAGCTGACCGCGATTTAAAACACGTGCGTTTAGCTGATGAAGCTATTTGCATTGGTGGCCCATCCTCTACTGAAAGCTACCTCAATGTTCCTGCACTCATTAGTGCTGCAGAAATAACAGATTCAGAAGCGATTCATCCTGGTTATGGTTTTTTGTCTGAAAACGCGGACTTTGCTGAGCGAGTAGAACAAAGTGGCTTTACCTTCATCGGCCCGCGCTCTGAAACAATTCGCCTAATGGGCGATAAAGTATCTGCAATTGCCGCGATGAAAAAAGCCGGCGTGCCTTGCGTACCTGGCTCTGATGGCCCGTTAAATGATGACAAAGAACGCAATGTAAAACTTGCCCGCAACATTGGTTACCCGATTATTATCAAAGCTGCTGGCGGTGGTGGTGGACGAGGTATGCGCGTTGTCCATACGGAAGCTGCTTTACTTAATGCTATCGCACTAACAAAAACTGAAGCCAATAGTTTTTTTGGTAACGACATGGTGTACATGGAAAAATTCCTCGAAACGCCTCGTCATATTGAGTTTCAAGTACTCGCAGACAAACATGGCAATGCTATTCATCTTGGCGAACGTGACTGTTCTACTCAACGTAAACACCAAAAGGTGATTGAAGAAGCACCGGCTATTGGTATTACTGAAGAAGTACGTCAAGAAATTGGCCGCCGTTGCGCCAACGCCTGTTCGGATATAGGTTATTTTGGTGCAGGCACGTTCGAGTTTTTATATGAAAAAGGCGAATTTTATTTCATCGAAATGAATACGCGCGTTCAGGTAGAACACCCGATTACTGAGATTGTTACCAATGTCGACATCGTCGCTGAACAACTTAAAATTGCAGCAGAAGAGCCTTTAAGCTACTCACAAGATGATATTAAAATTCAAGGCCATGCAATTGAGTGCCGATTAAATGCCGAGCATTCAGAAACATTCATGCCATCACCAGGAAAAATTACTCAACTTCATGTCCCAGGTGGCCCGGGTATTCGCTTTGACAGCCATATATACAACGGCTATACGATTCCTCAATATTATGACTCCATGATCGGCAAACTGATTGCATCAGGTAATGATCGTGAGTCTGCGCTAGCAAGAGTTAAGAACGCGTTAAATGAAATGGTTATTGACGGCGTTCACACTAACATCCCATTATTAAGGGATATTGTTGTTGATAAAGATTTCACATCTGGTATTTACAACATCCATTATTTGGAAAAGAAATTAGGGTTATAAAACGCCATGCCATGGCAACAAGTAACCATCACAACATCCAAAGAACTAGCCCCTTCGTTTGAAGAAATACTCGAAAACAACGGGGCTCTTTCAGTTACCTTTACAGACGCACTAAACCAACCTATTTATGAACCACCGTTAGAAACCACACCCTTGTGGGAAGAAGTACTAGTTACTGGTTTGTTTGATGAACAGCACGATTTAAGCCGCATAGAGCAGATTTTCACTGAAAGCGTTGATAATAGCAACTCTTGGAAAATACACCTTGAACGCTTAGAAAACCAAGTCTGGGAGCGATTGTGGTTAGAACACTTTCAGCCTATAAAATTTGGTGATGACTTTTGGGTTTGCTCAACAGAACACTCCCCGCCAGAACCCGATGCAACCATTTTATGGCTTGACCCCGGCTTAGCCTTTGGAACGGGCACCCACCCAACAACCGCCCTTTGTTTAAGTTGGCTCGCTCAGCAAAACCTTACAAATACAACGGTCTTTGATTTTGGCTGTGGTTCCGGCATTCTCGCTATCGCATCATTATTAATGGGCGCAGACAAAGCCACCAGTATTGATATTGACCCACAAGCACTAATAGCAACCCAAAATAATGCTGAAAAAAATAGTGTCCAAGATCGTTTAACTATTTTTGATGCGCATGATTATCCTAAAGACACCCACGATACGGTTGTTGCAAATATCCTTGCCGAACCGTTAATTACCTTTTCCAACGACATTTCAAACCTTGTTAAACCCAATGGGCAGCTTATACTATCAGGCATTCTCTCGGAACAAATTGAGTCAGTTACCTATGCATACACAGACAAATTTATTTTTGAGCCCCCAACAGTGCAAGACAATTGGGCTTGCCTGCACGCTCGTAAACATTAATTAAACCCATGCAATACGCCCTTTGCCCCAGTTGCTCAAGCACACTACAAGTTTCTCAAGAACAAGTAGACGCAAAAAATGGTTTAGTTCGCTGTGGGCACTGTAACGATATTTTTGATGCCATTAAGCACCAACTTAAAACGCCTGATAGCGTTCGCGCATTAGAGCTTCCTCAAGAAGACCCTTTCATTGCCCCAGCCACACCTGAAGTAGATGAGCAATTAACGGAAGAGAACCATGACGAACTCACCCAACTTGAAAACCCGGCTTGGGAAACAGACAAGCCAAAACAACGGAGCAAAATACCCTTTGGGTTATTAAGTTTTGTCGCCTTAATCGCCTTAATATTTCAATTGGTGTCGAACTACCCAAACTACTTTACACAAAACACACAACTTCAGCCCGCTTTCGAAAAGCTAAATCAGGCATTTAACCTTCGTATTCCAAAGTATAAAAATACAAATGAACTAAGAGTTCTTGATAGGGAATTATCTAATCACCCAACACGTTCAAATACACTGCAGCTAAAACTGACAATAAAAAATACGGCGCCCGTTAATCAAGACTACCCAATTATCCACCTCACATTGTCTACCGCCATAGGGCAAAACAACGCTCAAGTATCATTCAAAAAAAGCGATTACTTGATCAGTGCAGATATGCACGACCCATTTAAGCCCTTCAGTACAAAACAGATCACTGTATACCTCAGTAAACCAAAAGAGCCTGTTAGCGGTTTCGAAATATCATTTAGTTTTTAACCTTGTTAACTATCTTTTAGTCTCGTTATAACGGCCCAAGTAAAAAGTTGCTAAACTAGTCACATGAAGATTGGCCCTTATACACTCAATAATAATCTCGTTTTATCACCTATGGCTGGTATTACCGACCGCCCATTTAGACAAATTTGTCGTCAGCTGGGCGCAGGACTTGCTGTTTCAGAAATGACCGCCTCAAACCCCTTGCTCATTAATAATCCACGTACACAGTTAAAACGAGACCACCAAGGTGAAAAAGAACCTCGTGCTGTGCAAATCGTGGGTACAGATCCCCAACAAATGGCTGCGGCTGCCTTATATAATCAACAAGCTGGTGCTCAAATTATTGATATCAACATGGGTTGCCCAGCAAAAAAAGTATGTAATGTTGCTGCTGGTTCCGCTTTATTGCGTGATGAACCCTTGGTTAACGATATATTAACGGCTGTGGTGTCAACAGTAACAATACCCGTCACCCTTAAAATCAGAACGGGCTGGGATACGCAAAATAAAAATGCAATATCGATTGCCCAAATAGCAGAACAAGCGGGGATTGCTTCACTCGCCGTACACGGTCGTACCCGAGCCTGCAAATACAAAGGTGACGCTGAATTCGAAACCATTAGAGCTGTAAAAAAAGCCGTGAGTATCCCTGTTTTAGCCAATGGCGACATTACCACACCAGAAAAGGCACAGTTTGTTCTAGAACATACGGATGCAGATGGGTTACTGATTGGTCGTGGTGCTCAGGGCAATCCTTGGATATTTCGCGAGATTAACCATTACCTTAAAACAGGCGAGCAGTTAGCAGCCCCGGATTTTGACGAAAGACATAACATCATTAGCCAACATATAACGCTATTACATGGCTTTTACGGCCCGGTTATGGGCGTAAAAATTGCGCGTAAACATATCAACTGGTACTTCACTAAAATTGATACATCACTACTACCCACTATAAAAAAAGCCTACACCTTAGACACCCCCGAACAACAATTGGCTTTTATCGATAAAGTTTTTTATGCGCTTAAAAATAATATTACAATAGCGGCATGACAACTAACTCGTTCAAAACACCTTTATGTCAAGAGGTTAAAAAAAGCTTAGAAGATTATTTCGATCAACTTGATGGCGATGAAATTGTTGATTTACATTCGATGGTAATCAGTGAAGTTGAAAAACCACTGATAGAAGCCGTTCTAGCTTATACAAAGTCAAATCAATCAAAAGCCGCAAAAATGTTAGGTTTAAGTCGAGGAACACTTCGAAAAAAAATGTCCGAGTACCATATCGAATAATTAGCCCCTATTTCCCCAAGCTGTCGTTTCTAACTTAAAAAAACAAGCAAGAAAGCCCTTATTTCTATAAAATGCGCTGTTCATCCAGTAGACATTTGTCTCAACAAATAGCCAGGGTTATTCATGAACAACAAAATCTCCAGAGCACTCATTAGTGTGTCAGACAAATCAGGCGTTATAGAACTTTGCCAACAACTTGCCGCATTAGATATTGAGCTTATTTCGACCGGTGGTACTGCAAAGTTACTACAACAAAACAACATACCTGTTATTGAAATAAGTGACTACACCGGCTTTCCTGAAATGATGGATGGGCGAGTCAAAACACTTCACCCAAAAGTTCATGGTGGTATTTTAGGGCGTCGTGATATTGATCAAGATGTTATGAAAAAAAATAACATCAGCGCCATCGACTTGGTTGTTGTTAATCTTTACCCCTTTCAACAAACAGTTGCCAACCCCGACTGTGACTTAGCTACTGCCATTGAGAATATTGATATTGGTGGCCCGACGATGATTCGTGCAGCTGCAAAAAATCACAAAGATGTGACCATAGTGGTCGAACCATCAGACTACGAGATGGTACTCACTAGTATCAAATCAACAGGGTCTGTAAATGATGCTACTCGGTTTAATTTGGCCGTTAAAACATTCGAACATACCGCTCAATATGATGGCGCCATTGCCAACTATTTAGGCACTATTCAAGAAGACGGTAACAAAGCCGATTTTGCTAGAACGTTTAATGTTCAATTCAAGCAGCAACAAGTAATGCGTTATGGTGAAAACCCACACCAAAAAGCAGCCTTTTATGTGGATAACCAACAAACACCAGGCTCAATTGCCGCTGCAAAACAAATACAAGGTAAAGAGCTTTCATACAATAACATTGCCGATACTGACGCTGCTTTAGAGTGCGTAAAACAATTTGATGATGCGCCAGCATGCGTCATCGTTAAACACGCAAACCCTTGTGGTGTTGCTATAGGCGAATCAATTTTAGATGCCTATAATTCAGCCTATAAAACTGATCCTGAATCTTCATTTGGCGGCATTATTGCATTCAATAGACCTCTTGATGCGGCAACAGCACAAGCGATCGTTGATCAACAGTTTGTAGAAGTTATTATTGCACCAAGCATTGAAAAAGCAGCCATTGAGATAGTGGCGGGTAAAAAGAATGTTCGATTATTGGATTGTGGGCAATGGAACACGTCAGCTCAAGCATCATTAGATTTTAAACGTATAAATGGTGGCCTACTTGTTCAATCTGCAGACACAGAGCTATACAACGACCTAACTGTTGTTAGCAAACGCCAACCAACCGAACAAGAAATGAATGATTTATTATTCACTTGGCGCGTAGCTAAATTTGTAAAATCAAATGCCATTGTGTACGGTAAAAACAATGCCACCATCGGCGTTGGCGCTGGGCAAATGAGCCGTGTTAATTCCGCTAGAATTGCGGCCATTAAAGCTGAGCATGCAGGATTAGAGGTTAACGGTGCAGTGATGGCATCCGATGCATTTTTCCCCTTTAGAGACGGTTTAGATAATGCTGCTGAAGTGGGTATTAAAGCAGTCATACAGCCCGGCGGATCCATGCGAGATGACGAAGTTATTGCTGCTGCTGATGAACACGGCATTGCGATGGTCTTCACCGGCATGCGTCACTTTAGACACTAAATTAAAGAGAGCTTAACTATGAATATTCTTATCGTTGGTGGTGGTGGTCGCGAACATGCACTTGCATGGAAGGCGGCACAATCAAAAGACGTTAAACAAGTCTTCGTTGCGCCTGGTAATGCGGGTACTGCGCTAGAAAAAAAGCTAACTAACGTAGACATATCAGCTGAAGACATCCCCGCACTTCTTTCTTTCGCTAAAAGTAACGCGATAGATTTAACTATCATCGGTCCTGAAGCACCGTTAGTTGAAGGTATCGTCGATGTATTTAAAGACAATAAATTACGCTGCTTTGGCCCATCAAAAGCAGCAGCTCAACTTGAAGGCTCAAAAGCATTCTGTAAAGACTTTTTGGCAAGGCACAACATTCCGACTGCTGATTACCAAAGCTTTACCGATATTCAATTGGCCAGTGATTACATTCGTGCCAAAGGCGCTCCCATCGTTGTTAAAGCCGATGGCTTAGCTGCAGGTAAAGGCGTTATTCTCGCAGAAACTGAACAAGAGGCAATTGATGCAGTGAATGACATGCTCGCAGGCAATGCCTTTGGCGAAGCTGGTCACCGAGTTGTGGTCGAAGAGTTTTTAGTCGGTGAAGAAGCCAGCTTTATCGTTATCGCCAATGGCAATCAAGCATTACCTATGGCATCATCTCAAGACCATAAAGCCCGTGACAATGGTGACAAAGGGCCTAATACCGGCGGTATGGGCGCGTATTCGCCAGCACCTGTTGTAACAAAACAAATGCACCAAACCATTATGGACACCATCATCCAACCAACACTGGATGGAATGATTAAAGACGGTATTCCCTATTCAGGCTTTTTATATGCCGGCGTGATGATTGATGCAGAAGGTACGCCCAAGGTTCTTGAATATAACTGCCGCTTTGGTGACCCAGAAACTCAACCGATTATGATGCGCTTACAAAGCGATATGGTGGCGCTTTGCAATGCTGCCTTAGATAATCAATTAGATACCGTTCAAGCAAAATGGGATTCACGTACCGCTATAGGTATTGTTTTAGCGGCTGGTGGCTACCCCTTTGATTACAACAAGGGTGATGTCATTACGGGTATTTCAGAAGAAACCAGTGATTCAAAAACATTTCATGCCGGCACAAAAATGCAAGGTGTCGACGTCACGACTAATGGCGGTCGCGTATTGTGCACATGCGCTTTAGGCGATAGCGTGTATGACGCTCAAATAAAAGCCTACGAAACGGTCGGTAGCATCCATTGGGACAATGTCTATTTCCGCACTGATATTGGTCATCGTGCCATTTCTCGAGAAGAAGTGAAAGACTAGACTCGTTTGTATTACGCAAAAAAAAGAGCCTCAATTGAGGCTCTTTTTTTGTTCTAAAAAGCTAACTATCGCTTCATTGAATCAAAAAACTCACTGTTTGTTTTGGTTTTCTTAAAGCGCTCAAGTAAGAATTCAATTGCACCCATTTCATCCATCGGGTTAAGAATTTTACGTAGAATCCATGTTTTTTGCAGGATGTCTGCATCAACCAAATATTCTTCGCGACGCGTACCAGAACGGTTCACGTTAATAGCAGGGTAAACACGTTTTTCTGCAATTTTACGTTCTAAATGCAGCTCCATATTACCCGTACCTTTAAACTCTTCGTAAATAACATCATCCATTCTTGAACCGGTTTCAACCAAGGCTGTGGCAATAATCGTTAAGCTGCCACCTTCTTCAATGTTACGTGCTGCACCAAAGAAACGTTTAGGCCGCTCTAAGGCATTAGCATCTACACCACCGGTTAGAATTTTACCCGATGAAGGAGCCACCGTATTATAGGCACGCCCTAGACGTGTGATTGAGTCCAATAAAATAATAACATCTTGTTTGTGCTCTACCATTCGCTTGGCTTTTTCGATAACCATTTCTGCGACTTGTACATGGCGAGCTGCTGGTTCATCAAACGTACTTGAAATAACCTCACCTTTCACTGTGCGTGACATTTCTGTCACCTCTTCTGGACGTTCATCAATCAACAAAACAATTAAATGACAATCTGGGTTATTAACAGCAATTGAATGTGCCAAATTCTGCATAATCATTGTTTTACCCGCTTTTGGCGGAGAAACAATTAAGCCACGCTGGCCTTTTCCAATCGGAGACACTAGGTCGATAATTCTAGCGGTTAAATCCTCTGTCGTACCATTTCCCATTTCAAGGAATAGACGCTCATTGGCAAACAGCGGTGTTAAATCTTTAAATGCTATTTTGTTTTTTGCGTGTTCGGGTTTTTCATAATTAAGCGTATCAACCTTTAATAAGGCAAAATAACGTTCGTTGTCTTTAGGTGGACGAATTTTCCCTGAAATCGTATCCCCTGTTCTTAAACCAAACCGGCGAATCTGACTGGGTGATACATAAATATCATCAGGGCCTGCTAAAAATGAACCATCTGCCGACCTTAAGAACCCAAACCCATCCGATAAAATTTCAAGGACACCATCGCCATGGATGTCATCGCCTTTTTTTGCTACTTTTTTTAGTATTTGGAATACGGTGTTTTGTTTTATTGATCGCCCGGTGTTATCAACACCTAAGTCTTTAGCAATTTGAAGAATTTCAGTTGCAGGTTTACGCTTCAGTTCAGTTAAATTCATAGAGTCTTTTAGGAGGGTTGTAAATAGGGGAAAGTGCGATCTAAATGTCGCATTAAATTATGTCTTGGTTTTTTTTGAATGTCGCACGTCGCGTGCTAAGAATTTTGTATTACAGGTATAAAGGTAGCACTAAAATACGTCTTCGTCCAGTTTTCTAGACGAAGACGTTGATATTAAACGTTACTATCAATAAATGCTGTCAGTTGAGACTTTGAAACAGCACCTACTTTAGTCGCTTCAACTTCACCATTTTTAAAAATCATTAAAGTCGGAATACCTCTAACGCCAAACCGTCTTGGCATACCAGGGTTTGAGTCAATATCAAGCTTTACCACTTTGACTTTGCCTGCATATTCATCCGCCACTTCGTCTAAAATTGGCGCAATCATTTTGCAAGGCCCACACCATTCTGCCCAAAAATCCACTAATACAGGCTCTGTTACATTAAGCACATCTTGTTCAAAATTATCGTCAGATGTATGTACTAAACTCTCACTCACTATTTTTCTCCAATTTAATTAAAACCATGCGTCCTTAACGTATAAAGGGTACGATAGCTGCTGCATAGCTTAACATGAAATTATTCATGTCTGACATCACTTTTTTGACAACTCACAGGCCCTAAATCAACTCATGGCATCTACCCATTTAACTGAAACACCATTTAACTCGTTAGGGTTATCCGAACAACTTATGCTGGGCCTTAATGACGCGGGGTTCACACACTGCTCACCTATTCAGGAGCAAACCTTACCAATTTCATTAAAATCTAAAGATGTTGCTGGGCAAGCACAAACCGGAACGGGCAAAACCATTGCCTTTTTATTGGCTACCTACCAATGTTTATTAATGGCTGAACCACAAGAAAACCCAAAAGCCGTAAGAGCGTTGATTCTAGCCCCCACTAGAGAGCTGGCCATACAAATCTATAACGATGCAGCGATTATCGGCAAACATACCAATATTAAAATTGGCTTGGCATACGGTGGTACAGATTACGAAAAACAACGAAAAACAATAGAAGATGGCATCGATATTCTTATTGGTACACCTGGCCGGACTATCGATTTTTTCAAACAAAAAGTATTTAATTTAAGAAGTGTAGAAGCATTAGTACTCGACGAAGCAGATAGAATGTTTGACCTCGGCTTTATTAATGATATTCGTTATCTATTACGCCGCCTACCTGAGCCAGAACTTCGCCTTAATATGTTATTTTCAGCCACCTTGTCTTTCAAAGTGACAGAGCTTGCTTATGAACATATGAACGAACCAGAAATGGTGCGTATTGAACCTAAGCAAATTACTGCTAAGCAAGTGGTAGAGCACATGTATTACCCTGCAGACAATGAAAAATTGCCATTACTCGTTATGCTGCTGAATGAGCAAACGCCAGAACGGGCCATTATTTTCATTAACACCAAACATAATGCAGACAAACTCAACCGCACGCTAGAAGGAAACGACTTTAATAGTGCCGTGTTATCTGGCGATGTTCCACAAAACAAACGTCAACGAATTCTCAAAAAATTCCAAGATGGTGAACTACCCATTTTAATTGCAACCGATGTTGCCGCCCGTGGCTTACATATACCCGACGTGACACATGTTTTTAATTTTGATTTGCCTCAAGATGCTGAAGACTATGTTCACCGCATTGGCCGTACAGCTCGGTCTGGCGCTAGCGGTATTGCCATTAGCTTCGCATGCGAAACATACGCTTATTCACTACCTGATATTGAAACCTATATTTCACATAAAATTCCGTTTCAAAATATAGATGCGTCCACATTGCCCAAGCTTAAGCCTGCTACAAAAAAAGCTTACAAACCACCTACAACGCATTCACAAAATAGAAATAAAAAACCTTACAGACGTTAAAGGCCTAACCTTTATTTTATTGGCAATAACTCCCCCAAGTGTTCAACTGCTAAAAAATCATCAACTTGCCTAGATGCCTGAGTACTGTCTGGGCATGCAATAGCCACCAGTTGAGTTAGCCCAAACGTCTCGGCAGATTTCAAAATACTAAGGCTATCGTCTACAAATAAAGTGCGCTCCACCATAAAACCTTCTAGCTGCTGTATACCTTGCCAAAATAACTGATGTTCTTTTGGGTAACCAATGTCATGTGCACAAATAGTCGCATCAAAAAACTCTATCAACCCTGTTTCTTGCATTTTTAATGTCAGGCTATCCATATGCGCATTGGTCACCAATACACAACGAATATCAGCCTGTTTCAACGCCATTAAAAACTCTCGTGTGTACGGTAGCACTTGAATCGTCGCTTTTGCTTGATGTTTAAGCTCTATTATATTGATAGATAACTTTTTACTCCAAAAATCCAAACAATACCAATTCAGCTTACCTTCTTCCTCTTTAAAAATAGGTGCTAACGTCTTAACGGCTTGATCTAACGATACACCCTCTCTTTCAGCATAATATTTAGGCACTAACGTTTGCCAAAAATAATTATCAAACCGTAAGTCTAATAAGGTGCCATCCATATCCAATAAGACAGTATCAATTTTTGACCAATTAATCATTCGAATACCTAACCTCTAGATTACAATGTATCATCCGTTCAATAATTCCTTAAAGATTGATTATGGTAAACCAACTCAGCAAAATTGTTCTTATTATCACTGGCTGCTTAATTCTTTTAGCCTGCCACAAACCTCCTGTTCTAACTAAAGAATTAGCGCTTGCCACCCTCAATTCACCAGACAAACCATCGGGTTATGCGGTTAGCATCGTTACTAATAACCCCAACGCTCATGGCAAAGATGCACGTGGCTGGACGTGTTCAGAGCAACAAACTGTTATTGATGCCAATTTAGCCGAATGTAAAACCTCTGGCCGTTCTGGTGTTTATTTAAAGTTTACAGATGAAGGCGAAAAGCTATTAGTAGGCAAACCATGGGGAGATGCCAATCTTCGAAATGCACGTATTATCGCCGTTATACAACAAGTTCAAACAATTGATGCCATTCGCATGACATCAACAACACAGGCTACTGTAGATTTTACTAGCGCTTATACAGAGCATACCCCTTTCTCTAATTCTCACTTACAAAAGCTCTTGGTATTAGGTGTTCCCCAACAAAAACAAGCTGAATTGATTCTTGAAGATAAAAAATGGGTTCTAAAGTAATTAACTCTACGTCATAGATGAACAAAGCCAAACGCCTAGAGATTTTTAAACGTTTAGCCAAGGCTATTCCAGACCCTGAAACAGAGCTCAATTACAGCTCACCATTTGAGCTGTTGATTTCTGTCATTCTCTCCGCCCAATCTACCGACAAAGGCGTTAACAAAGCCACGGACAAGCTCTACCCTGTAGCTAACACACCTCAAGCAATCTACGATTTGGGTGTCGATGGGCTAAAGCAATACATTAAGACGATTGGCTTGTTTAACACCAAAGGCGCCAACATTATTAAAACCTGCAAAATGTTGGTTGACCTACACGACAGTGACGTACCACAAACTCGTGCGGAGTTAGAAGCGCTACCGGGTGTTGGGCGAAAAACAGCCAATGTTGTACTAAATACTGCTTTTGGGCAACCGACCATGGCAGTTGATACGCATATATATAGGGTAAGCAATCGAACCAACATGGCACCCGGAAAAACCGTGTTAGACGTCGAAAAGAAGCTCGTGAAACATGTTCCATCAGCTTTCTCTATTGATGCCCATCATCTACTCATTTTACACGGTAGATATACATGCGTTGCCCGTAAGCCACGGTGTGGCTCCTGCGTCATTGAAGACCTTTGTGAGTTCAAGAAGAAAGTTATCGACTAATTCATTTCCAGTTCATACACCCCCAGCTATTGTTACTACGCAAATTATTAAAAACAGCTGTAAGATTTTTTATCTTTGCATGGTCTAGTAAATCGCATATAGTTAACAAGTCAGATTTGTCTGAACTTCAATAAGAACTATGGCAAGACGACTAGTTATATAGTTTTAACATTACAATAAAGGACAACATTATGAAAAATTCTACAAAAAAACCATTAGTAGCTGCCATTGGCGCAGCATTCGTAACATCTATGGCTTTCGCTCCTGCTGCTAGCGCAGCTACAAACCCATTTGGTGCAACTGAACTTGAAACAGGCTATATGGTGCTTGCTGAAGGCAAATGTGGTGAAGGCAAATGCGGCGCTAAAGACGGTAAAAAAGCTGACGGCAAATGCGGCGAAGGTAAATGCGGTGGCGACAAAGCTAAAGAAGCTAAATGCGGCGAAGGTAAATGCGGTGGCGACAAAGCTAAAGAAGCTAAATGTGGCGAAGGCAAATGCGGTGGCGACAAAGCTAAAGAAGCTAAATGTGGCGAAGGCAAATGTGGCGCTGATAAAGCGGCAGAAAAAGCAAAAGAAGCTAAATGCGGCGAAGGCAAGTGTGCTGAAGGCAAATGTAGCGGTAAAAAATAAGTTCATATAACAATATGAATAGTACCTATCCAGTTAATGGAGCAGGTCTCGGATTAAGGCGAGCCTTCACGGGCTCGCTCTCTGAGAACCCGCCTAGCAATGTCGATTTTTATGAAATCGTTCCTGAAAATTGGATTCGTATTGGTGGGAAATTTGGCAAACAACTTCGGGCTCTAACTGAGCAGTTTCCATTTGTCACCCACGGTCTATCACTTAGTCTTGGTAGTCCAGATCCAATAGACGTTGAATTTGTTCGCGATATCCGCAACTTTTTAAAACAGCACCAAATCAAAATTTATACTGAACACCTTACTTACTGTAGTGACGGTGGTCATATGTATGACTTAATGCCTATCCCCTTCACTGAAGAAGCGGTTGATTATGTGGCTAATAGAATTATTCAAGTTCAAGATATTTTAGGCGAACAAATCGCCATAGAAAACGCATCGTATTACGCAGCACCCGGCAAAGAAATGGAAGAAATTGATTTCATCAATGCTGTGATTAAAAAGGCAGACTGTAAATTATTACTTGATATCAACAATATTTATGTCAATAGTGTTAACCATTCATACAGTGCCGAAAAATTTCTTAAAGCACTACCTGGTGACCGTATTAGCTATGCACACATAGCCGGCCACTACCATGAATCTGAAGATATTATTATTGATTCTCATGGCACAAAAGTAATTGACCCCGTGTGGAAATTATTAGACACCGCTTACGAACAATTCGGAGTTTTCCCTACACTGCTAGAACGTGATTTAAACATCCCCCCGCTTGCTGACTTACTTGAAGAAGTTGATCTTATTCATCAAGCTCAATCTAATTATGTGTCCCAACAAGAACAAAAACGTGCAACAGGATAACACCCCGTCTTTCATTAAGACGCAGCGCCAATTTACCCAGTATATTCGCGACCCTGATAATTCGCCTAAACCGACGGACATTGAAGAGCGCCGGATGGACATGTACCGCGACCTTCTTTTTGCCAACATTTCAGGCATGCTTAGCGACGGTTTTCCGGTCCTTAAACAAATATTACCAGAGGCCAAATGGACGGCATTGTGCCGAGATTTTTTCTCTCGCCACCAAAGCCACACTCCTTATTTTTCAGAAATCTCCCAAGAGTTTATTCAGTTTTTACAAAGCGAACGACGTGAGAGCAAAGAATCTGAAAATGACTTACCTTTCTTAGTAGAACTCGCGCACTATGAATGGACCGAGTTATTTATCTCCATTGCAGAAGAAAGCGAGGTCCAACATAAAACGATTAAAGACCCACTAAATAAAATACTGACAGTATCCAATACAGCTATGGCAGTGGCCTATACGTACCCTGTTCATAAAATATCACCTGACTATTTGCCTAGTGAAGCGCCTAACGAACCTACTTACCTTGTTGTTTATCGAACAACAGACAATCAGGCTGGTTTTTTGGAAACAACTCCTATGACTCACACCTTACTAGCTTCACTAACTGATAATATTGAATTGACAACAGAAACATTATTAACCCAACTTGCAAATCAATTAAAACATCCGAATCCCGATGTAGTTATACAAGGCGGACTAAGCATTGTGGATGACTTCATTCAACGCGGTATTGTTATTCTTGCTGAGCCTGCTTAAGTACACAAAATCGATTAACGCTTATATTTAGCGCATAAATACTCTAAAGTAATAACGAATCAAGACCAACTTGATTTATATCTATATTCTGAAATAGAATAGCTATATAATTTATTGGAATATATATGATGCGAAAGTTCTTTAAAAGCACATTCAGTAAAGAAATTATTGCTATTTTGGTTATTAAGCTTGCTTTAATTATCGTTATTAAGCTTTTGTGGTTCTCAAACCCGCAACAAGACGTACAACAATCTTTCACCAAAACTCTTTTTGGGGAGAGCATTTCACCTGTTAAAAAGGAAACACCCTAATGTCACCTGATGACGTCATCCAACTATCGAGAATGCAATTCGCCATCACGGCGCTATTCCACTTTATTTTTGTTCCGCTTACGATGGGGCTGTCTTTCCTCTTAGCCATCATGGAATCTGTTTACGTGATGACCGGTAAGCAAATTTACAAAGACATGGTGAAGTTCTGGGGCAAGCTGTTTGCCATTAACTTTGCCATGGGCATTACAACTGGTATCACCTTGGAATTTCAATTTGGTACTAACTGGGCCTATTATTCTCACTATGTGGGCGACGTATTCGGTGTGCCACTAGCCATTGAAGGCATGATGGCTTTCTTCTTAGAGTCGACATTTGTGGGCTTGTTCTTTTTTGGTTGGAATCGACTCAGTAAATTACAACATCTATCTGCCACATGGATGGTTGCTATTGGTTCTAATTTATCAGCACTGTGGATTCTTATTGCGAATGCATGGATGCAGCACCCCGTTGGCGCCGAATTCAACCATGAGACAATGCGAATGGAACTTACCAGCATCGCAGAACTCATTCTAAACCCCGTTGCTCAAGTTAAATTTATCCATACCGTTTCTGCAGGTTATGTAACAGGCTCTATGTTTGTATTAAGCATTTCTGCTTGGTACATGTTGAAAAAACGCGATCTAGCATTTGCACATCGGTCCTTTGCTATTGCTGCCGCATTTGGTTTAGCCGCTATAGGGTCTGTCATCGTTTTGGGTGACGAAAGTGGTTACGAAGCCGGCCAAGTCCAAAAAATGAAACTAGCAGCCGTCGAAGCTGAGTGGGAAACCGAAGAAGCACCAGCAGCCTTCACCGTATTCGGCTTCCCTGATCGTGAAGCACAAGAAACACATAACGCTGTCAAGATTCCCTATTTATTAGGCATTATAGCCACCCGTTCATTTGATGAAGAAGTTAAAGGCATTAAAGACCTGGTTGCCGAAAACAAAGCGAGAATTCGTGAAGGCATACATGCTTACCGCCTATTAATGGCACTTAAGAGTGGCACAGCAAGCGACGTTGATGAAGCCTCCTTTGAACAAATCAAAGAACATCTAGGCTATGGATTATTGCTTAAAAAATATACCGACAATGTTGTTGATGCAACTGAAGAACAAATACAACTAGCAGCGTTAGATACGGTACCTAATGTCCCTGTTCTATTCTGGACATTCCGTGTAATGGTTGCATCAGGGATGTGGATGTTACTGGTTTTTGGGCTTTCATTTATCTATTCAAACACCAAAAAACATATTTCTGAACGCCCTTTGATACTCAAGTTGGCATTGTATTCTCTGCCGCTGCCTTGGGTTGCCTCTGAAGCTGGCTGGATTGTTGCTGAATACGGTCGTCAACCTTGGAGTATAGGTGGTATTTTACCCACCAACTTAAGTACTTCTACGCTCACTGCTAATGACTTATATTTCAGTTTAACCGGGCTTATTCTGTTTTATACCTTACTGTTTGTTGTCGAAATGTTTTTAATGCTTAAGTACACCCGACTTGGGCCCAGCTCGTTACACACTGGCCGGTACCATTTTGAAAAACTAGAAAAAGCGGAGAAATAAATGCTTGAACTAGAAACATTACAAATTATTTGGTGGGTACTCATTTGCGTTCTATTCACCGCATTTATGCTCACAAGCGGCTTCGATACAGGTATTGGCATCATTCTTCCCTTCGCTGCTAAAACTGATACCGAACGTCGTATTTTAATCAACGTGCTTGCACCACACTGGGATGGCAATCAAGTATGGTTGGTACTTGCCATAGGCGCAATTTTTGCAGCTTGGCCAGTCATATATGGCACCTCCTTTTCCCTGTTTTACTTTCCTTTAATGTTGGCTCTTTTTTGTTTATTTTTTAGACCATTAGGGTTTGACTATCGTGGCAAAATTGATGACCCACGCTGGCGTGAATTTTGGGATTGGGGTATTTTTGTTGGAAGCATTTTCCCTACATTTTTCTTAGGGGTCATCATTGGTAACCTGTTTATTGGCTTACCTTTTTCAATGGATGAGCTTCATCGTGCCATGGTTAGCACTACATTTATAAGCCTTTTCAATCCGTTCGCTATCCTTTCAGGCATTTTCTGTACTAGTTTGTTAATTTTACATGGCGCAAGCTACTCAAAAATGCGTACAGATGAGGCTTTAAATACGCGCCTTGCCAAATTCATCAAGGCATCCAGCTTGGCTTCATTAATAAGCTTTATTCTTATGGGGCTCCTGCTTTGGCAGATTATGGATGGCAACACTATCAATACAACTGCGTTGGTTGAAACAACAAAAGCCGGTTGGCTTAACAACTACCAACTTTATCCAAATTTGATCATCGCACCTATAGTTGGAATTTTTGGGTTAGCTACTGCTTATCTATTTTCAAACAACTTTCCACTATTAACATTTTTATCTAGCTGTATCGCCATCATTGGCGCAATAGTAACGGCTGCCGGATCGTTGTTTCCGTTTATCGTTCCATCATCAATCGCCTTGCAAGATAGCCTGACCATCTTTAACGGTAGCTCTAGCAGTTATGCTTTACAAGTCATGTCTATAGCAGCTGCTTTTTTTATACCTATTATTTTTATTTACACAGCATGGTGTTATAGAAAACTATGGGGTAAATTAACCACTCGTTTTATTCGCGAAAACGATCACTCACTTTATTAGGAGACTCGCTTATGTGGTATTTCACTTGGATACTAGGCGCGCTATTGGCCTGTTCTTTCGGTATTATCAATGCTTTATGGCTGGAAAATAACGATATTCTGGAACATGAGGATACTAATGACTCTGATGAAGACAGACGTATTAGCGAAAGAAGAAAGAATTCACCTTAAGCACATCAAGCGTAGTACGACTGTTCATTCGTACTACAACATAAGAACCGTATGAGCTATATCACTTGTTTTTTTAGCGTTATAAACTCACGTCATTGAAAGTAAAACATTTCCATTAACAGAGCTAGCTACCAACAGGGTAAAAGTGTAATACCAGCAAAAATCAAAAACATTTTCGCTGAACTCAACGATATAATACACAGCTAATCCATTAGCCAATACCAATATGAGTAACCCTTCTCTTTTTGACCAAGCACAACAACGTATTCCTGGTGGCGTTAATTCGCCTGTCCGGGCTTTTAAAGGCGTTGGTGGTGACCCTGTTTTTATTGACCGCGCTAACGGTGCTTACATTACCGATACGAACGGTACACAATATATCGACTATGTCGGTTCATGGGGCCCAATGGTATTAGGGCATAGCCACCCTGATGTCATCAACGCCGTTAAGTTAGCGGCTGAAAAAGGCCTGAGTTTTGGCGCACCCACTATTATTGAAACCATGATGGCGGAGAAAGTCTGCGCACTTGTGCCGTCTATTGAAAAAGTACGCATGGTTAGCTCGGGTACCGAAGCAACCATGAGCGCCATTCGCTTAGCACGTGGTTTCACTGGCCGTGACAACATTATTAAATTTGAAGGCTGCTATCACGGACATTCTGACTCTCTACTGGTTAAAGCTGGCTCTGGCGCTTTAACATTTGGCGTACCTAGCTCACCCGGTGTGCCTGCTGCGCTAGCCGATCACACATTGACTCTTCCTTTTAATGATGCAGAAGCCATCATTGAGGCATTAAAATCAAAGGGTGACACCATCGCCTGCATTATCGTTGAACCAGTAGCCGGCAACATGAACTGCATTCCCCCAGAAATTGGGTTTCTAGAATGCTTAAGAACTTTATGTGATCAATACGGCATTGTTTTAATTTTTGACGAAGTCATGAGTGGCTTTCGCGTGTCCCTAGGCGGCGCACAAGAACTGTATGGCGTAAAACCCGACTTAACCACACTAGGTAAAGTCATTGGCGGCGGCATGCCTGTCGGTGCTTTTGGTGGACGTAACGACATTATGGCGCACTTAGCACCAGAAGGTGCTGTCTATCAAGCCGGCACCTTATCTGGCAACCCACTGGCTATGACGGCTGGGCTAACCACCCTTGAGCTTGTTAGCCAGCCAGGGTTTTATGAAAATTTATCAGAACGTACTAGTAAGTTACTCAATGGTTTAAAACAACGCGCTGATAAAGCCAACATTGCCTTTACGACCAATCAAGTAGGTGGCATGTTCGGTCTGTTTTTCTCTGAAGAAAAAAATATCAGCCGTTTTGAACAAGTAATGCAATGTGATCAAGAACGATTTAAACAATTTTTTCACGAGATGTTAAAACAAAGCGTTTATCTAGCACCCTCGGCGTTTGAAGCCGGTTTTGTTTCGGCAGCACATACCGAACAAGACATTAGCGCCACCTTAGATGCTGCATCCGTTGCTTTCGCCAACATCAAATGATTAACACTGTTAAACCCGGACAAATCTATAAACTAACTCAGTACGAAAAACTGGGCGGCGAAGCAGGTGTCCGCCAGCTAACAAAAAACTTCTATGAGGCAATGAACTCTATCGCCGACGTTAAAGTAATAAGGGATATGCACGCCCCCGATTTAAGTGACGCAGAAAATAAGTTATTCATGTTTCTTAGCGGTTGGTTAGGCGGCCCTTCTTTATACATTGAAAAATTTGGTCACCCACGCTTACGTGCTCGCCACCTCCCTTTTAAAGTCGGCACAAAAGAACGTGACCAATGGCTACATTGCATGGACGTTGCCTTATCTAAAATGGATATTGTAAAGCCCATGCATGATGAGCTGATGCAGGCCTTTTTTAATACCGCTGACTTTATGCGCAACCAAACCGATTAACGTATTCCAGCATGTTTGCTGACTTTCTAAATACCCTTACTGAACTCATCAACCAGAACCCTACATGGGCAGGCCTGATAGTGTTTTTAATAGCCATGCTTGAATCGTTAGCTATTGTCGGCGTTATTGTTCCTGGGGTTGCCATTATGTTTGCAGTTGGCGCACTCATTAGCAATGGTACGCTAGATTTAGTTAGCACGGTCTTGTGGGCAGCAGCTGGTGCCTCTATAGGAGACGGTTTAAGTTTTGCATTAGGCAAACACTACGATCAACGAATCTATAATCTTAACTGGTTTAAGAATAACCCGACTGTATTAGAAAAAGGACACCGTTTTTTTGAAAAGTACGGCATATTTAGTATTCTAATTGGGCGGTTTGTTGGCCCTATCCGGGCCGTCATTCCATTAGTCGCTGGTATTTTAGACATGTCACTAAAGAAATATATCCCCATTAATATTATTGCATCATTATTATGGGCGCCTGCTTACTTACTGCCTGGCTTCTTTTTTGAAAAATCAACAGAATTGATACCCCCCAACATACTAAACAAATGGCCTCTCCTATTAATCGTAGCTCTGTGTATATGGGGTTTTTACGCAATCAGAAACAAACGTTCCTAAGCTGTTCACTCACTATTCAGGTTGTTGTTATTAAACTACGTCTATGTCTTTTGGCATAAACCTAAAAACAACAAAAGGATATAAAATGAATATACGTAAAGTAACCATGAACGTTGCAGTGGTCAGTGCCATTGTAATGACAGTGGGTTGCGCAAGCACAGAGCAAGGTAGCGCAAGTGCTTACGAATCTGAACTTAAGGGGCGCGCAGCAGCATTAGACACGCGTGAGTCAGCTATTTCAAAAAGAGAATTAGATCTAGCTGCTTCTCGCCAAACGTCAACACAAGGCTCATCGACTCAGGGTGACTTATTACCACCTAATGCTAAAAGCGGCGAATGTTACGCGCGTGTTTGGGTGCCAGAGAAATTTAAAACCGTCAGCGAGCAAATGCTAGCAACTGAAGCATCAGAACGCGTTGAAGTAACACCAGCAACATATGAATGGGGCACTGAAACAATCGAAGTAAGCGCTGCTTCAAGCAAATTCATTCCAGTACCGGCAGTCTACGGTTCAGAATCTGAAAATATTCAAATGAGTGCCGAACAACTTGTTTGGCGATTAGATCTAAACAGAAGTGCAGCACCTGCTACGAGTGAACTGCTAGCATTAGCAAAGAAATATGGCGCTGATATCGATTCTGCAACACCTGGCATGTGTTTCCATGAACACACAACACCAGCTCGTTTCGAAAACGTATCAGAGCAAGTATTAGTTGCTGAAGCATCAGAATCAGTTAACACAATACCAGCTACATACCGTACTGTTGAAAAGACTGTTCTTGTTAGCGAAGCATCAAGCAAAATAGTACAAGTGCCTGCTACGTATAAAACCGAATCAGAACAAGTATTGGTTAAACCTGCGCACACCATATGGAAAAAAGGTACAGGCCCAATTCAACGTATTGATTCAGCCACGGGTGAAATTATGTGTTTAGTTGAAGTCCCTGCACAATATAAAACGGTTACTAGAAGCGTCTTAGCAACACCAGCCACTACTAAGACCATAGAAATTCCTGCTCAGTACAAAACTATTACCGCGCAAGAAGTTGTGTCGGCTGCATCTGAGTCTCGCAATGCAATCCCAGCTAAATATAGTACGCTTACTAGAACAAAACAAGTTCAACCAGCATCTATTGTATGGCATGAGATTCATAACACTGATCATCCTACGGCAACGCGAACAGGCCAAAAAGTGTGTTTAACAAAAACACCTGCTACGTTTAAAACTGTTACGAGAAAAGTTGTTAAAATACCTGCAACAACACGTGAAGTTGCCATTCCTGCGCAATTTAAAACAGTTAAAGTACGTAAACTAGCTTCTGCAGCAGCTGAAAAACGCATTGCTATCCCAGCAACGTACAAAACAGTTACTCACCAAGAGTTAGTTAGTGATGGGTTTATGCAATGGCGTTCAATTCTATGTGAAACCAATATGACTCAAGGTCGTATTTCGCAAATTCAATCTGCGTTAAAAGCAAAAGGTTTTAACCCGGGTTCAATTGATGGCGTCATTGGAGCAAGCACAATATCTGCAATTAATGCATTCCAAAGCGCTAATAAACTACCTGTTGATAAATACCTTAACGTTGAAACAGTAAAAGCGTTAGGTGTATCCGTAAAATAGATACCAAATGTTCGTTAAAAAACCCGCTTCGGCGGGTTTTTTTATATTATTTTTTTGTAAATAATTAGGTAACTGACTGTCAAAAAAACACGGCCCTTTATCCATTCTTTTAAGGGTTAATGATTGTTTTTATAAAACAACAACATTACCGAACAATAATTCGTCGATGTCTTTAACCGGCATCGGTTTATGAAAGTAATACCCTTGAAAAACCTCACACCCATTTCTACTCAAAAAGCGCAATTGACTTTCCTCTTCAACCCCTTCAGCGACCACCTCAAGGTTTAAGTTTTTAGCCATCGCAATGATTGTTGCTGCAATTTCTGCATCAGACCTATCAATATGCAAATCCCTTACAAAAGACTGATCCACCTTCAACTCACTGAGAGGTAACTGCTTCAAATACGTTAAAGATGAATACCCAGTCCCAAAATCATCCATAGATATTTTGAACCCGATTTTTGTTAATTCTTTCATTTTATCAATCGTTGATTCCAGATCTTTAATAGTAATACCTTCCGTTACTTCCAAAGTGACGAGCGCTGCCGATGCACCTGTTTCCTTAAGCAATGCTTGCGTTTTTTCTACAAAATCATCTTGATGGAATTGGTAAGGGCTAATATTTACAGACAATCTAAAACTGTCATCAATTCCCAGCCCTTGCCACGCTGCTAACTGCTTGAAACTTTCACCCATAACCCAGCCCCCAATGGGTAAAATCAGCCTTGTTTGTTCTGCAACGGGTATAAACTCAGCGGGAGATACAAATTCACCATCACTTTTTATCCAACGTAATAAGGCCTCTGCACCTAATATTCGACCATATTCATCCACCTGTGGTTGGTAGTACAATTCGAACTGATTTTTTTCTATGGCGTGACGTAAATCATTCTCCATTTGTAAACGAGCATCGGCCACTTCTTGCATAACTTCTTCATAAAACCGATAGCCATCTCGCCCTGCTTCTTTAGCTTGATACATTGCTCCATCGGCCTGTTTCATAAGTTCAGCTGCACCCCTGGCCATACCGGGGAAGGTTGTAATACCCACACTCGCTGTTAAGTGATAGCTTTCATCTTCCACCTGGAAGGCTTCGCTCAATACGCTCTTAAGCTTCAACATTAAAGAATGAATTTGATTGACCACAGCCTCCTCAGAAGGTTCTAAATGGCCAGATAAAATTACAAATTCATCACCACCTAGCCTTGCTATAGTATCTTCAGCACGAAATACTTTTTTAAGGCGCGTAGATACCTGTTTTAACAACGCATCACCAGCCGCATGGCCGCGTGAGTCATTTAATGTTTTAAAGTGATCCAAGTCTATAAACAACAAAGCACCATGGAGCTCTTCTCGCTTCGCAATATCTAATATGTATTCCATGCGCTCATTAAGCAGCCGCCTATTCGGTAGCTTAGTCAACTCATCGTAAAATGCGAGTTCTTGGGCGTATGCTTTTGAATCTTTAACTTTTTGCAGTGTCGTATCAACCCGTTTAAGCAGCGAATTAAACTCTTTAGCAAGTAAAGCAAATTCACTGTTATCTTTAGGGTCAATATCAATAATCGCAGAATAGTCTTGCTTATCAACGATGACATTAATTCTTTGCATTAAACGTTGTAATGGAAAAACAAAAAATTCCTGTAACGACAGTGACAATAGAACAGACAACACTAAAGCAAACAGAATCGAAATCAACAATCGTTGAAATAATTTGTCTATAAGCCCCTGATAGCGAACGTTAGAAACTACATACCGAGCAACACCAACTTGCTTACCTTGATGAACAACTTTATGGTGAAAGCGAGTTGTGTCACCTGTAATGACAAAGTTTTTGCTGTCGTCAATCACAATAGGCTTATGACTCAGACCATCTCTGGTGTAATGTAGAACTGGATTTTCTTTTAAATCCTCTAAATCTACGTGCATAATCACAGGAAAGGATTCCCACTTATGTCGCACTTCAATACTCGTACTAGGCAAGCCCATTATGATTAATTCAGCATAATCATTATTAAGAGCTCGGCTAATAACTACCAACTCATTTCTAGCCTCTTTCTCGTACTCTGATTTTGCATTGTTATAGGTAAATATTGAATATCCAATAATCAAAATTGACGCCATCACCATCATCAACACAATAAACTGATAACGGATAGACGAAAAAGACAGACCAGAAAATTTATACATAGGAACGTTAATGTCCTTTTTCAATAGGTAACCCTTCTTGAAGACTCCATTCGTGCCACGATCCATCGTAAGCTCGAACAGGCTTCCCTAACAACCGTAGCGCAACATAGTTAGAAGCTGATTCTTTACCCTTATTACAATAAACCGTATTCATCTTTTTCTGCTCGACGCCTTTATAAATATCTTTTAATTCATCAATTGGCCGGAATTTAGAAAAATTTGCTGTGAAGTTGCTTTGCCATGGAATATTAATAGACGTGGGTATATGCCCGTACACCCCAGTGGCTGATTGCTCACCTTTATATTCAACAGCTGCTCTTGCGTCGATCAGCGATTCTTCTTCGTTCTTCATCGCTGTATACACCATCAACATCGTCGCTAACCTACCTTCCCTTAAGGTTGGGTATATTACCGAAGATCTAATGCTTTGTTCGCCTGACTCTGTAGGGTAACTGTGTTTTCCCCAATTTGTAAGAGAATCATTCATTATCGCCACATCTGAAAGGCCAAACGTTTCAAACACCCAAAACAGTCTGGAAATATTTAATAAGTTCGTATCACCATAAATAATTACTTTGGAGCTCTCATCGAGACCCGCTTTACTCATTAAGCCACGCATTTGTGTGACGCTAGCAACCAAATCAGATCGACCTGATTTCGCAAATGTTTCATCGGTCGGTACAGACACAGCACCCTTAATATGATTTTTTTTATAAGCAATATAAGGGCGCGCATCAACCAGTGTTACCTCGCCAAAGTCCACCAATGCTTTAACCTCATCCAGCGTCAATAAAATATTTTGATGACCTGCGGCGGCATGTGCTGAGCTCGCATAAAGAAACAACGACAAAACCATTAAAATAGCCAGCTCAAAGCCGTGCTTAAGAGATCTATACAAAACAATACCAACCTTAATATTTATACAATACAAACTATAGTACAAATCCCTATTTATCGTACATTTCAGGTCTTAATATTTGAATACAATCCTAAGATAATGTGTAGTCGTTCAATAGCGTCGTCAATTTCTAATAATCGTTGGCGCATGACAGCCTCCATCGACAACATTTCAATTAGCCGATAACTCACCCAATTAGGGTCGTTAAAGCTTTCTTCATTAGTTGTAACGGAGCTGGACGAATGGTTAATAACATTTTTCAAGGTAATGACTAAGCTTGCGAATTCATTAGGCAAAGTAACCGGTGGCGAATCGTTTAATAGCTGTATATCCCCTACTATTAAATTTTGTTTTGTAACCTCACTTTTTAATAACCTAAAGCGTTGGCAACCCACTGTCTCAACTTCCAAAATACCGTCCGTTGATTGATTCCAATTAATTATTTTTGCTAACGTTCCTACTTGGAAGCATTTCGCTACAGGGCCCACCTCGGCACCTTCAGCAATCAAACACACCCCAAAAGGCCTGTCTTCTTTTAAACAGGCGCTGACCATGTCTAAATAACGCGGCTCGAAAACTCTTAATGACAATACGCCTTCGGGATATAACACTGTAGACAGCGGAAAGATAGGCACATTGTTTATTGGCGTTCTCACTTAGGTTATTCCTTTAACACGTCCTCAACTTTTTGATGAATGCCTGAAAAACCGCCATTACTCATAAACAGCACATGATTACCCGCTTCAGCTTTTGATGTAATCGCCGTGACTAACTGGTTAATCGAATTAAAGGTTTGAATGTTCGAATATGCGTCGAGGTTCATATCCCATTCTAGCTCATCAGGGAGGTAAATCATCGCCATATCTGCATCTGCTAAAGAAGGTAGTAGACTAGCTTTATGCACACCTATTTTCATCGTGTTTGAACGGGGCTCTAACACTGCAATAATACGCTGGCTCCCGACTTTTCCTCGCAAGCCAGCCAGCGTACTGGCAATAGCCGTTGGGTGATGCGCAAAATCATCGTACAGCGTAATATCGTTAATGACAGCACGCACCTCCATCCTGCGTTTTACATTTTGAAACGTTGCCAAAGACGCAATAGCTTGTGATGGTGAAACCCCCACATGGTGTGCAGCAGCGATCGCACCTAGTGCATTAGACACATTATGCTTACCACTTAATGCCCATTTAACTCTGCCTGCACATTGATTGCCGTGATAGACATCAAACGCGCCCTCTCCTGTTTCAACATTATCAACACGCCATGGTGCCTCTTGTGCTGGTTGAACGCTGACTTTTTCAACCGGTGACCAACACCCTTGAGACAGCACTTCATTTAAATTGTCATCATCAGTTGGGCTGATCAACAAGCCATTACTAGGCACTGTTCTAATCAGGTGGTGAAATTGGCGTTTAATGGCATCAAGGTCATCAAAAATGTCCGCGTGGTCAAACTCAAGATTATTAAGCACACAGGTTTTAGGGCGATAATGAACAAACTTTGAACGCTTATCAAAAAATGCCGTGTCGTACTCGTCTGCTTCTATTACGAAATAATCAGATGATCCCAAACGCGCCGAAATACCAAAGTTGAGCGGCACCCCACCTATTAAAAAACCCGGCGCTTTCCCCGCCTCTTCCAATATCCATGCAAGCATTGAGCTGGTGGTTGTTTTACCGTGCGTACCGGCCACTGCCAGTACCCATTTGTTTTGCAATACATGTTCAGCTAACCATTGCGCACCCGACGTATAAGGCAAACCTAAAGCCAATACAGCCTCAACTTCCTCATTTCCTCTGGACAGCGCATTACCAATCACCACAATGTCTGGTCTAACAGCGAGGTTATCCGCACTATAACCTTGCATCAGTTCGATACCTTCAGCTTCTAGCTGTGTGCTCATAGGCGGGTAAACACCCGCATCTGACCCTGTCACAGTATGTCCAAGCTTTTGTGCCATCACAGCCAAGCCACCCATAAATGTGCCACAAATGCCTAAAATATGTACTCTCAAATCACGTTTTCCTAGATAATAGCGGTTAATAACATCTTACTTCAGATAACATAAATCGTAACAAGTTCTTTATAGAAAACCGTATGAGTGATACAAAAAACCAACATATCAAAGTGAACGTCGATACAACGTATATTGCATCTTCTTCAGAGCCAGAAGCCGCACGTTATGTTTTTGCCTATTCCATTACGATAAAAAACACTGGGGATATTGAAGCCCAACTTGTCAGTCGCCACTGGGTTATTACCGACTCAAACGGCAAAGTTCAGGAAGTACATGGCGAAGGCGTTGTCGGCGAACAACCACATATTCAACCAGGTGAGTCATTTGAGTACACAAGTGGCGCTGTGCTTGAAACATCTGTCGGTGCAATGCAAGGCAGTTACGACATGTTGGATGCAGACGGTAATAAGTTTAAAGCTAACATACCCACGTTTTCTTTATCCATTCCGAGAACGCTCCACTAGTACAATCACCAATGACCTGCTATGCCATCGGTGATATTCAAGGTTGTTATGATCCGCTACAAAGGCTATTAGATAAAATACAATTCGACCCCAGCCAAGATCAACTCTGGTTTGCCGGCGACCTTATCAACCGAGGTCCTAAATCACTAGAAACGTTACGTTTTATCAAATTGCTAGGCGATAGCGCACGAAGCGTTTTAGGTAATCATGAATGTCATTTTTTAGCGACAGCATTTGGGCAAAAGAAGTCGCACCGTTCAGACACTTTCTCAGATATTTTAGATGCAGACGACGCTGAAGAGTTAATTCAGTGGGTTCGGGCATTACCCTTCTTTTATGAAGACACTGTACTAGGTTATTGCATGATTCATGCTGGCCTACCGCCACAGTGGTCCATAGAAGATACCCGAGAACATGCAAAAGAATTGACCCAACATATTCAAAGCAACCAAGCTGAAGAATTTTTTGCTGCAATGTACGGTAACCAACCGGACATGTGGCAAGAGGACTTAACAGGCAATGATCGCCTACGGTTCATCATCAACTGCTTCACACGAATGCGATATTGTGATGAACACGGCCGACTCAATTTAAAAGAGAAGGGTGAGCTTGGCACACAAGCCTCTGGCTTAATACCTTGGTATGACGCACCAAACCGCCAAACATCGGAACAAAAAATCGTGTTTGGGCACTGGTCCACGCTGGGCTTTCAGCAACAACACAATGCCACTTGTTTAGACACTGGTTGTTTATGGGGTGGCTCTCTCAGCGCACTTGCACTGGACGGCACTGAACGCCTTATCTCAATCGATTGCGAACGTTCAGCCAACCCTTTTTGACCCGCTCATAAGTAATAAAAGAAAAACCATACGCGTGTTTTTCATCTGACGCGTGCTCACGTTGTTCTGATATATGCCACTCATCCATACTAATCTCAGGAAAAAAAGCATCTGCTTCAAAGCTTTCATGAACCAACGTAACGTAAAGCTTATCTGCAAGTGGTAGCATTTGTTCGTAAAAACTTGCACCACCAATCACCATCACCTCATCGAACTTATTACAAGCTAACAAAGCTGCATCAATATCATTAACAATAGTGACACCTTCCACTAAAAACAATTTATCGCGCGTAACAACAATATTCTCTCTGCCCGGTAACGGTCGCCCTATCGATTCAAAGGTTTTTCGCCCCATCACGATGGGCTTCCCCATCGTCACGGATTTAAAATGTTTGAAATCATCAGGTAAATGCCAAAGCAGCTCATTATCTTTACCGATGGCATTGTTCTCGCCCATCGCAACAATCATTGAAATCATTAGACAGCCCTAAATAGCAACAGGTGCTTTGATACCTGCGTGAGACTCATACCCCACAATTTCAAAATCTTCATAACGATAATCAAAAAGTGAACTTGGCTTATTCGTAATAGATAACTTAGGTAAGGTCAGCGTGTCTCTAGACAACTGAAGAGCTGCTTGTTCAAAATGGTTGTTATACAAATGCACATCACCACCGGTCCACACAAAATCGCCCACACCCAAACCGGCTTGCTCTGCAACCATATGTGTTAATAATGCGTAACTTGCAATATTAAAAGGCACGCCTAAGAAGAAGTCAGCTGAACGCTGATATAACTGACATGACAACCGCCCATCAGCGACATAAAATTGAAATAACAAATGGCAAGGCGGCAAGGCCATATCAGGGATTTGCCCAACATTCCATGCACTAACAATCAACCGTCTTGAATCTGGCGTGTTTTTAATTTGCGTTAATACATCACTTATTTGATCAATACTTTCACCAGAAGGCGTTGGCCATGAGCGCCATTGGTGCCCGTAAACAGGGCCTAAATCACCTTGTTCATTCGCCCATTCGTCCCAAATACTAACGCCATTCTCTTTTAAGTATGCTATGTTTGTATCGCCATTCAAAAACCATAGCAATTCATGAATAATCGAGCGGAGGTGAAGCTTCTTCGTTGTCACTAAAGGAAAACCTTCATTCAAGTCAAAACGCATTTGTCGCCCAAAAACGGATCTTGTTCCTGTCCCCGTTCTATCCTCTTTATTGGTACCGTTATCAAGAATATCTTGCATTAATTCTAAATATTGCTTCATGCTTTTTTCCCTATTTGCTTCGCTTTAAACATTAAAAACACACCCAACAACAACATCGGGACCGTTAGAACTTGCCCCATCGTTAACCATCCAAAAGCTAAATAACCTAAGTGCGCATCCGGCAAGCGTACAAACTCGACCGAAAACCTAAAGACTCCGTAGCCAATCAAAAACAAACCAGATACCGCCATCGTTGCTTTGGGTTTACTGGAGTAAAACCAGAGTATCAAAAACAATAACACCCCTTCCGATGCCGCTTCATATAATTGACTAGGATGTCGCGGTAATTCACCCAAATCCGGTACCAACATGCCAAACACTGAGTCTGTAGGCTTGCCCCACAACTCACCATTAATAAAGTTACCTACACGACCTGCGCCAAGCCCAATTGGCACCAATGGTGCTATAAAGTCAGTCACTTCAAAAAAACTATGTTTATACTTTTTTCCAAACAGGTACATCGCAATAAGTACGCCTAGCAAACCGCCATGAAATGACATGCCACCCTGCCAAATTTTAATTAAGATAATCGGGTTATCAATAAACACAGGGAAGTTATAAAACAACACGTAACCAATACGACCACCTAGCACCACACCCATCGCTGCATAAAAAATAAGATCATCAATTTGATCGTTTGACCAACCGTTTCTTTTTGCTCTGTAGCGCCCTAAAAGCCACGCACCTAAAAAGCCGACTAAGTACATCAAACCATACCAATGTATATTTAGAGAACCGAGTGATAACGCAACGGGGTCTATTTGGGGATAATTCAACATGTTTCACCTAAAATTGTATTCGACATTTTAGCCCTTGCACGATCTTATATCTACGTTCTATTGATGATTCCAATATCGTTAATAACATTGACTATCGTTTTCCTTAGGTTATACACTAGATAACCTTATAAACTGTTGTTCAGCATTTATTCAGTTAGTAAGCATTAAAGTTAACCATTCACAAATAAGGAAATTAAATTATGGATCTTATGCAAATAGCTACACAGCTATTGTCTAAACAATTAGGTGGATCAGCCCAAGCAGAATCGTTAGCTGGCCCTTTATCCGACTTGCTTGGCGGCTCTTCAGGCCAACTTGACATTGCCGGCTTAGTCTCGCAATTCGCTGGCCAAGGCGGCATGCAAGACATGCTCGGTTCTTGGCTGGGTGATGGTCAAAATGCAAGTTTAGATACACAACAGCTTTCAAATGTTCTCGGCCAAGACAAGGTGTCAGCTTTCGCTTCACAATTAGGAATAGATGAAAGCCAAGCCACTTCAGCACTTTCTGACATCATCCCTCAGGTGATTGACAAAAGTAGCTCAGGCGGTTCATTACTTGACCAAGTAGGCGGGCTAGAAGGTTTATCTGGCCTAGCAAAAAAGTTTTTTTAAATACTAATATAAAAGAAAGGAGATAAAAATGGGAATGATGTCTGAGTTTAAAGATTTTGCAGTGAAGGGAAATGCTGTTGACATGGCTGTTGGTATTGTCATTGGTGCCGCGTTTGGAAAAATAGTATCGTCTGTCGTTGCCGACGTTATCATGCCACCAATTGGCGTTCTGCTTGGTGGAGTGAATTTTGCTGACTTAGCACTTGTATTAAAAGATGCGGCCGGTGATGCACCCGCTGTTGTAATCAAATACGGCAATTTCATTCAAACCGTTGTGGATTTCACCATTATTGCTTTCGCTATATTTATGGTTGTTAAAGCGATTAATGCAATGAAGAAAAAAGAGGAAGAAGCACCTGCTGAGCCAGAAAAGCCAAGCAGTGAAGAAGTATTATTAACAGAAATTAGAGATTTATTAAAAAACAAATAATTTGTTTAGATTGTTTTAACACCCGCTGTACTGTGATACGGTTTCAGTGTGGTAAAAATATAATTCGTCAAACTGACATAACTTTAGGAGAGAAGAATGACCGCATTAGCAGATATTGAAGGAATTGGACCAGCATACGCAGAAAAACTAAAAGCCGCTGGCCTAACATCAATCGAAAACCTTTTAGACGTTTGCTGTACTAAAAAGGCCGTAAAGACATAGCTGAGAAATCAGGTTTAAGTGAAAAGCTAATTTTAGGATGGGCGAATCGTGCCGACCTAACTCGCATTAAAGGCGTTAGCACTCAATATGCAGACTTACTAGAATGTGCTGGTGTTGATACTGTGCCTGAGTTGGCTCAAAGAAATGCTGCCAACCTACAAGCAAAAATGGCTGAAGTTAACGAAGAAAAAAGTTTGGTCCGTAAAGTTCCAGCGCCATCTCAAGTAGAAGATTGGGTAGCACAAGCTAAAGATCTACCAAGAAAAATTACTCACTAAGCGTAATAATTCATCATTAAGCCACGCATATCATTAAGATGTGTGTGGCTTTTTTTTGTTTATTTTAAATTCCTGAGCAAATACAAGTAATGAAACAAAAACGCATTTTTTACGTCATCATTGCCATTGCTATCTTATATTTTGGGAATGATCATCAAAACACGCCTACTGACCAAACAGGCTCACCATCAAGTGCTATACAATCCGCTTACAACAACCAACAAAGCGATAAAATAGTTATAGCCAGTGGTATCGTGTCAAAACTACTAGCCGATGATAACAAAGGCAGCCGGCATCAAAAGTTTATCGTTAAAATATCTTCTAACTTAAGCATTCTGGTAGCACATAATATAGGCCTTGCACCGCGAATAAATAACATTAAAGTAGGTGACAATATTGAGATAAAAGGCGAATATGAATGGAATACCAAAGGGGGCGTTGTCCACTGGACTCACCACGACCCTCGCGGCAACCATCCTGGCGGCTGGCTAAAACACCGCGGAAAAGTTTATGAATAACATCACATACTGAGATAATTATGAGCAAAGATAAAGCATTAACATCCATTCCATCACTTAGCCTGGAGCTTGTAGATGTTGATATGGACCAAATAACATCCCTGGTACTATCTGATGATGACGCCCCTAATTTAAGGGAAAGCAACGAATTCAGGAGTGCAGGGGCACTCATGAAATCAATCGCTGATGAAGCCTTATCTTGGCGAGAGTCTTTATCCGAAGGGCTCCAACCTGCCATTGTTGCTGTGTTGCAAGGAGGCATTCAAATTGATGTTTTAAAGCTATCTCAGGTTAGTTTTCACGGCATACGAATTGAAGGCACCATGGCTGGCAGCCCCTGTGTCATGTTTTCTCACCAAGGCAATGTTCAAATGTTGTGCCATGCCGTTAAGGTTGAAAAAGAAGCACCAAAGCGCTCAATCGGCTTTATTTGGCCCGACAAAGAAGTAAACATATAAAAAAGGCGGCCAGTTGGCCGCCTTTTTTATATAACGTTCACCATCTAACCTAATAACGGTGCAATCACCAAACTAACAATCGCCATTACATTGATTAGAATGTTCATAGATGGGCCAGATGTATCTTTAAATGGGTCACCCACCGTGTCACCAACAACAACTGCTGAATGAGTGTCTGAACCTTTTCCACCTAAATTGCCTTTTTCAACAAACTTTTTAGCATTATCCCAAGCGCCACCGGCATTTGCCATCATCAACGCCATAAGAACACAGCAAAGCAATGCACCTGATAACATGCCACCTAATGCCTGAGCACCAATAAGAAAACCCACCAATGGAGGCGCACTCACCGCAATGACACCCGGTAGAATCATTTTCTTCAGTGCCGCGGTTGTTGCAATGTCTACACACCGTTCCGTATCAGGCTCTGCTGTACCTTCCAGCAATCCATCAATTTCTTTAAATTGCCGACGAATTTCTTTAATCATTTCAAACGCCGCATCACCTACCGCCGTCATCGTTAGTGCCGCGATAACGAATGGAATAACACCCCCAATAAACAAACCTATTAATACTTCAGGGTCGTTTAACTCTAAAGAAAAGTCGGGGATATGTACTGATACTGTTTCAATAAACGCCGTAATAATGGCCAGCGCAGCTAATGCCGCCGCCCCAATAGCAAACCCTTTGCCGATGGCAGCCGTAGTATTGCCTAGCTCATCAAGTGAATCGGTAATCTTTCGTGTCTCTTCACCCAAGCCGCCCATCTCAGCAATACCGCCAGCATTGTCTGCTACCGGCCCGTATGCATCAATAGCCATGGTAATGCCAACAGTGGCTAGCATGCCAACGGCTGCGATACCAACGCCGTACAAATCAGCAAAATGGCTAGAAACCGCAATCACGCCACAAATAGTAAACACAGGAATAGCGACAGATTGCATACCAATAGCAAGTCCAGAAATCATCACCGTTGCAGCGCCTGTTTCACCCGATTTCGCTATATGCTCAACCGGAGAACCTGCCGTATAATATTCAGTGATTAGGCCAATGATAATTCCGCCAACGGCGCCGGCTAATACAGCTACCCAAACATAGTTATTTATATCCATCATCGAAATAAGCAACAAGGCAGCAATAATAAATAGAACAGATGCTCCCATTGTGCCCATGCGTAATGCCTTTTCAGGCGATTTCGACGCATTCTTTTTAACGATGACAATGCCACCTATTGAACAAAGTAAACCAATAGAAGCTAACGCTAACGGCAAAAACATTAAGCTGGACTGCGCGCCAAGTTCGCTAAGTAACACCGCAGACATAGTAGAAGCGATGGCAGTAGTCGCGATCATAGAACCACAATAAGATTCAAAAATATCTGACCCCATGCCGGCAACATCACCTACATTGTCACCCACATTATCGGCAATAACACCTGGATTACGCGGATCATCCTCAGGAATACCCGCTTCAAGTTTTCCCACCAAATCCGCACCAACGTCAGCACTTTTAGTAAAGATGCCGCCACCTACACGAGAGAACAGCGCCACTACTGATGCACCCATCGCAAAACCATGAATCGCATGAGAAGACTCTGGGTCACTGCCGAAAAACAAATACATTAGACCAAGCCCCATTAAGCCTAACGATGCGACTGCTAACCCCATAATGGAGCCACCAAAAAAAGCAACTGACAACGCCGCTTCTGCACCTTCAGTATGCGCTGCTGTAGTCGTTCGAACATTCGCCTTAGTGGCTGTATTCATGCCAATGTAACCAGCAGCACCTGAGGCTAACGCACCGACAAGAAAGCATATTGCCGTTGCCCAACCGAGAAAAATAAATGTTAATACAAATAATACCGAGCCAAAAATCGTCAGCATTTTATACTCACGTTTCATAAAGACCATAGCGCCCAAATGAATTTGCTCGGCAATTTTAGCTACTTTCCCCTCGCCTTCGGGGTACTTCATGACTAAATCATATACATATTTAGCCGCATACAAACCAAAACCACCAATAATGGGTGGTAACAAATGACTTAATTCCATTCTTCTCTCCCTTGCCTGTTCTTGTTATTAAAAGTATATTTAAAATACAACGTACCTTTTTTACTCCCCCTTATAAAAACATGCAAGCTCAAACCTTAAATATCATTTACACTTTATGTATAATGATGCGGCGCACCCAAACAAACAACAACTTAAGGAAAAAACATGAGTCTTCATTTAGTACCTTCAGGCAAAGATTTACCTAACGATATCAACGTTATAATCGAAATCCCATCTCATGCTGACCCAATTAAATATGAAGTTGATAAAGACTCTGGTTCTTTGTTTGTTGACCGTTTCATGGGCACAGCTATGCATTACCCATGTAACTACGGTTACGTTCCACATACATTGTCTGACGATGGCGACCCAGTTGACGTCTTGGTAATTACACCGAATCCATTAATGAATGGCTCTGTAATTCGTTGTCGCCCTATTGGTGTACTAATGATGACAGACGAAGCTGGCGAAGATGCAAAAATATTAGCTGTTCCTGTATCAAAATTAACACCGCTTTATGACGACATTAAAACTCATGAAGACATACCTAAAGTAACACTGGATCAGATTTCTCATTTCTTCGAACATTACAAAGATTTAGAAGCTGGAAAATGGGTGAAGATTAATGGCTGGCAAGGCATTGAAGGTGCTGGCAAAGAAATTTTAGACAGTGTTGCACGCTATGAAGCAACTAGAGACAAGCCACGTTTCTAGCGCTTAATAAATAAAAAAAATATTATGGGTTAATAACCGCAGGTGTTCTTTTCGACCCAGCGGTTTTTTTCTGCCCCTTTACTTTTATCTATTACTGCTTCTTTTTTCCAAAAAGGCGCTTTGCTTTTTAAATCTTCCATAATAAAACGACTCGCTTCAAACGCATCCTTTCTATGGGTCGACCAAACAGCCACCAGCACGATAGGGTCGTTGGGCAATAACTCCCCCACACGGTGAATAACTAACGTTTCTAACAAATCCCACTTACGCTTTGCTTCACTAACAATTTTCTCAAGATGCTTTTCAGTCATCCCAGGGTAATGCTCTAACACCATCCCATTCACCACAGCACCCTCATTAAGGTCTCGCATCGTGCCTATAAAATTAGCACAGGCGCCAAATTCACCATCACGCCGCATATTTAATTGAAAGGCTGAAAGCTCATGCCAAGGGTCAAACGCTTGATCAGTAATTTTTATCATTTAACCCCCTGTTACGGGCGGGAAGAACGCTACTTCATCGCCAGACTTAACCAATGTGTCCAGTTGAGCATATTCTTGGTTCACCGCAAATAAAACGTGCTGAGGCACCTCTTGTTTGGCACTTACTTGCTGCCAAACATCTTCCACAGTAGACAGGTTCTCCACACTCAACTGTTCTTCACTACACCCAAACTGTTCTTTTAAACTAGCAAAATAAAGGACTTTAATACTCATGGTTCTCTCGGCTTTACTTTATGTCATAATCGTCCATATTATCACGCTATTGAATTTAATTAACTATGTCTGAACTTACACACTTTAATGCAGCTGGCGATGCTCATATGGTCGACATTAGCGCAAAAGCAGATACCGAGCGTACGGCGGTTACAGAAGGCCACATCGAAATGGATGCATCTACACTACAACGCGTTATTAATGGCGACAACAAAAAAGGCGATGTATTAGGCATAGCTCGTATTGCCGGCATCATGGCCAGCAAAAGAACAGCTGAGCTGGTACCTTTATGTCACCCATTACCCATTACGCACGTGGATATTAAGCTAGAACCTAATACTCAACTTAACCGCATTAGTTGCCTCACCACGGTCACCACCTCTGGCAAAACAGGCGTAGAAATGGAAGCACTTAATGCCACGCAAGTAACCTTATTAACCATTTATGATATGTGCAAAGCGGTAGACCGGGGCATGACGATACAAGGTGTGCGTTTGCTTGAAAAACAAGGCGGTAAATCTGGCCATTGGAAAAGATCGTAAACAATCATGGCTTTTGAATTACACTCGCGCTTAGCAAATGATACCTATTACCTAGGGGACTTCCCACTTTGCGCCTTACTGTTAAGCAAAGACGCCAATTATCCTTGGTATATTCTCGTCCCTAAACAGTCCAATATAACGGAAGCCTTCCAACTTGCTGCACTAGATCAGCAACAACTTCAATACGAATCATTGCACCTTAGCCAAGCACTGTCTAACGCATTTAATGCAGACAAAATGAACATCGCTGCACTCGGAAATGTAGTGCCACAACTACACCTCCATCATATTGTTAGGTATAAAACTGACCCCACATGGCCACAACCTATTTGGGGCAACGCTGAACCTCAACCCTACAACGATATAACCTTACGAGAACGCATTGAAAAAACCTCACAACTATTGAGTAATTCTGACTTTAAAGCTTGTATAACCCAACATGACTTATAACACCTCACCCACCGCAACACTTCTAGCAGAATGCCCTGACCAACCGGGCATTATTGCTAAAGTCACTCAGTTCCTTTGTGATAACCATGGCAATATCGTTGACTTGGAACAACATGTCGACACGGCAGATAGACGTTTCTTTATGCGCGTACAGTGGCAACTGGATGGTTTTAAAATCCCAGCTAATAAAATTGATAGCGTATTCAAAAAACACGTTGGTACGCCATTAAACATGAATTGGCGTATAAGCCACTCAAATACCAAACCACGTATGGCACTATTTGTGTCGCAACACGGGCACTGTTTATTCGATATACTTTCACGGCATCAATCTGAAGAATGGCACGCCGACATTCCATTAATCATTAGCAACCACACAACGTTTGAACAGCAGGCTAAAAATGCGGGCATTCCTTTTTATCACTTGCCTATCAATGCTAATAACAAACAACAACAAGAAAAGGCACAACTAGATTTATTAGCTGAACATGGTATCGATACTGTTGTGTTAGCACGTTATATGCAAATATTAAGTGCTAATTTTATTGATCACTACCCGAATAACATCATCAATATCCATCATTCCTTTTTACCGGCGTTTCCGGGCGCAAAGCCCTATCATTCTGCGCACGAAAGAGGTGTAAAAATCATAGGCGCCACTAGCCATTACGTGACCACAGAACTTGATGCGGGGCCAATCATTGCTCAAGATATTGTCCGCATAAGGCATAATGACAGCGTTGATGATTTAAAGCGTAAAGGCCAAGATAATGAAAAAATTGTTTTATCTCGTGCTATCAGGCATCATTTACAACATGAAGTGTTAGTGTATAAAAACCGTTGTATCGTTTTTGATTAAATTCAAACAATAAGCTTAGGAAAAATACAGATGAGTGAACAAACAGGCCAATGCCTTTGCGGATCAATACATTATAAAATTACTGCCGAACCCTTATTAACAGCCGTTTGCCATTGCACCCACTGCCAAAAGGCCACTGGATCGGCCTATTCAATCAATATTGGTGTGCCTGCTGACGGCTTTCATGTCGATGGAGACACGCTGTCCACGTATGTAGACAAAGGCGATAGTGGCCAAGATTTACGACGCTATTTTTGCAATAACTGCGGTTCACCTATTTACACAGAAGCCGATGTAATGCCTGGCATGTCTATAGTAAAAGCTGGCACATTAGATGATACAAGCTCTTTTACACCCGGCATTAATATATTTTGCCAATCAAAAATGGCATGGCTAAATGATAATGGTGAAACAGTTGATTTTGAGCAAATGCCGCCAGCTGGCTAAGGTACTAAGCTTTTTCAGCCAACAACGTTTGAAAAGTATCACTCAAGCTCTGCAATACATCCAAGATACTGTCGAATTGCTCACCATCGCTCGCCTCAAATACAACTTTATGTTGTGCTGGGGACAGCACTGGTGATAACGTTCTCTTTTCTAACGTAATACCGTCATCTCCAGTTAATGGAACAGTTACAGACATCGTCTCAGGTGAAAACTCAAACAAACCATCTAATTGGTAAGCGTTACCGTGATCATCGTTCACATTACCCACCAAACTAGTCAATCTAAGCTTAAATGTTTGTACCGCATCAAACAATATGATTTGCCCCTTCCTAATTAGCACGTCTGTCTCATTGGAAGCACTTCCAATAACAGCGTTATCTGCCATATTTACCGCCACGTCTTCTACCATCGCTGACGATAAATTATCTAAACTAAACGTTTCTTCCAATGAAGGCTTTATATCGATGTATAAAACACCGTAACGGACTGTGCCTTGCACCTTTTCGATATGGCAAATAACCGCACTACCTTCTAACGTTTTATGCCCAACAGACAATTGAATTTCTATTTTTTGCAACAATTCCAGCACCAAGGAATCGCTCGAAAAAGCCAACCCATTAAAACTAACATCAACAGGGGTGCAATTTATAAATTGCCCCCCTTCAGCTATACCCCATTTTTTTACTTTAATTTGTAAGTCGGGTAAGTGTAAACGTTTATCCTGTCGACGGTTGTCCATATTAATGCTCGAATAATTTAATTTTATAAAAAAACCTTCCAAGTCAAAGACTAAGAAGGTTTTGTGCTAACTTAAGTAAGAATCAACCCAAACTATGCCGCTGTACAAATCCAACTATTACCCGCCGTTGTTGGATAAGCTCTTTGATTATGTCTACGCATTGAGCCTGAAGTACCATCACCATTATCTACTTTACGATCAATTTCTACGGCCACATCATTAGGTACAGATGAACAAACAATAGCTCCTGATAAGCCTGCATAATTTGAATCGACGAATGTTTGCTGACCGTATTTATTTAAAAAACGACCATTTGCCCCCGGGGTATAACCTGCAAGTAAATTAGCGGCTTCAAGGTGCTGCCATACACGGGCGTTACCCTCTGCACGACTAATATCACCATTACCATTACCTGCAGCTAAACCTGCAACACCTGTATTAGCTGCCGCGTTAGCATCATCACCCGGCATTGCGCCATACTTGTCCTGGTAGGTATTAAAAGCCGCAGAAATACCATCTATTTGCTGCATTTGTGCTTTAACTTTAGCGCTCTTAATCATTTCTTGGCCTTTTAGTACGCCACCTAATAATAAGCCGATAATAACGAGGACAATAGCAATTTCTACTAATGTAAACCCTTGCTGTTTCATATTCATGTCTTTACCTTCAATAATTTAATTCATTAACCTTTTATGGTTACTTTTAAAGATAGTTGAAGATTTCTAAAGTACAAGTTTCTAAGGCAATTTATTGGCTGACACCATTTTACCAATTAGATTATTGATATTAATCCACCCGACCAAATCATCATACCCTTGATTTATAGGGTTTTTATCGACAAAGTTGGCGTCATTATCTGAGTTTTCTTGTTCATTTACGTCGCCTGCCGCCACCCAATTTTCACCATGTGACACAATAATCACCGGTATATTAGCCGCTACTAAAGCGCCTGCACTGGTTGCCCGAACAGTAATATTACCCGCTGAACACATTTCAAACGAAATACCTGGTACATTGGCATCAGGGCAGCCTGTACCATCGGTATTATCAGCAAAACGCGTATCCACTCGGTAAGTTAACGGTTGCTTCCATGCATCAACCGAGTTAACGCCTAACGTAACCCAGGGCACTGAACCACGAGCACTACTGCAGTTTCCCCCCGGGTTATTTTCTTGACCATCGCCTGATGTATCTGGGCATGGCACTCGGCCATTTCTCAAGGCAAAGCCAATAATAGCCTCTTTAGTTGTTTCAATCGTTTGTACTGTTTCGCGACGATCCATATTGTCTAACTGTATTTGCAACGGCCCCATAATGCCACCGACAATCAACCCAAATATCAATAAAACTATCGCAATTTCTACGATAGTGAACCCTGTTTGTTGATTAACTTTATGAAGCTTCATGGCATCCTCGCGTATACGTTTGCAAAATCTTGGGGGCTTATCCATATTAATGCATCGTTAAAATTATTTTGTGCATTCGCCTGCATAAAGACAGACGCTGTGCTCGTTGGCAATGCATTATTACCTGGCACACCCGGGCCAGCATAAGTGCCTGCTGCGTTGTTAACATTATTGAGTGTGTCTAGTAAATTAGACGCTGTGTTAATTTGCGCACCCACTGTCGTACTACCACAGGTGGTTTTAGCGCCCCCACCCATGCTTCTAGTTTGGCCTGCCACAGGTTTATGTGGGGCAAATACAACGGCTAATGCATAACTAGTAGGCAATGCACCAACAGTAACGGTGTTGTTTGCATCATGAATAACGAAGTGCCCCTGAGTAGGTGGTAACTTACTTAAAACTGATGGTGGGTTTATCTTATAGTTACCAGATACCACATAGCGCAAACAGCTTTTATTCTTATCGTAGAGTGGTTTTTCTCCCAATGTTTGCCATGGAAGCCAACCTTCTGCACTCTCGCCACCCAAACCACAAGGTTCATTTGATAACCCGTCGCCTGTTCTATCTGGGCAAGGCAAATAGCCAATACCCGGTGACCCTAGCAATCTATCTGACAATAACGCGTAATTAATAAGCGCTTCTTTCGCTTTAGCTAATGCCTTACTCGTTTTCTTATCCCGCGCAATATTAAGTGAGTTTTTATCTAGCCCAAATAGCAATACGGATGAAATCATCAACGCCAATATAGTGATGATGATTAATAACGCCGCACCTTTTTGGTTGCTATTGGAACGCATCTCGAATTTCGCCATTATCAACATTTAATGCTTGCCCCGCCTTAAACGGTATTTTAATGTTGGGCTCTTTTACTGATAAATCAACTAACTTTGTGGATTCATTTAAACTGTTTACGACGATATTATTTTTGTCTAATGACCCATTGTCTACTTGGTGACCATTCACCCAAACAGTCCCCTTATGTTGACCATCTTTGCTCTTAAAATAAAAACCATTGACTTTTATTTCTGCCACCGGCGTTGTTTCGCCAACGGTTGTTTGAACACCGCTTGAACGAATTAAATCAATTTTTGCGCGCTGTTGAATAGATAACATTAGATCGCCTATCGCCCAACTAGTGATTGGCAACACGAACAAAAAAAAGCATACTAAACAGCCATATCGTTTATTCATATCTCATCACCCAAGTCTATCTCTTCATCGCCTGATTCGACTTCTGATTTTTTTATGTTATAAAAACCTAGCTTGCAAACAAGCCCAACATTTTTAATTAATTCGGTCACGTTTACCGAACGCTCTCTTGATAACTTACAAGACTTCACAATAAATGCCTCTTTAGCATAAGATGAGAGCTGGTTCGTTATGCTAATTAAGTCAGCATCATGCAAAAGCCCTGCTTCAATAACTACGGTCGTTTCAAACAGATTTAATTCTGATGGAAAATAACCCCCAGCATTTTCAATTTGATGTTGAGGAGAAATCTTGTATTTAAAATCGGGCAACTTAAGTTTATCAGCAGCTCTCTTTAATGCTTCTGTTAATGCTAGCCTATCTTCATCGCCATAAAAACCTTGTGCTTTTAACGCCTTAAACGAAGCACCCACCTCTTTTAATAACGCTTTGCCTTGTATGGAGTCACTAAGATTATTGCTTAGTTGTTCATACTGTTGATTTGTTGCTTGTTCCTCCGTAACAACCGCTTGGTAATCGCCCCAGAAAATAACAAACAAAACCAGTGCCAACATAATGGAACCTATCAAAGCCATTAACTCTAATTTAAATGGCTGCCAGGTATTATTTCTTTCTTTATTAATCATAATTTCATTGTGACCAATAAGGTAAATTCGATCGGTTTTCCATCCTCAGATTCAGCGTTGACCGTCCTTTCCATTGAGGCATTACTCTGAGTATTAATAGCTGCAGAAGTTTGCTCAACATCTGTTATTTTTCCATGATTAAGCAAAGATTCTGAGAAACTATTCACACGGTTGACCAACTCTCTGTCACTTAACGATGGAGAAAGCCCTAACTTGATAGAGAATTGCCTAGGTTTCTTTATTGTGTCTAGTAACGCTTCCTGCTGATCTCCTTGACCATCACGTTCGTTAGACTTTTCTGTTACCCAATTAATTTCCAAGATAGAAATATCATGAAAGCCAACATAGGCTTCTGCAATGACGCCTAACACATCTTCTGGTGCATATTGATTGTTAGATATAGCATCATAAGCATCGACCACGCTTTTCATTAACTGCGGTGAAATATCCTCCCCAGATAATTCCATGCCGATATTTTCATGTTGACCATTTAACTCTTCAATTTGGGCCTGTAAGTAAGCAACATCATCTTTGCTGTGTTGAGTACCCCACCATAACCCTGCCGACCCTATAACAGCCAACAAAACAATCGCCACCGATGTTTTTTTCAATAGGCCACTAACATAATTTCGTTGGAATTTTGCACACAAGTCTTCAGGCTTAAAATGTGGTTTAACCTGTTTGGTTACCGCCAAATTTGTTAGCAACTCCGGCAAACTGAGTAATGACTTAGGTCGTTTTAATCCTAGTTTTAATGCTAACTCGTAAAGATCAACATACCTAAACTCAATATTGTTACTCGCTTTATTATTTAAAAGCTTACGATTTTCATGCTCCCCCAATGCACCTATAACATTTAAGGCATGGTTAGCATTCAAATGTTTTGCACCATTAAGAAAGTGATGCATACGTTCAATTTCAGTCATTAACGAAACCATTGCCTCATCTATATCGCCGCCCTTTGCTCGTGTAACTCGGCTGATGACTATCTCTCTATTTTTAGTAAAGGTTTGCCTATAAGAACGGTCTGATTGTTGCCTGCCTAATACCCTAGAGATCGTCAAGTGTTGTTCCGAATTCGGCAATATCTTTTGAAGTTCTGTTTCCAGAATGGATATTGAATACACGCCGGAAACAGCTTGTTCGTTTTCAATCAATAGACTAAAGACACCCTTTACCATTTTTGGCAACTGTATACCCATCATTAAGTAAACATCATCTTTACGCCCCGTTTTCTCACGTTCAACGTGCGTTTTCCATACTAAATCAGCCCCTGGAAATAATGATTGCTGCTTCCTAGCTAATAAAAGCTCTCTATCTTTACCCCCCACATGCGGAATTGACTCGTGTTTATATTCTTCACCAATTAAGTCTAGAAAAACGGCGACATCAGTCTCTTTATATTTCTCAAGAATCGCCTTACATTTCTCTTCAAAATCTTGATTAGATGCGTACTCTTCAAACAACAATTCGACGCCCAATGAACTAACCTCACAAAACACAAAGGTTGAGTCACTTAAATAAATGGCATATTTTTTATTCATCAGAGCTCTAGCCCCCCAATCAAATCATAAATGGGGCCTAACACAGACATCATCACCCAGCCTAAAATAACACCCAAAATAACGGTCATCGCCGGCTCTATCATGCTTTGTAGCTTCTCAATTGAATCTTCTACATCCCTATTAAAGAAATAACTGACATTCACTAAAGATTTATCAATGCCACCTGTTTGTTCACCAACTCGAATCATCCGCATAACGAGCGGTGGGAAAAGTTCGGTTCTTGAAAATGCGTCCGAAATACCTACACCTTCGGTTACTTGTGAATGAATAAACTCAATTTCACCAGCAACATACACATTATCCACCACACCTTTAGTTATTTTCAAACCGTCCAAAACCCCAATACCAGAACGATACATCAACGCAAAATTGGTTGAAAAACGAGCCAAAATTATTTTCTTTAAAATTGCCCCGAACCAAGGTATCAATAGAATGTTCTTATCGAACATCATTCTCGCTTTGCTATTATTGTTAATCAGCAGCTTGGTAATGATGAATAGTAAAACGGGCGATATTAATAGAAGATACCAGTAGTCAACAAAGAACTCTGACACCGCAATTAATGCCAGCGTATGAAACGGCAACTCTCCACCCATTTCAGTAATAAACCCAACCATTTGAGGCACTAAATAAATCATCATAAAACACAATACACCGAACACAACCGTTCCCACAAACATGGGGTACATCATCACTTTTTTGGTTTTAACAATTAACTCATCTTGCCACATAAGAGACTTTTTAAGCTCTCCAAAGATCGAAGCCAATTCACCACTCATTTCACCGACTCGGACCAGCTCAACCATTAAATTACTGAACACATTTTTGTATTCTGACATCGCTTTTGATAATGATTTGCCACTTTCAATTTGGTCGATTATCGAGCTTACAACATTTTTAAATTGACTAGGCTCTAAGGCATCTCTAAAGTCTACAAGCGCCTCTACTACAGGAATACCGGCTTCAAACATTTGTTCCATATAAATATAGAAGTCAATAATATCCCGCCTTGTTATCTTCTTTCTTCTCGCAAATAGTCCCGCCGTTCTTTCTTTTGCGGTAATCAAAACCGTTCCAGTTTTTTCAAGTTTTGACTCTAAATCGTAAATATTCAGCGCATCTTGCCTGCCACTAATTCTTTTACCGTCATGCCTAACCGCTTTGTAGCTAAAGGTCGCCATATTAACCCGCTAACCTCGATGTAAAGTCGACAACTCGAGATAACTCATCTAACGTGGTGCGGCCTTTAAGAACCTGCGCAATTCCATCATCTGCAAGCGTCGAATAACCTTTTTGTTTTGCCGCCTCTAATAACTCGCGCTGGGACACTTTTTTTACCACCAGTTCATCTAAATCCGTATCCATCCTTAAAATTTCTAAGAGTGCTATTCGGCCTTTATACCCTGTGTTATTGCATTCTTTACACCCTTCGGCATGAAATATAGTCGTTAAATCTAGCCCTCCATCACCTAGTAGGTTCTTTTCCACCTCTGTAATCGGTTGTTCAGACTTACATGATTTGCACAACCGCCTAATTAACCTCTGACCAATAACACCAATAATATTACCTGCCATAATGTCGGGCAAAACACCTATATCAAGTAACCGCGGAAATGCGCCTATTGCCGAGTTTGTATGCAGTGTAGAAAAAACCTGATGACCCGTCATAGCGGCTCTAAAACCCATTTCAGACGTTTCTAAATCACGCATTTCGCCCACTAGAATGATATCTGGGTCTTGTCGCATCAATGACCTAATCCCCTCTGCAAAATTCATTTTTGAAGATTGCCCAATAGATGATTGTCTAATCATCGGGATCGGGTACTCAACAGGGTCTTCAAGCGTCATGATGTTCACTGATTCATTATTCAAATAACTTAACATTGAATAAAGCGTTGTTGTTTTACCGCTACCAGTAGGCCCTGTCACCAAAATGATTCCTTCAGGGCGAGCCATCATCAATTTTAATAATTGACGGTTTTCTTCAGCTAAATCTAAGTCTTCCAAAGGCACAATGGATTTTTCACGATCTAAAATCCTTAAAACAAAGTTCTCACCATGAATCGTTGGTTGCGCTGCCACACGAAAATCAATAGGGTGACCTGCAACTTTAAGATGAATCCGCCCATCTTGCGGTGCCCTAGTTTCTGCTAAATCCATCGTAGACATAACTTTTAAGCGCACAACGATTGATGACCAATACTTATTATGCAAGCTTCTAATTTGGTGTAACACGCCATCAATTCTGTAACGAATCCTTAAAAAACCTTCTTCGGGTTCAAAATGAATATCCGACGCGCCGCGTTTCACCGCGTCTGTTAGAAAAGCGTCCACTAACCTTACTAATGGGTGAGTATATTCTGAAGCCGCTACGCGTTGACTAATCGCATCATACTCACCCGTTTCGATCTCTCGCAAAATACCGTCAATTGACAGTTCATAACCATAAAAATGGTCAATATTACTTTGAATTTCTTTAATCCCGGCCAAAATAGGCATGACTAGAATGTCCGCAGGAATAATAGACTTAATTTTATCCAACGCTATAATATCGAACGTATCCGCCATTGCTAACTGCAATGTTTTATTTTTTTTATTGTAATTACATGGCAAAACATTTAATTGTTCTGCCAAAGATTTTTTTATTAGAGCGATTGCATCTTCATCTGGGACAACTTCTTCCAAATTAATCGTCTCATCGCTAACTCCATCACTTAATACTTCTTTTAACAAGCTTTCTGTTAGAAAGCCCATATCTATAAGCACTTTACCTAATTGATTACCACTAATTTTCTGTTCTTGTAAGGCAATTTTAAGCTGATCAAGTGAAATAATCCCTTTATCGATTAACTGATCACCTATTCTTTTTTTAGGTTGAGCGTCACTCATTTCACTTCTCCAAGTTCCTGTAACCTTTTTGTTATCACACTCATGTCCAAAGGGTTAGATGCCTTCTTATTCAAACTAACTGCTTTTTTGTAATAGGTAATAGCAGCAGCCGTTTTACCTAATTGATCTAAACTTACACCCAAGTTGTAAGTAAACGTGGTGCTATTCGGTTGCAAAGAAACCCCTTTAAAATAAACCTCTTGGGCCCGTGGCCACTTTGACTGCGATGACAATGACTCGCCCAACGCCATCAAAATATTTATATTATTGGGATACTTATTCGATAGATCTTCCAACACATGTTGTTTGGCTAACGGTGCTTTATCTGAATACGTTTGTAGTAATCCTATTTGTGCCGTTGTGTTTGTCGCTTCTTGAACAAGGACTTTTTCATATAGCTCTCGCGCGTTTCGTTTTGCGCCTTGATGACTTTCAATATTTGCAAGCCCTAATAAGGCATCTACTTGATTAGGCCTTGATTTAAGCACTTTTGAATATATGGATTTTGCCAACCCTAAATTGCCTATTTTCAATGCTTGGTATGCAGAGTCCAACTGTGAATAAACACCCGTTGAAATAACCCTTTTTTTAATCTTAATATTCGTCTCAATAGCCATGCTTGGCGATTTATCTTGTGAATCAGCCTGTAATTCCATACCTGTATTTTTAATATTGGAAATGATATTGGCTGCAGCCTGTACAGGTGCCTGGGAAACCACTACTTCTTTACTGTTTTGCTGTTTTTGCTCTTCAAACAAGGGATCATCTTCTAGAATCTGTTCAGACACCTCATTTGTTGATTCATTTTCTAAGTAAATCAATACACCAGCCATCAGCATCATAATTGCAATAGCAACTGCTGCAATGGCCGATGTTTTTTTAAAAGAGGCCGCCCTAGGTTGTGTATTTCCTACAGCAAACACATTTAAGCTAGCATCAAGGGCCACATCACCGGTTGGCGTTTCTTGGGTGTTTTTAACTTCAGCCGCAACCTGCGAAATAGGTTCACTCGTTACGAATGAGTGAGGCCTTATATCTTCTGATTCAACTTCTTCAAATTGAATCTCGTTTTCGCTGACCACGCTTTGTTTATTTAGACCAATATTGACGACAGGCTGTGCACGCTCTTCTGAAACCGATGCGTCTTTAGATAGCTCTACAGATTTAGTAGCGCGTTCTTGTTGCTCAGTGTCATTGCCTTTTTCAGCATTTTTCTCTTTTTCAGCCTGTTTTAAGGCATCTAGCAACAAGCTCATTTTGCATTACCTGACCTTGGGATTTCTTCTTCGTTTTCGATAAAGCGTTTATATTTAGCAAATTCACCACCTAACGACGGTTTATTAGCCACGATGGGTTTTAGGAAAATAACCAATTCGGATTTAGACGCTTTATTATCTTTATAACTGAATAAGTCGCCCACAAACGGTAACTTTGCAACGTGTGGAACCCCGTCAGTACTGTCACTACGGTTATCTTGCATTAAGCCACCAATAACCGCTACATCTCCATTTTTAATACGTAAGATAGACTCTATTTCCCGCACAGACACTTCAGGCACTAGGCTTTCAACATCGCCCAATGCTGGGTTAGGGTCGGGTACAAATCGCAATATACGTGAAATAGTTGGCCTTACGTTTAACGTCACTTCATCATTCGGTGATATTTGTGGTGTAACACTCATCACCAAGCCAACGGGTAATGTATGAATAACTGATTCAAACGTTCTAATTGTCGTGTTCTCATTTGTCTCCGTTTCTACATTAATTGTAAAGTACACACGGTTATCAACTACTTTCAGCAAGGCTGTTTGGTTATTTAATGCCATTATTTTAGGCGTGGATAAAATTTTGGCGTTACCAAACTGATTAAGCAATCTAACCGTTGCTGTCACATTAAATTTATCACCTGTCGCGACATATTGAAGCGCTGTAGCGGGCGCTTCCAACAAATTATTCCCCGTGAGTGACTGTTGAAAACTAAAACCATCCCCCGCTGGGTTGGTTAATAATCGACTCCAGTCAACACCAGCTTGATAATCATCATTTAGTTCTACTTCAACTATCGTTGCTTCAATAAACACCTGACGCTGCACGCCTTCTAATGCCAACTCTAAGTATTTTTCAACCTCACGGTGTTGGCGCTGTGTTGCATTGACTGAAATCATGCCACTTTCAGGACTCGCCATTACGTCTTGGACGCTCGCAGCTGTACTCCCCTCTTCCTCGGCATTTGCGTCAGTTGACGCTGCTGGATCAGATTCAGTGCCATCTGAGCTCGTTGCAACTTCGGTAGCATCGGAGACCGTGTCAGCTTCTTCCGTTACCGCACCTTGTCTCACAATATTTCTAATGTTATTTACGACTGTGGTCCAAAACCGGTGGGTTGAACTATTCGTAATACTCGTGTTTGACGTGTTGCCAATTGTAGATTCTGTACCAGACCCGCCACCTGTTGAAGAGACTTCTGTTGCGATAGCAATAGTTGCTTCGCTACTTCTATCCATATTCACATAACTAACTTCGTAGTGTTTTAGATAAGGCGCGTCCTGTTCAACGCTAATAATGCCATTGACGTGGCTATACCTGATTTCAACTTGTTTGCTTATTCTATCTAGGATTTCTTCAAATGTTTGGTCTATAGCGTTCAGCGTCACCTCACCATATACATCTTCAGCTATGTCTATATTGACACTTGCATCACGCGCTATTGCAAACAACAACTCACGCACAGGCACATCATTCACTACAACAGTAAACACTTCTACTTGTTTTCTTGCAGATGGCCTCTCAGGTAACGGGATAGCTTGCAGCACCTGTGGAGGCTTGCCAACCTGCTTTGGTGATTCCTTTATATGTTGGTCGGATGGCTTAAAAGAGACTGTATTGCAAGCCGATAAAGCCATAACCATAAAAAATGAGAGAACTATTTTTTGCATTTCCATAACACGCTTTATTATTAATTTTGTACAAAGTGTAGATGATGAAATGAAAAATGCCAGCTAACAAAAAGAATTAATTTTTAATGATACCGTATTGATTTTACTTACCAAAACCCAGACCAACCCTGCTAAGGTAATTTTCTTTATTTGTTAGTATTAACGATATAGGGTTTATATTTACGCACGCCCGGCGCTAAGTTAGCCAACGCTATTTTCGCTTGGGAATAATCAGCAAACTCGCCGTAATAAACAATATAAATATCATCAGGTGTTTTATTAACAAATATTTTATCTTCAGTTTGCGGTGAGAATGCAGAACGTATAAAGCGTGTCACTCTTTCAGTAGATCTAGAGGATTCAGTCATCAGTCTTATCGTATAAGCACTGCTTGTTGATTTGACCAATGAATTAAACGCACTGAGGCGAGATTGTAATAAGTTGTTTAATTCGCTGGGCTGATTTACTGTATCTTTTTTCTCATCAACGCTGCCCTGATCTAGGTTCAGCGCTTGATTTTCAGTGCTTTCTTCACCAATAGGCAAAGCCTCTGAAGTCAGACCTTGATTGTTAATAGGCATTAAGAAATATGCCGCAGCAAAAACACAAGCTGCAAATAAAAACGCAAGAGCCACGTAGCTAAACGCTTCAGACTTTTTATGCCCTTTAATATTGTCTTTTAATGCTAATTTAACGTGCTTAACTTCTACCACTGGGCTTTTCTGCAAAAAGGCAGCTAACAGTGATTTATCTGCCAATACATTGAGCCTTCTTAACGTACCATCTGCATATTTTGTTAGTCGTTTTATTGCACTTTTATCAAAAATCGCTCGGCCTTGATGCCCCGCCTTCTCAAGACGAAAGTGCAAGTACTTATCAGTCATTTGCCAATCTAACGGACTTAGGTAGAAACTATAGGTAATTCTTTCGCGCAGCTGTCTAACACTCGGGGTATCAATGTGCTCATCTAGCTCAGGTTGGCCAAATAATATAATTTGTAATAGTTTTTCAGTTTCTGTTTCTAGATTACTCAGCAAGCGAATTTCTTCCAGCGTTTTAAGCGGCATTTGTTGCGCTTCATCTACCACTAAAACAACTTTTTTGCCTTCTTGATAAAATTCGAGTAACTTTTGCTGAAGTACATGAAGTATTTGAATAGATTTATCGCTGGGGTCAACTTGCAAGCCCAAATCATAAGCAATGGCATAAAGCACTTGCTCCGCCTCTATACTCGGATTTAATAAATAGACAAACACCGTATCATCTGGCACTTTATTGACCAGCATGCGTGACAACATAGTCTTACCACTGCCCACTTCACCAACCACTTTGATAATTCCTTGGCCAGAATTTAGAGCATATAACACCGCATCAAGTACATCACCCCGTTCTGCCCCTTTAAAGAACAATGAAGTGTCGGGCGTAATTCCAAACGGTTGTTTTTTTAAGCCAAAGTAATCTAAGTACATTTGTTGTTTTTAACCGAGCTATCTTTTTGCCTAAGTATAGCTATTGAATAGAAAATTAATGGCAGATATTAAAGTCTATAGAAAATAAACCTTATTAAACGCCAACAGTCGATCTAGCACTAATGAGCTGGATGAATAACTTGTAGGTAATGGTTCAAACTGGCTTAGCCAATAAAAAACGCCCACGCCCAATAACACCGCAACAATACTCAATATAATCATTATTAACGAAAATTTGCTTTTGCCGTTACTCATTATTCGACCCAACAAACTTGAGTAGCCCTTCATAATCAAAGGGCCAACCCAAATCAGATACGGAGGAATTTCGTTTAACCACAGGGATTCGCGTTCCGTACTGCTGAATCAAGGACTCCGCTTCAATTATATCAATTGTTTCAATTTGATACTGCTCTGGGCAGGCAGACAATAATTGTTGAAGAAGCTCTTTTGCCTCTTCACACAAATGACAGCCATCAGTCGTATAAAACGTTAACTCAGTTGTCATCGGGGTCGTAAGCGAGACTTGGCGCTAACCAACGCTCGATATAGTCCATTGATTCATTTTTGCGTGCTGCATAGTCTTCTACTTGATCTTTCTTAAGTTTTCCAACATTGAAGTACTGCGCTTCTGGGTGTGCAAAATACCAACCACTGACCGCGGCTGTTGGGTACATGGCGAAACTTTCAGTTAGTTCAATGCCTGTTTCTTCTGTGGCATTTAATAAAGTAAATAACGTCGCTTTTTCAGTATGATCTGGGCACGCAGGGTAACCCGGCGCAGGGCGTATGCCTTTGTAGCCTTCTTTAATTAGCTCATCATTGCCTAACGATTCATCTTTAGCATAACCCCAATGTTCTTTACGCACTTGTTGGTGCAAACATTCTGCAAACGCTTCGGCTAATCGGTCAGCTAACGCTTTAATCATGATGGATTGGTAATCATCGTGCTCTGCTTCAAAGCGTTTCACATGCTCTTCAATGCCTATACCCGCGGTTACTGCAAACGCGCCAACGTAATCATTAATACCTGAGTTTTCTGGCGCAACGGCGTCCGATAAGCAATAGTTTTTACGCCCCGGTGGCTTGATGTTTTGCTGACGCAAGTGATGTAATACGGCGCGTTCTGACTCGCGTGATTCGTGTTCGTAAAGCACCACATCGTCCACACGGCTATTGGCTGGGTAAAAACCGAATACTGCACGCGCTGTTAACCATTTTTCATCAATGATTTGCTTTAACATCGCTTGCGCATCTTTAAACAAGTCACGCGCGTGTTCACCCACTATTTCATCATCTAAAATTTTGGGGTAACTGCCCACCAACTCCCATGTTTGGAAAAAAGGTGACCAATCTATAAACGTCGCAATTTCTTCTAACGGGAAATCATTCAGCACTTTATTGCCTAAGAAACTCGGCTTAACGGGCGTAAAGCTAGGCCAATCAACTTCCGTTGCGTTGTTGCGCGCATCCTCAATGTTTAATTGGCGCTTGGTTGACTGGCGCCCTTTGTGTCGCTCACGTACTTCCGCGTATTCTTCGCGAATTTTTTGCTGGTAATCATTAGCCGCATTTTGATCCATCAAATTCGTTAACACGCCCACCGATCTTGACGCATCCGTCACGTATACGCTCGCGCCGTGATAATTCGGCTCAATTTTAACCGCCGTGTGCGCGCGTGATGTCGTTGCCCCGCCAATCATTAACGGTACATTAAAGCCTTGGCGCTCCATCTCTTTCGCCATGTGTACCATTTCGTCCAACGATGGCGTTATTAAGCCACTTAAACCAATTGCATCAACATTATGTTCACGCGCTTGTTTTAGAATGGTATCGGCCGCTACCATCACGCCCAAATCAACTACTTCAAAACCGTTACATTGCAGCACCACTGCCACGATATTTTTGCCAATGTCATGCACATCACCTTTTACCGTCGCCATTAGAATTTTGCCATTGCTGGCTATCACATCGCCTTTTTCTTCTTCCATAAACGGCATTAAATACGCCACTGCTTTTTTCATGACACGCGCGGACTTCACCACCTGAGGCAAAAACATTTTGCCCGCCCCGAACAAGTCGCCCACCACGTTCATGCCGTCCATTAATGGGCCTTCAATCACATGCAGAGGCCTATCAACTTCTTGGCGAACCAGTTCGGTGTCTTCTTCAATAAATTCGGCTATACCTTTAACTAACGCATGTTCTAAACGTTTTTTAACGGGCCATGAACGCCATTCAGCCGCTTCTTTAACCGCTTCTTCCGAATCGATATCTAAGTACTTCGCCGCCACGTCTAATAAGTTTTCTGTCGCACTGTCACCCGTTGTTGGCGTGCGGTTTAAAATGACATCTTCAACTGCTTCGCGTAGTTGTTCAGGAATATCGTCGTACACCGCCAGTTGCCCTGCGTTGACAATACCCATGTCCATTCCAGCTTGAATAGCGTGATATAAAAACACCGCGTGAATCGCTTCGCGCACCACATTATTACCACGGAATGAGAATGACACATTAGACACGCCGCCTGATACCATCGCGTGTGGTAAGGTTTGTTTTATAGTTCTGGTGGCTTCTATAAAATCAACGGCGTAATTATTGTGCTCTTCAATCCCCGTTGCTACGGCAAATATATTCGGATCAAAAATAATATCTTGCGGTGGAAAGCCAGCTTTTTCGGTTAACACCTTGTAGGCACGCGTGCAAATATCCACTTTGCGCTCATACGTATCGGCTTGACCCTTTTCATCAAAGGCCATCACAATCGCCGCCGCACCGTAACGCATAATCGTTTTTGCTTGGTGAATAAAGTTTTCTTCACCTTCTTTCAGGCTGATTGAGTTAACAATCGCTTTGCCTTGCACACACTTTAGGCCTGCTTCGAGAATGTCCCATTTGGATGAATCTATCATCACAGGAACAACTGAAATATCCGGCTCAGCGGCAATCAAACTGAGGAATCGCACCATCGCCGCTTTTGACTCCAACATGCCTTCATCCATGTTGATATCAATAATCTGTGCACCGTTTTCAACTTGTTGACGCGCTACGTCTAGAGCCGTTTCGTAATCTTGTTCTTTGATTAAGCGTTTGAAGCGTGCGGAACCTGTCACATTGGTTCTTTCACCCACGTTAATAAATAATGAATCTTTGGTGATATTCATCGGCTCTAAACCCGATAAACGACATTCCACGTCTAATTTAGGAATTTGTCTTGGCGCACAGTCGCTCACAGCGTCTTTCATCGCCGCAATAAATTCTGGCGATGTGCCACAGCAACCACCAATAACATTTAAAAATCCACTTTGCGCCCACTCCCGAATATGCCCAGCCATGTCTTCTGGCGTTTCATCGTAACCACCAAATTCATTTGGCAAGCCAGCATTGGGGTGAGCGGTTATGTAAGTATCCGCAACGCGTGATAACTCTTGAATATACTGGCGTAATTCTTCCGCACCCAATGCGCAGTTAAAGCCGATGCTAATCGGATTGATATGACGAACAGAATTCCAGAATGCTTCTGTTACTTGGCCTGATAATGTACGACCTGAGGCATCGGTAATCGTGCCGGAAATCATCACCGGATAGGTTACATCATTGTCTTCAAAATACTTTTCAATCGCGTACAAAGCCGCTTTTGCATTCAAGGTATCGAAAATTGTTTCGACCAATAAAATGTCTGCGCCGCCTTTCAATAAGGCATCGATAGATTCTGTGTAAGCTACGGCCAACTCATCGAAGCTGATATTTCTAAACGCTGGATCGTTTACATCCGGTGAAATACTCGCGGTGCGATTTGTAGGGCCCAACACGCCCGCCACATAACATTCACGGCCAGGATATTTAGCTTCAATATTGTCCGCTGCTTTTCGTGCAATGCGCGCTGACTTTTCATTAATTTCATACGACAAATCTTCCATGTCGTAATCGGCCATCGCGACGCGAGTTGAATTAAACGTATTAGTTTCAACAATATCCGCACCTGCTTCCAAGTAAGCAAGATGAATGGCTCGAATGGTATCAGGCTGAGTGAGTGACAACAGATCGTTATTGCCCTTAATATCGCTTGGCCAATCAGCAAAGCGTTCACCACGGTAATCGCTTTCCGTGAAGTTATACGACTGAATCATCGTCCCCATTGCGCCATCTAAGATCAAGATGCGCTCTTTTAATGCGCTTAAAAGCTGGGTGTGTTTTGCTGTTTGTGCCATCAGACCGTACTTTATTAGATAGAATAAACGCGCATTTTACGCTTTTCGTGCCATAACAGACACTTCTTGAGCGTTATTTATTACACTAAATCACCACCACAAGAGGTGGTACCAAAAATTCGGATAGGGTGCTAAGTTCCACATTATGACCATAGGAGGGTCAAAAATATGACTGGAACACGAAAAAACCATCCCCCTAAATTCAAGTCGGAGGCAGTGCTTGCGATGCTGCGGGAGGATGCGCCGTTATCAGAATTGGCAGTAAAATATGGTGTTCATGGCAAAATGCTTCAGCGTTGGAAGCGCGAAGCGATGTCTGCGATGGAGATCGGGTTTTCAGATCGTCCCGCCAAGAACCAAAAAGATCACCAATCGGAGGTCAAAGAGCTGCACGCAAAGATCGGGCAGCTCACGGTGGAACGGGATTTTTTAGCAGATGCCTCCGCCCGATTGGGGTTAGGAGGCGCCAAGAAATGATTGAACATTCTAACGATAAGCTAACCATAAAGAATCAATGCAAATTGCTATGTATCTCACGCTCCGGGCTCTATTACACGCCTAAGGGTGAGAGCCTTTTGAACCTAAAGCTCATGCGCTTGATCGATGAGCAATTCATGAAAACCCCCTTTTATGGAAGCCGCCAGATGGCACGGCATTTGCGTCGCGAAGGCTACTGTGTAAGCCGTCACCGCGTGCGGCGACTGATGAGAAAAATGGGTATTCAAGCGATCTACCAAGTCCCTAAAACCAGTGACCCGCACCCAGATCACAAGATTTATCCTTATGCTTTGCGAGGGCTAAAAATTAATCGCTCGAACCAGGTTTGGTGCACTGACATTACCTATATTCCTATCAAAGGCGGTTTTTTGTACTTGATAGCTGTGATGGACTGGTATAGTCGAAAGGTGCTGTCATGGCGACTTTCCAATACTATGGAGGCTGGATTTTGCGTTGAGGCTCTGGAAGAAGTTTTGCGTACGCATGGCACGCCAGATATCTTCAACACCGACCAAGGCAGCCAGTTCACGAGCAGTGAATTCACCAATGTACTCAAAGCAAATGATATCAAAATTTCAATGGATGGTAAGGGGAGATGGATGGATAACGTATTTATCGAGCGCCTGTGGCGGTCTTTGAAATATGAATGTGTTTACTTGAATGCCATCGAAAATGGCTCTCAGGCTAGGAAAGAGATAGGTGCATGGCTATATTTTTACAATCATACTAGACCACATTCAACTTTTAATGGACTTACACCAAGCGAAGTTTATAATCCCGTTTTAGATATTGAGGGGGTACCCCCTCAATATCTAAAACAAGCGGCATAACCCAAACAAAGGGAACTTAGCATTGCCGCAAATCTGTCCAACAAAGTAGGACCACCTCTACATTTAAAATTTTTAATGACAACACCTCATATGCCCACCGTTTTATGTTTCTCCTGCCACGACCCAAGTGGTGGTGCTGGCGTGCAATCAGACATTGAGGTATTAACTCACTTTAATTGCCACCCATGCTCTGTACTCACTTGCCTGACTGTTCAAGATTCATCAACTGTCCATAAGCTTATTCCTTTAAATCCGAATGGCATAATTGAACAAGCAACCGTTTTGTTTGATGACATAGCGATTGATGTTATTAAAATTGGCTTAACCGGCTCCGTTGAATGTGTAGAAGCAATAGCCGACATTATTCAACAACACCCTAACATTCCCGTCATATTTGATCCTGTGTTAGCGAGCGGTGACGGCACATCGTTAGCGAGCAATCAGTTAATCGAATCGATCAAAAAACGTCTTCTACCATTTGTTACCGTACTCACGCCAAATACATTAGAAGCACGTCAACTAACCGGGCTTTCATCTGATGTTAGTGTCGAGCTTTTAGGCCAGCGTTTATTAGATACGGGCGTTGATTACGCTCTAATTACCGGCGGGCATGAACATGGCAACTCTATTATCAATACGTTATTTCATAATGGGCAAACAATAGAGCAAAACTCTTGGGAAAGACTAGTTGGTGAATTTCATGGTTCTGGCTGCACATTGGCTACAGCAATTGCCGCACAATTTGCGTTAGGCAAGCCTATTATTGAAGCCGTTCAAGTCGCACAACATTACACCGATAACGCGTTAAAAAACGCCGTGCAAATCGGTAAAGGGCAGTTATTCCCTAAGCGCACAACATGAAGGACAAGCTGCCTAATAACGGCTTATACGCTATTACGCCTGATAGCTTAGATTCGAGTGCGCTATATTCTAAAGTTGAACAAGCTTTAATAGGCGGCATTGCTTTACTGCAATACCGTGATAAAACCAATTCTGCTGAAGAAAGATTGGAACGTGCTAATACATTACATACATTATGCTTAGGCTACGGCGTCCCATTAATTATTAACGACGACTCAACATTGGCGTTAGCGTGTAAAGCAGAAGGCGTGCATTTAGGTCAGTCTGATGGCTCTGTACAAAATGCACGTGAATTATTAGGGGAACACGCTATTGTCGGTGTCACTTGTCATCACAACGTGTCGCTTGCGATCACCGCGCAAGAACAAGGGGCCGACTATGTCGCCTTTGGTCGGTTTTTCAACTCCGGCACCAAACCCGGCACACCATTAGCAAATATAGACACTCTTAATAATGCTAAGAAAAACATCAACCTGCCTATCGTTGCGATAGGTGGAATAATGCGTAGCAATGCCTCACCTATTATTGAAGCAGGTGCTAATTTTGTTGCTGTCGTAGAAGGTGTGTTTGCAAAGCCTGACACGCGACAAGCATGCCAGGCTTTTTCTAAATTATTCTGACAAAGCCCAACTATAGGTCACGCTAACCGCATTGACATGTGGTGTAACTGACTCTCTAGCACCAGGAAAAAGTGCTGACGGGCCTGTCAATGTTTCTTCGAAGTAATGTATCAATGCAAAATGCATTTCATCACCTGTCGTTGTTTTCCAACTCAAGCCTAACGTTGCTTGGTGAATTGGATTCGGTGTTAACAAACTAAAAGTAGTCGATTTTAGTCCATTGCCATAGGCTCGCTCACCGTAAGCATAACCGCCTCTCAGTGTTAAGCGAGGCGTTGCAAAATGCGTAACACCCAATCGATAATTGGTTTGATCTCTACTCCAACCAAAACCACTGCCTGATGAATCTCCGAGTGGGTTTGATACCGGATTAACCAATGAATTAAGCAGGCTATTACCGACCGCCCCAACGTCTTTAAACATAATACGTTGAACATCAACTGCTATTAACCAGTCATCGTTCGGTTTAATGGCAGCTCCAATACTATAGTTTGCCGGTATATCAAAACTACCATCAGTAAACAAACCTTTATATTTGTCGAAATCTTGCATGTAAACTTTCGTCGCATAGGCCGCACCTAAGCTAAGCCATGGTGTGATTTCACCAAACCAGCCTATCCGCACACCTGCACCTAATGCGTGGTCATAGCCTTTATTGCTTTGATTATTTGGGTAACGCGAAACCCCTTGAAAAGCCTGCAAGCCAAATGCCTTATAGCGCTGAATAGCAATTAATGGTGCAACGCCAATGCTATGCCCCGGCGCAACTTCCCATGCAACAGTAGGCGCTATGATTAATTGTGCTAAATCAAACCCCGCTTCACCACAACCTCCAAAGAAGTTACCTGGTCGTACTCCACACGCTGCAGGGCTAGCACTAGTTCCGGGTATGCCAGTCGTGTCATTATATTCACTATTCAATCCACCATTCGCATACGCAGTAACACCTACGGCAAGCTTATCGTTTACTTGGTGAGAATAGGCCATCTCTGGGATAAAGAAGAGGGAATTTCTACTCTTCGATTTAAAATTATAAATTGCCGCTGGGCCCGTTGCTCCCGTACGCTTAACTTCTCGGTATGGGTTGAATATCTCAGTCCCTATTTCAAATTTATTGCCTGAAGCAGTCAACTTTGCAGGATTTGAAGCGCCAGCATATGCATCACCAGCTACAGCCGTTACTGCCCCGGCTGTTTGTTTTGCTGTGGGACCATAACCAATTGAGAAGTACCCACCACCCGCGAAACTGACCGTAGTAAAACCAATTAATAGCAGAGTAATGAAGTATTGAATCTTAGATAAAAATCGCATCGCTTTGTTACTCTTTATTATTATTATCTAATGTTAACATGCGCTGTAAAAAGATTCTACTTTCAATAAAAAACGCGGAACAAGTCCGCGTTGTTTATTGATACAATATTAAACTACTACCATTCATAACTCGCTGTTAAGTACACGTTTCTTCCTTGGCCTGGCACTTTATCACCCACCGCTACATCCGAACCTGCCGCCCTATTAATTGCTGATGTGTGGTCCGCGTAGTTTTTATCTAAAATATTTTCTACACCTAAGCCAACATTAAAGCCTAGCGCAGGCTGCAGTTCAGCTCTTACATGCAACAAGCCATATCCGCCAGTTTTTTGCTCGGCATTGTAAGCTGCAACATCATTTTGAGCTGAGTATGCTTCCACTTCAGTCGCCACAGACCAGTTATCTTGTTCAAACGTTAGCTGAGCCCGTGTGTTTAGTGGAGCAATTCGATACAAATTATCACCACCATCACGTCGTTTGCCACGAACGTAGCTTACTGTGCCATCTAAACGTAAGTTCGAACCTAGCTCATAACCCCACTCAACATCCATGCCATATAACTCTGCATCTACGTTAGCGAACTGCAACGCACCTTGGCCTGAATTTGCCATTGAAACCATATTAGCAAAACCATTTGTGCTCGCTTCACCTTGAATATAGTCATTTATGCGATGATAGAAAGCACGTGGCGCAAAGTATAAATTGCCTGAAGCAAATTCTGCACCCAGTTCAAACTGGTAAGCGACCTCTGGGTCTAAATTAATATCACCAATATACAAACGCCCATCTGCTAAACCACTGGTCGCTTCCAACGGCAACCAAAGGTAACGCTCTTGGTAAGATGCTGAACGTGTTTTACGAGCGAAGCCAACTTCTACTGATAATTCATTCGACATTTGTTGCGTAGCAACTAAGCTTACATCCCAATTATCATCCGACTCTGAACGGTCACTGGCGTTAAACGCATCACGCAAATTACGCGCTGGTAACGGTGCACCGCCAATAATATCAACATCACCAGCATCCATATCAATACGTGTATAGCGCAGACCAGCTTCTAGATTTAAACCCTCGCCAATCGCTCCATCCCACTCTGTAAAGACAGAATACCTGTCACGCTCAACACCGTTAAAATTATCCACAAAGAAAGGTGACGTCGGATCAGAAATGTATGTTTCGTGATTCGACTCATCCCCTTCTAGGCCAATACTTAATTCTCCGCCCGACGCTTGCATTTTATAAACAGCCGATAAACCACCACCATCCACTTCGGTTTGCGCTTGTCTAAACTGGCTAGCAAGAGCACCATTAGGTCTCAATTGGAAATTATTCATCCAGTGACGCATATCTTGGTAGTAATATGACGTTTCTAATGAACGGCCTGCGCCAAGTTGTACGCTGTAATCGGCAGACAATATACCGCCTCTTACTGACATAATATCCATCGGTAATGATGGTGTGCCTGTATGGCCTGTATCATTATTGCTGTAATTAAAGCCAACATCATGCACGCCTTGGCGGAAGCCATAACCCACTGTATATGCATCACGGTCATATTGGCTTGGGTCAACCGTATCACTGCCATCAAATTCATAGTCACTGCCTTTTTCAAGGCTTCGACTTAAATGCAGCCGATGGTTTTCATTAGAATATTCTGTAAATACGCTGGCTGTGAGGCCATCATCTACTGAGCTATAACCTATTGTGCCCACACCATGGGACTCAAAATCAGCGCCTTGCCCAAACTTACTTTTGCGAGACTCAGCAACTATGGTGCCACCGGTTGTTTCAATACCACTACTAACCGGCGCAATACCGCGGTAAACGGTGAGTGTTTCAGTCAATGATGCAGGAACATGACTTAGTGGGGGATCCATACTGTTTGGCCCTACTTCTTTCCATGACATACCGTCTACCACCGTATTAACGCGCGCGCCATATTGGCCACGGTATGAAGCAATGCCTGTTAACGGGCCATTACGGTTAATGTTTGCACCGGGTACTCTCTTTAATAATGCTGCTGTGTCTTTTAACGCAGACGAATCTGGCGCAACACCAAACGCGCCTGGGCGCATGCTGGTACCTTCTACAATAATCGTCTGATTACTGTAATCAGCTGCTTGTGCAGACATTGCAACAATAGCCGTTGATAATAAACTTAATTTAAACTGTTTCATAAAACCATCTCTTTTGTATTTTTACAACAAAAGGATTTTACAGCGTTAAATATCCTGTGAGGTGCGACATATTGTCGCACCCCTTGTTTTGGAGCAGCTCATCTGCTGACCTTTTCAAGCGCCTCAATAAGCTCTGCCTGCGACTGTTTTGAGGACACAATGACATCAAATCGACTTTCTTCTTGAACAGTAACATGGCTAACAGACAACCGTTTCCCTTCACCACTGAGCAACACCCAACCATCATCTGTATAGCAAATGGCTTTTATTCGAATGGGCTTTAGCTCAACAAATAAACGCTTGAGCTGTTGTAGAGAAAAAACCACCTTCCCATCAAATTTTTTACTAACAACCATTATATTGTGTTGTTGACGTTCATTTTCAACATTTAAACTAACAACATCTTTTTCTCGCCCCTCAGCACTATCCCACGTTAACCAGTCAGTGTTCATTGCCCCAAAGGATGTTTTAACGATAGCAAATTTAGCCAATACAAATGTATCCGCTAACGCATCGAATTTCGATATAGCTTCATCCGATGCTATGTCAACTTTGTTAGCCACCAATACATCAGCTAGCGCAATTTGTTGTTCAAACAAACCGCTCGTGTACATTAAAGGGTTTAGGAGCTTTTCTGGATCAACGAGACATATGTTCGCTTTTAATGATAGTACTGTCTTGAAGTGTTCGTCTGTGAGGGTTTTTAACACACCATCAGGATGGCCTAAGCCGCTTGTTTCTATAAACAATCTATCGGGGCGAGATGCTCGAAGTAGTTGATTTATGGCGACCCGCATGGGCACACCCGCCGCACAGCACATGCAACCACCCGGGATTTCTTTTACCGTAACGCCTTCCGATTGGTAATGCGCTCCATCAATACCAAGTTTGCCATACTCATTAACAAGCACCGCCCAACGCTCACCTTTCGGCTTTTGTTCAAATAGATTTAGAATCGCGCTCGTTTTACCCGAACCCAAAAAACCCATAAAGACATGAGTTGGAATATTCGATAACTTGTTTTGAGAATGCATAATCGGTGATTCCCTAAGGCTTTTCAAGGTGCGACAATTTGCCACATTTCCAACCGCCAAAAAACGCAGTATTCTATTTGCAACTCTTAACAGTAATGACGGATACCCTATTATCCTTGCTTATTTACTGCGCTCTCGACCTCATTCGAACATAAGAGTCCTTTTCGCCCTCTGCAACTTGGAGGGCGTTTTTTTGCTAGCTACGTTTTCTTGCCGCAATTCGCATACGCAGCGCATTTAATTTAATGAATCCTTCTGCATCTTTTTGATCATACGCGCCGCCATCGTCTTCAAACGTCGCAATATTTTCGTCGAATAAGCTATCGGTGGCCGATTCACGACCTACAACAATCACATTACCTTTGTAGAGTTTTAAACGAATACGACCATTCACCGTCACTTGAGATGCATCAATCATTGTTTGCAACATTTCACGTTCTGGACTCCACCAGTAACCGTTATAAATTAAGCTCGCGTAACGAGGCATTAGTTCATCTTTTAAATGCGTGACTTCACGATCAAGCGTAATAGACTCTATGGCTCTATGTGCTTTTAACATAATAGTCCCACCCGGCGTTTCATAACAGCCACGTGCTTTCATACCCACATAACGGTTTTCAACGATATCCGCACGGCCAATGCCGTTAGCACCACCCACTTTATTTAATTCTGCTAACACATTAGCAGGTGACATAGCTTGACCATCAATCGCAACGATATCGCCCGCTTTATAGTCCAATTCAATATACGTTGGCTCGCTTGGTGCTGCCTCTGGTGACACTGACCAACGCCACATATCCTCTTCTGGCTCAACCCAAGGGTCTTCCAAAATATCGCCTTCATAAGAAATATGTAATAAATTGGCATCCATTGAATACGGTGATTTTTTACCGCGTTTCATTTCAACCGCAATACCCGCTTTTTCAGCATAGGCCAGTAATGAATCACGCGAATTCAAATCCCATTCACGCCATGGAGCAATAATTTTCACATCTGGCTTTAGCGCGTAAGCACCTAGCTCAAAACGAACCTGGTCATTACCTTTTCCCGTAGCACCATGCGAAATAGCATCAGCACCCGTTTCATTCGCAATTTCAATTAATCGTTTTGAAATAAGTGGGCGAGCAATAGAGGTGCCCAACAAATATTCGCCTTCATAAATCGTATTGGCACGAAACATTGGGAATACAAAGTCGCGAACAAACTCTTCTTTTAAGTCATCAATATAAATTTCTTTAATGCCATAAGCGGCGGCCTTTGCGCGAGCAGGTTCCACTTCCTCACCTTGACCTAAATCGGCAGTAAACGTAACGACTTCGCAATCGTAAACATCTTCTAACCATTTAAGAATAACGGATGTGTCCAGACCGCCCGAGTAGGCAAGGACAACTTTATTTACGGCTTGTTTTGACATGTTGAATAACTCACGACTTAAATTTTAATAATCGTAAATTATACCTGATTGGTGAAAGGTGTTGTAGGCGCTATCCTATAATTGAAATTTCAACGCGCCTATTTAATTGTCGACCACCTGGATACCTATTCGTTGTTGTCGGCTTACTCTCACCATATGATTTGGTCAGTATCTTTTTCGTTTTTACGCCTTTAGATTCCAGGTATTTTTTAACCACATTAACACGCTTTTTAGCCACTTTACTATTGGCAAAACGACTACCTTTACTATCCGTATGGCCTTTTAATACAAGCTTCCCTTTCGGGTTTTGTAATCGTAAATACTCTAACATGTAGTCTAATTTAGACTTATCTTTTTCGCTTAACTTAATGGAACCCGAGTTGAAGAATATTTGCTTAAATGGTTCTGGCCCTGCAACTTTTAAACGTATGCTTCCTTCAGGTGTATCCAGTGCCTCTGGGTCAGCTAATGCAATCACTCTATCTTCAGACAACCCGGACTGTTGCAACTGTTCGCGAATACTTTGAATACGCTTATCATAGATTCGGCGGCCATCTTTTACTGAAAACGCTTCGGTACCACTCACTAAATAAATACGTTCTTTGTCGCCAGCTTCTTTAATATAAGTACTTGCTTTGTTCAATAGCTTCCGATTCTTGTGTGTCACCAATGCGCTATTTTGGGTGAACAAAGCCAACTGTTGATGGACCTCACCGCGACTGTATGGCAATAAATTTTGTCGGCAGGCTTCAAACTGACTCATCGCATCAAGAAAATTTATGGATGAAATACCAACAACCACCTTCGTATGGTTGGCTTTATATTTGAACTGAGGAAACATGCCACTAGATAATTCTTGCAACATCCTTTCAGATGCATCACTTTTTACCGTCAACGTTTTAGCAGACGCTTTTAATGACGCCAACTTATACGTAGGCGCATCATGCATCCACCTAGGTGGCACAGACGTTAATACCGCTGTTTGAACAGATGGTACATAGGCTTCAGCTCGAAGCTTAAATTCTAATGGCTCACCAGAACGTTGATTAAAAACCCCAACACCATATTTAGGAACTGAGTGCGATAAATGGCACGCAACTCGGCTACCTGTAAATTGCCATTGTGAGTTGGTTACTGGCGCTTGATATGAGTGAGCGTTGGCATTTAAGCAAAAAAGAACACTTAATAGTGCGCTAGCGATGGTTATTATTATCTTCATAGCCAATGTATCGGCAAATAGCGGTAAAACTTTATAGTCGATTTACGCTATTTCAGCTAAAAATGGCGTTAAAAGACCCAAAAACACATGAGGTGATTCCACATGCGGCCAATGCCCTGCTTTATTCACCGTTTCAACCTTGCCATTAGGAAATAAGTCTAACGCTCTAACTTGGTGAGAAGGTGATAAGTAGCTAGAAGCCCCACCACGAATAAATAATGCTTTCTTACTAAATGAGTTGCTCGACTTGGCCTCAAGAAACCCCATAATGTGATTCATGTTTTTTTGAATGCTATTTAAATTAACCCGCCATTGATAACCGTTATCAGGCATTTTCACTAAGTTTTGTAGTAAAAATTGACGAAGACTTAATGTTTTAATTGTTCTTGCTAGGTATTGGTCTGCGTCTTTCCTTGAGGTGACATTATCCAACGGAATACTAAACAAGCCGTCTAAAATATCGTTAAAGTCATGCTTATATGTAACGGGAGCGATATCCACAACCACAAGCTTATTCACACGGTCCGGTTGGCTCAAAGCTAATTCCATTGCCACTTTGCCACCCATACTGTGCCCAAGAATTACTGAGTCCGTTATTTGTTGATTATCTAAAAACTTGACCACATCGCCAGCCATTTCTTGATAACCCATCGTAGCTGCATGAGGAGATAAACCATGGTTACGCAAGTCTAACGCATAGACTGTGTAATGGTTTGCTAACTGCTTGGCAATGCCTTGCCAATTTCTTGCGCTGCCGAATAGGCCGTGCATTATGACTAAAGGTGGCCCACTTTCTCCTGCTTGGGTATAACTTAACTTCATTTACCTACCCAGCATGTCTTCCTTCAATGAATCTTGAGCAGGATCATCCGACAGCCATATACCAAACAATGCTCGTTTAAAAGGTTTGGATGAAATAGTTTCCTTAATCGTGCCGTTCTTTGTCACTACAACACCTTCTGTCGGCACATAGGCAAATTCAAACGTGTCTCCCTCTTTAATTTCTTCGCTAAAGGCTGACATAAATTGGTCTATTTCTGTTTTGATAGGCGATATATTGTCGTTAGTCGCATTTTCAAACCCTTCAAGCGTGGCCTTAGTCATTTTTTCTGAACTAATCATTGAAGAAGTAATATCCAACCTAATCACCATCTTTTCTTCGGCGTTTATTACATCATTCGACACATTATTTTTTTTCTGTAGATATAACGACCCTACATACAGGTCGATAAAGAACTTACTTCTCGTCCCTGCACCATTAAGCACCAATTTACTTTCACCTAACTGCATCGTGTCCGGCAACTTAACACCTTCAACCTCTAACGCATGCAACGAAAATGACAACATCACCAAAACAAACACTATTACTTTACGCATAACATCTCCTTGTTAAAACTAATGCTCTTAAAAATATATTATTTTTTCTTAATATATAGGTCCGTAATACTGCCCGCATGCATTTCAGCGGCGAAGCATAGCGTTTCAGATAACGTAGGGTGAGGGTGAATGGTTAAACACATATCATCAACATCTGCGCCCATTTCCAACGCCAACACTGCTTCCGCAATCAACTCGCCAGCATTTGTTCCAACGATACCTGCCCCTAATATACGCTTAGTTTCTGGGTCCCAAAGAATTTTAGTCAGCCCTTCGTCACGCCCGATACTTAATGCACGACCACTAGCTGCCCATGGAAAAACAGACTTCTCATATTTAATGCCATCCGCCTTTGCCGTTGTTTCAGTTAGGCCCATCCAAGAAATCTCAGGATCAGTATAGGCAACGGATGGAATAGTTAGTGGGTCAAACGCCACCTTTTCACCTGCAATCACTTCGGCGGCAACTTTTGCTTCGTGAACCGCTTTATGCGCCAACATGGGGTTACCAACAATGTCACCTATCGCATAGATGTGCGACACATTGGTACGCATTTGATTATCAACCGGAATAAAGCCGCGCTCATCTACTTTTACGCCTGCATTATCCGCACCAATTAAGGCGCCATTCGGTTTACGACCAACTGATAACAGCACTCTATCAAACACGTCAGAATCGGGCACACCTTCACCTTCGAAGCTAACTTTTAAGCCGTTATCTACGGACTCTATCGCTAGCACCTTGGCCTTTAGGTAAATATTTTCTAATTGTTTAGATAGCCGCTTATGTAATGGCTTGACCAAGTCTTTATCACAACCTGCCACCAACTGGTCCATCAGTTCAACAACTGATATTTTAGACCCTAGCGCATGGTAGACCGTAGCCATTTCTAAGCCAATAATCCCGCCACCCACGACCAACATTTTTTCAGGCACATCTGCTAAAGCAAGTGCACCTGTTGAATCCATTAACCGATCATCCTCATATGGAAACCCAGGGATTTTTACGGGCTGTGAACCTGCCGCGATAATTGCATGATCAAAAGATATTGTCTGTTTATTACCATCATTCGCTACAACAATAGAATGACTAGAGGAAAACTCTGCATACCCATTTACCACTGTCACGTTTCGTTGCTTGGCTAATCCAGCCAAACCGCCAGTTAAACGTTGAATAATTTGTTCTTTATTGCCTCGAATCCCATCTATATCCAATTCAGGCTTAGCAAACTTAACACCATGTGCCGCCATTTCTTCAGCTTCATGAATTACCTGTGCCTGATGCAACAAAGCTTTTGAAGGAATACACCCCACATTCAAACAAACACCACCCAAAGAAGAGTAACGCTCAATGAGTACCACTTTTTTCCCTAAGTCGGCCGCTCTAAATGCGGCCGTATAACCACCCGGCCCCGCACCCAATACAACAACTTCCGTTTGTATGTCGGCACCTTCTGCTGATTTTGATGTACCTGTTGCAGCAACCACTTCTGGTGTCGCGATGGGCATTGCAACAGGTATGCCATCATCTACCACACTGTTCACGGATAGCTTTAGAAGCAAGCTACCTTCTAGTACCTTATCACCAACAGACACATTTATTTCTTGCACAACACCTGCAGCACTACTGGGTATTTCCATTGATGCTTTATCGCTTTCTAATGTGACAATACTGTCTTCCAACGCTACCGTATCGCCAATAGCCACGTGTATTTCGATAACATCTACGCCATCTTCAAATTCACCTATATCAGGGACTTTAATTTCTATTAAATCAGTCATCTCGGCACCTTATAACAACACACGACGAATATCATTAAGATACCCAGACAAAGCGACCATAAATGCCGCAGCTGCTGCCCCGTCTATAACACGGTGATCGTATGTCATATCTAGCGGCAACATTAACCTAGGCAAAAACTCTTTACCATCCCAAACAGGTTGTATTTCGGCACGGGTAGCACCAAGAATAGCAACTTCTGGCGCATTGACGATAGGCGTAAACGCCGTTCCACCAATACCACCTAGACTAGAGATAGTCATGCAGGCACCCTGCATTTCCTTAGGAGATAACTTGCCATCTCGCGCTTTTTTACTGACCTCACTCATTTGTTCTGCCAAGTCAAAAATATTGGTTTTATCAACGTCTTTAAACACTGGAACAACTAAACCGTTTGGCGTCGCAACAGCAATGCCTAAATTGTAATACTTCTTATAAATTAAACTTTTTCCATCCCCTGAGAGTGATGCGTTAAATTCGGGGAACTCTTTAAGCGCGGCTACCAACGCTTTCATAATAAACGCTAAGAATGTCACCTTAACGCCACGTTTTTCAGCATCTGCCTTTAGTGATTTTCTGAAAGCTTCCATGTCAGTAATATCCGCCAACTCATGATGCGTCACCATTGGCACGTTCAACCAAGCCCTAGTGAGATTTGTACCAGTTAAACGCTTGATTTTACTCAACGGTTTTTCTTCAATGTCGCCAAATTTTGAAAAATCAATCGTTGGAATAGGTGGAATACCTGATCCACCTGAAGAAGCAGGTGTTTGCACCCCTGTCAGTATGTTTTTAACGTGACCAACTATATCGTCTTTAAGCAGTCGGCCTTTAGGACCTGATGCTGTTTTTACCCCTGACAAGTCTACACCCAGCTCTCTTGCAAATTTTCTTACCGCTGGGCTCGCATGTATTTGCCCACTTGGTTTTGATACATAAACACTTGCAGCTGGCGAATTAGTTTTTACAGTTTTATTCGGCTCGGGATCGGGAGTGGTGGCTTTTTTAGGCCTTTCTGCACCTTCAGCAATCTGCTTTACAGGCACAGCTGGGGCACTTGCTTTTCCACTAACGATAACAATTAAATCACCCTGCTTTACATCATCTCCCACCGCCACCCTTAGTTCTTTCACAATACCCGCCGTCGTAGAAGGGATTTCCATACTGGCTTTATCTGACTCAAGCGTAATCAGTGATTGCTCTTCTTCTACTGTATCTCCAACAACAACATTTACTTCTATAACTTCTACAGAGTCGAAGTCGCCAATATCTGGCACATGAATGTCAATCACAGCGTCTGCCCCTGCTGATACCGCCTCTGGTTCTAAAGCTGAAGTGTTAGCTGGTTTACTAGCATCAGCCTTCAAGCGCACTACAACACTTCCTTCGGACACAGAGTCCCCAATATTCACTAATATTTCTTCAACAACACCCGCTGAAGATGAAGGTATTTCCATGCTCGCCTTATCGCTCTCTAGCGTCAACAGTGCTTGCTCAACCTCAACCAAATCTCCAACTGAGACCAGAACCTCAATAACTTCAACAGCATCGAAATCGCCAATATCTGGAACGGCAACATCTATTAATTCACTCATTAATTTCTCCTATCACCCCTGTTACATAAAAGGGCATAAGTTGTATTGAAGCAGAAGATAATCCCTCTTCTACTTTATTCAGTTTTAAACCAGCCATGGTGCTGGTGCTGACACATCCAAATCATATTTTTGAATAGCCTGCTCTACAACTGATGCCTCAATTTGCCCCACATCCGCCAAGGCGTTAAGAGCTGCTACAGTGACATAAAAACGGTCTACTTCAAAAAATCGTCTTAAATTCTCACGCGTATCAGAACGTCCGAAGCCATCAGTGCCCAACACCGTACAATGCTTACGCACAAAGGGGCGTATCTGATCCGCTAATAAGCGCACATAATCCGTTGAAACAACGACTGGCCCAGGCCGGCTATTAAGGCATTGAGCAACGTAAGGCACTTGTTTCTCTTTCGTTGGGTGCAAGCGGTTTTCTCGCTCACACGCTTGACCTTCACGAGCCAACTCTGTGAAACTAGTACAGCTCCATAAATCACTGTCCACACCCCATTCTTCCTGCAACATCGCCGATGCTTTAATCACTTCATTAAATATCGTACCCGAGCCTAAAAGCTGAACTCTTAATTGGCCACTGCCACCCACTTGATTAAACAGATACATACCTTTGATAATGCCTTCTTCAGCACCCTCAGGCATAGCTGGATGTGCGTAATTTTCGTTCATCACAGTTAAATAGTAAAAAACATCCTCTTGCTCTTGGTACATTCGCTTTAACCCGTCATGCATAATGACGGCTAATTCATAGTTAAACGTAGGGTCATAAGACACACAGTTAGGCACTGATGATGCCCACAATAAACTATGCCCATCCTCATGCTGAAGTCCTTCTCCATTTAGCGTTGTTCGCCCGGCTGTACCGCCTAACAAAAACCCTCGAGCACGTTGGTCTGCTGCTGCCCAAATAAGATCTCCAATACGTTGAAAACCAAACATAGAATAAAAGATATAAAACGGAATCATCGGTGAATTATGCGTAGAGTACGATGTTCCAGCGGCTATCCAGTCACACATACCCCCTGCTTCATTAATACCTTCTTGCAACACTTGCCCGGTTTTATCTTCTTTGTAGAACATCAACTGATCTGAATCTTGCGGTGTGTATAACTGCCCCACATGTGACCAAATACCTAATTGACGGAACAAGCCTTCCATGCCAAATGTTCGTGATTCATCCGGCACGATGGGCACAATACGCTCACCAATTTCTTTATCTTTTAATAAAATATTTAAAATTCGAACAAACGCCATTGTTGTTGAAATTTCACGCCCTTCAGATGTACCTTTTAACAACGGTTCGAAAACCGATAAATCAGGAATAGTCAACGCATCAGACTTTTGGCGACGCTCGGGCAAGTACCCACCCAAATCATCACGCTTTTGCTTCATGTACTCTTGTTCAGGCGACCCTTCTTCGAAGGTTAGGTACGCTAAGTTATCCACATCATCGTCAGAAATAGGCAAATCAAACCGGTCCCTAAATTGTAACAGGGCGTTATGACTCATCTTCTTTTGTTGATGAGTCGTGTTTTGAGCCTCTCCTGACTCTCCCATTCCATAGCCTTTAATCGTTTTCGCTAAAATAACGGTAGGCCTTTCTGTTTCTTTAGTCGCTGCATCATACGCCGCAAACACTTTCGCAGGATCATGCCCGCCTCGGTTTAAATCCCAAATATCTTTATCTGACCAATCTGCAACCATCGCTTGCAATTCAGGTGTATTGAAGAAATGCTCACGAACGTAAGCACCATCTTTCGCTTTCATGGTTTGGTAATCGCCATCCACACAATCCATCATGCGACGACGAAGGTGTCCATCCGTATCACGTGCCAACAGAGCATCCCATCGATTGCCCCAGACTACCTTAATAACATTCCAACCAGCGCCTCGAAAGTTTGACTCAAGTTCTTGGATGATCTTGCCATTTCCTCTTACTGGCCCATCAAGTCGTTGCAAATTACAATTAACAACAAACACTAAATTACCCAACTTCTCTCTACCAGCCATTCCAATCGCACCCAAGGATTCCGGTTCATCTGTTTCACCATCACCTAAAAATGCCCACACGTTGCGACGTTCCGTGTCTGCAAAACCACGGTCTTCCATATACTTCATAAAACGCGCTTGATAAATGGCCATAATTGGCCCTAGTCCCATTGAGACAGTAGGAAATTGCCAAAAATCAGGCATTAACCACGGGTGTGGATAAGACGATAAACCACCACCATCCACTTCCTGCCTAAACCCATCCATTTGCTGCTCAGTTAAACGGCCCAACATGAAAGCACGAGCATAAATCCCCGTTGCCACATGTCCTTGAACAAACACTAGATCACCACCATGTGTTTCACTGGCCGCATGCCAAAAATGGTTATACCCCACGTCATAAAGAGTTGCTGATGAAGCAAAACTAGCAATATGCCCACCCACATTGGTGTCTTTGTTGGCCCTAAGAACCATCACCATCGCATTCCAGCGGACGTATGAACGTATCTTATGCTCCAATGATGTATCGCCAATATATTGGGCTTGGTCAGGAATCGAAATTGTATTAACGTAAGCTGTTTCAGCACTAAAAGGAATATCTGCTCCGGACATTCTGGCTTTTTCAATTAACGTTTCTAATAAATAATGCGCCCTTCCCTCACCTTCAACTTTTATTACAGCCTCTAAAGCTGCTAGCCATTCTTCTGTTTCCTGGGGATCTTCATCGATTGCATTGATGTTGTTTGTATCTGTCATCTTAACCTCTATAATTTCTTCCTAACCCATGGGGCCTGATAGGCACATGATACTATTTGCTAGATTTATTGTTTAAGCACTATTAATAAGTATTTCTATACCTAGCACTTACACCTAATTTTCTTCTTCAACTATACTTAAAACCACATTAACAACAATGCATTTAATCAAAAAAAGAGCATTAACATTACATTCATCAGCACCGTGATTTAATTCCATTGTTTAAATATAAAAAAGTATCATGAAAAAACTTATTACCATCTTATTAACGTTCGGCATCATCGTGGTATCAACACATGCAATTTCTGCAAAGCTTTACCGCTGGAAAGATGCTAATGGTGACATTTATTTTTCTGACAAAGTACCGCCGAGTGACGCCAAAAAGGAAAGAGCAACACTTAATGAAAGCGGCCGCGCCATTTCAATTAAAGACGCACAAAAGAGTCCACAACAAATCGCTCAATCAAAAAAAATTGATGCCTTAAAAAAAGCTCAAAAAGTCTCATTAAAAAAACAGTTGGCCGAAGACAGCGCTTTGTTAAAAACATTCCAATCTACTGATGACATTGAATCGTTAACTAAAGGCAAACTAGATATGCTCGATTCTCAAGAGAACATAATCAGCAGCCAATCAACCACCTTAAAAAACCAACTCATTAATTATCAAAAGAATGCTGCAAATTATGAACGGTCAGGCAAAAAAATATCAAAGAAGACCCTCAGCAATATAACGTCAGCTCAAAACCAATATGACAAAAACTTATCTGAAATTGAAGAACTAAAGCAAAAAAAGACATTTTTATTAAAGCAATTAGAAAGCGATAAAGCTCGTTTTCAACTATTAGAAAAAAACCCTATAAACGAACCTTCTGTCTATTCCTCTGGAACGCCTAGCCTTGCATTAGGAACGTTAATTTGCAAAAACGGTGCTTGCTCAACATTATGGAATAAAGCCAAAAAATTTGTCGAAACACACGCAGACACAAAAATAACCTTCAAGTCAAACACATTAGTACTAACGTCTTCGCCAAGGCAAAATTCAGACAAAACACTCGCCTTATTTGCTCAAGAGAACGATAAAACCACCGTGATAACGCTAGATATACGTTGCATTAATAACATAAAAGGTAGAGATACTTGCAAAAGCCAACAAGCCCATCAATTAGTTGAAGCCTTTAATAACTTAAAGAATTAGTGACGGACCAACAAGGTGCCCATTCCTTTATCTGTTAACAACTCCAGCAACACCACATGCGGTACTCGTCCATCGATAATATGGGCACTATTAACACCGCCATTTAATGCATCTAATGCACATTGAATCTTAGGCAACATTCCTCCATAAATCGTACCATTAGCAATAAGCTCATCAACTTGCTGTATAGACAAACCTGTTAACAATTTACCTTCCTTACTTTGCAAGCCAGATATATTCGTGAGCAACATCAGCTTTTCTGCCTGAAGAACCTCCGCCATTTTACCAGCCACTAAGTCGGCATTAATATTATAAGACGCCCCATCAGTTCCCACACCTATCGGCGCTATAACCGGAATAAAATCACCTTGAACCAGGGTATCAACAATAGACGAATCAATGCTATCTACGTGACCCACGTGACCCATATCGATTAGCTCAGATGCCTTTTCTGACGACGCCTGTTGTTTGGATATTTTTTTAGCACGAATAAGGCCGCCGTCTTTCCCAGTTAGCCCAACTGCAGAACCACCATGCTGGTTAATGAGATTAACAATTTCTTTGTTTACTTGGCCACCCAACACCATTTCTACCACGTCCATAGTCTCACTGTCCGTCACCCTTATGCCGTCGATAAACTCACTTTCTATCCCCAGTTTTTTAAGGTGCTGCCCAATTTGTGGGCCACCGCCATGAACCACGACCGGATTCAAACCCACTTGTTTTAATAAAACAATATCACGAGCAAAACCACTTTTTAAGTCATCATCCACCATGGCATTACCACCGTATTTGATAACGATAGTTTTACCAGAAAAAGCCTGTATGTACGGCAAAGCCTCACTTAATACATGTGCTGTTTGAATCGGATCTATTTTATTTTCTGACATGATTTTTATTATTAATTAACCGTCTTAACTAACATTAAAAAGGCAATACTATATCGGGCTTAACTTTAAGCATCACGTCTTTAAAATTACCTTTTATTCTTTCTAAAGCCTCTTCACTATCCGCTTCGAAACGTAATACCAATGATGGCGTTGTATTCGATGCCCGCACCAATCCCCAGCCATCTATAAACTCAACTCGCATACCATCAATATCAATTACTTTAGCATCATCAAAGTCTGCAACTGCTTGCATTTCTTCAATGAATGTAAAGTTTTCACCTTCTTCCATTGTTACATTTAACTCTGGCGTACTAATACTGTCAGGTAACTCGGCAAATATCTCTGTTGTGGATCTAAACTCAGCGGACAAAATTTCAACCAACCTTGCTGCGGTGTATAACGCATCATCAAAGCCAAACCAACGTTCTTTAAAGAAAATATGCCCACTCATTTCTCCTGCCAGCTCAGCATTAGTTTCTTTCATCTTCGCTTTGATTAAAGAATGCCCCGTTTTAGCCATCACTGGCTTACCGCCATGACGCGATATTTCTTTGGCTAAATTTTTAGAACATTTAACATCAAAAATAATATCAGCACCGGACTGTCTAGATAGAACATCCGCAGCGTACAACATCATTTGCCTATCGGGCCAAATGATATTTCCACTCGCATCAACCACACCTAAACGGTCACCATCGCCATCAAAAGCCAATCCTAATTCAGCCTCTTCTTCACGCACTTTATCGATAAGCTCTTTTAAATTTTCAGGCTTACTTGGGTCCGGGTGATGATTTGGGAACGTCCCATCAATATCACAGTAAAGCGGCACCACTTCACACCCTAACGTTGATAACAGCATTGGCGCAGCTTCACCCGCTACTCCATTACCGCAATCAACCACTACTTTCATCATTCGCCCAACTTTCACATCCGCACTAATGGTGCCGATATAATCAGGCAACATCATTTGCTTTTTCAGCGACCCTTGCCCCGTTTCAAAGTTGTTTTCTTGAATTCTCTCGTATAGCTGGAGTATGCCATCATTAGACAACGTCACTCCATCCACCACTATTTTTAAACCATTATATTCTGGCGGATTATGACTACCAGTAATCATCACGCCTGACGTTGTATTTTCAATATGATGAGTGGCAAAATATAAAACGGGGGTTGGTACTTGCCCAACATCAACAACATCACAGCCCGATGATTGCAACCCTTTAGCCAATGCTTCACTTAACCTTAAACTATGCAGTCGCCCATCGCGGCCTATCGCCACCTGGTTTTTTCCTACCTTTCGCACTTCACTACCGATGGCTTGACCAATTCTTACTACTAACTCTTCTGTTAACGTTTCATCAACCACGCCACGTATATCGTATGCCCTGAAAATAGATTTTGGCACCTCGCTCTCAACACCCAGCTTAATGGCATCATCTTTTAAGAAAATGGGGTTCGTTGTTTCAGTAGAAGACAATTCGAGCGCTTCCATTTCTTTATCTATAGCGTTCTCCACCTCTTCAACGGCTTCACTAAATGGCTTGGAGTCATCTTCATCCGTATGACCTGTCACTTTATTTAGCAATGCTTTTGAGCGTTCTCGATTTGTAAACATACCAACACCCATACCCACCAAAATAATTAGAGCCAACAACACCCCTGCATAAAAAAGCACATCAATTTCAGTAAACGGAAATTTTGGGAACATTTTTTTGATAGAGATTCGCCAACGCGTTCCAGATATAAATGTCTCTTCTACACTCTCACTGTTCTCTTCGCTTTGGTTGCCAACAGCCTGCACAACCAATGTTCCTTGCTTTAATTCAAACAAAGCATCTGACGGCCCGCTTTTAAATACGTTCAACAATGCTTGAACATCAAAAGTGGCCAACACAATAGCTTGTAACTCTTGTTCCCTCAAAATCGGAGCAGATACAGCCACATGTTCCCCCGCACTACCTCGCAGGTGAATTTCTGGCATTTGATTTTTTTTAGAGCTCTCAACAGCCCGCAACAAACCTAATCCCGCATAATCTATGGGCGGATTACTATTACGGTCAATTTTAAGATGCCCTGGGACTAGCATCTTTAAACTAGTTAACTCAGGATGCGCGGCTAATTGATTATCGACCCAATTTGCTAACAAACTTCCTTTAACATCCAATGAACCATTGGATATAGGCGCATTATCAGACAACTCAACAACTAACATTCTCCATTTTTTTACAAGACTGGAAACATTGCTTGCCATCTTGATGGCTTCAGTCTTATATGCTTCCACTTGATGCAACTTACTCTCATTGGCTTGATTCAGATACAAATACCCGCCTATACCGCAAAGCAATACCAAACCACTTAAGTAATAGAATATTTTATTCATCTTGTTTAATGCGTCCCTGTATGGCCAAAACCACCTGCTCCGCGCTCACTATCATCAAATGATTCCACTTGCTCAAAAACAACCTGCTCTACCGGCACAAAGACAAGCTGAGCGATTCTTTCACCAATTTCAATAATAAAATCAGTTTGCCCTCTATTCCAACATGAAACAAATAATTGACCTTGGTAATCTGAATCAATCAAACCAACCAAGTTGCCTAATACAATCCCATGCTTATGGCCTAAACCTGATCGAGGCAAAATGACCGCAGCCAATGCCGGGTCTTTAATATGTATAGCCATCCCCGTAGGAATTAATTCTGTTTGCCCGGGCTTTAGTAATAGCGATTCATTTAAACACGCTCGAAGATCTATACCCGCAGAACCCGCTGTAGCATACTCCGGCATGGATATTTCATTTCCCAAACGAGCATCTAATATCTTAAACTGAATTTTTTTCATAAAACCTTTTCGCTATCAATGTAACCAATTCCTTTGCCAATGCTGACTTCGGTTTACTACCCAGTTCAGCACGTCCATTTGACCATAAAACTGTCAGCGCATTATTATCACTATTAAACCCACTGTCTTCCACCCCCACTAGGTTAGCAGCCACCATATCCAGCTTCTTTTTGTCGAGCTTAACTCGTGCATATTCTTCAACGTTTTCTGTCTCTGCGGCAAACCCCACGCAAAAAGGTGCAGCCGGCAGACCAGCGACTTTTTGCAAAATGTCTTTGGTTTTGCTTAAGTTTAGTTGAATTTCTGATTTGTTCTTTTTAACTTTATGGCTCTCTACATTCAACGGCGTATAATCTGCCACCGCTGCCGCGGCAATAAATATATCCGCTTCTTTTGACCGAGCCATTACAGTTTCAAACATATCTTCAGCACTGACAACATCCAACGTTTCAACGCCTGAAGGTGGCTCTATTTGCACAGGGCCAGAAACGAGGGTAACGGTCGCCCCAGCTTCAACACAAGCCTGTGCCACCGAATACCCCATTTTTCCAGAACTGTGGTTACTAATGTAACGCACAGGATCTATCGCCTCTCGTGTAGGCCCCGCTGTTAGCAAAACCTTCAAGCCGGCCAACTCACCTGTGTGAAAATAATTCATAATCTCTTCAGCCAACGCTTCAGGTTCCAGCATGCGGCCGAATCCAACATCACCACAGGCTTGCAGGCCTGCATCGGGGCCTAAAATAGTTGCTCCCAGCTCCGCTAATTTAGCTAAGTTCTGCTGCGTTTTTTCGTCTGTATACATCACTTGGTTCATCGCAGGTGCCAACATTAATTTTTTTGTCGACGCCAACACAACTGTCGACAACAAATCATTAGCCATTCCTGATGCTAGCCGCGCAACAAAATCGGCACTCGCAGGGGCCACAATAATCACATCCGCCCACCTTGCGAGACTTATATGCCCCATACCGGCTTCTTGTTCTGCGTCTAACAGTTTTGTATGAACCGGCATGCCCGATAATGCCTGGAACGTAAGCGGCGTCACAAACTCAGTAGCTGCGGGTGTCATCACCACTCTCACTTTAGCGCCTAATGTTTGGCACACGCGCAAAAACTCAGCCGCTTTATACGCTGCTATGCCGCCTGTAACCCCAAGCAATATTCGACGATTCTGTAGTTTACTCACCAGCTTTCAACTCTTAAAAGAATACTATGCTACATTATGACAAACTCTTCATGGAATGAATATGCCTATTACGGATTGGCCTGCGCACGAACGCCCACGTGAAAAATTATTACAACGTGGGCCCGCATCGCTTTCAGATGCTGAGTTATTGGCTATTTTTCTTAGAACAGGCGTTAAAGGACAAAGCGCTGTTGATTTATCGAGATCTCTGTTAACGCAATTCGGCTCATTAAAAAACTTAATGCACGCAAGCCAAAATGAATTCTGCGAAGGCCACGGCTTAGGCGCTGCAAAATACGTACAACTACAAGCCGTACTAGAAATGGCGCGCAGACATCTTCAAGAAACCATCCAGAAAAGAAACGTTACTAACAACCCTGAAGATACAAAAAAGTTTCTTCTAGGCCACTTGGCGCATAAACAACAAGAAATATTTGCCTGCCTATTTCTAGACAATAAACATCAAGTCATTTGTTATGAGGAACTATTTTTCGGCACGATTGATAACGCAAGCGTACACCCAAGAGAAGTCGTCAGAGCGACGCTTAAGCATAATGCTGCTGCAGTAATTTTTGCTCACAATCATCCATCGGGCAACCCTGAACCGAGTCGTTCAGACATCGATATAACTACCCAGCTCAAGAGCGCTCTAAACTTGATTGACGTTCGAACCCTGGACCACCTTGTCATTGGTTCCCATGACGTTGTTTCTTTAGCGGAAAGAGGTCTGATATGATTAACCAGCTTGCGTCACACATTCGCTAAAAAAAACCGATTTTTCTTTACTCAAATAATCAATTCTGGTATAAATTCGCACCGTTTCGTAGCAATTTGCTATTCAATTAAAAAATAACTGAGGTTTTATCATGTCTAAAGTATGCCAAGTCACCGGCAAGCGCCCAATGTCAGGAAACAATGTTTCACATGCGCTTAACAGAACACGTCGTCGTTTTGAACCTAATTTACACCACCACCGTTTTTGGGTGGAAAGCGAAAACCGCTGGGTTCGCTTACGTGTTTCAGCCAATGGCCTTCGCACAATTGACAAACGCGGCATTGATAAAGTGTTAGCAGAAATTCGCTCACGTGGCGACAAGGTATAAGGACACATCATGAGAGAGAAAATTAAATTAGTTTCTAGCGCCAAAACTGGGCACTTTTATACAACTACAAAAAACAAACGCACCATGCCAGAAAAAATGGAGATCAAAAAGTTTGACCCAACCATTAGGCAACACGTTATGTATAAAGAAGCTAAAATAAAATAGCTTACTCTGTGCAACTGAATCATAAAAAAACCCGTCAATAGACGGGTTTTTTTATGATTCCAAATTAAAGCCTCATGCTATAAGCTTTCAGCTCCGACAAAAGCCTGTCCTTCGCGCTCAACCACCTTCATTGCTTGTAAAAATTTTCCCGAACACGGCCCCGCAAAACATTCCCCCGACTCAAGCTTAAACATTGCACCATGAATAGAACATTGAATATAACGACCCGATGATGTTAAAAACTGATCAGGCGTCCAGTTAAGAGGCGCGCCCGTATGCGGACAACTATTCTTATAGGCAAATAAATCGCCGTTTTCCGCTCGAACAAAAAAACCTTCGAGCTGATTATCTCCCACCTCGACACAAAATGCTCTAGAGGCCATAACATCCAAGTCAAAAACATCACCTGCTAAAAAAAACTCCGCACCCTGATCTATAACTGTATCTATCTCCACAACCCTTTTTTCTTTTTTTGTGGTTCTTGTAAATTTGCTTCATTTGAAGCCGCCTGCAAAGATAATAGCTCTTTTTTCAATGCCAGATTCATTTTATTACTATTGTCCAACATCTCTTTCATTGCAGCAATATCGCCTTCTGTTTGTTCTCGAACCAACAACAATTCTGATTTGACAGCTAATAACTCGCTATCTTCAGCACCTTCACTCTTCGTTTCTTCATCGATATTATCAAACTTGATCTCCATATCCACTAGGGCAGTTTTAGCCTCATCAAGCTGCTCTTCCAATAACTTAATTTTTTCCGATGTTTCCTGGCTTTCTTCCGGTTTTGAAAGCTTTTCTTCAAGTGATTTAATATTGTCTGTTAATGCTTGTTTGTTTTGCTCATACAACGCAACTTTTTGGTCCATTGAGATTTTTTCATTTTCTAACCTTGTTTTAGCATCCAATAGCTCATCTAGCTTTAATGACAAGGCACCCATCTCTTTTTGTGATGACTGTAAAGACAACGTTAATTGTTGAACTTTCTCTTCATTTGCTAATTTTTCGTCAGCTAACTCACTCTCCAATGCTTCTACTTTACCGATCCCATCTGAACTTTTTTGGTCATTCTCAAGTAGACTTTTTTCAAGCTGCCTTATCCGTTCAACATCCGCTTGCTTGCTAACTTTTACCTGTTGTAGCTCTTCAGTTAGGCGATCAACCGTTGATGATAATGCTTCAGAACTTAGCTCAACATCAGATAAACCTTTCGCTGCAACTTTTCTAACTTCTTGCTCTGTAATAAGCTCGTTCTTAAGATCATTCAACTGTTGCTTAAGACCATCCTCCATTGATTGTTTCTCAGTAGTTAACATGTCCATCGTGCCTTTTGAATCTTGCGCCAACTGTTCGGCCGACTTTAACTGCACATTTAATTCAGAAATAACTCCACGCTCTTTATCTAAATCAGCTTGAACGGTTTCAATTACAGAATAAGCTTTGTCTAATTGCTTTTCTAGCGTAACAACCCGTTCACCTAGCTCGTCAAAGCTACCTCTAACAGCCTCTTCATTTTCTTTAGCATTAGCTAGCTCTTTTGATAACTTTTCAACTTCAGCCACCTGATTAGCATAATCTTCAGATTCGTCAGACTGCGATGATTTTTGGCTTTTTAATCGACCGACTTCATTTATAGACTCATCTAGCTTGGCTTGAACCTCCGTGAGTTGTTGCCGCTCCCTTTCAAGCTTATCTTGTAACGATTCATTTTTGCCAGACAACTCATACAATTTTGTATTATCCAACCGCTGAGACTCTTCAAGCTTATCCAGCTTTTCATGAAGAACATTATTCTTTTCAGTTTTCTTTTCATATTCGGCCAGTGTAACCAATAATGTTTTATTTTTATTTGATTGCTCATCAAGTAAAGAATGAGCATCAGAAAGCTTATCGTTTAAATTGCTAGTTTCTGAATTAACTGAACTAAGCTGCTCCTCTAAAACTAATAGTCGCTCTTCAAGAGCCATCTTTTCAGACTGTAATTCAACAATTCTTTTCGCCGAATTCGTGCTTTCTACATCTTTTGATTCGTTATGTGATTCAACCTTTTTTTGTAGATCAGCATTTTCCCTTTTTAGCGCACTCATCGTCTTATTAACAGCTTCACACTCATCACCTAACCAGGTTTTATCATTAATAAGTTGACGATTTTCTTTTTCAAGCGACTCCAAACGGTCACCTGTTTTTTGCTTTTCTTCGGCTAATTCAACTTGAACCTTATCTAGGTTATTAAACTGCTTTTGAATTTCATCATCTTTGCTCTTTAAGTCATTGCTTAAACTATCAACTTGTTCCTTTAATGATGCCTGACAGCTCCTTGCTTCTACAACCTCGCGTTCTAACGCCGCTTTTTCAGATTCTAATGTTTGGGCTTTTTCAACCAGTTCTGCATTTTCTGTTCCACTGGTTTCGGCATGCAATTCAATCGTTTTTTGAAATTCAACCTTTTCTTCTTCAAGAGCTTTCAAATTCGTATTAGCCAACTCTCGCTCTTTACCTAACTTTTCTTTATCAAGATTAAGTTGTTGATTTTCTTTTTCTAGCAAGGCCAAGCGTTTAGATACCTCTTGCTCCGAATCAGTTAACTTGCTTTGAGCTATATTTAGCGCCTTACATTGCTTTTCAAGCTCCTGGTCTTTTGTTTGTAATTCGTTATTTAGGTCTTTAAGTTGTTGCTGCAACAATTCGCTACTATTGTTTTCTTCAAGCACATTTCTTTCCAGAGCAACCAACTTTTCTTGAGCACCTTTTAGTTGATCTTCAAGGTTGTTTTTTTCCTGGGCTGTTTTTTTCAGTACTTCTTGATATTCATTGCCCAAATTTAGCTGCGCTTTTTCCAACGCTTCAATTTGCTCTTTATATAACGTCAACGTGGATTGAGATGTGGCCAGTAATTCATTGTGTGAGTTTTTATCTTTCTGTAACGCATCTCGCTCTAATGAAATTTGGTTTTGTTCTTCATTTAGAGTCGCACAAAGCGCTTCCAATTCACTAATCTTATGTTGCGCTTCCCCCAACAAATCATCCTTCGATGGTAATTCTGTTACCTCAGCCTGAATAACCGGCTCTTTTTCTGATGGCGTAACGTTTACGTTGGACGTTTTTTCTGTCTTCTTTTTAATTGTTTTAATTGCATCCATTCCACCTTTTAAAATCAACGCATTAAAACCAAACTTTAGCAATAAAAAGGCAGCTGCCTCACTTGTTCTACCGTTTTCGCAAACCAGTAATTGCAACTGATCATGCTTTAACGCACTGATTTTCATGCGTAACGAAAAGAACGGAATATTGTTACTCTCTTCTATATGCCCATCTTTATATATATCAGCATCACGAACATCTAACCACGCCGCGCCTTCTTGTACCTTTCCACTTGCCTCATCGAAATCCACATATTGCAAAACAGGCTCTTTCACCAACGTAATGAAATCTTCCTTAGTCAATCTTAGCAATTGCCCGTTGCCCTTCATTGTGACTGTTACATTACGTGGCGCATCAGATAGCAATGCATCTTCACCAAAGCTCGCACAGTCATGCAGTTCAGCCAATTTAATAGGTTTTGAATCTTTTCCTGATTGCCTAGTTAACTCACAAGTACCTTGTTTGATAATATAGTAATAATCTGCCGGATCACCTTGCTTAACAACCATTTGACCTGGCTCAAAAGCAACCTCTTCCATTTTCATCATCACTTTTTGCAAATTAGCAGCGGGCAGTTTTTGAAATACAGGGGATTGCAACATCGTTGCCATCCAATCACCACCTTGGCTAGCCTGCTCATCAACCATGTAGGTCTCAGCCGGCTTAGGTTTTTTTTCTTTATCTAACTTGTTGGTGGGTACGCGAACAATGCGTGACTTGGTTTTAGCCGCGCCTTTTACTTTACGAGGCAATTGATGAGCGATAGCGAATCTAGCCGCTTCTGACCCCGTGGTGATGACTTCCATTTCCATTTCGCCGGCATATAGCGCAATACTTCCACTGATTAAATAGATGAATTCTTTTGTAAAATCACCCTGATCAAATACCAAACCACCTTTTTCAACCTCCTCAATATCCAACTCGCTAATTAATTGTGCAAATTGCTCATCAGACAGCGTATTCAGCGGAATAAAACGCTTTAGTAAATTTAAATCTTTAGGTTTCAACATCGCGCTCATAAAAACATGGCCACTAATTAAAGTTATTGTCTTTAAAGTGTAGGTTACTTACCTGAAACTGCTAGCTTCACCCCTACCCATTGAATCATTATGCGAATCCTGTCACGTTACGCATCACCGTTTTTAGTCTCTTACATCTCTTCTGAGGATTATTTTTCGGTTAGAATACTTATCTAACATAATCAGACTGGTTCTTAACGTTGAAAACAAATCAATTTTCGTGGTTAAACTTTATCACCCGATTCGTCATTGCAATGGTGTTGGTTTTTGCTAGTTACAACCCAACAGGCACCTCATTTTACGACTGGGCCATAATACCTTTACCTGACATAAACCCAGTTAAAGCGTTTGCTGGCATCCTTTTACTGGTTGGCTGGATTATCTTTATACGTGCCACCTTACGTTCATTAGGCATTATTGGCATTGTTTTAGCAGTCGCCGTATTTGGCACGCTGTTCTGGATGATTATTGATTGGGGTCTTGTCTCTACAGATAATATAGAAGCCGTTACATACATTACTCAAATCATCTTATGTCTTATATTGGCCACAGGCATGTCTTGGTCACATATTCGCCGACGAATGAGTGGGCAAGTTGATGCAGACGATGTTGATAATTAATAAAAAAAGCAAATGACAAAACGTACAAATATTGGCTTATTTATTGCGTTAATGTTGCTATTAAATAGCGGCACTTCTATCGCAGCGCTACCTAGCTTTATAGGTGAGACACCACTCCCTAGTCTTGCACCTATTTTAGAGAAAGTGACGCCTGCCGTCGTTAATATCGCCACCAAAACCTCTATTAAAGAGCGTGAGAACCCTCTGTTACGCGACCCCTTTTTCCGCCGATTTTTTAAAATACCAAATCAACCAAGAAAACGTTCCTCACAAAGCCTTGGTTCAGGCATTATTATTGATGACAGCAAAGGCTACATTCTCACCAACCATCACGTTATAGATAAAGCCGATGAAATCACAGTCACCTTGCGAGACGGCAGAAGCTTTAGCGCAAAAGTTGTTGGTAGTGACCTCGAATCAGATGTAGCCGTTATCCGAATAAATGCAAAAAATCTAGTTCAGCTGTCTATCTCAGACTCAGACAAGTTACGCGTTGGCGACTTTGTCGTTGCTATTGGTAACCCTTTTGGCCTTGGCCAAACCGTCACATCTGGCATTGTTAGTGCCCTAGGCCGAACCGGCTTAGGTATTGAAGGATATGAGGACTTTATTCAAACTGACGCATCTATCAACCCCGGCAACTCTGGGGGCGCACTCATTAACCTTAAAGGTGAATTGATTGGCATTAATACCGCCATTATCGCGCCTGGCGGCGGCAACGTGGGCATCGGCTTTGCTATCCCTAGCAATATGGCCATTAGTTTAAAAAACCAATTGGTTAAATTTGGCGAAGTTAATAGAGGGCAAATTGGTATTAATGTTCAAGATTTAACGCCCGACTTAGCACAAGCATTCAACTTATCGCGTAACAGCGGCGCGATTATTAGTCAGGTGCAAAAAAGCTCGCCTGCAGAAAAAGCAGGATTACGCTCCGGCGACATCGTATTATCTATCAACGATAGAGCAGTAAAAAATAGTGCTAGTTTACGTAATAGCCTTGGCCTATTAAGCGTTGGGGATGCCGCTAAACTCAACATACTTAGGAACGCCAGGCAAGAAACCATTTTTCTTAGAATAGCTAAAAAGAAAACAGCCACATCAGAAGGAAGTCGTGTTCACAAAAAACTGTCAGGCGCCACTTTATCAAATTTATCTGACCAAGATAAACAAGGCCATATTAAATTTGGCGTTAAATTACTCGCTGTCACACGTAATTCAGTTGCATGGAATGCAGGTTTACGTAAAGGGGATATTATTAGAACGGCCAACCGTATCAGCGTTAAAAGTATCGTAGATCTTATTAATTTTACTAAAGGAAAACCTTCTTTGTTGCTTAATATTCAACGTGAGAATAGCGCTTTTTTCATCCTAATCAGGTAACCCTATGTCTAAACAAGAACGTGAATTTCTTCCGCTCAATATTGCCATCATGGTCGTCTCAGACTCTCGTACAGAAGAGACTGACACATCAGGCAAAACGCTCGTTAATAAGCTAACAGCAGCCGGACATCAATGTCATGAAAAAGCCATTGTCGCCGACGATATTTATTTAATACGCGAAAAAATGTCCGAATGGATTGCAGACCCTGTGATCAACGCCATTATTTCAACCGGCGGCACTGGCGTTACTGGGCGAGATGGAACACCAGAAGCAGTACAACCTTTGTTGGACAAAGAGCTTAATGGTTTTGGCGAGGTTTTTCGCAGTATTTCATATGAGGAGATCGGCACATCAACCATCCAATCACGTGCGATTGCTGGCGTTGCAAATGGGCACTATATATTCTGTGTGCCCGGTTCTTCTGGTGCCTGTAGAACCGCATGGGACAAACTAATCAGTGCACAATTGGATTATAGAACCCGCCCATGTAATCTTGTTGAGGTAATGCCCCGACTGCTTGAAAAATAAACCATATGCACAAATCACCTTTTATCACACTGGGCGCAACATTAGCTTTTCTTGCTGTTGCCTTCGGCGCGTTTGGCGCACATGGCCTAAAAAACTCCTTATCCGCTGAACATCTTTCGATATTTCACACCGCTGTTGACTACCAAATGTGGCACAGTATTGGGTTAATTCTGATTGGCCTATTTGCTCAACAAAACAACGCTCGCCTGCTCGTTAAAGCTGGCTGGTTAATGTTTGCAGGGATCATTGTTTTTTCTGGCAGCCTATACGCACTAAGCCTCACAGGCATTAAAGTTCTTGGCGCCATCACCCCCATCGGTGGCGTCTTCTTTCTAATTGCTTGGACGCTTTTCGCTTACGCTTCTTATAAATCCAAATAAACACTATGCCAAACGCTGAACAAACCACCATTTATTTAAAAGATTACACCGTTCCAGAATTTTTAATTACGCAAACAAACTTGCACTTTGACTTGTCTGCCGACGACACCCAGGTTCGCTCACAACTCACCATACACCGCAATCCGGCGTGTGCTAAAACAAATCCTGACTTAACACTGGTAGGTGAGGAACTCATTCTCGAGTCCATTTCACTCAACGGTAAGGAATTAACGCCACAACAGTACACGTTGACGGACAAAATGTTAAGCATACCGGGGCTTGACGGCGAATTCACGATAGACATCACTAACCGTATTAACCCAGCCAAGAACACCGCACTAAGTGGCTTATATCAATCCAACGACATGCTTTGCACACAATGCGAAGCCGAAGGCTTTAGGCGCATCACATGGTTTTTAGACAGGCCAGACGTCATGTCGACATTTAGCGTCACGTTAGCTGCCGATAAGAGCAAATACCCGATTTTATTATCCAACGGCAATCGAACCGAGCACATTACGTTGGATAATGAGCAGCATCAAGCTAGCTGGCACGACCCTTTCCCTAAACCTGCTTATTTATTTGCCTTAGTCGCAGGCGACTTAGCCTGTTTAAAAGATAACTTCACCACCTGTTCTGGTCGAAACATTTCATTGGAAGTGTACGTTGAAGAACAAGACCTTGATAAAACTGACCACGCCATGCAGTCACTAAAAGAGGCCATGCGCTGGGATGAAAAAGCCTTTGGCCGTGAGTACGACCTTGATTTATATATGATTGTGGCTGTAAGCCATTTCAATATGGGCGCTATGGAAAACAAAGGCCTTAATATTTTTAACACGAAATATGTGCTGGCCAGCACCCAAACTGCGACCGATACAGACTTCGAAAACATAGAAGCTGTTATTGGCCATGAGTACTTCCATAACTGGTCGGGTAACCGAGTCACTTGTCGCGATTGGTTTCAGTTAAGCCTTAAAGAGGGTTTTACTGTTTTCCGTGACCAACAATTTACGGCACATCAAACATCAAATGCTGTTAAACGTATTAATGACGTTAACATGCTACGCACCCACCAATTTGCAGAAGATGCTGGCCCGCTCTCGCACCCCATTCGACCTGCTTCATTTGTAGAAATCAATAACTTTTACACACTCACCATTTATGAAAAAGGTGCGGAAGTAGTACGCATGCTTTACACCCTATTAGGTGAAAAACTTTTCAGAAAAGGCTCTGATCTATACTTTAAGCGTCACGATGGACAAGCCGTCACTACCGAAGACTTTGTAAAAGCAATGGAAGATGTATCTGCCAAAGATCTAACTCAATTCAAACACTGGTACAGCCAAGCAGGCACGCCTGTCGTCAATGTAGAAACACACTTCGATGCTGCTACCAACAGTTACTCCATTACTTTTGACCAACAGTGCAAAGCCCCTAGCGATCAAGCAACGAACGAGCCTTTCCATATCCCCATTACCATTGGCTTATTGGATAATGTAGGCAAAGAAATCATCCTATCTAATCAGCTAACATCCACCACATTAGAACTAATCAAGAGCAAACAAACATTTACATTTGAAGGCATTGACGCCGAGCCTACGCCCTCTATTTTGCGACAATTTTCAGCGCCTATAAAACTGAATCAACAACTGTCTTTTGAACAACAAATACGCTTATTCCAACACGACAGCGATACATTTAACCGCTGGGAAGCCGGCCAAAACTGTTTAAGTGGCCTAATCTTTAGCGCTGTTGATGCAATACAAAACAAACAAACGCCCAAAGCAGTGCCCGTCGCTATTGTTGAAACATTTAAAACTGTATTACAGCAACCATTAAACGATCTAGCCTACCAAACTCAACTGCTTAGTTTGCCATCTAAAGCCTACTTAGCTGAACAAATGGACGTTATTGATATAGAAGCTCTGTATCAGGCGCATCACTTTATTAAGCAATCACTGGTCGATGCATTAAGGCCGTTATGGCTCAGTAATTATAAGAGCAATCACTGTCCAGACGCTGACAACAGCGCTGTAGATATTGCCCAACGTTCATTTAAAAACCTGTGTTTAGATTACTTAATGGCATCAAAAAGCCCTGATTCCAACCTATGCACACAGCAGTTCATTAGTGCCAATAACATGACCGACCAAATAGCTGCATTAGTTCAAATCAGTTACCTCAAGAAGGAAGTTAGCGGCCAATACTTCAGTGCGTTTTATGAACAATGGAAAAACGAAGACTTAGTAATCGACAAATGGTTTAGCTTACAAGCCAGCTCAGAACGAGACGGCGCACTGCAAGACGTACTTCAACTACAAAACCATCCAGATTTTGATATAAAAACACCCAATAGAGTACGCAGCCTTATCGGTGCATTTGCAATGGGCAACCCACTACACTTTAATGCTGCTGATGGTTCTGGGTATAAATTTATTGCAGATAGCATCATCAAGCTAGACGCTATTAACCCGCAAATCGCTGCTCGACTTGCCGGCTCTTTAAGCCGCTGGAAAAAATTTGATTCGCAACGCCAAGAGTTAGTGAAACAACAGTTATCACGCATTCAATCTCAATCCGCTCTTTCAAATGATGTGCTGGAAATAGTTAACCGCAGTCTAAACGCATAATGAACACTATTTCAACCCAGTCGCACAAAACACCCTACGGTGAGTTGTTACTTGGGTCCTTTAACGAACAGCTTTGTTTGTGTGACTGGCAATACCGACGCATGCGTACAACGATTGATAAGCGCATCCAAACGTCGTTAGCTGCTAACTATATTGAACAAAATTCTGATGTTATCAACAACACTATTGTCCAACTGGATGAGTATTTCCAACAAAAACGCACACAATTCGACATCCCATTATTAATGGCAGGAACAGATTTTCAACAATCTGTTTGGAATGCGCTCATTAATATTCCATACAGTTCAACCACCTCTTATCTTGAATTGGCAGAGTCGATAAACAATAAAAAAGCCGTGCGCGCCGTTGCCAGCGCAAATGGCGCCAATGCGATGAGTATTATTATTCCCTGCCATCGGGTAATTGGCAGCAATGGTGAACTAACAGGATATGCTGGTGGATTACCTGCTAAAAAACGGTTACTAAAACTAGAACAACGTTAACTCGAAATTTAAGCGCATTAATTCGCGCATAAATCGTTATGGTTGTTGCTCATTTTTAAGACGGTTCGCAAACGCATACAACATAGATGCTGTCGCCCCCCAAATTTGATAGCCGTTGTACATCAACTCCCAAAATTGTCGATTTTTACCTTCCCAAAAAATCTCTTTTTGTTGATAGTTTGATGGTTCTGCGAGAATAGACAAAGGCACTTCAAAAACTTCCGCGACTTCAAACTCATCAAGTTTAAGGCTAAAGGTTGGCTTAACGAATCCTACGATAGGAATCACATTAAAGTCGGTCACCGTTAAATACGGCTCAATGATCCCTGCTATATCGATAAAATCAGCCGATATACCTACTTCTTCTTCTGTTTCCCTTAAGGCTGTGTGAAGGGGCGAGAGATCTACTTTATCCGCACGACCACCAGGGAAGCTGACTTGCCCCGGATGATGATGCAAATGGTCTGTGCGTTTGGTTAACAACACATACCATTGCTCGCGTTCTATCAAAGGAACAAGCACTGCTGCGTCGCGCAAACCATCTTCGCGTTGTTGGTGATTCCAAGGTTCCAGTCTACTAATAAGCTCTAATACACCTATGATTTTTTCGCGCTCCATCAGCTATCCGCGACAACCATTCATCGAGGCATTGGCTTGTTAATATCCGTTGATCTAAACATATAAGCACCCGTTTGTCTGTCTTTGAAAAAATACTCCAAAGACATGCGCATGGTTTCAAATGCTAACTCATCCCATGGGATTTCATGCTCTGAAAATAAACGAACGTCAAGACTTTCTATACCACTGGAAAACTCTGGCTTAAGCAGTACTGAGCGATACATCATATACACTTGATTGATATGCGGGAGGTTAAACACAGCATACAGTTCATCCGTTTTGACAACTGCTTCTGCTTCTTCTAACGTTTCTCGAATGGCCGCCTGCTCGGTGGTTTCATCAAGCTCCATAAATCCTGCAGGTAACGTCCAATAGCCCTTACGCGGATTAATCGCGCGCTTGCAAAGCAGTACTTTATCTTCCCAAACGGGTATACATCCAGCAATAATCCGTGGATTTTGATAATGAATAGAGTCACATGCTGAACAAACATGCCGCTCGCGATTATCCCCCGCTGGAACGACAATACTGATCGCGCTTCCACATTGGGGGCAAAACCTCATCAGCGTTTTATGACGTCATTGTCTCAATGAGCTGGTCTTCAAGCTCAATACGCGTTGCCAATTGTTCGCCAACTAATGATAAGTCGCCTGACAATTGATTCAATATTTTCGCTGGTGTTAACGTTTGATATTTGTCATTAAAACTTAAAACAGCTTCCGTTGCTTTTGCAATTTCTGGGTACAGTTTTTCTGCTACATCGGCGACTGATTTACGCCTTTCATTGCCCTCTAAAATACGCTGGTATAAGCCAAAGTGGCCTAATGAAATATAGTCCACAGACAATTGGCAAAATTCTTTAACCAAATCTTCTATGGTTTTGTTTGGCTGATAAGGCTCCATGCCCGCTGCACTACAGTACAAATTCCAAACTTGAGCTCTTTCATCTAACAGTTCGCCAATTACATGATTTGTTTGTTCACGTTTTTTATATGTTCCGGCTGATTGACTGGCCATTCGCTTCCCCACCTTTTATCGTTTTATATTGATACTCTATGGTATTAGCTGTTTCTCTACAACTGTTACCTTAAATACAAGGCATAAACCCTTGTTTTAATTTTATTAACTGAATTCTAAATTATTTTTACTGAATCGTCCAAACTTAGTTTGGCTCCATGCTGTTTATACGAAATTCGCGTATTTAAACCCAGCCTATACCAATGGTCAAAACACCGCGCATCCAACCAATCTGGCTTATACTTTTCTCTGTTGTTCAAAAAAGTTTCATAAAACTCGAGAAATGGCTCGCCCGTTTCAGGCGACTTCATCGGTACAGCACAACGTGCACATGGGTTTGTTGAATTAATAGACACATCACCTATTTGAACGGATTTAGGCTCCAATTGATAACGAAAAACTTGGTCTTCCCAAAAGGCCGGCGTATCCGCTATTTCTAAATTCATCCTAAATCGAGCGCGCACCTCTTCTAGAGGCATCCCGGGGTACCAAGAACTAATCGTCTGTAATGAAGAACGGGATACGATAGTAGGCCCGTAGGCCTTCGGGTCATCTGGAAACCCTTCACGAACATTTTCTTTTAACGTAATGGGCTTCGCTAATTTATCACTTAAATAGTCTTGCAATAACGCATTACAAGACAATTCAAACCGTTCTGACTCACCCTCAAAACTAATCATTTCTTCGTCTAAATCAAACGTCGGCCTTAATGAAAAAACATGTTTGTTGTTTTTCCCATTTTGCATCTGGCCTTTTCTATCAACCATTACCCATCGTCTATCATCTTTCAATGTTCCACCCTCGGTCACTTCCACCGAAGGTAGTTCTACACCCACCAACGCTTTTATAGGGTAAACAATGATTTTATTAAGCGTTGCCATTAGCTCTATTACGCGTTTAATTTCTCTTTTAAAATACGGGCAATATCATCTTTAGAAAAACCAACAGAGCGTGCAACAAGGTCTGCATGACTAATCACTGACACCCCTTCTATAAAACGATGTGTTGGATTACCATTATCAAATTCTACTTGTCGAAAGACAGCTCTGTCTCCTTCTTCGAAAGATTCAGCCAATTCATGATTATGGGTCACTAACAACGTTAAAGAACCCAGCTTTTTAAAAGCATCTAAAATCATCAGCGATGTTTCAATTTTTTCCTTATGCGTCGTTCCTTCAGCCAACTCATCAAGTATGACCAGGCTATTTGGTGTCGCTTCTATAAATATATCCCGCGTGTGCTTTAACTCAGTACCAAACCGCCCAACGTCTTCATCCAGCGAGTTAATTTCAGGCGTTTGGTAAAACACTCTATCCGCAATAGATAAATTAGCGTGCTCTGCGGGTACATAGCAACCTACCTGAGACATTAGCTGAATTTGCGCAATCGTTTTACAAAACGCTGTTTTACCGCCACTATTTGGCCCCGTGAAAAAGGCCAAATTATGCTTGCTAGCATCAAAGTCATTCGGAACATATTGACTATCAGCAAACCCCAACACAGGGTTCACCGCATTTTTGATGTCGATCACATGCTGACCTTCCTGCTTAATGGTGGGTAACACTGTTTTATGGGCACTGTTTTTTGCATATTGGTGATAAGACAGCAATTCGTCTAACAAACCTATCGCTCTCATTGCTTTCTCTGTATTTTCAGAGCGTGCATAGATGCGCCTTAGGGGAAGAATAAACGAATCTTTATCAAAGCCGCCAACCAACGGTACATAAAACACCATTAAGACAAACGGTATTAACGAAAACACCGTAAATTGTGCCATCGAAACATTAAGCACATAGGGCATTGTTATCGTCACAAAAAACAAAATGACGAGTAAAGCCGGTTTAAATAAACTCAATCGAAGCTTAATAGCTGGGGTAAGCAGCGTTTTCTCATCGGCCAGCAAAAAACGCCCTAGCAACATATATACAGGGCCACGCATCAGCTTGTATTCTCTTGTATCCGCAAAAGAGGATAGTTCTGCGAGCAAGCTCTTAAGGTATTCACTCTTAGGTGTTTTGGTTTTTTTTACTTGCTCAACCACTTCTGGCAACAGCTTCGACCCTTTTGCATATAAACCATAGCCATACCCAGCCGCTTCTAATCTAGAAGGCTCTGGTGCAAAAAGAAATCCCGTAAATTGTGAAAATAATAAACGATAAAACGAATCTTCATATTCAACAGCTTTATCCAGTATCCCTTCAACGCCGTTAAGGATTTCTTCATCTTCATCCAACTCACGAAGTGCGTCTTGTTTACGTTTAATTTCATCAACGGTAGGGCATGTTTGTGTAAATGCAGTATGTATCGTTTGTTTGCCCACCAGCGTTTTTGAATGGTCAACCACGTCCAATAAATTATCAACTTCTATAACATCATATGATGACGCTGAAATCAGGCCTTTACCCTCAGGCACATCGCCATTTCCTCGTAATGTTTTGTTATTCAGCATAATCTCTCGAATATGAGAAAACAAACCACGCATTTTTTTATTTTTTTTCAAACCTCATCTCCTCAATTGAAACAACCCCGTGCTTTTTTTATTCTGCTAAAAAAGTGTTAAGTCATTTAGGCATTTCTAAGAATAATCATGCTCTTTTGAATTAAAGCCGTCATAATCATCTCTTCATTACTTTACATTAAACAAGTTTATCAGCATGGAGGTTCAGTTTCTCAACAACATAAACGATTGCAGCCCTCAACATTGGGACGCATTATTTAATGCTGATCACCCCTTCACCAAACACGCGTTTTTAAGTGCACTAGAAACTAGTGGTTGTGTAACCCTCTCTACCGGCTGGCAACCTCAACATATCACCGTCATTGAAAATGGCGCGCTCATCGCTGCTATACCCTGTTATTTAAAAACACATTCATATGGTGAGTATGTTTTTGATTGGTCTTGGGCAAATGCCTATCAACAGCATGGCCTAGATTACTACCCAAAACTATTAGCTGCTATTCCATTTACACCCGCCACCGGCCCCCGTTTAGCTATTGATAGCAACCACAGCAGCCAAGACGAGCAAATCGCACTGATACGGACTATTGACCAAGCAATTAGAAATAAGTTCGGCCTAACTGGTATTTCTAGTTGGCACCTCTTGTTTCCCACCGAAACATTATCTACCCAACTTCAACAATGCCAGTGGCAGCAGCGTGTTGGCATTCAGTATCATTGGTTTAACAATAATTTCGATTCGTTCGATGACTTTCTACAAACATTTAAATCCCGCAAACGAAAAAACGTTCGAAAAGAACGACAAGCCGTCGTTAAACAAGGCTTTGAAATGCGCATCGTCCTAGGTGAAAACATTGACACCCAATTAATGGGAGAGTTTTACCGTTTTTATCACCTAACCTATTTAAAACGTAGCGGCCAACACGGCTATTTAAACTTAGCTTTCTTTAATGCACTGCTACAAGACATGGCCAATAATTTAATGATGGTTTGCGCTGAAGAAAACGGCGCATTGATAGCCGCGGCTCTTTGTTTTAAAGATCATGAAACGTTATACGGCAGATACTGGGGTTGTGAAAAAGAATATGATTTTTTACACTTTGAAACCTGTTATTACCAAGGCATTGAGTTTTGCATAGCCAATAAGTTAACGCGTTTTGACCCTGGCGCACAGGGGGAACATAAAATCCCTCGCGGCTTTAAACCCATAAAAACCTATTCAAACCACGTTATTTTTCACCCAGAATTCAGTCAGGCTATTAATAATTTTATCGACGATGAAAAACAACAAATTGACGCCTACGTTGAACAATTGCAACGCTTACTTCCATTCAAGCTAGCTGATAAATAATTATGCTAATCGAATCAATCAAACTTAAAATCGGGCATATCACTATCTAAAAACCAATTTTTGGTTTCTTTGTCGTACCACCACGTTTCTTTATGTTTAACTTGCAATAACCGCCCAGTTTCATCTTGCACATAAGAGAAGATAACGTCCGTTGTATAAACATCTTCTTCACCTGTCGAAATGGACGCACCTTCTTCGTAATTCGTCAACGTGATTCTATTTAAATTGTCAATAGATGCCAGTTTTCGCGCAGGGTTTCTAAAACGAATAACTCTTACAGCACCTTCATATGACTTCCAGCGAAGAGATTTCCAAAACAGCTTTTGCGTAGCCTCTAACTTTTCATATTTTTTTTCGGAAGATAAATGCGCACAACCACTCGTTAACGCAGCAATTATCAAAAAAAAGCCAAACCATTTAACATTGTTCATAAGGTGCCTATTTGTCTAGTCAATCTTTATACATTTTATCTTTGAGTTATAAACCATATAGGTTTATAACAATACCCCGCTTATTTAGAATACACATTAATGTTTTCTTATATAGTGTTTTGAGTATGTCATATTATAGTCGTACAATGACATTATGCTTTCCAAACCTTTTATTAATTACTAACATGATTTACAAACCCGCCTGGAGTATCTGTTGAGTAAAAAAATTATCTTATTAGTGGTCTTTGTGATTGTGCTTTTTGGAGGGTTATTTGGATCTAAATTCCTTCAGATTAACAAGGCTATGTCCTCTAGGAAACCACCGCCTCCACCAACCATTACAACAACTCAAGTTATCCAAGAACAATGGCAAAGCGCATTGTCAACCATTGGCACAGTCAACCCTGAGTTAGGCGTGGTTATAAGCAATGAGGTTGCCGGCACGGTGTCCGAACTTAATAGCGAGTCTGGAGACGCCGTTAACAAAGGTGATTTAATTCTTGAATTAGACACATCTACTGATCAAGCCAAGCTTAATGGTTTGCTCGCCAATAAAAAATTGGCACAGATTAAGTTCAACCGTTTATCAACCTTGCTTAAACGCAAAGCAACATCCACATCTAGCTTTGATGAAGCACGTGCTGAGTTAGATGTCGCTAGCGCCTCGGTTATTGAACAACAAAGCCTCATCAACAAAAAGAAAATACGTGCGCCCTTCTCTGGAAAACTAGGTATTAGGCAAGTCAGTCTTGGCCAATACATAGACAAAGGCACTCAAATAATCCCACTGGTATCTTTGGAAAACACCATTGCTGATTTTGCATTTCCCGAACGTCATTTTGCGCAATTAAAAACGGGGCAAGTGGTTAAACTTAAAGCCCAGGCCTACCCTGATATGACGTTTGACGGCGTCATCCAAGCGATTAACCCAGGCTTACATGATGACACTCGAACAATAGCTGTAAGAGCCGTTATAAATAACCCTGATGAAAAGTTAAGAGCTGGCATGTTCGCGGATATTAGCGTCATCACATCGTCACCAAAGCCGGTCTTAACATTACCCGAAACAGCCATTCTGTTTAGCACTTATGGCGAAAATGTTTATTTTGTTAATCAAAAGGACGACAAAAACAGTGTTGAATTACGAAACATTGAAACGGGTTCTCGCCGCAATGGTCGTATTGAAGTCATTAAAGGTTTATCTCTAAATGATACCGTTGTTGATGAGGGGCACGTAAAACTCAGAAACGGTCAAACAGTCACTATTACTAACAGTAACGAAAAGTAGACAGCGTTTTGAACTTCACTACTATTTTTGTTAAGCGCCCCGTTTTAGCTAGCGTCGTTAGCTTGCTGATTTTAGTGTTGGGTGTGCGCTCAATGCTCTCATTAGAAATACGTGAATACCCAGAAACAAAAGATACCGTTATTTCCGTCAACACTGCATATCCTGGGGCTAGCAGCGAACTCATAAAAGGCTTTATCACAACGCCATTGCAACAGGCTATCGCTCAAGCTGAGGGGATTGATTATATATCTGCCACCAGCACCCAAGGGCGCTCCTCTGTTCAGGCTCATATGCGCCTAAATTACGACGCCAATGCCGCCATTGCAGACATACAAGCCAAAGTCGCTAGCCAACGCAGCGTGCTACCCCAAGAGGCATTAGACCCCGTTATTACGTCTAAAACTGGCTCTACTACTTCATTAATTTATTTAGCCTTTTTTAGCGACACGATGAAAGGCACTCAAATTGCCGATTACCTTCTACGTGTTATTCAACCACGACTTCAGTCTATTGAAGGCGTGGGTCAAGCGCGACTGCTCGGCAATAGTATTTATGCGATGCGCATATGGTTAAAACCCAAAAAAATGGCTGCACTCGGTGTGACGGCCAGCGATATCACTCAAGTCTTACGTCAAAACAACTACCTATCTAGTGTTGGCAAAACCAAAGGCTCCCTTGTCAGCATTGACCTAGGCGCCACCACTGATGTTTCTGAAGAAAAAGACTTTTATTCGCTCGTAGTTGGCAAACAAAATGGCACGCTTATTCGTTTATCTGATGTGGCCGATACTGAACTAGGAGCAGAAGGTTACGATAGCCAAAACCTATTCAATGGCAAACCTGCTATTTTTATGGCCATTGACCAATCACCCGGCGCGAATCCGCTAAGCGTTGCACAAAAAGTACATGTGGCTATTGATGAAATTAAACAAAACTTACCTAGCGGTTTAAATGTTTATTTACCCTATGACGCCAGTAAGTTTATTAGCGACTCTATCAATGAAGTTGGCTTAACGTTATTTGAAGCACTGAGTATCGTCATTATCGTTATTTTTCTTTCGTTAGGTTCTTTTCGGGCTGCGTTAATACCCGCTATAACGGTGCCGTTATCATTAATTGGCTGTATGTTTTTAATGTTACTGCTTGGCTTCTCGCTTAACTTATTAACGTTATTAGCCCTCATTTTAGCCATTGGTTTGGTTGTGGATGACGCCATTGTGATGGTTGAAAACATTCATCGCCATATAGACATGGGCAAAAGCCGCACCCAAGCGGCCATCGATGGTGCGAAAGAACTTTCTTTACCCATCATCGCCATGACAACCACGCTCATGGCCGTTTACTTCCCTATTGGCTTTATGGATGGTTTAGTCGGAACGCTTTTTACTGAGTTCGCTTTCTCTTTAGCGGCGGCCGTTTTAATATCCGGCATTATCGCGTTAACCCTGGCCCCAATGCTATGCGCACGCGTGTTAAAAGAAACGAGCGAAGCTAGCCCTTTCGAACAATCCGTTGAATCGTTTTTTGATCGTTTGACAAACCGGTATAAAAAATTATTACACCCATTATTAACCACTCCCTCTATTCCTATTGCATTCTCCTTGGTGGTCCTACTTAGCTTATACCCGATGTACATGCTATCTAAAAAGGAACTTGCTCCTACAGAAGATAGAGGCTTTTTAATCACCTTTGGTAGCGCCCCTCAAACGGCCACATTGGACTTTTTAAAAGAACAAACTAAAAAGCTCGTGGACGTTTTCGAAAGCATTCCGGAATTTGACCATAGCTTCATATTGCTCGGTTTTGGCGGAGACAGTCATAAGATGTTGGGTGGATTTAAAATGGGGCATCAGTCAGAGCGAGAGCGCACCCAAATGGAAGTTAAACCCGAATTACAGAAAAAGCTGTCGGCCATCACAGGGCTCAGAACTGCTGTTGTACAACGGCCTGGCTTACCTGGTGCCGGTGGCGGCCTACCGGTGCAATTTGTCGTTATTTCTGATGCCAGTTACGCGCAACTTAGTGAAGTTGCTGGCGAATTGATTGGCAAAGCCATGCAAAGCGGTAATTTTATATTTCTACAAAAGAGCGTTGAGTTTAACCGGCCAAAATCAAATTTAGTCATAAACAAAGACCGTGCAGCTGATTTAGGTATTAGCATGGAAGACATTGGCCGTAATTTATCGGGCTACTTTGGTGAAGGCTACGTCAACCGCTTTAGCATGCAAGGCCGTAGCTATAAAGTAATCCCTCAAGTGGCCGATGATGACCGTTCCGATATTGAGAAATTAAACAATATCTACCTTAAAACCAGTACCGGAGAACAAGTTCCTATTAGTAGTATATTAAGTATTTCCACACAAGTAGAGCCCAGCAAACGCACCCAATTCCAACAATTAAATAGCTTAACTATCGAAGGACTTTTACGCCCTGGGATTACAATGGGAGATGGCTTAACTTACCTTGAAGAAGAAGCGAGAAACTCTTTCCCTAAAGGATTTAAATGGGATTACACGGGCAGTTCAAGACAGTTCATACAACAAGGCAGCGCACTCGTTCTCACCTTTTTCATGTCCTTACTGGTTATCTATTTAGTGCTTGCTGCGCAGTTTGAAAGCTGGAAAGACCCATTAGTTATCTTAGTATCCGTCCCCCTATCACTTGCCAGCGCGATGGCATTCATCATGTTAGGTGCGGCCAGTATGAATATTTACACACAGGTTGGGCTTATTACCCTCATTGGGCTTATCGCCAAAAATGGTATTTTAATCGTTGAGTTTGCCAATCAATTGCAAAGAACAGAAAAACTGTCGGCATTAGATGCTGTTGAAAAAGCTGCTGCTGTTCGCCTAAGGCCTATTTTAATGACCACTGTTTCGATGATTGTTGCGATGATTCCTTTATTACTGGCTTCTGGCCCCGGCGCTGTTAGCCGCTTTGATATTGGCTTAGTCATTGCCACTGGTTTGGGTATCGGCACCCTTTTCACTCTCTTTATCGTACCCGCATTTTATCTGCTATTAGCTAGAGACCACTCGGTCAAATAAAACTACAGCCACTCAATAGATTGGTCAGCCTGTTCTACCGAAGGTAATTCATTTGCTGTACTTGTTAAAACAGCCATAGAACCTTTTTTAAGCGGTTTAACCCAACCTTTAACACCCGCGTAATTCACCATAACGGCTTCTTCAGAAGAAATTTCAGGCATATAAATCACAGTAATGGGCTTGCCTTGGTATTGATACACCATGTGCAAACCATAACTATCGCCAATTGGGCACTTTTCAGCAAACATTACATGACTGGACTGTTTAACGCGGACTCCAAATCTCTGAGCAATCGTTTGCAATTCTTGCGTTTCCAATTCAGTTGAAGCCAGAACCGAAGACGCACCATCATATTCCAAATGTTCTAAAACCAATTTGTCCAACGGTATACCTTGTGAGTTAAAAAAGCTTGAATTAAGCGTAACCAACCCGACTGCCAATAACATAGAGGCCGCCAAAGCCATCGACGCCCTAGGCATCGACCAAAATGAGGTATTACTGTTAACGACATGAGATCGAACCGAATGCCTGAACCCTTCAGGCACATCGCAATTAATCACAGCAGTTAACTTTTCTTGGAACAGCTTTTCTTTCGCAACAAATGATTGGCATGTTGAGCATGTGTTCAAATGCTCGCAGGCATCCCCTGCAATCTCATCAGGCGCCGCCACGTATTCAAATTCAAAATTTTCACATTTCATCATGCATTCACCTGCCCTTCTTCGGGCCTTAAAACATCTCTTAATTTTTGCTTGGCTCTAAATAATCTAGTCATCGTTGCGCTTTTGCTGATATTACAAACAGAAGCAATTTCTTCACAACTGAGTCCACCAATAACTTGTAATAGCAACGGTTCACGATATTCTTCAGCCAATTCAGCCAGCGCCTGCTTTAAAGCAAATGCTTCTGGGGTTGTATCATTATTCACATCTTTTAGGCTCACTGTATCCAGCTCCATATCGACCATCTCTGGTCTATAACGCGCATATAACCGAGCATGTTCATTTCGCAAAATCGTCATCAACCAAGCTTTACTAGACGACACATCACGTAATTTATCTAACGACTTCCAAGCCCGCATACACGTTTCTTGAACGAGGTCTTCCGCCTTACTCTTATCACGACATCGCCAAAGCGCATAACGGAAAAGTTCATCGCTATACACCAGCACTAACCGCTCATACTCAAGTTGTTTTTGTTTCTCTTGCAACACTAGACCTTGATAGCTTTTGCTATCTTACAAATAATTAAACTAAACATTATAAAAACATCCTTGTCACCACCCATTGCTTAATGACATTTTGGTATACCTGATGGGAGAATACAAGGCGCAACCCTGCATGATAAAAAGTAACCAATTTATTAATTGGTTACTCATTTCAAAACGTACCCATAATTTTGCATTAAAATTACCAACATTTTAATTTTTTAAATATTAAGAAACCCACACTGATAATTCAGCTTTTTACCAGCCTAATTCTCCGCGAAAACCATGCTGTAAAAGGACTTTATGCACATCCACTGTTGTCAACAAAAAATTACATTTAATTATTATTGCATTGCGTCATCAAAGACTTTGTTATAATACGTAAATCCTTGTTTTTTAAAGTAAATTTAAAATTGATTTATTTTGTTACAATGTAAGGACAAGCCTTTTTAAATAAGGTTTAAGGCTGTTTTTTAAACGTTAATCCACAAAGTTATCCACAGAAAATGTGGATAACATGAAAACATTAAATAACTCATTAACTTAGCGCGTTTTTGTAGACTGATTCAATATAATTAAGCTAACTTAACAAAGATAAACATTACGCTCAATTTCATGTCAAAATTTTATTTAAACGTCGCCATCGACACGCCTTTATTTAGGGTTTTTGACTACCTGCCTCTAGAACAGACAAAGATCTCGAATTACGAACCTGGCGCACGCGTAAACGTGCCTTTTGGAAGAACAACAAAAACAGGTGTTATTTTAAGTACGTCGACAAAAACAGAATTAAAAGCAGCTCAACTAAAAGCCATCAACAGCTTAATTGATGATAAGGCACTTCTGTCACCGAAAGACATCTCTTTGTACCGTTGGGCTGCAGACTATTACCATCACCCTATTGGTGAGGTTTTTGCTCAAGCTCTACCCAAAAAACTTCGATCTGACCAACATATTATTCTCACCAAAGAAAAACAGTACTCTTTATCTGAATCCGGCAAAACCCTACAAGAAAAAGACCTGAAGCGCTCACCAAGGCAGGCGTTAGTCTGGCAACTTCTAAATAAAGCGGGAAGTTCTGTTCAAGACATTATTTTTTCAGAATTGGACTGGGACTGGCGCGCACCGCTAAAAAGCATGGTTCAAAAACAATGGATCACCGTGTCAGAGCACACCGCTCGAACAGCTCACGCTACTGTACAGCCAAGTTTTAAACCAAATGCCGCCCAACAATCCGCCATTGATGACATATCAAACACATCGTCATTTCAAACATTTTTATTAGACGGTGTAACCGGCAGTGGCAAAACAGAAGTGTACTTACAACTCATTCAACAAGCGATTGATGCGAACAAACAAGTATTAATTTTATTACCAGAAATAACATTAACACCACAAATTGCCAGCCGGTTTAGGCAGCGTCTCGCCGCGCACATGGTTATTTCACATTCGGGCCTTAACGATACACAACGTGCCCAAGCCTGGTTAGCGCTAAAAAGTGGTATCGCCAATATATTACTTGGAACACGATCTGCCGTTTTCACACCGATGAAAAACCCCGGACTTATTATCTTAGACGAAGAACATGACACGTCGTTTAAACAACAAGAGGGGTTTAGATATTCCGCCCGTGATATCGCCATTATGCGCGCGCGTGACTACGACATACCGATCGTTTTAGGTTCTGCAACCCCATCGCTAGAAAGCTTGTATAACGTTCAACAGAAGCGCTTTAAGATCCTCTCATTACCTGAACGCACCGCTGAGGCATCTCACCCAGATATTCGAATCATAGATTGCAGAAACCAGCGCCTTAAAAATCATTTAAGTCCATCTTTAATTAAAGCCATTAAAAAAACGCTAGAACGAGATGAGCAGGTTATTTTATTCGTCAATCGTAGAGGCTTTGCCCCTGTGCTCATGTGCCATAGTTGCGGCTGGACCGATCAGTGTCGCCGCTGTGATTCGCGCATGGTCATCCATAAAAAGTCAGGCGTATTAAAATGCCACCACTGTGGATTAGAACACCGTATTCCCACCACCTGCCCATCATGCCAACAAGCTGAGCTTTTCCCACTTGGCTTAGGCACTGAGCGGATTGAAGAAACCCTCAACGCCTTATACCCCAACACCCCTGTCACAAGAATTGATCGTGATAGCATTCGACAAAAAGGCGCCATGCAAACGGTTATCGATCAAGTCCACAAAGGCGGGGCGCAGATTTTAGTCGGCACACAAATGCTCGCAAAAGGTCACCACTTCCCTAATGTCACCCTAGTCGGTATGTTAGATATTGATGCCGGTTTATTCAGTTGTGACTTTAGATCCGGGGAGCGCATGTCTCAGCTCATCATTCAAGTAGCCGGACGATCTGGGCGCGAAGATAAACAAGGCCACGTACTCATTCAAACACATCACCCCGATCACCCGTTTTTAAATACCTTAATAAAACAAGGTTATGGCCATTTTGCTAACGATGCATTACTAGAACGCCATCAAGCCGAACTACCACCTTATCACCATCAAGCCTTATTACGCGTTAACGCTATCAACGAACAAACCGTGCTTAGCTTTTTAAACGACGTTAGTCAAATAACAGATCTATTAAACGCACCTAACGTATCTATTTTTGGCCCAGTGCCAGCTCCCATGTTAAAACGTGCTGGGCGGTTTCGTTATCAGTTACTCCTTCAAACAGCTGAACGCAAACCATTACACTTATTCATAAAAACGCTACTATCTCAAATTGAACAACTGAAATCTTCGCGACAAGTTCGCTGGTCCATAGATGTTGACCCCGTTGATTTGTATTAGCTTCATTGCGTCACACTTGTACTTGCATGTTTTACCCTACAAGCGATAATACACACTAACTTTAAGCAACGAGGCCCTCATTGCTCCCCGGCGTTACCACACAACTGATAATTACTATGAAAACACGTTTGGCTTCATTGCTCCAACAAGCTATATCTTCACTACAAGCTAACGGCTGGTTGCCCGAAGAATTATCCGTAGACGTACAAATTGGGCATGCGCGTGATGCCGCCCATGGCGATTTTACTTGCAACGTAGCCATGATGCTGGCGAAACCCGCAAAAAAGAACCCTCGCCAAATCGCAGAAGCCATTATTCAACATTTACCAGACGATAAAAATGTATCGAAGGTTGAAATAGCCGGTCCAGGTTTTATCAATTTCTTTATCAACCCAGAAAGCCAAAACACCATTATCAACACTATCTTGGAACAAGGTTCAGCATTCGGTACATCAAACATCGCTAATGGTAAGAAAGTTCAAGTTGAATTTGTTTCTGCCAACCCAACTGGACCTCTACACGTGGGTCATGGCCGCGGCGCGGCATACGGCGCCACCGTGTCGAATCTATTAAGCGCTATTGGTTATGATGTGCACAGAGAATATTACGTCAACGACGCTGGGCGCCAAATGGATATTTTGGCCGCGAGCGTTTGGCTACGTTATCTTGAGCAGTGCGGCGAAACAATCACTTTCCCAAGTAATGGCTATAAGGGTGACTATGTTTTAGACATTGCTTCTGACATCAAAAAACAAAATGGCGATGCCTTTAAAGCCACTACTGCGGATGTTTTTAACAACATTCCTGCTGACGAACCCGCTGGTGGCGATAAAGAAAAACACATTGATGCATTAATTAACAACGCCAAAACAATACTTGGGGAAGACAATTACAAACATGTGTTCGATACCGCCTTAAACTCAATTTTAAGTGATATTCGAGAAGACCTTAAAGGCTTTGGCGTTAACTACGACAATTGGTTTTCAGAACGTTCGTTAATGGACAACAAAGCCATTTCTACGGCGATAAAGAAACTAAAAGATTCCGGCCACATGTACCAAAAAGAAGGCGCTTGGTGGTTTAAGTCAACAACATTTGGTGATGAAAAAGACCGTGTTGTTATTCGAGATAACGGTCAAACCACCTATTTCGCATCCGATATTGCTTATCACCTGCACACGCTTGATCGCGGTTACGACATTGTGGATATTTGGGGGTCAGACCACCACGGTTACGTTCCGCGTGTAAAAGCCGCGTTACAAGCGATGGGGGCAGACCCTAGCCGCTTAACTGTGCTACTCGTTCAGTTTGCTGTGCTGTATAAAAATGGCGAAAAAATGCAAATGTCCACGCGTTCTGGGCAATTCGTAACGCTTAGAGAATTGCGCGATGAGATTGGCTCCGATGCGGCGCGTTATTTTTATGTGGTGAGAAAAGCTGAACAACACATGGACTTTGACTTAGATTTAGCCACGTCCCAATCAAACGAAAACCCGCTGTTTTACGTACAATATGCGCATGCTCGAATCTGCAGCGTATTACGATTACTTAAAGAAAAAAACATAAGCTACTCACCGAATGATGGTCTAGTGCATGTCGACAAGCTAGCCGAGTCACATGAAACTAGCCTAATTGATGCGCTAAACCGTTACCCTGAAAAGCTCACGCAAGCCGCTCAACAATACGAACCTCATCAACTAACGCATTATTTACGCGAATTAGCGCATCTATTTCATAGCTATTACAACTCTCATAAGTTTATTATTGATGACAAAGAACTTATGCAGGCTCGTTTAGTACTGATTATTTCAACGAAACAAGTCATCCACAATGGTTTGAATTTATTGGGTGTCAATGCACCAGAGTCAATGTAATGCCAAGAGATTATAAAAATCGCGTACCACGCAATACACGAAAAAAACAACGCAAACCTATTCCAGGTTGGTGGTGGCTTGTTGTTGGGCTTTTAATCGGCGGCTTCATCATGTTCTTATCTAATCTTCAAGAAACCACAAAAATCAATATTGTTGATACCAAGTCCGCCATTAAGAAACAAGATGTTAGGGACGTAAAAAAAGTTGAAAAGAGCACCTTTGAAGATTTAAATAAAAACAAACCAAGGTATGATTTTTATACCATTTTGCCAGAAAGAGAAATCGTCATTCCACAGCATGAAATTGACGAAAGGCGTCGTTTAGAGGGTACTGGAAAAAGCAAACCAGGCACGTTTATTGTGCAAATTGGCTCGTTCAAAAAAATGAGTCAAGCCGATACAATGAAAGCCAATATTGCATTATTAGGCATTGAAACAAAAATTCAAACCGTTAATCAAAAAGGTGTGATTTGGCATAGAGTTAAATCCGGGCCATATAAGTCGTTTCGAAACGTCGATAAAATCCAAAACACACTTCACAGGCATCACATCGACAGCATTGCCATTAAGCTAAACTAACTTGGCCTGTGATGCCCAATAAAAAGAGATCTACTCGAGCACAGCAAATTGTGAACGGCTTAAAGCTCCACTTAAATACTAACCTACTTATTGCATTAACAATACTGCTCAGCTTAAACGGGTGTTCCTCTTTAAATACCCTTAACGCTATTGTTCCAGATGGTGATGCTATTCAGATCAGCAACTTATCTTACGGGCCTGCAGAAAAGCAAAAACTGGATATTTACCAGCCAACCACCTTTAATAAAAACACACCTGTCATTATCTTTTTTTATGGTGGGCGTTGGCAAAGTGGCTCACGTGCTGAATATGCGTTTGTCGGTCAATCACTCGCGGACCGAGGGTACATTAGTGTTATAGCCGATTACCGCGTATACCCAAGCGTCGAATTTCCCGTGTTTATCGAAGATGCTGCAAAAGCAACTACATGGGTTTTCGAACATATTCAACACTATGGTGGAAATACCAAGCAGGTCTATTTGATGGGTCACTCAGCAGGCGCACACATCGCAACCATGCTGGTCACAAACAAAACCTATTTACCTGCCGCAGGCATTAAGCAGCATCAAGTTAAAGGCGTTATTTCTTTATCAGGCCCTCTTAATTTCAAGATAACAGACGATGATATTAAGGCTGTCTTTGCTAACGCCAACACGTATGCAGAGACTCAACCCATCACCTTTATTGATGGCAGCGAACCTAAAATGTTATTGTTGCATGGTAAAAAAGATAAAACACTCTTTCCTAGCAACAGTCACAGCATGGCAAAAAAGCTTAACAGCTTAGGCGGTAACGCTACTGTTATCACGTATAAAAACATGTCCCATGTAGGGCTTTTACTGGCGTTGGCAAACGCGCCTTTTTTGTACTTTGCCCCCGTCCTGGATGATATTGACTCATTCATTAAACAAGAATAACTGAGTAATATTTTGAATTATAACCAAACAAACTTTTTTGCTAGCACTGCAAAAGGCATGGAATTAATCCTTGCCGATGAAATTCAAACTATAGGTGCTGAAAACGTCAAGCAAGCTGCCGGCGGCGTCTATTTTGAAGGTGATTTAGAAACTGCCCTTCGCATATGTTTATGGTCTCGCTTGGCTAACCGCGTACTAATGCCTATCGCCAACTATTCTGCGCCCACACCTGAACAGCTGTATGCAGGCGCATTAAAAACTGACTGGTTCCAGCACCTTAATGTGTCTAAAACCTTTGCGATAGATGCGTCCATACGCCGTTCAAAAATCACCCACTCACGTTATGCCGAACAAGTCATTAAAGATGCCGTTGTTGACCAGTTTAAAGAACGGTTAGACGACCGGCCTAATGTAGAGCGTGAGCAACCCGATATCCGCATCAACGCCTATATTAACGAAGACAGAGCAACATTAAGCATCGACTTATCAGGTGATAGCTTACACCGTAGACACTATCGTTCAGAGTCTGTTGAAGCGCCTTTAAAAGAAAACCTCGCCGCTGCCATTCTAATTCGCGCGGGCTGGCCAAGCATTGCTGCTGAAGGTGGCGCATTATATGACCCCATGTGTGGTTCGGGCACCCTTCTCACTGAAGCGGCCATGATGGCAGGTGATATTGCCCCCGGATTACTACGCGACTACTACGGCTTTTTCGGATGGAACCAATACAATTCGGCCATTTGGGAGCGCCTCATTAAAGAGGCCGAATACCGCCGCGACAAAGGGCTTGAAAAAATCCCGCCTATTATGGGCTCAGATATCAGTATTAAATGTGCTGGCATCACGAAAGCCAACATCAAATCCGCTAACTTAAGCCAATACATTAAAGCCGTCAGCTTACCGCTAATTAAGGTGGCCCCAGAAGAAAGCTGGGCCCCAGGATTACTGGTTGTTAATCCACCGTATGGTGAACGCCTAGGTGATGTTAAAAATCTACAGCCTCTGTATCAAGAAATAGGCACGATCCTTAAAGCCCGTTTTAATGGCTGGAAAGCATCCATTTTTACAGGCAATACAGAACTTGCTTTTAAGGTATCGCTTAAATCGCACAAGTCGTATCAGCTTTATAACGGGGCTATTGCGTGTAAGTTGTATAATTTTTCTGTAGAAGCAGAGCGCCACTTTGAAGGGCAGGAAGCAGGTCAACAACAGGAAATTGGCGACAACTTAAAAAAAGCATTACTGCCTAGCTCTGGGGAGTGGAGCGATGGTGCAACAATGCTGGCCAACCGCTTACGCAAAAATATAAAGAAACTCAAATCATGGGTCAGCAAAAACAATATTCACTGTTATCGCTTATACGATGCAGATTTGCCAGAATATGCGTTCGCCATTGATATTTACCATGGTGAAAAAAAATGGGCGCACGTGCAAGAATACGAAGCACCTAAAACCATTGATGAAAAAAAATCCATCCAACGTTTGCAAGATGCTTTAGCGGTTTTACCTGATGTTTTAGGCATCCCCCCTCAACAGTTATCCCTAAAAATTCGCCGTCGACAAAAAGGCAGTACACAGTATGAGAAACAAGGCACTGACGGTGGCTATCATCAAGTTCAAGAAGGCAACGCAACGCTTCTCGTTAACTTTAAAGACTACCTCGACACAGGCCTGTTTTTAGATCACCGCCCTATTCGACAATGGATTAACGAAAATGCTAGCGGTAAACAATTCTTAAATTTATTTGCCTATACGGGTGCTACCACTGTTCAAGCAGTGTTAGGTGACGCAACAACATCCACCACGGTGGATATGTCCAAAACCTATTTAGACTGGGCAAAAAATAATTTCGAATTAAACAATATCAATTTAGAAAAACACCAATTAGTTCGCGCAAACTGCATAGAGTGGCTAGATAAAGCCATTGAGGAAGAACAAAAGTACGAATTGATCTTTATTGACCCACCGACGTTTTCAAATTCAAAACGTATGGACAATGTGTTTGATATCCAACGTGACCACGTTGAGCTAATTAATAAATCCGCCCAATTATTAACAAAAAAAGGCACCCTTATTTTTTCCACCAATTTCCGCAAGTTCAAACTTAACGAGCCAGCACTAGAAAAACTCAACATAGAAAACATAAGCAAACAAAGCCTGCCAAAAGACTTTGAAAGAAACCCAAAAATACATTATTGTTGGAAAATATCGTTAATAAAACACTAGGTAAACGCTATGGCTGCCTCAGAAAGAACGTCAAAAAAAGACTCCATCGTTACAATAGCCATCGCTATTGTATTAATCATTGCGGGTTTTTGGTTAGCCTATCAATTTGTTGAACCCGCACCTCCGACTGACCTCACTATCAGCACCGGCAGTAAAGAAGGCGCTTATTACGCTAATGCCCTTAAATACAAAGAACTACTCGCTAAACAAGGCATTACCCTCAACATACAAACGTCTGCTGGCTCAACAGAAAATCTACAGCGCTTAATCGCGAATGAAACTGATTTGGCGCTCGTACAAGGCGGTTTAACAGCAGCAGACACCAAACTGCAATCATTAGGTAGTTTATATTACGAACCTACGTGGATTTTTCACCAAAAAGATCAGCCTCTTAACAAGCTCACGGATTTAGCTGGTAAAAAGGTTGCTATTGGCCCGGAGGGCAGCGGCACACGCAGCCTAGCCAATTTATTACTGGCTGACAATCAACTCTTAAAAAACACCACGATACTAGATAGCGCAGGTTCAACCGCTGCCGACCAACTGCTCGCAAAAGAAATCGATGCCGCCTTTTTTATCGGCCCGGCTGAATCCCCCGTCATACAACGATTATTGCGGGAACCGTCCATTGAATTAATCTCTCTTCAACGTGCGGATGCCTACCATCGATTGCATCCGTTTTTATCCAAAATCACCTTGCCTGAGGGCATTATTGATTTAAAAACCAACATACCCAACACCCAAAAAGTGTTGTTAGCTCCCACTGCCAACCTACTAATGCACCCCAACTTTCACCCTGCATTAAGTGTGCTGGTATTACAAGCCATTCAGCAAGTACATAAACAATCAGGCATTTTTGCGGCCGCTAACCAATTCCCAAATAGCAACAATGTCACCGCGCCCATTAATGATGTTGCGGATCGCTTTTACAAAAAAGGCCCACCTTTCTTGATGCGCTACTTACCTTTTTGGACAGCCATTTTGATTGACCGATTTATCGTCATGCTGATTCCTCTACTGGCATTATTAATACCGCTATTTAAAGTATTGCCACCTTTATACCGCTGGCGAATAAGTTCACGGATCTATCGTTGGTATGAGTCGCTTCATGAAGTTGATGACAATATCCACGGCAAAGAACTAACTGAAGAGCAACGACTAAACTTTCACCAAGAGCTTAGCCGTATTGAGAATGAAGTTAACAAAGTAAAAACTCCGTTATCTTATGCCGAAAAAGTGTATCACCTACTAGCACATATAAACCTCGTTAGGAAAAAGCTAAATAAAGCGTGATGTTTTTAATCGCCCTTTTCGTTTTATTAACAGGCATGCTGATTGGACTGCTGTCCTTAGGCCACTACCCCAAGCAACAACAACCAGAAACGGTTGTTAAACGTGCCGAGAATCAGGCGCCGCCGTTAAGTAACACCAAAGAGTTTAAAGTGCTCTGTTACAACGTGCAGTTTATGGCCGGCAAAGATTACGTTTTCTGGTTTGATGTGCCCGGTGGCAACGGCCCTGACAACTCCCCGAGCCCAGAGGCTGTACAAAAAACAATCGCAGATGTCGCTAAGATCATTATTGATGAAGATGCTGACTTTATCTTTTTACAAGAAGTAGACGACGGCGCTAAACGCACAAACAAACAAGATCAACTTAAAGTATTATTAAAACGCTTGCCACAAGCATACGCTTATCACACCTCAACATTTTATTGGAAATCTGGCTTCGTGCCGCATCCGCGCATATTAGGTCGCACAGGGATGAAGCTAAGCATCTTATCGAAACACCCCATCGCCAGTGCAACACGGCACCAATTAGCACTAACGCCCGATAACATTTTAGCCAAACACCTAGGTATCAAACGAGCAATCTTAGAGGCGCATATCCCTTTCAAAGAAGGTGGTGAATTGGTCTTGCTCAATACTCACCTAGAAGCCTTTTCCAAACAATCTGATACCTTACAAAAACAAGTTGATTACGTTCGCGGCTTACTAGATGACCTAACGCAACAACAAACCCCTTGGGTAATCGGTGGTGATTTCAACTTATTACCACCCAGCCAGTACAACACCCTTCAACCAAAACAACGTGCCTATTATCGACCTGAAACTGAACTTTGCGACTTAACAGACCAATTCCCTTGCGTGCCCTCCAATATGGATATCAAAGAAGCCCCGTCTAAATGGTACAGCTTCTATTCAAACGACCCTGAGGTGACCGAACCCGATAGAACGCTCGATTATCTGTTTTATTCGCCCATGTTGACTTGTACCTCCAAAACTGTCCGTCAACACGACACGGCCAACATTTCAGACCACTATCCTATTATTGCTAATTTTAATTTACGCGTAGCCCTCCTATGATCTCAGTCTTTGTTTTAAATTCTCTCGTCGTAGCGATTGCTGTCATTATTCATTACGAATTTTTGTACCGCATATCCCGTCTCATTCCAACGATGAAGCTAAAGCACCGCCTGAGAATTTTATTCGGCGTTTTTGCTGCGCTTATTGCACATGCCATTGAGGTGTGGGTTTTCGCTTTCGCCTACTACTTCATGCATCATGCTGATGGCTGGGGGCACCTGGAAGGTAATTTCGATGGTAGCTTACTCGATTGCACCTATTTGTCTTTCACTATTTTCACTACCTTAGGCCTTGGCGACATCCAACCAATTGGTGATTTGCGGCACCTCACTGGCCTTGAATCCCTCACCGGGCTGGTCCTCATTACTTGGACAGCTTCATTCTTATATTATGAAATGCAACGTTATTGGGACAATAAATAACTGCATTGCCAGTTTTAAACAAGAGGCATATACTCAGTAGCCAACTTAATTAAAACCTAGGAGACTGATATGTCTGTTGATGTGATATTAAACTTGCAAGTAAATCCGGAAAACAGAGAAGAGTTACTCGCTGTGTTTGAAGCTATTTTGCCAGATACACGTGCCTATCAAGGCTGCCAAAGCGTTGTTGTTACGTCAAATGAAGACGACATCCACAACATCGTCTTATTAGAAAAGTGGGATCAACGTTCCGACCACGAAAGCTATATGGGCTGGAGAACAGAGCGTGGTGAAATTGATAAATTAGTTTCGTTGTTATCTGCGCCGCCTGCTGTTACCTATTTAGCGACCATTCCTACAAAATAATTCAGTCACTTCATGCATCAACCACATGCAGTGCTTGAACAAAGTGCGCGCGAAGAAATCGAGTCACTACATGTGTTTTTTGAAGATTGGTTCTCAGGTCGTTGCACCAAAGGCTCTTTTACTGAGGAGTTCTCTACGCGATTCAACCCAGACTTCAAACTCATACCACCAGCTGGCACACTGTTAAACCTTGAACAGCTGAGTTCGGCCATACGAAACAGCTACGCGACCAACCCAGTATTCCACATTCAAATTCGCAACGTCACATTGCAACGTGTTTTTGCCGACCACATGCTCGTCACATACGAAGAATGGCAACGAAACGCGCTAGCATCCACATCACCAAATAATGGTCGAATTGCCTCTGTTATATTCAAAATAAGCCAGCCATTAGAATGGTTACACATTCACGAAACATGGTTACCAGAGGCCATTCAATTGGCCGACAAATACGACTTTTAAACCAACCTTAAAAAGCAATATGACTTAACCAGAAATTCAAACCTTGGTTCGTCACCTAAAATCAAAACATGCCGTCAACAATCCAATTATTATCATGACAACAATACCTTCCAAAATGTGCTGTATCGAGATCTCCGAGCCCGGCGAACCTTCTGTTTTAAAGGACGTTGAGCGTCCTGTTCCAGAGCCGAAGAATAACGAAATTCTTATTAAGGTAGGGGCCGCTGGCATTAATCGCCCAGACGTTTTACAACGCAAAGGCTTATACCCACCCCCACCTGATGCCAGTGATTTACCTGGCTTAGAAGTAGCAGGTGTTATCGTAAAAATTGGTCCTTCTGTGACTGATTTTCAAATAGGTGATGAGGTATGCGCCTTAACACCTGGTGGCGGCTACGCTGAATACTGCGTTGCACCTCAAGAACAAAGTTTGCACATACCAAAAGGACTAACGGCTATAGAAGCAGCCGCCATACCAGAAACTTTTTTACCGTTTGGTTTAATCTATTTATCAGAGGGGGTTTACATGCTGGCCAAAGCTTACTTGTTCACGGTGGTACTAGCGGCATTGGTACAACCGCTATTCAAATCGCCAAATCTTTCGGTGTAAAAGTATTCATTACTGCAGGAACAGATAAAAAATGCACCGCTTGTTTAAAGCTAGGTGCAGACGTTGCCATTAACTACAATAACGAAGATTTTGTAGAGGTTGTGGCCAAAGAAAACAATAAACTCGGAGTCAACATGCTGGTTGACCTAATGGGTGGGGACTACATACAACGAAATTTATCTTGCCTTGCTAAAAACGGGCAACTCATCAACCTTTTTTACCTTAATGGCAGTACCGCAACTGTCAACTTTACGCCTGTTTTAATAAACGGGTTAACAATGACCGGATCCGTTCTTCGACCACAGCCTCTCGATGTTAAAGCGACCATTAGAAATGGCCTTAAAGAGAGCATTTGGCCTTTGATAGAAAACAATACAGTTCGCCCTGTTATATATCAAACATTCCCACTGTCAGATGCATCTAAAGCACATGAATTAATGGAAAGTAGCCAGCATATAGGGAAAATTGTTTTAACCGTATAACGGCGCTTCAACCTGTATAATCCTGAGCTAGAAACAACATCCTAGGACACCATGTGATTACGCTCGGCAATACCTACCAATTAGACGTTATCAAAGTATTAGATTTCGGCTTTTATTTAGACGCAAAAGAATTAGGCGAAGTTCTCCTGCCGGGTAAACACGCACCTAATGACTTAGTTGTTGGATCAAGCGTGTACGTATTTTTGTATCTCGACTCAGAAGATCGCCCCATTGCGACAACCAAGGTCCCTAAAGCTAAAGTTGGCGAATTTGCTTATCTTAAAGCCGTTGCCCGCACACACGTCGGTACATTCCTAGACTGGGGGTTAGAAAAAGACGTACTCGTCCCCTTTGCTGAACAACACGTCCCAATGGACGTTGATAAGTCCTACCTCGTGTATTTATATCTCGACAAAAATGATGGTCGCATCGTCGCCTCATCTAAAATTAACAAATACCTTGATGATGAAAGGCCCCATGACTTCACGCCCCAGCAACAAGTTGACCTCATCATCGCCAATACAACCGATTTAGGCTTCAAGGCTATTATTAATAACAGCCACTGGGGTGTTTTATACAAAAACGATGTGTTCCAAACACTCAGTTTTGGGCAATCTAAAAAAGGTTTTATCAAGCGTATTCGTGAAGACGGAAAGATTGACTTAAGCCTGCAAGGCGGCAAAGAAACGCGCGATAAATACACCAAAATCATCCTTAATTATTTAGAAAAGAAAGACGGCTTTGCGCCTGTACACGACAAGTCCAGCCCAGAAATCATTGCCGACACATTCGGCATGAGCAAAGGTGCTTTCAAAAAAGCCATTGGCGGCCTCTACAAGCAACGCATTATCACCATTGGTAAAGACGGCATTCGCCTTGTCGATAAATAATTCAATCATCTTAACTACCCAAACATATTATGCCTCAAAGTAAAAAATACGGCTTCAGCCTTTCACAGGAACAAGGCAGCTGGAACGCTGCCATCGTACGCCGTGCCAGTGCAAAAAACATTGTTGTTACAAAAACTCAAACCGGGTTTAAAACAGAAGTTGAAGCCAAACAATGGGCAGAAAAGGAATTGGTTACATTTACTGAGAAGCAAAGCACGCAAAACAAACGTCGCGCAGAAAAACGTAAATAAACGCTATATCGTAATAGTGTCCCGTGCTTCACATTAATCAACACCTTTCAATTAGCGACGACGAAATAGAACTCACCGCCATTCGTGCACAAGGTGCAGGCGGGCAAAACGTCAACAAAGTATCGTCAGCCATACACTTACGGTTTGACATTCGCGCATCGTCACTACCCGAGTTATACAAACAACGCTTACTTGCTCGTCAAGATCAACGTATTAATAAAGACGGCATAATCATCATCAAAGCACAGCAATACCGCACACAAGAAAAAAATCGTGCCAATGCCCTTGAAAGATTAACGGCCATCGTCAGAAGTTCCACCATCGTTCAAAAAGCCCGACGTGCAACAAAGCCTAGCAAAAATGCAAAGAAGAAGCGCACAGACAGTAAAACCCAACGTGGCAAATTAAAGCAAATGCGCGGTCGCGTGTCTGATTAACCTAAAATAGCTATTCAACATTAAGGATGATTTAATGAGCAACTTACCCAACTGCCCACAATGTAATTCAGAATACACTTACGAAGACGGCAATCTACTTATTTGCCCCGAATGCGCCAACGAATGGTCTGCAGGTGAAACCGATGACGACGATGCATTAATCGTAAAAGACGCTAACGGCAACTTATTACAAGACGGCGATACCATTACCGTGATTAAAGACTTAAAAGTAAAAGGATCATCCGCCGTTGTTAAAGTAGGAACCAAAGTAAAGAACATCCGATTGGTTGAAGGCGATCACGATATTGATTGCAAAATTTCGGGTATCGGACCTATGAAGCTTAAATCTATTTTTGTAAAAAAAGCTTAAAGCACAAAAAAACTCTTTACCTTTTTCAATACTACCAGAAAGATTTTATAGTTGCCTCAGGTCAATTTTATTGTAAGAATAAAATTAACAATAATTAAATGGAGAATATATGTCTATTCAAACCGAATCAGTTGGTAGTATTCCACGAACAAAAAAATTACTAGATGGCTTACTTGCTAATCCAAAAATCTCTGAAGATGAGCTAAATATTTTATACGATGAGGCCGTCCAAGACACCTTATCGAATATGGACGCAACAGGGTCGCCAATATTAACCGATGGCGAACAAACAAAATCAAGTTTTGCCACCTACCCTTTAGATGGCTTAGAAAACGTTGCTCCTGAAGGAGTCATAATCCCTTTTGAAGATGGTCATACTAGACAACTTCCAATATTAACGAAAGGTCCTTTTCGTTATGCTAATTATGCGGGTTCATACATACCTCGCGCAAAGAAGTTCACTAACAAGCCACTTAAACAAGCCGTTATATCGGCTTCAGCCATGAGTTTGTTGTACCCTGCAGATGGAATTCCTGGATACACACAAGAGCAATTCATCAATGACCTAATAAACGAAGCAGTAGCCGATATTCGTAGCTGTTTTGACAACGGTGCTACACGGGTACAAATTGATTTCACGGAAGGGCGCTTAGCCATCAAGCTCGACCCTTCTAAAGGCTTGTTACAACAATTTATCGATTTGAATAATCAAGTGATGTCACATTTTTCTGCTGAAGAACGTAAAAACATTGGTTTCCATACCTGCCCAGGCGGGGATCATGATTCAACACATAGTGCAGACGTAGACTATGGAGAACTTATTCCAATGCTTCTAACGCTAAACGCAGACAATTTTTATATGCAAATGGCGAGCGAAGCTGATCCGGAAAAAGCACTTAAAATTATTGGTGAAAATATAAAACCCAATCAACGAATTTTTATAGGCGTCATAGATGTAATTAATGAAGAAATTGAATCGGCAGAGACAGTAAAAAACCGCGTGTTAACCGCTGCTAAACATATACCTTTGGAACAGTTAGGAACAACGGATGACTGTGGTTTCTCTCCGTTTTGTGATGATGTTGCCACTAACAGAAGCACTGCATTTTCTAAAATAACTGCTCGGGTTAATGGCACACAATTAGCTTTTGAGGCACTAAAAAACGGATAATCCGTTAACTACAAACCCATGTTAAATAAAGCCTCAGCTTATTAGTTGGGGCTTTATTGCAAGAGGGGCTGGCATTTATTTAAGCCATTAACAGTTATTTCTCACAATAAACTATAATTGTTAATATATACAATTATTCGCAAAACAATGAACTGTAAAAATATACTATTGATCGCTATAACAACCCTATTTCTAATAGGCTGCGACCCCCAAGAAAACATGGGTTCAAACCCTCTCAGGGCAAAGGCAAAAGAAATTAAGCATCAACAAGAACAAGTCGGTCGCGAAAAAGAAACTCAGTATGGCTCAGCTATTTCTGAATCTTTTAAAAAAAATTCACAAACAAAAAAATAGAATATCATTCACACCGCTACTTCATAGAATATGATTGATCAAATAAAGAAGCATAAATGAAAATCCCTGATACCCCAAAAGATGAAGTCGCTCGTCTAAACACTCTTCGTTCACTTAATATTTTGGACACCTCCGCTGAAGAACGTTTTGACCGATTAATGCGTATTGCAAAACGAATGTTCGATGTACCTATCGCTCTGGTTAGTTTGGTTGACGAAAACCGCCAATGGTTTAAATCATGCATTGGTTTAAGTGTTAGAGAGACAGCTCGCGACATTTCATTTTGTGGGCACGCAATTCTTGGCAATGAGATATTCGTCATTCCCGATACAACCAAAGATGAGCGTTTTGTTGATAACCCCTTAGTAACTGATGAGCCCAATATTCGATTCTATGCAGGCTGCCCCTTGCGGTTTTTAGATGGAAGCATGTTGGGGACACTTTGCATCATTGACCAAAAACCAAGAACACTAAATAAAGATGATTTAGACGCCTTAAAAGACCTTGCCTCTACTGCTGAACGCGAACTTGCAGCAATACAAATGGCGACCATCGATGAACTAACTAATATTCCTAATAGAAGGGGATTCATGATAGTGGCTCAACATAGCCTAAAACTTTGCATTAGACAACGACTACCCGCTACATTAGCGTATATGGACTTGGATAATTTTAAGTCTATTAACGATACTCACGGTCATATGGCGGGGGACAAAGTTCTATCCACTTTTGCCACTCAAATGAGCCAAGTATGTAGAGAATCTGACCTTTTAGCTAGACTGGGTGGCGATGAATTCGTCATCCTCTTTATCAACACATCTAAAGATGAGGCCGAAAAACACATGGTTCGTTTACAACAATCTTTGTTGGAATACGCCCAAAAAGAAAAGCATGGATATGAAATGTCTTTTTCTTATGGCATTACAGACCATGATCCAAAAAAGCATAGCTCTATTGAAGAATTATTAGATGCCAGTGATGCGCTAATGTATGAAAACAAAAAAGTGACTTCGAATTAAAATCATCAACACTCGCCCGGCAAAGCTAAACCAATTTTACTTACTAAGAAACTGTAAAATCTCATCAACTCGGTCTTTTGCATCACCAAACAACATTCTGGTATTTTCTTTATAAAACAGTGGGTTATCAACACCTGCGTAGCCCGTACTCATTCCGCGTTTCAGCACAATAGTCGTTGTACCATTCCACGGCTCTAAAACAGGCATACCTGCAATAGGACTATCGGGCACATCTTGCGCGGCGGGGTTAACAATATCATTTGCCCCAATGACCACTGACACGTCTACGTTTGGAAAATTGTCGTTTATTTCATCCATCTCAAATACGATGTCGTAAGGCACTTTGGCTTCAGCCAGTAATACATTCATATGGCCTGGCATACGCCCCGCCACTGGGTGTATGCCGAACCTAACATTTACACCACTGTTTTTTAATTTTTTTGTGATTTCATACACCGTATGCTGAGCCTGAGCAACGGCCATCCCATAACCAGGAATGATCATGACTTCTTTAGCATTTCTAAGTAGCTCAGCCGTTTCTTCAGCTTCAATTGAACGAACATCACCCACATCACCAACAACACTCGTTGCTGTTCCTGCTGGCTTTGACCCAAAACCACCCAAAATCACATTGATGAATTTACGGTTCATTGCTTTACACATAATATAGCTAAGAATCGCACCACTACTACCCACCAAGGCGCCTACCACGATCAATAAATCATTACCTAGCATAAAGCCCATCGCGGCAGCGGCCCAACCTGAATAGCTATTTAGCATTGAAACAACTACCGGCATATCTGCTCCGCCAATCGCGATAACCATATGTACGCCAAATAACAACGCAAGCAATGTCATCACTACTAATGCTGGCATGCCCCCATCAACAAACATTTGTTCGGCATAGACAACGCCTAGCCAGATGGAACCCAACAATAGTGCAAGGTTAAAAAGGTGGCGACCCGGTAGTTGTACTGGCTTGCCACCAATTTTTCCACTGAGCTTCAAATAAGCTGTAAGAGAGCCTGCCACGGTCACTGCACCAATCAACACGCCTATATACGTTTCTACTGCATGAATCGTTTTTTCAATGTCTGTCAGTTCTGCCGTGCCATGATCCAATGCATTCGCATAGCCTACAAACACAGCTGCCAAGCCAACTAAACTGTGAAGAATAGCCACTAACTCAGGCATCTGCGTCATCTCAACACGTTTGGCTAGCACCCAACCGATAACGCCCCCAACTACCATACCGGCAATCAATAGAAATTGGTTATCTGTGACCAAACCAAAAATGGTTACGCACAGCGCTAACCCCATCCCCAACATGCCATAAAAATTACCGCGTCTCGCCGTTTCTTGATTACTCAAACCGCTTAATGCCAATATAAATAGGGCACTTGCTCCAATATAGGAAGCCGTTATTATTCCTGGACTCATTTAACTACTCTCTTACTTACGAAACATACGCAACATACGGTGGGTGACGGCAAATCCCCCAACAATGTTGATACTGGTTATAAAAATGGCTAATACGGATAAGCCAACAACAATTGGGTTTGTGCTTGATACTTGGATGATGGCACCAATAACAATAATGCTACTGATAGCATTTGTAACACTCATCAATGGCGTGTGTAACGAGTGAGAAACACCCCATATCACCATATACCCAATAAAACACGACAACACAAACACGCTTAAATGGCCGATAAAGGCTGGCGGCGCAACAGAGCCCAAGCCAAACAACCCAAGCCCGCAGGCGACTAGCGGAATCAAAAATGCCATCGGATGCGCAAGCTTATCCTCTGGTTTAGCAAGCGCTTCTTTAGCTTTAAGGCCAATGTCTTCTTTGGGCGCCAAAGAGATTCTTGGTGCTGGTGGAGGCCAACTTATTTCACCTTTGTTAACGACTGTTGCTCCACGAATCACCTCATCGTCCATATTAACGTCTAGTTCACCGTTCTTTTCTGGGCATAGGTCGGTTAGTAAATGTCGCAAGTTAGTTGCATATAGTTGGCTGGACTGGGCTGCAAGCCTGCTGGGTAAATTGGTGTACCCAATCAGAGTAACACCATGTTTCACAACCACTTTATTGGCCTCTGTTAACTTACAGTTACCACCTGCCTCCGCAGCCAAATCAACGATTACACTGCCTGGCTTCATATTAACTACCATGCGCTCTGTAATTAACTCGGGGGCTGGTCTACCGGGAATCAGCGCGGTTGTAATGATAATATCTACTTCAGCCGCTTGCGATGCAAACAAATCCATTTCCGCTTTAATAAACTCTGGACTCATCGTTTTTGCGTAACCGCCATCACCTGAACCATCTTCATCATCAAATTCAAGCATTAAGAACTCAGCATCCATACTTTCAACTTGCTCTTTTACTTCTGGACGTGTATCAAAAGCACGAACAATTGCTCCCATGCTTTTTGCTGCGCCAATAGCAGACAAACCCGCAACGCCTGCACCAATGACTAATACCTTAGCCGGTGGTATTTTGCCTGCCGCAGTAATTTGACCGGTAAAGAAACGACCAAAATGTTGGGCCGCTTCCACAACAGCACGGTAACCCGCTATATTTGCCATTGAACTGAGGGCGTCCATTTTTTGAGCTCTGGATATTCTTGGCACGCTATCCATCGCTAGCGCCGTTACGCCATGGTTGGATAACTCTTGCAGCAATTCTTGGTTTTGTGCTGGATATAAAAAGCTGATTAACGTTTGGCCTTCACGAAGTAACTCCACACCATAGAAACCCAACTCTGGATGCTCTTTTGGTGGACGAACCTTTAATATAATATCTGACGTCTCCCAAAGCTCTTGGGCATCTTCAATAATTTCCACACCGACATTGGCATAGGATTCATCATTAAAATTAGCTAGTTCACCTGCTTTAGACTCAATGGCTATTGAAAAGCCGAGTTTTTGTATTTGGTGCGCTGTTTCTGGTGTTAACGCTACTCGTTTTTCACCCTCTTCAATTTCTTTTGGAACTCCAATTCTCACTTTACTTTCCCTCTAAATAATATCTTTATATTCTAAGCTTGTGTTTTGACGTTTTAAGCAACATTTACTCGACCAATTCTCGGCTAACCTTGCGCAAACACTTATATGCCGAGCCCTATATTCAATCTTAAAAAGTATGGCCAAACTGTTCCGCATATTGAGCTTTAACGTCATCTAACGTCACTTTATGGTTTTGTGTTCCTGCATGCGCAATTTTAATCGCGCCCATTAAGCCCGCAATACGGCCAGTTACTTCCCAATCTAGCTCGTTCATTAGGCCATACAACAAACCACCGCGGTAAGCATCACCACAACCCGTTGGGTCTATTACGTTTTTGGCTTGCGCTGGCGGTATTTCAATGCGTTTATCTTTGGTGTATATCAAGGACCCTTCTGCGCCTTTGGTTATGATTAACGCCTCTACTTGTTCTGCTATTTCATGAGGCGATAAGCCCGTTTTGTCTTGTAACATGGCAGCTTCGTAATCGTTCAACGTCACCCACGTGGCTTGTTCGATAAACACCTTAAGCTCATCACCATCGAACATGGGCAACCCTTGACCTGGATCAAAAATAAACGGTACGCTTGCGGCTACAAATTGTTCGGCGTGTTCGATCATGCCTGCTTTACCATCGGGCGAGACTATGCCTATTGATATACCTGCATCCGTGGGTACTTTATTCAATTCTGAACGCCCCATTGCACCGGGGTGAAAGGCGGTAATTTGGTTGTCGTCCATATCGGTTGTGATATAGGCTTGGCCAGTAAACTCATCACCCAATACGGTTAAGTATTCTTGGCTGACACCGGTTTTCGTCATCCAATCCGCATAGGATGCAAAGTCTTGCCCCACGGTTGCCATCGGTAGGGCTTTTTCGCCCAATAAGTGTAAATTATATGCAATATTACCGGCACAACCACCGAATTCACGGCGTAATTCCGGTACAAAAAATGACACGTTGAGCATGTGCACTTTGTCCGGCAGGATATGGTTTTGAAATTTATCAGGGAATACCATAATGGTGTCAAATGCCATTGAACCGCAGATTAGTGCACTCATCGTTACCCCTCTTTTCTTTTCCAGACAACGTCCAGTTTTTTTACTGCTTTAACGTCATCAAGCCGTTTAACAGGTAAGTTATACGGGGCTGCTTTTAGCATCGCTCCGTCTGTTTTCGCTTCTTGCAAAATAATCGCCATCGTGTCGACAAACCCATCGAGTGTTTCCTTAGCTTCTGTCTCGGTGGGTTCGATTAACAAACACTCAGGAATTAACATAGGAAAGTATGTCGTTGGTGCATGGAAGTCATAATCCAACAAGCGTTTTGCTACGTCCATTGCAGTTACGTTAAGTTCTTTGGCCTGTTTTTTAAGCGTTAAAATAAATTCGTGTGTCGCACGCCTTTCGGGGTAAGCAGCATCGTAACCTACTTCCATTAAGCGTTTTAATAAGTAGTTTGCATTCAAGGTGGCGAACTCTGCCACACGAGACATGCCTTCACGCCCTAGCATTTTTGCGTAAATGTACGCGCGAAGCAATACACCTGCATTGCCCGCAAAAGCGGACAGTCTGCCGATCGTTTGGGGGCAATCATTCTCGTCCAATAATACGTATTGACCCTCTTTTTTACCAACAATCGGCACAGGCAAATAGGGTTTTAAACGTTTGCTGACACCAACAGGTCCAGCACCTGGGCCGCCGCCACCATGCGGTGTGGAGAATGTTTTATGCAGATTCATGTGGATCACATCAAAACCCATATCTCCCGGGCGTACTTTACCTAAAATAGCATTTAGGTTGGCACCGTCGTAGTACAACAAACCACCAGCATCATGAACAATGGCAGCAATTTCTTTAATCTTGCGATCAAAAACCCCTAACGTGCTGGGATTTGTCAGCATTATGCCAGCCGTTTGTGGTCCGACTGCGGCTTTTAACGCATCAATATCCACGTCTCCATTTTTACCCGTTGGGATTTCTTTAACGTTATAACCACACATGACGGCAGACGCTGGATTGGTGCCGTGTGCAGCATCGGGCACTAAAATTTCGTTACGTACCATGTCATTACGATCATCGTGGTAAGCTTTTATCATCGCCACACCGGCAAATTCACCTTGTGCGCCAGCCGCTGGAGACAACGATACGGCTTGCATCCCCGTCACCTCTTTCAACATCCCTTGTAATTCATACATACAAGACAAAAAACCTTGCCCGTGCAAACTTGGCCCTAATGGGTGACGCCCTGTAAATTCCGGCAAGCTCGCCAAGGTATTACACGCACGCGGGTTGTATTTCATGGTGCATGAACCCAGTGGGTAGAAGTGCGTGTCTATCGAAAAATTCTTTTGCGATAACCTTGTAAAGTGACGCACCACTTGCATTTCTGACACTTCAGGCAAGTTCGGCTTAGAAGACCTTAGCGCACCGGCAGGTAGTGACGAAACATCATTATTATCTGTTGGAAATTGCGCATTAGCGCCACGCCCACGATGGGACTGCTCAAATATTAACATGCAGGTTTAACTCTCTTATTTTAGTGCGGCGAGTGCTGCTTCGTAGTCTGGTTCGTCGGCAATTTCACCCACTAATTCTGAACTCAATACATTATTGTTTTCATCTAAAGTAATCAACGCACGAGCCGTAATACCTTTTAATGGGCCATCATCTATTAACACGCCATAGTCTTTCGCAAAGTTGCGATCACGCATCATCGATAGCGTCACCACATTCTCTAAGCCCTCATCACCGCAAAAACGTGACATGGCGAACGGTAAATCAGCCGCCACAATTAAGATCACTGTGTCCGCATGATTTTTAGCGTGATCGTTAAACTTTTTAGTTGATAACTGACAAACAGGCGTATCTAAGCTCGGCACGATGCTGATCAGTTTTTTCTTACCCGCATAATCAGCCAATGTTACGTCGGCTAATTCTTTAGTGGTTAAAGAAAAACCCGGTGCTTGTTCTCCAACTGCTGGCACGTCGCCGTTTGTGTGAATTTCGTTACCTTGTAGTGTAATAGTCGCCATGATAAGTCTCCTATGAATTTATATATGAATCGAGCGTACCTGCAAATTGCTCAATGTCGTTTATTGTGCGAGTTTCGGTCGCACACACCAGTAAAGCATTTCCCATTTCTGAATAATCCACTGACATATCGAAGCCAGCTAGAATATGGTTCTTTTCAGCCAACGTTTCAATCAATTGTTTTGCATCCACATCCACTGTTATTACGCATTCGTGGAAGGTAGCCGAGGCAAAAACCAGCTCTACACCGTTGATAGCCGTTATGCGGTTAATCAATAATTGCGTATTTTTATGTGAGTTGAGCGCCACTTTTTTCAGCCCTTCTGGGCCTAATAACGACATATAAATCGTTGCCGCTGTAACCAGTAAACCTTGGTTGGTACAGATGTTTGACGTCGCTTTTGAACGCCTAATGTGTTGCTCACGCGCTTGTAACGTTAGCGTAAAACCTTCTTTGCCGTCTAAGTCTGTTGTACGCCCAATAATGCGCCCTGGCATTTGTCGAACGTGCTTTTGTTTACAACACATAAAACCAAAATACGGCCCACCGGATGCTAACGGCACGCCTAACGGTTGGCCTTCGCCACACACAATGTCTACACCTGATTCAGCCCATTCACCTGGTGGTTTCAATAAAGCCATCACCATTGGGTTTACGACAGCAATAGATAGCGCGCCATTTTCAGCAGCCCACTGCGTTAAGGCGTCTACATCATCTATCACTCCAAAAAAGTTAGGTTGCGGAATAACCAGCGCTGCAATATCTTCATCAACGTATTGCTGTAATGCGCTCAGATCTGTTTTACCCGTTTCAGTATCGTAAGGCACAGCAATTAACTCAATCGCTTGGTTCTTAACAATAGCCTCCGTTACGGAACGGTAAACGGGGTTAATGGTTCTGGGCATTAAGATTTTGCGAGATGTCGATTTCTTGTTCGCTCGCACCGCCATGAGTACTGCTTCTGCCAAGGCCGATGCGCCGTCGTACAATGAGGCATTCGACACATCCATCGCCATTAAGCTAGCCATCATCGATTGAAATTCGTACAGCAATTGTAGCGTACCTTGTGATGCTTCTGCTTGATACGGCGTGTACGCGCTATAAAACTCACCACGTGTGGTGATTTCCCAAACGGCGGCAGGAATATGATGCTCATAAGCACCTGCACCGAGAAAGCATAGCGGCAAACCATCTTGCGCGGCTTTATCGCGTAATAACCGAGAAACTTCCATTTCATTCATGCCACTTGGGATTTTCTCTAGCTCTCCACAACGCAAATTATCAGGAATTTCATCGAACAGATCATCAATACTATCGACGCCAATCGTCGATAACATTTTAGAAATATCGTGTTCTGAATGAGGAATAAATGGCATACGTTTTTACTCGTCTTCGGTTAAGTTTTGGTAGCTTTCAGCATCTAATAAATTATCAAGTTCGCTAACATCTTCCGGCTTTATGATAAAAATCCAACCATCCTCATAAGGCGAGTCGTTAATCGCTTCGGGGCTGTCTTCTAAATCATTATTAATAGCAACAATCTCACCCGTTACAGGACTATAGATGTCTGATGCCGCCTTCACTGATTCAACAACACTACACTCATCGGCTTGAACAAGCTTTTGCCCAACTTCTGGCAATTCAACAAAAACCAAATCCCCCAATAGCTCTTGAGCGTAGTCTGTTATGCCAACACGGATATTACCATCGGCTTCCAGCAAGGCCCACTCGTGAGAATCGGCGTATTTTCTATCATCAGGTGTATTTGACATATTTAGTTCCTATTATTTAAATTTGTACTTCGCCCCGGCGTACAAAACAGGGTTTTACGACGCGAGCGACTTTTAATTTACCGCGAATATCAATTTTACAGGTTTTGCCAATGTTTGCGGGAACTCGTGCAAACGCAATTGAGCGTTCCATCGTAGGCGAATAACCTCCACTGGTTATTTCACCTCTACTGCCATCGTCCAACACGACAGTTTGGTGCCCACGAAGCACGCCCTTATCTTCTAAAATCAAGCCGACAAACTTGTCTGAATTTGCTTGTTCCTTAATAGATAACAATGCTTGCTTGCCAACAAAATTACGCACGCCTGGCTCCCAAGCTACCGTCCAGTTCAAGCCGGACTCTATGGGGTGCTTGCTTTCATCCATATCTTGACCATACAGATTCATACCCGCTTCAAGTCGCAACGTATCTCGCGCACCTAAGCCACATGGGTGTACACCCACGCTAATCAATTGTTTCCAAAAGCCTTCAGCTTTATCTTCCGGCAAGATGATTTCAAAGCCATCTTCACCGGTATAGCCGGTTCTACCAACAAACCATTCTCCATGCCAGCAAGCGCTAAATGGTTTTATTTCAGCCGCCGCCAAGCCAAGGCGCTCAGGCAACAAAGGACACACCTTTTGACGCGCCTTAGGGCCTTGAACAGCAATCATTGCCAGTGTTGGTTTTTCATTAATCGTCACATCAAAGTCTTCTGCTTGTTGCTCTAACCAGGCAATATCTTTATCACGCGTTGACGCATTCACCACGAGGCGGTAATTTTGTTCATCTAAAAAGTAGACAATCAAATCATCGATAATGCCCGCCTTCTCATTGAGCATGCAACTATATAACGCCTTACCTTGTCGCGTGAGTTTAGCCACATCATTGGCTAACAGATGCTGTAAATATGCTTTAGCTTCTAGCCCATTAATATCCACTACTGTCATATGGGATACATCAAACATCCCCACTGATTGCCTTACGTAATGATGCTCATCAATTTGTGAACCGTAATTAACGGGCATATCCCAACCGCCAAAATCGACCATTCGGGCACCTAGTTCACGGTGAGCACTATTTAGGATAGTTTTATTAGTCATCTCAATATTCTCAAAAAAAGGGCGGCACGCGAAAACCACATGCCGCCCTTCTGTCCAAAACCTGAAAGTTTAAGGGGCATCATATAGCGCACCCTCTTTCCTCTTCGGTGGGCTAAGCTTTAACACCTCACCACTCTCCAGAACTAACTGATTGCTAAATATATTTAAACAATCTCTCTTATGGTCCATTTGCCTGAGCGATTCCGGACGGATTGCGCCTTCGGCGTCGGCCTAATGCCGAGCTCTCCCAAAAGAGGTAAATTAGTGCTGCACTATAACCTGAACCTCTCTTTTTTTCCATTCCAGACAGGCGCAAATTAGATTTTTTACTTAACTGACCACTAAGATCGTTAAGACTTACTATTACGATTGCATCAACACCCATTTAAGCGTTAAGCTTAACGCCACAGAAATTATTTAACTTAACCTATGAAATTTAATCAAACAGCCACAGATGAGCTTAACATCCTTATTCAATATGATTTATCTAATACCCAGCAGGGGATAAAAATACACCATGATGCTGAAATCAACGTCATTGAAGCCGCAAAACGTCTACATGACAAAGGGCTTATTGATAAACCAGACGGTGGCTATTTAACTAGCATGGGCCGCATAGCCTGTGAGAGCGTCCATTCTATTCATGGGATTTTATTAAAATAACAACCAATTAACCCACAACAAGACGGAGATTTACGATGACACCAGAACTATATTACTTAGCTGCTACTGCTCTATTAACCGCTGTTATTTGGGTGCCTTATGCACTTAACTACATTATTGCTGGAGGTTTACTAAACGCTGTCGGCCCACATGCTGATGTTGAAGGCATGGCTGGTTGGGCTGTTCGTATGAAAAATGCTCACGCCAACGCTATTGAAAATCTAGTTGTTTTTTCTGCACTTATTTTAGTTGTACAAGCGGCTGGGGCGAATAATGAAACAACCGCAATGGCTGCGATGATTTTCTTTTATGCTCGTGTTGCACATTTGTTAACGCATACATTTGGCATTCCTTGGGTACGTACGTTAGCGTTTGCAGCGGGCTTTGGCTGCCAAGTTGTTCTGGCGCTACAAGTTTTAATGTAAAACATTTTACGCAAATAAAAAAGCCGTCATCGCTAATAGCGATGGCGGCTTTTTTATATCTGCTATTTATATCGAAATTTTTACGAACCCATCGCGTACTTGCATATCTGATTCTTAATAATTGTCGAACTATTAACCACGCCCATACCCCAACTTCTAGCGAATTGAACCAACATATCATCCGCACCGAATAAGCGTTTAAAACCATCCATTATCCCCATCATTAACAAGTTGTCTCCTTTGCGTTGGCGCTCATAACGACGAAGTACTTGTTCGCTAGCAATGTCTCGGCCTTTTTTATGTGCTTGAATAATCACATCTGCTAAGGTCACTGCATCTTTTAACCCAAGGTTTGCGCCTTGCCCTGCTAGCGGGTGAATGGTGTGAATGGCGTCTCCAATTAACACCATACGTTGCTGAGTGTATTCTGGTGAAAACTGCAGCTTTAACGGGAATGCACCGCGTGCGCCGACCAGTTCAAAATCACCTAATTGATGCTCAGATGCTTCTGCCAAAGCGTCGCAGAAACCAGCATCGCTCAATTTCAAATTATCTACTGTGGTTTGTGTGCTTGATGTCCAAACAATGGAGATTAATCCATCACGCAAAGGCAGCAAGGCAAGCGGCCCTTCCGGCAAAAAACGTTGCCATGCGGTATTTTGGTGTGACTTTTCTGGCTTAACCGTCGCAACTAAGGCTTTTTGTTGGTATTCCCAACCGTAATCATCAATACCGCTAATTTGCCTTATCTTTGAATTTGAACCATCTGCACCCACTAGCAAAGCGGCTCTAATTTTTTTGCCATTTGATAAGTTAATATCTAAACCGTCGTCATCCACAGTAAAATCGTCTAATTGCGATGAAGTGAACACATCACAACTATCTAATTGCTGAAGTTTTTTCCAAATCGCCAAAACAGAAATACGATTCTCAACCACCGAACCCATTTGCACTTCACCTGCATCGGCTGAATCTATATCCAACTCACCGCTACCAAAGTGATCCCAAACAAACATTTTTTCTACCGCTTGCTCACCTTGCTCAACAACACCTGCCCACACGTCGAGGCTTTTAAATAGGTTAATGGACGCCAAAGTTAGTGCTGACACACGTAAGTCATACGTATTTTCTGGCCAACTTGCCGCTGGGTCGCCCGCCTCTATTAACGCAACGGACACGTTTTTTCCCGCCAACAAACACGCAAGACTAGCACCGACCATGCCGCCGCCCACTATTGCTACTTGATAGTCTTTATCTTTAGCCAACGTTCTTCAACCTAGCTAAGCGAGAACCCAAACCCATCGTTTGACGAGCAAATTGATTTTTAAACATAGGTATTTTATCCAGCATGAGTAAACCACTATTACGCACCACACTAAATAACACGTTATTTGTGGAGAACAGCTTAATCACATTATCGGTAAAACCTGTTATTAGGGTTTGGTCTAACTGTCGGTGTTTTGCATAGACTTCAAGCACATTGCGAATATCACTCTCGCCCGTCATTAATACATCCGCTAAAATCGCTGCGTCTCGCAAACCCAAGTTAAACCCTTGCCCCGCTACAGGATGAAGCTGGTGCGCGGCGTTACCAATCAGCACAACGCGTTCTGCCGTATTGTTTGGAACATGTGATAAATTTAATGGGAAGTTTTGGCACTTACCCGACAAACTTAGCTCCCCTAACCATTGGCCAAAGCGTGATTGTAATCGATCTAAAAATTCATCTTCCGGCAACTGCATTGTCTCTAGCGCCAGTTCTGATGGCATCGTCCACACCAAGGAATATAATCCATCGAAATGTGGCAACATTGCTATTGGGCCTTCTGATGTAAAACGCTCGTAGGCTATATCATGCACATCCGACTCAACTTTAATTAAGCCAGCTATAGCGTGCTGCTCATATGAATATTCTTTTAGATCAAAATCACCGCCTTCGCGTACTTTAGATAAGCCGCCATCCGCACCGACTAATAACCTGCACGACAACGTTTTCTCTTTGCCATTTAAACTAATCGTTACGTCTGCACCGTCATCATGTACTACGTAATCAACTAAACTTGCTGGACAGACACTATCTATATTTGATTGTTTTAAACTATCTGCCACGACTGCTTCAATTTTTGCTGCTTCTACCACGTAACCTAGCGCATCAACATGTTGCGACTCGGCTGATAACCGCGTTTTGCCGAAATGGCCTTTGTCTGACACATGAATGTGCTTAATCGCCATCGCTGCATCATTTATGGGCTGCCAAATACCTAATTGTTCAAGAACACAGCGGCTTCCCCAAGACAGCGCGATGGCTCGCTTACCCGCACTGTCCGATTGTTTTTCTGAAAACTCTCGCGCCTCTACAATAGCAACGCGAAGCGATGATTGGCTTAATGCTAAACCTAAGCAGCCACCCACCATGCCACCACCAATAATGATGACATCATAGTCATCCGACACGCGCTTTCTCCATCAACGATTCAATATCGTTGACTTCTTTCGGTGCGCCGTCAGTTAAAACCTCATGGCCTTTTTTCGTTACCAATACATCATCTTCAATACGAATACCAATTCCGCGCCATTTCTTATCAACTTCTTTTGCATTCGGCTGAATATACAGACCTGGCTCTACAGTAAGCACCATGCCCGGCTCCAACAAGCGCCACTGTTTGTCTATTTTATAATCACCGACGTCATGAACATCCATGCCTAACCAGTGCCCTGTTCGGTGCATATAGTACGGTTTATACGCTTCATTTTTAATCAACGTTGGCACACGTCCGTTAAGAATTCCTAACTTAACCAACCCCTTTGTTAACACCTTAACAGCCGCTTCATGAGGGTCATTCCAATGATTACCTGGTTTTACCTGCTCAATCGCAGCATATTGCGAATCCAATACCAATTGGTATAACGCCTTTTGTTCCTCGCTAAACACCCCGTTTATGGGAAATGTTCGTGTTATATCAGAGGCGTATTTTTCCCATTCGCACCCTGCATCAATCAATAACAATTCGCCATCATTAAGTTGCGCATTATTTTGTACATAATGAAGAATACATCCATTCACACCGCCGCCAACAATAGCGGGATAAGCCTCTTGCTGTGCCCCATTACTAATAAAATGGTGCTTTAACGTTGCATCAACTTCATACTCATACATAGCTGGCTTACAAACCTGCATGGCCTTTTTATGAGCCACCACAGAAATTTTTGCCGCCTTTTTCATCTGCTTAATTTCTTGCGATGATTTTATTAAACGCATTTCGTGCAACAGATGGTCCGTTGAAATAAACTCTGCGGGCCCTGTTACACCTGCTCTTGATTTACTCCGCACCTGTTGTGACCAGTCCATTAACTGTTGATCGAACGCTGGATTCATACCCATTGGAAAGTACAGCTTATTATTATTTTCCAATAAGCCCGGCAAAATATCGTCAATGTCGTCAATGGGGAACGCATCGTCCGCACCAAATACGCTCATCGCGTTATCTATACCTGCATTTGCAACTACCCACAACGCCGTTTGTTCATCGTATTCATTGCAAAATAATATATATTCGCCCTGCTCACGGCCGGGCACAAACACGGCCACTGCATCCGCTTCATCAAAACCCGTTAGGTAATAAAAATCACTGTTTTGGCGAAACAAATACTCGACATCTCTGTTTCTATGTTGAATAGAGGCACCTGGGATCACCGCAATATTGCCTGCACCCAACAAGCGTAGAAATTGCTTACGGCGCTTTGCGAATTCTGTAGCGCTTATGTTTTGTTGGCCCATTATTAATGAAGCCTTGGAGACGTTGTCGCATTGGCTTCAACGGCTGGCTGCAGCTCCATCAACATCACATGCACAGCAGACCTTACGTACTCCTGAAGCTCCATATACGACTGTTCATCTGCTTCTTCCGCCCCATCTGCATCTATTCTAGATAGCTCTAGAAAATCTCTCAAAATCCCTCTACCGTCTTCGCCCCAATCGGTATCATCTTTAGCCCCCATATAAGCAATACCGTATAAAAACCCTTGGCACCACTCACTGAGTGCTTTTGCCCTTTCAACCATTGGCACCCCATCATCGGGTAAAAATAAGTCAAATATAAATTCGTCACTTTTGAGTAATTCACACGTGCCTTCAAACAACCCTATCAAATCACCTTTTTCGCTATCGTCCAATCCCTCTAGCTGCTCATCTGTTTCAAAAACAGCAACCACCCAGCGGTCAAATTTCGCATCAAACCCCACACACAACATACCTGCAGCTAACCCGTGCACTTCTGCCGCGCTCATATATGCATCGTGAGCGTTTAATAATGATTGCATATTGTCAAAATCGCCTAATTGTTCCACCTTAACTCCAACTTGCTCTGTTTATATTAGGTGTATGCTATCACTGCTAGCGCTCACACCAAAACTTAGCTCACAAAAAGTTGCTTATAATAAACTTCCTGTTGACCTGAGGCCCAATCACACCTAAGATTTACGGCGTGAGCATAGAACAAAATCCAGAATTAGCCCTCCAGCATCTTGAGCAACGTATTGATACGCTAGTTCAGGTATGTCAACGTTTGCACGAAGAAAATAGCCAGCTTAAAAACCAGCAGGCAGACCTTGTCCAACAACGTAGCGCGTTAATGGATAAGACCGATAAAGCAAAATCACGTGTTGAAGCGATGATTTCACGCCTCAAAGTAATGGAAATCTAACGATGGCTTCAGTCCCTGTTACCGTAACAATTTTAGATAAAGACTATCAAGTCAACTGTCCCGAGGAAGAGAAGCCTCAATTAGAACATTCGGCTCGTTATTTGGATCAAAAAATGAATGATATACGACAGTCTGGTCGAATTATTGGGCTAGATCGTATTGCTGTCATGGCTGGCCTTAACATTACGCATGACTTACTTAATGAAGGCGATAAAAAGAATAATGTCTCACTGGATATCAGTGAAAAGATTAATGCCTTACAAAACAAGTTAGATTTCGCCATAAATTCTTTCGGCAAATAACACGCTAATCCATCCGCCTTTTTCAATTTTCTTGTTTACAGGGAAATTTAATGACACGTAAGCAATTTAGGTCTACACTTTAAGTGTTCCCTGCTGCGTTCGAAGCTAAGTGACAAAAACCTTGAGCCTATTTAAATATTAGGGAAAACGAGTTGTATTGTAGGCGTGTATGCTCTTTCAGTAGAGAAACCCAACACAATATCTTCGTTCCCACTTGAACCGCTTGGTTCAAGGTAGACACTCCGACTACGGCGCTCGTGGGGAACACTTTATTTGGCGACCAACCATATCATGGCTACTGACCCAGTAATTAATCAAAGACAATTCTTGCGGCAAACTAGGCTAGCAATACCACCTTCCCATAGAGAACATTATGATTTTCTCATCAACATGAGAATAGCAAACTCTGGCGTTTTATTAAGGCGCCCACGGATTGCTAGCTATATGACTCACAATGGAGAACCTAATTTAGAAAGTACGATTAAAACCTGTTTTGACCGACACATTCCTCACTACTTACCTTCATTAACAAAAAACCAACAACTTATCTTTTCAGCATATGCGTGGGGCGACCGCATTAAATATAATCAATTTAATATTGAAGAAGCCGACACTTACGGCACGTTACAGTGCAAGTTCTTATCAACATTATTGATGCCATTAGTTGGTTTTGATAACAAAGGAAATAGATTGGGTGCTGGAGGCGGTTATTATGACCGCACATTACAATTTTCAGCGCAGACATCAAATAAAATCAGTCCTTTATTAATTGGCATTGCTTACAGCTGCCAAGAAACCGAGGCGCTAAGCCCTCAAACCTGGGATATACCGTTAGATGCGGTAATTACAGAAAAGCAAACACGTTGCTTTTCAAAGCGAGCAATAGCTCTATTGCGTACGTAATACATTTAACAAACTAATGCCCGCACGTTCAACACCTAATACGTTAACATACATATAACACATCAATCTCTACAACTTTTTATGCAAAAAAACATGAAACTGCAAGCCGCTGAAGCAGCCATTGAATACACTCATAATGTCGATATTATTGGTGTAGGCACCGGTTCAACCGTCAATTATTTTATCGATCTTCTTGAGCCCATAAAGCATCAATTTGAAGGCGCTGTATCAAGTTCTGAAGCCAGCTCAAAAAAACTACATGCTCTAGGCATTCCTGTATTAGATTTGAACACCGTCGGTTCGTTAGATATTTACGTCGATGGCGCCGATGAAACAAATAAACACCTGCAGTTGATAAAAGGTGGCGGCGGCGCATTAACTCGAGAAAAAATCATCGCGGCTGCTAGTAAACAATTTATTTGTATAGCCGACGAAAGCAAATTGGTCAGCTGTCTAGGTGCTTTTCCATTACCTATAGAAGTTATCCCTATGGCGCGCAGCTATGTAGCGAGAGAAATCATAAAACTGGGCGGGCACCCAGTCTGGCGTGAAAACTTCATTACTGATAATGGCAACATCATCCTAGACATCCATCGTTTAGACATCTTCGAGCCCGTCAAGCTAGAAAACACGTTGAATAACCTCACCGGCGTAGTGACGACAGGACTATTTGCTGAACGTTCAGCTGACATTCTCTTATTAGCTCGAGAAGAAGGTATAAAAACGCTAACACGCTAATAGTTTTGCCTTTCCACCCATCACTTGCGTGATTAACCTTTAATGGTACAACCGATTAAGGATTAAATTACGACAGACAAAAAAAAGGGACCAAAGGCCCCTTAAGTTTTTTATTATTTTTATTGTTTTTTTGGTGCAGTTTTACCAATGTAAAGGCTGCCTCCCCCTCCTTGTTATGATTACAATATATCAAGTTTTTGCATTTATGCAACAAAAAAATACACTTAAAACGTTGATTTTACGCTTTTTTGTTGCTGCTCTGCAACAAGTTGCCGACCTAACAACGGCTCACAGACATAGGTAGCCCGTCACATTTATTTTGCTTATAAAACTATTCTTTTTTGATATATTAATAATTACTCTTCTATTGCAACTATAATGAACTCAATTACAAAAAACATCTCCGTCAATGCTTCTACCTAATTGGGTAACAGACTATAAAAAAACAGAGCTATCTGGCGACCTCATTGCTGGTGTTATCGTCGCTGTTGTTTTAGTTCCCCAATCCATGGCCTATGGGTTACTCGCTGGGCTGCCGCCACAAGTAGCATTGTATTCTTCTGTTCTGCCACTTCTCTTATATGCAATATTTGGCAGCAGTAAAACATTAGCTGTAGGACCTGTTGGCCTGATGTCACTTATGACAGGCGCCACGCTTATTGAGTTAAATATAACCAATATAGAAGACATGGTTAGCACCGCACATACATTAGCGTTATTAGTTGGCCTCATTTTGCTGCTCATGCGTGTCGCGAGAGTTGGTGCTATTATTAACTTCCTTAGCCACCCAGTTATTTCTGGTTTTGTAAGCGCATCTGCCCTTATTATTGCTCTAAGCCAGATAAAACACATCCTGGGTTTAGATATACCACGTGGACTACCAGCCTATGAATCAGCTTACCTTATCATTTCCCAACTATTTCAAAGCAACCTAGCCACCGCTATTATTGGCCTAGGCAGCCTTTTTCTATTATGGGCATTCAAAAGCCCGTTATTTACATTTCTTAAAAAGCACACAAGCAATGAAGCCTTAATACAATTTATTTCTAAGTCCGGTCCGCTAGCAGCCGTTGTGGTAAGCACCCTCGCTGTTTATTACATGGGCCTAAACACACATGAAAACGTTGCCATTATTGGCAGCATTCCACCAGGGCTGCCTTCGTTCATCTTACCCAATCTAGAATACTCGCTCTTAAAAGAGCTATTGCCTAGTGCGTTTTTAATTGCATTAATTGGCTATCTTGAAAGCGTTTCTATTGGTAAATCAATGGCCAGCCAGAAGCGGCAAAAAATAGACTCCAACAAAGAACTCATCGGCCTTGGAACTGCCAACATTGCTTCTGCAATAAGCGGCGGCTACCCTGTAGCAGGTGGTTTTGGTCGTTCTATGGTGAATTTTTCGGCCGGGGCCAACTCACCTTTGGCCTCTATCATTACCGCCGGATTAGTTGCTCTTACTCTTATTATATTGACGCCGCTTTTCTTCTTTTTACCTAAAGCAGCATTAGGGGCCATTATTGTACTTGCTGTTATTCCTTTAATTGATGCATACACATTAAAGCATGCTTGGAGTTATGACCGAACAGATGCCTTCTCCATGCTCGTGACCTTTTTTACAGTACTAATAATTGATGTAGAAAGCGGCATAATAGCGGGCATCATCATGTCGATAGGGCTATATCTTTTCAGAAGCAGTCAACCACATGTCGCGATTGTAGGGCAAGTGGGAAACACCGAGCATTATAGAAATATTGACCGACATAAAGTCAAAACAGATGAGCATATTCTCGCCATGCGAATTGATGAAAACCTGTATTTTGCCAATACCAACTTTTTAGAAGATACGGTTATGACGCACGTGGCCGATAATAGTGCACTAGACCACGTTGTACTCATCTGTAATTCAATAAGCTATATTGATACTAGCGCACTCGAATCATTAGACGATATTCATTATCGGTTAGAGAAAGCTGGTATCAAACTCCATTTAGCAGAAATCAAAGGCCCCGTTATGGACAAGCTGAAACAAACAGAATTTATTGAAAAGTTAGGCGCTGAAAACATCTACTTAAGCACCCACCAGGCAATGCAGGCTTTAAAAAAATAACCGCATAATAAAATGCTTAATACATTAAAGGTCTTGGTCGCTAAGGCATTTATTTCGCCCTGTCTGCTTTGCTTTCAATAGCGCCTGATCGGCCCTCTCGTAGACATTACTTGGGTTATCCTCATTTGAAAATAATGCGCAACCAACAGACATAGTAATTACAACTCTATTACCTTTAGAGCCAAATTTACAGTCTTCGATACTTTTCCTAAACTGTTCTAGCCTCGTCATAATGTTAGCAAGATCACTACCAGCAAAAATAACAACGAACTCCTCACCACCAACGCGCCCAAAAAAGTCACTGCCCCTTACTTTTTTATGTATCAACTGACTAATTGTTCGAAGCACCTTATCTCCAACAGGGTGACCAAAGGTATCATTAATTTTCTTAAACTTATCGACGTCCATAATTGCTATGGCTAATGGTTCTTTATTACGCTTCCATCGCTCAAACTCTAGCTTAATTCTTTCGTCATAAGCACGCCTATTTGCAACACCTGTTAAAGGATCAACAAATGCTTGATCATGGGCTTTATTTAAAGATGACTTTAACGAAGAAACCTCACTTTGAACCTTATTTAACTTATTTTCAATACGTCTCGTATTCGCTTCTGCATCCTTCACTCGGCGGCTTTCTATAGCCACAAGCTCATTCACATTAGAATTCAAAACATTCATACGCTCGCTTACAAGCTCCTTAAGCGTCGACAAACTTTCAGCTTGTAAAACACTTTCTCTAATAGTATTTACTTGTTCGCTCATTAACTCTGTTAAACGCCACCTGTCTTTCGAAACCGCCTCATCATTTATATTTTCTTTTTTTATCTCTAACGAAATACTAGACAGTTGCTGTGCGACAGTTTCTATCAACCCAGAGAGCTCTACAATAAACTCATCTTTCTTTGTTAGCTTTTCACCAAAGCCTTCAAAAATTTGCTTATAAAACTCCTCTAAACTTCTTAAGTTCGTTACTTTGGCCAACTTCTCTTTAAGGCTAACTATATCAAGTGACCGTGCAATATCAGTATCTGACGTTTCAAGTTCACTTAATTTCGCCAATAACCCATCTTTAATTGCCTCTATGGATCCTTCAGATAAATTTCCCAGGCTACCTGCCGTATCATTATTATCTAGTACGATTGTGGCAATTTTTTGAGCAATATTGATAAAGTCTTTTGAATTGGCAGCTGAAGACAACATCTTTTGAACCGCTAAAACATCATCTTTAAAAACTGAAGAAGCACTCAAATGTAATAGCAGCTCTTCTAAGACTAACAAACTAGAATCAGCTTCCTCACTATCACCCATGTGACTAATCAAAAGGTCCTTGATACGCTCAAGGTCAACCAGAGGAAGCCTGTCTGGCTGAACCTTTTTAGGGAGCTTTGCAACTGCTTTAGCAATTAGCTTATGCTTAGTTTTTACAACATTTAACATCCCAAGTAAGGCTTTATACAATGCTGCAATATTGTCTGTCGCTTCACGCTCGGATTCATCAAGTGATTTAATCGCTTTCTGAAACTTTTCCTTGTAGTCCGTCATTAACTCTCCTTTCAATTACCCAAGCAGGCTTTTAAAACATTTAAAACCAAAAGCTTTATCTTATCGGGATACCACATAATTACAACTTTCTATAAGCATAAAAAAAACCCATCAAAATGATGGGTTTTTAAAATAGGTACCGTACTTAAACGCTTTTTATTAACGCTTAGAGTATTGAGGACGTTTTCTAGCTTTATGTAAACCAACTTTCTTACGTTCCACTTGACGTGAATCACGTGTCACAAAGCCTGCTTTGCGCAACGCTGGACGAAGCTCTTCATCATATTCCATCAACGCACGTGTGATACCAAGCCTGATCGCTCCGGCTTGACCAGAAGGGCCGCCGCCTTTAACAGTTACTAGCAAATCGAACTTGCCTGTCACTTCGACTGTTTCAAGTGGCTGACGAACAATCATTCGATCTGTTTCACGACCAAAATACGTATCTAACGATGCGTTGTTAACTTTAATTTCGCCTTTTCCTGGGCGCGCAAATACTCGTGCTACTGCACTTTTACGTCGACCTGTTCCGTAATATTCGGTTTGTGCCATGTTTATAAACTCTTAATTAAATTTCTAAAACTTTAGGTTGTTGTGCTTGATGTGTATGTTCAGCACCAACAAATACTTTCATTTTTTTAAACATATTTCTGCCTAACGTATTCTTTGGCAACATGCCTTTAACAGCAGATTGAATAATACGTTCAGGATATGTTTCACGTAACTTACCTAATGAAACTGACTTTAAGTTACCGATATAACCTGTGTGATGGTAATACATCTTGTCTTTTTCTTTATTACCTGTCACACCAATTTTTTCTGCGTTGATTACAACAATGTAATCGCCAGTATCAACATGCGGTGTGAATTCAGGCTTATGTTTGCCACGTAAACGAAGGGCAATTTCTGTAGCCAAACGGCCTAATGCCTTACCTTCAGCATCTACAACATACCAATCGCGTTCTACTTCTTCTGCTTTTGCACTAAATGTTTTCATTTTTTACCTCACCTACTTCGCAGGTGCTTACTTATACTTAAAAGAGCCGCGTATTCTATCTATTTTTTCACCTAACCACAATGGCCAGTTCAAACTGTTTTCTATTATTTTTATATTTAGTCAGGTTTCGTTAAAATCAACCTTTCCCATTTTCAATGGGTCGCCTTAAATCTTAATCACGTTTGCATCTTGCAATAATTCATTTTTCTGAATATTTTTAGAAACCACATCTTGCGTTTCACATTGCGGCTTAAACCCTACGACAGTTTCCAACAACATAGTCCTTACTTTTTCAAAATCACTTTTTTTAACTGCGTCTTCTAATTGCATTAATATTGGCTCCAAGGTATCCCACGGTATAACGTTCTCTATTGCACGCATGATTTTCGGGTGTTTTGTTACAGACACGTTGTCGCCAATTAGTAATTCTTCATACAACTTTTCACCTGGCCTAAGGCCGGTGTATTTAATAGGAATATCGCCGTTTGGGTGACTATCATCCTGCACTTCCATACCACTTAAATGAATCATCTTTCGAGCTAATTCAAGAATATTAACCGGCTCACCCATATCCAAAACAAATACGTCACCGCCCTTCATCATTGCGCCCGCTTGTATCACAAGCTGCGCCGCTTCAGGTATCGTCATAAAATAACGAATTATTTTAGGATCCGTCACTGTAACAGGACCACCTTGTTTAATTTGTTTTTTAAATAAGGGAATAACTGAGCCAGACGAACCCAGCACATTACCAAAACGGACCATGCTAAATTGTGTTTTGCTGCCTCTTTTGTCTAATGCCTGCAATACAAGCTCGGCCAATCGCTTAGAGGCACCCATCGTATTTGTCGGGCGAACCGCCTTATCTGTTGAAACCAAAATGAAGGATGTAATGTTTGCCTGAATGGCGGCTTGGGCTGTATATAAAGTACCCAACACATTGTTTTGTATTGCCTCACCGGGATTTTGCTCTACTAAAGGCACATGTTTATAAGCGGCAGCATGATAAAGCGTTTCCACCCCACAATTTAAACATGCTTTTTCAATTCGTACTTTATTAAACACCGAACCCAAAACGGGCAATACCGTCACTGATTCGCCAAATTTTAGCAACACGTGCATGTGTTGCAACTCTTTTTCTAGCGCGTAAAGAGCGTACTCATTATTCTCAAACAAAACCAACTTACGAGGCTGCAAACGTAAAATCTGCCTGCATAACTCAGAACCAATCGAGCCTCCAGCGCCCGTCACCATTACCGTTTTACCTGTAATATTCTTATCCAATAACGCCTCATCAGGCGCCACAATATCTCGACCTAATAAATCTTCAATTTCCACATCACGAATATCATCCACCGTCACCTCACCTGTTGCTATTTCGGCAAGAGAAGGTAACGTTTTCACTTTTACAGAATATGGTTCTAATAATGTAATGATTTGGTTGCGTCGTGACCGAGCAACTGACGGCATTGCCAATAACACATCAGTCACACCTTCGCGCTCTACCATTTTGCTTAAATGTGAAAGCGACCGTATTCGTATATCTCGTATTTGCCTGTTATGTAGAGACAGCTCGTCATCAATAAAGCCAACAACCTTCATGTCTCTTTTTGTTCGTAATTGGTCAAATACTTGGACGCCTGATGAACCTGCCCCATAAATAACCACTTTACGTAAGTTTTTAACAAGAGTGTTGTTAGGTACCTCAAACAGCCACCACCGTGCAATCATGCGGCTGCCGCCAATCGAGAGCAATACAACTAGAAAATTAATGATATGAACAGATCGTGGCACAAGCTCAATGCGCCCCAACAAGACTACAAGACTTAATAATAAGGCATAAAGAGAAACAGCCTTAACTACCACCCATAAGGAATGAAAGCCCATATATCGAATAATTACCCTGTACAGGCCCAATCTAATGAAAATGGGTATCGCAAGCACTGGAGCCACCATGAAGAGGTAGCCCACGCCGCCACTTGGCAAATAAAACTCACCAAGCCGTAAGGAAAAAGCAATCCACAATGACAACTCAATAGTGAGCAAATCAAATAGTAAGGTAATACCTCTTTTTATTTGACGGTTTTGGGACAACAGCCACTTCGGCAATAAAAAAGTATTTTTATCCATAAAACCTTGCTTCCCTTAACGTTGAACTTCTGTGCCGATTATACATCGCCAACAATCTAAAGCGAAACGCTGATCATTCGTAAGAAAATACCAACAAATATAAAAAAGCCCTGACAAGCAGGGCTAATTATTACTTTTATTGAGCGTACTATTTTGATTTTAGCTCGATATTTTCTCGGTTTTTATCAACTGTAGCAGCGCCAATACCTTTTACTTTCGCCAAGTCAGCCATCGTTTTAAAAGGCCCGTGTTCTTTACGATACATAACAATTGCTGCTGCTTTACTTTCTCCTACGCCTTTTAACCCTTTCGCAAGCTCCTTTGTTGACGCTTTATTAATATCAACTGCAAAAGCTGAAGCTGCTAAAAGCAACAAGACACATAAAAATAGATTTCTAAACATATTATCCTCCATGATTTAATAAGAAAAGTTCCAGTACCCCACATTAAATTTATGTGGCACTAAGCAATAACTTACTCTATTCGATCATCCATTACTATAGGGAAAGACTTCACTTGATGTAAGCATATACTTACATCGCCGCAGTGATTATACCTCGGCAATCCCCATAACGTGCCTGATGGCATCACGCGTTTGAGCTATTTCTTCTTCAGTTAGTGTCGGATGAACTAAAAACATCAATGATGTTTCACCTAGTTTTTTTGCATTGGGTAGGCGCTCTGTTGGGCGAAAGGTAGTGTCATCAAAAGCCTTTTCCAAATAGACTTCAGAACAAGAGCCTGAATAGCACGGAACGCCCAGCGCGTTAATGTCAGACATAATGCGATCACGATTCCAGTCAGCCCTTAGTTTGTTAGGCTCAACAAACACATAACACTTATAAGCCGCATGCTCGAAATAATAAGGCACAGAAGGAACGCGCAGACCGTTACATTGCTTGGCCACTTCCCAGATCTTATTAGCATTAGCCTGGCGAGAATTTGACCAACTCAGCATACGCTTTAATTGAATACGACCAATCGCAGCTTGCATTTCTGTCATGCGCCAATTAGTGCCAAAAGAATCGTGCAACCATCTAAAACCTGGTGGATGTTCTTTTTCGTAAACTGAACGCCATGATTTACCATGATCCTTGTACGACCACATTTTTGACCACAAATCATGGTCATTGGTTGTCACCATGCCGCCTTCACCGCCAGTCGTCATAATTTTATCTTGGCAAAAAGACCAACAACCGATATGCCCTATTGAGCCAATGGGCTTTCCTTTATATTTCGCCCCATGTGCCTGAGCACAATCTTCAATCACATACAGGCCGAATTCCTCGGCTATAGCCATCATGCCATCCATGTCGCATGGCCAACCCGCTAGATGCACGCACAGTATCACTTTCGTTTTAGGTGAGATTTTCTCTCGCACACTCTCAACAGTAATGTTTTGAGAATCCAACGATACATCAGCAAATATTGGCACTGCTCCTGCTGTTACAATCGAGGATACAGAGGCTAAAAAAGTACGTGATGTAACGATAACTTCGTCGCCATCATTTATGCCCAACACCTTAAACGCTAAATCTAGCGCAACCGTTCCATTCGCTAGGGCAACGGCATACTCACACCCTGCCCAACTAGCAAACTCCTTTTCAAATTCACGACCTTCTGAGCCCGTCCAATAATTAACTTTATTCGATAGTAAAACCCTAGAAACAGCATCAGCTTCTTCTTGCGCAAATGATGGCCAAGAAGAAAATGGTTTGTTTGACATGTAAAGAAGATCCTTTATTGATGTTTTTTAATGACTGCAGGGGAGCCAATAGCTACAACGTTTGCAGGAATGTTTTTTATTACGGTTGAATTAGCACCTATGGTGACATTAGAATCTATTTCAACTAATTGTTTAGTTACTGCGCCAATACCTAACCAAGACAGCTTACCGATTTTAGTGCCCCCAGCTAATGCTACACAGGGGCTTAAATGAACGGCATCACCAAGCATGCAATCATGCTCAACAATAGTGGCGGTATTTATTATGCAGTAGCGACTTATTTGTGAGAAAGCATTAATAACGGCATTAGCAAAAACGACCGTACCCTCATTAATGTGTGCATATTGGCTGACTACTGCGCTAGGGTGAATAAGTACAGGTAGGTTAAAGCCAGAATCAAGTAATTGCTCACTTAGATTAAAACGAATTTGATTATTTCCAATAGCAACTATAGCGTGTTTACAATCTTCTTTTGAATTTAACAAGTCAGCAAACTGACCAACAACTTGCCAGTGTTCAATATTTTGTTTTTGTGGATACGCATCATCATAAAAGACAACATCAAAGCCACACAATTCAGCTAAGTCAGCCACAACTTTACCATGGCCACTAGCGCCCACTATCGCAAGTGTTTTCATTTAGCTTTTATGTTTCCAATAATTAGGTTGGCGATGTAAATTCATTACAGCAAGAATATAAATTTCTTTATCTGTTTCCGTATATACAATGCCATAAGGAAAACGCGCAAGTAAAGAACGACGAATATTTACGTCTATTTCAGCCCAGGCTTTAGGTAAAAAAAGTGCTCGTTGATTTGCTAAATTAGCTTCAATAGCAAAATCAAAGCCTAAACCTTTATCAATTTTTTCATAATAAGAGATAGCTTCATTTAACTCAATTTCAGCCTCTGGATGAAATTGAAAGTTCATTATTTAAAGCGCTGCCAAATTTTATCAAAAACTTGTTTACCATCAACTGATTCTACATTGCCACTTTCCAATTGAGCTAATCTACTTTTAGCCACTTCAGCCCAAACTGTATCGAGTTTACATTCAGGTTGATTTAAACTTTGTAATACCGACTCTACAACTAATGCACGTTCTTCTACAGGAAGCGACGTTATTTCATTTATTAACGTTACTGTATTCATAACCACACCTAAAATTAGCTAATTAATACTAGAAAGTATAACAATTTATTCATTACCCGTGAATTTATGCATGGTTGCTTCACCTTCAGCTGAAACCCCCTCTTTAAAAAACACTTTTTTCACAGTTAATAATAATATTTTAAGATCCAACCAAAATGATTGATTATCAACGTACCAAACATCCAGTTTAAACTTATCTTCCCAAGAAATAGCATTACGCCCATTCACTTGAGCCCAACCAGTAATACCAGGCCGAACATCATGCCGCCTAGCCTGTTCTTTAGAGTACAGCGGCAAATATTCCACCAATAAAGGTCGGGGCCCGACAAGGCTCATATCACCTTTCAGAACACTCCAAAGGCTAGGGAGCTCATCTAGACTTGTACTACGTAGTTTTTTGCCAAAAGAAATTAAACGCTTCGAATCTGGCAACACATTTCCTTGTTCGTCCACAGCATCACGCATTGAACGAAACTTTAGCATTTCAAAAACCTTACCCTTTAGTCCAGGGCGCTTCTGCCTAAATAAAACAGGCCTACCAAGCTTAAGTGCAACAAGAATGGATAGAAGTAGAATAACAGGGCTGAGTATCAGCAAAGCTAATAGTGATAAGGCTATATCAAGTAAGCGCTTCATTTTATTTACAAACCCATTCAACCCATTCATCCGCTAAATTCTTTCTCGAAAAAGCATCTATCGCTAAAGCTTTTGATTTTATTCCCATTTCTTTTAATTCAGCTCTATTCTCACTTGCCGACTCAAGAGCATCAGCAAATTCCTTAATATTTTCAGGCTCTATAGCGTAGCCACATTTATTCTCAACTATCATTTCAGCCAACCAGCCTGGATAGTTATTTAACACCGGCAACCCTGCAGCAATATAGTCAAAAAATTTATTGGGCGATGTTCCGAAGTAAAAGGCAGGAATGTTTGTTAACAACTGCATACCTATGTCTGCACCAGACATAAGCCCAGCAAGCTTAGTTTTACCAACTGGATGGCAAAAAATAACATTTTCTAATTCTTCAACCTTGGCTCTACGCTGTAACTGGGTTTTGAGCTTACCCTGCCCTACAAACACAAGCTTAATATCTTTTCTTCCTCGCTCTTTAAGCTCTTTGGCAGCATCTAATGCCGCATCCAACCCATTTGCCACGCCATGCGTTCCTGTAAAAATGGCCAATAAATCACTTTCTTTAACACCATCAGGACGCCAAGCATCGACATTTGAATTAAAAATATCTAAATCACACCCATTTGGAACCAATTTAATTTTATCTAATGCCACACCACGCTTTTCTATTCCGTTAACAATACCGGGAGAAAGCCCAATACATCGGCATGCAGACTGATAAGAAATATATTCTAAAAATGACATTAAGCCGAGCACGACAGGGTTTTTAATCACTCCCATTGCTTTAGGTAACTCAGGCCATAAGTCTCGAACCTCGAAAACAAAGGGTTTTCTCCTTAACCATCGCGCGAAGATCCCTGGAATTCCCGCTGTCAATGGAGTCGTTGTTGCAAACACAAGATCATAATTCTCAGTGAACACTAGCCCAATACTTTTCACTGAAAACTTAATGAATGTCTTAGTACGCGTGAGTAACGTGTCGGCATTTGAGTAACTCAAGTCAAACTCAACAATATCTATTCCATCAACATTCCCAACGCGCTTCCCTTTAGTAAAATCTCCAGATAGCCCTGTTTTTCCACCACCGTAACTGCCGCAAACCATTGTTACTTTGTGTCCATAATGGATTGCGCGTCGCGCCATTTCGTATGACCGAATTCCCGCCGAACCTTTCGGCGTAGAAAAGTGCTGATGAAAATATAGTATCTTCATTTTTAAAACCTAAACTCCATTTTTATAATGCCTGGCTTATTTATCTCTATTTCTATAACAGGAACAGCTTCTTCCAAATAATAATAACGCGACTCTCGACCTTCTATTAACTCAAGTCTAGAAATCCCCACATCTGATTCAATTGCAATAACATACTCGTCACTAGCAATCTGATGGCCATTTATGCGCCAATTCCCAGGGCTCAACCGCCATCGCGCAACGGCTCTACGCTTAAACCCAGAAAGCTGATCTTCAACTAAAAGGCTTTGGCCTGTTAGCTTTACTGCTCTGATGTGTTGGCAGTTAAAACGATCTTTATACCTAGCCGCAATACTAGCTTCAGACGCTTCAACTTTTAATTCCTGTTTAAAACCCGTTTTAAGCCAACCACCCAGCAAGAAACGACTTAATCTAGGCATTTGCTGGTGCTCATCAAACTGAACTGTATTGTGACTTTGAGTCCCGCCATAATAGTCAATAACTTCTTGGCCCGCATTATAGCTAAACGTTCCGGCATCCCTTAACAAATTCTCGCCGGCAAGCCAAAAATCAACATGCAGAGCATCGCACTGACTTGGCCTAAATCTAAACCTAGGGTAGTTCAGCAAAACGAAAGCTCTTTTATTACGTAACAAGCCATACCCACCCAAAGGCATATCCAAGCTCGTTGCTTTTTTATTACTCAAAATTGGTTTTTGAACCCTCAGCCACTTTAAAGGCTGATTCCAATCACCTTCCTTATCGTATGCAGTTTTCTTTACAAACAGTGCTGACGCTAATTGAACAGATGGCCTAAAATCACGATAATCACCACCGGTTAAAGGCAATAAACGAGCGCCATCATTTGCGCCTAAATTTGGGGCGTCACCTGTCTCAAATTGAGTCATATTGAACAACCAATCGGTTGCTGCATCCAATCTAATGTAAATAATGCCATCAAATAGCGGCAGGTCTAAACTCTTTCGCCAGACCTCAGCCATGCTGTATGTATCAAGCATTACTCTATGATAGGTTGTAGAATACTGGCTAAAACTTCCGTCAGCATCAATCAAATGCTTCGCTCTATTTGCCAGCCATTTTCTCCCCTGCTGGCACCATCTTTCTCCATCTTCATCACCATTTTCTACGAGCCAGCTACCTCCCATAAACAACGCAGCCGCCTCCGATGTTCCATGATTATTATCTTGGGCGATTGCATAAGAGATTGTTGGGGCAATCCGTGCTAAATGCGCTTTAATAAAGTCCAATAATGTTTTAGTCGTACATTTATGCTGCCCCATAATGACTGATGCCATCGCAAGATGCATTACACGTATAGATGCCTCTTGCCCACACTTCCAGTTAACACCTAAGTAAGGCGGGTTCTTTTGCAGCCAATCATTCAACCAATCATTCAATTTAATTACGCTTTCTTTTTCTCCCAAAACCGCCTGTTGCGCAAAAGACAGTACCCAATCAAAACGTGACGCCTCCCAAACACCTTTAATATCACCCAGCTCATCGTCAAAATCAGCCATTTCCCACCAAGGACGCGATGGTTGCTTGACCGCTACGTTTATCAAGCAGCTTTGATGCCAATTTGGCATTTCTGAAGAGCTATTAAACTGGCGACCAAAATAAGTTTGCTTATTCAACCACTGATCATTGGCTTCTAATTCAACGTTGTAGTTACCTGAATGCTCACGAAAAAAATCACCTTGTTCAATACTAGTTTTCAATCCTTTTACTAGGTTAAACCCAACAACAAGGCCCAAACGGTACCAAAAAATTCGCCCTATATTGACAACTCCAAGATCAACTGCAGTTTTTACTTTTACGAAAAAATTACTGCGCACGTAGTTGTTCAGCAATATCTATACTCACTTGCGCAACTTCAAAAATTTCTTCAGCCAAAATAGGCGCAGGTTTGCCTTCTGACACAGCATCTAAGAAAGCTTTCGCACACGCCTTTTGTCCTTTGTCTTGTTGCCATAAATTCATTTTGGTGAACCCCTTCCAGCCAAAACCCTTTAGTTTCCTAAAATTATCTAACTGTAGTGTTTTACCCGCCGTAAAAATCTCAACCCGCTCTTTGGGAAATGAGGCCGCCCCATTGGCATAATAATGAACCGTACCAAACGAACCGTCCGCAAACCCCAAGATAATAGCTGCTTTATCTTCCTTAACCATCACTGCATCTGAATCACCCATCCGCCTTGCTTGAACAGAAACAATTTCACTTCCTGCTAAATAGCGCATTAAATCAACCAAGTGACACGCCTCGCCAATAATACGCCCACCGCCCACTTCGTTGTCTTGCGTCCAATGATCAGCTGGAATAGAACCTGCGTTCATCGTCATAATAAAGGACTTTGGTTCCGAAACTGCAGAGACCAGCTCTTTCATTTTTTGCACCTGAGGTGCAAAGCGACGATTAAAACCGACCATTACTCGAGCTCCTTTCCCCTCTTCCAGTTGTGAAGCATATGCTTTCTTTACTTCTTCTAATTGTTCAACATTAATAGCTAAAGGTTTCTCAACAAATACGTTTTTGCCCTCACTCAATGCTTGCGATACAAATCGCGCATGTGAGTTATGCTGTGTAACAACAGCTATCGTGTTAATTTCATGATCTTTAAGCATTGCATCCGTATCAGTAGATGCCTTATGAAAGTCATTTTTCTCGCCATGCACAACACTATTAACGCCGCCAAAAGTACTCAACGTATGTAATTGAGCACCGGCTTCTTTAAATGCAGGAATTAATACTCTCGACGCATAATTCCCCGCACCAACAAACCCAACAACAGGGGCACAACTACCCGATGAAATATACGGTTTAAGTTCCAACTGAGTATTCGTTAGCTCCTCAGGTCCAACCTCTGGATATTGTAGAATAATACCTAAGGCCGATTTATCATTCGTAAGCGTCGCATAACCATCAAGCGCATCGTTAAAGTTATAGCGGTGAGAAACGAGTGGCTTAACATCAAGCTTACCGCTTGAGAGTAACTCTAAAATGGCTTCAAAATTTCGCTGCTCCGTCCAACGAACAAAACCTATCGGGTAATCATTGCCTTTTTCTTCATAGTCAGCTTCATAACGCCCAGGTCCATAAGAGCAGGATACTTGGAACGACAATTCCTTTTCATAAAAATCTGCGCGGCTTAGCTCAAGCCCAACCACGCCCACTAAAATAATACGGCCGCGCTTACGTGACATTTTAGCGGCTTGAGAAACTGGATCATTTGACGCGGTTGACGCTGTAATAATAACGCCATCAACCCCCATTCCACGACTAAACGCCACTCCCGTATTTATAACATCTTCACCTTTGCCTGGATTGCAAATTTCAGCACCAAACAGCTGTGCGAGTTTTAACTTTGATTCGTCATAATCAATTGCCAGGACCCGGCAACCATTTGCAATCAACAGCTGCACCGTCATTAAGCCAATAAGACCAACGCCCGTTACAACAAAACATTCACCTAACGATGGATTAGCTAAGCGAACACCTTGCAAACCAATAGATCCCAGCACCGCAAACGTTGCTTCTTCATCTGTTACATTACTTGGAATCTTCGCGCTTAAATTCTTAGGAACACGAACAACATCCGCATGAGGACCATTGGAAACAACGCGGTCTCCTTTTGCAAAACCATCAACTCCACGCCCAACTTCTGCAACACGACCTACATTGCAATATCCTAATGGCAAAGGTTGATCCAGCTTACTTTTTACAGCATCAATCGTGGTTGCTAGGCCATCTGACTTCACTTTATCTAGCACCATTTTCACCTTATCAGGCTGTTTACGTGCTTTTTGTAAAATATTCGCTTGACCGAATTCCACCAGCATCCTTTCAGTACCAACAGAAACCAAACTTGATACAGAATGAATTAATAAACTGCCTGATTTTGCCTGCGGTGAGGGGGCTGATACAAGGTATGTTTCACCACTTCCCATATTTTGTAGAATTTGTTTCATTCATACTTACCTATACCTACTATCCTCATTACCTTATGCACAACATCACCATAAAACATACGGCGCTTAATATTATTCATTCGACTTATTTGTGGCGGAATTAAATTTAGTCATATCTGTCATCAACAAAAACCCTAATATAAAAAATGATACATTTCCCGTTTGAGTAAATGTGAAATTAGGTTGCGCCAAATTACCAAGCATCAAAGATAATAATGCCAATAAAAAACAAACTACGCTACGCCTATCCATTATTGAAACACCCGGACTATATGTCTTTTTAAGCACAATAAAGAGAAAGAACACTAACACACCGAAATACAGTAAAAAACCAAACAGGCCACTCTTAAATAAAATTTCCAAATACTGATTATGTGGCGTGTCAAAAACACTATTATAATTACTAAAAGATTCAAATTTATAGCCAAAAAATGGTTTCTTCTCCACCAAAGAGATAGTTTCCAGTGCTATCTCTATTCTTCCTCCAAAAGGCTTACTTGAATAAAACGTTTGATTCGCTCTTGCCTCGAAATTAAGACTGGCCGATCTACTGTCATTTATAACCGACTGACTACTAGCTGCTAATAACGTTACACAAAATATCAAAACGGCTGGCAGCATAGCAATTAATCCTATTATTATCTTTTTCACGGGTAAATAAAATAAAATTAGCAACAGAAAAAAAATTAAAATAACCAATGCTGAACGTGAATAGCTCATTACCATAAACACGGCTGATAAAAATGCCAGTCCTGCATACGCATAACGGTTTAAACCTCTAATACAAGCGATCACAGCGAACATAACAAACAATATGTAATACGATGCTGATGAGTTAGGAAAACCATACACTGGGTAACCAAATGCTGTTGCACCCCAACGTGTTGAAAAGGAACCAGATATTAACAATTGCGATATATATAAACTCAATAAGATAAGCAGCGCAGCTATGGATGAAATGCGCCAAAAATTATTAAAGTCACAGAACCTCGAAAAGCACATGCCTGCAATCAAGGCTAAAAATACTTTTTCAAATTTAATCGCCGAGAGAATTGGCATCATCCCCCCACTTTCCCCATACCCAAAGAAAGCTAAAAATAAAAAAAAAGTAACCGCCACTACAAGTAACAATAAATACTGACTCTCCCTCCTATTTACTTTTTTTTGCCAATACATATACCCGTATATAAGCAATAAGAACAATACAATAATATCAGAAGCTGCAATATCAACTGGCTTCCCTTTAAACTCAATTACATTAAAAGCTAGCGGCAAATAGAAAAGTATAGCGCAAATAACAAACATACGATACTTACCCTCACTTATAGACCTTTCTTGCAATGTATTCATTAGCTTTTCGGGCACAATACAGCAAAAATACTTCTATAAAAATTCAACATATCCGGAATTGCAAATTCCATTTTAAACTTCTCAACACCAGCCAATACTTTTTTCACTAAATCCGCACACTCACCTTTATGATAGATTAAAGACGATTTAAGAAAAATTTCTTCATAACTATCTTTATCATTTATTTCGAAAACAATACTAAACCCCTTTACTAAATCATAACAAGACAAATTTCTTAACAACGGTATTGCGCCACATACAGCACCCTCAAGAATTGAACTTGAAAGTTGATCGGTATCCGGTATAGAAATCGCAAAATCTGCCGCCGACAAAAATGCACGTAAACCACCCTGATTGATAAAACCAGAAATTATAGTTATATGAGGACAAGTTTCACAAAGTAACTCTACATCAGATAAATAACTTTTGTCGGCGTCACCTTCCATAATTAATAGATGACCAGTATTTGTTCTTTTCCTTGTTCGGATAAAGGCTTGTACAAGCTCGAGCGTATGATAAATAGGCGCCACCCTCCTATTTGCAACCCAGATAGGCCCCTCAACAACTCCTAATTTATCTCTAACACGCTTGCTTTCTTTGGCGCTAAAGTAAAATGTGCTAGAAACACCCAAGCTAAACTCATGAATTTTCGCATCTTCAACGTTAAAATTTCTTTTAAGTGTATCAGTCATTTTCGGAGATGCGGAAGTAATCGCCGTTGAGGAGGTTAAGATTTTATTGATTAGTGCTTTATATACGCATCCTCTTTTAGATGCCGCATATATTTCACTACCATATGTTGTCACCCCATACTTAAAACCGGAAACTAAAGCCGCAAGGCCATAACCACTTGTGCCATGTGCATGCAAAGCGTAAGCTTCATTTTTAGCGACAAATCGAATTATCACGCCTAAAAAAAAGTATTGGAAAATTTCTGGGAAGACGCTGAAAAACTTAGGCAAAATTTGTTTACACGTAACCGTTCCTAACTCAATTTCTTCTAGGCTATTTTTATGCCAAATAGATATTATTTGGAAATCATAATCGCAAGCCACTTTAGCTATTATTTCATCCCAATGCCTCACATGTGGGCTTTTAGAATTTGCAAGCCAGTAAATAGTTTTCTTTTTAGTCAAAATACTTAAAGTACCCAAGCCTATAAATACCAAACACAACACCAAATGACGATACCAAATAGGCAGCCAATAGAGAAACTGAAACTGACTGAACGCTAATCCCTTGCCAAGCAGTTAGCCCAAGGGCTACAGATGCCCACAGTGCAGTTGACAGCATTAAAAAGTCATAGTTTTTTTTCGCAACCAGTACTTGGGTTGAGTAAGAGTTAACTCCTGCTATAAGCGAGACCGCAAGTAAAGTTAGAAACAAGTTGCCGCTATACAAATGCATGTCAATATTATATTCCACTAACAGATATGGCAATGCTCCAAAAATGGCTACACAAAGAAGAAAAGCAATTAAAAAGTAATACAAGTACACCTTTAAAGGGAAACCAGACTTTACTTTTTTCACAAGCCTTGGCACTACTATATTTCCGAGCGTCGATGGAACAAATAATATTAATGCGAAGAGTTGATAAAACAAGGAAAAGAGCGCGCCGTCCTCTGCAGACTGCAAAGACAGTGCATTTTGATAATAAAAGAACACACCCACAACACCAAAACCAAAAAAAGAAAAGCTTAATTGTCTTCTCAATATTTTTTTATATCCAGTTTGTTCTTTCACTACCATAGCGCCTACCATTGAGCTTGAACTTCCGGCATACCAATGACCTAGAGCCCCTACTATGAGTGCCGAAACAGCCATTAGCGAAACCAACAAAAATAGATTGTTTTTATCCAGTAAGAACCAAAGTGCAGCTACAACAACAGTCATTGCTGAATAACCAAACCAAATAGTAGAAGCTTCCCTTACTAAAAGTGCGTTATTTAATTTTGCCGTTGAGATATAAATAAAATATATCCCTAATGAATATAAAAACGCCACCATTACTGCTTTATATCCCATTAAATCAATCAAGTAAATTGGCAGAAAATTAAAAATAGAAACCACAAACACCGACATCGTACAAAAAGTTAAAAACAAGAGCCCGCAGACCGTAATTCTAAAATACTCCGAATTTCTAACTTCTTGCTTGCCTTCCAAAGAAATAATTTGTGGATTTGCACCCAGTATCGATATATTTGAAATTAACCCCGAAAACAATACGAACGAAACAAAACCAATATACGCGCTGTTTCCTAACTCCGTAGCTAAAACATACCCTAGAACTACCGGTGTTAATTTTGCTAGGAACGTTGATGATAGGAAGCTAATCACTTGCTTTAACATTTTAGTTTTCTATCTAAATGTAATTTTAATTGACTATCAGTAAAGCGTTTTTTTAAAAAAACAGCTGGGACTCCTGCCACAACTGTATAGTCCGGCACATCCTTTACCACGACACTTCCCGCAGCTACAACCGCGCCTTCACCAATTGTAACCCCTTTCAATAAAGTAACATTTGCCCCAATCCAAACGTCATCAGATATACTAACTGGATGAGAATTTTTTTCCGCATCATTTTTAGAATTATTCATAGTAACGCCTATTTCTGATATTTCATGATCACCACATAAAATAGTTACGTTTGGGCCAAACATCACGTTATCTCCAACCAAAATTTCAGCACCTTTAGCTGAAGAAAAAAAAGCTCCCTTCCCAATAAAAACGTTCTCCCCTAGCATTACAGATTCATAAGTAAAATAAGACCCCTTTGGAGAAAAAACCAAATTGCTACCCGCCTCTGCAAACAAACTTCCAAAAAGTTTCGCGTACGCTTTACTTTTAGCTTTTCCCACGATTAAGAACAATTGCGCGATAATTTTCATACACCCTCATAAATATTTGGAGCGGCAAGCTTTACCTTCACCTCTTTTTAAGAAATACCTTTAGCGTCAATTACAACATTTTTTTAAAATAGCTGGATTTAAATTCTTCATACCCCACTAATATCAATTGATATATCAGCATTAAAGGCTAAACCATAACAAACGTGACATCCTTAGTTATTTTATTTTGGTTATCTTGTAAGAAAAAGCCCCTCATCACGGCAGATAACTCTGGCAATGCTATTTACGCCGTCACCTCATACTGCTTGGGAATATAGAGCACGATGAAACTACCTATAAAACATCAACCAATGGTCACTGCTGAAACAGCCACGAAAATAATTAAAATAAATCTATTTCGTCGTCAGCCCGATATTATCAGACTACATTCATGCTTTTTGGCGCAATACTACTCCCTGTGAATTTTGTATTATTATAGGACCTATTAAGCCAAAGGTTTTATATCGAAAGCCTTTTTACATGCTTATTGCTTTTAATATGCTGTGCAAATATCACATCAAGATCTTCTTTGGTTTTATATTGATACCATTTTTCTTCAGGGTAAATTACCAATACCGGGCCTTGCCCACAACGATCTAAACACCCTGCGTTATTAATTCGAATGCCACCGGGGCCAGATAAACCGGCCTCTTTAACTTTCTTTTTTAAATAATCACGCATTTCTTGCGCATTGTGATCCTGGCAAGATGCGCGACCATCGGTGCGTTGGTTTGTACAGAAAAAAACATGGTGTTTGTAGTAAGACACGCCTAGAAAGCCCGCTAAATAAAAGCCTGATTATAAATCAATTACACTATACAAACTAATGTAAAAAACTGACGACCATCACACGCTCAGCTAGCAACTTAGTCAATCAGTTTGCAACCCCATTCGGGATAGTGCTCCCTTACCATCGCATTCAGCTCTTTTTCAAATGACGTGTATTGACGCAGCTGAGCTTTTTTCCCCGCTGTTTCCACAGTCCCTTTAATCATGCCAGCCGCTAGCGTTGCATGCGTATACTTATCAATAACAACAAAACTACCGGTCCCTTTAATATCAGCATACGCATCAAAAGAAATAAGTTTATTGAGTGATAATTGACATTGCCCAATTTCATTGAGTTGAAGCTCTGATGCATCACCCTTCGCTAATGTGTTCACATCAACCTTATGGTCTATACGCGTAAAACTTCCTGGTACAACATTGGTTGCACGTTTAATTAAGTATTCGACATTCGGCTGCATAGGAACCTCCCCCATCCACACAAGCATTACCTCAAGCTGGTCTGACATCATGGGTACATTCGATGTTTTAACAATCATATCCCCACGACTAATATCAACCTCATCTTCAAGCGTTAACGTAACAGCCATCGGTGCAAACGCTTCATCCACGGCCATATTTTCTTCGCCAATCGCAGGCTGAATGACGTGTTTAACGACCGACGTTTTCTTTGATGGCAATATTGTTACAGCATCACCCACTTTTATTGTGCCCGCTGCGATAGTGCCGCAAAACCCTCTGAAATCTAGGTGAGGACGATTGACATACTGAACGGGTAAACGGAAATTCTCTAGATTAACAGTATCTTCTAGTGGAATGGTGTCCAGCTGCTCCATGAGTGGCACATCAGTATTCCAAGGCATGTTGCTACTTGGGTTCACTACGTTATCACCGGTCAACGCAGATACCGGTACGAAAACAGGCGCATCAATACCAATGTTAGTCGCGAACGCTTTGTATTCAGATTTAATCTCATTGAAGCGTTGCTCACTAAAATCAACCAAGTCCATTTTATTCACGGCCACGATAACATGCTTAATACCTAATAAACTGGTGATGTAACTGTGGCGACGCGTTTGTGTTTGCACCCCATAACGTGCATCAATAAGAATAATAGCAAGATCTGCTGTGGACGCACCCGTGGCCATATTGCGCGTGTATTGCTCGTGCCCTGGCGTGTCCGCGATAATAAACTTACGTTTGTCGGTGGCGAAAAACCGATACGCCACATCAATGGTTATGCCTTGCTCTCTTTCAGATTGCAGCCCATCCACTAACAACGCCAAATCAACTGTTTCGCCCGTTGTACCGTGTTTTTTAGAATCTTTATTAATTGCCGCCAGCTGGTCTTCAAAAATCATTTTACTGTCGTGCAATAAACGACCAATCAAGGTGCTTTTTCCGTCATCCACACTGCCGCACGTTATAAAACGAAGCAGCTCTTTGTTTTCATGCTGGTGAAGATAGCTCTCTATATCTGATTCAATCAGCGTATTTTGTTCAATCGCCATTAGAAATACCCCTCAATCTTTTTCTTCTCCATGGACCCCGACTCATCGTGGTCAATCAAACGACCTTGGCGCTCAGACACTTTAGTTAGCAACATTTCTTGAATAATCTCAGGCAATGTTTCGGCACTTGAACTGACCGCACCCGTTAACGGATAACACCCCAATGTTCTAAAACGAACTTTTTCCATGGTTGCGCTTGCCCGTAATTCTTCAGGCATACGATCATCATCCACCATAATTTTTGTTCCGCCGTATTCAACGACAGAGCGCTCTTTCGCAAAGTACAAATCTGGAATAGGGATGCTTTCTAAATAGATATACTGCCAAATATCTAATTCAGTCCAATTGGACAATGGGAACACCCGAATAGACTCGTCTTGTTGATGACGGCCGTTATACGTATCCCATAATTCAGGGCGTTGATTCTTTGGGTCCCAACGGTGATTTTTATCTCTGAAAGAATAAATGCGCTCCTTCGCTCGTGATTTTTCTTCATCACGCCTTGCGCCACCGAACACCGCATCATATTGATATTGATCCAACATCTGACGCAAACCTTCAGTTTTCATAATATCCGTGTGCATAGATGAGCCATGCACAAAGGGGGAAATATTCAACTCTTTACCCTTCGGATTAATATATACCACTAGCTCCATGCCTACTTCTTTAGCGCGTTGCTCACGGAATTGAATCATTTCTTTAAACTTCCATGTTGTATCAACATGTACAAGCGGAAAAGGCGGAGGCGCAGGGTTAAAGGCTTTTTGGGCAAGGTGCAACATCACAGAAGAGTCCTTTCCAACACTGTATAACATCGCCGGATTATCGAATTCTGCTACAACCTCACGCATAATGTGAATGGACTCAGCTTCTAAACGCTTAAGGTGTGTTAATTTTTTATTACTAATGGTCATAATCTTAACAGGTTTTTTTATAACTAATTTGAATATAATATCGATTATATATGCAAGTTAATTATAAGTGACTTTCCTCTTTCGCACACCCCTTTTTTTCTTATCACTTCCTTTGTAACACCAAACCATGCATTGGCGCTTAGCATCAGGTATCATTATTACCAAAGACAACAGGACATAAATCGTGCAAAGAATTTTTTCTCCCGCAGACATATTGATTGGCCACGCTGACCGCGTGATTCGCACCTTAACGGGGCACGCTAAAACGACAGGTCGCCCAAACCCTGCTGCTACCATTGCTGAAGACATTGAACTCGACGACACTGACGCACACCTATCTGCACAATTAATGCGTGTAAACCATGCTGGCGAAGTGGCGGCGCAAGCCTTATACCAGGGGCAAGCGCTCACAGCAAAAGATAAAACAATCCAAGACAAGCTGAAGCAAGCCGCTGAAGAGGAGAATGATCACCTTGCATGGTGCAAGGGCCGCGTGACTGAATTGGGTGAAAGAACCAGTATATTTGACCCATTATGGTATGCGGGCTCGTTATCCATTGGCGCAATAGCCGGTCTTGCGGGCGATAAGTGGAATTTAGGATTTTTGGCCGAAACAGAAAGGCAAGTCGTTAAACATATCGACAGCCACCTTGAGCAATTACCAAAAACTGACCACAAAACACGCGCAATACTCGAGCAAATGCGTGACGACGAAAATCAACACGCAACAACCGCTATTGAAAGCGGTGCAGCAGAACTGCCTGAGCCTATCAAACAAGGCATGCAACTGGTTTCTAACGTCATGACAAAAGCATCACACTGGGTTTAATGCATCATGCAAGATGACTGGCAAGCGCTTGCTAATTTTGACAGGCAACACATCTGGCACCCCTACACGAGTTTAAAGCACCCCAGCCCGACCTTTCCCGTTGAATCCGCCTCTGGTGTACGCATTAAACTGGCTGATGGTCGAGAGCTAATCGACGGCATGTCATCTTGGTGGGCCGCTATTCACGGCTACAACCACCCCGTGTTAAATGCTGCGATTGAGAACCAGCTTAAATCCATGTCTCACGTTATGTTTGGTGGGTTAACCCATAAGCCAGCGATTAATTTAGCCAAAACGTTAATCGATATCACCCACGATGACTTACAACACGTTTTTTTTGCAGACTCCGGCTCAGTCGCTGTAGAAGTGGCTATTAAAATGGCCATTCAATATTGGGCATCAAAAGGACAGCCACAAAAACAACGCTTACTCACCATTAAAAATGGCTACCACGGTGACACCTTTGGCGCGATGGCCGTATGCGACCCGGACAATGGCATGCATCATTTATTTAAAGATGTACTCGCTCAACACCTATTCGCCAAAAGCCCAGAATGCTTCAATCAAGAACAATACGATGAAGAAGCCATTAGAGACTTCAAATCGCTACTAAAAAACAACACCTCATCCATAGCCGCCGTTATTCTTGAACCCCTAGTTCAAGGCGCTGGCGGCATGCGTTTTTACAGCACCTCTTACCTAAAAAAAGTGCGCGAGCTATGTAATGAATACAACGTACTGCTAATACTCGATGAAATCGCCACTGGGTTTGGGCGTACAGGCACCTTATTTGCTTACGAACAAGCCGGCATAGCACCCGATATTTTATGTGTTGGTAAGGCATTAACGGGGGGTTATTTAAGCTTGGCTGCGACCCTTTGTTCCAGCAAAGTTGCTGATGGAATTGGCACCGGTGAATTCCCAACGCTAATGCACGGGCCAACCTTTATGGCTAACCCCCTAGCTTGCTCAGTCGCGAATGCTAGCTTAAAACTATTGCTTAATTCGCCTTGGCAACAACGTGCTTTATCCATAGGGCAACAATTATCAATCGAACTGGAAGCCTGTCGTGACCTCAGCGCTGTAAAAGACATCAGAGTCAAAGGCGCGATTGGTGTGATTGAATTACACAAAGCGGACGATATTCATTGGATGCAACCTCGCTTTGTAGATCTTGGCGTTTGGATTCGCCCATTCTCTAACCTTGTTTACGTCATGCCTCCGTATATTATTGAGCCAAACGACCTATCTTCTATCACATCAGCGATGGCTCAGGTTGTATCAGAGATTAACTAGCTCACTTTTATACTGAGCTTTAAAAGACCACAACACCCCTCTTTTTTTCAAAACAGCACTACGATCAATTGATACGCCTTTTCAGATAATACTTACTGACAATCGGCACATTTCTTATCCAACAGCAAAGTTTTAAAAATCTGCTAAATTTAAGTGATTGAAAACAAACTTAAATTCAAACCACAAAGCATCTTACCCAACGATAAACCATGGAATCTCAACTATTTAATATTCAACATAGCGATCCACTTTGGATAGCCATCGCCTTTGTTTGTGGACTTTTAATAAAAAAAATTGGCCTACCACCTTTAATAGGTTTTTTAGGTGCAGGCTTTGTACTTAATGCCCTAGACGCACAAAGCGGCGAATTTCTGGACGCATTAGCTAACTTGGGCATCACCTTATTATTGTTTTCTATCGGACTCAAGCTCAAGCTAAGTTCTTTAGCAAAACCAGAAGTTTGGGGCGTTGCTACGCTACATATGGCCGCCGTTACGTTATTGATGGCCGGTATTGTTTTACTATTTTCTTATACTAGCTTACCGTTATTATCGGGGCTTGATTTTGAAACTGCGCTTATCATCGGCTTTGCGTTATCATTCTCTAGCACTGTGTTCGCAGTAAAAGTACTAGATGAACTGGGCGCAACTAGTTCAATGAATGGCCGTATTTCTATTGGTGTACTGGTGATGCAAGACATTGCAGCGGTTGTGTTCATTGCTGTTTCTATGGGCAAACTTCCAAGCCCATTTGCTATAGGGCTTTTCGCACTCATCCCACTTCGCCACCTCATTTATAAACTTTTCAATATTGTTGGCCACGGCGAGCTTTTGATTCTATTTGGCATCATGACTGCTCTAGTTGGTTCAGCTTTATTCGAATCTGTGGGCGTGAAAGCCGATGTAGGCGCCCTAGTCTTCGGCATGTTGCTTGCAAATCACCCTAAGGCCAATGAACTTGCAAAGGCATTATTGGGATTCAAAGAACTATTTTTAATTGGGTTCTTCCTTAGTGTAGGTATGGCTGCTATGCCTGGCTGGGCCGAAGTATTCATCGCCATTTTATTTATTTTAGTTTTACCACTAAAAGTAGCCATGTACTTTGGCTTATTCAGCCTATTCAAACTTAGGGCCAGCACATCTTGGCGCACGTCACTCAACTTAGCCAATTACAGTGAGTTCGGCCTTATTGTAGGTGCAATAGCCATATCATCAGGCTGGTTACCTAAAGAATGGATATCTGTTTTTGCCGTTGTTATGTCCCTCTCGTTTATTCTTTCCGCACCACTCGTCAATGTTCGCGACAAAATATACCTTTCATACCGGCCTTGGCTAAAGCGCTTCGAACGCTCAAAGCGTTTATCAGGAGAAGAAAACCTAGATTTAGCACACGTGAAAGCGGTGGTTCTTGGCATGGGGCGAATGGGTGTCGCTGCCTATAATGCAATGAGACAAGACTACGAGACACATTTGGTCGGCTTTGAAATAGACGAAGACAAAGCCAAAAAAGACATAGAGGCGGGCATGAACGTTATTTGTGGGGATGCTACGAACCCAGATATCTGGGGACGCGCCCCCGATTTATTAGATGGCTTAGAATGGGTATTACTTACCTTGCCAACCCACCAAGCCAACATGAACGCAGCAACACGGCTAAAAGAAATGGGTTACACAGGCAGTATCGCTGCAACAACAAAATACCCCGATGAAGAAGATGCGTTAAAAGCCATTGGCGTTGACCATACATTCAACATATACACAGAAGCTGGCCTAGGTTTTGCCAACGAACTGCATACGTTCGCGATCAACAAATAAACCGCTCAAAAACCTATTGATATTCACTGTATGCAACCCAGGTTTTTTTGAACTTAGCGCTTGGGTACGTCCCCTTCTCTAGGCTGGTGTATGTCATGCCGCCTTCTATTATTGAGCCGGATGACTTATCTCATGTAACGTCTGCCATGAAGCAAGTAGTATCGGAAATTATCCAATAGACGCCTTTGATTTTAATTCCCTTTCAACCTCACCGAAACTCGTTGCTTTTATAGGGCTTTCCGTTGTGGTTGTTTGAGCCTGCTTTTGGCGAGTTCCACAACGGCTATAAAATCAATGAGCTTGAGGGAACCGTAGGTGAGGTTTTAGGGTTGCCTTTTTTGGTTCGTTTTTTGGCAACGCAAAAAATGAACATCGCCTGCGGCAGCAAAAAGCCAATAATATTATATGTTATCTTAACCTCCTGAAAACCAAACATATTGCTCTGCTTACTCTTGAGTATCGTATTACACGAGAACTATTTCTCCATGTAAATATAGAAGTTAGAGAGGGTTTTATCCTCCTGAACAATCAGTTAGACCTCCAAGGTAAACTTATCAATGCCAAAATATGAAAGCATCGCAGATGTTCCGCTAGAAGTAAGAAAAAGGTATTTTCAAATAAGATATGCTAATAAACTCATGGCAATTGGCCGTTTTTATTCACGAATATCTCTGACAATTAAAGAACGGAAGAAAAATCGTGTTTTAAATGACACGATTCAAACATTTAAAGTTGGAGCAGAGAGAGCCAAAAAAAAGGGGAATGAGTGTACGCAAGTACTAATGAATATAGGTTTGTTCTATCTTATTGCAGAAAAAGATATTCAAACGGTCAAAATTGATGCGTTAACTCATCACGATAAATGGAAAAGACTATTATCTTTAAGGGTTATTCTATTAACAATATATGAATGGGATATGGGAAAGGCAAGTAGTAAAAATTTAAAAGACCTACTTTGCCGTTCTTCAGTTGATGAAGCTTTACAAAAAGAGTTATTTCTAGCTCTTAGGTTACTACGTAAATCTCAGGGGAAGGCTGCAAAAATACTTCATTTTGAGCGAAACTCAATAATTGCACATCGTGATTCTGATGCTCTTTTGCAGCTCAATACAATTCAGAGTTTAAATGAAAAAAAGGTTTGGGCAGCGGCCGCTGAGTTCTATGAATCATCTGCTATTTTTATGCAGGTTTTTCCAAAAGTTATGATACAAGCTGGTAGTGCGCCCGGTATGTTTTTATTTATGTTAAATGCAAAAACGAACTAACCAAAAAATTAAGCGATTACTTCCCAACCAACGGCGGATGACAAATAATCTGCACCGTCACCCCTTCTGGATCAACACAATAAAAACTCTTCGCCCCATCTCGATGCTTACGCGGTTGCGTTTTCATTTTAATGCCGTGATGTGATAAAAACTCAAACCAATCATCCACATCTTCATCCGTGTCTAAAAAGAAACCAATATGATCCAGCTTAGGAACACCTGTTTCTTCGCCAGTCACCACGTGCAAGGCTAAATTATCATTGCCTGATGTTAGATAGACATTATCTGCATCGGGCCGCCACTCAACCGTCATACCCATTAACTCAACATAAAAATGTTCCGCCGCCGCTAAATCGCGCACATTCAGCGCAACGTGTCGCAATCCAGTAGTGGAGTTAGGCCGCTTCATTCGGCATCAACATCTATAATTTCATAATCATGCGTTATTTCAACAGCTTTGCTTAGCATGATAGATGCTGAGCAATACTTTTCAGCTGATAAGTTCACTGCTCGTGCGACTGCTTTATCCGTAAGTTTTTTGCCAGAAATAATAAAATGCACGTGAATTTTAGTGAACACCGCAGGTACTGCATCTGCACGGTCTGCATGAATCTCCGCCACACAATCCGTTACATTCTGACGTGCTTTATCTAGAATCATTTTTACGTCAAAAGCAGTACAACCACCCATGCCTGTTAACAACATTTCCATTGGGCGTAGCCCTAAATTACGACCGCCATTTTCTGGTGCTCCGTCCATAACAACCGCATGCCCACTGCCTGACTCGCCCAAGAACATTGCACCATCCACCCACTTAATTCGTACATCCATCGTTGCATTCCCGCAATAAAAATATTGTGGGAAGAATATCATAAAAATCGCTTTACGTTGATTAATGCAGGTTCCTGAAAATTTAGGATTCTCTGCTAGACTTATTTCATGGCTAAAGTAAAAACAATTCTCAATTTTTCCGGCATGTCTGATGAAACTTTTAGCAAGTTTATTAGTTACTGCCATAAACGCGAATACGCTAACAAAACCGATATCATTCAACCCGGTGATGAAGCCGATACCTTGTACTACTTTGTTGAAGGCTCTGCCTACGTTCGTGTAGACGAAGTAGACGGCCACCAATTTATTTTAGCGAACCTTAGTCGTGGCGACTTTATTGGCGAAGCTGGTTATTTTGAAACGCCAGATAACCGTGAAAAGCGTGATGTTTATGTCCAAACAAGCTCTCAATGCCAATTGGCAGGTATAACGTATGCACGATTAAATAATTTGTTAGAAAACGAGCTGGAAGCCGAAAGCAAAGAAATTGTTTTCGCACTGGGCCAACAACTAGCAAAACGTTTATTACAAACCAGTCGTAAAGCCGGGCATCTTGCATTTTTAGACGTTACTGGCAGGATTGCGGGAACGTTAATTGATTTAACAGAAACACCTGAAGCAATGACCCATCCGGATGGCATGCAAATTCGAGTCACTCGTCAAGACTTAGGCCGTATGGTGGGTTGCTCTAGAGAAATGGCTGGGCGTGTTCTAAAGGCCTTAAAACAAGAAGGCCACATCGACGTGGCCGGTAAAACGATCGTGGTAAAAAGAAACGCGCTAAGCAACTAACTGTCGTAACGCCTCACCGGGGTTTTCTTGCCTCATAAACGCTTCTCCAATCAAAAACGTATTCACATGGTGCTGCCTTAATAGCGCAATATCATCTGTTTTATGCAAACCACTTTCGCTAACCACCACTACGTTATCTGGAATATCTGCTAACAAATCCAGTGTCGTTTGAAGCGAGACTTCAAACGTTCGCAAATTTCTATTATTAATACCAACCAACGAAAGATTAAGCTTTAATGCACGTTGTAACTCTTCTACATCATGCACTTCAACCAATACATCCATACCTAGACTATTCGCCAATTCATGAAGCGTTTTTAATGGCTCATCATCCAAGGCAGCAACAATTAATAAAATACAATCGGCACCCATCGCTCTCGCTTCATACACCTGATACGCATCTATAATAAAATCTTTACGAATCACCGGCAAATTGCAAGCGCCTCTAGCTTCTACCAAATACGCCTCGGACCCTTGAAAAAAGTCCTTATCCGTTAAGACAGATAAGCACGCTGCCCCACCCGCTTGATAACTCGCCGCAATGTCTGCTGGCACGAAATTTTCACGTAGCAAACCTTTACTTGGCGACGCCTTTTTTACTTCTGCTATCACTGCCGCTTGGCCTTCAGCTAGTTTCTGCTGGATGGCCTTAATAAAGCCACGGACAGGAGACGCTGTTTCAATTTGTTTTTTTAAATCCTCAATAGAAACCTTCGCTGATCTTTCTGCAATTTCTTCACACTTTCTAGCAAGAATTTTTTTTAATGCATCAGGCGTATCAGTCATGTTGGTAACCTTGTGATTTTTTCTTTAATTCAGCCATTTTTTGTAGTGCGGCACCCGATACGATTGTTTGTTGGGCAAGCTCAACGCCTGTTCTCAGGGTAGCCGCAATACCGCATACATACAGAGCAGACCCTGCATTTAATGCCAACATATTCGCCGCTTTTTTGCCCTCAGATGTCTGTTGCTCACCTAATGCATCCTCTATTAACTTTAATGATTGCTCTGCACTATCAACGGTTAAACCTATGAGGCTTTGACTTTCAATGCCCATTTCTTCCGGCGTTATGTCATATTCTTCGACGGCACCTTGTTTATACTCTGCCACATGTGTTGGTGTAGCCAAACTAATTTCATCCAAACCATCTTGGGCATGCACCACTAAAACATGCTCACTACCTAGGCGGCCTAATACCTCGGCGATTGGCTTACATAATGCCCCATTAAATACACCAATGACCTGATTCTTTACGCCTGCCGGGTTAGTCATTGGCCCTAACATATTGAATATAGTACGTTGAGCCAGTTCTTTCCTTGGCCCTATCGCATGTTTCATGGCGCTGTGGTGCGCAGGTGCAAACATAAAACCAATACCAATATCCGCTATACACTCAGCCACTTCTTCTGGCGTTAAATTTAAACTAATGCCAGCTGCTTCAAGCACATCTGCACTGCCAGTAACGCTAGATACAGAACGATTGCCGTGTTTAGCCACTCGGCCGCCAGCCGCTGCAACGATAAATGCACTCGCAGTGGACACATTGAATAACTCGGAACCACCCCCCCCTGTACCACAGGTATCAACGAGATAATCACCCGAAACGCTCACTTTAGATGCCAGTTCGCGCATAACAATGGCGGCGCCTTCAATTTCGTCTAACGATTCACCCTTCATTCTTAACGCAACCAAAAACCCACCAATTTGCGCATCCGTTGTTTCGCCATTCATCACTTCGCGCATCACACTAATCATTTGCTCAGTTGATAGGTCTTGGTTATTAATAGCTGCCTCAAGGGCTTGTTTTATATTCATTATTAACGCTTCTCTAAAAAGTTTTTCAGCAGGCCATGTCCATGCTCAGTCAAAATAGATTCTGGATGAAACTGCACGCCTTCAATGTCTAATTCTTTGTGGCGGAAACCCATAATTTCATCCATGTCACCATTCGACGTCTCCGTCCATGCTGTTATTTCCAAACAGTCTGGTAACGATTCTTTTTCAACTACCAACGAGTGATACCTAGTTGCAATATAGGGGTTGGTTAAGCCACTAAAAACACCCGCATTGTTATGATGAATGAGCGATGTTTTGCCGTGCATAATTTGTTTAGCGTGAATAATTTTGCCGCCAAACGCTTGCCCAATGCTTTGATGCCCCAAACAAACGCCCAACAATGGCGTATTGCCCGCTGCACGGTGAATTAATTCCAAAGAAATACCGGCTTTATCCGGTGCGCCGGGGCCTGGCGAAATAACCAACCTGTCTGGTTGCATCGCCATCACGTCATCGACGGTTACTTGGTCATTACGCAACACATGCACATCTGCGCCCAACTCCGCGAAATATTGCACCAAGTTGTAGGTAAATGAGTCGTAGTTGTCGATCATCACTAATTTACAAGCACTCATAACTCACCACCTTGTGCCATCGCCACGGCTTTAAATATTGCACGGCCTTTGTTCATTGTTTCAGCCCATTCGTTTTCTGGAATTGAGTCATGCACAATACCTGCACCGGCTTGTATATTGAGCTGCCCGTCTTTAATAACAGCTGTGCGTATAGCGATAGCCGTATCTAAGTTACCAGACCATGACATATAACCCACCGCACCCGAATAAATACCACGTTTAACCGGCTCCAATTCATCAATGATCTGCATTGCGCGTACTTTAGGTGCGCCACTCACCGTACCTGCAGGAAATGTTGCTTCCAATACATCTACAGCATCTAAGTTTTTCTTTAATTGCCCACTCACATTCGAGACGATATGCATGACGTGCGAATACCGTTCAATAATCATTTTATCCGTCAATTTAACCGTTCCCGTTTCAGACACACGCCCTGCGTCATTTCGCCCTAAATCAATGAGCATTAAATGTTCGGCGCATTCTTTAGGGTCTGCCAGCAACTCCTTTTCTAAGGCTATATCTTCTTCACGGTTTTTACCGCGCGGACGTGTTCCCGCAATCGGCCGCACGGTCACTTCATTGTTTTCTAAACGCGTTAATATTTCAGGTGATGAACCCACCACATCAGTATCGCCTAAATTCAAGTGGTACATATAGGGCGACGGGTTCAAGCACCGCAAAGCCCGATACAAATCAATTGATGAGGCCTGGTAAGGTATGGTCATGCGTTGCGACAACACCACCTGCATCACATCACCTTCAACTATATGTTCTTTAACGGTTTTTACAGCTTGTTGAAAACCATCTTGAGTAAACCCCGATATAAAATCACTTTCCTGATTCGCAGATTGCCCAGATTTGCCGAAGGTATTATTCACTTTAGCTTGAGACAGTTTTTCTTCAATGCCTTGCAAGTGCGCCAAGCCACTTTCTAGCGCTTGTGGTTCAGATGGGTCAACGTGGGTAATAATCATCAACTTATTACTCACGTTATCAAACACCAATACATCTTTTGACACCATTAACACAATGTCGGGAGAACCAATGGGGTCAGGCTTGGAAGCATTGGCAACACTGGGTTCAATGTAATGAATGGTTTCATACCCGAAATACCCAACTAAACCACCAGTAAATAGAGGCAGGCCCTCAACGCTTGGGGTTTTAAACGTAGCTGAATAATCACGAATCCACTGCAACGGAGATTCATTGGTTATTTGTTCGTGAATTTCGCCATTTTTTAAGATCACAATATTGTGACCCGTCACTTTAATGACCGTTTCACTGGGCAAGCCGATAATGGAATAACGGCCCCATTTTTCGTCCCCCTCAACAGACTCAAACAAATAACTATAGGGTCCGTCAGCTAGCTTCATATAGGCGCTAAGCGGTGTTTCTAAGTCGGCTAAAATAGTTCGCATTAAAGGGATTTGAGTAAACCCCTGTGATGTATATTCTTGAAATTGTGTTGGTGTCATTGGCTTATCTCTTTATCAATATTTAAAACGTGGTGGTCGATTTCACGCACTAAGACGTGACTATCACTATCGCCAACACCACCATCGTTCATTTGATAAAGCTGAGTTAAACAGACCCATCGTTTCTACGAAACTTATGCCCTTTTGGTATAAAAAGTAAGTCATTACGCTGCCTTTTGCAGAAACCCGTTTAATTGAGAAAATTGGCTTATCACCGCATCTGCGCACATTGTATAGATATCATGCTCTCCGGCATATCCATAATCGACACAAACCGACTTAAAACCCGCCGATTTAGCCGCTTGTATATCATTGATAGAATCACCAACCATAAGAGACTCGCCAGGTTGAATATCAAAATGTTCAGCGACGCTTAACAATGGCATAGGATGAGGTTTTTTCTCGATGAATGTATCACCGCTCGCGACATAGTCAAAAAACGAAGCAAGACCTAACTTCTCCAACAATGGCGCAGTAAATTGCGACGGTTTATTGGTAATGCACGCCAAGGTAATGCCTGATTGTTGTAAAGCCTGTAGTGTTTCTTTTACACCAGAATACAAGGTGCTATCTATACACAAATGTTCTGCATAGTATGTCAAAAAAGAGGGGTATACTTTTTCGAATAATTCCGTTGGCACGTCACCTTTCAGATCACCCGATAACGCGCGCTTAATAAGCACTTGGGCCCCATTACCAATCCAGCCTCGTACTTGGTTTTGATCGTGTGGTTGTAATTTCAAATCCGCTAATGTGGCATTCACTGCATTCGCCAAATCTGGCACGCTGTCTACCAAGGTGCCATCTAAATCAAACGCCATCAGCTTTGGCGTACCTTGTTTAATCAGTGCCTGCATTTACAATGCCTTAGCTATTTGTTCGCGCATGTCGTTGATTGTTTTTGTGTAATCATTGGTGTTAAAAATAGCTGACCCCGCGACAAACATGTCGGCACCGGCGGCGGCGATTTCTCCAATATTATCAATCTTAACGCCACCATCGACTTCTAGGCGAATATCAAACCCGCTGGCATCAATACGTTGGCGCGCTTGACGAAGTTTTTCTAAGGTGGCTGGAATAAAGCTTTGCCCACCAAAACCTGGGTTGACTGACATCAATAAAATAACGTCAATTTTATCCATCACATAATCTAAATGGCTCAACGGCGTTGCAGGGTTAAACACTAAACCCGCTTTACAACCCAACTCTTTTATCAAACCCAAACTGCGGTCCACATGCTCACTGGCTTCTGGGTGAAACGTGATATAAGTTGCCCCCGCTTTAGCAAAGTCAGGAATAATTCGATCAACAGGCTTCACCATTAAATGCACATCGATGGGAGCTGTTACACCATGATTACGCAGCGCTTCGCAAACCAAGGGACCAATGGTTAAGTTGGGAACATAGTGATTGTCCATCACATCAAAATGCACTACATCAGCACCGGCCGCTAATACATTATCAACTTCTTCACCCAATCGAGCAAAGTCCGCAGAAAGAATAGAAGGGGCGATTAAAGGTGTTTTCATAGCATCGTGCGCATCGTTAAAGTATAAGAAGGTTAACCGACTTTAGACTTTTTTTCACCCCAATACGGCTATCCCAGCCGTTTGATCGATATAAAGCGGCTTTCCTCGTCAATTTCCATCTCAAAAACGCCGAAAATCCCCTCATGGCTTAAAAATTGTCTGATTTTTTCAGCAGCAAACTCAACCCGCCGACCATCCAATGCGATAGTTGAAATATTTTTTGCATGGCCTTTATAAACAGCTAAAAATGCATCTGATGATATAGCTAACTTAAACCGTATATATTGAGAACTCATATTTCGACCTTACTACTGGCTTTTTGCTTGCGTCTGATGCACTATTGTCACTTCAACTCCTAGTTTAATCTAGCTATCAACATGAAAAAACACCTGTCTTTTTTTATCATGCTTTTTTTAAGTCTATTTGGCTTGATTGGCGTTACAAGTGCGTCTGATATCGAACGCGAAAAAATGCTCGCCGAGACCATAAAAGATAGCATTATTATAGGCGACGTTGTGTCACTTAAAGCGTCTGACACTGAATTCATCGGCCTTCTCAATAAAGAAACGGATGTGAAACCGAAAGGCGTAACGCTAATTCTTCACGGTATGGGGTCAAACCCCAATGCACCACAACTCATTCACCCTTTACGAGACAACTTAGCACAATACGGCTGGTCTACACTCGCCATTCAATTACCCATTTTGCCCCACGATGCACCAATGGATGACTACATAACACTGGTGCCCGAAAGCGCGCCTAGAATTGAAGCTTCTCTGAATTACCTTAAAGAAAACTTTCCCAATCAACCGTGTACTATGGTCGCCCACAGCTTAGGCGCTGTTATGGCCATCAGCTTCTTAGCATCTAAAGAAGGCATAGCATGTGATGCATTAGTGTTAATTGGCTTACCCACACTGCCATCAAAAACTGATGATACAAGTACAATAGCGCTATTAGAAAAAGTTAAAATACCCACTTTAGATATATACGGTAGCCAAGACCTTCCCAGCGTTGTACAAATGGCCAATACTCGGAAGACAATTTTATCTAAAAATAACGCCTTAAACAGGCAACAAGAAACACAAGGTGCTGATCATTTATTCACCGGTTTAAGTGAACCGCTTGCACTATCAATACATAGTTGGTTAACAAGTGTTACTCAGCAACGCTAATCATTAAACAATCACACAGGAGCAATCATGATACCTCTCGCTATAAGCTTACACGTTTTATCCGCCGTTATTTGGGTCGGTGGTATGTTCTTCGCTTACTTAGTTTTACGTCCTATCGCGGCCATCCAATTTGAACCACCGCAACGGCTCACACTCTGGTCAAACGTTTTCTCAACGTTTTTTCCTTGGGTCTGGGCATCCGTTGTCCTTCTTTTAGGTACTGGGTTTTGGTTGATTTCCGTTAAATTTGGCGGCATGAAAGGCCTTGGCGTACACATCCATATTATGATGAGTATGGGCATTATTATGTCTTTGTTATTTATGCATCTATTTTTTGCTCCTCGCAAACGCCTTACTCAGGCAGTGATAGATAATAATTGGGAAGAGGCGGGGAAACACTTAGCTCAAATCAGAATGCTAATTGGCATTAACTTAATACTTGGGCTTACTGTTGTCGTTGTTGCAACAGGCGGCAGATACTTATTTACTTAATTTACGAGACGTTTTGATTAAAACGATGGATACCGCGCAAACACCTTCTTCAATCAATAAAAGCCTACTAACCAACGTTATCGCTTTTTGTATTTTGGTGGGCAGTTTTTTTAGCCCCTTATATGCAGACAACATTAAAGCTGTTGGTATTTTTGCCTTGTCTGGCGCCATCACCAACTGGATTGCTATCCACATGTTATTCGAGCGCGTTCCCTTTCTATATGGTTCTGGTGTTATTCCCGCCCATTTCGAAGAATTTAAGCGTGGCATTCAAGATCTCATTATGCGGCAGTTTTTTACTCAAGAAAATATCGAACGTTTTTTACAACGCGAAGAAGATTCAGCCCAGCAATTGTTTAATGTAGATCCTTTATTAGACAAACTAGACTATGACAAACTATTTCAAAGCCTAGTGGAAGCTATTACTGAATCATCTTTCGGCAGCATGCTTGCGATGGTTGGCGGCGTTGAAGCACTTGAACCGTTGAAAGAGCCTTTCTGCAAAAAAATTCGTAACACCCTAACCGAGATGACCGAAAGTGAAGCCTTTGTTGAAGCGATACATGAAGGCATTAATGCGCAACAAATTAGCGGCGATCTAATCAAGGACATTGAAGCTATTGTCGAAAAACGATTAGACGAGTTAACGCCTGACATAGTAAAACAAATTATCCAGCAAATGATTAAAGCGCACCTTGGTTGGCTCGTCGTGTGGGGTGGCGTATTTGGAGGATTAATCGGGCTGGTGTTTAGCTTAATTTAATATGACACCTCTTTGGCCTTCCGCTGAAAACCCAATTAGTACTCAAGAAATGGACGCGTTGATAACACGGACTTCACCTGCATTTAATAATATATGCACACAACAAAAAATAACCAACGACCTGACGCCGTATTTATCGAGCTTATATATTCCCTTTGCAAACTGGCTATTTAACAAACATTCAAATACCAATGGCACCTTAATTGTTGGCGTGAATGGCGCTCAAGGCAGCGGGAAAACAACCCTCTCTTTACTGTTAGCCAGTATTTTAAAAACCGCGTACAACCTAAACGTTGTGACATTATCAATCGATGATATTTACAAACCACGATTAGAACGCCAACAAATGGCGCAAGATATTCACCCTTTATTTCAAACGCGCGGCGTTCCAGGCACACATGACACAAGCCTTGGTATTCAGCTACTAACTGACTTCAAAAAATTAAAGGCGGGCAAAACTATGAATTACCCCTTATTTGATAAAGGCAACGATGACAGAGCTTCTAAAAAGAACTGGCCAAACTGCCGTGGAGTTATTGATATTGTGCTATTTGAAGGCTGGTGTGTTGGCTCAGGCCCGCAGAAAGATGGTGAACTTAACCACCCTGTTAACGCGTTAGAGTCTGAAGAAGATAGAGCAGGGACTTGGCGTACAACTGTTAATGAACATTTAAAAAATGATTATAAAACGCTATTTAACCTGCTTGATTGTTTAGTATTTTTAAAGATTCCTAATTTTTCCTCTATTCTAAAATGGCGGGGGCTTCAAGAACAAAAGCTCATCGACCAACACCACCACGAGCCTCACCTAATGAGTTCGACAGATGCCTTACAACGTTTCATTAGCCATTTTGAAAGGCTAACTCGCCATCAACTTGAAAGCTTGCCTAAAATATCAGATTTAACTATTGATATTGGCACGCACCACCAAGCCGAGAAAGTGTCATTCAAGTGCTGTTAAAACAAGCTCTACCCGCCTATTTTTAGTACGCCCTATTTTTGTATTATTTTCCTCAAGCGGACGAGTATCTGCATAACCAATAGCGCTTAGTCGAGCAGGGCTAATCCCCATCGAAATTAAATGCCGTGTAACACTGCTAGCCCTAGCAGAAGAAAGTTCCCAATTTGATTGAAACCGAGGTGTTGAAATACCTTGATTATCTGTATGCCCTTCAACAAGAATTTTAGACGGTCGTTTTTTTAACATCGCCGCCAGCTCATCGAGCACTTGTTCGCCAGAATGGCTAAGGTTAGCATCTCCAGGTAAAAATAATATATGGTCACTCATGGCGAGTCTAACTCGGTTATTTTCCTCTATAAAACTCACTTTACCTTTTAAGCCCGCCACATACACTTGGTCAACCAACGTCGGCTTTAGTGTGTAAACCGGCTCAACTGTTACCTGTTGTTCTTGTGCTTTTTTTAATTCTTGCTGCTGATAACTCAGTAATAACACAAACAACGTCACCATTAACAACAACAAGTCCACGTAACTTAGCACCCACGATTCTTGTTCATTAATATCTGTCTGAAGATTTCCCGCATCGTCAAACCGTCGCTTCACATTAGAATCAGTCGACATGGGCAGTAGCAACTGGAATTAACTTTGAAAATGAAAACCGATCTGCTTTCTTCTTAGGCTGTTGTGGTACCTCAAGAGGGAAACCATTCGCTTCAAGCATATCCATAATGATTAATGGGTGTTTTTTAGCACTCATCATCGTAACGCCCTCAATCAAGGTATTCATATGGTCGTTATAATGCGCTACCTGCCGTTCAACTTTCATTGCTAATGGCTTACAGACCAAGTTTGCCAACACCAACCCATACAGCGTCGTTAAAAGAGCAAAACCCATCGTTGAACCAATTTCATCTAAGCCTGAATCACCCAATCCATACAGCATATGTATCATGCCTAACAAGGTTCCCAGCATGCCGAATGCTGGGGCATAGCTTGCCATCATTCGTAGCATCTGCGCTTTTTCTACATCAACTTGAATTAGTTTAGCGCGTTCTTTATTAAGTATTTTCTGCACATCGTCTATATCACAACGATCAAGTATTAGTTGAGTGCCCTTTTTTAATATAACTTGGCCAACCGGTTTAAGCTCTTGCTCCAGCAGCTTTTTTTGATTAGATCGAAACAAGTACGCTAGCCGTAACAATTGCTTAAAGTCCATATGCACGTGCAGCGTTTGCTCACTTTTTACAATAGACGGAATGTCTTTTAATAATCCAACCGTCTTGTGTTGCGACTTACTTAATATGGCCGCACATAGGGTTCCACCGCAAACAACAATAAAGCCCGGTAGATTGATAAGTGCCAATAAGTGACTTGGTGAAATCAACACGACAACCGAGCACAACAACATTAACAAAACGACATTAAATAACGTAAAAAACCGCATATCACACCTTTATTCAATTAGATAATTGATTCAAATGCAATTGATGTGCCTATTTAAATTTAGTATTTATTATCAATAAGTTAAGAGAATTATTAATTTAAAAAAATGCTGGTTTACTACCTTTTACAAAAAACGTTGGCAAAAGTTTGCCGGCAACGGAGGTACTGTAATTTCAATCCCTAAAGTTTTTAAACTGTAATGGAAGACCCAAGGCCGCCGACCTAAGTTCTGCCATAACGGCTTGCAAATCATCTCGCTTTTTCCCTGTTACGCGAACTTGTTCATTTTGAATTTGCGCTTGAACCTTAAGCTTCTTTTCTTTAATAAGCTTAGTGATTTTTTTTGCTGACTCAGTATCTAAGCCTTCTTTAATCACTATTTTTTGTTTAACCTTTAAGCCAGATTCTTCAGCAGGTTGCGCATCCATACAGTCCACATCAATGTTTCGACGAGATAGCTTTATTCGCAAGATATCAAGCATCTGCCCCAATTGGAATTTAGATTCGCCCACCAACAACACATCATTGCCCGACAACTCAACTTTTGCATCCGTTCCTTTAAAATCATAGCGCGTTGTCACTTCTTTGTTCGCCTGATCAACAGCATTTGTTAATTCATGCATATCTACTTCTGACACCACATCAAATGAAGGCATTATTATTCCTATTACGTTATTAAGAGTTTAAATATTTTATCGGGGTATTGAGCTAATGTACAAGACACCAAAGACGATAACAAAAAAATAAACAACCTTTGCCGAGACTATTCACCAACAAATAAATCTATTTTTTTCTAAGTTCACGAACCGTGTCATACGCTTCTGTAATCTGTTGCGTTTTTTCTTTGGCAATCTTCATCATTTCATCTGGCAAACCTTTTGATACCAATTTGTCAGGATGATGTTGACTAATAAGTCGGCGATATGCCTTTTTTACCTCGGCGTCTGTCGCCGTTTTATTAACACCTAAGATAGCATAGGCTTCTTCAGGCGTAGATTGAGATTGCTGATGGGAGCCTCGACGCTGACTTGCACCCATCATGTTTTTCAATTGCTCATATGCAAATTTTGGTATGCCTAAATGTCCGCATATATGCAGCAAAACCGCATCTTCTGAGCTATCTAATGTGCCGTCTGCATAGGCTGCCTGAAGTTGAACTTCTATGAACATTTTGACCAAGTTTTTATGACGTTGACACGATTGTTTAAACTCGGCCAATTCAACATCTAAATCAAAACTTGCACTTTTGCCCCTATTAAACTCTGCAATCGCCTCCTTTTTCATATCGGGAGACAATTCCATTTGGGCCATTACGCGTTGTGCCATCTGAATTTCTTCAGGCGACACTTGTCCATCCGCTTTGGCCACATGCCCCATTACAGCAAACGTTGATTTAAAAAATGTTTTTTTAATTTGCTGCTGGCGCTCAGGGTTTAGCAAATTCTGCGCCATACCCGTATCAAACTTATGACCAATATAGACGCCAATTAGCGCGCCCCAAACACCAAACGTCATATAACCAAACACACCACCTAATATTTTTCCCATGACACCTACTCTTTCACACCTTTTACTTGCAAAATTATTAATAAAATTAGATGATTAGCGGCTTTTCAACCACACGACAATCTAATGACTATTCCAGCTTCTCTTCTCGACGCCAACCTAAACAGCTTACCACTTATACACAAAGGAAAAGTGCGTGACATTTATGATATTGATGACAAGCATATGCTTATCGTCACCACGGACAGATTATCTGCATTTGACGTTATTTTACCTGACCCGATACCAGGCAAGGGCATTGTGTTAAATGAAGTATCTGACTTTTGGTTCAAAAAATTAGGCCATTTAATACCAAATCAACTATCTGATTTAACATTAGATAAAGTACTAGACAGCGCAGAAGATTGTCAACGTCTTGAAAAGCGCGGCATTATCGTTAAAAAGCTAAAGCCATTACCCATTGAAGCCATCGTTCGAGGGTACTTAATTGGTTCGGGCTGGAAAGATTACCAACGTTCTGGCAAAGTGTGCGGCATTCAGTTGCCTGAGAACTTACAACAAGCGTCGCAATTACCTGAGGCCATTTTCACGCCATCTACAAAGGCTGCTGTCGGTGATCATGATGAAAACATATCTTATGAGAAAACGGTTGACTTACTAGGCGAAGACCTCGCTAAACAAGTGCGCGACATCAGTCTAACCCTGTACACAACAGCAGCAAAATATGCATTAGAGCGCGATATTATTATTGCAGATACAAAATTTGAGTTCGGCCTTGATGACAATGGCGTTTTGCACTTAATTGATGAAGTACTAACGCCTGACTCATCTCGATTCTGGGATGCTAACGAATACAAAGTAGGCACAAGTCCGGCCAGTTATGACAAACAGATTGTACGAGACTACTTAGAAACGCTTGATTGGGATAAAACTGATCCAGGGCCAGCGTTAAGCACTGACGTCGCCGAAAAAACCGCCCTTAAATACCAAGAAGCATTTAACAAATTAACCAATTAGGCTTTAGCTAAAGACAGGTGTGAATTACCAACGTTAATTGACAATATATTCGCTTCTAATTCTGCCATATTAGGCAGAATAACGGATTGGTTATCAAGTGTTCCATAAAAATTTACAAACTTGGAACCTATTCCATGCGACTCTTTCACTTCTAACGCGTCAGGCACTAATTGTACTAACTTAGGCACCCCTGTTGCTCGAATGGCTAAATAGTTGTATCGATTATTTTTAGTTAAAAATGCTAATACGATGAGTCGCGCGCGTTTAGACTTCTCTTTTTTTTCGGAACCCGTAGCCGCTTCAATCGACAACAACGGCATGGTTTCGTTATTCCACTCTATTTCCCCAAGCACCCACTCTGGCGCGCCGTCTATTTGGCGAATTTCGCGCTCGGGAATAATCTCAACTAATGCCGAGTGAGGCAACAACAAGGCATCTTCAGTCAGTGGAATTAACACTGACCGGATCATTTCCTTATTCGTTTGCATAACTAGCCTCCAATAAATCTTTAATACTTTCAACCAGGACTTTATTGTCGAATGGCTTACCAAAGTATTCATTAATTCCAATTTCTTTGGCATAGTTTTGGTGCTTTATACCCGTTCTTGATGTCACCATAACAATTGGGCAATCATTAATACCTTCTGTATGACGAATATGTCGTGCTAATTCAAAACCATCCATGCGCGGCATTTCCACATCCAATAAAAAGAGATCCGGGGTAATATTGGTTAACTTCTCAACCGCATCAAGACCATCACGTGCATCCACCACATCGTAGCCTTGACGTTTTAATAATCTAGTTGCTACTTTTCTGAAGGTGATCGAATCATCCACTACCATAACAAGCGGAGCCGTCGGCTTATCATCAGCAGCATCAACCGGCTTGCTAACCTCTTGGGTTGGCTCACCTAATGAAGCCAGTGCTGGCAGATCTAACATCATCACAATATCCCCTTCATCGGATACTGTTGCACCAGAAAGCCAAGAAATCATATCTAAATGTAAACCTAATGGTTTCACTACCACTTCTTTGTTACCGACCAATTGGTCGATAACAACGGCATGCTTTTCTTCCCTTGAGCCCATCAATAACACATGAACTGATTTACTAGCGGTAGATTGAAATGCGCCTGAACCGTGCCCTAACAATTGTGATAAGTCATGTAACTGGTATTGTTTATCTAAATGCATTAATACGGGCTGACTACTCTTTAAATCCTCAATCAATGCTGCTCTAGGAACACTTATAACTGACTGAATAAAATTATTTGGAATACCGTACTGCACACCATGTGTTTTAACCATCAATGCCATATTAATGGCCATGGTATATGGAAAAATTAGGTGAAATGATGAACCTTTTCCTTTCACACTACTAATAGTTAATGCACCACCAATACGACGGACCGTGTCATTCACAATATCCATACCAATACCACGGCCAGCTATTTTCGATGCTTCATCTAGTGTTGAAAATCCTGGCTTTAGAATAAACTGAAACAAATCTTGCTCAGACAAGGCTTCATGCTCTTTGATGTGGCCTAACCTTAATGCTTTTTCTTTAATCTTTGATACATCAATACCAGGGCCATCATCTGATATCGTTAAATGAATTTCTGAACCTTCTCTACTCAAATTAAGTGTAATGCTTGCTTCGCGCAGCTTATTGTTCGCTTTACGCACGTCGGCTGGCTCAACACCATGCGCCATTGCATTTCGAATAATATGTTCGATCGGCGTTTGCAGTTCATTAAGAATGAAACGATCGATTTCAGTCTCGGCGCCTTGCACTAGCAACTGAACAGGCTTGTTCAAATTAGTGGCCAACTGCCTTACCAATCGATCAAAACGAGGAACATAACGCGAGAAGTCCACCATCCTTGTTCTTAGTAAATCTTCTAACAACGTATCTGTTAGACCACCTTCTTTTTGCATTAATACTGAAATTTCATCATCAGATTGAAGCAAGCTATCTCTTATCTCTTCCAAATCGGAAATACTTTCTAATAACGAGCGGGACAGTTGCTGTATTTGCGAATAGCGATCCATCTCAAGTGGGTCAAATTCAGTTTCTTCAGCCGCTTTGTCAACCTTAAATAAAACTTGTGCTTCTGTTTCAATTTCAAGTTTTCTTAACTGTTTACGCAACCGTTCAATCGTTAGCGTTAATTCTTTGATTTGGTTTTCGCGTTGGTTGTTTTTCTTAGCCAACTGGCCTTGCAACACATTTACCTCACCCACATCCGTGATTAATCTATCTAATAAGCTATTAGATATTTTTACTGTTTGCTCTTTAGCTTTAACTGCAGATTTAACTTTTTTCGCTTTTAGTGACGCTTTTTCAACGTCTATAACCTCAGCTTCAACGACTTGTTCAACAATCGGTGATTCAACCACTCCAGGTTGCTTCAATGACTCAATTAATGCCTCGTAACTAATTGGGTTTGTCTCTAAGCTTTCACTATTGAGCCCCACATGTAAATCATCAGATATTGACAACAAACGAGACAGCATGGGTTCTGTAAAGGTCTCATTTCGTTCTTGATAATCTTCAATTAATGTTTCAATTTCATGCACCACGCCGCCAAAACCGTCCAAACCGACCAATAAAGAGCTACCTTTCAACGTATGTAATATATGTAATACCTTGTCTAAATAAGCCTTCTTATTATCAATGTCATTTATCCAGCCTTTAAACAAATCACTAATCTCTTCAAGCAGTTCGACACCTTCTTCCACGAAGACAGCCTGCATTTCCAGATCATCATTATTATCAATGCTTTCGTACGAGGGCTTGCTCTCATTTGCAGGCACTTCATTAGAAGCGACAAATGGTAATAATTCTGCAGCGTTCGGCTCAATGTTTTCCATTTCACTTTCAACTGTTTGTTCAGCATTTGCCTTAGCAGTATCTTTTTGTTCAGGCTCCTCTTTATTCATACTATCAAGGTCAACATCGTTTATTGTTAAGTCGACTGTTGTATTTGATTCATCAATATCTTGATCTATTGGTTGGCTTACCTGTTCAACCAACTCATCATGTTTTTTGGTAATTCGTTCAAATAATGCCTGATGATTTGGCATCTCTTCATCTTGAATATTCAGAGCAACAACCTGTTGCGCTGTCGTCGCATGATATTTTGTCAATACAGAATAAAAATCAACCACTTCAATATTGACATTGTTCTCATAAAGCTCGCAAATGTAATCACACATTGCACCGCTTAATTCTTCAACCTCTGCGATATGCGACATCGATGCACAGCCATGGATAGTATGTAGCGCTCTAAATAGTGATTCATTAACTGTGACTGTTTCTTGATTCTCGTGCTCATCAAGGAACGTTTGTATAGTCGCTAAATGAACCGTTGTTTCATTAGAAAATATTTCACAAAGTTCCGGCTCTAAAACATCACCAGAAAGTTCGTCATCAACGTCCTCTTTTATCTCATTAGCGTCATCATTGCGCATGTCTTCCGTCACGTATGAAACAATCGGTTGCTCACCTTTTTCAATAGACTCCGCCGCCAAAACCATATCGTTCATGTCCGACAATTCGGGTCGTTCTCCATTTATTTTGTTCGCCCATTCAGGCAATGACGCAACAAAGTGGCCAACAAGACCAACCATTTCTTGATTAATCTCTAATCCATCTTCAATGACATGGTTAAGTACACGCTCAATAGACCATGACGGTTCTGATAAAAACTCAACTTTCGCGAGTCGCCCACTACCTTTTAATGTATGGAATGCACGTCTAACGTCCTTCAATACATCTTCATTATTTAAGTCAAGTTTCCATTTGTTGAAATCGTTGCGCAATTCAACACTGATATCACCAACCTCTTCAGTAAATATTTCTAAAATCTCTAAATCGTCATCACTTAATTCATCGTCTAAATTAGTCTTAATTTCAGCGGGTGTTTCTTGCGGCGACACCTCTAACGTCTCTTCAACTCCACTATACGACCGAACATTTTCAACTCTACCCATTAAAAATGCAGCTGCATCTTTAGCTAATAACATTGCCACATTGGCTACAGAAGTATCATTGGCCACATCTTCTAATAAGTATTCTACGGACGAAACAATATCCGCTATAGACGACACTTCTTTAGAATCCACATGGTATTTTTGCTTATTTATAACAGCTGAAATGAATGTGCGACAATCGTTTATATATTGGGCTGCCGTATCAAGCTCAATAAAATGACACGCCGCTTGAACATTGTTAAGTAGCTGGTTAATTTCCTGCCAACGTACAGCGCTCTTTAACTCACCATCTAAGTCTTCGGTAATGATTTCTTTAATGATATTAAGTTCAGATAGCATTGTTTTAGCAGTGCTGACATTAACAGGGATGTCTTCACCCACTGCGTCAACATCATCTTCAGCAATCACCGACTCTATGCTTGATTTCGCTTGTATCGCGACCAACACTTCATCAATCTTAAGCCAATCTTCTGCCAATGCTATGTGCTGTTCTTCACCTGACTCTGTGGCTCCATAAACACTAAACGCTAAACGACGAACAAAATCCGCTATATTTTTTGATAAATCTTGCTCGCCAACCACAGACAATGTTTCTGCCCATCCTTCTGCTCCTTGAATAAAACTATCAATCTCATCAGCAGGCGGCTTATCGTTATCAACAATATCTTCTAGCCAATGTTTAATGTTTTTAAATTCATCTCTTACTGCTCCAGCAATGGATGCCAATGCTTGAACTGTATGAATGGTTCCATCATTGTCGTCCTGACTTGATAGACTATCTTTTAGATTAAGTTGCGTTTGCAACAATTCCGCCGCTTTATTGTCTGATGACATCCGTGCAACGTAATATAAAGTTTGACGTACCAGCCCTAGTTGTAAGCCCATCGCAACTCTAGCCTCTCCCATCGTTGCCAACAACTTAAGTTGTTTATCAACTTGGCCGACTAAGGTCTTAACTCCTTTATCATCACCAAACACTCTATCTTTAACACCGCTTAAGACTATGCTGGTTGCTGAAAAATACAGCTTCACTAATTCGATATTAGCAGTGCTGTTAACAGACTCGGTTATATCAACCATTTTTTGTAATGCAGGCCCTCTATCGCTATCTTGAAACCAAGCTAACAAACAACGCTGAAATTCAGGCCTAGATTCACGCGCCAAGATACTAAGCGGTTCATTTTCCTCTTTCGTTTCAAGACTTGTCTTAACATTAGAAATGTCTAAGACATACAGCAATGATTTTTGAATACATGGCTTCTCTTGCCGCTTGCGGAATACGTCAATAATCAAACCGATTTCTCTGCTATCCACGCGGTGACCCTGGCTTATATTCTCAATATGATCATTAAGTAATACCAGTCCCTGCATTAAATCATCTACAGAGCTATCAGCGCTTTCTGAAGCGCATTCCAATCTAATAAAGTAAGCAACTTCTGACAGCTCTTTACATAAAATAGACCCAACATCGTCATTAGCCAGTTCTAAATTATTAGATAAGGTATTAACAATGGATTGAAACTTTTCCAGCGATTCATGATTAAAGCTAGTCTGAATGCCTTCCAGCAAGACTCTCGCTTGCTTTATAGAAATCAGAAGTTCGTTTTTTATCCACTTTATGGCGGCAAATTGCGTGTTTGTTGACATGCTTTTATTCTTATTTTAGTTAGCTGAATCCGTACTAATAACATCACGCGGCAATGTAAAACCCGTGACAGATTCTTTTAATAATGAAGACATACTTGATAACTGTTCAATCAGTGTTGCTGTTTCACGCGTTTCAGATGCAGATTTCGTCGTCGCCCCATGCACCACACCCATCGTTTCACTAATGTCATTCGTGCGTTTAGCTTGCGCTTTCGCTTGTTCTGATAATGCAGTAATGTTTGACGCAAGCGTGACCGATGTTTCTTCAATTTTAGCCAACGAAACACCCGCGGCCTCAATCCTATCTGAGCCTGACACAACTTCTGACGTACTCGACTCCATAGAATGAATGGCGTCACTGGTATCTGATTGAATGGTTTTAATCAGCCCTTCAATTTGGTGCGTTGCCTGACTAGAACGTTCCGCTAATCGTTGAACCTCATCAGCAACCACCGCAAAACCACGACCTGCTTCACCCGCCATCGCCGCTTGCATAGCCGCATTCAAAGCAAGTAAGTTGGTTTGATCAGCAATATCACTAATAATTTCTAAGATATCCCCAATTTCTTGAGAACTCTCACCCAATCGTTTGATGCGCTTAGATGTTTCTTGAATTTGTTCTCTAACGTTATTCATAGATTCAATAGACTGCTTAACAACATGAGCACCATCTTTAGCAACCGTCGCTGAACTATTAGCTAAGCCTGCGGCTTCACCCGCTTGTTCAGCCATCTGTTGAACATCTAAGGCAACGCTAGACGCAGTTGTATTGACATCAGAAATTCTTTTTTCATTATCATTATTGGAAACCAATAAAGACTCTGTTAACACCTCTGTTTTCTGTGTCGTCTCTGTCACTTGCTCAGCAGACCCTTTAATGGTTTGAACTAAAGAACGCAGTTCTTCCACTGTGTAGTTAATTGAATCGGCAATGGCGCCAGTAATATCCTCAGAAACACGTACTTCTTTTGATAAATCACCATCAGCAAGACTTGAAATATCGTCTAGCAAATTCATAATCGCATCTTGGTTTTGTTTAAATGCCTTTTGCGCTTCTCGCTCTTCCTTACGCGTTGTTCTAATGACATGGTCACCCATTAAAACTAAGAATAACAACGTGATAAGGCCTAACACCGTTGTCATCGAATGATCCATATTGCCTACTAAAAAGAAAGGATGTGTCTCTCCTAAAGCAATAACTTTATTCACCTTATCTAAATCGGCAATGATGGCTTTACTTTCTTTAGCCACTTTATTTGCTTCTTGTAATGCAGCCGGTTTATTAACAGTGTGATTTTTTTGAATTTGAAAAAGGCTATCTGAAATAATAGTGGCTTTACGTATTATGCTAGACGATAAGTCCGACAAACTTTTTTGCAACGGCGGCAAGCTGGTTGCTGGGTTACCGTTTGAAAACTTTTCAGCAAAAGCAACCAAATGGCGACCTTTATCAGCCAATGTTTTTGCTACCGCCTCTTGACCGTTTGCCCCATCCTTAGAAAGTGGTATGACGGATTGCGAAATAACACCAATATTAAACGCGGCATCTAGATATTCATCATCGTACTGCCCCAGTTTATTAATATATAAAAATGATGTGATGGTTGCTGCGAGAAAAACCACCATCAACGTACCGTATACAAACAGTGCATCAATTTTTAATAACTTTTTGTTAGCCATTTTTTTCCTAGTTTACTTATAGTGTTAGTTTTAAGAAATCCGCACAGTTCAGAAGACTTTTAACATCCAAGAAGTGCAATTTTTTACCGTGTATATCAATCCATTGATTTGTATTCGTTTTTTGCCAGGAAAACTTATCTAAATCTTTTTTATCTGCGTTTTCATGTATTTCAGATACCGTTGATACCGCTGATACACTTGATATTAATAAAGCAAAAGCGAGCTGTTCATAGCGAATAATCATTAACCGACAATCTCTATCAATTTGCACCGCCGGTTGCTCATTAAACACAGCAAGATCAAAGACGGGTATCACCTCGCCTCGAACCTCAATAACACCAAGCCCCCATGGGTGGGATCTAGGTAATTTTTGTGGTTTTTTATATCTAATTGTTTCAACAGCCAAACCAACTTCAACAGCAAACAACATATCACCAACAACAACTTGGACAACACTAATGCCAACCTGGCCTTTGTTAAATTCTTTTAATATTAACTTATTATCTGAGTAATCTCGTTCAAGCGAGCTTATCAAGTTAAAAGGGTTAATCTGTTTCGCTAGTGCACTCATCGCCTTACGCAACCAAACGGTTTATTGTGTTAATTAACTGTGATTCCTCAACCGGCTTAAAGAGGTAATCTTTTGCGCCCTGCTTTTCGCCCCATAATTTATCTGTTGGCATCGATTTATTACTTAAAATGATGACCGGAATGTCTTTAGTTTCAGGGTCTTTTGATAATGTTCTAGTCGCCTTAAATCCATTTAAAACCGGCATAACAACATCCATAAGGATTAAGTCTGGCTTTTCTCTTTTTGCCAAGTCAACACCTTCACCACCGTCTTCCGCTGTAATAAACTGGTGCCCATGGTTTTTAAGCATTTTTGTAATAATATGCATTTCAGTAGGTGAATCATCTATAACTAAAATTCGTAACATGCAAACCTCTCCAACTAAATTAAATTACGGCTAAGTTTTCGTTCATAGAAAACTTATTAATGGTTTCTAATAAGCTGTCCTTAGTAAACGGCTTTGTTAAATAATCGTCCGCTCCTACAACTCTTCCTTTGGCCTTATCAAATAGCCCGCTTTTACTTGATAACATCAATACGGGAATGCTTTTGTATCGGTGGTTTTGCTTAATAAGGGCGCATGTTTGATAGCCATCTAACCTAGGCATAGTGATGTCTACAAAGATAATATCTGGGTGATGTTCCGAAATTTTACAAAGGGCTTCATAACCATCATTAGCCAATATCACATCGTGCCCCGACTCTCTCATATACAGCTCAACAGATTTTCTAATCGTTTTACTGTCGTCGATTAACATCACCTTCATAACCACTCTCCAACGCTCTGCATCTATAAACTCTCTATTTATGGTTTATTTTTTATGGTTATGAAGCATAGTTGATGGCGTATTTTTTGTACAAACAACGCTCTAATTTGTGAGCCACTTCACAGAATTGATTAGGATTTAAAACTATCAATAAACAATATTCATTTATGCTTAACAGCTCTATTTAAACCAAAAAAAAGGGCGCCTAAGCGCCCTTCTAAATCTAAACAAAATAGGTGTTATTTATTAGTAAACTCTGGATAAGCCTCCATTCCACATTCACTAATATCAACACCTTCGTATTCTTCTTCTGCTGATACCCTAATACCCATCACAGCTTTAAGAACTCCCCAAACGATTAAGCTTGCAACAAACACCCAACCGAAGATAGTCGCCGCTCCAATCAATTGACCAGAAAAGCTAACCGCATCATTTGTCAAAGGCACGAGTAATAGGCCTAATAACCCACACGTACCATGCACTGAAATGGCACCGACTGGATCATCAATTTTCATCTTGTCTAAAGCAACAATTGAAAACACGACTAACATACCACCTGCAGCACCAAATAACGTTGCTAACGCAGGTGTGGGTGTTGACGGTTCAGCAGTAATGGCCACAAGACCAGCCAATGCACCATTTAATAACATGGTTAAATCTGCTTTGCCAAATAACAAACGCGCCACAATCAACGATGCCATCGCGCCACCCGCAGCTGCTGCATTAGTATTTAAAAACACCATCGCTACTGAGTTAGCACTGGCAATATCGCCCAGTTTTAAAACTGAACCGCCGTTAAAGCCAAACCAACCCATCCATAAAATAAATGTGCCTAGTGTTGCTAACGGTAAATTAGCACCTGTTATTGGTGTAATTTGACCGTTCGGGCCATATTTCCCCTTACGCGCGCCGAGTAATAAAACACCTGCTAAAGCCGCCGCCGCGCCTGCCATATGCACAATACCTGAACCCGCAAAATCTGAGAAGCCTAGGTCGCCAAGGTTATATAAACCAAAAACGTCATCGCCATTCCATGTCCATGCGCCTTCCATGGGATAGATAAAGCCTGTCATAACAACAGCAAATGCTAAGAATGCCCATAATTTCATGCGTTCAGCAACTGCTCCCGATACGATGGACATCGCTGTAGCAACGAACACCACTTGGAAGAAAAAGTCTGACGCGTTTGAGTATACAGAATCACCACCAAACCCAGCTTCTTTTGACTCAGCCAGTACGGTTGCTGTCAACGCTTCTGCAGAAGCAGCACCATCAAGCTCAATACCGCTAAGCATTGCACCGCCGCCGTACATGATTTCATAGCCATAAACTAAGTACATAATGCAAGAGATGGCAAATAGCGCCACGTTCTTAGTTAAAATTTCTGCTGTGTTTTTTGAACGGACAAGACCCGCCTCTAACATTGAGAAGCCTGCCGCCATCCACATTACTAACGCGCCACATACTAAAAAGTAAAAAGTATCGACGGCATATTGAAGTTCTAATATTTGATCCACTTTAATATCCTCTTTTAATTACAGCGCTTCTGCGCCAGTTTCACCCGTACGAATACGAACAACTTTTTCAAGTTCTGTGACGAAGATCTTCCCATCGCCAATTTTGCCCGTATTCGCTGCTTTAATAATCGAATCGATTGCTTGTTCAACCTGATCATCAGACAATGCAATTTCAACTTTTACTTTTGGTAGGAAGTCCACAACATACTCGGAACCTCGATAAAGTTCGGTATGTCCCTTTTGGCGACCGAAACCTTTCACCTCAGTGACGGTAATGCCAGATACGCCAATATCAGATAAAGCTTCACGCACGTCATCTAATTTAAAAGGCTTTAATACGGCTGTTACTAATTTCATTTTTAATCCTCATTTCTAAATGTCTCATTGACGCATCTACTAATGCATACAGCGTGCCAAGTAAGTAATAACTATAATTATCAGCATGTTAGGAATTAACAAAGTAATCAGCATTGATAATTAATGCTTTAGCGCACCAGTATGGTGCTTGTTGCGGAGACCCTTAAGGGATTATTACGCGCATAAAAAAACGCCCCTCAATGAGGAGCGTTTTAAAACAAATAAACGCTTTAACTTATAGAGACTTAGAAACAGTCAATACAACTGCATCATCAGCTGCATCGCCAGAACTTGTGTTTTCATCTGTCCCAGTTAACGCTAATTCCCAATCAACTGAAAACATTGATGTAGAAGCCGCTATTTTGTAATCCCAATAGTCATCTCCTCCAGCATTACTATCAACATTATAGAATCCAGCGTGCGCAGAAATTGCCACACCATTATATTCGCCGAGATCTAAGCCTAGGTCAGAGTAATCACCTAACTCATCGTCGTTATCTATACTAAGATCAAAGTATTGTGTGAAGCTAACAGGACCATATGACAAACCAACATAAATTTCATCAAGTTGGTACGTTTCGCTTGGGTAATGGTAATGAATATAACCCACATCAACACCAACACCATTGAACTCACCAGCCCAACCACCATATACATCCACCTCAATACTTGCATCATCATCAAAGTCCACATTTGATGCCCAAACACCTGCGTAAAGACCATTTCCTAAATCCGCATCAAATCCACCTTGAATAGCCGGATCAGCACCTGTTTGGGAAACACCACGCCAGATATAATCCGTCGTTAAAGCAACGTTACCTGTTAATTCTACTGCTGTTGCAGCACCTGAAGTAGCAAGTAAACCAGCTACAATGGTTGTTTTTAAAAATTTCATTTTTAGCTCCATAGTTAATAGTTTAAACCAATTAGTTAGCGTCAAATCTACTAACAAATTGTTAAACACATTATATCGCATACGTTTATTTTATTTGTTTTTAAGCATCATATATTGCGCCGCAATAGTGCTAATTGAATGTTTTTTGCACTATAATGGTGCGCCATTAGTTTATCCAGCTTTCTCTTCAAAAACATGCTCAATAAGTTACACTGTTCACATGATAGATTTAAAAGTAATTGAACAACTCGCAGAGTCATTAAGCGCTAAATTACCCGCGTCATTTGAGAGCACAAAAAAAGATATTGAGGCCAATTTTAATGTTGTGCTACAACAGCAGTTTACAAAATTGAATTTGGTCACCAAAGAAGAGTTTGACGTTCAATCAGCTGTTTTAGCCCGTACGCGCAGCAAGTTAGAAAAACTTGAAGCCGCGTTAAGTAAATTAGAGGCATCAATAAAACCTTAACGCTTCGCCACAGGAAAGGATTCCATGTCACTTGCAACCATTTATTCGCGTAGCTGCACAGGTGTTGACGCACCACTTGTCACCGTAGAGGCCCATCTTGCCAATGGATTACCTAGTCTTTCTATTGTTGGGCTTCCTGAAGCCGCTGTTAAAGAAAGTAAAGATAGGGTTCGCAGTGCCTTAATAAACTGCCAATTCGAATTTCCCGCTAAACGAATCACCATAAACTTAGCACCTGCAGACTTACCTAAAGAAGGCGGGCGATTCGACTTGCCCATCGCACTCAGCATTCTTGCCGCCTCTGGTCAAATACCGTCTACTGAGTTATCAGACTATGAATTTCTAGGCGAACTATCGTTAGGCGGTGAGCTTCGAAGCATCAACGGTGTTTTGCCTGCTGCATTAATGTGCCAAAAAACGAAGAGAACACTATGCTTGCCCACTCAAAATGAGCAAGAAGCCTCACTTATTTCGTCATCCAAACTAATCAGCGCCAAACATTTATTAGAAATTTGCGCACATTTATGCAAACAACAAGAACTACCTCTTAAGCAACACATCACCCACCCTTCACCTAACAGTGACATTAATAAAGATTTTTCGGATGTGCACGGGCAACACCATGTTAAACGAGCGCTTGAAATAGCCGCCGTTGGGAAACATAGCTTACTTATGTTGGGGCCACCAGGTACTGGCAAGTCTATGTTGGCTGCCAGGCTGCCTAGCATTTTACCGCTGATGAGCGAACAACAATCCATAGAAACAGCCTCTATCTATTCAGTTAGCCAACACCCTATTGACTTTAAGCAGTGGCAAACAGCGCCCATTCGGTCCCCCCACCATACCGCATCTGCGGTTGCCCTTGTTGGTGGCGGTAGCCACCCTAAACCTGGCGAAGTATCACTCGCACATAATGGTGTTTTGTTTTTAGATGAACTTCCAGAGTTTGATAGGAAAGTTCTCGAAGTGCTTCGTGAACCCATAGAGAACGGCAGCATTTCAATCTCACGGGCAAATCATCAAACAGAATTTCCTGCACGCTTTCAGTTAATTGCCGCTATGAACCCCTGCCCTTGTGGTTACCTCGGCGATACATCAAACAGATGTCAATGCTCTGCACAACAAGTCACCCGTTACCGTAATAAAATATCCGGCCCTCTATTGGATAGAATTGATATGCATATTGAAGTCCCTCGCATTCCACACAAAATGTTACGTGAGGGCACCCAAGGAGGCGAAGAGTCAAGCGTAAGCATTTCAAAAAGAGTGGTTGAAGCACTTAATAAATCAATTCATAGGCAAGGCTATTCAAACCACCAACTTTCAACCTCTGACATTAAAAAACATTGTCAACTGAGTGATGACGACCACCAATTACTAGAACAGGCCATGGATAAACTAGGTTTATCGCACCGCGCTTACCACCGGATTTTACGTGTTTCTAGAACCATTGCAGACATGGACAATCAAGAAACCGTTCAACGAAAACACCTGACAGAAGCCTTAAGCTATAGACGAATGGATCGACAAAACCAACAATAACCCCTCAAGCTCTAGCAATATTGGTAAAATCACTTCATTACATCTAGACTAATTTCGCTGTGCCCAAACTAAACCCTGAACAACATCGAGCCGTTATAATAACGGACAAACCACTTTTGGTTATTGCTGGCGCTGGCAGCGGGAAAACACGTGTTATCACGGAGAAAGTCGCTCATTTAATTGATATGGGCATTGAACCCAAGCATATCGTTGCCGTGACCTTTACAAATAAAGCCGCCCGAGAAATGCGAGCACGTGTCGACAAACTAATTAAAAAAAACGGTGCTAAAAGCGTCCGCATTTCTACATTCCACTCGCTCGGCTTAGATATTATTCGTAAAGAACACCAAGCCTTGGGCTTAAAAAAAGACATCAGCATTCTTGACGAGCAAGACAAGATAAAAATTATCGATGATATTCTAGACACGAATGATCACCCTCTAGATAAAGCCCAAATAAACAGTATTTCCTGGTTGATTTCAGATTGGAAAAATCAAGCACTATCACCTTTACAAGCGACTGCCATTGCTGAAGATACCCAGCAACAGTTCGCTGCTGCCTTATACGAACAGTATCAGCGTTACATTCAAATCTGCAATGCTGTCGATTTTGACGACTTAATATTAAGGCCACTTGAGCTCTTTAAAGATCAACCTCTTATAAAAGAAAAATGGCAAAACACGACTCGCTATTTATTACTTGATGAGTATCAAGACACCAATACCAGCCAATATGAATTTTTTAAATTACTGGTCGGGCCGGTTGGCAACTTTACCGTTGTGGGCGATGACGACCAATCTATTTATGCATGGCGAGGTGCCAATCCAGATAATTTATTTCAAATAAAGAAAGACTATCCACGTTTGGATGTTATTAAACTCGAACAAAATTACCGATCTAATCAACGCATACTCAAAGCGGCAAACGAATTAATAAGCAACAACCCCCACCTGATTACAAAAAAACTGTGGAGCAATATTGAAGGCAAGGCGCCTATTTGCGTGATCAAATGTAAAGATGAATTTTCAGAGTCGCAACAAATTGCATCAGAAATAACTCGACACAAATTTAAAGAGCGTAGTAATAACAGCGACTACGCTATTTTATATCGCAGCAACCATCAAGCCCGTCTTTTGGAAAAAAGCTTAAGAGAGCTGTCATTACCTTATGATATTAGTGGCGGCAGCTCTTTCTTCTCATACGCTGAAATTAAAGATGTTTTGAGTTACATCAAACTACTTATCAACCCAGATGATAACAGTGCTTTTTTACGTATTATAAACACCCCTCGCCGTGAAATAGGCACATCTACCATTGAAAAATTAGCGCAATATGCAAGCGGAAGGCACATTAGCTTGTTCGATGCTTGCTATGAAATTGGTCTAGAGCAAACACTCAATGATCGCGCTATAAAAAACCTTCGTGGTTTTTGTGACTGGATTATGTCCTTAGCTGACCGCAGCCAAGACACAGATGAGCCCGTAGAGTTACTTCATGAACTAGTCGCCGATATTGATTACTACGATTGGATAAAGGCGCACGCCAACAGCGACAAACAGGCTGACCGAAAAATAAACAATGTATTAGAGCTCATCAAATGGATTGAAAACGTCGCAAAAAAGTCTGAAGAGCAACGCTCCCTAGGTGACATTGTTAACCGTATGATGTTGTTAGACACCTTAGACCGTAATGAAGAAGAACAAAAAACCGATCAAATAAAGTTGATGACCTTGCATGCTGCGAAAGGCCTAGAATTTCCTTTTGTATACCTCATCGGTATGGAGGAAGGGATTTTGCCACACCAAAACAGCATTGATGGCGAACAAGTAGAAGAAGAAAGGCGACTTGCTTATGTCGGTATCACACGTGCCCAACAACAAATCACCTTTAGTTATTGTAGCCAACGTAAGAAATACGGTGACCTAGTCTCCACAGAACCAAGCAGATTCCTAACAGAGCTACCGCAGCAAGAATTAGAATGGCCCGCTGTAAACAAACAAAACCCTGATGATAAAAAGAAAAAGGGCCAGGAAAACCTAGCCCTAATGAAAAGTCTCCTTAGCTAACCTTATTGGCTTTTAGTCACCATAAAGTCAATAGCATCAGAAATATTTTTATCCGTTAACTGAGGCGAGCCTCCTCTAGCTGGCATACCTTTAAAGCCTTTCACAGCATGCTCAAACAGGACATCAGTACCTTGCGCTATACGAGGCGCCCATATGGCTATATCACCAGTTTTTGGAGCGCCTGCCGCGCCTGTCGCATGGCAAGCCAAGCACGCTGTGTTATAGACCTGTTCAGCACTTAATGGCCCAGCATTTTCAGTGACCACATCTTGCGTTGCAATGTTGGGGCTCGCTTCTTGCGCCTCAGCTGCTGTGGTTGCAACAAGCCCCATTGGTTTGATCCTATCTAAAACCTTTTTCTCTTGCCATGAAGCGCTATCAGACTTATCTCCATCTGTTAAATTAACGGCGATTATCGAAATAATAATAGCTACTGCTACCAATACACCGATAACGATACCTAAACTATTTAAAACTTCTTTATCATCACTCACAGATTACCCCTAAAATTGTTCTATTATTTATCAGAATAGAATTATAGCCCTATTTTCATTAAAGCCAAATGGCTAGCAGAATATCGAGTTATAATACGTTCGTTATTTTATAACTCTTGCGCTCGTAGCTCAGCTGGATAGAGTGTCGGCTTCCGAAGCCGAAGGTCGTGGGTTCGACTCCCGCCGAGCGCACCATTATTCCTTAGCTTGCCTTTCTTTTTCTACCAAAAAATCTGTTATTTTTAACATATTTTGATAGCTCTTTGCCATCGGCCCTGTCACCAAGTATTTGCCATCAACAACAAGCGCTGGAACACCTGTTATTCCATAACGCTCAACCATATCTTTCGAACGTGAAACACGCGTATTCACAACAAATGAATTGTAGGTCTTTTCAAACAACGTTTTATCAATGCCATATTTCGAATAAAATTCAGCCAATTTACCAACCGTATTCAACGACTCGTGCTTTGTATGCATCGCATAAAACAATTCAGCATGAGACTTCTCAAGCACATCTAAAATTTCCGCCGTAAAGTATGCACGTGCATGTACTTCCCAGGCTGGCGCAAAAATGGCAGGTAAGCGATAAAAGTTAACGTCTTTCGGTGCGTTCTTTACCCAAGGCTCTAAGGCGGGCTCAAAGTGATTACAATGCGGGCAACCATACCAAAACACTTCCACTACCTCAATTCGGCTAGGATCATCTGTTGGCTGTGCCGGTGTTATTAGCTTGTAATCGATTCCTTCCTCGTATTCCACATCACTTTCTGCTAACAAATGATTGCTAAAAAGGAACACTAGCAACAACATTGAATATTGTATTAATTTACGCATTTGATTCTCCTAAAAAGTATCGTTTACAGTTCGCCGTAAGAATGCAAACCAGACAAAAACATATTGACCCCTAAAAAAGCGAATAAGGTAACAAACAACCCGATAATTGCCCAAGCCGCCATTGGCTTACCGCGCCAACCCTTAGTCAATCGCATATGCAACCAGGCGGCATAATTCAGCCACACAATTAGCGCCCATGTTTCTTTGGGGTCCCATGACCAATACCCACCCCATGCTTCAGCAGCCCACAATGCCCCCAGAATCGTTGCTAAGGTAAAAAAAGCAAACCCTAACGCTATTGATTTATACATTAGGTCGTCTAATACATCTAAATCAGGCAATGCTGTTGCAATACCATTTGAGCCCCGTTCATCAGCCGTTGCTCGAACCAAAAAGGCAGTACCCACCATCGCTGCAAGAGCAAACGCACCATAGCCTACAAAGTTTGCAGGGACATGTATTTTCATCCAATAACTTTTAAGTGCGGGTACTAATGGTTGTATTTCATCGGCCTGCCTATCAAACATGTACCAAAGTAAAAATGCAACCGCTGCACTGATTATCAATAGCACGAAGCCACCTAAAGCACGCGTTTGATAGCGGCGCTCATAAAACAAATAAAGTAATGCCGTAATAATCGAGAACAAAATAAACACTTCATATAGATTGCTGACAGGAATATGCCCTACATCTATTCCAATCAAATACGACTCACGCCACCTAACCATTAACCCAACCAAGCCCATTGTGGTTGCTGACCATGTCATCGCACTAGCCACTTTACCCGCAAAGTCAGAACGTCCAAAAAATGCAATAAAGTATGTCACTGTTGCTAATACGTAGAGTGCACTCATCCACATAACGGCTGATTGGCCAGAAACTAGAAACCTTAAAAAGAAGTCGGTATCGGCATCTGACAAGCCATTAACATAGCGGCTAATACCCAATATACTTAATAAGAACACCGCTATTGATAAGCCTCGCATAGCTTTCCAAGACCAACCTAAAAAGACGAGACCCACGCCTGTAGAGACTAAAATCCCTTTTTCATATACATCCATTAGATCTTGGTACATCACATAGGCATACGCCGTACCTAGCATCACAACAATGGACCATACCCAATCAAAAGGCGTTAACCCCTTCCAAAAGGACTGTTTATCTATTTCAAATTGAAGTGCTGTTTGTGTACTATTCATAATATTACCTTAGGGCGATAAAATACGGCCAAACTGGGCCTGTAACTGTTGATACTCTGCTGAAAAATCCATATTGTCTCTTACTGCATGGCCGGATAATAGCAGCTTTATGCCATCCTCTGTTGTTTCAAACCAGGCCCACATGCGTTTTTGTGGCGCATAAAACATCAAAAACACGCCCAAAATTAACATAGCACAGCCTGGATAAACTAAATTTTTACCTGGTGCCTTAGCAATCTGTAGCCCACTAGCCTGGTGGTGTACAAAACTGGTTAACTGAAAGTACACCGGCGAACCATATCGGTCTATCGAACTGATGGCTGCAGACGCTGCATCAAAAAAGGCAGCCTTTTTTTCATCTACGCCCAAACTAACATCAACGCCTTCTTTAGCCAACACATCTAAATACACCGCGCCTAACATTTGTTGTATCACACGAACATACAGTTTAGTTACGTCCTCGCGTTTATCGGTAGGAACATTTTTCCCTACTTGTTCAATCACACCATTCATACCGCTCTTTAGAAACACCCCGACCAAACGGACCATCGCCTCATTAAACTTTGCAGAATCTTGTGAAGGCAAAGAAGATCCTGTTACATTTTGCTTAGCCGCTAAATCCATTAGCAACGTTTTATCATTCAGCGCGTGCAAATAATTCATAAATCGATCAATGCCACCTGCATCATCAACAGGTACATACAAGTATTTAAATTCTTCTGCTGGAGAACTACGTACACCACTTAAATAATATAGCTGCCCCTCTCTTTCTACAGGCACCATATAATTTAAAAACTCTTTCGCTTCACCCGTTTTATCACGCATTTTAAACTGCACGCTAGGGCCAGCATTTTTAAACTTTTTTGAAGGGTCGTCGGATGGGTTGATATTAAACAACCGAAAATTTGATGTTTCTAACACCCAAGACTCATTAAATAAATTTAACTGCAAATCATCACCCACTTTAGTTTCCAACTTTTTCTGGGCAGTACCTGAGCCACTCAATGGCCAAGCTAATAACTCAAGTTCAGAACCACCATCAGAAAAACTTGCTTGGTAGATAGAATACCCATCGTAGATTAATGGATAGTTAACAGAAATTGTTTGCTGTAGTGGTTCAGCCAATCGGTCGTCATGTATAACAAGGTCGCTTTCAAAAGATTTAGGCTGCCCACTTAGATAATGCTCAATTCTAAAATCTTTAACTTCCACTGAAAACGGCAGTTCTTGAACAAGATAGCCATCTTTATAATTAATAAACAAAACATCGGACTCTCTACTTTCCGGAATAGAAACACTGCCTCTAAATGACATGTTTTCAACGCCTAAACGGCTTATTCCAGGCACTTCATCAGCAGGTAAGTTCCTTGTTTCTGTGGTAATTTGTCCCAATAATTCTCGTGCTTTCAGAATGGCATTGCCATCAATTAGGCCACCTATGCACACCAACACAATTGCCAAATGTGTCAGCACATACCCAAGCCGGCTCCCGGCTCCTTTCATACCTGAAACTAGCGTATGACCATCACCTTCCTTTATTCGCGCACTATAGCCATTATGCTGAAACAGTTTTTGAGTAACATCTAAGACCTCTACATGAGTAGAGTTCAAACTCCAACTATAGGTATTTGGATAGTTTTTTAAGGTTTCTAACGTACTGTTTTCTCTATACTCGCGCATTTCGCGCAGCATATTAGGTGCATTTCTATAGATGCATGTACTCGTTGACACAACCAAGAAGAACAAAATAAATAAAAACCAGCCTGATGAGTATACGTCGTACAACCCGAGTTGCTGAAATAGCTCGAACCAGAAGGGGCCAAACTTAATCACATAATCCGTATAAGGCTGATTCTGTTGTAAAACAGTACCAATAATAGCGGCTATTGAAAGAGCGACTAACAAAGTAATAGCCAAATTCATCGAGCCTAAGAATCGGACTAAAAGCGCTGAGGTTTTAGCACCCCGTGCTATTGATGTTGTTGGTTGATTAGTCATATAAAACCAAAATTAACTAGGTTAAGTCGCTCATACTCTAAAAATAAAAAAGGGCAACAAAGTTGCCCTTTTCACAAAACAAGATAACGTTAGTGCAGTCCTGAAATATAAGAAGCAACTGCCTCAATTTCTTTATTTGTCATTCGTCCAGCAATATCGCGCATCATCGCTTGATGATCGTTATCACGTGACTCTGATTTAAAATCTTTTAACGCTTTAGCTAGATACGCAGCATGCTGCCCCCCTATACGAGGAAAACGTGCTGGCGCGCTACCTGCACCATTAGGGCCATGGCATGCAATACAAGCTGGAAGGCCGTTATCTGCTTTGCCTGCCTTATACAGCTTTTCACCTAGCTTGATTTTATCTGCACTGGCGGCTTCCACCGTAGATGAAAGACTTGCAAAATAGGCAGCAATATTCTCAATATCAACCGCAGTTAATCCTGCCACCATTGGTGCCATTGTAGGGTCTAAACGTTTCTTATTTTGAAAATCACGTAACTCTTTTTCAATGTAAAACGCATGCTGTCCTGCCAGTTTTGGCCAAACGGGGTTCGTGCTATTACCATTTTGTCCATGGCAACCCGCACAAACTGCTGCTTTTGAACGCCCTGCTTCAATATCACCCTGAGAAAATGCATTTGCTGACAACACCAACATCACAGCAGCAACTAACAACACACTTGTTTTCATTTTAAGCCCTAAATTATTTTATGCTTGCATAAAAAGCAGCAAGGTTTGCAATATCTTCATCGGATAATGCAGCCACCATTGCTTGCATTGTTGGGTCTTTACGAGCACCTGATTTGAAGTCTTTCATTTGCTTGATAGTATATTGTTCTTTTTGGCCTGCTAAGTTTGGATAAATGCCCATTGGGCTTATACCATTAGCACCATGACAAGCTGCACATTGTGCAGATTTCACTTTACCTGCCGCCGCATCTGCCGCAATAACTTGTGTTGACGCAAGTAACATTAATGCAGAAATTATTAATAAAATTTTGTTCATTCTCGTATCCAATTATTATCTTCAATTGATAGTTTAGCTCTTACCCTTTGATTTTACAATAAACACACATTGATGTTTAGACTTTTTTTACGACCCAGCATACTAAAACAAGGCATTCCGGTACAATAATCAACCATTATATTAGTATCAACGGCTTTAATGAACAAACTATATCACCGCGCTGAATACTTGCTGAACGCGCCTAATCTAAAAACTACGCCTCGAGGTGTAGAACATGAAGTTGCTTTTGCTGGGCGTTCAAATGCCGGTAAATCAAGCGCAATCAACACGCTAACCAACCAAAAAAGTCTTGCAAGAACCAGCAAAACACCGGGCAGAACCCAACAGCTTGTCTACTTTAAATTGGATGAAAAGCGTTGCTTAGTTGATTTACCAGGATACGGTTATGCAAAAGTACCGATTGCCGTTCAATTAAAATGGCAACAAGAACTTGAACGGTACTTGGAAAAAAGAAAAGCACTTAATGGCCTTGTCTTACTTGTAGATATACGACGCTCATTGGGTGAACGTGACCTGCAAATGATTGAGTATGCCAGCCACTTAGACTTAGATGTATTTGTTGCGCTCACAAAATCAGACAAACTTAACAGAAACAGTGCCAAGAAAACGTTATTCGCGGCGCAAAAATCCCTCCAAAACGTAGCAACAAACGTACAAATAGAATTATTTTCTTCCTTAAAAAAGGAAGGCGTAGACCCGCTGCATGATTGGCTGGACCAGCATCTCAACGTTGAAGCATAAAAAAAGCCCTAGCAAAGCTAGGGCTAAGTAGTTTCAACTGTAGACAGCTGAAAACTTGCTCAAGGGGAGGGGGGTTAGAGCAAGCATGTCTATAAAGACACAGTAATAAGATAAAAACTTTCATAAAAAGTTCAACTTTTCTTTAAATACAAGATTTTTGATATATGACTGTATATGCCACTATATCCAGATGCAGCGTTTAATTGCATATTTAAAAATAAAATATAAAACCTGAGGATAAAAAATGACTAACATATTCCGTTTACTATCTGCTCTGTTAATGGCATCAGCCTTTAGCTTTGCACAAGCTGCCGAAGTAGCATTGACAGAAAAAACAGAGATTGCTGCTAGCCCAGCTGCTGTTTGGGCGGCATCAAAAGACTTTGGAAATATCCAAAGCTGGCACCCTGCCTTTGTTGGTTCGACCAACACTAATGGCAACCAACCCGGTAGCATTCGCGTGCTGGATTTAGGCGGCCCAACTATCACAGAAGAGCTCGTTCGTTTTAACGATGAGCATAAAAACTTTACTTACAAAATCACCCAAGTAGACCCATCTGTTCTGCCTATAGAAAACTACATTTCTTGGTTTGCTGTGCGTGATAACGGTAACGGTGGTTCTTCAGTTATTTGGATGGGTAACTTTAATACTATTGGCGACGCACCAGCGGCTGATGTTAAAAAAGGTGTTAGCGGCGTATACCGCGCAGGGCTAGACAACCTAAAAAATATGCTTGAAGAAGCGCCTGCTCTTATCGAATAATACTATTTATAATTAATATTCTAAAAAGCGGCTTCTAGCCGCTTTTTTTGTCCGTTTTTTTTACATATTCATAATGCGTCGCAATATAATTGCAAAAAAAGTTTTTAAAAACAGCTAGTTATGATCTTGGCATACTAAATGCTTTAAATACCTTCAGAGAGAAGGGGGTCACTAATTTTTGGAGAAAACATGACCTTTAACAAGACATTAATTGGCGCATTAACTTTAATTGCTGCCTCAAACGCACATTCAAGCATTGTTGTTGATGGCAATTGGACCGATTGGATCAACCCTGCTGGCAGCGGTAGCGCCGCTGATTGGACACCCATCAGCTCTTCAACTAAGTACGATGTTGAAGATACTGCCGTGGGAACAAGTTACCTAAACCCTGGCTATGGTGGCCAAGCATACGATGCAGAAGCCATTTATGTTAGTACCGACAGCTCTAATATTTATGTTGCTGTTATTACAGGCAGAGACCCAAATGCCGCCGGCTGGCGCTGGGGTGACATCGGTATCGATTTCGGCTTAGACGGAACATTTGAATACGGTATTGTCACTCGCGGCGATAGTGGAGAACATTCAAGCTCAGGCATCGGTGATGCCGGTGATGTGTATTCAGTATCAGAATGGAACCTTGGAATATGGGACGCACCTGACGTTCACAACGCCAACCCAACAACTGATTACGCAAAGGCACACCCTACCTCCATAGAAGCTGGCACCAAGATTGACGATGGCGACTTTGCCTTCTCAAAAGTAGATTTTGATATTGGCGGACTAGGCGGCGACCACTGGTTTATGGAAGCTAGAATTTCTGTTGGCTCACTGGACCCTAACCTATTGAACCAACCTTTTATGGCTCATTGGACAATGGGCTGTAATAACGACTGGATTCAAGTTGACCCTTTATTAGGACAGGTTCCTGAACCAACACCCTTTGCATTGCTAGGGCTGGGTTTATTAGGCATGTTCGCAAATAAAAGAAAAAAACAAACTAGCTAAACAATCCAAAGTATAAAAAAAGCCGCAAATCTGCGGCTTTTTTTATGTCTGTTAGTTTCTACCATTAATGTGCCTCATCCCAATTCTTACCCGTGCCTATATCCACAACTAATGGCACATCCAAACTAGCTGCGCCACTCATCTTTTGTTGAATAATGCGAGCCATCTCATCGAGACACTTGTTTTCTACTTCAAAAACCAACTCATCATGTACCTGCATTACCATTTTCACTTCAGGCTGATCTGTTTGCAACCAATCATCTACCGCTAACATCGCTAGTTTAATAATATCAGCTGCCGTACCCTGCATTGGCGCGTTGATAGCGGTTCTTTCTGCGTATTGCCTGCGTTGGCCATTTTTTGCATTAATATCAGGTAAATATAGTCGCCGCCCAAATAAGGTTTCAACAAATCCCTGTTCGCGCGCCAATTCACGCGTTTCATCCATGTATTGTTTTACACCGGGGTAACGTTCGAAATATAAATTGATATACCCTTGCGCAGCGCCTCTATCAATATCTAATTGTTTAGCCAACCCAAATGCCGACATCCCATAAATAAGACCAAAGTTAATCGCTTTAGCTGAGCGTCGCTGATGACTTTCTACCTGATCAAGCCCCACACCAAATACTTCTGCTGCGGTCGCTTTATGTACATCTAACCCATCTTTAAATGCTTGCAACAAACCTGCATCTTGAGATAAATGCGCCATAATACGCAGCTCAATTTGTGAGTAATCAGCTGCCAACACTGTGTAACCAGGATCTGCTACAAACGCTTGGCGGATACGCCTACCTTCTTCACTTCTGACTGGAATATTTTGCAAATTTGGATCTGACGATGATAGTCGCCCTGTCGCTGCAACGGCTTGATGATAAGACGTATGCACTCGACCTGTTACGGGATTTACTTGCTTAGGTAACTTATCGGTATAGGTTGAACGGAGCTTACTTAAACTACGATGCTCAAGAATCAAGCGAGGCAATGGAAAATCGGCAGCCAGATCTTGCAACACATTTTCAGCGGTAGACGGCTGGCCTTTTGGTGTTTTTTTCAGTATTGGCAAGCCTAATTTATCGTATAGAATCTCTTGTATTTGCTTCGGCGACCCTAGATTAAATGGTTGCCCGGCCACATCATGCGCCTGCGTTTCTAATGCCGTTATTTTTGTGGTCAGCTCCCCGCTTTGCAATAACAACATCTGCGCATCCACTAATACACCCGTTTGTTCCATTCTCGCCAATACTGGCACTAGCGGCATTTCTATCTCTTGATAGACCTTTTTTAAGGTATCTGTCTTTTCCAACTTAGAAAAAAGCTGATGATGTAAACGTAAGGTGATATCAGCATCTTCAGCTGCATAAGGCGCTGCAATTTCAATGGCCACTTGGTCAAAGCCAATTTGCTTTGCCCCTTTGCCAGCCACCTCTTCGTAATGAATAGTTTTTTGACCCAGGTACTTTTCGGCTAACGCATCCATATTATGGCGAGTTGCCGTGCTATTCAGCACATACGATTCAAGCATTGTGTCGTGACCAATACCAAACATCTTTATGTCATGATTTGCCAACACGTTCGCATCATATTTAAGATGTTGACCGATTTTAATTACACTTTCAGACTCTAATAATGGTTTCAATTTGTCCAGCACCCATTGTCTAGAAAGCTGTTCCGGCACACCCGGGTAATTATGCGCAAGCGGCACGTAGGCTGCATGACCCTCTTCAACTGAAAATGAAACACCAACAACCAATGCTTTTGTGTAATCTAAATCTGTTGTTTCTGTATCAAAAGCGAACACAGCTGCGGTTGATAGCTTTTCCAGCCAACGATTAAAACCTGCCTCATCAAGCACAGTATCTACCGTTAATTCAATCGCTTCCGGAAAGTCTTCGTCTTCCAACGGTACCTCAATAGATTTTCGCTTTGATTCCCCACCGTTTAATTGCTTAAGCCACGTACCAAGCTCATAATGACTAACCAGTTCAAATAATTTATCCGCATCAGGCTTTGTTCTTAACAAGTCTTCAGGCGCTTCATTTAGTGGCACATCACAGCGTATCGTCACGAGGTCTTTAGATAAAGGGATGGCGTGCAAATGCTCCCGCAAACTCTCCCCTACTTTGCCTTTTACTTCATCCGCTCTGGCAATAATATCGTCCAACGTACCAAACTGATTAAGCCACTTTGCTGCTGTTTTTGGCCCCACTTTCGGCACACCCGGAATATTGTCGGACGTATCACCCATCAACGCCAAGTAATCAATTATTCTTTCAGGCGGCACGCCAAACTTCTCTTGCACTCCTGCTACATCCAACCATTGATTATTCATGGTATTAATTAAGGCTATTTTCTCAGTGACCAACTGCGCAATATCTTTGTCACCCGTTGAAATAATCACGTTTAAACCATTCAATTCTGCTTGCGTCGCTAACGTTCCAATAACATCATCTGCTTCAACGCCAGACTCCATCACTAAAGGTAGCCCCATCGCTTTAATTAGCTCATGCAATGGTTTTATTTGTTCACGAAGTTCTTCCGGCATTGATGCTCTGTTAGCCTTGTATTCTGGATACATATCATTACGAAATGTTTTACCTGGGGCATCGAAAATCACACCAAAATAAGCATCTGAGTAGGTGTCAACTAGCTTTTTCAACATGTTCGTCACACCCAAAATGGCGTTGGTATATTCACCTTTGGAATTGGTCAGCAAAGGTAACGCATGATAGGCACGAAATAAGTACGATGAACCATCAACAAGTACTAGCGTTTTTTCAGTCATGGATAAAAACCGGTTTTATATGATGTCTGGATTATACCCAAGGGGGATACGTTTCACACGAACGATATAAATTCGGCCGTTTAGCTTTATACTGTTAATCTAGTCGAACATGATATTCATAGTTGAGGGGAAACAAATGAGCAAACAAAGACGAGAAGCATGGAAGATATTCCAAATAGTCGCGGAATTTGTTGAAGGATTTGAGCAACTATCACACGTCCGCCCTGCCGTTAGCGTATACGGATCTGCGCGCTTAAAAGAAGACCACCCAGATTATCAACGTGCTGAAGCCATTTCACTCGCATTATCGGACGCCGGTTTCTCTGTTATTAGTGGTGGTGGTCCTGGCATTATGGAAGCCGCCAACAAAGGCGCGTTTAAAGGCTCGTCATCCAGCATTGGTTTAAATATTCAACTCCCACATGAACAACACACCAATCCCTATCAAGACATTAGTTTAAACTTTCGACATTTTTTTGCGCGCAAAGTGATGTTTGTAAAATACGCCTCTGCTTATGTTGTATTACCTGGCGGGTTTGGAACGTTGGACGAGTTAGCCGAAATCCTGACCCTTGTTCAAACGGGTAAATCACGCAAAATCCCTATTATTCTAGTTAATAAAGAATTCTGGAGTGGCTTATTAGATTGGTTTAAAAACACGCTGGTCACCAATGGTACTATTGCAGAAAGCGACCTTGATTTGATGCAGATTTGCGAAACCCCCGAAGAAGTATTAGATGTTATCTTTGATTTTTACGAACACCGTGGCTTCCAACCTTCTGCGGAAGAGGAAGAGGTCTTATTGGAACTTTAACGCCCCTCGAGGTTGTACAACCACCTCATGTTAATGTCATAATTAAACCACCTGCCTAATTATTAAAGGAAACACCATGCGCCGATTATTGCCTCTATTCATTATGCTGACAAGCTGCTTGCTTTCAAATGCTCACGCTGATGGGACTCAACCAGCCATCGTGCCAGAACCACCAGAAATACCGTCTCAAATAGTTAGCGGTGAAGACATGGCGCCCGACATTACGATCACCCGCGAACAAAAAGAAACCATTACCGAATACAGCGTTAATGGCAGTGTATACATGGTCAAAATTTCACCAAAAAACGCACCTGCCTACTACATGATTGATACCGATGGTGACGGCGATTTAGAAACACGCCAGTCTGATCTTCAAAGAGGCATGAGGATTCCACAATGGCTGCTATTTAGCTGGTAGAACGAAAGGTTCTATTTTAAATGTCTGTTTATACCGCCGTTCAACACGGCCAACTTGTTACGTACTTAAAACAATATTCGATCGGTGAGCTATTAGACTTTCAGGGCATTAGCTCCGGCATTGAAAATACAAATTATTTCGTCACCACAACACAGGGCGAATACGTTTTAACCTTATTTGAAGAACTTAAAGCGGAAGAACTTCCCTACTTCCTAAAAATTATGAACTGCGTTTCAACTAGCGGCGTTCCAAGTGCTCGCCCTGTTTCAGACCAAAGCAACAATTTTTTAAATACATTAAATGGCAAGCCTGCTGCCATCGTCGAAAAACTAGCAGGGGGTGATATCGAGCACCCAAATGACAACCAATGCGCCACGCTCGGCGATGCATTAGCCAAACTTCACTTAGCCGTACAAGAACTTAGCTTACATAGGGAAAATAGCCGAGGCCATGTCTGGCGACAACAAGCAGCTGAACTGCTGATGCCCCTGGTTGATGATGAATCATCAGCACTCATAAAAGATGAACTTAATGCACAGTTAGATTACAACAGTCTGCCCATACCAACAGGCATTATCCACGCAGATTTATTCAGAGATAATGCACTTTTTTCTGGCGATAAACTGTCTGGTATTATCGATTTTTATTACGCCTGCAACGATTACTTAATGTATGACATTGCTGTTGCAGCCAATGACTGGTGCATAGGAGAAAACAGCTTATTAGATACCAATAAGTTTGATGCCTTAATTACTGCGTATCAAGCCGTTCGCCCCTTCACAGATAATGAAATTAAATACTGGCCAGCGGTCATTAGAGCAGCAGCCTTTAGGTTTTGGCTGTCTCGCTTACGAGATGTGCATTTTCCTAAAGAAGGCGAAATGACGCATTTAAAGAACCCTGAAGCTATGAAAAACGTCCTAATAGCACGACGCAACTCACCTCAAAACTATTGTCTAGCCTGACGGCTTTTCCATTTTTTTCTTAATGTTTGGCGCTTTTCCGGTGGTAAGTTTTTAAACCACTTTGCGCGTTGTCGGAACGCCTTTTTTTTCCCAGCTGGCAACGATTGATATTTTTTGAACTTTTGACGCAATTTGGCTTTTTTATCGGGCGTCAGTGCCTTCCATTTATCAAAGCGTTTTTTTGCTCGAGACTTTTGCTCAGGCGACATGCCGACCCAACGCTCAGCCCCTTTAATTAAGCGTTTTTGTTTTTGCTCAGTCAACGTATCCCATTTATTCTCATAAGGCTTGAGAATATCTTGCGTCTCAGCAGACAACCTTTCCCAATTAACCGATTTAGCCGCAAAGGCGTTTGCCATACAAAACATGAAACTAAACAATAGTAATACCGTTAAATTAAACCTCATCTTTCTTCTCCAAAATCTGCTGCTATAGTTTCATCAGCATCCATTAAATTCTTATCATTAACCTCAAGTTGCATTGCTTCCGAACGGTCAAGTAATGATTCATCCACATCATCTTCAGCAAGAAACTCTAGCAACGCCATGCTAGGCATGTCTTCAGCCAAGCCGCTGAATGGCAATAAAAATATTCCCATTAAAATAATGACCCTAGCGTGACTGCTTTTCATCCTGACTGTTCCATCTCATCAACCCAAGCGATAAACTCAAGGTCCTCATAAAAGCCCAGCTCTTCCTCAGCTGCTAATAAATCAATATCGTCGAATAACGCATTTTCTGTGCCTGAACCAATCAACATAGGCTGCCACAACACAACCACTAACGTTATTGATGCTAGTGATGCCGCTCCACTCCATAGCCAAGATGAATATGATTTGCGAACTGGCTTTGCTGCATTAACAGCAGAATAGCGAGCCTGTGTTAAAACACTTTGAATAAGTGCCGGCACATTATTTTCGCGTTCAACTAACGTTTTTTTAATCGTTTCATTCATTTCGTCTGAATTCATCTAATAATCCTCCAACAACTCTTTCATACGTGCATTTGCTCTACTTAAATGCGTCTTTACACTGCCATCTGAACAACTCATTGCTTCTGCTGTTTCCTTTACCGAAAATCCTTCCCAAACGCGTAATAAAAAAGCTTGTTGCTGCCTATCTGGCAGTTGCTTTAACGCATTCACTAAACCCTCTCCAATGTCTGAAGCGGACAATTGCTTAAGGGGCTCTACACTCGCTTTTGCGGGCTGGTTTTGTAGTTGATGTTGATGCTCGTCTGCATCCCCACCGAACCAACTACGCCATTTTGATCGAACCGTTGATCGCCGATACCAATCACGAATCTGATTCTGTAAAATTCGATGAAATAACGCAGGCCAGTCACCTTTGGGCTTATCGGCATAACGACTAGCGAAGGCCAACATCGTTTCTTGGACAATATCCAATGCCTCTTCAGGCTGTTTTGTTGCAAACTCTGCATGACAGTACGCCTTTTTTTCAACACTCGCTAGAAAGATATCCAACTCACGTGATGTGTCCAAAAGCCCCCCAGTCACCCATTTCTTCTAACCATTTCCTAACTTTATAACCATACTAACGCATAGGTCTGTATTCGGTTGACAACACGCTGTAATATATCTTATTTACGTAACACCTACCTTCAATGCTAAAGCGCATCATCCACTTCATCGACCGGACCAATCACGCCATTTCATCGGCTGTTTCTTGGTTAACGGCTTTAATGGTCGTTACCATGTTTGGCATCGTGGTCTGTCGCTACGCTTTTAATATAGGCTCAATTGCCATCCAAGAATCCATTACTTACATGCACGCCTTTGTGTTTATGTTGGCCATTGCCCATACCCTTAAAATCAACGGTCATGTGCGTGTCGATATCGTTTACCAACGTCTAAGCGAAAAGGGCCAAGCGATTGTTAGCATACTAGGCTCAGTTTTCTTACTGTTACCTGTCTGCATTTTTATCATTTATATTAGCAGGGATTACGTGTCCAGCTCTTGGTCTTATTACGAAGGTTCAAGAGAAGCGGGCGGGCTTGACGGGGTGTTTTTACTGAAGTCGCTCATTCCCGGCATGGCCTTTTTGTTGCTACTACAAGGGCTCTCTGAAGCGCTAAAATCAATCGACAAGCTTTTGGATAAACCCCATGGAAAGTAGTATTGCTTTATGGATGTTCGGTGCCGTTTTCATCGTTCTATTAATGGGTTACCCTGTCGCCATCAGCCTAGCGGGCACTGCACTTGCGTTCGCTTTTGCGGGGCAATATATCGGCACATTTGACGAGTCTTTTTTAGAAGCGCTGCCTAACCGCTTATTCGGCATTATAGAAAATGACACCTTAATCGCTGTGCCTTTATTTGTGTTTATGGGCGTTATGCTGGAAAAATCCAATGTCGCCGAAGACTTGCTAGAAAACATGTCCAAACTGTTTGGGAGCTTACCTGGAGGGCTTGGTTTTTCGGTAATATTGGTCGGTATGTTAATGGCCGCAAGTACCGGCATTGTGGGCGCAACTGTTGTCACAATGGGCCTTTTATCGTTACCCACTATGCTAAAACGAAATTATGACCCTGCACTGGCTTGCGGCACTATTTGTGCCTCTGGAACATTAGGCCAAATTATCCCGCCATCAATTGTGCTCGTTCTATTGGGTGATGTTATTTCATCCGCTTACCAACAAGCGCAACTTGATATGGGTATTTTTTCACCCGAAACAGTATCCGTTGGCGACCTATTTGCTGGCGCGTTAATCCCCGGGTTAATCTTGGTCACGCTTTATATGCTATACCTTGCTGGTATTGCTTTTTTTAAACCAGCTGCATGCCCTCCTCGGCCTAAACAATCTAACGATCAATCATTATTATTAGATTTATTAAAAGGTCTGTTCCCGCCACTACTTTTAATCATGGCCGTACTCGGTTCCATCATCGGTGGCGTTGCAACACCAACCGAAGCAGCATCCGTTGGGGCTGTTGGCGCAACATTACTTGCGCTTGTTAAAAAGCGGCTAAATGTAACGCAACTAAAAAACGTTTGCCAAAGCACAACTCAAGTGACCAGCATGGTGTTCTTTATCCTGATTGGGGCTTCACTTTTTTCACTTGTTTTCAGAGGCTTCGGCGGTGACGAACTAATAGAAGAATTGCTATCCGACCTCCCCGGTGGTGTATTTGGCGCTATGCTCGTGGTTATGCTTGTGATGTTTTTGCTGGGGTTCGTGCTTGATTTTATAGAAATAACATTCGTTGTTGTACCAATAGTGGCCCCCATATTATTAGCCATGGGCATTGACCCCGTTTGGCTCGGTATTATGATTGCCTTGAACTTACAAACATCATTCCTAACACCACCGTTTGGGTTCGCCTTATTTTATTTACGTGGTGTTGCACCCGCCTCAATTAAAACCAGTCAAATTTACCGGGGCGTTATTCCTTTTATTCTGATTCAGCTGTTACTGTTAGGCGTATTAGCTGCTTGGCCTAATTTAGCCACTTGGCTACCTTCTGTTATTTATGGGTGATAAAAGTCAATTTAATTATGCAATAACTTTGTTTTTATTAGGGTCCGTTAGTAGACTAACCAAAATAACAATATAAAAATATAAAAATACGATGTCTTCCGTTATAAGCGAAAATGTAAATAGCCCTAAAAATACGCGTACTGTCTTATTAAATACGGGTACTGCAGAATTAAAACGTGAGGAGATTCGCACCTACCTTCACCAAACATTTGAGCTAGAAGAGCAGCTCTATGATGTTTTTAAAAGCGACGATGCTTTTTATTTAAGACCCGAAAGTTTACGACACCCATTGGTTTTTTATTTTGGCCATACATCAACGTTTTTTATTAATAAACTGACGCTGGCCTCATTAATCAAACAACGCGTTAATCCCCGTTTTGAATCTATTTTTGCTGTGGGCGTTGATGAAATGTCTTGGGATGACTTAAATGAATCTAACTATGACTGGCCCAGCATTCACGAAGTACGCGTCTATAGAAAAACCGTCCTCGAACTCATAGATTCACTGATAAGCTCTACACCTTTAGAATTACCCATTACTTGGGAAAGCCCTTTTTGGCCTATTCTAATGGGCATTGAACACCAACGTATCCACATTGAAACGTCATCGGCCATTATTCGCCAAATGCCACTTGAGCACCTACAACCACACACTACTTGGAACGTGTGCCCTCATGTAGGCGACGCACCAAATAATCAACTGTTAACCGTTGAAAAAGGGTTGGTTACGTTGGGGAAAAACAAAAACCACGCCACCTATGGTTGGGATAATGAATACGGCGAAAGATCCGCAGAAGTTGAGCCTTTTTCTGCCAGTAAATACTTGGTCTCAAATGGCGAATTTCTAAGCTTTATTAAAGATAATGGCTATCATCAAAAAAAATATTGGACTGATGAAGGTTGGAAATGGGTTCAATACAAAAAACCTGAACATCCTCTGTTTTGGGTTAAAAAAGAAGATCATTACGTACTACGTACCTTATTGGAAGAACAGGCGATGCCATGGAATTGGCCGGCCGAGGTTAATTACCTTGAAGCTAAGGCTTTTTGCAACTGGTTAAGCGATAAAACGGGCAAATCGATTCGTTTGCCGACCGAAGAACAGTGGCACCACCTTCACCAATTGCATGACATTCCCGACCAGCCCGAATGGGAACAAGCACCAGGCAATATCAATCTTGAGCACTGGGCCTCCGCTTGCCCTGTCGATCATTTTGCATTTGGTGAATTTCACGACTTAATCGGCAACGCGTGGCAATGGACGGAAACACCCATCAGTGGGTTTGATGGCTTTGAAGTTCACCCGTTATACGACGATTTTTCAACACCTACATTTGATACGCGACACAACCTTATCAAAGGTGGCTGCTGGATCTCCACCGGTAATGAAGCCACTAAACACGCACGCTATGCCTTTAGGCGCCACTTTTATCAACACGCGGGCTTCCGCTATGTTGAATCCGATCAACCTATGGAAAAACCAACTGCTATGTACGAAACTGACACCGCCGTCTCACAATATTGCCACTTTCATTATGGCCCAAGCTATTTTGATGTAGAAGATTTATCCGCCCATTGCGCACGCCTGTGTATGGAAGCCTTACAAAATAAACCTACAACCCGAGCATTTGATTTAGGTTGCGCCGTTGGTCGCGCATCATTTGAATTGGCACAACACTTTGATCACGTAACGGGGATTGATTTTTCTGCGCGGTTTATTCGTATTGCTCACCAAATGCAACAAAAGGGAAACATCCATTACGAATTGGTTGAAGAAGGTGAGATTGTCTCGTATCACGAACAACAACTAGAATCGTTAGGCTTAGAAAAAAACAAAGAAAACATCGAGTTTTTCCAAGGTGATGCTACCAACCTAAAGCCGCAGTTTACCGACTACGATTTAGTCCTCGCCATCAACCTAATTGACCGGTTACGCACCCCTGCCGTTTTTCTAGACGATATTCGTCATAGAATCAACATTGGTGGCGTATTAGCCATTGCATCACCTTATACATGGCTAGAAGAGTTCACACCAAAAGAAAATTGGCTTGGTGGCATCCGTAAAGATGGCGAACCATTCTCTACACTTGATGGCCTTAAAGAACACTTAAGCAAACACTTCAAACTTATTAATGAACCGACCGATGTGCCGTTTGTGATTCGTGACACCAGCCGTAAATTCCAACACAGCTTTAGTCAGCTAAGCATTTGGGAACGAATATCGTAGACACATGGCTCTTTCTTCAAACACTGCTGTCACCGTTTCGATTGCCCGCAAGGTAAAAGCGGGGGCAGAAAAAAAATACGAAGATTGGTTACACCGCATTGCCGAAGTCGCCATGGGGTTTCCTGGCCACCAAGGCGTACATGTATTAAAACCATCTGATAAAACAAGTGGTGAATACGTACTCATCGTTGGCTTTAGCAGTTATGAACACCAAAAAAACTGGGAAGAATCATCTCAACGACAACAGTTTTTAGATGAGCTTGATGAAAAAGAACTCATTGATGGCTGTACCAAAATAAAAAAAGTGTCCGGCTTAGAATTTTGGTTCACCCTGCCTGAAATACCCAGCCACGCTGCACCCAACCGGCATAAAATGGCACTTGTACTGATTGTTGTCGTCTTTAGTTTGTTATTCAGTATCAATTTAGCCTTTGGGCAGTGGCTGAACGTCCTTCCGCTCGCTTTAAAGCTAGCAGTGATGGTGACAGGCCAAGTATTGCTGATGACTTACCTCGTGATGCCAATGGTGACTCGTTTGTTAAAAGGCTGGCTATATCGTTAACTACAATAAGGAACAACGACATGAACACCCAAATAGATGGCGTAGATTACGGCCCCTTAGCTCAATTACTAGGTAAATGGTCCGGCAATATCGGTTTAGATATAGCACCTGATGCAGACGCAAACCCAGATAAAAGTCCTTTTACAAACACCCTTGTTTTTACGACGGCCGGCATCACAGAAAATGCTGAAGAACAAATACTAGTCGCCATAAAATACCACCATGTTGTTATTAAAATTGAAAGCGGGCACATTTTTCATGGCCAAATAGGCCATTGGCTCTATGAGCCTGAAACAGGCAATATTATGCATTCATTGACTATTCCACGAGGTGTTTGCTTACTAGCTGGCGGCACAAGTGAAACGGTTGATGACAAAACTATTTTTGATGTAAAAGCCACCGCTGGCAGCGACAGTTATGGGATAGTTCAATCTCCTTTTATGCTTGAGAAAGCCAAAACAAACGCTTTTCAAATGAAAATGGAGGTCAAAGCCGATGAATTAAGTTATCGCGAAGTGACATCACTACATATTTACGGAAAAGATTTTGAACACGTAGATACCAGCACACTTCAACGTGTGACTTATGAACAAGACTAAGTTTTTTTAAAATCCCTACAAAGGAAAAACAACATGTCCAATCCAGTCTTTGCACTTAATTTATTCAACATCGCTAACAAAGAAGAATACCTTGCCTACGCCAAACGCTCCGTTAAAGAAGTTAAAAATCACAGTGGGCGGGTTATATCATTAGGCAAATATAGAGAATCTATTGCAGGAGACATGTCCCCGCGCCAAGTCTTTATACTCGTGGAGTGGGCATCAAAAGAGGCATTCGATAGCTACTGTAACGATCCCGCACTAGCTGATTTACACCCACACCGAGAAAATGGAACTCGTGATTACATATGGCAGCTATTCGATAAGATTGAAGACCTTAGACCTATTATTAAATAGCCCGCCTAAAAACTCTCAGTTGATCTAACCGGTTTCTTTTTCTTATGCAAAAAGATAACCGCCATACCGGCCAAAAAGGAACCTGACGCCATAATCAGAGCGACATTTTCAAAGGCCAGGCCTGCTGCAAATAAAAAACCAGGAATCATCGGGCCAATCACAGCGCCGCCACGACCAATACCAAGCACCATACCTGAACCTGAGCCTAAAACCGACGAAGGAAAGCTGCTTGAAAACAGTCCAAAAAAACCTGAAATAGCTGCCATAACGAAAGTGCCAGCAAAGAAGCCTATCATTTTCATATTTGCCATACTGTCCGTAAAGTGTGGAAATAGAGCCACGCCTACAGCTGTCAGCATAAGGCTCACAAACATCAACGATCTAATGGGTATAAATCGAGCGCATAAGCTTATCCCCATGGAACCAAGGACGCCGCCTAAACTGGCAACACCTAGAACTTCAGCAGCTTGAGATGCCGTATAGCCTAAATCCGTAACAGCCGTTGGCAGCCACTTTACAAAGTAATAGTACGTCATAACATTGGCGAAATATGCAAAGCATAATAACAAAGTGATATACCGCAAGTTCGGACCAAACAAACTTTTGACCCCAACAACTTCCACCTCTTGCTCAGCAACTATTGGTAATGCTTCAGGCGGTGTATGCCCCAAGCGACGCATGGTTTTTTGTATCTTTTCCAGAGCGCCAGCTGGGCGCTTACGGTTCAAAAATGAAATGGTTTCTGGGACATAAAAATAAACCAGCGGGATAAACAAAAAACTCAAAAAAGTACCCAGATAAAAGGTAATACGCCAATCATACTGTTTAAGTAAAGGCGCAAGAAAGCTTGCACCAAGGTAAATACCGAATGGAAACCCACCCGCAACGAGAGAGACCGACATAACTCGGTTTTTATCATTACAAAAATCCGAGCATGTCGCCGTTGCTGTTGCCATAATGCCGCCTATACCTACACCAGTAACTAAACGAGCCGCACCCAGTACGTAGATATTTGGCGCAATACCAGCAACGAACATACCAAGCGTAACAACCGTGATCCCTGATAACATGATAAAACGCCGTCCATGACTATCCGCCAATGATCCAAGAAAAATCGCTCCCCCGGCCATACCAGCTAATTCTATGGACAACACAATTCCAAGGACGGCTTTGGATAAGCCCCACTCCTGAGTAATACCTGGGGCAGCAAAGGCGATAGATAAAACATCATAGCCATCCAAAGCCAATGTGCCGATGCATATAGCAACAATGACCCACTGGCCAACATTCATTGGTTCTGACTTTAGTCGATCAATTGCGTTTACATTACTTGCCATTTTTACTGTCCTATTTAATGTGCGTTTTTCTTTGTTGCTTAATTAGAGAAAACTAAAATTACTTACTATATTAAAGATATAGCTTAGCCCATTTCCAACCGAGTTACACCTTTACCATTTAGGTATTGCATCACCATTACCTATTATTTCAATTTGTCTGTAACCTATAATTTAATTAGGCATATTCGAAATACTATTGAAGGAAAAAATGTATCAAAAAATTTTATATTTTTGGTTTGAAGAAATACAACCAACGCAATGGTGGTCGAAGGATAATCAATTTGACCAAACAATAATAGATAGGTTCTCAGGTATTCACGCAAAAGCAGCTCAATGCGAGCTTTACAATTGGCGAAAAACACCCGAAGGGCGTTTAGCTGAAATTATCGTGCTCGATCAATTTTCAAGAAATATATATAGAGAGACCCCGTTATCATTTACTAGCGACGCATTAGCCCTATCACTCTCACAAGAAGCAATACGGTTGGGTGCAGATAAAGACGTATCAGAACTTAAACGCCCTTTTTTCTATTTACCCTTTATGCATAGTGAATCGAGGGTTATTCATGAAGTAGCTGTGGATTTGTATACGGCTCTAGGGAATGAAGCCAACTTAGCATTTGAATTAAAACACAAAACTATCATAGACCGCTTTGGACGTTACCCACATAGAAATAAAATACTTGGACGTGTGTCTTCTTCCGAAGAAGAGATGTTTTTAGCTGGACCCGAATCAAGCTTCTAAATTAGTAAATAAATTAGCAAGTTCAAACTCGAAAGTTATTTCCACTTAATAGAACACCCAATACTAGCAACCTGCTCGATCGGCCCTTTGCCTGTTTCTGCAACCAATAACATCGCCTCAACCAAATCCCTCTTTACATTGCCCACATCGGCATTCATACCACTTTCATCTAACCGCCCACGGTATTGCAATTCCAATTTGGCGTTATAGCCAAAAAAATCCGGCGTACAAATTGCACCATAGGCTTTAGCGACTCGCTGCGTTTCGTCTATTAAATAAGGGAAGTTGTAGTGTTTTTCTTTGACGATTTCTTGCATGTTCTCAAACGAATCTTCAGGGTAGTCGTTTGGATCATTCGACATGATGGCTACCACGCCTATGCCGCTTTTCTTTAGCACAGCAACGTCTTCTACTAAGCGTTGTTGAATTGATTTAACGTAAGGGCAATGATTACAAATAAACATGACCATTAAGCCATTTTCGCCCGCGCAAGCATTACGTGACCATTGCTTGCCATCTACACCTTGTAAGTTAAAGTCTGGTGCTGGCGAGCCAACATCACAAACGGGCGTGTGCATTAATGTCATTGTTATTCTCTAATCGAGCGATTTAAAAAGTAACAACCCGCCGATACCACCAAGTGCCCACGTGACAATAGGTGCATCACCCAGCATGAGTGGAGAGAACCCATCTAAGCCTAAAATAATCGCGGCAGAAATTAGCATACTACCGCCGCAAATCGCCATGATGTTTTTACGGTGATTCTTTGCCATTTGCTGTTTTATTTCTTCCAGCTGTTTGGATTTCCATTTTATTTCAAGCTCACCTTTTGCTGCATCGCTAAGCACTTGATACATCATCTCTGGTAGTTCGGGCAGCTTCTCACCCATGATGGGCAGATGTTCTTTTAGCTTACTGAATATTGCTTTAGGCCCAACGGTTTTCTTGTACCAGTCTTCTAAGTAAGGTTTAGCGGTTTGCCATAGATCTAAATCTGGATACAGTTGGCGGCCAAGCCCTTCTATATTAAGTAAGGTTTTTTGCAATAACACTAACTGCGGTTGTACTTCCATATCAAAACGACGTGCCGTTTGAAAAAGGCGAAGTAGTAAATGGCCGTAGGAAATTTCTTTTAATGGCTTTTCAAAGATAGGTTCACACACCGCGCGAATAGCGCTTTCAAACTCATCGACGCGGGTATGCTTGGGTACCCAACCGGATTCAATATGCAGTTGCGCCACGCGATAATAATCACGTTGAAAAAAAGCCAAAAAGTTTTCAGCTAAATAACGTTGGTCTGCCACTGTAACGCTGCCCATAATGCCAAAATCCACCGCTAGGTATTTGGCTTCGTCTGAGGCAAAAATATTGCCCGGGTGCATATCGGCATGGAAGAAGTTATCGCGAAATACTTGGGCAAAGAATATTTCCACTCCGCGTTCTGCCAATAGCTTTAAGTCAACACCCCTTTCGCGTAACTCATCTATTCGGCCTATTGGTGTTCCGTAGATGCGCTCCATCACCATCACGTTTTGGCGCGTGTAATCCCAATACACTTCTGGCACGTACAGTTGGTCTGAGCCTTCAAAATTACGACGTAGTTGTGATGCGTTAGCTGCTTCGCGAACCAAATCTAATTCATCATGTATCGTGTGATCAAACTCTTGTACCACTTCCAGTGGTTTTAGGCGTTTAGCTTCACCCCAATATTTATTGGCCAACTCCGCCAAGGTATAAAGCACAGCTACATCTGAATCGATAATTTTTCCGATGCCGGGACGCAACACTTTAACCACCACATCTTCACCGGTTAGTAACGTTGCCGTATGCACCTGGGCTATAGACGCAGATGCTAATGGGCTAGCTGAGAACTCACTAAACACCTCTTCAATCGACTTTTCTAAAGACGTTTCAATAAGTTTCCGCGCCAGTTCATCCGCAAAAGGCGGGACATTATCTTGAAGTTTTGATAGCTCTTCGCCAATATCCGGCGGTAACAAGTCTTGGCGTGTTGATAGAATTTGGCCAAACTTTACAAATATAGGGCCTAAGTCTTCTAACGCTTTACGAAGCCGTTCACCACGAGAGCCTTTACGTTTGCCCAATAAGTAACTGGGCGACAAATACGTTAGATAACGTAAAGGTCTAAATAAATGGAGATTAAAAACAAACTCGTCTAACCCATAACGAAGCAGAACGCGTTGAATCCGTATCAATCGTAATGCAGTTTTAACAGGTATCACGTTGCGTCCTTTTCTAGCTGGTTTTCATTTTGTTGGTGGGCTATTAATCGTTGAATCTTAGCTTCTGCTATATCAGTTGCAAAACAAATCTCATCTACACCTTTTTTAAAACGCTCTATTTCAAACGTAGATGGCAAAAAGTTTTTTTCTTCACGGGCAAACTCAGCTAAGTTCATCGCATTTGTTTTTGATACGTCTTGCAACCAACTAGAAACGTTTTGTGCCAGTTGACCTACTTGGTTTGCCACCACATCACCTGTTAGTTGTGAAAGCGGTTCTTCCCAATCCACTTCTACATTTTTTATAAAGGCCTGAAACTTATTTCCCAGTTCTAAATCACCTTCTATCGTCACATCACCCGCAAATAAGCTGGACGTTGATGACTCATGCACGTTCATCATCGCTAATGATAAGGGTGACCCTGAAATCGTCGTATCTGCTTCACCGTCCATGCCATCTAACAAATCGATGCCATCGCCGGTGAGCATAACAAACAGCTGAATGTCCCACGGCTGAAAATGCAATAACACGACCTTGTCTTGCATCATTGCCAATTGCTTTGGCGCTTCCGGATCAAGCTCTAAATAGCGATTAATGGCTATTTGTAAAGGCTTTAAAAAAGGCGTTACCAACGACATTTATTAAAGCTTGTAGCCTGTATGAACGGCAACTATTCCGCCTGTAAGGTTATTCACTTGGCAGCGTTCAAAACCGGCATCTTCCATCATCCCTTTTAATGTAGCTTGGTCTGGATGCATACGAATAGATTCTGCGAGGTACTGATAGCTTTCACCATCCTTTGCTATCAATTCGCCAATTTTTGGTAATAATTTGAACGAATAAACATCATAGATTTTATCCAATATAGGATTGGTAGGCTTTGAAAATTCCAAAACCAATAAGCGTCCGCCCGGCTTGAGCACACGAAACATCGAACGCAAAGCAGCATCTTTATCGGTCACGTTTCTTAAGCCAAAGCCAATACAAACGCGATCAAATTGGTTTGATGCATACGGCAAGCTTTCAGCGTTTGCCAAATTGTATGTAATATTGTTGATATGGCCTTTATCGATCATTCGATCACGACCCACTCGCAACATTGCCTCATTGATATCTGCCAATACGACCTTGCCATTTTTGCCCACGCGTTTGGCAAATAATGATGATAAATCGCCCGTACCGCCGGCCAAATCTAATACCAACTGGCCCGGTTTTATATTAGCTATCTCAACAGTAAATCGTTTCCAAAGCCGGTGCACACCCATCGACATTAGGTCATTCATCACATCATACGACGGTGCAACCGAATCAAATACTTCACGAACTTTACCGACTTTTTCGTCAACAGGAACGTCTGTAAAACCAAAGTGTGTTGTTGTTTTATCTACCATGAGACCCTTCTACTTATACGTTACGTTGATAACCAGCTTCATCCAGCTTTTCTAAATATGCTTGCCAATAGGCTTCTTTATTTTCAGCGAGTTCAATTAAAAAATTCCATGCGTATAGCCCTGTGTCATGTTCATCACTAAACACCAATCTAACTGCATAATTGCCTACCGGTTCAATGGCTACTATGTTGACATTTTCTTTACCCGTTTGAAGTACTTCTTGCCCCGGCCCATGGCCACGAACTTCAGCCGAAGGCGAGTGCACGCGCAAGTACTCACAACTTAAGTCTGTCGTCCGTCCGTCATCAAAACTAAGGGACAACATTCTGCTCTTTTGATCGAGCGCTATATCTGTAATTGTGGTCATTTATTACCTATAAAATGTAGCGTGATAAGTCTTCGTCTGCCGCTAACTCAGCCAAATGCGTATCAACATAAGACGCGTCAACTACTTCGTTCAATTGTTCGCCAGCAGGGGCTTTGAACGATACCTCATCCAATAAACGTTCTAGAATTGTGTGCAAGCGACGCGCACCAATATTTTCTGTGCCTTCATTTACTTGCCACGCCATTTCAGCAATTCGCGCAACGCCATCTTCGGTGAACTGTAAGTTAACATTTTCAGTCGCCAATAGAGCCACGTATTGTTCTGTTAGCGATGCATCCGGTTCGGTTAATATACGCACAAAATCGGCTGCTACTAGCGCATCTAACTCAACACGAATAGGAAATCGGCCTTGTAGCTCTGGAATTAAGTCCGATGGTTTTGATAAATGAAAAGCACCTGACGCAATAAACAGTATATGGTCTGTTTTCACCGCGCCGTATTTTGTAGTAACGGTACTGCCTTCAACTAAAGGTAACAAATCGCGTTGCACACCATCTCGTGACACATCGGCACCACCACTATCACCCCGTTTACAGACCTTATCTAGCTCGTCTAAAAACACGATGCCCGTTTGTTCAAGATTGGCTATGGCCTTATGTTTTAGCTCTTCTTCATTAACCAGTTTGCCTGCTGCTTCTTCAGTCAATGCCTCAAGCGCGTGTTTAATAGTCATTTTGCGCTTTTTCTTTTTGTCGCTCGACATATTTTGGAACATGCCTTGCAGCTGGTTTGTCATTTCTTCCATGCCCGGTGGCGCCATTATTTCCACACCAACACTGGGAGCACTCACTTCAAGCTCAATTTCTTTATCGTTTAAGTCGCCTTCGCGCAGTTTTTTGCGAAACTTCTGACGTGTAGAGTCACCGCTTGTATCGTCCGAATCAGCACCTTCAGCTCTGGGTAACAAAATATCAAGTACGCGCTCTTCTGCTTCATCTTCTGCTTGACGCTTTACTTTTGACATTTCATCTTCACGCATCATTTTCACGGCGATATCGGCAAGATCGCGGATAATAGAGTCGACATCGCGGCCAACATAGCCCACTTCTGTAAACTTAGTAGCTTCAACTTTAATAAACGGTGCTCTTGCTAACTTAGCTAAACGGCGGGCTATTTCTGTTTTACCAACGCCTGTTGGGCCAATCATCAAGATGTTTTTAGGGGTGATTTCAGCACGTAAATTCTCTGAAACTTGTGAACGTCTCCAGCGGTTTCTTAGTGCAATCGCCACCGCCCTTTTGGCAGCATTTTGCCCAACAATGTGTTTATCAAGCTCGTGTACGATTTCTTTAGGGGTCATTTGACTCATGTTACTTCTTTTCCTCTGACGGTAGCTCTTCAATGGTTTGGTTATGATTGGTATAAATACAAATATCACCAGCAATGCTTAATGATTTTTCAACAATCTCACGTGCTGTTAACTCGGTATTGTCTAATAACGCCCGCGCGGCTGATTGCGCAAATGGGCCACCAGAACCGATGGCAATTAAGTCCTGTTCAGGTTGAATCACATCACCATTTCCAGAAATAATCAGCGAATCTTTACTGTCTGCAATCGCCAGCAAGGCTTCTAGTTTGCGTAACATTCTATCTGTGCGCCAGTCTTTAGCCATCTCTACTGCTGCACGCGTTAAATTGCCATGATGTTTTTCCAGCATCCCCTCGAAGCGTTCAAATAACGTAAAAGCATCCGCTGTTGCACCAGCAAAGCCAGCAATCACATCGCCACTAGCGAGTTTACGAACTTTTCTCGCATTACCTTTCATAATGGTATTACCGAGCGTTACTTGGCCATCTCCACCAATGACAACGGTATCGCCACGTCGTACTGAAACAATTGTTGTTCCTCTAAAATCCACGCTTATCTCTCACTTTGAATGTTGACCCTACATTTTACACAATATTGAAGGCTTAGCGGCATGCCTAAGGGTGTTTAGCCTATATTCATGATAGTTATGATATTCTTTGCTCCATATTGAATTATAAAGGCCACCCTTGTGAATGAACTAAACCACATCTCCGAAACCCTTGCGCTTAGCATGGGGGCTGCATGGGGTAGCGGAATCAACTTATACGCGACCGTATTAATGCTTGGGTACCTTGTTCATACGGGCAATATTGATTTACCGCCAGACCTAATGATTTTGGCAGATCCTTTAGTCATGGGGGCTGCCGGTTTAATGTACGCTGTTGAGTTTTTTGCTGACAAAATTCCTGGCGTTGATACAGGCTGGGATACATTACACACGTTTATTCGTATTCCTGCCGGTGCTATGTTGGCTGCTGGTGCCATTGGTGATATTAGCCCTGCAATAGAAATTTCAGCGGCACTCGTTGGCGGCGGTTTAGCGGCATCTACTCATGCTACCAAGGCTGGTAGCCGTGTGCTCATTAATACGTCACCCGAACCATTCACTAATTGGACAGCCTCTATTGCGGAAGATATTGCGGTGTTTGTTGGTATTTGGGCGTCTATTCAGCACCCCACTTTCTTCGTGTTTGCACTGATTATTTTTATACTTATTATGATTTGGGCGTTACCCAAATTGTGGAAAGGCATTAAACGTGTATTTACGTTTTTAGGTCGGTTATTTGGCTGGTCCACTGAGCCAGATATTAGTTTATCCGATACTGTACCTAACCTTTCTGATAAACCATCAAAGCCCGACTAGCACTGTTAATGGGGTGATTTTTTCTGTTTTGCCCTAGGGTGAGCTTGGTCATACACCGACGCCAAATGCTGAAAATCCAAATGCGTATAAACTTGCGTTGTGCTGATGTTACTGTGGCCTAACAATTCTTGCACGGCACGTAAATCCTGACTAGATTCCAACATATGGCTCGCAAACGAATGCCGTAACATATGCGGTGTAATACGGCTTTGAATGCCTAATTTTTTTCGCCAACGCTCCAGCCTTAATTGAACACTTCTGGTTGTTAAACGATTACCTTTATTACCCACAAATAGTGCGAACTCACCTTCTTTTAATAAAACACTTCGCACAGCCAGCCACCGTTGAATAGACGCTACAGCCTTTTTACCGAGCGGTAACAACCTGGCTTTGTTACCTTTGCCCTTCATGACTTGAACTGTGCGTGATGAAAAGTCCACATCCAATAAATTCAAATCAGTCACTTCACTAACACGTAAGCCAGAGGAATACATTACTTCCCACATGGCGACGTCGCGTATATCCAAATCATCTGTTACTGGGGTATCCAGCATGGCATTTATTTGGTCTACATCTAGCACTTTAGGCAAGGCTTTAGCCGCCTTAGGCGCACGAACTGTCGTTGCCGGATTGTAGGGCAAGCTATGTTTTTTAATGAGGAAGTCAAAAAAGGTTCGGCAAGCAGATAGCTCTCGCTGTAAGCTTCTTGAGCCTAAACCCGTGCAATGCCTATGGGTCATAAACAAACGGATATCATGCACATCTACGTTATCCCAGCTTCTTATCTGCTGGTCATTACAATATTGGGTCAGCTGTGCTAAATCACGCGTGTAAGCATTCAGCGTATTATCTGACAAACGTCGCTCATGACGTAACACATTGATAAATTGGTGAACTGAGTCGGTTGCCGACTGCTCCATACCGTTATTTCTTATTCACTAAACGATGCTAGTCGTTTAGCGACCAATTGACCTAGGTGAGCTAAAAACAGATTGCCCATAGAGGGGTGGAAACGCTCGGCATCACGGCTGCCTATAACCAACAGGCCGCTCTGCTCAATGAGTTTAAACGGAATAAATGCTGTCGATTGCACATCATTTGCCTTCTCGCCAAAAAGCGCTTCAGCTTGCGCATGCGTCGGGTGACCACACTTTATTTCTTCAGACTCAAAGAAACGTTTGAAGTGTTCGATTTCTTCAGATTCCTTATTCCAGATGACTTCACTGATAGGGAAATCGCTTTTACCGTCAGCTACGATTCGTATCGCGAAAAAATCCGCTTTAAAAGAAGCTTGTAATGAATCATCTAACACGGCAAACACATCTTCTTCACACCGCGCGTCTAGCAAATCTGTTGTTAAACGTTGCATATGCCCAAATAGCGCATCGTTATCACGTGCAATATCTAACAAAACCTGCAGCTGATTCTGCAGCTTTGTGTTATTTTCCCTTAATACCGCCAATTGCCGCATAGTGAGTGAAACCACGCCACCCGTTGGACTTTGGACTTGTATTTCATCCAATAACTCAGGGTGCTCATTGAAAAACTCCGGCTCTGACAAAAGGTATTCCGTCACTTGTTCAGCCGTTATTCTTGGCTCATTATTGTCTTTTAGTTGTTGTGTCATATTGTAATAGTACCATCAAAAACAAATGTTGCTGGGCCTGTCATTATCACCGGCATCCCCAATCCAGCCCATGATATATTCAAAGAACCACCAGGCAATGTCACCTTAACTGGTGAATCAACCTTGTCCAATTTTATTGCAGCAATAGCTGCTGCACACGCACCGCTACCACATGCCAACGTTTCACCAGCGCCTCGCTCATACACACGCAAGGCTAATTCAGATCTATTAATTATTTGCGAAAAACCAATATTAGCGCGCTCAGGAAATACCGTATGACTTTCTAACCTTTTGCCCACTGTTTCAAGCGGCGCACTGGCAATGTCGTTCACATTAATAACAGCGTGTGGATTACCAATGGACAAAGCTGAAAAAGAAACGACTTGTTGAGATAATTCAACCTCATATTCTGCCAGTTCCTCATCCGCTAATAGCGGAATGTCCGAGGGCACAAACGTTGGCACGCCCATATTAACTTCAACTTCGTTAGACGACACTATGTTTAAAACAATCTCACCCGCACCCGTTTCAACGCGTATTGATTTTTTGTCTGTTAAACCTTGGCGCTGTACAAACAATGCAAAACAACGCGCACCATTGCCACACTGCGATACCTCGCTGCCATCTGCGTTATAGATCACATATCGAAAATCCGCACCGCCTTGAGCAGGTTCTACTAATAGCATCTGATCAAAGCCCACACCGTGATGCCGGTCAGCCATGTTTCTTATTTGTTCCTGAGTTAATTGCACAGTCTGCGTAATGGCATCTATTACGACAAAGTCATTTCCTAGACCATGCATTTTCGTGAACGGTATTAACACCCAACTTCCTCAAACTCATTCGGCAATAACGCTTCGTTTTGCCATAAACTTTCTACTGTTTGGCGTGCGCCCACCAAATGAACTTGGTTTCCATCCACCATAACTTCTGCAACGCTCGGTCGAGAATTGTAATTTGAACTCATCGTAAAGCCATAAGCGCCCGCAGAGCGGATAGCAAGCAAGTCACCTTCTTTAATTGCCAGGGTTCTATCTTTGCCTAAAAAATCGCCTGTTTCACATACTGGTCCTACAATATCGTATAACGCTGCATTGGCATCTGAATCTAAATTGACTGGAATAATTTCCTGCCAAGCTTGGTACAACGCTGGGCGCATCAAATCGTTCATTGCCGCATCCACAATAGCAAACTGCTTATCTTCCGTTGGTTTTATGTATTCAACTTTAGTCACGAGCATGCCTGCATTACCGGCTATTGCTCGACCAGGCTCTAATAAAATTTCATACGGCAAATCGCCTAATTTATCATACAGCGCTTTCACATATTCAGCTGGCTCAGGGGGTTTCTCATCCCGATAACGAATACCTAAACCACCGCCTAAATCCAAGTGCTGAATATCAATACCTACCTTTTTCAGCCGCTGAACTAACGTTAAAACCCGATCAAGCGCATCCACAAACGGCGTCGTGTCTGTTAATTGCGATCCAATATGGCAATCTAATCCAACCACGTTTAGGCTCTGCATCGCTGCTGCTCGTTGATATTCTAAAAAAGCCGTTTCTATCGCTAAACCAAACTTGTTTTCTTTTAGCCCTGTAGAAATATAAGGATGTGTCTGTGCATCCACATCGGGGTTCACTCGAATAGATATATTAGCGATAACGCCCATATCAACGGCGATACTATTTATGCGATCTAACTCAGTAGATACTTCAACATTGAAGCAGCGAATACCCACGACTAACGCCCTACGGATTTCATCGTGTCGTTTACCAACGCCCGAAAAGACAATTTTGTCCGGATCACCGCCGGCTTTAAGCACGCGCTCAAGCTCACCCACAGAAACAATATCAAACCCTGATCCTAATCTTGCGAGTACGTTTAATACAGCTATATTTGAATTCGCTTTTACTGCATAACATATTAAATGTGGCTTGCCGTTAAAGGCTTCATCAAACGCTTTCCAGTGGCGCTCTAAGGTTGCTCTTGAATAAATATAAACAGGCGTTGAAAACTGCTCGCTAATCGATTGAATAGTGACGTCTTCAGCCTGCAACTGATTTGATTTGTATTGAAAATAATCCATTTATAAACCTAAAAACCGAGCGATTTGTTCGCTGGGCAAATACAAGCTACCTTTTTGGCCACAACCCGTTAAAACCAACATGATGTTAAACAATAGGGCTATTTTAAATAAACCTTTCATGCAGACTACCTTTTATTAATTATATATTCGCAGTATAAACGTTTGACGTTTTTTGGCATACTCTAATCCTTTCAAGCAACCTTACATAATTCGACAACATGCAAGCTACTCGACTTCCATCAATAATTTCAAACCCAAACACACCTGTTCGCTGTTCTGTCATATGGCTTCATGGTTTAGGGGCAACTAACAATGACTTTGCTCCAATCGTACCTGAACTAGGCATTCAAGATGAGCTCGGCATCCGTTTCGTCTTCCCTCAGGCACCGAGCATGGCTGTCTCCATCAACAATGGCGCTGTCATGCCGGCATGGTACGACATTAGCGTGATGGATTTAATGAAACGCGCTGATGGCGATGGCATCAAAAACTCTAGTGAGACCATCACTGACATGATTAACGATGAGATTGCTATGGGCGTTGACCCGTCAAATATTGTTATCGCTGGCTTTTCTCAGGGTGGTGTCATTGCGCTTGACGCAGGCATTCGATTTCCTAGCCCATTAGCCGGCATTATGGCGCTTTCAACCTATATCCCTATCCGTGACGCATTAGGTAATGCTGAGCAAAATGGTAACGCTGATCTATCAATATTCTATGGCCACGGCGATTACGACCCCGTTATCCCTATTGAACAAGCCCAATCAGCGAAGGCTTTTCTCGAAGAAAATGGTTATTCCGTCGAATGGCACACTTACCCAATGGAACATTCAGTTTCTCCCCAAGAAATTAACGATATAAAAGTTTGGCTGCAAAAAATTCTTTCTTAACGGTATGAACCTCAGAGATTTACAATATATTGTTGCCGTCGCTGAATTAAAAAGCTTTGTAAAAGCCGCTGATCAATGTTGCGTTAGCCAACCAACGCTGAGCATGCAAATCAAAAAACTTGAAGCATTCTTAGGCATTACACTTTTTGAGCGCAACAACAAACAGATATTGGTAACAGACGTTGGCGACTCAATCATATCCAGCGCAAAAAAGGTGCTCCTCGAAGCCGAGCATATTAAAGAGCTCGCGCGTAACGCACAAAACCCACTCGCAGGAACATTCAAGTTAGGCGCTTTTCCTACGCTCGCTTCGTACATTTTGCCAGACCTTGTCCCACTCGTTAAAAGCACACTGCCTGACATACGGCTTATTTTGGTTGAAGAAAAAACGGACGTCTTACTCCAGCAACTTAAAAACGGAACCATAGATGCTGCGTTACTCGCTGCGCCCATTAACGAAGACAACTTAGTCGTTAAACCTTTATTTAATGACATTTTTAAACTCGCTGTTTCAAACCAACACTCCCTATCTAAGAAAGCTGTCGTCTCAGCTGTAGATATAATTGGTGAACCTTTATTATTACTGGACGAAGGGCATTGTTTACGTGACCAAGCACTGCAGTTTTGCCAATTAAACGGTGCAACTGAAGAACAAAACGTAAGGGCCACTAGTTTAGAAACATTACGACAAATGGTACGTGCAAATACAGGCATTACTTTTATTCCAGACATAGCCATCCAGCACTCTGACGAAGCCATTTGCTATATTCCTTTTGAAGACCCACAGCCTAAACGAACAATTTGCTTAGTGTGGCGAAAAACTAATCCTAGACGCATTTTATTAGAGCGTATCGAAGAACTGCTACTCGACAATAAATAAAATCTATTGTAACGATAAAAACTATCGATTTCACATAACGCTCTTCACGCCCTACACTATCTCCAATCTTGTGAATAATCACAAAACGTTTAATTTAATGGAGATAATTGATGGAAACCACCGTACCCCAAGTTGTATTTAAAACCCGCGTTAGAGATGAGAGCATAGAGGCTGACAACCCGTTTCGCTGGCAAGACGTTAGTAGTGACGAAATATTTAAAGACAAAAAAGTCGTTGTTTTTGCACTGCCTGGCGCTTTCACGCCCACTTGCTCAAGCACCCATTTACCGGGCTACGAAACTAAATTCAAAGAACTCAAAGACCTAGGCGTTGATGACGTTTATTGCCTAAGTGTTAACGATGCTTTCACGATGTTTCAATGGGGTAAAAACCTTGGTGCGAACAACGTTAAATTACTACCTGATGGCAATGGCGACTTTACTCGCCAAATGGACATGCTAGTAAAAAAAGAAAATTTAGGCTTTGGTGACCGTTCTTGGCGTTACTCAATGCTCGTTGATGACGGTAATATAAAAGCCCTATTTAGCGAGCCAGGCAAAGTGGACAACTGCCCTGATGACCCATTTACTTGCAGCGATGTAGACACAATGTTAAATCATTTAAAACAAGCTTAAAACAGCGAAACCCTTAAACCCTAAACCCTTTATGCAAATAATGCATAAAGGGTTTATTTTACTTAAAAATACGTTATAGCTTTATAGAATATATATATTGTAATTAGCTATATAAGTAATTACAGTAAACACTCTGAAAAAAGAAAATCTTCAAATAGAAGATATGAACCCTTAAATTACTAATAGGAACTAATTTTGAAATTATTAAGCACCGGCCTGATACTCATAGGCCTAATAAGCGCATCCTTTGTAGCCAACGCTGAAGTACATTCACACAATCATGAAGGCGCTGCTGTTACAAAGCTTTATAACGAAACAATGAACCCTCGTCAAAATGAATACCCAAACCATTTAGGCTTCAACGATCTACATATTCAGGCTATACGCCATATGATGCCAGATACTCATTCTAATGATGACCCGTTATTACAAGTGATTGTTCACCACCACTGTAAAGCCTATGAAGACAGCACATTGATTTGCCTTATGTTCCACACGGGCATGAAAGATCAAGACAAGCCAATGGGTTTTGAATACATCATCCCTACAGCGATGTATGAAAAATTGCCTGAAGAAGAAAAAAAATACTGGCACTACCATTTAACTGAAGTGCCTCGCGCTAAAGCTACTTTCCCAGACCTAACAGCTGAAGAACTGTCTCTTATACACATCTGACGCTGCCGACGAAGAGGATAGTGTAGATC
>CAJXSK010000003.1 GCA_913061075.1 uncultured Piscirickettsiaceae bacterium | reverse complement strand
CACTATCCTCTTCGTCGGCAGCGTCAGATGTGTATAAGAGACAGGTTAACCACACCAGCGTTTGTACCATCAATAATACCGCTACTTGTTCTTAAACGATAGCCTTCCAGAGTAAATGCGCCCGCTATTGCATCAATTCTAAACGTAAAATCTTCTACAGGATCTGATGACTTAGAAATACCATCGTCAGCAACCACAAGAGCTCCTACTGATGCTAAGGTACCACCAATTCCCGCTGTAGAACCAGATAATGCAGAGCCATTATTTACAAAACCAGCTAACGGTGAATCAAAACTAAAGTCTTGGATAAACGCACCAATTGTTAAGCGTAGTACATCACCTGCTGACCAACCATCCGTATAAATTAACACTCCACCACCTGTACCAGATTCCAAAGCAAACTGAGGAATCGATACACCTTGGCCTGCTGTTAATGCCACTGGCGTGTTTGAATTGGATTGCGTAAACAAGTGACCAGCATTTGCTGAACCTACTGCACCTAATAAGCTTAGGCAAAATACTAATTTCATTATGTTTTTCATGTCTATCTCCCTATAGATAGTTATTAATCTTGAATATGCATTACGTTGCATGTAATTAATATAGCATTTAGTGTGCCATATTAATAATATTCTTTATTTTCAATAGCTTATAAGATATCAAGTGATATTAATAAATTAAGATTGTAAAATAAACTGACGCTTTTTATGTGATAACTGTTAAACCGTTAAGCATCATTGACTAATTTTTCGCATGCCCTTAACGCTAATGCCTGTATGGTTAACCCCGGAGACTCACCACCACCTGAACTCGGGAACACACTGGCATCCATCACCCAAAGGTTTTTCCAGCGGTGGCTTTTACAGTCACTGTCAACAACGGAATCTCCTTCGTTATTACCCATGCGGCAGGTACCGAAAACATGTGTAGAGCTGAAAATATCGTAAGAACTAAATTCTTCTAATGGTTTTTTTACCCCAGTTGCTTTCAAAATTTCTCGGCACTTATTTGCCATAAATTCAATGCGCCTAATTTCATTGTCATTTAAATGGCTATGTATTTTAGCTAGGGGCAAACCGTGTTTATCTTTTTTAAGAACATCTAACTCAACAAAGGACTTGGCGTTAGGCAAGCTCTCACCAATGCCAGAGATGGACAGCAAGCGGCCAAAGGATTGCTTCATGGCTTCTTTATGCGGTTTACCCCAACCGCCTACAATTCGATTAGCGTAGCTTATGGGCCCGACTAAGTCGGATTCTGCTTGAGAGGGAGAAAAACGACAACCACCGATAACTCCAGGTATAGAATCTGGCTTATTATAATCCCAACAGATACTGTCTACTGGTAACCCGCGGTGACTACCCAACGGTTCCGGATGCAAGCCTGAACTGGTCCATAAGATAGTTTCCATAAAGTTTTTTCCCACTTGGCCGGATTCATTCGCTAAACCATCAGGTGCGAAGCTGTTCTTTGAGTTTAACAACAAACGTGGCGTTTCTATTGCCCCACAGGCTAGAATTACCTTTTGGGTTTTAAGCCGTTGCGTACCCTGTTGATCCGTGTAATGAACGGCGGTTATTTGATCATTAGCCCCTGCCTCAAGTTGTGTTACTGAGCATGATGAACGTATTTCACAAAGACCGGTTGTTTCTGCATCTCGTAGGTAGGTAACATCTATACTGCCTTTGTCTGTTCGCGGACACCCCCGCAAACAACCACCACAATAATTGCAATTGGTACGCCCAGCTTTGGGTTGAGAAAGCACTGCGAGTGCATTGGGCACAAATGTCATACCCAATTTTTTGGTTGCTTGCTTTATCTCTTGGCTGGTGTATGACAATGCATGCTGTTGTTGTGGGTAATTTTTTGAGCGTGGTCTTGATGAGTCTGTATTTGGCCCCGCCACTCCAACCACTTCTTCTGCTTGTTGATAATAGGGTTCTAAATCAGCGTATGTCATTGGCCAGTCGGCCGCTTGGCTAAAGCGTGTTTTCATTTGCATTGACGCGGGGTTTAACCGATGCGCTTCACCAGTAAAATGAAGCGAACTACCCCCTACACCGACCACATGATGATACCCATAAGAAACCCGGACATCTTTGGGGTTATATTGTCCATTTAAATGATTCCAAGACCGTAAGTGTTTCCATTTTGCATCCAATTTTTGCATGGGCGCATAGGTTTGCCTTTTTTCAACCGGTATTTTATGCGGGAACATATGGTGCTCCCAGTCATCTCTGTGCAGTTTGTAGTCTTTAAATGGGTTATATCGTGGCCCTGCTTCAAGCACTAATACTTTTAATCCCGCCTTACTCAGTGCCCAAGCACTCGTGCCGCCACCAGCGCCTGAGCCAATAATAACCACATCAAAATCTTTATCGTCCATTAGATTCGTGGTGGTTTAGTGTAATTTAGGTAGCCATTTGGTTGGGGTGGGCCTTCAAACCCTAATACGCGCCACGTTTCGGGGTGTGCATAATAAAACCAAAAAGCATCTTGCTTTATTCGTTCAAAAAACAGCTTAGCAATATCGCCATTCTTTGATTTTTCAGCCTGCTTAACAATGACGATTTTTTCTGCATCACTTAGATTTATAAATGACATTTTATGAAATTTAGTTTGGGCCTGCTTATTTAACCAAAAACAGCCTCGTTTAATTAACTCTGGATAGTTTTTTATGTTGTTTGCATGCTTTATTAACTCAATATGCACCATCAGTTGCGAAGCTGATGGTGTGTCTGTTTCAGGGAGCAATACATCTATAAATAAAGGAAATGGCTGTAACTCTTTATTTAACGGAAAAGCTTGCGCCCATTCTGTAGGCAGTACAGATAAGACCCCCGCCTGCGCTACTGTTGATATAAAGCGGCGCCTATCCACTTATTTTTTCCTTTTGAACATGTGTTTTACAATTGACCCAGCAAATTTAATGCGGCTTGGCGTTCGGATTTATTGAGCCCTAACTCAATAGATAATTCAGCTTCTTTTTTAGCTTTATCTGTTTCGCCCAGTGACGCATATATTTTAGATAGCCTGTAATGTACTTGCCCATTTTTTGGCACCTCTTTAGCGGCTTTACTGACAAAGGTTAATCCTTTGCTGTGATCACCCGTTAGGTGATAGGTCCATCCATACTGTGATGTTATAAAAGGATCATTTGGCGCAATATTCTTTGCCCTTTCAATGAGTGCAATAGCTTCTGCTTTATTTTCACTAGACATGGCTATATTTCGCGCCTTTGCTGTTAATGCAAATAAGTTGTCTTTATCAACGGTAAGAATATTATCGTAAATGCTGTTTGCTTTTTTTACTGAGCCTTCTTCATCGTACATTCTGGCAATTTCTATTTGCAATTCGACATTATTGGGGTTTTTTTGCAATCCCCTGTTTAACACATTAAGCAAGCCTTCATGACCCTGCTTCTTGTGCACTAGATATGCCAGTGATATCCAATCGTTCACTCGAGTTGGCTCTATACTTAACGCTTTTTCAATACTTGCAACAGCATCAGCATGTTTATTGAGCTTGTCCAATACCTTACCTTTCAAGGTATAAGCACCTGCGAAGTTCGGCGTTTTTTGCAACAGTTGATCGATGGTTTTCAGGGCTGCTTCATGTTGATCCCTATTACTTTGTACAGATGCGTGTAAATAGCCCAATTGCATATCACCAGGGTATTGGCTATACAAATCACTGGTAACCGCTAGAACATCATCACCTTTTCTATTTGATATCATATAATTTGCGTACGTTTGAAGCATTTTTGAACGTACAAAATCACGCTTTTCGTTATAGATGGCATCAACGATTACTTTTGCAGCCTCCGTAACTTGCCCTTCATCACTTAATATTTTAAACAACGTCAATTGGAGCTCACTCTTCCCCTGTTTCACTTCATGAATCGCCGTCGTTAATTGCTTAATAGCTGTGTCTTTGTTGCCTTTTTTGTAAAGAAGTTGGCTTTTTATTATCAAAAGCCCTGTATCAGATGCAGGCAACCACGACTCAAGTAGAGCAATTGATTGTTGCGCCTTTGCTAGGTCATTAACTTGTAATGCTGCCTCTGTAAACAGATAAGCAGTTGTCGCTTGGTCTCTAGAAGATATCTTTTCTTGTTGCTCAATGATTGCATTAAATAACTCAATGGTTGAACCAAAATGCCCATGTGTATTATAAAGTCGAGCCAAGTCATTAAGTATTGGCAACGGGTTATTCCACCTGTCTTGAGCGCTAGCCGCTGCATAACGATACAACTCAAATGCCTTAGCCATTCGGCCATATTCCACGTGCAGCCTTGCAAGTGTAGCCAATGCAAGCGGGTGTTCTTTATCGAGCTCTAATGCTTTAAAGGCCATTTTTTCACTTTTAACGCGTTGGCTTTGTTTTAAATATAATGAGCTAAGTCTGGCAGGACTGTCAGCATTATTTGGTTGGATTTTAGCTGCCCGAATATACAGTTGTTCAGCTTGCGTATAGTTGCCTTCACCTTCTAACAGGGCCCCTTTAATCTCGAGTGCTTGAAAATTACCAGCTTCGACAGATAAGATTTTATCCAATTCGGCTTTTGCTTCTCTGGTTTTGTTTTCATTAACCAAACGTAAAACATCTTGTAAAATATCGGTTGATGAATGTGTTACTCCTGGAAACTCAAGCAAACTTGTATCAATGCTCTCTTCTTGTGCCTTGTCCATTATTGGAATGGATAAAGCCGTTCCTGAGAAGATCATTAACAAGAACAGGCTTGTTATTAATTTTATCAAACTGCTGTTTATAATTGACTTAACCATATTATTCCCTTTATGTGATTAGCTTTACGCCCTTCGGGCTACTTTTTTACGTGTGCGAATAGTTTTTTTCTAACATCTGGATTACTTATTTTCCATATACAACCATCCACGAAGTAATGGTGTATAGAAATAGCTGATGCAATTAACAAGGCAAACGTATATTGCTGTTGACCATCATTCACTAATATATCGGGAGCATAAAACATGACGCCCCCAAGTATTACCAACAAAACATAATACTTACCTATATACATCAGCTCATTTAAATTATTATTATTTTTGGCCTTATCATTTATTTTTTCATTTAAATGTACTCTAACTGGAAAAATCAAATACTGCAGGGCATGAAACATTTGCACAAAAATATAAGCATCTGGGTTTATGCTTAAAGCCAGATACCAAAGATAAATTGCAAACCACGGCGCTAACATTTGTTTAGTTGGAAAAATACCAGTTCTATTAAATATTTTTAAAAACCCAACTATCCCCATTACAAAGGAAATAAACGCGATTAAAGAAACGTAATTTAAAATGATAGCAAGGTATGGAAATATTGGCCCTAGCCAGGCTTCTGGCAAGTCTTGGGCTCCCCAGACAACATGCCATACTAACAGCACCCTCAAACCAAACCGAAGTAAAAACCTCTCTTGTTTAGTAAGCACTATACCTGCTAAGTGTGTAAATGTAGCGACCATCCCCCACGCTTGCCCCGTATAGTGCCACGCTAAATAAAAGGCTGCAATTAACCAAAAATAATACGACATTGTCTGGTCGATGTTAAAAACACTAAAGCCACTTGCTTGATTGAATGAACACGCATATATAATCAATATAACCAGTATCGTAGGGACAATCAGCGTAGCGAAAGGGTGTTTTTTAAGGCTGCCCTGCGGAGCGTATAACAATCGATATGAGGCCATAAAGTGTGGCCAGTTTATTAAAAACTGCATTAATAATATTGTTTGTAAGTCGACACTTCCTCTAGCACCACCATTAAATTGATAGAACATGATAAGTGCTAGCATAAAGATAATAGATAGCCCACCAACACACCAAAAATCTATTAAAGGCGAAATTATTGATTTAGAGGCTGTCTTGGCTTTTGTCACATTTAAATCGAGCTTGATAAAGTTATAACATTAACTATAGAACATTTTTTAAGAATGAGATATCAAACACTTGCAACTATCCACTTCACTCACTTTATACGAAGCGTTAAGGTTTTATCTTTTTGATTTAATTCTAAGTGCTTTAGAAAACTCATTCCCAATAGTACCGCTTTGCCATCCATATTAGGGTTTATATGCGCGGGAATATTTTTTAGCTCTATTGCACCCAACTTTACTGAGTCCAATATAATACGGTATACGGTAATATCGCCATTAGCGGTACGGGTTCTTTCTGGCTTACCTTCTGTTAGGCCCATTTCAGATGCTACTTGTCTAGGAATGCTGATGTTCGTAGCGCCAGTATCTAACACAAACGTTGCCCAATGGTCATTTAGCTTACCATCTGCAATGTAGTGGCCTTGACGGTTTTGGAGTAATGTGACCTCAGATGCACCGTCTTCAGCATAAACCACTTCAGGGCGATTATTTGGGTTCTTTTGATTATCTAAATAACGGTCGAAGCCGATAACTAACATGGCTAGGAATCCAATCCAAGCCAGTGATACCATCATTTTTGAGATTTTTTTATTCGGTTCAATCTCTTTCATACGAAGATAAAATGCTTAGTTAGATTACAATGTTAATAATAAATTTAAAAATTCTTGCGCGTCTTCTGTGCTATTTTCCTTAGCTTTTTCTAGCCAGCTAATCGCTTGCTTTCTTTGCTCTTGAGAGCTGGTCATTATGCCTTGTCCAAAGTTTGTTGCAAACATAACACCTAGGTTAAATTGCGCTCGCCCATCATTCTGCTGGGCTGCTTTTTCTAACCACTTAGCCGCTTCATGAAGGTCTTTTTTAACACCCAAACCTTTTTCATAAGCCATCCCTAATTGGAACTGACCTCTTGAGTCACCTAACATGGCCGCTTTTTCAAGCCACATTATCGACGTAGATAAACTACGCTCTACACCTTGGCCGTGTTCGTATAAATTAGCTAAGTTAATAAATGCGGTGGTATTGTTTTTATCCGCAAGCGCTATCCAGATTTCACGGGCTTCTTCGTATTGACCCATTTTGTACTTAGCGTACGCTTCAAGGGATTGTACCGCTTCAACACTATTTTTATCACGCCCCTCCGTGAATTCATTGGCATATAAATGACCAGTAATAAATAGCAGTAGAATTAAAAATACACGCATATATTAGATGTAGTGATCAACGAGTAGCACAGCAAAAATAGCCATTAAATAAATAATTGAAACCTTAAATGTTTTCATGGCTATGACGTCATCTGCCGTTTTCTTTAACAGTACTGCGTAGTAAAGAAACCAAAGCCCTAAGCCAATAGCGGCAACCAAATAAAGCGCACCACTCATGCCCGTTAAATACGGCAAAATACTGACTAGTATTAATAACACCGTATAAAAAACAATGTGTAAACGAGTAAACTCTGCGCCATGGGTGACTGGCAACATGGGTATATCTGCTTTTGCGTATTCGTCTCGACGTGCAACGGCTAGTGCCCAAAAATGCGGGGGTGTCCAAATAAATATGATTAAAAATAATAGCAAAGAATGCGGATCAATCGTACCTGTAACAGCAGACCAACCTAAAACAGGGGGAGCCGCTCCAGCCGTTCCACCAATAACTATGTTTTGAGGTGTTGCATGTTTTAAATACACTGTGTAAATAACCGCATAACCAATGAGTGACAAGAAGGTTAGAAAGGCCGTTAACTCATTCACGAAGAAAATTAGTAATACCATCGCTATGGTGCCAATAGTAAATGCAAACCCTAATACTTGAGCCCCATTTAAGTCACCGTGAGGTAATGGACGACCTTTTGTACGGGCCATTTTAGCGTCATACTTTTGGTCTAAATAATGGTTAATAGCGGCTGCAGATGATGCCGCAAGCCCAATTCCAATCGTACCAAAGACCAGTGGTTGCCAAGGCACCATGCCCGGCACAGCTAAAAACATGCCCACTACTGCCGTAAAAATTATCAGCATAACGACTTTGGGCTTACACAGCTCGTAATAGCTTTTCCAGCTTAACGTGCTATTGGTATTGTCGATGGTTTGTTCTGTCAAAATAAAGCCTTTATTGGTCGCTAATTTTCGTTAAGCCGGAATTTAATGTAAACCAGACTTAATAAGAGTACTGCCGCAATAGCATTATGCGCTACAGCGACATGAAGTGGCAAATCGAGCATCACATTTAGAATGCCTAACACCACCTGAGTAGACAACAAACTGGTCAACAACACGGCCTCTTTTAGAGCGCGCTGGTTAAGAAGTTTTGCTGCAAGTACCATTAATATTAATGTCGTTAATAATGCACCAATGCGGTGCACCCAATGGATAGCTGCTCGCGCTTCATTGCTGAGCACACCAAACTCATAGTCCACCCCTAGTCCACGCCATAATACAAAGCCTTCTTCATAGTCGACGTTTGGGTTCCAGGATTCACCAAAACATGTAGGGAATTCTGGGCAAGCTAATGCCGCATAGTTTGTACTGGTCCAGCCACCTAGTGCTATTTGCAATACTAATACAACCAATGCGATGGTGGCCAGTTTTGTAACACTCCCCTTACTTTTACTGTCAGGTAAGCGTTTTTTGTTAATTCTTAACAGTAAGAGTAGCAAAAGACTTAGCGTTGCTAATCCGCCTAATAAATGACTCATCACGATGACTGGTTTTACCAATAAAGTCACTGTCCACATACCCAATGCACCTTGAAACATGACCAACACGGACAATGAAGTTGCTAATGTCTTTTGGCCAAGCTCAGGTCGCCTCCAAGCCATAAACGTTAATATCAGTATGACTAGCCCCAACGTACTTGCAAAATAGCGGTGAATCATCTCTTTCCAAGCTTTCGCTGGTTCCACCGGTCTTTCATAATTTTCGGCAGCATGCGCCAAGCCTTCATGTGATTCATCTAAAATCAAACTACCATAACAACCAGGCCAATCAGGGCAGCCCAAACCTGCATCAGATAATCGTACATAAGCGCCCAACACAACCACCAGCAGTGCCAACAGTAAGGCAAAAATAGTTAAGTTTCTAAACATAGTTAACCTATTTGCGATGCTTTAAATAATAACTTGAGGTCCTTTTGAATACCGTACGGGTCAGCGTCTTCATGGTACTTCATCATAATATTACCTAAAGGATCCAGTAGTAACACATCACCATCCACAGCATCCTGAACCAGTGTTGTTAATGTTTGTATTTGTTCTGAACCCCATAAGAAAACACTCAACTTTGCGTCATTCGTGAGAGACGAGTTAAGGCTTCCATCGGACTTATGCAAATAAACCCGTCGCAACCTTTTTGAATCTTTATTTAACAATGTATGAAGCTGTTTAAGAACATGTACAGACTTTTCACACGTAGCACTGCACTTAGCATCTAAATCAATGTGCAATATTACCCATCGACCTTTTAATGGTTTTAATTTATCTTCAGTGGCGTCAATTGTAAAATCGGCAATATTAGAAGGTATAGCAGGTGAGATTAATTCACCATAATTCTTTGTTGCTCCCCCTTTTAACCATTGTGGATTACTAAAGACCAGCCAAGCGGTCATTACAGGCAGTGCAAATAGGACTGTAATAAATATAAGTTTAAATCTGTTTTTAGTTCGTGAAGTCATCTTTCTTAAACCCTTTCTTTAACGTTAATACAAAATAAAGTGTGACCCATACTGCTGACAAGGCAAACCACTGAAAAGCATACCCATGATGCTTTTGTGGCCCCATTTTCATAACAACCCATTCTCTGTCGTAGCCATGTGGCTCACTTTTATCCAACAATAATTGGTACGGCATGATCTGGTAACCTAAACGTTCCCCAACCTTATTCACATCGATCACTTGTGTTACAGCAGGCCAGCCTTTTGACAAAACATCTGCCATGTCTAATTTAATTCCAACACTTGGGAAACGATCTAACTTTCCAATAAGAGCTGCTTTTATGTTCGGTATTTTAACATCTGGCAAGTGGTTTCGGTCACTGCCCATTGCTACCCAACCTCTATTTAATAAAATAGCCTGTCCATCGTTTAATCGAACAGGCGTTAGAACTGAATAACCAACCTGACCTTTCCTTACTTGGTTATCAATAAGGATTTGATGCTCTGCATCTAATGTCCCTATTGTCTTAACAGGCAAATAACGTAAATTCATCTCATTAATATCAATGCTTGATAAATCAACCGGATCTAACAATAACCTGTCAGCTTGAAGGTCCAATAATTGTTGTTTTTGTTTAGCTCTATCAAGCTGCCAAAAACCTAAACTTAATAACAATGCCAACACAGCTAATGCAAGTAAGGTCAGAAAGAAGTTGGCTTTAAACTGCATGATATAAAAATATATTGGTTATTAAGGTAACTTTGCACGACAATATCTCAAATTATTGGAGATTTAACAGATGCCACCACTCATGAAGTATCTTGTCGTTTTTATTTTAATTGTAATAATTTACAATTTATTCAAAGCTTTTTATCACTTATCCAATGGGAAGTCGAACCCCAAACAAGTCGTAAAGTCCTTAGCTATTAGGGTTGGCTTTTCTCTCGCACTGTTTGGTTCTTTACTGTTAGCTTCTTACTTCGGGCTTATAAAACCACATGGTTTGCTACCCATAGAGCAATCAAATAGCCAACAGCCCATTATTGAAAATAAAAAAGGCGCTACACAGTAGCGCCTTTTAAAACAGTGTTTACTGGCTATAGCCAGTAAACAAATATAAAGAGCCCTAGCCAAACAACATCAACAAAATGCCAGTACCATGCAGCTGCTTCAAAGGCAAAGTGGTTTTCCGGAGTGAAGTGTCCTTTTATACTACGAACCAACATCACTAATAGCATTATCGCGCCAACCGTCACATGAAAACCGTGAAAACCCGTTAACATATAAAACGTTGAGCCATATACGCCTGAGCCCATCGTTAGGTTTAATTCATTGTAACCATGGCTGTACTCCAACACCTGTAAACCAACAAATATAAAGCCTAAAAGAACGGTTGCTGCTAAACCAATGATTAACTGTTTACGCTTATTCGCTACTAAACCCCAATGCGCCCAAGTACAAGTAACTCCACTCGTTAATAATAACAACGTATTAATTGCTGGCAAGCCCCATGCACCCATTTTTTGGTATTCGCCACCGACATCACCAGGTCCGTTCGTAGGCCAAATCGCTTCAAAGCCACCCCATAAGAATTCATTGGTGGCTGCACCAGAGCCATCACCAGCTAACCAAGGCACTGAGTAGATACGAATGTAAAACAACGCGCCGAAGAATGCGGCGAAAAACATGACCTCTGAAAAAATAAACCAGACCATTCCCATTCGAAATGAAACAGCTTCAATTTTTTTGTATTTTCCTGATTCACTTTCGTCAATGACTTCGCCAAACCAACCAAACATCATATAAACCAATACTAAGAAGCCTACGATCATGATGTTGGTGGCCATGCTAGAACCATTAAGTTGCCCAGCAAATCCACCCAAAAACAGTGACATACCAACTGAACCAACTATTGGCCATTTAGCATCATGAGGAATGTAATATGCGTTGTCTGAAGACATAAATTTACCTATTAGATTTTAATAATTTATTTTGTTAAAAATATAAATGAGCCAACGTAGAGGCTTAGTGCTACCGCCGCTAGAATGCTTACCGCAACTATATTTTTTCTCTTTTTTTCGTCCATTTTAAAACGCGCCTAGTTTAAGCCAGGCGCTTTGCCTATTTAATTTCAGGTGCTTCTGTAAAGCTATGGTATGGCGGCGGTGAAGATAATGTCCACTCCAATCCTTTTGCGCCCTCCCATACTTGGTCAGTTGCTTTTTCTCCGCCTTTAATTGTTTTATAAACAATGTAACAGAAGAAAACTTGCGATAAACCAAATACAAAACCACCAATACTTGACCACATATTAAATTCAGCAAATTGCACTGCGTAATCAGGAATACGGCGAGGCATACCCGCTAAACCTAAGAAATGTTGAGGGAAGAACAAAACATTCACTGACACAGTAGAAATCCAGAAGTGCCACTGGCCGTGTGTTTCGTTATACATATTACCTGTCCATTTAGGTAACCAGTAATAAGCGGCGGCCATAATAGAATAGACGGCGCCCGTTACTAGTACGTAATGGAAATGCGCTACAACAAAATATGTATCATGGTATTGGAAGTCAGCCGGTGCAATCGCAAGCATTAGGCCTGAAAAACCACCAATCGTGAACATAATCACAAAGCCAATCGCAAATAACATGGGGGTTTCAAATGTCATTGAGCCTTTCCACATTGTGGAAATCCAGTTAAACACTTTCACACCAGTCGGAACCGCAATTAACATCGTTGCATACATAAAGAACAGCTCACCTTGTAACGGCATACCTACTGTAAACATGTGATGCGCCCATACGATAAATGACAAGAAAGCAATTGATGATGTTGCATACACCATTGAGCTATACCCAAACAATGGTTTACGCGCAAAGGTTGGGATTATTTCTGACACAACACCAAATGCAGGAAGAATCAGAATGTATACCTCTGGGTGACCAAAGAACCAGAAGATGTGTTGGAACAACACTGGATCACCACCACCGGCTGCATTAAAGAATGTTGTATCAAAGAATCTATCTGTTAACAACATCGTCACCGCGCCGGCTAGCACAGGCATAACGGCAATTAACAAGTACGCTGTAATAAACCATGTCCAAACAAATAATGGCATTTTCATCAATGTCATGCCTGGGGCACGCATATTCAGAATCGTTACAATCACGTTAATCGCACCCATCACTGATGAAACACCCATCATATGGATAGCGAAAATCATGTATGGAAATCCATTGCCACCTTGAAGTACGAGTGGCGGGTAAATTGTCCATCCACCAGCTGGTGCACCACCGTCCATAAAGAAAGTAGACAACAACATAGTAAAAGCAAATGGAAGAATCCAGAAGCTCCAGTTGTTCATTCTTGGTAGCGCCATATCTGGGCCACCCACCATAATCGGTAACATCCAATTAGCCAAACCAACAAATGCTGGCATAACAGCACCAAAAATCATAACGAGCGCATGTACCGTCGTCATTTGGTTAAAGAAACTAGGATCTACAAATTGTAAGCCGGGTTGAAATAATTCTAAACGAATCACCATTGCCATCGCACCACCAATCATAAACATGATTAGTGAGAAAACTAAATAAAGCGTACCGATATCTTTATGGTTAGTCGTTGTAACCCAACGCATTAAGCCAGCAGCTGGACCGTGATCGTGATGATCGTCGTGTGTATCTGTAACAGTCGTCATTATCTAAATCTCCTGATTATCTTAATGCAGCAATTTCTGCAGGTTGAACAGCGTCACCTACTTTATTGCCCAATGAATTGCGTTGATATGTGATAACAGCAGCTAACTCAACATCGCTTAACTGGGCTTTATAGCCAGCCATCGCAGTGCCTGCTTTGCCGTTCATTACCATATTGATGTGATTATTGATATCGCCTGTAGCAACTGAGCTGCCTGTGATTGCAGGGAACACGCCTGGAATACCTTCACCTTTTTTCTGGTGACACGCTACACAGTTTGCTCGGTAAACTTTTTTACCTTTTTGCTTAAGTTCACGTGGATCTAAATCTTCAATCGCTGCTAACTTAGCGGATGCTGCTGCACCTTTTTGCTCAGCCAACCACGTTGCATAGTCCGCTTCAGACATCACTTCTACAACAATTGGCATAAACCCATGATCACGACCACAAAGCTCTGCACATTGGCCGCGATAAACACCCGGCTCATCCACTTTGACCCATGTTTCATTTATAAAACCAGGAATCGCGTCTTTTTTCCAACCGAAGTCAGGCACCCACCACGCATGAATAACATCACCCGCAGTTAATAAAATTCTTACTTTTTTGTTTACGGGAATAACCATGCGGTTATCAACATCTAACAAATAGTTTTCAACAGTAGCTGGATCAATATCAGAACCAACTTGACGGGCTGCATTACTCGCTGCATCTAATGAACTATAGAATGCAACATCTTCACCAATATACTCATAATGCCATTTCCATTGGTAACCTGTCACTTTAACTGTCATATCTGATTCTGATGAATCATGCATGTCAATTAGCACTGATGTTGCTGGTATTGCCATTACAACTAGAATGATGAACGGAATGACCGTCCAAACCAATTCAGCCGTCATACTTTCATGAAACTGTGACGCAACCGCTCCACGTGATTTACGGTGATAAATCATTGAATAGGTCATCGCACCAAAAACCACCACACCAATAGCAACACAAACCCAAAGAATGAGCATGTGTAAATCATATACTTGACGGCTTGTTTCGGTCACACCAACAGGCATGTTTAGCCCATATTCAGCATGCGCGACGCTTGACATAATAGTCAACAAAGCACCACCAGCAAAAAGTTGCTTTAGTTTATTCACAGAAACAGTCTCCCTATTTTTTTTCTTAAACGTTAATTGTAGACACTTTCAGCAGTTTTTAGCTGTTATATCTACTTTTTTTGCTCACTTCTAACTAAAAAGTAACCAACCTCAATCGAATTACCGTGCAACCTTAATAATTTAGGCCTTTAAATCATGCCAAGACGCCCGGTTCCCCCACATCTTAAACACACAAATTTAGACCTAGTTATGCCTAAGGAATTATTGCAGTGCAATTTAACTAAAATTCATCAAATAATCAAGCGTAGTTTCTATATTTGAATCAGTTATAAGGGGTTTCTCTGAATCATCAACGTGATGCTGAAGAATGCCAATACAGGGCGTTTTCATTTTGTTTTTTAACGATACAATATTTTCTTCTTTTTCTTCGAAGTCTGAACTAACGCAATTAGCCACCCATCCAACCATACTGCAACCCGAATTCAAAATAGATTGTTCCGTCAACAATGCATGATTTATACACCCTAGCTTAAGCCCTACCACCAAGACAACCGACAATCTTAACGCCTTTGGCACCTCCTCAAATCCAAGACTGTCGCCTAAGGGCACTTTCCAGCCTCCCGCTCCTTCCACAATAACAACATTAGCCTTCTCAACATGCTTTAAGAAGTTTGACTTAATTGCATCTAGCTCTATGTCGACACCTGCTCTTTTAGCTGCCAAATGTGGCGCTATTGCAGGCTCAAAACAATAGGGGTTTACTGTTTCATAAGGCATTTTTACTGATGCATAACGCATCAGGCTCAACGCATCTTCATTAACCCATCGTCCCTTTATTAACTCAGCACCTGATGCAACAGGCTTATAACCAGACACTGGCACATTGCGCCCACTTAAGCCTTTAATAAGCTGTGTTGCTACGTGCGTTTTACCCACCCCGGTGTCCGTACCTGTTATAAAGAAGCCTTTAATCATTGGTTATTACACTCACTTATTCGCGTACGCGTAAATGGCTTCAAAAGTAGCAGGGATTCCTTCTTTTGTGCGTAATTTCTCATAGGAACCGATCATTTCTTTATACGCGCCTACGCCCGTCAATCCATGTTGGCGATCACTATTGATATTGTGAGCACCCATCCCTTTTAAATCCAACATTAGTTGCTTAGGTGACTGATAATACAAAACTATTTCTTCAGTTTTTACAATCACATCCGTAAACCCAGCGGTTTTTAAATTACGCTCTATCGTTTTATGGTCAATAAAGTTATTAACATGCGTGTGCGTATCTGCGGATAACCAAGATTCTTTTAATTCACATAAGGTATTAGGCCCAAATGTAGCGAACACAAACTGCCCTTTTGGTTTCAAAGCACCATACGACTCCTTAAATGTCACGGATAAGTCCGAACACCATTGGAAGGCTAAATTAGAAAACACCTTGTCCATTGAAGCTTGGCGAATGCTTAATTTATCCGCATCCGCCGCGACAAAGCCTAATCGCTCTTGTATTAAGTTAGCTCGCGTTTGATTAAGCATCCCAACTGAAAGATCTAGCGCGACGACATTAGCTGGCGGCATTACCTTAAGTATTTTATTTGTCAGATAACCCGTGCCTGCACCAATATCCAATACGCTTGCTTCTTCACTACTTAAACTGACATGATTATTCATCAACCTGTCACCTATTGTCCTTTGAAGTGATGTGAATTGATTATAGTGGCTAGCGGCCCGTTCGAAAGACCGCCTTATCAGCGCCTTATCCATTACCGGTTCTTGTATCTGCTGAGTCTTCATGATGAACAAAACTTATCCATCGATTGTAACGTTGCTATTGGGTGCGATAAAAATGGCACATGAGCCGCGCCCTCAATCACTGTTGTTTGGATCTCCGGATTAATTTCTTTTGAATCCTGCCCAACTCCCACGGGGACCAACTGATCACGATCACCCAATATTTGTAGCACCGGACAAACCAACGCTTTCAATTCATCTCGCAAATCAACCAACTTCAATATTGCCAAACCACTGGCAAGGCCTTTTTGGCTCGGCAGACTATCATCTACTATTACCTCCTTTATGAGCTTATTCAGCCCTATTTGATTCTCTACACCTTGCGTTTGAAGCAGTAAAAAACGCTTTAACGTGGCCCGTGGGTTTTCTAGTATTTTTTCAGCAAACATAGTTAAGACAGCCGCAGGTTGTGCATTTAACCAGTCCCGAGAACGAACAAATTGAGCTGATGACGCAAGCATTATTAACTTACTAACACGATGTGGGTGTCGGCTAGCCAACCTCAGTGCCACCATGCCACCTAACGACCAACCTAATACGAAAATTTGGGCTGGCAACTGTTCTGCCAATGCATCAACAAACTCATCAATATTCCAAGCTCCTTGATGGCTGCTCTGCCCATGCCCTGGCAAGTCAACAGTGCTCACTTGATATTTTTTCTGCAAGTCAGGCAACAATAAATTCCAAATAGAGGAACTCATCCCCCAGCCATGCAAAAGCAACAAACCTGGTCCAACGCCTGCTGTTTTAATCAATACATCCATTATTCAATAATCGAGTCAAGCGCACTTAATAGCGCATCAACCTGAGTGTCTGTATGAGCCGCAGTAAGCGTTACACGTAACCTCGCGCTTCCGCTTGGCACGGTCGGCTCTCTGATAGCACTCACCATAAATCCTTGGGCGGCTAACTGTTGGCTGACCGACAGTGCTTTTGCGCTATCCCCTATAATAATCGGCTGTATAGCACTGCTTGAATCTCGCACATCAAAACCTAGCTGGCTAGCACCTAAACGAAATTGCTTATTCAATCCAACCAGTTTTTCACGACGCCATGTGTCCACCTGCATTAGCTTTAAGCTCTCTCGCGTAGCCGCCATTACCGCCGCAGGCGGTGCCGTTGTATATATATAAGTGCGGGCTTTTTGAATTAACATTTCTATTAAGGCATCGCTACCAGCAACAAACGCCCCGAAGGTGCCGAAGGCTTTGCCAAACGTGCCCATCACTATTGGAACATGCTCTTGGTTAAGCCCGTATTTTTCAATCAGCCCTCCACCTGTTAGCCCTAAAACACCAAACCCATGTGCATCATCAACCATTAACATCGCGTTAGATTGTTTAGCCACATCAGCTAACTGCTCAATAGGCGCTTCGTCACCATCCATACTAAACACGCCATCTGTCACGATGAGTTGTTTCGCCTGTGTTGACTGCAAAAGTAACTGGCTTAAACGATTAGTGTCCGCATGAAGATACCGCCTTGAACGCGCACCTGATAATTTTCCAGCATCCAGCAGGGATGCATGATTTAACTTGTCTTGAAAAACATCATCGCCCTTCCCCACTAAGGCCGCAATAACGCCCAAGTTTGCCATATAACCGGTTGAAAAAAGCAACGCACGCTCCCTGCCCGTAAATTCAGCCAGCTCTTCTTCTAGCGCCTGATGCTCAGCTGAGTGGCCGCAAATCAAATGGGCTGAGCCACTGCCAACACCGTATTTTTCACTGCCTTTAATAAATGCCTTCACCACACTCGGGTGGTTAGCTAACCCCAAATAATCATTACTAGAAAAGTTAACTAATCGTTTACCAGCTACAACAATCTCCGCACCTTGGGGGCCCTCAACTGTTTGTCGAGAGCGGTACAAATGCTGTTGTTTAATATGGGTTAATTGGGCGTCAAGGCCCCAATCGCTCATCTACTATGCCAGTTAGGCTCGTGTTTCGGGGTGGAGACCTAGCCGTTCAAACAAGCGATGGTCAGCACTTTCTTTAGGGTTTTCAGTCGTCAATAACTGGTCGCCATAAAAAATTGAGTTTGCCCCTGCCAAAAAACATAGTGCTTGCATTTCATCCGACATATCTGAACGCCCTGCTGATAAACGCACATGAGATTCCGGCATTAATACTCTTGCTACGGCAATTGTTCTTACAAATTCAATAGGGTCCAATTCTTCGATCCCTTCCAGTGGCGTGCCTTCTACTTGAACTAATTGATTGATAGGCACACTTTCCGGTTGAGGGCTCATATTCGCGAGCGCCTGTAAGAGTTTTGCCCGGTCTGTTTCTTCTTCACCCATACCAACAATACCACCGCAACATACATTAATTCCAGCGCCTCTAACGTTATCAATCGTATCCAGCCTATCCTGATAAGTTCGGGTGGTAATGATATCGCCGTAATAATCTTCAGACGTATCTAGGTTATGGTTGTAATAATCTAAACCCGCCTTTTTAAGTTGCTCAGCTTGGCCTTCTTTTAACATACCAAGCGTTACGCATGTTTCCATGCCCAACGCTTTAACCTCTTCCACCATTTTTGTCACTTTATCTAAATCACGGTCTTTTGGGCTGCGCCATGCAGCGCCCATACAAAAACGGCTTGCACCTGTTTCTTTAGCCTTTTTGGCCGCTTCAACAACTGCATCAATTTCCATCAGCGCTTCTTTATCCAACCCCGTGTCATAACGAACACTTTGTGGGCAATACGCACAATCTTCAGGACACGCACCTGTCTTAATACTTAATAATGTACTGATCTGAACCGCATTAGGGTCAAAGTTTTTTCGATGTTCAGTTTGAGCTTTAAAAACAAGGTCATTAAACGGCAAATCAAATAATGCCTGCACTTCTTCGATTTTCCACGTACTTTTAGTTTTAGTAAAAACAACCTGCTGTTGATTAGCTACCGATTCAGATACGATGCTCATGAATAAACCCTGTTATGTAGAATTATGTGCATGTTACATCAGCCTAAATTGTTGTCAATTTAATTTAAATTAAAATGAACAACTGGTTAAATAAAATACAGCAAATATTTTATCCGTATACCTGCTTTATATGTAACAAGGCAGGTGAAAACGAATTGGATTTATGCGGTCAATGCCACAAAGATCTTAAAAAAATGGGGCCAGTTTGCCAAATATGTGGAATAGCCATGCAGTCAAAACAACTCTTCACCTGCGGAAGATGCTTAGCTAAGAAACCCCACTTTGACAGCATCACCACCTTGTACGAATACGATGAAACAAGCAAACAACTCATACAAGCACTGAAATTTAATAGTAAATACAATTGCGCTCGAACAATGGGTAAATTAATGTCTGAACACTTTCAGCTTAACGACACATTACCCGACGCAATCTTGGCCGTACCTTTACATAAGAAAAGGCGGCGAGAGAGAGGTTTTAACCAAGCACAATTAATTGCTCAACATATACACCAACAACTAGACATTCCTTTATTTAACAATGCTTGTACACGGACGATTAATACGGCCAGCCAAACGACATTAAAGGCCAAAGAAAGGCGCAAAAATTTGAGAAATGCGTTTAGTTACAACAGCCTACAAATCATAAACTCGATTGCTGTCATAGATGATGTCGTAACAACTGGTTCTACCGCTAATGAAATAGCAAGAACCTTAAAAAAAGCGGGCGTGAAACACGTTGAAATATGGGGCTTTGCTCGTGCTTAGCGCATCAAACCAAGTAGTAGTCCGCAGCAATACCAAGAAAAACAACAAGCCCTAAATAATTATTATTTAAAAAACCCATCATGCACTTTTTTGGGACCCTATCTTTTATCAAAAACTGCTGAAAAATAGATAGCAACAAAGCAATAAACACACCGGTATAAAAATATTGACCTAATTGCGCTTTTTGCCCAATGATGAGCAAGGTGAATAAAAACATCCCCTGGAATAAAGCGATAATGATTTTATCCGCATCACCAAACAAAATAGCGGTCGATTTAACGCCAATCTTTATATCATCTTCACGATCAACCATTGCGTACATGGTGTCGTAAATTACGGCCCAAATCACTGTTGCAACGAAAATCAACCATGCTAACGGCGTTGGCAATACACCTGTTTGTGCTGCATACACCATGGGCACCGCCCAACCAAATGCAGCACCAAGGAACACCTGTGGTAAGTGAGTGTAGCGTTTCATAAACGGATAGATAGCCGCTAGTACCAGTGCGCCTATGGATAAGGCAATCGTTAATTCATTCATTAACAACACCAATAAAAAAGCTATTAGCACTAATAAACAACAGAGCAATAATGCCTCATTCGGCGATACTAACCCGTTAGCAATGGGTCGGTCTTTTGTCCTTTTAACATGTGGGTCAATGTTACGGTCAGCGTAGTCGTTAATCACGCAACCCGCTGCCCGCATGATGATGACACCTAACGTAAATACAATAAGAACCACAGGCTCCGGTTGCCCTTCGCTAGCAATCCATAACGCCCAATACATCGGCCAAAGCAATAATAAGATACCAATGGGACGATGCATACGCATCAAAACCCAGTAGTTGTTGATATTTGACGTTTTTAACATTTGTTATTTGAACATATCAGGTAAAAAGAATTCGCTCACAATAAATTGATGGTCTTTTATATCATAGGTATTTCTACGTGCCCAGAGCCCTTCATCAGCCCCTAATAAACCAAGCCCTTTTGGAGACAACTCATTTCTTTTAATGTTCACGACATCAATACTAATACGCTTTAATTCGGGGTAACTAAATATCACTTCACCTAATGGCTTTTCGCCTAATGTAGCCAGTTGTTGTAACGCATCTAAAGAGCGTTTAAGAATGGTCGTTCTAGCAAACACATGCGGTACTTGACCAATATGCAAAACCACTTCTCTTATGAACGCTTCTTCAGCTTGCACATGAAGCGTTTGTGCATCTTGCTCAAATGGAAACGACCACCCTTCACCTTCTACAGAAACAGTAAATGAGCCAGTAAACGTTTCTTTCATCCTCAACGTTAAGGACCCCTGCTCTAGCAACCAATCTTTTATAGCGGTTGGAATAGAAGGTTTTTCGCACTGCTCAATACCTAACCAATTTGGCTCAACTAATAAGAAATTATTTATTTTTTCCAACTGACCACATCATTTTATACGTGCGCATATTCTACTGAATTGCTTATCCAACGGTGGAGTAACGCATCAATAATTTCAGGTTGTTTCTCTAAAATTTCATTTGCCGTCACCGCAACCTTGTCCATTAATAAGGCGTCACGCTGCAAATCGGCTACTTTAAATTGCATAAACCCTGCTTGACGCTTGCCCAACAGCTCTCCTGGCCCTCTTAACTGCATATCTTTTTCGGCTATTTTAAACCCATCTGTTGATTCTCTTAAAATGGCTAATCGCTCATTTGCATTTTTAGACAGAGGCGGTTGATACATTAATACGCAGTGGCTGTTAATTTGCCCGCGCCCTACTCTTCCTCGCAATTGATGTAGTTGCGCAAGTCCCAATCGTTCTGCATTTTCTATCACCATTAAGCTCGCATTTGGCACATCTACACCCACTTCAATAACCGTTGTAGCAACAAGAATATCGAGTTCATTTTCTTTAAACGCTTGCATGGTGAGTTGTTTTTCATCCGCTTTCATTCGACCATGAATCAACCCAACGCGTATATCAGGTAACGACACCGTCAGTAAATCAGCCGCCACTTCTGCTGCTTGGCATTGCAATACTTCAGACTCCTCAACCAATGTACACACCCAATAAACTTGGCGACCATCTTCAATGCCTTTTTTTACTCGCTCAATGACATGGTCGCGTTTCGTGATACTGACAGCAGAGGTTGTTACTGCCGTACGGCCAGGCGGCAGCTCATCGATAATGGAAAGATCGAGGTCGGCATACCCTAACATGGCCAATGTTCTCGGAATGGGTGTCGCCGTCATCACCAATTGGTGCGGGGACACATCTCCATCAACACCTTTATCACGCAACGCCAAACGCTGATGCACGCCAAAGCGGTGCTGCTCATCTATAATTACCAAGCCTAAACCAGCAAACCCCATCTTCTCTTGGAATAATGATTGCGTACCAATAACAACATCCGCATGGCCTTCGCGGATATCGCCTGTTATTGATTCGTACTCTTTTCCTTTGTGTCGACCCACTAACCATGTGACATGAATACCTAACGGTTTTAACCATGCACGCATTGTTTTGTAATGTTGTTGCGCCAATAGCTCTGTGGGCGCCATTAGTGCAACTTGTTTACCAGATCCATAGGCCATCAATGCAGCACAAGCAGCAACAACCGTTTTGCCGGAACCTACATCACCTTGCAACAAGCGCTGCATAGGAAAGCCTTGTTGCAAATCATGAGTGATTTCAGCCACAACCCGCTGTTGTGCAGCTGTTAAAGAGAAACCTAATTGACCTAAAAAGTCTTTTTGTAGCGTTTGGTCAAACATTAATTTTGTCGCCGAACGTACCTGACTGCCTTTTTTAAGACGACTTAGACTCAGGTGGTGCGCCAATAGTTCTTCAAAAGCCAACCGTTTATATTCCTCTAATTCAACCAGCTCAGATCCAAGCATTGCCAGCGGGCAATGTAAGGCATTTAAACTGTCTTTTAGAGATGGCCAATTCATACTATTTAGAAGCTGGTCAGGCAAGTTCTCTATTAACACAGCGCCATTATTTAACAGTGCCAATGCTTGATTAACAAACTTCCTTAACGAGGCTTGTCTAAGCCCTTCAGTCATAGAGTAAACCGGCGTTAACCCTTCACTCACTTGCCCACGGTCACTTTCAGCAATATGTTGGTATTCTGGGTGGGCAACTTCTAATGAAGATCGCCGATATGATCGCACATCTCCATAACAACGTATCCATTGCCCTCGTTTAAGTGCTGCTTTTTGACTGGCCGAAAAGTGAAAAAAACGCAGCGTGATAAGCCCTGTGTTATCACTTAATTGCACAAGCAATGAACGCCTGCCACGAAAAACTGTTTCCGCCAATTCTACTTTGCCTTCAAACAATGCCGACGAACCGGGTTGCAACGCGCCTATGGGTATAACTTTGCTTCTATCTTCATACCGGTACGGCAAATGGAATAGCATATCTGCAACGTTGTTTATACCTAAACTTGCCAGATTGTCGGCCACTTTTTGCCCAACGCCTTTGAGTTGCGTAACGGGCATTTCATCGAGGCGGCCTTGTTCAAGCATCAACTTTCAACAACGACTATTACTGCTCATCAACAACCATAATGGCATCCATCTCAACAGACGACCCTTTAGGTAGCGCCGAAACACCAATCGCCGCACGTGCTGGGTACGGTTGTTGAAAGTACCTAGCCATGATTTCATTGACGATAGGGAAGTCAGTTAAGTCCGTTAAAAATATATTCAGTTTTACGATATGTGACAAATCACCACTCGCGGCTGTCGCAACGGCTGTTAAGTTCTTAAAGACTTGATCAATCTGCTCACTAATACCCCCCTTTACGAGCTCCATCGTATCCGGCTGCAGCGGTATTTGACCAGATAAGTACACCGTATTACCCACTTTAATAGCTTGTGAGTAAGTGCCAATCGCTTCAGGCGCTTGTTTGGAGTGAATCACTGTTTTATTCATAGTAAACCATTGTAAATTTAAAATTTAATTACGTACTCTCGAGATTTTCACGACCGATGGAACAGCACGTAAGCGCCTCATCACTCTGGCCAAGTGCTTTCTACTTTCAACTGTAACCGTAAAGTAATCAATGGATGTTCCACCATCACGTGGGGCCATATTAACGTTTTCAATATCACAACCATACGATGAAAATATAGAGGCTATTTTCGCAAAAACACCCTGCTGATCCTCAGATTCAAACTTAATATCCGTACTGAAGCTTCCCGTTGCTTCTTCATCCCACTGAACATTAAGCCAACTTTTATGGTCTTTTTTATAAGCGCGCGTATTTTTACAATGTACTCGATGAACGACCACACCTCGCCCTGGACTAAAGAAACCGATTATTTTATCCCCTAATATCGGTCTACAACACGTTGCCAATACAATTGACATCCCTTCCGCACCGTGCAAACGTAACGTCGCTTCAGACTGCTTGCCACCGTTAACTTCTAGCTCTACGCTTTCTTCTTGTTGCCCCAGTAATTGATGAACCACCAACAAGGGCATGCGGTTACCAAAACCAATATCCAGTAATAAAGCATTCATCGAAGACAAAGAGTGCTCTTCTAAAAACGCATCAATGTTTTCCTCAGGAATTTCATTTACAGACATGCCGCGTTCCTTAAACTCGGCATTTAATAACTGACCGCCCAACTCAACTGCATCCCTCTCTTGGAACTCTTTCAAATGGTTACGAATTGCATTTCTGGCTTTTACTGTCACCACAAAATTCAACCATGTCGGATTACAGACCGCAAAGTCACTGGTAATGATTTCAACTGTTTGACCATTTCTAAGGACCGAATGCAACGGCTCAAGACGCCGATTAATCTTTGCTCCCGCACACGCCATACCCACATCTGTATGCACAAAAAAAGCAAAATCGACGGCTGTCGCGCCTCTCGGTAATTTCACAATTTTGCCCTTAGGCGTAAACACATACACTTCTTGAGGAAACAGGTCGACTTTTAGCGTATCAACAAACCCATAAGATTCGTCAGATGTTTTTTGCATTTCCAATAAATTACGCAGCCACTCATGGGCATGCGTTTGTGTTGTATTTGAAATCCCCTCTGTTTTGTAGAGCCAATGGGCGGCGATGCCTGATTCTGCCAGCCGGTCCATTTCCAATGTTCGAACCTGAAGCTCCACGGGCACACCATATGGACCGGCCAATACTGTATGCAACGATTGATAACCATTAGATTTTGGTAACGCAATATAATCTTTAAATTTTCCAGGCACTGGTTTATACAAGCCGTGCAATAGGCCAATCGCCCTATAACATTGGTCGATATTTTCCACAATCACCCTGAACGCATACACGTCATAAACTTCACTAAACGAAATATGCTGACTCTTCATTTTATTATAAAGACTATAAAGGTTTTTCTCTCGCCCCTTAATAACTGCTGCAAAATCCGTATTTTTAAATGTATCTATAAGAACCTGCTGGATCTTCTCAACCACTTCTTTTCGGTTGCCACGCGCTGTTTTTATACTTTTATCTAGCACATCTCTACGCATGGGGTACATCGCTTTAAAACTCAGATCTTCTAATTCAAGTCTAAATTCATGCATACCTAAGCGGTGCGCCACCGGCGCATAAATATCTAACGTTTCTTTAGCAATTCGACGCTTACTTTCAGGCTTCATTGCACCAATAGTGCGCATATTGTGCAAACGGTCTGATAACTTAATGACTATCACACGTAAATCTTTGGCCATCGCCAAAAACATTTTTCGCATGTTTTCTGCTTGCGCTTCTTCACGGGATTTAAAATCAATTTGCGTCAGCTTCGTTACGGCATTAACGAGCGCCGCCACATCCGCATTAAAGAGTGACTCTAACTTTTCAACGGTTGTATTTGTATCTTCAACTACATCATGCAAAATAGCAGCGATAATACAATCTGCATCCATCTTCATTTTCGACAAAATAAGCGCAACAGAAACGGGGTGGCAAATATAATCCTCGCCACTTAAACGACGCTGTCCTTTATGCGCTTCGCTGCCTAATACATACGCTTTATTAACAAGCCGCACTTGCTCTTCATTCATGTAACCACGAATAATTGTCATCAGTGATTGCATAAGTTCATCTTGCAATAGCACTGGGTTTGTTATGTTAATAGCTGTCATCTTGTTTACACGCAAAAAAAATGCCAATGACTAGTCATTGGCATTTGAGTCTATCACTAAAACCGATATTGCGACCAGAGCGCACATCAAGTTTTACGAACTTTATTCTGCTTTTTGCGCGACGCTTCCAACAACATCTTCTTCATCGTCAATAAAGTGGTCAGATACAGGTGGTTGGTCAACTAAATCTAGAAACTCTTCAGAAATTTGCCCATCTGCAATTTCACGTAATGCTAGAACAGTCGGCTTATCGTTTTCAACGTCCAGCGTTGTTTCAGCGCCTTCCATCAACTGACGAGCACGACGCGACGCCAATAAAACCAATTCAAAACGATTATCTACATGTTCGAGACAATCCGATACAGTTACACGTGCCATTTAAACCCCTTCATAAAATTTCATAAGTAATTGGACAATATACCATATTTGTATTTACTGTATTAAAACTAAATATTAGAAAACATAGGAAATAGTCAATATTTCAGATATAATGCATCGCACAATCATAGTGTACATCGGTCTACACTGTTAAAAGGTGGTAATCAACAAGGTTCCCCCCAAACAACGTTGTTTAGCCTTGACCGCATCAACCATGTGTAATGCATGTGTAGAAAGGCAAACATATAGAGAACTAACATCAATGTCATTTGAATCCCTCGGTTTAAACGCCGATATACTTCGTGCTGTATCCGAAAAAGGCTACACCACACCTACTCCAATCCAATTACAAGCTATCCCCCCAGTATTAGAAGGTAAAGATCTAATGGGTGGCGCACAAACCGGCACCGGCAAAACCGCAGGCTTTACCTTGCCGTTATTACAGCGCCTTATGGAAAGCCGTAAAAGCAATACCAGCAAACGTCCTATTCGTGCGCTAGTATTAACACCAACACGGGAACTTGCCGCTCAAGTAGCCGAAAGCATTGCTGATTACGGCAAACACTTACCGTTACGTTCTACCGTTATTTTCGGTGGCGTAAAAATAAATCCACAAATCCAAAAACTTCGTCAAGGTGTGGATATTCTTATCGCTACACCAGGCCGTTTACTTGACCACGTTAGTCAAAAAACAATCGATTTATCACAAATAGAAATCTTAGTATTGGACGAAGCAGACCGTATGCTCGACATGGGTTTCATACATGATATTAAAAAAGTACTGGCCATCGTTCCAAAAAACAAACAAACACTGCTGTTTTCTGCAACTTTCTCTGCTGATATTAAAAGGCTCGCTAACGGCTTACTTAAATCACCAACACTGATTGAAGTGGCACGTGAAAACACCACGGCAGAAAGCATTTCGCAAGTGGTTCACCCTGTGGACAAAAAACGCAAACGCGAATTGCTTTCGTTCTTAATTGGCTCGAACAACTGGCACCAAGTACTTATTTTTACTCGTACAAAACACGGCGCGAACAAGCTAACTGAACAGCTCAATACCGATGGTATTACTGCTGCTGCCATTCATGGTAATAAAAGCCAAGCCGCGCGAACCAAAGCACTTGCAAACTTCAAATCAAACGCCATTCAAGTGTTAGTGGCTACTGATATAGCTGCTCGTGGCATTGATATCGATCAACTGCCTCACGTGGTGAATTTTGAACTACCCAATGTACCTGAAGATTATGTGCACCGTATTGGTCGTACCGGTCGCGCAGGCAGCGAAGGTGAAGCCATGTCTTTAGTGTGTGTTGATGAGTTAAAACTGCTTAAAGATATTGAACGCTTAATTAAAAGCGATATTGAGAAAGTCATTATTGACGGCTATACGCCTGACCCAACAATTAAAGCAGAACCTATTAGGAATGGCCGTGGCGGCCCTCGCCCGCAAAAAAAGAGCAATGGGCATAAAGCCAACAGTCGCAAACCCAATGGACATAAACCAAACCGCAGCAAGCAACAGGCACGACCAAAAGCAAAGCCTAGCAATGGCACACCTAGAGCTCGCCAAGCTAGCGCCGGTAGCCGCCCAGACAACTTTGGTAATCGCTAAACCGAACACTTTAACAATCAAACTTACGGAAAAATCTTATGTTAATTAGCTCAAACGTCACAATGCAATTTGGCGCTAAACCGCTTTTTGAAAACGTCTCTGCCAAATTTGGCAACGGTAACCGCTATGGCCTTATCGGTGCAAACGGTTGTGGCAAATCAACCTTTATGAAAATACTGGGGCGTGATCTAGAACCCACTTCTGGCAACATTTCAGTTGAAGCCGGAGAACGCATTGGCAAACTAGGCCAAGACCAATTCGCTTTTGAAGAATACACTGTTGTGGATACCGTTATTATGGGTCACGCAGAACTTTGGGCCATTAAACAAGAACGCGAACGCATTTACGGCTTGCCAGAAATGACCGAAAAAGAAGGTATGAAAGTAGCTGAACTTGAAGTCGAATTTGCAGAAATGGATGGTTACAGTGCAGAAAGCCGCGCTGAAGAATTACTAATGAGTGCGGGTATTGAAACAGAATTTCACTACGGACTAATGAGTAATGTTGCGCCTGGATGGAAGCTTCGTGTATTGCTCGCCCAAGCGTTGTTCTCAGAACCTGATATTTTGCTACTTGATGAGCCAACCAACAACTTGGACATCAACACCATTCGCTGGCTAGAAGATATTATCAATCAATCAAAAAGCACCATGATTATCATCTCGCATGACCGTCATTTCTTAAACGCTGTTTGTACACACATGGCTGACATTGATTACGGCGAATTACGCCTTTACCCCGGTAATTACGATGATTTCATGATGGCATCAACACAAGCGCGTGAACTCATGCAGTCAGAAAACGCCAAGAAGAAGACACAAATTGCCGAGCTGCAACAATTTGTGAGCCGTTTCTCTGCGAACGCATCTAAAGCTAAACAAGCAACGTCTCGTGCTAAACGCTTAGAAAAAATCGAACTCACGGATATCAAACCATCTTCACGCGTTAACCCATACATCATTTTTAAGCAGTTCAAAAAACTGCACAGAGAAGCCGTTACTCTCGAAGGACTAGGGCATGGTTTCGACGAAGGGCCGTTATTCGAAAATTCATCCATGATTATAGAAGCCGGTACAAAGCTTGCTGTTATTGGTGAAAATGGCGCGGGAAAAACCACCTTCTTGCGTTGTTTAATGAATGATTTAACACCAAATTCCGGCACCATAAAATGGGCTGAAAACGCCACATTAGGCTATTGTCCACAGGATGCCACCGACGATTTTAAGGTAGACATGACCTTGTTCGACTGGATGAGCCAATGGCGCAAACCCAAGCACGATGATCAAGTTGTGCGCATGACACTCGGACGTTTATTATTTTCAACCGATGATTTTGAAAAGAAAGTCGCTGTCTGTTCTGGTGGTGAGAAAAACCGCTTATTGTTTGGTAAATTAACGCTTGGCGAAACCAACGTTATGCTAATGGATGAGCCGACCAATCACTTAGATATGGAATCTATCGAGTCACTTAACTTAGCCTTAGAAAACTACGACGGTACATTAGTGTTCGTTAGTCATGACCGTGAGTTCGTTTCTTCACTCGCTACCCGTATTGTGGAAATAACCCCTAATGGCATTATTGACTTTCATGGCACCTATGATGAGTACCTAAAAAGCCAAGACGTTTCAAATCTAAAAATAGCAGCGAATTAACACTACTTTTTCTATGCGCCCCGTCAGATCTGGCGGGGTTGCTTTAGTGCATTAATCTTTAGTTATACAGTTATCCAGCATTACAGATAACGCGCCCATCCCTTTCTCTCTAGCAAACGCAATATTTCTATTTGGAATTTTCTCGGGGTCTGCAATATTTTCTAACACCTTCTCCACACTGGCTTCACGTAATATATGCAACATAGGATAAGGTGAACGGTTAGTATAATTTGCCGCGTCGTCGTACACTTGCCCTTCAAAACAATAATCTGGGTGAAATGTAGCTAACTGAAAAACACCCTCATACCCTTCATCTATCAACAAATTTTCTGCTATGCCTGCTAGCTCTAAATAATCATCGAACGATTCAAAACCGACAGGGTAAATAAGCAAACTCGTTTCAATATTATTGTCGACCGCTAACCGGCTTAGCTCATCACAAACAGCCTGCAAGCACAGTTCCAGCCTTTGCACATTGATGACCGAAAAATTAACAACGCCCGACTCTATAACTGGTTTAGCAAAAGGGCAAAAATTCAACCCAATAATAACATCCGTCACCCATTGCTTACAGCTTTCAATAACTGCCCGTTCTGATGACATCACCACATTAAATCATCAGGTATTTCGAACGCAGCATAATCATCACCAATTGGCGATGTTGGCGTATTCTCAATATAGATAACCCGTTGTTTATCACGTTGCGCGATCTTATCTGCCACCGGCTTTGGCACAATTTCGTACGCTTGACCCAATTGAACAATCACGGCTCTACCAAATACAATTCTGTCACGTAATTCATCCGCCACATAAATAGATTTCACTTTTCCTTGGTGGGTAAACCGATACGCATCGCCATCATCGCTTTTATCTAACTTATTCAATGTAATAAGTTGTTTTATTTGACCCGCGATTTGATTTTTTTCTGCTTCTAAGTTTCGTTGTTCATTAAGCTGTTTATCTTTTTCACGGCGTGAATCAGCAGTTTTTTTTGCCAATATCGCCACCTCATCAACTACTTCAACCTTATTTTTTCGCTGTTTCTTTAGTTGTTTATGTTTTTGAGACTGAACTTTACTGGCCTTTGTCTTACTCGTTAAACCAGCGTTTAAAAGTTGATCTTGTAAAGATGATTTTTTCATGTCAAATAGGTAAAGTATGTATAAATTTAATTACTAAACATCATACTAGAATCCAAGCATCTAGAATTCAAGATCCTTACTTAATATGTGGAACTTTTGTAGCCATCAATGTTCTTAATTTAATACATGCCTCAACAAACAAATAAAAACAAATGGCTCATACGTCGCATCTGGATCATCACTTCAGTTTTAGCGCTTATGCTGATATTACCCATCATTAGCATGGGTATTTCATTTACAAAATCAGACTTTAATAAACGCGAATCAGCAAATATCGCCCCCATTCCCAGTGAAACGGCTGAAGCTGTTCTTCAAGTGTACGCTGCAGACACATACGGCTGGCGAGGTATTTTTGCCGTTCACACTTGGATTGCCATTAAACCGTTTAACGCTGAAACGTATACGACGTATCAAGTATTTGGTTGGAACCAACGCAGTGGTCGACCCGTTTTAGTCGCAAGAGAAGACATACCTGATCGTTTCTGGTTTGGCTCCATGCCTAAACTTTTGGCTGATTACCGCGGTGAAACAGCACAACAACTTATTCCAAAAGTCGAGCAAGCAGTTAATAGCTACCCTTACCCAAATGAATACACCATGTGGCCCGGCCCCAACAGCAATTCATTTACCGCTTGGGTAGGGCTAGAAGTACCTGAACTAGAACTAAACCTCCCTTTTTCAGCCATCGGTAAAGACTGGATGCGTAGAAACTATAAAGACAAATTGGAGTGAGCATGCCTTATCGCTCACCACAATGAGACTTATGCCCTTTGGGTATAAAGATTCAAACCCTTCATAACGCGTTTCAATTACAGTAACAATCCACACGTATTATCGTTCGTTGAACGCCAAATAACTCGCTTTAACTCTACCGATCGATAGCCTATTATGTGTTTAATGAATAATCAATTATTGAGCAACAGCACACGCAATAAACCAGCAGCAAGAATAGATTGTTTTCGTAACGTATGAGTATCGGCAAACATATCATTTGTGTAGAGTGCGACTTTCCGGTCACCCTCATCACCCCACCAGAAGGCAATAAAGCGAGTTGCCCTCGATGCAAACTCACGCTAACGGCGAATCACCGAAATGCACGAAGCCGCGTTATAGCTTTCTCACTGACCGCTTTAATATTTTTATTTCTATCCTTATCATTCCCATTTTTAACATTTAGCGCGCACGGTAACGACAGAATAGTAACGCTGTTTCAAAGTGTTTCGGTCATGATGCAAGGCGACTTCACCATTCTGGCTGTATTGATTTTTATATTCACCATCGCCTTGCCAGGGCTCTTTTTATTGATCACCTTATACGTATACATATCTCTTGGCCGTTCAAGCCCTTGGACAGGGTCGCAGCAATTATTAATTATTATGGATCATATTCGACACTGGAATATGGCCGAAATATACCTAATCAGCATTCTAGTCAGCTTCATTAAAATCATCACAATCGCAGACATTGAACTCGGCTTATCGTTTTTAACCTATGTCCTTTTTATTTTAAGCATGACAATGAGCCTCGTAAACTTCGACAAACACCAAACCTGGCAATGGCTGAAAGAAAAAAAAGGTGCGATTGATCAACAATTAAGCGAACATCACCAACAGCACACTTGCCATCAATGCTCACACTTATCAAAAGCTAACGATACCCACTGTACATTTTGCGGCACACAACTTCATGGGCACTTTACCAACAGCATTCAAAAAACAATGGCCTTGTTATTAACCTCCATTATTTTATATATTCCTGCCAACCTTCTACCCATTATGCACACCTACGTTTTAGGTGATGATACTGCTAGCACCATAGTCGGCGGTATTATTTTGCTTTGGAGTCACGGCTCTTACCCTATTGCCATCATTATCTTCATCGCCAGTGTCGTTGTGCCTATTGGGAAAATCATCGCCTTACTTTGGCTATGTTATAACGTCCATTACAAGAGCCAACTTTCACCACTGTCGAAAACTTTCTTATATCGCGCAACAGAATTGGCTGGGCGTTGGTCAATGGTTGACGTTTTTGTTGTTGCGATTTTGGTGGCATTAATACAATTAGGTAACATCACCGCCATACACCCTGGGTTTGGAGCTATCGCTTTCACAGGCACCGTCATATTAACCATGTTAGCCGCCATGAGTTTTAACCCGAAATTAATTTGGAAACACGTACCACAAGGACAGTTTGAATGAACGAACAGCAACCATTACCCGCAGATGTCACCCCGTTGAAGTCCATCTCCATCATTTGGCTAATTCCATTACTTGCCGTATTTATTGGCATTTGGATGGTCTACAACAACATCACCAGCCGTGGCCCATTGGTTGTTATTGCATTTGAAACTGGTGAAGGCATTGAAGCCAAAAAAACAAAAATACGCACTAAAAGCGTCGATATCGGCCTAGTCGAAAAACTTGAGCTGAATAACAAAGACAATAATGTATTAGTTACCGTTCGTATTTCAAATAAATACGAACACCTGCTCATGGAAGATACACAATTTTGGGTTGTTAGGCCTCGGGTAGGCAAAACAGGCATCTCAGGCATTGGCACGCTCCTCTCTGGTGCCTACATAGAACTTGCTCCAGGCTTTGCTGAAACAATCCAATATGAATTTAAAGGCTTAGAAAACGAACCCATCACTCAAGCCGGTACCAATGGTATTCATGTCACCCTCGACAGCAGTGGTAACCAAGCGTTGCAAACAGGCGACCCAATTATGTACCGCGGGCTTGATGTAGGCCGCATAGAACACGTCCATTTTAATGCCCAAGAACGACGCGTTTATTACGATGCTTTCATTGAAACCCCCTTCGATAAACTCATCACAGCAAACACAAAGTTTTGGGCATTAAATGGCTTTGAAATTGACCTATCCGCCGAAGGCGTACAAATTCAAACCGGCACACTAGAAAGTTTAATTACCGGTGGTGTCGCCTTTGATGTACCACGCGATACAACACCCGGTGAAACAATTACCGAACGAGGGTTTTTTACTATTTACCCCAATATGAATGCTATTTACGACAGTCGCTACAAACATGCAACCACTTTCACATTGCTGTTTAAAGACTCTATTCGAGGCTTAAAACCAAACGCGCCTGTTGAATATAGAGGCATTAAAATTGGCTCAGTTTTTCAAACAGACATTAACCATACTGATATTAAAAACATCCTCGACCCTTCTGCCCTCATTCCAATAACCATCAAAATTGAGCCCGCAAGATTAGGCTTTAAGGACAATAAAGAAGCTATTCAGCAATTAAATGAAGATATTAGCAAGTCCATAAAAAACGGGCTTCAAGCAAGCCTTGTTACTGGAAACTTGTTAACCGGTAGTAAATTTGTAGAACTTAAATTTGGCGACAAACCTCGAACCATTCAACCAAACATTAATGGACAAATCGTCATACCTACTACCGAAAGCCAAGTGGACCAAATACTGCAGCAAATAACCGATGTGTTAGATAAGGTAAATAAACTTCCAGTAGAAAACGTGTTGGTGGGCGCCGATAAAACCTTAGGCAACGTTAATGCATCTCTTGAAGACTTTAAAAAATTAACCAATAGTTTTTCAGAAGGGTCGCAGACACATTCAGAGCTACAAGAACTACTCAAAAAAATGAAGAGAACGCTCAACGAATTAGACCCGCTCATCATTCAACTTAACCAAAAACCTAATAGCTTGCTGTTTGGCACGCAGCAACGTGAAGAACTAGAACCTAAAGGAGCGAAGTAATGAGGCTCGTTAAACTGTTTTCCTTAGCACTTATGATGTTTGCGTTAATCAGTTGTGCAAGCAGCCCTCAACGCACTAAACACTATAACTTCAACGTTTCTTCATCAGCACAAAAAAATAGCAACGAACAAACTAAACAAGTCACCGTAAACCAACTTCAACTGGCCACGTTTCTAGATCAACCCGGGTTAGTCATTCAGCTGGGTAAAAACCAAGTGTACACATCAACCTATCACCGCTGGGCACAGCCTCTTAGAGAGACTTTACTCAACATATTGGTTCAAGAATTAAACAATACATCGCCTGTCGGCTATTCCTTCAATAAGGAAAAACCATTATCGGTGAAAGGTAAAAACACCCAATTGTTTATAGAGGTAGAGCAGTTTAATTCTACCGACCAATCACAAGCCATCTTTAGTGGGCGGTATTGGGTTTATAAAGGCGATAAAACACTATTGGTTAACCAATCATTCCGTATCACCGAAAAACTTAGTGAAGACGGCTACCCTCACTCCGTGAAAATGTTGCAAGTAACCATTACCCAGCTAGCTAAAAAGATTAGCGCGGCGTTAACCGGCTAAAGCATGTACTAATTAACCTCTCGCAACACCCACATCGGCGGTTTATTTGCCACGTCTTTTACGTCAGCTATATTATATTTTACGCGCCATCAACTAAACTCATATGATTGAAAAAACAAGGAATAGCACATAATGCGACAAGATATCCAATTGCTACGAGGAATAGCCGTATTATTGGTTGTTATCTTTCACGCCAACCTAGGCATTGTTAATCATGGCTACCTTGGCGTTGATGTGTTTTTTGTTATTTCAGGCTTTTTAATCACTACCATAATTCTAAACGATCTAAATACTAATACATTTTCATTTGGAGCATTTTATTTACGACGAGCCAAGCGACTATTACCTGCTCTATATTGTACGCTCGCTATTACGGCCCTCTTATCTTATTGGTTCATCTCTCCATCACAATGGAATGATTTTATTGCTCAATTAGTTGGTGCTTTAACATTTTCGTCAAATATAGTGCTACCCACTCAAGTGGGATATTTTGAAAGTAGCGCCGAAGGGAAGCCGCTATTACATATTTGGTCTTTATCACTTGAAGAACAGTATTACTTCTTCTTACCGTTAGTACTCTTTTTTACTACAAAGTCCTTGCGTTTATTTGTCCTAATAGCCTTAGCTATTGGTAGCTTGACATGGTGTTTAGCATGGGCACCATTATCAGGAGAGCTTCCACCTATATTATGGCGACTGGCTGATGCTAGCATTGCTGAATGGGCCTTTTATTGAAGCGGTTCCGCTCATTAGGACAGTAAAAGCCGTTAGTTAAGGAGTTATTTTCTGTATTATTATTTAAATAGAGGACACAGAAGATGAGCAGAAAAAGACGTAACCATTCACCAGAATTTAAATCAAAAGTAGCATTAGCCGCATTAAAAGGCGACCAAACACTGTCTGAATTATCCCAGCGGTACGGGATTAATAGCAACTTAATTGTTAAGTGGAAGAAACTACTATTAACACAAAGCAGTGAAGTCTTTGCTTCAGGTAAAGGTTTAGCGCCAGATAGAGAAGCTGAAATACAAAGTCTACAGGCTAAGATAGGCCAGTTGACAATGGAGAATGATTTTTTGTCCAAAGCGCTCGATCATTAGACCGGGCGCACAGAAAGGTCATGATTAATCCAAACTCCGTGTTGTCACGTACCCGGCAATGCCAACTACTCAATATTCATCGATCAAGTACGTATTACCGTGCAAAGCCCATCTCAGACGATGATCAGGCGACGATGAGGAAAATTGATAAGCTTCATCTGGATAAACCATTTTTAGGCTCACGAAGGCTTACCGACACCCTAAAAGAAGGTGGTGATCGTATTGGGCGTAACCGTGTTATTCGTTTGATGCAGTTAATGGGTATTCAAGCAGTTTATCCAAAACCACGAACCACTAAACGTAACCCTGACCATAAAGTCTACCCATACTTGCTCAGAAACATGAGTATTAACCAACCTAATCAAGTTTGGGCAACGGACATCACCTACATTCCGATGGATAAAGGGTTTAGCTACCTCACAGTGATCATGGACTGGCACAGCCGAAAGGTATTAAGCTGGCGACTATCAAACAGTATGGACGTGAGTTTTTGTATAGATGCCCTTGAAGAAGCCATTCACCACTATGGTTGCCCTGATATCTTTAATTCAGATCAAGGCAGCCAGTACACCAGTGGTGAATTTACACAGGTGTTAAAACACCACCAAATTAGAATCAGTATGGATGGTAAAGGCGCTTGGCGCGATAATGTGTTTGTTGAACGTTTATGGCGTAGCGTGAAATATGAAGATGTGTATCTCAATGCATATGAGTCGATGACGCATGCCAGATCATCATTAGGAAAATGGGTAAATTACTACAATCAACAACGCAAACACCAAACTTTAAAGGCAACACCCGATCAGGTATATTATGAAACCATCATGCCGTTAATCGCGGCATGATTAACTGGGAAAATAACTCCTAAGCAGGTTGTCCTAATTAGTGGAACCACTTCTTATTTATTTCCCACCCGCGCTTGGGAATTATTAGCAGGTTCAATTTGTGCATGGGTCATGGTGTATAAACCAATAAACATCCCACATACATTTAAATACATAGCATTATTTACCGTATTATTTGTAAGTTGTATTAGCATTGATACGGTACACCCTAGGGGGAATGCATTGGTAGTTGTTTTAGCCACATCACTTCTTCTTTTAGGCGATAGTAGTTGGTTAGTTAATAACCCATTCACTCGCTTAATTGAAAAGACAGGGGACTGGTCCTACTCTATTTACCTAGTACACTGGCCTATATTCGCATTCTCTTTCCTTGGCTATGCCGGTCAAGTACCAATCATCATAAAACTTACGCTCGTTGCGATTTCAATACTCTTGGGTTACGCCCAATATAAATTTGTTGAAACGCCTTTTCGTTTTGGCTGGCATAAAAAATCATCAAAAACATGGCGATGGCTTATTGCATCAACGGTAGCTGTTGTTACTATTCCAATACCGATGGCATTCGGCAAAATTGATGAGTCAGAAAATAATTATGCGGAGATTAGAGAACTAAATTACGGCTTATCCAACAAATGTGATACTTGGATACATGAAACTGGAATAAATATTGAGTGCAAAACGTCTGATAAGCCAACAATTGCCATTTGGGGCGATAGCTACGCTATGCATTTAGTGCCGGGCATAGCTAAAACAAATAAAAAAATCGTTCAGTTAACCAAAAGTGCCTGCGGCCCCATATTAGATGTATCACCAATCTATGGAAAATTCGGGCCAGATTGGGCACGACAGTGCGCCATGTTTAACTACGCTGTCTTTAAATACATTACAAATACAGACTCGATAACACATGTTATTCTCAGCTCGCCATTCCATCAATATTTTAAAAATGATATTGATGGTAAATTTCTAATCAACAAAAAAATTACAGAAAAAGCTCCTCCTGAGGCAATAAACGGATTAACTTTTACTATTAATAAAATTAAAGATATTGGAAAAACACCTATTCTTGTTTCGCCACCTCCTAAATCTGGATTTGACATTGGTGAATGTCTCGAAAGACTGGACAGCGAACTGATTGTATTTAAAAAAAGCTGCGACATACCTTATCAAGCTTACATTGAACACGAAAAGGAGGTCATTTCAGCTCTTAAAGATGTTGCCGAAAAAACAAACATAAAAACCATTTGGCTAAATAAGTTACTCTGCCATGCAGGCAAATGTAAATCTAAAATCAACGATACCTACGTCTATAGAGATGATGGTCACTTATCAGTTTCTGGGTCTGAAGCATTACTTGGTGATTCTAAGATTTGGCAGCATGCCTTAAATTGATCTTACTAATGCAAACCAACATTCAATGCTATAAAAAACCATTCTTCATTAAGTAACCTCTCGCAACACCCACATCGGCGGTTTATTTGCCACGTCTTTTACGCCCCATAAGCCCGCCGCGACAACACAGCCCGCACTAACGATTGGTGTCAGCAAAACCAGCAGCCAGTTGAAGTGGAAGTCCAAGTGCAGCACATAGGTGTACAAACCGAACGACACCAGTTCAAACATCAACACCGCAATTAAGCCCGACACCACGCCAATAATAGAAAATTCTACCCAATGCGCCTGATTCAATAACGTTCGATTAGCGCCCAGCGTGCGCATTAATGCGCCTTCATTTATCCGGTTATCCAACGTGGAATTTACCGAAGCAAATAACACCGTAAATCCCGCCAATAACGCAAAGTACAACAAATAATTAATTGCCGCTGTCAGCTGGGTCAAAATGGTTTTGAATTGCTCCAATATCGCATCCACTTCTAATAAGGTCATACTCGGGAATTGTTTCGCCAAGCCGTTCAGCACTTTTTTCTTACCCTTGGGTACATAAAAACTGGTGATGTACGTTGTTGGGAAGTTGTCCAGCGTCCCATCGCTAAACACCATATAAAAATTCGGCTTCATCGTGTCCCATTGCACTGTACGAATATGTGCCACCACGGCATTCAGTTGTTCGCTACCAATGCTAAACGTCAGCTTATCGCCCATGCCCACGTTTAAACTGGCGGCCAATTTACTTTCAATCGATACTTCTCCCATCTGAGCTTCGCCCCACTGCCCCGCTACCGTCTTATTATCGCTCGGCAACTGATTGCCCCACGTTAAGCTTAAGTCTCGGTGTGTGGCGCGTTCACCTTGCGAGTCTTTGCTCACAATCTGCTGTACAGGCACATCATTAATGCCCACTAACCGTCCACGTGTAACGGGGTAAATTTGCGCTGCTGGAATAGCCTGCTGTACGAGGTATTGCTCAAACTGGCTGACTTGATCCGGCAAAATATTCATCGCAAAGTGATTCGGCGCATCCGTTGGTAATTGCTGTTGCCAGTCTTGGATTAAATCGTTTCTCACGGTAAAGCTTAATAGCATCGCCAATAAGGTAATGCTGAACGCTAATATCTGCGTCACACTCGCCACAGGGTTTCGTAAAACGCCCTGTAAGCCTAAGCGATAACTCAAACTCACGTGCGGTAATAGTTTTCGTAATTGCTTCAACAAGCCCAGTAATAAAACGCCCGACAATGCTGCCGTCGCCAAACCGCCGCCAATAATCGCCAACATGAGTTTAGCATCTTGTGTGTAACGCCAAATTAAGCCGGAAATTAACACCAACGCCAAACCATATACTATCCAAGCACTGCTCGATAACGGTTCTAATTCGCGACGCAATACCCGCAATGGCGATACCTTTTTCAAACGCAATAATGGCGGCAACGCAAAGCCAATTAAAATAGCAAAACCTGTTAAAAAACCTAACATTACTGCGATTAAACTCGGCGCAGCTACTTTAGCCGGCAACATGTCTCTTAATAATTCAAACAACGCCTCTTGGGCAAACCAACCCAGTATCGAGCCGATGGAACACGCAATAATGCCCAAGATGACAAACTGATACAAAAATAGCACCAATATGTCGTTTTGCTTACAACCCAAACAACGCAAAATTGCTGTCGAATTAAAATGGCGTTCGCTGTAGCGCCGTGTAGACATAGCAATCGCCACGCCAGCAATCAAAATCACAATAATGCTCGATAAACCTAAGTAACGTTCCGCACGAGATAATGCACTGCCCAGCTCAGGCCGATCTTCTTGCACATCCATTAAACGTTGCCCAGGAATTAACCACGGCTTCACCCACGCAGTAAATGCCGCCAACGCATCCGCTTCACCACTAAACTGGTAAAAAAAGTGAACATGACTACCCGGTTGTAACACCTTCGTCGCTTCCAAATCTGCATCGCTTATCATCACGCGTGGCGATAAGCTGTATAAATCGCCGCGCTTATCAGGCTCGTAGGTGATGATTTGGCTCACGGTTAGTGGGGTCTCACCCACCGTTAATTCATCACCCACCGCCAGTTTCAACATGGCTAACACGCGCGAATCTATCCAAACTTCACCTTGATTTGGCCCACTCTGCTGTACTGTTTCTTGCTCAAAATCGGTCTGCGTTGTTTTCAGCTCCCCACGTAAGGGGTACAAATTGCTTACTGCCTTAACGCCTGCTAACAACAATTCATCATTTTCAATCAATACGGTTGAAAACTCTGCCGTTCTCGCGCGTTGCAAACCAAGCTCTTCTGCTTTTCTCACCCATTCTTCGGGGATAATACTCGAACTGGTAATCACTAAATCTGCTGCTAAAAACTCAGCCGCTTGGGTGCTCATGGTTCGGTGCATGCGATCAGCAAAAAGGCTAATCGCTGTGGAACTGGTCACGGCAATAATCAACGCCAATACCAACAGCGTTAACTCGCCACTACTCGCATCGCGTTTTAATAATCGTAAGGCTAAACCAAGTCGGTTCACGTTAATTTTCCTGCATCAATGTGAACAGTACGCTGGCAACGTGCGGCTAAGGCTGCATCGTGCGTCACAAGAACTAAGGTCGTGTGTTTTTCTTTATTCAATTCAAACAACAATTCAATAATTTGATCGCCCGTTTTACTGTCCAAATTCCCTGTGGGTTCATCAGCAAATAAAATGGCCGGCTCGGTTACAAACGCTCGTGCCAAAGCAACACGTTGTTGTTCGCCACCTGATAGTTTCATGGGCGTGTGGTGCAAACGTTCTTCAAGCCCTACCCGTTTTAATAACGCAATTGCCGTGTGTTCTGCGCCTTTATCGCCACGCAGTTCTAATGGCAACATCACGTTTTCCAACGCGGTTAAACGCGGCATTAATTGGAACGACTGGAACACAAACCCCACCAGCTTATTGCGCACCTCTGCGCGTCCATCTTCGTCTAAGGCGGTTAACTCTGTACCGTCTAACGTGACGTTACCACTCGTTGGTGAATCCAATCCTGCCAACAAACCAAGCAAGGTCGATTTACCCGAGCCAGACGCGCCCACAATCGCTATACTTTCGCCTTCATTAATCGTTAAGTTAACGGATGATAAGATGGTCAAATCACCATCGGCAACCGGTACCGTTTTACCGAGGTTTTGAGTTTCAATAATAGCTTCGTTATTTTTCAACATCAATAGGGTCCAATATGGCTAAGTTTTATAGTGTAGTTTTACTGGCAATTTTAACCAGTGTATCAGCGATTTCATCCGCCAATACCATCGTCGTATTAGGCGATAGTATAAGCGCTGCGTACAACATGCCTGAAGAAAAAGGTTGGGTTCACCTCATTCAACAAACCATTACATACAATGGCTACCCGCACACCGTTATTAACAAAAGCATCAGCGGCGATACAACTGCCGGCGGCTTAGCGCGAATAGATCAAGCCTTAGAGCAACATAAACCCGATTTAGTTCTAATAGAATTAGGCGCAAACGATGGATTGCGTGGTTTCCCACCCATTTTAATCAAAAAGAACTTACGTGAACTGATTAAACGTAGCAAAAAAGCAGGTGCACAAGTGTTACTGTTGAGTATGCGCATCCCGTCTAACTACGGCAAACGCTATACCGATATGTTCTACAACAACTACCCCGACCTAGCCGATGAAATGGACATTCCCTTCGTACCGTTTATTTTAAAAGATATCGCCCTAGCAAAAGACATGTTCCAAGAAGATAAACTGCACCCTAACGAAAAAGCACAACCGATTATTGCGGAGAAAATTTGGGAATACTTAGAACCTGTTATAAAGGCCAATTAACCCCTCCTATTAGTAAAACCTGATGCCTTACAAGCTTGTAAACTAACGCCTTTAACGTAAGTTGTAGCATTATGCTACAATATAAACACGTTTCCACCATATATAAGGAGTGATCACATGGCAAAAGCCGCATCCCCTATCCGCCTACAAGACGATTTAATGCAAGCCGCCAGCTTAACAGCCAAGCGCTTTCATCGTAGTGCAGCGGAACAAATTGAATACTGGGCCGAGTTAGGCCGCTCTGTATCATCGACCCTTGATCCTGACGTATTATTATCAGTCGCCTCAGGTTTAACCAAAATCAAAACAGAGCCTGTACACAGCCCAAGTGTTGACCCTACTGATGTTTTTGATGCCTTGGAGCAAGAAAGAAAACAAGGCACATTAACCAGTGCCGTTACTCAAAGTAGCATTAAATACCAAACATCAACAACACACCTAGGGTACCTAGAACGCATAGATGCCGATGGCACCACAGTAGGCATGTTTGAGAATGGGCAGTTCGTCCCAAAATAACATTGAAATCCGGCAATAAAAAACAACTCTGGTTACTAGCAGGTGGCAACGGCGCAGGCAAAAGCACTTTTTACAGAACCCGCCTAGAACCACTAGGCATGGCCTTTATCAATGCCGATATATTAGCCAAACAACTGTTTCCCGATGAAGCCGAAGAGCGTAGTTACGAAGCCGCAAAAATCGCAGAAACCATGCGTTTAGATCTTCTGAACGAAGGCCGCAGCTTTTGTTTTGAAACCGTTTTTTCACACCCCTCAAAAATAGACTTCGTTGCCAAAGCGAAAACACTGGGTTACGAAATAGTACTGGTATATATCCACCTAGAAACAGCATCACTAAATCAAGCCCGTGTATCACAACGCGTTAGCGAAGGTGGCCACCATGTACCCGATGAAAAAGTTATCAGCAGAATCCCCCGAGTTATGCAGAATATAAAACAAGCACTTCCCTTGTTTGATGTTAGTTATGTTTTGGATAATTCACGGTTAGATAATCCGTTTCAACAAGTTGCGGTGATAAAAGGCGGGCAAATGGCATTTGCTAAAGAACCACTTCCGGCATGGGCTGCTGGATTACTGAATGATTATTTAAACTAACTAGCTTATTCTTTAATTCAAAGCGTACTCATACCCAGCCTTTTCAAATAATTATAGGTCGCATTATAATATTCGCATGGACGAGTATGGTCCTCAGCATTACCTTTTGGAACAAATATCACCATGCCCTGTCTAGCTCTAGTCAGCAAAACTCGATATGCATTTTTCTGATAAGTCTGGCGCTCTATTTTATTAATTCTCTGCCATTTACTTCCACGGAATGACCAGTTTTTCCAACCTTCTGCGTTATAACGAAAATCAGCATCCCACGCCATACAAACCCAATCTAGCTCAAGCCCTTGCACGTCAAATTCGGTCGCGGCATCTTCCAAATAATACGATGAGCGGACGTCCTCTTTACCATTCAAAAACCAATGCACAGGATTTGCTTTTACACGTACATCTATCGCATGTGGCTTTAATCGGTCGGCTTGAGAAGACACAACCATCCCATAGCGCTCAGAACCTCGCGCCTGAGTCTTCACCCAATTTTTAGCTACATCAAGGTCTCTGGTTAATACGATTGGGTATTTTTCATGAATGAGCGCTAAGTTTTCTCGAGCAGCAGCTTCATTCAAGTCTAGCAATTGCTTTACAAACAATGAAACCTTTTCACTACGAAATGAGCGAACAGAGGTTTGTAAGTGCAACTCTGGCCGAAACGTTACCATTGCATTTTCTTTTGCCTTATGAACAATCGCTCCAGCGCCGTATTCACTATCAGTCAAATTATCAGAAAGGTATATTTCCCAATGTGCGAAGGATTGTTCGATTGCATCAAACCATTCGCTAATACCCGCTTCTCCTGTGTTTATTTCCTGCCCTCCCCCCACTAAACACACGACTACCGCCCAGTCCTTATGCCTATCCATACATGATATTAAGAATTCAGGTTCAGACTGGTTAAAGTCGGGCCTATTTTTCTTCTCACGCATGAATTTCATTGTTTGGGCTTTAGTCCACGCCCTTTGCGCTTCATCAAATAACGCTACATGTTCAACAGGCGGATTTATTAAATCGAGCAACCCTTCGTCACGAAAGTGATGTACGTTTTGAATAAAAGCTTTCACCTCACTAAGCGCATCGCCTTTTCTTATCTTTTCAGCATTTGCCTTTACTCTTGCAACTTTGTCACGAGCCAACGCCTCTTGCAGAATTCTCACCAACGGCCCATTACCCGAAAGAAACACACTATAAAGCTCATCATCGGGGTCAATATGAGTTGTAGCGATATCTAGCCCGACTAGCGTCTTTCCTGCACCGGGTACGCCAGTCACAAAAACAATAGACTTCTGAGACTGGTCCTTTGAAAGAGCAATAATTTCTGCAACTATATTCGACGTCTCTGATAAATTCAAAGTACTCGCATCACTACGCGAAATTTCACTTACCGAGTGTCCGTTATATAGCGCTAGTGTTGCTTCGATTATAGTTGGCGTTGGCTTATAACCACTTCCTTCCCACGTACTACAATCGATCGACTGTTCAAGCTTTACATTCAATGCGCTATTAATCGTCTCTTCCAAATTATCGCTATTACAACGAATTGGATTAATAAGACCACTATCTGGCAGCATACTGATTTGACAACCTTCTGCCGGCGCACGAGTAGCCACAAGAATAGGGATTAGTATCGCGTTATGACTACCTTCGTGAAAGTTATGCAAATCTAATGCATAGTCCACCACTTGGTCTAAATCTGCTGCCTCATAAGTGCTCGCACCTACTTTAAACTCAATAACAAAAACGACGGGGCCAATAATAACTACGGAATCAATTCGCCTCCCCATTCTTGGGATTGAAAATTCAAAATATATCTTTCCTTTATGTCCAGCCAAAGCATCACTCAATAATAGCGTCTGCTCAACCCATGCATCTCGCTGAAAAGCCGTCAAATCAAACGAATGCTGGCGAATCATTTCACCGAGAACTTCATTAGGTGTCTGATTGCAAAAATCAAAAATCGACGCTGTGTAATAAGCTCGTTTCATTTAACTAAAACTCATGAGGTCAGCCAACTTGATCACTGATTTTACGCTTCTTTGCATGACCTTAAACTATCGCCCGAATATCATCTAAATGCTTCGGGTGGCACCGACTTAAATCGTAGCTGCTTTGTAGACTTACCCAGTAGTCAGCGGTGGTGTTGAAGTATTTAGCCAACCTTAATGCTGTATCTGGTGTAATCGAGCGCCTTTCTTAAATTATGTCGCCTACCCTGGTCGCTGGCATAAATGTATCTTTCGCCAAGCGATAAGGGGTTATATTCATTTCTTCCAGTAGTTCTTGTAAAAAAACACCGGGGTGGAATGGGTTATTAATCATAATAAGCTCCTAGTGGACATCTGTTATTTCAACATTAAAAGCATCGCTGTTTTCAAACTTAAAACACAGCGGTCGGTGTTAATGCGGAAATCGGCACAGCAAATAATTTCTCACCGAAGGATAAGATCCTCTCGCCATCATAAAAAACGACACCTGCCGCAAATTTTTCGCCAGAGGCTTCTTTTAGTTTAGTTAGGCCTTTAAAATCTTGTAAGGTAACTGTTGCCGCAGCTTTAATTTCAATACCAGCCAACTGACGATTTTTTTCGATAATAATGTCTACCTCTACTTTGTCTTTATTGCGGAAGTGGTAAAACGTTAGGTCTTCGTCTTCCCAGTCTGCGTGCTTTCGTAATTCTTGATAAATATACGTTTCCAGTAACTGACCGAGTAACGTTTTATTTTTCCAAAGAGACGGACTGCTTATGCCTAACAAAGAACATGCTAGGCCGGTATCTGACAAATGCATTTTTGGCGTTTTAATTAGCCGACTTAACCGATTGGTATGCCAAGGTTGCAACTGTTCTATTAAGAATATTTTCTCTAACAATGCCAAATATTCGCGAATGGTGGGGCGGCTGATAGAAAATGGTGAGGCTAAATCAGCTGCGTTAAATAACCGTGCCGTTTGACTGGCGGCTAAGGCCAGTAGCTTTGGCAGAATATCGAGGTTACGAATACTGGCAATGTCCTGTACGTCGCGCTGGATGATAGTCGTGATGTAATCACGGTACCAAGCGTTGCGCCGTTTTGCTGTGCCACGCGCAATGGCGGCGGGATACCCACCTGCGCATATTAATTCTGCTATTGCTTCACCTAAACGTGGGTATTTGTTTTTACTGGAATTTAAACCTGTCTCGGCGCTGAAAAGTTGCTGGAGGAATGCTGGTTTTTGTCCTGCAATTTCACTTTGGGCAAGAGGTCGAAGATGGATGATTTCCATTCTACCCGCCAATGAGTCTGCCAATTGAGGGAGCAATAATACGTTGGCAGAACCTGTCAGAATAAACCGGCCTGGTTTGCGATGTCGATCGACACTGGCTTTGAGTGCAGTGAAGAGCTCTGGAGTGCGCTGTATTTCATCAAGAATTGTAAGCTCGGGCAGCCCTTCAACAAAACCAATGGGGTCAGCTTTAGCCGCTTGGAGCTGATTGTTATCGTCGAAACTAATATAGTGGTAACCTAATTCACCACCAACCGCTTGGGCAAGCGTTGTTTTACCGCATTGGCGTGCGCCATGAATCAGCACCACGGGCGTATCTTGGAGTGCCTCTAACAAGGTGTGCTCAGTGAACCGATGGTAGTGTGCGTTATTCATATTATGACGTTTTTATCTACCAAGCGTAGTGAGAAAATATTCGTCCAAGTGTAAATAAAGTTTCGTCCAAATGAAAGTATTATTTCGTCCAAATGGAATTAAAGAAGCTTTAATTCTAGCCTTACCCCAATTTGATTAGCTCTATGAGAGCAATCATAACGTATTGTCATAGCTTAACCTGGCACTAACCGTTTGCATTAAACCCAAAATATTCCTAAGATAATTTAACTGACACAACGGCATACCTGATGACAAACCAATTCGAACACCTCAGCCAACAATTAGAACAGCAACACTACATTGCCGATGCTGATTTAGTAACGACGCTGTCTTTAATGAAGTCGTTGGAACGCCCCTTATTAATTGAAGGCGATGCAGGTGTGGGTAAAACCGAGATTGCGAAGGTGTTGGCGAAGATTAACGGTTGCCCTTTGATTCGTTTGCAGTGCTATGAAGGTTTGGATGCCAGTACGGCGGTATATGAATGGAATTATTCGCATCAATTACTTTCTATTAAGATGATGGAAGAAGGTGATACGAGTTACGAACAAAAAGACGCGGGGATTTTTAACGAATCATTTTTATTAGAACGCCCGCTTTTACAGGCGATTCGCCAGCAGACTGCACCGGTTCTTTTAATTGATGAGATTGACCGTGCAGATGAGGCCTTTGAAGCGTTTTTGTTGGAGTTGCTGTCGGATTTTCAAATTACGATCCCTGAACTGGGTACGATAAAAGCGACGACGATACCTAGGGTGGTTTTAACATCCAACGGGACGCGTGAGTTAAGCGACGCATTACGCCGCCGCTGTTTGTACCACTATATGGGTTACCCTAACCTTGAGAAAGAACTGCGTATTATTCATGCACGTTTACCGGGCATTCAAGAAAAGCTAGCGTTGCAAGTGGCGGAGTTTTTACAAAAGCTACGTGATTATGAACTGCGTAAACAACCGGGCATTGCTGAAACGTTAGATTGGGCCAGCGCGTTAATGGGGCAAGGTGTTGAGTCACTAACGGATGATGACTTTATTGTGAATTCAACACGCAGTTGTTTGCTTAAAACGCAGGATGACGTGGCGCGTTTGGATAAAGATACCGTGAATGAGATTTTAACCACGTTGTCTTAGGGCACGATTTTACCTGTGGACACTGCACAACCCACTGGCCGACTGATTGGCTTTATTCACTACCTTCGATACGAAGGCTTTACGATTGGGATTCAAGAAATTTTGGATGCCTTAACAAGCCTAGACGACCACGCGCTAACCGATAAGAAACAGCTTAAACATATTTTACGTTCGTTAACGTGCCACAGCCTATTGGAGTGGCAACAATTTGAAGCGTTATTTAACCTTTATTGGCTACCAGTTAAGGGCGTGGCCGGTGAGGAAGACGAAGAAGGTGATGGCCCAGAGCTGTTGTTTACGCCTCCTACAAATAAGGTAACGGGGTTTAGTGGCAGCTCGCACGAAGCGCCGGACTTGATTCAAGACATGTCTAAAGAAACGAGTGCTGGCGCTGGGCGACAAAACACATTTTCTAAGGCGGATTTTAGGTTTTTAAATAACCACCAAGCGATGATGGAAATTGAACGCTTGGCTGAACAGTTAGCACATAAGTTGATGCGGCGATTGAGCTACCAAAATGTGATTCGCCCCACAGGGTCTAAAATTGATATTCGGCAAACGATTCGGCGTAACTTATCCCACGGCGGGCATCCGAAACAAATTTTTTATAAGAACCGTGTGCGCAAGCCTATTCACTTAGTAATTTTGCATGATGTGTCGCATTCAATGACATGGAACAACCCGTTGTTGTTTCGTTTTGCGCGTGGCTTGATACGGTCGTTTAAATCCAGCGACGTATTTGCCTTCCACACTGAGTTATTTAAGGTAACGGAATATTACCGCGAACCGTCCATTGAAAAAATGCGCCAACAATTAGAGGCGCGCAACCATTTATGGATGGGCGGTACGAGTATTGCCGAATCGTTACATGAATTTAACACTCGCTATGCGGCGCGAACGCTGTCGGCAAAAACCGTTTTTATTATTATTAGCGATGGGTTTGATACGAATAAGCCCGCCCAATTAGTGGCCGAGTTAAAAACGATTCAAAATGCCACGAAGAAAATCATATGGCTTAACCCGATGCTGGGCCGTGAAGGGTATAACCCCGACAAAGGGACTATGCTAGAAGCCAAGCCTTATATTGATAAACACGCCCCCGCACACAGCTTAGAGTCGTTACAGCAGGCAGTTAACTACTTTGCGCAAGAGTGCAGCTAGGTTACTTCCGTTCGCTGATCCAAATTTTACCCATTTTTTGCGCTTGCGCTATTTCTTCTGCTGATAGCTGCTGTGTTAAACGATCTTTAAGCGCAATGGCTTTGGCGTGCTGATTAGATGAGGCGATTTGTGCAAACATATGGGCTTTAACTAAGTCTTTTTTAACGCCAAGCCCACCTTCGTGCAATAGCGCGATTTCATACAATGAACGCGCATAGCCTTGATAGGCTGCTTTAGTATGCCATTCCATTGCTAAGGTATAGTTTTGCCCTACGCCATTACCTGCTGCGTATAACCTGGCTAATTCGTATTGAGATGCGGCATAGTTTTGTTCCGCCGCTTGGGTAAAGAGTTCAGCCGCTTTGTGTGAGTCTTGTGACAAACCATCGCCATGTAATGTGCGCAATGCCAAGTCGTGCTGAGCATCGGCATAGCCTTTATCTGCGGTGCGTTCCAACCACAGAATACCCACGTAATACAACGGGATGATTAATAAGGCATATAAGAGCAATTCGTGTGACTTCTTCATGTTCTTTTCTTCACCCAACCATACAAGTGCAAGCCAGTTGCACGTAATATTTCTGCTAACTGGTGTTTAGTTGTTCACTCGAGTCTAAAGCCGACTTTTATCGTCACTTGCCAGTGTTTGATTGCGCCCTCAGAAATATGACCACGCGTTTCTAACACCTCAAACCAGCCCATGTTTTTTACGGATTTCGATGCCGTTTCAATTGCATTGCTGACAGCATCGTCCGAGCTCACTTCTGAACTGCCTGTAATTTCAATGTGCTTATACGTGTGATGACTCATTGTGTTCTCCTTTTTGATACGTTGAGAATTTAGGATACGCTCAATGTTACGCCTTCACAATATGCTGATTTATAAAATCTATCGTGAGTATTTTTTCCCTTTCGGGTACACTTTATCCACGTTAAATAATAAGACAACCCACTGGTATGAAAACCTTAGAACACTTATTTAAAAGTAACAAAGATTGGGCAGCATCTATCGTTAAGGAAGACCCCAAGTTCTTTGAGCGTTTATCGGAATTACAAGCACCTGAATACCTTTGGATTGGTTGTTCTGACAGCCGTGTACCGTCGAATGAGTTGATTAATCTCGCCCCTGGCGAAGTATTTGTTCACCGAAACATCGCTAACATGGTGATACATTCCGATTTAAATTGCTTATCTGTTATTCAATACGCTGTTGAGGTATTAAAAGTAAAACATATTATTGTATGCGGCCATTATGGTTGTGGTGGCATTATGGCTTCGATGGATGACCAAGAGCATGGGTTGATTGATAATTGGCTGGGTCATATTAAAGATGTTAATCGTATTCATGAGGCTGAGTTGAGCACCCTCAATGAAACTGACAAACACAACCGTTTATGTGAATTGAACGTTATAGAACAAGTGAGTAATGTATGTGACACCACTATTGTAAAAAATGCGTGGAAAGCTGGGGCAACATTATCTGTACACGGGTGGATCTACAACATAAAGAATGGCATTCTTAATGATATTATTGATGAACCTATTTCTGGAAAGCTACAACGTTAAATACTGGCTTAACAGTCGATATCTTCGAGCTCTATATTCAAAGCATGCCCTGAAATCTTTAGTTCGTACAACGACACCCCCAACGACAACATCATCAGCACTAAGCTAATAATGAAAGCAGCTTGGCCCAACATGGCTAATTCCATAAATAATAGAAACATGGCTATTACGCAAAGCGTGATACTCAACACACCCAAAATTTGCATCCAAATAATGAGTTTGATACGTAAACGTAAGCTGATAATTTGACGTGCAATAAGTTCTTTATTTGTGTCGTTTATTTGCCGGTGTAAACCACGAATAACGCCTGCTAAACCCATGAAGCGATTCGTATAGGCCAGTAGTAAAAGTGAAATGGCAGGAAAAAGTAAGGCGGGCGTGGATAAGTCCAATGGGGATCCTAACGTTAATTAACAGGGTTGATTATTATACGTAACCAAGTTCATCTGGTATATTCAACAGTCAACATTCTAAACCTTTTAATCTTATCGAAAGGAGCACATATGTCTCGAATGAAGCCATTATCAATAGATGAATGCCAAGATCCTGAATTAAAAGAAGAATTTAAACACTTTGTAAAAACCTTGGGTTTTGTGCCTAATAGTTTACTCACTATGCAACGTGTTCCCGCCATTGCTAAAGCCGTTATACAAATGAATAAAGCTGTTTTTTCTCCTAATGGGCGGATAGACCTCGGTTTTAAACGACTCATTGCTCATATCGCTAGCCAAGCGGCTGGCTGCCAATATTGCAAAGCGCATACATCGGTCAGTGCAACGCGTTTTGGTATCAGCGAAGAAAAGTTAAGAGATGTTTATACTTACAATAAAAGCCCCCTGTACAGCGATAAGGAACGTATTGCTTTAGATTACACACTGGCGGCCGCCTCTGTACCAAATAATGTAACTGATGAGATGTACAACACGTTAAGCCAACACTGGAATGATGATGAAATAGTAGAGATATTGGGTGTTATCGGCATGTTTGGTTTTTTCAACCGGTGGAATGACTCAATGGCTACACCGTTGGAAGACGAGCCATTACATCTAGCAGAACAATTAATCGCCGATAAGGGTTGGCGTGTTGGTAAACATGGCTAGTGCCAATCAAGCTCAACTTAAAGTGCCCTCAACATTTCATAAATGAATATTACTGCCGTCATTCTTGCTGGTGGCCAAGGTAGGCGCATTAACAATGCGGACAAGGGACTCATTCACGTTAACAACAAACCGATCATTGAATTAGTGTTAGAGGCTATTGAATCGCAATGCAGTCATGTTCTCATCAACGCTAACCGTAATATAGATATTTACGAGACCTATAACTACCCCGTCATTTGCGACACGCTAAACGATTTCCAAGGCCCCCTCGCCGGCTTTTATGTTGCAATGATCCATTCCACAACACCGCTCATTATCACCCTGCCATGCGATGCACCTAGGGTGCCAAAAGATCTTGTAGAACGCATGGAGCGGTCTATGCAAGAAGCTAAAGCAGATATCGCAGTTGCCCATGATGGCGAACGACTCCAACCAGTGTATGCGCTGCTTAAAACCAGCCTAGCAGCAAGCCTTCATGGTTTTTTAAATACAGGACAACGTAAAATTGATCGTTGGTATGCCACTCAAACGGTTGTAGAAGTTGATTTTTCTGATGTTCGAGAAGACTTTAAGAACATCAATACCATTGAACAACAACAAGAAATACAACGCGAATTGTAAACGGTAGTTAACCAATCGCCCTTGCAAGCATGCTTGAATTTAACTTACTTTACTTTACGTTTGTAAAAACAAGTAGGCAGAAAAAAGCCAGCTTAAAAAGCTGGCATTCCTTGTTTAGATGGTGGGTCGTGCGCGATTCGAACGCGCGACCATCGCATTAAAAGTGCGGTGCTCTACCAGCTGAGCTAACGACCCTCCAAGAGGCGAGAATGATACCGGATTAGAGCAAAAAGGCAAGTCGTATATTCGTTTTAACGCTCAAAAAACTTACTTATGTTTCGTATTGAGTAGGGTCTGGCATATTAGCCTTTTCAAACCCCTGCATTCTCAAACGGCAAGATTCACATTCTCCACAAGCTTCACCTTTTTCATTTGCTTGATAACAAGAGACTGTTTTGCTGTAATCAACATTTAAAGAACACCCCTTTTCTATAATTTGAGCCTTCGTAAGGCTAATAAGTGGTGTGTGAATACGAAACCCACCTTCTTCTACACCCGCTTTAGTCGCTAGGTTAGCCAATGTTTCAAAGGCAGAGATAAATTCTGGGCGACAATCTGGATATCCGGAATAATCAACCGCGTTTACACCGATAAAAATATCTTTAGCATCGACAACTTCTGCCCACCCTAACGCTATTGAAAGGAAGACTGTGTTTCGTGCTGGCACATAGGTAACCGGTATTCCACTACTTTTTTCTGTTGGTACGTCGATTAAATCGTCCGTTAAGGCAGAACCGCCAAATTCCCCCATACCCAATTTAATTGTTTTATGGTCAAGCACGTTATATTGCTTGGCTAATTTACTCGCTGCATCAAGCTCAGAACAGTGGCGCTGCCCATAATCAAAACTTAATGCAAAACATTCATAACCCAGTTCGTTTGCTATGGCTAAGACGGTTGCTGAGTCTAACCCACCCGACACGAGTACTATGGCTTTTTTTGAGGACATATTAGAGGCTTATTTACCAGGGGCATCGCCCCAGAGATGTTTATGAAGTTGAATTTGAAAGCGTACAGGCAATTTCTCTTGTAGCACCCAGTTAGCAAGTTCAGTCGCTGATAACTGCCCCTGAACAGGAGAAAATAAGACCTCACTCTTTTCGTGAAGCGAATGCTCGAATAAATGTTTTTTAGACCACTGAAAGTCCGCTTCATCACATATTACGTATTTCACCTGATCAGATTCAGATAAGCACTGGTAATTTGAATCTAGGTTTTTCGTCACCTCACCAGAGCCTGGCGTTTTTACGTCTAATACAGTTGTAACACGCTTATCGACGTTTGAAATATCCAACGCCCCACTGGTTTCCAAAGATACATGATAGCCTTCATCACAAAGCTGTTGCATTAAGCCATGTACACGTTTTTGTGCCAATGGTTCACCACCCGTGACATTTATGTAATGCGCGCCGTGTGTCTTAACTTCTTCTAAAATAGACTCTATTGACCTAACTTGTCCACCATGAAAAGCATACTCTGTATCGCAATAACCACAGCGTAAAGGGCAACCCGTTAAACGAATAAATGTGGTCGGTAACCCAACTGTTTTACCCTCACCTTGAAGCGAGTAGAAAATCTCTGTAATACGAAGACTATCTTTAGACATAACTTGAAAAACTGAAGGGCTTGAGTGAGGTACTAGCGCTTTTCTTGGCGCATACGATCAAGCCTTTGATCCGCCAAACGTGCCGCTGTTGTTCCATGGTATTTTTTCGACACGGTATTTAACGTCTCTTTCGCTTCTTTCCATTGCTTGTTTTCATATTGGATAAAACCAATTTTCAACATGGCATCCTTAGCTTTAGAATGTTCAGGGTATTCTGAAACAACCTTAATAAACTCAGTGTTTGCTCGTTCAAAGTCACGGTTAACATAACTGGCCTCACCTAACCAATACAGTGCATTTGGTAAAAGGTTACTCGTTGGAAACGATGTGGTAAAAACAGAAAACTCATCAATTGCCTGCTTATATCTACCCGACTTTAAACTCGAAAACGCCTTTTCGTAGGCTAGGTCATCTCCCGAAGCTGGTGCTGATGCCGAGTTGTTATTTGGTTCACTTTGGCCGTCTACGCCAGGTGTGTTAATCGGTACTGGAGCTAACAAACCTGATGATTTATTTTCCAGTAACTGAATGCGCCTGTCTGTATCTAGGTATAAATCTCGTTGGCGTTTTTTTAATGATTCAATTAGGTAAGTTTGTTCTTCCACCTGCCCAATCAGTTGCTGAACCTCTACTTGCAACTGTTGAAGACGGTTATACATTTCAACCGTCCCTGAGTTTACTTGCGAGTTAGAGACAACCTGACCATTGCCGTTAACAACTGGAGGTAGGGCTGCCGAAGCAGCCCCACTAATTAGCATTAAGGCAACAAATTGCCCTTTAAATATTCTTTTCATTTAGTGTGCAGGATATACAATCTCAACACGACGATTTAACTGCCATGACTGGTCATCGTGCCCCATAGAAGCCGGCTTCTCTTCACCAAACCCTACTACTTCAGACTGATTACCATTAGCACCTTGAAGTGAAATTAAGTTTTGTACACTTTTTGCTCGTTTCTCACTTAAAGCAACGTTGTATTCACGCGTACCACGCTCATCTGCATGGCCTTCTAATACAACTGATGTTCCAGGGTTTGCCGCTAAATAAGCGCCGTGTGCCGCTAAAACTGATTCGTATTGTGATGCGATTGCACTGCTATCAAATTCAAAATAAATCACTTTTGTTGATAAAGGGCTTGAGGGATCATCTAATGGGTGACCTGAGAAAGTGCCACCTGAGCCCACACCCGATGTATTTGCACCTGACGTTCCATTGGAGTCAGAACCTGAGCCATTACCAGCACCATCATCACCAAACATACTACAACCTGCTAATGCTGTTGACAGTAATACACTTATCAATAAATTCTTATACATTTTCATTTTTATTCCTTAATTTATTACCCATAGGGCATAAGTTTAATAAAAAACCGACCATAAATATCATTCAGTTTTGAAAGGTGACCACGCCGGTTCTCTAACTTCGCCGCCTTGGAGACGAAACTTTTGGTGAACTTGCCCGTCAGATGATACCGCAGCCAGTATAGATTTCAAGCCATCTTTAGTAGAATATAAAATCATACTGCCATTTGGCGCAAAACTGGGAGATTCATCAAGGTTTCCTTTTGTTAAAATTCGAGTAAACCCTGTTTTAAGATCTAACATAGCAATTTTATACTGCCTGTTAACACGCTGCACCATCACAACGCTTTTACCATCTGGTGAATAACGCCCTCTGGCATTATAGTCGCCTTCAAACGTTACCCTAGCCGCACGCCCACCATTGATGGATATACGGTATAGCTGTGGCTTACCGCCTCTATCTGACGTAAAGATAAGCTGACGCCCATCTGGCGACCAAGCTGGCTCGGTATCTATTGCATAACTTTTAGTTAATCGACGAAATGAACGCGTAATGACGTTATATATATAAATGTCTGCGCTACCATCTTTAGACAGTGTCAACGCGAGCTGCGTTCCGTCAGGCGACCAGGCAGGTGCGCCATTAATTCCTTTGAATGATTTTAACTTTTCGCGCGTACCTGTTGATAACGTTTGCGAATAGATGGCCGAACGAGTTCCTTCAAACGACACGTAAGACAACTTATCTCCACGTGGAGACCATGCTGGTGACATGAGTGGCTCTGTTGAACTAACGATTGTTTTTGGGCCAAAACCGTCTGCATCGGCTACTTGAATTTTATATTCAGGCTTACCTGAAGAGCCAGCCTGTGAAGTAACGTATGCTATGCGGGTACTAAAAGCACCTTTTTGCCCCGTTAATTTTTCATATATCAAATCACTTATTCTATGCGCAACGCCACGAAGGTCACTTGGCCTTGCTGGTATGCTAAATCCCGTTAATTGTTCACCCTTATACACGTCAAATAATTGGAACTGTACGTTGAGCAAACCATTAACGCCTTGGGTTATTTTACCAATAACTAAGTTATCTTGGCCTAGTGCTTGCCAGTTTCTAAAAGTAACTTGATCTGCTGATGAGGGGCGGCTCAACATATCTGCACGGGGCAATACTTTAAATCGACCACTTCGCGTTAAGTCATCACTAACCACTTGGGCTATATCAACAGGTAATACGCCTACAATAGGATCCGATGCAAACGGCACAACGGCAATGGGTTGCGCGCTAGATACCCCTTGAGTGATTTCAATTTTTAATGCCGACATTGCTGGCAGTGCAATAAAAACCAACAATAATGATAGTTTGTTGAGAATGTGTTTCATAGTCAGCTTACTCTCCTGGTTTAAAGTAAAACTCTAAATTTCTAAATTGGTTAAACATCGTTGGGTCGTTAGGAATTGGCAAAGGTGAGGCTTTTCGAGTAGCCAATTCAACAGACCGGTCAAACAACGCATTACCACTACCTTTTATTACTTGCGCATTGGCAACATCACCACCGGGGATTAACTGCACTCGCACAACACAAGACAATCCCGAAATATTACCCGAAGGTTGTATCCAATTTCTTTCAACTTTCTGGCGAATAATATCACTGTAACTGGCAATCGCTTTTTGGGCTAAGCGTTCTTGTTCTTCTTCATGAGCCGCTGCACGCATCGCCTCTAATGCATCCGCCTGCTCTCGTACTGCTCTTTTTTTAGCCTCATTTGCTTTTTTTTGTTTGGCCGCTTGTGCTTTCTTCTTTTTATCTAATGCTTTCTTTTTGGCTAACTCAGCTTTTTTCTGTTTGTCATCCGCGGCTTTCTTTTTTGCTTGCTCTGCTTGTTGTTTTTTTAACTTAGCTAAACGGGCTGCTTCTGCGACTTTTTGATCTTTAATTTTCTTTGATTGATCTAACTGCTGTTTTTTCAGCTCATCAAGTTTTTTTTCTTCTTTTAGTCGATCATTCTTTAGCTTTTCAAGGCGCTTTTGTTCGTCACGCTTTTTTTTCTTTTCTAATTCTTTAAGCTTGTTAGCTTCTGCCCTAACTTTAGAATCGTCAATAACGGTGGCTTTTACGATGTTGACCGGTGGTTTTGACTCAACTGGTTCGTCAAACAACTCAAAACCAAAGATGAAAAATGCAATTAACCCCGCATGAAACAATACGGACAAGATAACTGCAACTGGGTGTTTTTTAAATAAGCTCGCCATACTGTTAGTTAGCTGGGTCTGTCATTAAGCCAACACTGGGCACGCCCGCACCTTGTAGTGATGTCATTGCGTTCACCACATCACCATACGGCACGCTTTTATCGCCGCGTATCATCACCGGCGTTTTTGGTTTATTACGCAAAACTGCTGCTACTTTTATTTGCATTTCTTCCGTTGAAATAGGGTTGTTTGTGTTGTCGCCAATATCTAAAAAATACTGTCCTTGTGCGTCGACGGTAACTACTAATGGGTCGTCTGCTTCATCGGGCAATGTTTCTGCATTGGCTTGAGGCAAATCAATGTCAACACCTTGTTGTATTAGCGGCGCTGTAATCATAAATATAATCAGCAGAACCAACATGACGTCGATATAAGGCACGACGTTAATCTCGGCCATTGGTTTACGTTTTGAGTGACGCGCCATAACCTATTTCTTTAGCTTAACGTGTGCTTGACGTTGCAACACGGTCGTAAAGTCGTCCATAAACGTTTCGTATCGCGTTGCTAATCTGTCCGCATTGGTTGAAAAACGGTTATACGCCACCACGGCAGGAATCGCTGCTAACAAGCCCATAGCGGTTGCAACTAAGGCTTCTGAAATACCGGGAGCAACTAATGCCAAGGTGGCTTGTTTCATGTTGGCCAGTGCTTGGAAAGAACTCATAATCCCCCATACTGTTCCAAATAAGCCCACATACGGGCTGGTTGAACCGACGGTCGCTAAAAATGGCAAGTGGTTGTCCAGTTCATCCATTTCTCTGTTAAATTGCGCTTGCATGGCGCGCCTTGCACCTTCAACCACGTGCATTGGCTCCATACCCGTTTGCGTATTGAGGCGTTTATATTCTTGGAAGCCGACATAAAAAACCTCCTCGACTCCACTTTTATCGTAATGATCTGAAGCGACCTGGCGGTATAATTCATTTAGGTCAATACCAGACCAAAAACGTTTTTCGAACGTATTGGTCACGTTGATAGCCGTTTTAAATTCCTTATATTTAGCAAAAATAAACGTCCATGAAATAACGGATGCTATCGCCAACATTAACATCACAAGTTTTACGATGGGCCCCGCCTGCATAACTAGGTGGACAATGGATAAGTCTGTCGTCATGATAATTTCTCGATCATTGCTGTTGGAATTGCTTTTACTTTCATCGTGTTTGCATCAAGGCAAGCGACCTTAATAACAGCTGTGTTTATTATTTCACGAATTGGGGATTGACGTACGATGGTTTGATGAAATATTAGTGATGCGCGTTTTAATTTTGCTATGTTTGTGGTGACAATTAATTCATCATTAAATGCCGCCGGCTTTAAATAATCTACTTGCACTGCTCTAACGGCAAATGCCACACGCTGCTCTTCGATAAGTTCATCTTGCTCAAACCCTTTTTCCCGTAGAAATTCCGTTCGTGCACGCTCAAAGTATTTCAAATAATTGGCGTAGTACACAATGCCTTGCATATCCGTGTCTTCATAATATATACGCACTGAAAAATAATGTTCTTTATTATAAATCATTTACAGTTTTTTTAAATTAGTCCGATAGAAAAACAATAGAGTGAAGCAATAAACAGGGGAGATTCTGACAGCTTCCGACAAACTAAACAACTGTCTTAAATAGGCGACACTTTGTCCTTCAGCTTCTCTTTTCTGTCGTTTCGAGCAACACGAAAAGGTAATAAAATATGGTTACAAAATGACTATAGGGAATTTACAATTCATCTTTCTATTAAAAATAAATCCACCACCTTTCTAGCTGTTACAGATCTCTCTCATAATCAATAGAAAAACAATAGAGTTGTTAGACCACCCTATTAGTGGACTTACCAATCGAGGTGCTATACAGCGTCGAATTCAGTGCAAGTGTCGTCATGGTGAGTTATATCTTTCACCCTTGTCCATCTTCTGAAAAATAATCACCGCTGTCAGAATCACTATCATCTGAAGGCTTTTTTAGCCCCAAATGTTGGTAAGCATGTCTCGTTGCCATCCGTCCACGCGGTGTTCTTATAATGTAGCCTTGCTGAATGAGATATGGCTCAAGCACGTCTTCAACGGTGCCTCGCTCCTCACTAAGGGCCGCCGCCAAGCTATCCACACCTACTGGGCCACCATCAAATGTTTCCACTAACGTTTTTAACAACCGTCTATCTAATTTATCAAAACCACTTTTATCAACCTCAAGCATTGTTAATGCTTTATTTGCAATGTCTGTCGTAATAATGCCATCACCTTTAACGTCGGCATAATCTCTCACTCGCCTTAATAATCGATTGGCTATTCTAGGCGTGCCGCGTGATCTAACAGCAATCTCTTTAGCGCCCCCATCATCAAACTCTAACGCAAGGATCCCCATTGATCGTTTAACAATATGGGTCAAATCTTGATCGTTATAAAACTCCAACCGCTGGGTAATACCGAACCGATCACGTAAAGGTGACGTTAACAAGCCTGCCCTGGTTGTGGCGCCTACTAAGGTAAATTGTGGTAAATCTAATTTAATTGAACGGGCTGCGGGGCCCTCACCAATCATAATATCCAGCTGAAAGTCTTCCATTGCAGGGTAAAGTATCTCTTCCACCACTGGACTTAGTCGATGAATCTCATCGATAAACAACACATCGCCTTCTTCAAGGTTCGTTAATAGCGCAGCCAAGTCACCCGCTTTTTCCAATACGGGGCCTGATGTTTGCCGCAGATTAACACCCATCTCATTGGCGATAATATGCGACAGCGTTGTTTTACCGAGACCTGGCGGGCCAAAAATCAGTACATGATCTAACGATTCTGAACGTGATTTTGCGGCAGATATAAAAATCTCCATCTGTTCACGTATCGCAGGCTGGCCAATATAGTCTTCTAGTGTTTTTGGGCGAATGGCTCGATCTATCGCCTCGTCATCTAGCAAATTGTCAGAACTAATTAGTCGGTCGCTTTCTATCATGGCTTACTTATTTATTTCGTTCCGGCCGATTGTAAAGCAGAACGAATGATTTGTGCGCTACTTGCATCATCTTCAGCCACGGCTTTTGCTCTTTTTTCAGCATCTTGAGGCTTATAACCTAACGCCACTAATGCACTAATTGCTTCCTCTATCGCTGAAATTGGCCGAGAAACAGTACCGACGGGTAACGATGCAGCCCCAATCACGTGTTCTGGCAAACGATCTCGCATTTCAATGATGAGACGCTCCGCCGTCTTTTTTCCTATACCGGGCAATCGAACCAGTGCGTTTACGTTGTTATCACTCACACACAGACAAAAGTCATCAACACTCACACCAGATAATATGCCGAGCGCCACTTTAGGCCCCACGCCATTAACCTTAATTAAGCTACGAAATAAAGCGCGCTCTTGCTCTGTTACAAAACCATATAAAATATGTGCATCTTCTCGAACAACCAGGTGTGTTCGCAATAAAACCGCTTCGCCCGCTGCAGGCAAGCTAAAGAAGCTGGACATAGGCGTTTCAACGTCATAGCCCACACCTTGAACTTCAATAACCACATGGGGTGCTTTTTTCTCGTGAACCGTACCACGCAAAAAACCAATCACGCTAAACCCCTTAGCGTTGCTTTAGACGTTTGATCGGTATGCATATGACACAGCGCCACAGCTAATGCATCACTCGCGTCCATTTGCGGGTTGCCTTGCAATTTCAATAAAATTTTAACCATGTGTTGCACCTGTGTTTTATCTGCACTGCCTTTACCCACCAGTGCTTGTTTTATTTGTCTGGCAGCATATTCATAAACAATCACATCATCGTCAAACACTGCACAAATTGCTGACGCCCTAGCTTGACCCAGTATTAATGCTGAGCTGGCGTTCTTGCCCATAAATACCTGTTCAACGGCCATTTCTTGTGGTTTGTAATGTTGGACTATTTCTCGCGTCCCAAGGTATATTTTTTTCAACCGGTCTGGCAGGTCACCTCCGCCTGTTCTTATGCAACCACTGTCCACATACTTTGCTTCACGCCCTGTGACCTCAATAACGCCATATCCTGTTACTCTTGAGCCCGGATCTATTCCAAGAATACGCATAAACGGGTTACTCTGCCTCGCTCATTGCTTCATCAGGGAAGTCCGCATTGGAATATACATTTTGCACATCATCTAAGTCTTCCAACACATCGAGTAAATGTAATATTTTTTCAGCATCTTTTACAGTTACTGGCGACAAATTGTCGGCTCGCATCGTTACTTCCGCGTGCTCATGCGCGTAACCAGCTCCTGATACCGCATCACGAACACGCATAAAGTCGTCTGGCTGTGTTAACACTTCAAACGTACCATCTTCATGCGTTATCATGTCTTCAGCACCCGCGTCTAACGCCGCTTCCATTAACGCATCTTCATCATGCTCATTTGAGAAGTTAATAACACCCAATTTTTGGAACATGTAATCAACCGAACCACTGGTACCTAAATTGCCGCCGCTCTTATTAAAGGCATGGCGTACTTCCGCTACGGTTCTGTTTTTATTATCGGTTAAACAATCCACCATCACTGCGGTGCCCGCTGGCCCATAACCTTCATATCGAATCTCATCAAAATTATCCGAATCTGTCGTGCCACTGCCTTTTTTAATGGCCGTTTCAATCGTGTCGCGCTTCATATTGTTCGACAAGCCTTTATCAACCGCTGAGCGTAAACGTGGGTTGTTGTCAGGGTCTGCCCCACCGGCTTTTGTGGCTACTGTGATTTCACGAATCAACTTTGTAAAAAGCTTACCTCGTTTAGCATCTTGCGCGCCTTTTCGAAAACGTATATTTGCCCACTTACTATGACCTGCCATGACGTCCTTTAAACCGACACTATAAAACGTGAAGTGTATCACTACACCGTGGTTAGATTAAGCACAATTGGGCAAAAAAACTTGCGGGACAAAGCTCGAAATGGCGGAGAGAGAGGGATTCGAACCCTCGGTACCTTGCGGTACACACGCTTTCCAGGCGTGCTCATTCGACCACTCTGACATCTCTCCGTATTTAAAAAAACGTTATGACCCACGTTTTGGGTGGTGAATTATACCAACAAATTTTCTAGACTTTTAACTAATTAAACCATCGACTCTAGCTCATCCCAACGTTGATACTTGCCTTGTAATTGGGTATCCACTTCAGCCATCTCATCCATTTTCTGCTGAATGGCTTCCCGCTCACCTTTGTGAAACTCTGTGGTGCTAGTTAGTTTTTGCAATGCTTCTAGTGCTTGTTCCAATTCATCAATTTGCTTTGGTAAGGCATCTAATTCTTGCTGTAATTTATAACTTAGTTTTGCTTTTTTTGACGGCTGTTGTGTGGGCTCTGCAGATAACGTCACTTTTTCGCCTTTTTCAACCTTCTCTTTCGCTTTTATAACGCTTGCCCAGTTAGGTAACTCACCCACATAATCAGTGATTTGACCATCACCTTCAAAGAACCAGAAATTGGTCACTACGTTTTCTAAAAACTTTCTATCGTGACTAACTAGTAACAACGTACCTTCGTATTCCATCAACAACTCTTCTAGCAATTCGAGCGTTTCAATATCCAAGTCATTGGTGGGTTCATCCATGACGATAAAGTTAGCCGGTTGGCTAAATAATTTTGCCAGCATAATGCGATTACGCTCACCGCCAGATAGAACTTTTGCTGGAGAACGCGCCCGTTCAGGTGCAAACAAAAAGTCACCTAAGTAACTAATGATATGCCTGTCTCGGCCGTTGATTGTGATGGTTTCTTTTCCATCAGACACCAAGTCGATAACTGTCTTTTCTAAATCAAGCACATCGCGGTGCTGATCAAAGTAGGCGACTTTTAATTTTGTACCGTGTTTAACATCACCCGAATCAAGCTCAATTTCCTGTAATAAGGCTTTTATTAAGGTACTTTTACCAATGCCGTTTGGCCCAACCAGCCCAACTCTATCACCGCGCATAAGGCGGCATGAAAAATCATGGACCATACGTTTACCAGCGTATGCAATGGAAACATTTTTTGCTTCAATAACTTGCTTACCTGAACGTTCACCTTTATCTACTTCTAGCTTGGCAGGGCCTGCTAAGTTTCTTCGATCTGCCCGCTCTGTTCGAAGTTTCTTTAGCGTTCTTACACGGCCTTCATTACGCGTTCTTCTTGCTTTTATACCTTGACGAATCCACACTTCTTCACGGGCTAGTTTTTTATCAAACTCAGCGTTTGTTTTTGCTTCCGACTCTAACGCTGCGGCTTTTCGCTCTAGGTATTGATGATAACTGCATGACCAACTGGTTAATTGCCCTCTATCTATTTCAATAATTCGCTTGGCAATGTTCTGCAAAAAGGTTCTATCGTGGGTAATACACACCACGGCACCTTGAAAGCTTTCCAGCTGCTTTTCTAGCCAAACAATGGTTTCCATATCCAAATGGTTTGTGGGTTCGTCCAACAGCAATACATCGGGCTCAACCACTAGCGCTCGCGCTAGCCCTACTCGACGTTTCCAGCCACCGGACATTTCATTTATTTTTTTATCCGCAGGTAAATTTAAGCGGCTTAATACAGAGTCCACTCGTTGCTGAAGCGTCCAGCCATCTAGGGCTTCAAACTTTTGCTGTAGGTTTCCAAGTGCATCTAAGTTTACATTTGGGTCTAGCAACATATCATGGTAACGCGCGATCAAATGCCCCACTTCACCTAGGCTATCGGCCACCGCCTCATATACAGTTGATGATTCTGGTAACTCTGGCGACTGTTCTAACGTTGAAACAACGACGCCAGACTGTTTCCACAACGTTCCTGAATCCGGCAAAATTTCTTCGGCTATCGTTTTCAATAACGTTGATTTCCCTTCGCCATTTCTACCAATTAAACCAATTCTTTCTTGCTCATCGATTTGTAATTCCGCGTGATCGAGCACAGGTTTTATTCCGAAAGCAATGCTAACGTTATCAAGTTTTATTAGTGGCATACTGTTTTAATTTAAAAGTGTTTTTCGAACGAGGTTCAAACCTGCCGCCGCTGCAACAATCTGCTGTCTGTCTGTGCGACCCGACACTTCTCGTGTTGATGAGAGTGCCGACGCATTATCCACTACGGCCGTATAAATGTCTGATTTGTTTTTGCCGGTTTCTTGATATAGCTGAACCATGACCATGCTGGCAACTGATGTTTCAGCCAGTTTTTTTGCCATCATTAACGCAGTTTTTTCACTCACCTGCTCTTTGACCATTTGCATTGCTTCAATTGCATTGCCGCTTAATGGGAATACCTGAGAACTTTTCAACCAACTTGCATTACATTGCTTGGCAAACAAGCCTTGAGATAACGTTTCAACTGCCAACAGTGACTGTTTATTTTTTTGCATCAATTGATCCACGCAATCAGCCAAACTATCGACATTAGTGCCCAGCCCATCCACCGCATAAATAACGGATCCCAACGCGTATTGAACCGCTCCTATACAAGCTCGAAGTTCTTTATCTGGGTAACCATTAGGAAAGGTCAACTTTAATTCGTTTTCTGGTAATCCCGCTCGAAAACTAACGCGCACCACATCAGGTATGTTTATTTCGTTGATGATTTGCTGAATACTGGACTCACCCATGCCCATGATTCTTAACGTAATGAGTGTTGTTTTTTCGATATGGAATGTTTGTTTTAAATCATCAACGACAAAGCTTGCCATCATGTTTCTCATTTCATAGGGCACACCTGGCATAAAGTAAAACCGGCAACGTTTTCCAGTCCCTACAAAGCCTGCTGCTGTTCCCCAATAGTTATCAATACGCACAGATTTTTCAGGTAAATATGCTTGTTTACGATTGACCTCAGCCATTGGCACATTGAGCTTTTCAAAATATGCCGACATCATGTTGTACGTTTCCTCATCAAAACTCAATGGCAAACCAAACGCCTGCGCATACGCTTCCGATGTTAAATCATCCTGTGTGGGCCCTAAACCACCGGTGCAAAGGCAAACATCTGCCATGCCATCAATATCTCGCATTAACTGAACCAGTTCGGCCATATCATCTGCAACGGTAATATGCCGAATAATATCAAACCCAAGTTGTTGACACTGTTGCGACAAATACGCAGCATTTGTATCAACAGTTGCCCCTGTAATAACCTCATCACCCTGTGAGAATATAACGACCGTTGGGCGTTTCCTTTTAGGCATCAAAGGTAAGGTTATAACTGGTGAATTTGCGTAAATTTAGGACACCTTTATCCAATATAAGATACTGGCCTTTTATACCTAAAAGCTGGCCTTCAATAACCGGTGTCTTATCAAAGTTAAACGAAGATACTTTCTCTGGGTATTGCAACACAGGGTAGTTAATTGAGACTTCTTTTGCGTCGGCGAGTAATTCAATCTGCCCTGCTCCTTGTTCATCTTGAATAGCCGCCAATGCATCGCTAGCTTGTTCTAACAAAGCATCTCTTTCTACAGTCATGTTTTTTGATTCAGCTTGACCCTTTAACATCTTCCGCCAGTCCGTTTTATCTGACACGTGCTTTTTTAACGCCATTTCGACTAAACCTGACTGTAAGCGCGTTTTTACTTTAAACATCGGTAAGGCCTGTGTTGCGCCTTGATCAATCCAACGCGTTGGCACTTGTGTGTGTCGGGTAATGCCAACCTTTAAGCCAGAAGAGTTGGCCAAATAAACAAAGTGATTTTGAAAGCAAAACTGTTCTCCCCATGAAGGTTCACGGCATGTGCCTAAATGATAATGGCACGTTTCAGGTTTCATGATACACAGATCACATTGTGCAAGTTTCGTCATGCACACATAGCAATGACCCTGGCTATAGCTTTTCTTAGTACGTTTGCCACAGTTAGAGCAATGAATTTCATCTTTATACGTCAGCTTAATTTGCTTACCTATATATTGGTTTAAGCCAATTAGCTCATCGCCTATAGGCAAGCTGTATTCGACTGTGTCTGTTAGAACAGCCTGCATTTTTTTGATATGACCTTCTGCCATGTTTTTTAACCCGCTAAGTGTTTAAAAGAATCGTCTAAAAAGTGTTCGAAGCCATCGAATCCGTGATGCCCTCCTTCAATAACACGCTGTTGAGCGTGTTCGTAATAATTAACGCCGTCCTTATAATCTAGCACCTCATCACCTGTTTGCGTTAACAATAACAGCAATGCCGGTTTCGTAATCAAAGGTACATAAAGGGCTTTCAACTGCAACAAATGCTCTTCTGTTAATTCAAAAACCTCATCACTGTGGTAGTTTTTATTTTCACCTAAAAGCGGCTGCAATAAGATATACGCCTGAACCGCCGGATTAATCAACACAGCCCTAGCTTCATATTTTTCCGATAAATACGTTGCATAATAACCACCTAGCGAGCTACCCATAACCCCCCATCGCTCACCATCAAGCGTGTTGATGTGAGACTCAATTAACGCCATAGCGTTAACTGGAGCATGCGGCAAGTCAACCAAAAACAATGAATGCTCTGGGTGGTTATGAACATAGTGTTGAACTTGTTCTGCTTTTAATGACTGGGATGAACTACAAAAACCGTGTAAGTAAATAACGTGCACGTAAGAACTCTTTAAAGAAATTAGGTTAGTAGGATAACCGACCTATTTATGTGTTGTCACAAAAACAGCGTATCTAATTGATACGCTGTTTTATAGGTTAAGCAATTAATTGGCTAAACTTTCTGATTGCTCAATAGCTTGGGATACGTATTTTTCCTCAAATGCATCTTCTGGTAATGGCTTATCAATTAGGTAACCTTGTACTAAATCACAACCATGTTCAGCTAAAAAGTCATACTGTTCTTGTGTTTCAACGCCTTCAGCAACAACTTTCATCCCCAGGTTATGCGCTAATACGATCATTCCATCAACAACCGCCATATCTGATTTATTGTCAGGAATTTCACAGATGAATTCCATATCTAACTTTAACGTTTCTGCCGGCAATTGTTTTATATAACTAAATGAAGAGTAACCCGTTCCAAAATCGTCAATGGATAAGCTAACCCCCATCCGTCTAATTTGATGCATTTTTTCTAACATGGCATCCACATTTTCTAGCACCATCGTTTCTGTTACTTCTAGTTCTAAATAACTCGGGTCGAGTTGGTGTCTATCCAAACAACCTTGAAGTTGCGATACAAACTTCTCATCTGCCATCTGCACTGCAGATACGTTGACAGCTATCGTGCCTTCGTACTCGGAGTCTAATTGCCATTGTTTTAGAGTACGACAGGCGTTGTCCAATACCCATAGCCCAATCTCTTTAATCACACCAGTCTCTTCTGCGACAGGCACAAACTCTGTCGGTGATACTAACCCTCTGACCGAATGTCGCCACCTGACAAGCGCTTCAGAACCAATAACACAACCCGTTTTAGTGTTTTGTTTTGGTTGGAAATAAAGTGTAAGTTCTTCGTTGTTCAGCACTTTTCTAAGGTCAGACTCCATCAACATTCTTTCTTCAAGAACGTCACTCATTTCTTGGATATAAAAACGGTATGTATTTCGTCCTGATGCTTTAGATTTATACATCGCAGTATCTGCATGTTTCAATAAATCTTCTTTTGAAACACCATCATCGGGGCACATTGAAATACCAATACTGATGCTCACCACAATTTCATTTCTCGCAATTTCAAACGGTTCTTTAAGGACATTAAGCATCGACTTTGCTATTTTTTCAGCTGTTTTATTACTCTCGATATTGCTTAACAAAACAATAAACTCATCACCGCCTAAGCGCGCTAAAACATCACCAGACCTAATACAGCCAGATAATCTACCAGCCATTGCTTTCAATAAAATATCACCTGCTTCATGGCCCAAGCTATCGTTAATGTTTTTAAACTGATCGACATCAATAAAAAAAACAGCCAAATTAGTCTCATTCCGTTGAGCATGATCTAACTCTTGCTCAAATTGTTCCACAAATGCTGCCCTATTCGGCAACCCAGTTAAACCATCTATATAAGCCAGTTTTTGAACATGATTATCGGCATCTTGTTTTTCTAATAAACGTTTTACTCTTTGCCTCAATACAGACAAGTTAATTGGCTTGGGAATAAAGTCTGCAGCGCCACTTTGGTACGCTAAATCAACCGATTGTTCATTTTCTAATGCCGTGGTAATGAGAATAGGCACATTTTTACCAGTGTTCAACGCTTTAATTTGTTTACATGCATGGAAACCATCAATGATTGGCATCATTGCATCCATGATGATTACATTGGGTTTTAATGTTTCAAATAATTCTATCGCTTCACGACCATTAACACCCTGCTCTACTTGATAACCTTCACGCTCAAGCACACTGCATAATGTCATTCTTGTGCTCTGGTCATCATCAACAACCAAAATAACCTCTTTATTACGCGTAACCTTACTTTCCTGCGATGGCTTAATTTTTTCTAATTCCGCTTTTAAATATAACTCAACAGCAATAAGTTCCTTATCTAACCTTTCAGAAATAGCACCGATATTGTCTCTTTTAACGATATCTTTTGACCAAGTATCTTCTATTTCTATGCAGATTGAACTAATACCAACGGCCCCTAAATTGCGTGAACTACCTTTTAGCCTATGTGCACGCTCTAAACAACCAGGCACATCGCCAGCTTCCATAGCCGCAACTAAAGCGGAGACATCTATCGGTGTATCAACCAGATATGATTCAACGATTTTTTTAATGCCATCCCCAGTATTACTGGCCAATGCTCTAAATATGTCGTCTTCAACTGCAAACTCGCCCCGACTAATCGGCGTGGCATGTTCAGTTTTATTTTGAATGATTAATTGCCCAAGCTTATCGCCACCAAAACAACTTTGTATTTTTTCCAATAACCCTGACATTTCGAATGGCTTTAACAGGTATCCATCCATGCCAACCGCAATACATTGCTCAAGTTCACTTTTTTTGTCCTTTGCGGTTAATGCAATTATCACCGGTTGATTAACTGAATCGCCTAATTTCCTTATCGCTTGCGTCGACTCATACCCGTTCATGACGGGCATATTACAGTCCATCAAAATTAAGTCGTGCTGACGCTCTCTAAAGGAATCCAATCCCTCTCTACCATCCATAGCACAGTCGGCCACAACCCCAAATTGCTTTAACATAGCAACCGCTACTAACTGGTTTGTTACATTGTCATCAACCACTAACACGCTAAGGTTTTGTAGCGAGGCCCCGTTGCTAGGCGACTTTATAGCGCCATGACCCACAAGCTGTTTTTTATCTGACAGTACATTAATTAACGTTTGCTCCAGTTTGTCGACGCGAACCGGTCTATCAATCGTCACGCTCAAGTCAATTTTAGAGGCTTGTTCTGGTAAAAATTTACCACCAAAACGTAGCATTGGAATAAGGCGAACTGTAGAACAATTATCTTCGTTCTCAAGTGCTTTCAAAAATGCGCTTTCATCTCCTTCGCAGTAATCAACATTAAATAGACACACATCAGGGATTTGATAATCCACATCGCCTGGTTTAAGCCTAATCATGGCTTCCGTGTAACTATTAACGACAACGCAATCAACTTCCCATCGCTCAAAAATTGCCTTCAAATAATTAGCGGTTGCTTTAAAAGGCTCGACTAACAAAATACGCTTCCCTTGTAACAAGGTTATATTATCAGGTAGCACGTCTACTTCATTGCTCAACGTTGTTACAGGCATGCTCATTTTAAACCGAGAGCCCTTACCTTCATTGCTAGCAACCGAAATCTTACCACCCATCAGTTTTACCATTTCAACAACAATGCTTAACCCTAACCCCGTCCCCCCATAATCATTGGAAATTTCTGCACTGACTTGGCCGAAGGGTTGAAATATTCTTGCCAGCGCTTCCTTCGGTATACCAATACCCGTATCGGTCACGTTTATTTCCAGCACTCCATTGCTTGATTCTGCTGAAACGAAGGAAGCTGAAAGAGTGATATGGCCGGTTTCGGTAAACTTAATCGCATTATTTAATAAATTACCAATCACTTGGCGCATTCGAGTCGCATCACCATTCATTGTCGCTGACCCAACTGCGTGCAAGTCTAAACATAGCTCTAGCCCTTTAGCCTGGGCTCTTTCTGCGTGTAACAAGGCTATTTGTTCAAGGAACACCCTAAGGTGTATTTTACTCATTTCAAGTGTATACCGCCCCGCTTCAACCTTACTAAAGTCCAACACATCATTAATCATCATTAATAGTGAATCACCTGATTTACTTGCAACCTCAAGGTATTCGTTTTGATGCTCGGGAAGGCCCATTTCTTTTAGTAAATTAATCATGCCCAACATGCCGTTTAACGGGGTACGAATCTCGTGACTGACATTTGCTGCGAAATCTGATTTAATTTTGGCTACTTGTAACGCTTTATCCCGAGACAAAACAAGCTGTTCTTTGCGTTCTTCAATCACGACCATCATCTGATTGAATGAATCAGACATTTCTGACAATTCAGTAAAATCGTCGTAATTAGTCCGTATGTTTTCAACACCCGACCCAGCCTCATTCATTGTCGCCGAAAAACGCCCTAATGGACCGGTCAACCTACGTATCACAGCGTTTAAGATTAACCACAAGAGCAATGCCAACGCCATGATGACGGCTAGGCTGGTTAAAAATATTTTTTGAACATAATCAAATAACATGGATTTATCCAGAATCACCATGACATAAGCCATCACAACTAATTTGCTATCACCTGTTATTGGGGCAATGTAATAAAACCCTTGATCTGTCTCTTTAATGAACTCCGCTTCAAACTCCATTTGGTCTTGCCAGCCATCAACAACGGGTAAATCTATAGAGTTATTCATAGCAAATAACTGTTCATAATTCGCATTAAAAACAACTACTTTCTCCACACCTTCTAATGAAAGTACCGACTTCACCGTAAAGCTTAATAATTCTTCTATTGTTCCGGAGTAATTAAGTTTAGTTTGTTCAATGACGGTATCAGCAACCTCTTCGCCATGCTTAATGAAAGCATTATGCTCACGCTCATAGGTAATATAGGAAATAACCGATGAAGCTACGATAGAAAGCACGAGAATGCCAACTAAAAAATAAATGGTTAGTTGCGATTCAAAGCTTTTTTTTGAAGGTAGTGCTATCAATTAAAATCCGTCCCTTTATATAGAGTTAGTGCTATTTAAGTTTCCGCTTAAATAGTTAACCCAACGTCCTTTTACCAAATTCAACAATTAAGGGTTATGTAGGCTTAAGTCTAGTTGAAAAATAACACTTTGCTATTTTTCTATATTGCCGTCATGCATTAATCAATAAGCACCGTTATAATGGCTAAATAATTTCACTGGAGCTCCCTAATGTCTTGGATTTCAACTAAACCTATTCCTGTCAATGAACGACTAATTGTTGCTTTAGATGTGCCCGATATCCCCAGTGCTAAATCGCTAGTTACATTACTGGGTGACAGTGTCGTGTTCTACAAAATTGGCTTAGAACTATTTATGTCTGGCGATTATTTTGAATTAATAGACTGGCTTAATGAACAAAATAAACGTATTTTCGTTGATCTTAAATTTTTTGATGTGCCTGCTACCGTTGGCCGTGCTGTTAAACAACTCAGCAATAAAAAAGTAGATTTCGCGACCATTCATGGAAACGATGCCATTATGCAAGCTGCTGCAGAACACAAAGGCCCACTAAAAGTGTTAGCTGTCACTGTACTCACGAGTTTGGATCGGGGCGATTTAGACGATTTAGGTTTTCAATGTGATGTTGAAAACTTAGTCACATCACGCGCAAAACGCGCTATTGAACTAGGCTGCGACGGCGTCATTTCATCTGGCATGGAAGCGCCGGGGCTAAGAGAGTCATTAGGCCAAAGCTTCCTCGTTGTATCGCCAGGTATTCGTCCCGTTGATAACCGCCCTGACGATGACCAAAAACGCGTCGTAAGCGTGGAACAAGCATTTCTTAATGGCGCTGATCATATTGTAGTGGGGCGACCTATTCGTGATGCAGCAGATCCACGACAAGCCGCTTTAGATATACAAAGCAGTATTAACGGTGTATTTTGTAGTTAACATTAGTATATGGAGATCAACATGGTAAAAAATATTAACGGTTTTACTCAGCCTATAGCAAAGCTTGTGGAACTTAATACTCAACACTATGACTCACTGATGGCTGCGCAAAAAAAATCCGCAGATGATTACCGACACTTGGTTCAAAAACGCATGGAAAGTGCTTCTGAAATTAAAGACCCAATAGAATTAGCCCGCTTTGTAACAGACCAAATGGCCTTAGCACAAAGTAGTTATGAAAAAATGGTGATAAGCAGCCGCTCCATGTTCGAAGCGATGACTGGTTATAACGCTGAGGTCATTCAATTGTTCCAAGAAAGCACGGCTCAATTAAAAAAAGAGATCGAAAAAGAAACAAGCTCTGTCGGCACCAAAAACCATAATCCACATTAGCTTATAAATAATGTTGCAATGCAATATATTTAAGTATATACTACCCTCAACATAAATAAACTAACTGGAGATTCCATCATGAACGATTTCAACGCATTTGCAGCGCCAATTACTAAACTAATCGAATTAAACAAGTCACAATTTGAAAAACTAGCTGCAGCACAACAAGAAGCGGCTAAAAACTATATCCAACTAACTGAAGCACGCATGAAAGCGGCGTCAGGCATTAAAGATGCAGAAGCACTTAACGCATTCGCTAAAGAACAAGTTGAACTAGCACAAAGTGGTTACGAAAAAGTAGTTGCTGATAGCAAGTCTCTATTCGAAGACACTAAATCTTATAACGAACAAGTATTAAATATCGTTAAAGAAAGCACTGCACAATTTACACCAAAAAGCTAAACAACGTTTTTAACGTATTTTAAAGGCCGCTACCGCAATGGTAGCGGCCTTTTTTTGTGTTCAACACGTAATTTAATAGAAACAACCAATTTTAAAAGTTAAACTACACTTATAGATTACATCTAACAGATATATTAAATTTCAGGAGATACCCAATGGCTTTAATTTCTTTACGCCAATTACTCGACCATGCCGCAGAAAACAACTACGGCGTTCCCGCTTTTAACGCAAATAACATGGAACAAGTTCACGCCGTTATGCAAGCAGCTGATGTCACTAATAGCCCGGTTATTATTCAAGGATCCGCAGGTGCACGCAAATATGCTGGATCTTCATTTTTACGCCATTTAATTATTGCGGCTGTTGAACAATACCCGCATATACCTGTCGTATTCCACCAAGATCACGGTACCAGCCCTGCTATTTGCCAACGCTCTATTCAACTTGGGTTTACCTCGGTGATGATGGACGGATCTTTAGAAGCTGATGGAAAAACACCGAGTTCCTATGAATACAATGTTGACGTGACACAAAAAACTGTTGAAATGTCACACGCATGTGGTGTTTCTGTTGAAGGTGAGTTGGGCTGCCTAGGTTCATTAGAAACTGGTGAAGCCGGTGAAGAAGATGGCGTTGGTGCCGTGGGTAAACTAACACACGAACAAATGCTAACAGACCCTGAAGAAGCGGCCGATTTTGTTAAAAAGACGGGCGTGGACGCGCTAGCCATTGCGATTGGTACCAGCCACGGTGCCTACAAGTTCACCAAACCACCTACCGGTGACACCTTGGCCATTCAGCGTATCAAAGAAATCCATCAACGCATTCCAAGCACTCACCTAGTAATGCATGGCTCTTCTTCTGTACCCCAAAATTGGTTAAAAATAGTTAACGATTTTGGTGGTGACCTGGGCCAAACCTATGGCGTTCCTGTAGAAGAGATTATCGAAGGAATTAAGTATGGCGTACGAAAAGTAAATATTGATACTGATTTGCGTTTAGCAAGCACCGGTTCTATTCGTAAACACTTAACAGAGAACCCTAAAAACTTTGACCCAAGAAAATTCTTAAAAGTGTCAACGAATGCCATGCAAAGCATTTGCGAAGCCCGCATGAGCTCGTTTGGAACAGCTGGTCAAGCCTCTAATATTAACCCAATTAATCTTGAAGATATGGTGACTCGATACGACTCTGGCGAATTAGACCAAATCATCAAATAAGGTCATAATGCTTACATTGTTTTAATGGAAGCATTTTATGTTTAAAATATTGCTAGGAATCGTACTATTATTTGTAGTCGCCCTCATTGGTTTTTTTGTGTTTTTAGGGCCGCCTATAGATCCTGCCTTATTAAAATCGGCTGACTTTACGTATCCCGACAATGGCGCTTCTGCCTGCTCAACTTCAACGTTAACGGGCAAAGCTGGCGCTACTGACGACATTGAAACGAACGTTGGTGTCACATACAACGTTAGAACACCAGCAAATTACAACAAACAATACCCACACCCGCTCATTGTTGTATATGCGCCTGCTGGAACCAGCGCTAACAAGTCGGAACGGCATGTTCATTTAACCCAAGAAGCAACACAAGCTGGCTTTATTATCGCCTATGCAAACAAGTTACGCATGTCACTCAAGGCCATTGAAAAACTCTCCACCATTCCAAAAAGTGTTCAAGAAAAATGGTGTATTGACCCATCTCAAATATACTTTACCGGCCATTCAGATGGTGGAACAATCACAAACGCCTTAACATTTTTACCTGACTCTAAGACCAAACCCACTGCCATTGCGCCCAGTGCCGCAGGTATGGACAAAGAAAGCCTTAAACAATATGCTTGCCCTACACCATTACCCGTGATGGTGTTCCATAATAAAGATGATTCTCATTTTAAAGATTTTGGTCAACAAGCCGCCGATTGGTGGGCAAATTGTAACCAATGCAGTAACGAAAAATCTGAGCCTGACCAATTTGGCTGCCAAACATACCAATCATGCCCCGATTCATCAAAAACGTTTTATTGTGAAGGCCCTGGTAGCCACTCCGTCTGGCCAAACAAAAACACAACGCTTATTAACTTCTTTTTAAATCATGACCATATAGCGCAATGATCCATCATCTAAAGAGCATATTGTATATGGCCATTGCGGGTGGTTTGTTTTGGTTATTCCTGCCTGAAAGATTTACATTCGATTTGCCAATTAAGTTCGCCAATTCAATCACATCTGAAGAAATTGTTAGCCGATTAACGACCGATAACCGGTTTACTATTTCTACATTTGCCGAAAACACCCCCAATGCACGTGCATTAGCTATAACGGAAACTGGCGACCTAATCGTGTCCATTCCTAATGAAGGCACATTAAAACTTATCTACAACGATGCTAATCAAGATAATGTATCCGATGGAAGCAAGCTCTTACTAAAAGACTTAAATAGGCCCCATGGTATTCATTTACATGAAGGCTGGCTTTATATTGCCGAAACGGACGCGATTTTACGCATTCGTTATAATGCCAAAGAACGTAAATTCATTGGAACGCCACACTACATTGTTAGGGATAGCTTTCCTGGTGGTGGCAGTCATTCTAGTCGAACCGTAAAAGTTGGCCCAGATAACAAACTGTATGTCAGTGCCGGTTCAAGCTGTAACGTTTGCAATGAAGAGACGCCAAAACGTGCCAGCATTATGCAATATGACTTAGACGGTAAAAATGAAGTTGTTTACGCAAGTGGCTTAAGAAACACCGTTGGATTTGATTGGCAACCAAACACAGATTTATTGTACGGCGTTGATAATGGTCGCGATATGCTCGGTGACGACCTTCCACCAGAGGAATTAAATCAAATCACCAAGGGTGCGCATTATGGATGGCCGTATGAATACGGTAACAACGTGTCTGATAATGATAAAAAACCACCTGGCTTAAAAACGTCCCCTTCCAGCTACAATTTACCTGCCCACAGCGCACCACTAAGCATACTGTTTTTAAGAAACAACCCACACTTGAAAAATACTGCTTTAGTCGCCTTACATGGGTCTTGGAATCGGTCTGAAAAATCGGGGTACAAAGTTGTTGCATTAACTTTTTCAACGGATGGTGATATTACCGAACATGACTATATAACGGGTTTTGAACGCGATGGAACAGTTATTGGCCGCCCAGTTGATTTAGCAGAAGATAAGCAAGGAAATATTTACTTAAGCGACGACTATACAGGTAGAATCTATAAGATTACTTCAATAAAAAACAATGAGCTACCCTAAGATTATGAACTTTATTAAACCCATGTTACTCGTCACGTTATTAACCTCTTTTCTTATCGGTTGCGGCGATGACACGGCCACATATAATTCAACAAAAAACGCCAAAATTACTGGTGTATTTGGCCTTAAACTAGCTGATAAAGCCCAAGGCTTACCTGAGGGTTACCTTGACGATAACAAAGCGTATGATTTCACCCCAAACCCTGTGCATAAACACTTCAGCTCATATACTATTTCAGTAACACCCAACACACATATGATTTACGGCATCAAAGTGGCAAGCTCTAAAGAGCTGAGCATCGCGAGCTGCAAAGAAAATCGTAACGACATCATTGCGGAAACATTAGCAGCACTGGGCGACATATCAACTCTTAGTGTTAACGAAGATGGCAACCAGTGGAAAATAACTGAAGGTAACAATCGCTCGATCATAATTGAATGCAAACACACTTTAGTGGCAGATTCACACCAGTTAGTCATGACTTACACTGACGCGAAATTGAGCAAGTTAAGCTTTGTTGAATGGAGCAAACATCAGGACGATATAGTTAAAGGAAAGTAACGCTCACTGACATGATTTATGTGTCCAAACCAAGCAAACCACCAACGACCAACTTACCAAATGATGATCATTACAAAGATTTTCCTGAGCATTATTCTGTTAGCAACACTCATCGGTTGCAGTGAGGTAAATGATGAGATTAACGTTGATTTAAATCAAAATTTCATCATAAAAGGTGCTTTCGGTATCAACATTAGTTCGGTTGACAAAACATTACCGGAAGGCTACCTCGTTGAAAACAAGGCCATAACCTTTATTCCTAACAACGTTGATGCACGATTTGTTCAATACGAATATTCCACCACCCCTAAATCCCATATTATTTACGGCATTAAAGCCAAAAGCCCGCGGGAACTACCTACAGACAGTTGCTTAAAGCACCGTAAAAATCTAATCAAGCAAACTCTCGACACACTTGGAGATACGTCTCAGTTAAAGATCACTGAAGTAAAAAACAAATGGAAAATACGGGAATCTAATCAACGAGAAATCACCATCGATTGTGAAATATCTATTTCACCTGAGCACCGACAACTGGTTATGATTCATCAAGATACTGCGTTAAGTGTACTAGCATTTAGAGAATGGCGAAAACGCCAAAAAGATATAACCTTGATCCGGTTCTAATTATTAACACCATGACGCTAACATCTTTGCCCAACATTCGACCCTTCTATTTCTTAGCAGCAAATAAGCCATAACAACCAATGCCGTTATGTAGAACATGGTACTGGCCAAAGCAAGCATGAAAATTTCCACTTTGCACCGAACTTCTTAACCGCAACCAACTCATTATTTTTTCCATCGGATAGGTTAATAACGCGGTGTAATATAAACGTTTCGATGATGGCAATGTATTTTCAGTAATATCTCGGTAGTGAATATCGGCAAAACCACTGTCTTTCATAAATCCCTTAAATTGGCTTGGTGTTGACATGTTTGGCATTGACCATCCATTCAAGACTTTTAATACGTGTTGCCACTCTTTTTCTGTCACTTCTTGCTTGTTAGCAAAGCCGTCGGCCACTGCAAAACAACCGCCCTTCTTAAGCACTCTATAAGCTTCTTTAACAAAGTCGGACTTCTTTAATGCATAACAAATACTCTCTAATCCCCATATGTGATCGAACGTTTCATTAGCGAATGAAGTTTGCGTATAATCTTCTAACTTAAAATTTACAAGGTGATCCACGCCGCGTTTTTTCGCATTCTTGTTCGCTTGATCAATTTGTGTGGGTGAAATTGTGATGCCCGTTACCTTAACCCCAAAGTTTTCCGCTAACCAAATTGAACTACCACCAATACCACACCCTGCATCCAACACATGGTCACCCGGTTTTAAATCCAAATGACTAGCCAGCACTTGATTCATTTCTAATAACGAATCACTGTGCGATTGAGTTTTATCAGACCAAAAACCGTAGTGAATTGCTAAATTTTTACTGTTTAGCCATGACGTCCTATAATCCCAATAACTTTGGTCATAGTAATCAGCAATATCACTTCTTAGGTCTTCTCGGCTATTCGTACGGTGATCAACATCCACCTCTACCACTCTTTTGTTTACGCTCGTTTCAGGCATGGTGTTTAACTGATAGTTAGTGATAATAGATAATACCGAGCAAATTTACCCAGTGTTATAAAGATTAATGAGGTTAATAAATTTAGTTTCACCCAGCCAGCGGCCAAGCAAAGCACATCGCCTATTAACGGCAGCCAGCTAAACAATAGAGAAACACTTCCATATCGGTTAATCGCATTATGTGCTTGATCAAAATATTTCTTATTGAGTTTCTTCGATGACTCAGTCAAAGATGCTATATAGCCGAGGTAATATGTTGTTAACGCACCCAATGTATTCCCCAAGGTCGCTACTAAAACAAGGTATAAACTATTTTCAGGCTCATTCGAAACTAAGTATAGTAATACGGCTTCTGACCCGCCAGGTGCAATTGTAGAGGAAATAAACGCGCTAATAAAAAGCCCAAACGTGCCGTATGCCTCGACCAAACCTTCAAACATAACGGCTGAAACTGTTTACTTTTTAAACCAAAAAAAACAAAACAAACAACTAGAAAAACCCAATATGAACAAGACAAGCATTAAAAGGGTATTTTCAATACTCAAATCCAATTCGTAATCATCTTTATTCAATTGCCCTGAAATGCCGGGAATAGACGGTAAATTTCCATTGCCACCGCCCACTTTAACTTGGGCTTTCATGCCTTTTTCCATATGTTGCGCAAGGTCACAATGGGCTAAATAGGTTTCTTCGGTATTAGGGGTTATAAACGTGCCTGATGTTTCACCATTGCCGTACAACTCAAGATGAAACATACCTTGAGGATGTAAATACGTCGGCAAGCCATGAATCATGAATTGGTGACGAATATCATCTTCATTTATAAACGTAACATTCACGCGTGTACATTTAGGAAAATCAAATTCGTGCTGACTATAACCAAAAATTGTTCCTGGAAATTCCTTGGCGTATTCCCTTCCCGCTTTTATCGTGACATCCATCTCACCCGCTACAGCATCACACCCCTGAGGTAGCTGCTCAAGGTTTTCATTCATTACCATACCCCATTCGCCCATTCGCATAGCATGACTTAGCGATGTAACACTAATCAGTAAAGCAATATAAATAGCTATTTTTACGACCTTATTCACGACCGCTCACCTTTTAACCGAACAGCCATGTCGTGAAAAAAGACATACAACGCATTGAATAACAAAAACAACACGCCAAATAACATACCTAAAACCACAACCAAAACAATGTTTTTAAAGGTACTCACATTTCTCCCTGCAACATCATCCCAATAACCAAACGGATCTGATGCGCTCCACGATGGTAATTCACCTGCGTAATATTCAGGGCTAAAATAAGGCATGATATTTACACCTTCGAGATTTGCCATCGCATTTTTATTCAAGTATTTACGGTATACAATTTGCGACACATTGCCACCAGGGTTTATACCATTCGTTGTAATCGCTCGCTCAGCATGGTCGTGCGTTAACCAAACACCTTCACCATAGCTATGTAGCCCATCATCCTTAGTGTACAAGTCCAAATCTAGCCGCTGCGCAGATGCGAAGTCGTATACATCACGAGTGATGCGGGCAGCCGGATTCACATCAACCCCGTCATAAGCAGTTATGGTCGCTTTATGCCCATGTAAATGAAGTGCTATGACATCAGGCGTGCCATTCAATACACGCAATTTTGTGTGCTGGTTCGGTTCAACAGTAATCAATGACTCGCGCAAGGTATATGGAAATGAACGGCCATTCAACATAAAGTAATCGTCTGTACCATCGGTTATATCGTAGACTCGGTTCATTTTTTTAGCTAACTGGCGCGGGTCATTAGACGTCTGAATCATGTTATTTAATGACGTGTCGATTCCTTGATAATGCAAATCGTACTCTTGCGCATAATCTTCTAACACGGCAACGGAAGGGTGCCTTACCTTGCCCGCGCCCACATTGAATGTTTGCACCCAGTTATTCGGCCTATTTTCTTCTACAACGAAAATACCTTGTAGCCCCATCATCATATGTACTTGAACCTGAACATGACAGTGATACATCATGGTACCAGCATGACGTGGCTTCATTTTGTAGACATGCTGCTCACCCGGCATGGTCATTCTTTCGCTAGTCTGAGGCACACCATCATTATTAGAAAACATGTGGTCCACCCCATGTAAATGAATGCTATGCGGAAAGTAATGCGTATTTTCTAGAATTAACGTGACGTTATCGCCCGCTTCCACACGAATCGGTGCTGAGGGTAATCGTAATAAATGATTAGCCTGTAAGTCATCACGGTTAACCGTCGACATGCCACGGCTTTTAGGTGCGAATACCCAAGCGCCAGGGTTAACCCCAGGAGCAATCTCAAAACCTGGAATAAAGCCTGGACCATCTGGCGAGCGACCATTAAGTTCTGCCACTTCAACCCTAATAATAATATTATCCGGATCACCATCACCATCAAGATCATCTGTTTTAATGACGGCATCGTCCGCTAATTGTGTCTGCATTAGAACAGGCATAATCACGTTATTAGTACCTCGCACAAAAGCCGCCACTTCATAAGGGTTATCTGGATTACATGCATCAGATGCTTGAATCTCCATACCCCCAATCGTGTACTCTTTACGCCACTCGGGATAGTCCTCCTTACACATCACTTGCTCACTTAATTCAACCTTTGGTTTAGTTGTTGGCGGCGCTTCATAACCAGGCATACCCGTATATTCAAAAAACCGGGAATACACAAAGTATGGGTTATATATAAAAAGCGCGATAGTACTGAGTACTACCGCGCTTAAAACCAATCCGATAATTGAGGATTTTTTCATTCTATTCTTTGCCGCTTAACTTAAATAATTAGTCTTCTTTTTTTTCATTAAGAACAACTGGTTTTCTACGTGCCATCCAAATCATAATCACCATAATCACCAAAAATACCGCAATTGGAACTTTTAACGCCGCAGGAATACCACCTGAAGGGTAGCCTACAGAAAAAGGAAAACGTGAAATAAATTTCTCATTTTCGCCTTCAACAACCACATACCCAACAAAATGGCCTTTTTCTAAAAATGCTTGGCTAATTGTCATCGTTCCAGAAGGGTAGTGTTTCGCTGGGATTTCAAAAAACGGTGTTTGTGCCAGTTCTGCTTCATTCACGATACCATCTTCCTCAGTACCTAACGCAGCAACATCAGCTTTAATAACTCTAAAGTTAACCGTCATATCACGAAGCTTACGGTCTACGAAATCTAATACAATAATCGATTTGCCAACTGTTGGCATATCGTCACAAAACTGTTTGGATACGTTGTTTTCAGGCTGGTAACCAGAAAAATTCATCACATAAGGTCCAACACGCAACTTACATTCATTACCTTCGTTCATTACGCCACCATGTGCCCACAACTGGCTTGACAGTGACAATAATGCACACACAACAATCATTCTAAATACAGCAAACATTTACAACCTCCTAATTTATTTTTTATAGGACAGATTATACAGCATCAAGTTCAACTAAATATCCTTTCGAAGAACTAAACACCTATTGCTCAACACTCAAATCGATAACGTTTCAAAGACAACATTCAGATATTTCCTGATGCTTTATATGTATCTATGCGATAATCGCCGTCATCATTTAAGAAGTAGAATTTCAAGTATGTTATTAAGTTATGCTGGGCTATTTGTTGGATTTTGCACGCTTATTATTACAGCAGATTACTTCGTAAAAGGTGCCTCAGCACTCGCTAATAACATTGGCGTTTCGCCTTTAATTATTGGCCTTACCATTGTCGGTTTAGGTACCTCAGCCCCTGAAATGTTAGTCGCGGGCATTGCTTCATTTGATGGTAATACCGGTTTAGCTATCGGTAATGCCATTGGCTCCAATATCGCTAATATTGGCCTAGTTCTTGGGTTTAGCGCTTTAGTCAGCCCGATCTTTATTCAATCATCGTTATTACGTCGAGAGTTCCCAGTATTATTACTTGTATCTGGCGTCAGCTTTTTATTAGTGTTAGATGGCGAGCTATCCAATATTGATGGCGCAATATTAGTGATCGGCTTGATTGCTTTTTTACTTTGGCTTGTCCGCAGCGCTAAAAAAAGCAAAGGGGAATTAGCTGATTCGCTGGAAACGGACCTTAATGATGAGATACCAAGAGACATAAGCACATCAAAAGCCTCTACATATTGCTTACTGGGCATAGTAGGCTTAGTCCTAAGTTCAAAATTACTCGTTTGGGCTGCAGTCAATATCGCCACGCACTTTGGTATAAGCGATCTGGTCATTGGTTTAACAATTATTGCTATCGGCACTAGCCTTCCCGAATTGGCGGCATCCATTACTAGCATATTGAAAAAGGAGCCGGATCTGGCACTAGGTAACGTTATTGGCTCTAATTTATTTAATTTACTCGCCGTACTTTGTCTACCAGGGCTAATCCACCCAGGAGCAGTCGATTCAGTTGTTATAACCAGAGACATGCCTGTGATGCTATTATTGACTTTGTTTCTCTACGCAATTTCATTTGGCTTTGGAAAAGAAGCTTGTATTGGACGCATAAAAGGCTTAATTTTAGCAACAATATTTATAACTTATATGGGCACATTATATTTTGATTCGGTTACCACAACTATCATCTAAATAACTTTCCATACTTATGTCTATAGAATCCTCCGAAGAAGAAAAACTGCATCAACTTGCAATAGCCGTCATTAGGACGGAGGCTGAAGCTGTCGCTAACCTTATTCACAGCATTGATGAAAGCTTTTATAGAGCATGTAAGCTAATTCTTAAATGCCAAGGAAAAGTAGTTGTAATAGGCATGGGGAAATCCGGCCATATTGCTAACAAGATTGCTGCCACATTGGCCAGTACTGGCACGCCTGCCTTTTTTGTTCACCCCGGTGAAGCAAGCCATGGTGATTTAGGCATGATAACCAGCAAAGATATCGCTTTAGCATTATCCAACTCAGGTGAAACTGGAGAGGTGTTATCGATATTGCCCATCATCAAACGATTAGGCGTTCCTTTAATATCTATTACCGGACAGCCTGACTCCACATTGGCTATACAGTCCGATGCACACCTAGATGCGAGCACACATAAAGAAGCCTGTCCGCTTGGCTTAGCTCCCACATCTAGCACGACAGCTGCATTGGTGATGGGTGACGCATTAGCCATCGCATTACTCGAAGCACGTGGATTTACTGAAGAAGATTTTGCTTTATCCCACCCTGGTGGCAGCTTGGGACGTCGTTTATTACTACACGTTTCAGATGTTATGCACACGGGCGATGATATCCCAACCGTGCACAATACTGACTTGATTAGCGTAGCGCTAATAGAGATGACACAGAAAAAACTAGGCATGACAGCTGTGCTGGACGCTAACAATCAATTTGTTGGCATTTTTACTGATGGTGACTTACGTAGAATGCTTGAAGACAACACAGATATCCACTCTACTGTTATTAGCGAGGTGATGACAAAGGGGGGAGCCACCATTACAGCGAATAAATTAGCGGTAGAAGCCATTCAAACCATGCAACAAAAAAAAATCAACGCGCTTTTAGTCACCGACCAAGATAATACGGTCGTAGGCGCATTGAATATGCATGATTTATTAAAAGCAGGTTTATCTTAATGACATTATCTGAAGATTTTATTAAACGAGCGAAAAATATCAAATGCGTCATTTTTGATGTGGATGGCGTATTGACTGACGGTCGGCTTTTTTTTGATTTAAAAGAAAAAGAATACAAATCATTTCATGCGCAAGATGGTCAAGGCCTAAAGCTACTTCAACAGCAAGGCATCAACGTCGCTATAATCTCGGGCCGTTCTTCACCAATTGTTGATACCCGAATGAAAAACCTTGGTATTCATTACGTTTATCAAGGGCAAAAAAATAAAGTCGCCGCTTATAATGATTTGCTTAAAAAACTTAGCTTATCTCCTTCTCAGATTGCACATGTAGGAGACGATTTACCAGACTTAGCCCTGATGAATCGTAGCGGCCTAGCGATTGCCGTTAATGATGCAAACCCCTCCATTATTCCTTACACGCATTGGCAAACATCTCGTAATGGCGGAACAGGCGCTGCTCGCGAAGTTTGCGATGCCATCTTAACGGCTCAAGGATTATTGGCAGATGCCGTACAACCTTTTGTTGATGCATAAGCATTAGTAGGCGTGAAGTATTTAGGTAAAATCACCCTTGCCCTTATCGCAGCTGGTACTTGGTGGTTGGCGTTCATTCAGGAACCTGAACAAACAACAGTTGAAACCAACAAAACACATAAAATTGATTATTACTTAAAACACTTTACTGTGCTCAGCTTAACCGACACCGGCCTACCCAAACAAAAACTCCGTGCGGACTACCTACAGCACTATGTAGATGATGACAGTACTGAACTAACATCACCAACTATTACAATGTACTCAATAGACAAACCGGATTTACACATTAAATCTGACACCGGTTACATTTCATCGGACGGCGAACTCGTCTTGCTCAATGGCGCTGTTAATATCCATCGCGAATCTTCAAAAACCAATGCCGATATGGTCATTGACACCCGTAACCTTAGAGTACAATTAACAAATGATTTCGCAGAAACAGATGAGTTCGTGAACATTGTTTCCGGAAAAAGCACTGTCTCTGGCACAGGGCTACAAGCACACTTTCGTGAACCCATTAAAGTTAAATTACTCGCGGATGTAAGAGGACACCATGACATTAAATAAACACCTTTTCTTATTAATATTAATAATTATTGTCTCGCCTTACAGCTGGGCTCTCAATTCAGATAAAAATAAACCTGTTGAAGTTGAGGCAGACAATTTTAACCTTGACGAAAAAAAGCAAATCACCACCTACACAGGCAATGTTGTTATTACCCAAGGCAGCATGGAAATTAAAGCCAATATCGTTACTATTTATGGTTCTAAAGGTAGTACTGATAAAGTCATTGCTACGGGCAACCCTGTTAAGTTTAAACAGCAACCCGACGGCAACCAAGGGCTTATACGTGGCGAAGCAAACCAATTTGACTATCTCGTAACGAAAGACACGTTAATTCTTATCAAGAATGCGACTTTATGGCAGTCTGGCAATACATTTTCGAGTGATCGAATAATCTACGATAGTAAACATTCTATTGTAAAAGCAGGTGATAACTCATCGGGCTCTAAACGCGTAAAAGTCACTTTGCAACCCGGCAAGAGTGCCCAATGAGCACACTCAGCACCCATGGTATTTGCAAACAATTTAACCAACGCAAAGTAGTCGATGACGTTAGCATAACAATCAACAGTGGCGAAGTTGTTGGGCTGTTAGGGCCTAATGGCGCAGGAAAAACCACCAGTTTTTATATGACGGTAGGTTTAATTAAACCTGATTCTGGCGACATCTTTCTTGACGACCAAAACATAACCAGCGACCCGATGCACATTCGAGCTAAACAAGGCATTGGTTACCTACCTCAAGAAGCGTCTATTTTTAGAAAGCTGTCTGTTGAAGACAATATTCGTGCCGTTTTGCAAATACGCAGTGACTTAACACCAGGCCAACAAGAACTAGTCTTAGATGAATTATTGAATGAATTCAGCATCAATCACCTCCGTTCACAAAGTGCCTTGGCTCTTTCAGGTGGTGAAAGAAGGCGACTTGAAATTGCCAGAGCACTTGCCACAGAACCTCGGTTTATTTTATTAGATGAACCGTTTGCCGGCGTGGATCCAATCTCTGTTATTGATATCCAAAAAATAATACACCATCTATGCGAACGTGATATTGGCGTGTTAATCACCGATCATAATGTACGAGAAACCCTAGGCACTTGTGATCGAGCCTACATTTTAAACAATGGTGCCGTGATTACAGAAGGCTCTGCAAAAGACATTCTTGAACACCGTGAAGTTCGCGATGTTTATCTCGGGCACGAATTTCGCATGTAATTTTCAAAAAAGCTGTACTGCTAGCCGTTTTTTAGTCTAAACTTCAAATATGAGATGTAGATTTATTGTTTATTTTAGAGCCCGGAATTATTGATGAAGCAGTCATTACAGCTTCGAATTGGTCAAAGCCTGACCATGACGCCACAACTGCAACAAGCCATACGCTTGTTGCAACTTTCTACCTTAGAATTACAACAAGAAATCCAGACCGTTCTTGATAGCAACATGATGCTAGAAATTCCTGATGAGGAATCAACAAAAAAAGAACAAGACAATACTGAAAAAAACGCATCACCTGACGAAAAAACCAGCGAAGGGTCTCAAGAACAATTACCTGATGAGCTACCCATAGATTCTACCTGGGATGATGTATACGACTTAACCGGGCAAACGGGGGCAAGCCAAAACAGCGACGCCATAGCAGTTGACCCTGGCAGCATTAATTCTGCTACTGAAACGTTACAAGATCACTTATTGTGGCAGCTAGAGCTATCTAATTTTTCTGAGAAAGATCGCGCGATCGCCTTATCCATCGTTGACGCTATAGATGACGATGGTTATCTAAAATCTTCTCTCGAAACGATTCATGAAGACCTCGTTGACCACCTGGAAGATTTGGAACTGGATGAAATGGTGGCCGTCCTACATACAGTCCAATCGTTTGACCCACCAGGTATTGCGGCCTGTAGCTTACAAGAAAGCCTTCTACTTCAACTTAAATTATTGCCTAGCCAAACGCCTCTTTTATCCACCGCTATTGAATTGGTCGAAGATCACATCGCCGCATTGGGGAGCCAAGACAGCAGTAAAATAAAGCGACTAATGAATATTGATGACGAAACGCTCACACGAACGCTCACGCTCATTCAAAGCCTTAACCCACGACCTGGGTCAGTTATAGAACCCGCAGATACCCAGTACATAGCACCCGATGTGTATGTGCGAAAAGTTAAAGGCTTATGGCAAGTATCTCTAAATGGTGATGTAACAAAAGCCATTAGAATTAACCCTTATTATCAATCTTTAATAAAACGTGGTGACAAAAGTAAAGACGGTCAAGCCATGAAGGACCATTTGCAGGAAGCCCGGTGGTTCATTAAAAGCCTTGAAAGCCGACATGAGACATTGATGTTAGTGTCCCAAGAAATTGTACGTCGGCAACAGGGGTTTTTAGACCACGGCGCTATCGCCATGAAACCATTAGTTCTACGTGATATAGCTGAAACTGTTGAAATGCACGAATCTACTATTTCGCGTGTAACCACTAACAAATATATGCACACACCCAATGGCGTGTTCGAATTAAAACATTTCTTTTCTAGCCATGTGTCCACAGATACCGGTGGAGAGTGTTCGGCCACAGCGATCAGAGCACTCATTAAAGAACTTGTTAGCAGTGAAGACCGAAAAAAACCTCTCAGTGACAACAAAATCGCCGCTATACTATTAGACAAGGGCATTAATGTCGCCAGGAGAACCATCGCGAAATATCGCGAATCAATTTCAATACCACCCTCAAGCCAAAGGAAAAGAATTCTTTGACTTTTTTTAAACTCTAAAAGGAGAGAAGTATGCAGCTATCCCTATCTGGACACCACGTAGAAATAACAGATGCAATACGAGATTACACGAACAGTAAGTTCGATAAAATTAAACGTCACTTCGATAAAGTTATTGATGTTCACGTTATCCTTACAGTAGAAAAAGCAGAGCAAAAAGCAGAAGCGACCATCCAATTAAATGGTAGTAAGATTTTCGCTGAAGACACTCAAGAGAACATGTACGCGGCTATCGATAGCCTCGTAGACAAATTAGACCGGCAAGTTAGAAAATACAAAGAAAAATCAACTGCCCACCGTTAACCATTATCGCCGGCTCAACAGCCGGCTTTTTTTTATGAAATTAATTATTGTTAGTGGCCTATCAGGCTCAGGTAAAAGTGTCACCCTTGACACCTTAGAAGATTGTGGTTTTTACTGCACAGATAACTTACCTGTCGCCTTATTGCAAAATTTTGCCCATTTACTAGAAGATTCCGAACTGCCAATGTTTCAACGTGTTGCCGTCGGTATCGATGCGCGAAACGAAACGGCATCATTACGTCGCTTTGATGACTTTATGCAACAGCTGCGAAACGCAGGCATAAGTTATGAAGTCATTTTCTTACGTGCCGATAAAAACAGCCTTCTAAAACGCTTTAGCGAAACCCGTAGAAAACACCCACTAACTGGAAACGATACATCATTGGACGAAGCTATCGAGTTAGAGATTGAACGCTTATCTCCAATCGCAGATCATGCCAGTATTCAAATAGATACAACACAGACCAACGTGCATCAGCTTCGGGACTTGGTGCTAGAACGCATTGGCCACAAAAGCCGCCACACACTATCATTACAAGTCATGTCTTTTGGCTATAAACATGGTGTTCCGAATGATGTGGATTTTGTTTTTGATGCTCGGTGTCTGCCAAACCCTTACTGGGAACCCAAACTGCGGCAATTCACTGGGAAAGATGACGGTGTCATCACATTTTTATCAAATAACGAACTCGTTCAACAATACTTAAACGATACCGCCGACTATTTGAAAAAATGGATACCACGCTTTTCGAACTCTAATCGTAATTACTTATCCATCGCTATTGGCTGCACTGGAGGACAACACAGATCTGTGTTCTTGACAGAACAACTCACTAAATTGCTCCAAAGTGACAACTTAAGCGTTATTGGTAGGCACCGAGAACTGCCATAAATTAACGACTAAATATAGTGGCGCGCAGATTTACGTATTAGTCTAAAATATCATTAGTTTAGCAGCCTAATTGCCGATTAATATGCCCGCATCTGCACAACAGCACGAAAACACCCACGAACATCTTCGTCTACTTGCCGACAGTTTAGACAGTGGCGCCCTTTCGCTAGTTAAACAACAAATCAATGACTTGCACTCTGCTGAGATTGCCAGTTTATTAGAGTCTCTACCACAAGAAAACCGCTTAATTGTTTGGAAGCTGATTGACCCTGAACTAACAGGTGATATTTTAGTGGAAGTTAATGATGAAGTTCGTTCAGGCTTGATTGAACAAACGGATGATCAAAGCCTCATTAGCGCAGCCGCTTCTCTTGAAACAGACGATCTAGCGGATATCTTTAACGACCTTCCAGATGTTGTTTTACATCAAGTCGTTCGCTCCATGTCTAATCAAGACCGTCGACGGCTACAGTCTGTTATGGCGTACGATGAAAACAGCGCGGGTGGTTTGATGAACCTCGACATGATTTCAATTCGCCCCAATGTTAATTTAGATGTAGTACTTAGGTATTTACGTCAACGAGGCGAACTTCCTGACAACACTGACAAATTATTTGTTGTCGATAAAGATGACCAGTTTATTGGCATACTCAACATCTCTGATTTATTAACTCAAGACAGCAAGAAATCTGTCTCTGATGTCATGTTGACCGAAGAAAAAGCGCTGAACCCCTTGCTATCGAGTAACGATGTGGCTTTGTTTTTTGAGGATTACAACCTTGTATCTGCCGCCGTAGTAGATGATGACAATCAACTAATAGGTCGTATTACCGTTGATGATGTTGTTGACGTTATTCGTGATGAAGCTGATAGATCTATCCTAAACATGGCTGGCCTTGATGAAGATGATGATATGTTCGCACCCATCGTACGCAGCGCAAAACGACGTGCTTTTTGGTTAGGTATCAATTTATTTACCGCCTTTCTTGCTGCTTGGGTCATTGATTTATTTAGTGCCACGATAGAACAAATTGTTGCCTTGGCAGTACTAATGCCTATCGTTGCTAGCATGGGCGGCATCGCGGGCAGTCAAACGCTGATGCTCGTCATTCGCGGGATGGCGCTCAACCAAATTGGTAAAACCAATGCACGTTGGCTGTTATGGAAAGAGTTAGCCGTTGGCGCATTAAATGGCTTGTTATGGGCCAGTGTTGTAGCGCTTATTACTGGTTTTTGGTTTCAAAGCACGTCTTTAGGCTTATTAATTGCTGCCGCCATGGCTACAAACCTTATTGCAGCGGCCTTAGCGGGCGCAACTATTCCAATGATTTTGAAACGCATCAACATTGACCCTGCATTAGCCGGTGGTGTTGTCTTAACCACAGTTACTGATATTATTGGTTTTGCTTCATTTTTAGGATTGGCAACTATTTTTCTAATTTAACGAACCAATAAAATGCCCTAACTGCCCGCCAACGTCATTTCATTAATAAGAATTGAACCACACCGTGTATTCCCCCTTAGATCAATATCGTTACCAATAGCAGTGATAGATTGATACATATCTAATAAATTGCCAGCAATCGTCACCTCTTCAACTGGGTATTGTATTTCACCATTCTCCACCCAAAAACCAGCCACACCGCGTGAATAATCTCCGGTTAAAGTATTAACACCCATGCCCATCATTTCTGTCACTAATAAGCCCGTGTTCATTTCCTGCAGCATTCCTTTAAAATCCAAATCGCCAGACTCTACCGTTAAATTACGCACGCCACCTGCATTTGCCGTTGTTGCCATACCCAGTTTTTTGGCTGAATAATTACTAAGCAAATACCCTTGTAAAATACCATTTGACACAATATCTCGAGTAACCGTAGCGACACCTTCAGCATCGCACACAGCACTGCCCATCGCCTTCTTTAAATGGGGCTGTTCGTGAATACGAACAAAATCAGGGAATATGCTTTTTCCAAGACTATCTAACAAAAAAGAAGATTTTCTATACAAACTTCCCCCTTTTATTGCAGAAATAAAATGCCCTATTAATCCGCCACTTACATCAGGGGAAAACAATATTGGACACTTTCGAGTACCAATTGCACGCGCGCCTAAACGTTTTAGTGTTCTTTCGGCCGCTTTTTCACCCACACCTTTAGCAGATTCTAGATCATTGGCATGTCGAGCCGAACTGTACCAATAATCGCGCTGCATACCTTCAGCCCGCTCACCAATCACAGAACAACTCAAACTGTGCCTACTCGATGGATAGCCATGCATAAAGCCATGGCTATTGGCAAACACGCGAAGTCCTTCAAATGTTTGAATCCCAGCGCCTTCTGAATTCGTTATATCATCATGGTACGTTCGCGCAGCATCTTCACATTCAATCGCTATATCAATCGCTTGTTCTGCTGATATATCCCAAGGATGGTGCAAAGATAGGTCGAAAAAATTAGTTGCCATTAAGGACGTATCAGGCAAGCCTGAAAACTTATCAACTTCGGCATGTTTAGCGATCGAACAAGCTGCCGTCACCATAGATTTAATTGATGATGGTTTTAAATCGGAAGAACTAGCAGAGCCTTTTTTATGGCCTATATGAACCGTTATACCCAGCCCTTGGTCTTTATGGTGCTCAATGGTTTCCACGTCACCCAATCTTGCATTAACTGAAAGCCCTTGGCCAATATTAAGACCTACTTCAACTTCATCTGCCCCTTGTTTTTTTGCTTCGAGCAATACATCAGAGCATATGTTTTTTAATCTATCTAGCTCTGCTGGGTCGGCATATACTGACTTAGGCATTAGCTGTCCCTCCAACTGTCATGCTATCAATTTTTAATGAAGGCTGCCCAACACCAACGGGAACACTTTGTCCTTCTTTACCGCACGTTCCAACACCGCTATCGAATGCTAAATCGTTCCCTACCATGCTGACTTTCGTTAACACATCTGGTCCGTTTCCAATTAACGTAGCGCCCTTTACTGGCGTGGTTATTTTGCCGTTTTTAATCAAATATGCCTCACTAGCAGAAAACACAAACTTACCGGACGTAATATCTACTTGCCCACCACCAAAATTAACCGCATACAACCCTTCTTTTACTGATGAGACTATGTCACCTGGGTCGTCTTTTCCAGCCAACATATAGGTATTAGTCATTCGCGGCATAGGCAAGTGTGCATAGGATTCCCTACGGCCATTTCCCGTTGATTTCTGCCCCATCAAACGTGCGTTCATCTTATCTTGCATATAGCCTTTCAACACACCGTTTTCAATTAAGGTCGTGCATTGGCTAGGCACCCCCTCATCATCTATTGTCAAAGAACCACGCTTATTCTCGGGTGTCCCATCATCTACAATCGTACATAACGGCGAAGCCACTGTTTCGCCAATTCGGTTACTAAATGCTGAGCTGCCTTTGCGGTTGAAATCACCTTCTAACCCATGCCCTATTGCCTCATGCAATAAAATTCCAGGCCAACCTGAGCCTAATACAACCGTCATTGTGCCTGCAGGTGCTTCTACCGCTTCTAGATTAACCAAGGCTAATCTGACTGCCTCTCGCGCATAACTCATGGCTTGATCATCGCTTGTAAAGAATTCATACCCATGCCGACCACCGCCGCCTGAACTCCCTTGTTCGCGACGACCCTTTTCTTCGACAACGACCGAGATATTCATTCTTACTAACGGTCGCACATCACTATTTAGACTACCATCTTCTGATGCAACCAATATCGTCTCATGCACACCAACTAAACTAACAATCACTTGTTCAACACGTGTATCAATTAAGCGCGTTTGGCGGTTTATCGATTGAAGTAGCGACACTTTATCTTCTTGCGTCATTGATTCAAGTGGATCAACTGCCTGATAACGTACAGGCGCAATTAGCCGTTGTTGTGGTTTTATTATTCCAGACTGACCACTCCTAGCAATAGCGCGGACATTTTTTGCTGCGTCTAACAACGTAGGTAGCAACAGCTCTTCACTATAGGCAAAGCCTGTCTTTTCACCACTCACCGCACGAAGGCCAACGCCTTGTTCAATATTGTAATTTCCTTCTTTAACAATGCCGTCTTCAAGCACCCACGACTCACTTCGTGAAGACTGAAAATATACATCGGCTTGATCAATTGAGCTGGATAATAAACCGCCCATGACTTGTTCGATGTCATCCACTGTCATACCCACGGGTTGAAGAATCGTACTTTCTGCTTGTTGAATTAAATCAGTCATTTACCTTCTCTTTAACGTGTATTCAAAACGCCCATGCTTAATAGCTGGGAAGTTTGTTCTAATTTTATCTTGCTTGGCTTTATCTATTTTGGCAATGACGATATCAGGGCCAACTGTCGCTTCAGCCAACACCTCACCCCAGGGGTCAACAATCATACTATGCCCGTATGTTTCTCGACCATTTTCGTGTTGCCCGCCTTGGTTGGGTGCAATCATATAACAGGCGTTTTCTACCGCTCTTGCACGACACAGCAGTGACCAATGATCGCCCCCCGTCTCTTTAGTAAACGCAGATGGCGCAACCATAATATCTGCGCCTAGCAACATCATCCCTCTATAGTGCTCTGGAAACCTCAAGTCGTAACAAATGGACAACCCAATAGAACCAAAAGGCGTTTCAATTACAACAACGTGATCACCCGCAACGAAAGAATCTGACTCACGGTAGCGATGGCCTGTGCCAATCATATCTACATCATACAGGTGTAGCTTATTATACTGAGCGACCTGTTCACCATTCGCATCGTACACCAAACAAGCTGATAAGGCCTTATTGTTATCAGCGGATTGTATAGGAATAGAACCGCCTATAAGCCACACATTATATTGGCGAGCCAACGTTGCCATAAATTGTTGTATCTCACCAGAGCCTACATGCTCAGCACAGTCTATTAATTCACTCGCTCTGTTCGCCATTAAGGCAAAGTTTTCTGGTAGTACAATTAATTGCGCACCTTGATCAACGGCCTGCTTTGTTAGGCGCTCAACCATCTGTAAATTCTTTTTCACATCGGCGGATGATACAAGCTGCACACCTGCCACAATAAAGGTATTGTTTTTTTTCATTGAACTGGCGCTAATAACTCTGCTTTCTTGCCTGTACCAGAATCACTACCTAAAACACCAAATACAGGTGATAAAAAATCACCCATAATACCGAATACTTTTCCACCCGGTTTGCTGAGTTGTTTTATAACAGGGTCATCCCAACTACCCGTTACCCTATACTGATAACCCGCTAGCTTATTGACAGTTTTACCGGCAATTTTTTGCACCAAATAAATAGCTGCACCGACGACTGGGCCGCCCGCTAAAGCGCCGGCGATTGGTAGGCTTTCTGTGCTTTTAGGGGTCACTGTAATCAATTGATCATAATCTTCTTTACCTAACCCCACACGCCCAACAATATCGAGACGGGAAGATGGGCTTTCAAGATACAAATTATTCGTTCGTGCATCACCGTTAACAAGAATAAAGCGCCCTTTAATCTTATCGAACCCAAGTCCTGTTTGAACCAAATCGCTAAAATCCAACTGCACGCGTCGTTTAAGTGTATCTAACCCTAGCAAACCAAATACGCGCCCTAAGCCGGGTTCAACATTTAACAACCGCCCTTTCCCTGATTTAACTGTTGCAAATCCATTAAGAAAATCCTTGGAAAATTCTTGTGGTGCACCCGGCCAGTTTAAATCAAAATAAATATCTGACGGCGCGCCATTCAAATCACTTAATATGCCCACATCTTTTAATAAATCACCTAAAGACTCACTTTTTAACTGACCCGTAAGGCCTGTAATAGAATCGTTACTACTCTTTTCCCAAGCCCCTTTTGCAGTAAACAAGTCGCGTGCTGATTTTAAATCAAGCTGTTGAATAATAAGACCGTTTGTTTTCTGACGTAACTTCATCGTTAACGAACCTAAATCAGCATCACCAACAAAAAATCGTTTAGCATTCACATCAAGGTTAGGGAAGTCTTTTGGCTCAACATCTATCGCTAAACTGCCTTTTGTTTGACCTTTTTTTAGTTTAGGGAGAGATAACCTGACAAGATTCAAACGAACTAGAGCGCCTAATGTCAGACCATCTGGAAGGTAAAACTCACCATCTAATAACTGGTTTTTAACTTGACCTTGCCAGGCTGATCGTTTTCGGCTCGCTTTTAGAGTAACGTCTTTATACGTTTTATCAGACCACACTATCTTGTCGATATGAACATCGATACTGTTAACGCCCTTATTATTATCATTTTCTCCATAGTTAACATCGCCTAGCGCTTTTTGCCAGCTAGGAACATTTAGCTCATTAATTTGGCCACTTATTTTAATACCTGAATGTGTTGGAACTGCTAGTGGCATTTGTCCAAAATTTATACCTGCCTTGCTTAACGACAATGGCTTATTTTTATCCTGATTAAATACAAAAACACTGTTTATTTTGCCTCTGTAATCAACGTCAACCCGTATTGGCGACTCACCTAACACTGTCTTAATATTTAGATAACTAACATCATTTAATGCTTTCCCAACAGGTTCGGGATAATCTATTGAAATACCATCAAGATTTGACTCAAGGCTTAACACTGCCGCGCTATTTGTAGACAAACCATCTCGAGGTACTTTAACTGTTAACTGTGCGGTACTTTTACCCGATATATTCGCCCACACGTTAGATGGATATTTAGCCGCTAACGTTTTTGTTTTTATATTGCCTTTAGCTGAAATTATTGTATTTTTTTGATCTGAGTAAATATCTATAAGAACAGACTCACCTAAAACTTTACCTTTTATTGATGTCGCACTTAAACCTTGTGCAGCGTATAAAACCTCCCCATTCAACGACGTCACCGATTCACCCAATTCCGGAAATGTTAATTTACCATCCCTAATTGAAGCTCGTGCTTTCACATCCGCTTTTAGACCTTTTCTTAAGGGGATTTTAATATCTAACGTGACATCAGCTAGACCAAACACTTCGCTGTGCTCGGTTAAACCATCAACACTTTGTTTTAAAGGTGATTGTCTAAAAAAGTCATATAAACCAGGCAGCTTATCTTTTATCACACCGGAAACTGACAAATAACGATCTTTTGCAAGGTCAGGCACTTGAATTTTTGCATGCTGTATTGCATTACCAGCAACAGCGCCTTTACTAGATACTATTGTCATTCCTTCATTTTTAAACTCAACTTCAGCCGCTACATCTAAAAGCTTCGGCCAACCATCAGCATAATGCAAGTTAACCTGTTTTGTATTGAATAGCACTTGAAATAAACCTTCTTTATTCTTAAACGGAAAATCCTTTAAAGCACCTTTTAGCAATACGCCACCACCTGTTGTTTGCCCGCCTTTAAAGGCACTATCTAACCAACCCACAGCACCATCACCCATAATCCCCACAGGTAAGTACTTTGACGTATGTATCGCATCGGCCGCCCCAAAGTTTGATTCTAGCTCCAATAACACAGGCTTACCTTCAGCTGGAATAACCGATGAAAAGCGTGTTGTCGTGGCAATATGAGGTGTCTCAAGCTTTATTTCATCAGACATCAACCGCCACCCACCTGAATCATAAGACCATGCAAGCCGCCCACTTAGCGCGTCCACTAATAACGGATCTCTAAATAATTTTTTAAAATAGACCGATCCTTTCCGCGTATTAACATCTAACCAACCCTCAGCTTTACTTGAACAGCCCCTGCTACTAAAGTTCTTTATGGCCGGCATGTTATCCAAAGCCTCATTAGCGAATCCGTCCAGCTGCCCACAACCTGCCCACGCATCACCACCTTTATGTTTTGCAAACGAGAAGTACGCATTTTTCAACAGTCCTGAAGGGTTAAGTTTTTGTATCAACGCATAGTGGTTTTTTTTTAATAATTTAGATTGTTTGAGAACCGTTGATACGGCTTGAATATCTATACCATCTGCCGTTATATTCATCAACGTATCAGTATCACTTACTTGTTCATATTGAACACTAAATTGGCTTTTTTCTTGCTGTACCTCGTTAGTTTTGAATACAAATTCATTCGCTTTTAACTGCCACCCATAAGCCAGCTTTTTCCAATCGAACAAACCACTAATATTTTGAACCGTCAGGTTAGTCTGCTTTTGAACCATTTGAACTTCATCAACATGAACGCGGCCTCTAACGCGGCTCAATTCGGCGGCATCCCATTGGCTCCAAATTTCCACATTTCCAACACCTTGGTTGATTTTAAATTCATCAATATCTAATCGCTGCAACACTTCCGATAATTGAATTTGTTCTGTTTGCAAATATCCATCCGCTTGCCAGTCTGTCGTTGAGAGGACATCACCTTTAACTACAATTGACAACACAAAGTCCTTACCAATCTTATCAGGTAGTGACGCGGCTATTTTTAAACGGTGTTCTTCGTTAATATTTTGAAAAACAATATGCGCGTTGCTTAGATGAATGTCTTCTTCATCATGCAAATCATCTTTCCAGATAATTTGGCTGTCAATCACTTCAAATAAACCATCTTCTAGCAACCATGAAAAATCGCCCGATGAACTGTCATTTTCTTCATCTGAGAAACCCACAATTGACACATGTCCATCGGCAAATCGTTTAATCGAAATACCTGTATTAACGATGGTAATTTTATTCGGCGTAATATTTCCCTGTAAAACGCCTAATGGATTCATCGACAAGCGAATTTCGCCGATGCTTAGTGTATTTGTTTGCTGCTTTAACTCATCTAACGTTACATCTTTAAGACTTAGCTGTGGGCTAAATCCGTCCATTCTTGCCGTCATCGTGCCGATATTAACCTGGCCACCTATTTCTTCACTTAAATACGATTCAAGTTCAGTTTTATACGCTGGCACTTGTGTAGAAAAAAACCGTGCAACCACAACAAATAAGGCGAGTATCACAAGACTCACAGTAAAAACCCATAACAATGAATGACCGAATAAGCGGGCCTTACTCATAACTAGCTCTCATTATTTATACCAAAACCACATCGTATTGTTCTTGAGTGAATTGATCTTCAGCCCTAAATCTAATAGGTATCCCCACAAAAGACTCAAGATCAGCCAAGGTGCTCGATTCTTCATCTAGCAGCATCTCAACCACTTCATTGGACGCCATAACCAGCAATTCTTTTGCTTCATATTGGCGTGCGTCACGCATAATTTCACGAAATATCTCATAACACGTTGTCTCAGGGGTTCTGACTGTCCCCCGCCCAAAACATGTGCCACAAGGCTCACACATAATCCTTTCTAAGCTTTCACGGTTTCGTTTACGCGTCATTTCAACTAAGCCTAATTCCGACACGTTACTAATGCTGTATTTAACGTGATCTTTTTCCATCGATTTTTCTAGCGCCGATAAAACAGACTCTTTATGACTCTCATTTTCCATATCAATAAAGTCAATAATGATAATGCCACCAAGGTTTCGAAGGCGTAATTGACGCGCCGTTGCTTGAGCTGCTTCCAAATTCGTTTTAAAAATAGTTTGCTGTTGATTTCCACGACCGACAAAACTACCTGTGTTTACATCGACTGTTGTCATTGCTTCAGTTTGATCAAAAACCAAATGCCCGCCTGATTTGAGCTGAACCTTTCTTCCCAACGCTTTTTCAATTTCGTCTTCAATGCCATAGATATCAAATAAAGGACGGCTGCCTGCATAGAGTTCAATCAATGGCTTAACATCCGGCATAAATTTTTCTGCAAACTCAATCATTTTGTCGAAATTTTCTTTCGAATCAATTTTTATTTTAGAGACCGAAGATTGGTACCAATCACGTAGAACCCGAAGCGTTAAAGGTAAATCCTCATAGACTAACCCAACATCTGCCTCTTTAATTTGTGCATTCAATATCTCCCATAGTTTGTTCAAAAACAGCATATCAGCGCGAATATCTTCTCCATTTACACCGTCTGATGCTGTTCTCGCTATATAGCCGCCATCATATTCTTGGTCTTTAAACACCTGCATAATCGCCAGTAAACGCTCCCTTTCTAGTTCATCATCTAACTGAACTGAAAGCGCTAGTTTGTCAGAATGTGGGAGGAATACTTGGTACCGCGATGGAATCGCAATATTCATTGTTAACCTAGCACCTTTGGTACCTAGCGGTGCTTTTAAGACTTGAACAACAATGCATTGCCCTTCGCGTAAAACTCGTTCTATACCTTGTTCTTCTGACAGCGATTCACCATTCACAAGGACATCTGATGCATGTAAAAAACCGGCCCGTTCAAGACCAATCTCCACAAAGGCGGCTTGCATGCCCGGCATAACTCGGCACACCTTACCTTTATAAATATTACTGACCATGTCTCGCTTACGCTGCCTTTCGAGGTTTAATTCTTGTAACACGCCATTTTCAACCACGGCTACGCGTGTTTCAGGTGGGGTTACATTGATTAGAATCTCATCACTCATTATATTTCCAAACCATTCGTTATTTAGTTATGATAGAGGCTTATTTACCAAGCATACCCATTTGCTCATGAAAAACATTATTACAGCTGGAATTTTACTCCTATTACAAGGGTGTTTTTATCAATCTGTAGATGAAACTGATATAAAACTTGCTAATGAAAAATGTAAAGATAATAACGGTGTTAAAACCATCACCATCTATGCAGGTGTTAGCACGGCCGTCGAATGTAAAGATGGCATTACACAAAGCTTTTCACCAATAGCCAAAGAGTTAGACATTAAAAATAAAGCAGGTAATTTAGCTACAAAAAAGTAACATTACGCTGAATAGAAGCCCGCATTTTTTAACAATTGATTCGTTTCAAAAATAGGCAAACCCATAACACCTGAGAAACTGCCTTCTATGCGTTTTATAAACAGAGCCGCTTTACCCTGAATAGCATAAGCCCCTGCCTTCCCATTTGATTCGCCCGTAGCCCAATACTCTTCAAAATCCACATCAGTGATGGTAGAAAATGTCACTTCATTTTCACTGACAATACACCTTTCTTTCGGCCCAAGTAACGCAACAGACGTTAAAACCGTATGCGTTTTTCCCGACAGTTTCATTAACATATCATGCGCATGCTCTTTATCAACAGGTTTGCCCAAAATCTCATTACCAATAATTACTGCCGTATCTGACCCTAATATCAACACATTATTTAGTTGATAAAACTTGCCTGCAGCCTGTGCTTTTGCCAATGCAAGCCTACTAACGTAAGTCCTTGGTTCTTCGTCAGCCATTGGCGTTTCATCAATGTCGACAGCTTTAATCTCAAAATCCAAACCCATTTGTAAAAGTAGCTCGGATCTTCTTGGTGATGCTGATGCTAATACCAATTTCATACATTATTCTCGATGGTAGGGATGGTTATTCATTAAGCTCCAGCCCCTGTACAACTGCTCAGCCAAGATAACTCGAACCAACGGGTGTGGAAACGTTAATTCAGATAAACACCATGTGTCATTTGCCCGCTTCAAACACGTATCAGACAAACCATCTGGGCCGCCGATCAAAACGATAACATTCTGATGTATGCCTTGCCAACTTTGTAATTTTTGAGCCAAATCTGCAGTGGACCATTGCTTTCCAGTAATTTCTAACGCAACAACAAAGTCACTCGGCTTGATTTTATCGAGTAAGCGCTTACCTTCATCTTCAATAACACGCTGAATATCACTTTGTTTGGAGCGCTTTCCAACAGGCAACTCAACAACATCAACGGAGCATTCTCTTGGCATTCTTTTTCTATATTCTTCGAACCCAAGCGACACCCATTTCGGCATTTTTTGGCCTACCGCTAATATCTTAAATTTCATCGCTAAATGATAACCTAACCGACATAAAAAAACGGCTCAATCGAGCCGTTTCATTTAAATTTTATTGATCAAACCTATCTAGCATTTATCGGTGTTAATGTTATTTCAACGCGTCTATTTTGAGAACGACCTTGTTTCGTTGCATTACTAGCAATCGGGTGTTGTTCTCCATACCCCATCACTCTGAAACGTTGAGCAGCTACATTTTGTGAACCTAAATATTGCGCGACACTTCGTGCGCGTTGCTCAGACAACCCTTGGTTATATGATGCATCACCAACGCTATCTGTATGCCCTACAACAGTCACTGTCGTATCTGTATATTCATTCAAAATAATAGACACAGAATCTAACACTTGATAAAAGCCTGCGTTTATATCAGCACTTGCTGTACGAAAAGTAATATTACCTGGCATATTTAATACAAGGTCGTTACCAACTCTACTAACACTAACGCCGGTACCTTCTAAGCGCTGTCTTAATTTTGCTTCTTGAACATCCATATAGTAGCCAATGCCGCCGCCTGTTGCAGCACCTAATACAGCACCTTTTAATGCGGTTTTTCTATCGCCTCTCATGGCACCAATAATGGCACCTGCTATTGCACCTGTTCCTGCGCCGATGGCCGCCTTACTTGTTTGCTGTTCTTGCGTGTAAGGGTTAACGGTTGTACAACCAACAGCTGACGTAACCAAACCAATAAGAAGCAGTTTTTTAAGATGGTTAGTGTTAATCATTTTTAATTCCTCTTGTCTTGTTAATTTTGTTAGCCTAAGTGTAGCGAGTTTATATGAATAAAATATGAACTGGTTCAAACACTTGCTAACTAATAAGTTCTTCAGCTTCACTCACCGACCAAAGTTTTTCCAATTGGTAAAACTCTCTTACTTCAGGACGAAGCACATGAAGCACTACATCGCCTAAATCTACTAACACCCACTCACCTGCATCCATACCTTCAACGCCAAGCGGCTGAATACCTTTTGCTTTGGATGCAATCACCACCGACTCAGCCAATGACTTTACGTGTCGACTAGACGAGCCCGTTACAAAAAACATATCGTCGGTAAAAGAACACCTATCTCTCACATCAAGCATGGCAATATCTTTACCTTTCATTTCTTCAAGCGCATTTTTAACAATGCTAATTAATTGTTTACTCATTTGTATTAACGTACCTTTATGTATTCAGTTGACCTGTGTGTACAAGTTTTTATTACTTATTTCAGCCCAAACAACTGGCGATAGTAAATGCTTTGCTGATTGACCTTGTTGAACTATTGCGCGTATTTGCGTGGCTGATATATCGATAGGGGTAACATCTTGCCGATATATTTTACCATGAGTGAGTTTTTTTAGCTCAGCCTTGTCAAATGTCCGATGCTTCTCCACAACCTTGATGACTGATACGTCCCATTCATTATCAAACCCTGCTCGGTCTGTCACCACAATATGCGCCAGGTCTAACAAGTCAGTCCAACGGTGCCATTGAGTTATGCCATTAAAGGCTTCCATACCCAATATTAACGCCAGGCTTTGTCTCGGTTTGTTTTGTTTAATTTGGAATAAGGTATCTACCATATAACTGGGGCCTGAACGATGCATTTCGCAATCATCCGCTATTAGTTTCTCTTCATTTTCCGTTGCTAATGTTAGCAATTCAAAACGCTGCTCCATAGACAGCACAGGTTGTCTTCGGTGCGGCGGCCGAGCAGAAAGAACCATCCGCACCTCTTTCATGCCTAGCGTTTGTTGAATTTCTATCGCCGCATTAATATGACCTAAATGAATCGGGTCAAACGTCCCACCATATACACCGATAAGGTCGACCATCATTATTGGCGAATGTGCCCCTCACCTAACACGATGTATTTTTGAGTAGTTAAGCCTTCAAGCCCAACCGGTCCACGCGCGTGTAGTTTATTGGTACTAATACCAATTTCGCCACCTAAGCCGTATTCAAACCCATCCGCAAATCGTGTGGATGTATTAACCATCACAGAACTAGAGTCCACTTCACGTAAGAAACGCATCGCAGTTGAATGATCACTCGTCACTATTGACTCGGTATGGCCAGAACTATGATGATGAATATGCTCCATCGCTTCATCAATACCACTGACAACACGAATGGATAAAATGGGTGCCAAATATTCTTCATCCCAATCTTCATCTGTTGCTTGAACACAATGCTGTAAAATTTCGCAGGTTTTCTCGCAGCCCCTTAACTCAACGTGTTCAGTTTTATATAAAGCCTCGAGCGCAGGTAATACTGTTGCTGCAACATGTTTAGACACCAGTAATGTTTCCATCGTATTACAGGTACCATAACGTTGTGTTTTGGCATTAAATGCAATGGATTTAGCCATCTCCAAATCAGCCTCATCATCTATATAGACGTGACACACACCGTGCAAATGTTTAATCACAGGCACAAGCGCCTCTTTAGTAATACGCTCAATAAGGCCTTTCCCACCACGTGGAATGATCACATCCACAAAGCTTTCCATACGAATTAATTCGCCCACGGCATGTCTGTCTGTTGTCTCAATAACCTGCACCACGTCAACTGACAAGCCCGCGGCCTTTAAACCGTTGCTAATACACGCAGCGATTGCCTGGTTTGAGTGTTTCGCCTCAGACCCACCACGCAAAATACAAGCATTTCCTGACTTTAAACAAAGCGCGGCTGCATCAGCTGTCACATTTGGGCGCGATTCATAAATAATACCGATAACACCCAATGGCACACGCATTTGCCCCACTTTAATGCCTGATGGACGTGAAATTAAATGGTCAATCGCTCCCACTGGATCAGGTAGTGCAACGATTTGGCGCAACCCATCCGCCATTGCAGATACTCGCTCCGCATTAAGTTCTAAACGGTCTAGCAGCGCCTCATCTAGCCCATTCGATTTACCGGCTTGCATATCCAAAGCATTCGCCTGAAGAATCACTTCTTGTTGAAGTTCTATTTGGTCAGCAATGACCGTTAATGCAGTGTTTTTTTGACCTGTATTCGCTTTTGCAATATCTCTAGCCGCCGCTTTAGCCTGTTGCCCAAGTTGCTGCATGTAGTTTGATAGTTCACTCATTTATTTAACCTGTTTTTCTAACGCTTAATATAATTTTATACTTCAAATGCTTTAGGTTGGCACGCTTTAAGGCAAACTTGCTCAATAACCACCCACTCATTGCCCGTTTTAGCACCTTTTGTGATTTTATCGGCATCGCAACAGTCCTTAATTAACGACTGCCAATGCTTTAATGTGCCTCTAGATAATGCTCTTAAATATCCCGACTTTTGTTTATCCCAAACACGGTTTTGTTGGAAAACTTTCTCAATGCTTAACGATTGGCTTTTAGCATAACTTAACGCTTCTAACATCCGTAACTCACGCGTAATAGCCCATAACACAACCGGCGCAGCCAATTTCTCAGCCATTAAACCATTTAACACTCTTGATACACGTTGCACATTGCCTAACATAATACCGTCTGTCAGTTTAAATACATCAAACCGTGCGTTATCTTCAACCGATGACGCAATATCATCAGCAGATATCCGTTCTGCACCATAGATTGCATATAACTTATCTAGTTCTTGAACAGCAGCCAGTAAGTTTCCTTCAACACGTTGAAGTAATATTTTAAGGCCATCGGTATCCACTAACAAACCTTTCTTTACTGCTCGCTCGGTAAGCCAAGTTAATAGCTTTTGGCCTTCTAACGGCCAAACATCAACAACCACACCCACATTATTAACAGCCTTATACCACTTTGTGTTTTTCGAACTTTTATCAAGCTTACCAGTGATAATGATAAGGACATTATCTTCCGATAATTGCTCCATAACTCTTACAATCATAGCCGACCCTTGAGCGCCAGGTTTGGCCGTTGGTAAATTAAGTTCAATAAGGTTTTTATCCGCGAAAAGTGATTGTGCCTGACACAATGCAGGTAATTGAGTCCAGTCGAACTGGCCTTCAACATGCAACACCTCTCTGTTCAAATAGCCTTTTTCCCTGGCTTTTTTACGAATTAAATCAACTGCTTCAATTTGTTGCAACGGCTCATTGCCAGACACCATGTAAACAGGCATCCATTGATTTTGAACTGACGCCGGCAATTGGTTTGCCTCTAACTTCATCGCTGTTTAGAAAAGCTTAGTTATTAGACAGCGCATGTAAGCGCCGAAGAATTTGCTGAGCCGCATCACGTTTCAAATCTCGAGTGATAATAGTTGACTCATTGGTACGACCAATAACATCGTTTTCATCATTAATGTAGTCTCTAGCCAGCCGTAATGTTTCATCATCTAAAACAGTATCGCCATTCGACTTTTTAAAATTATACGTCACTGAATATTGAAGCTCGGCTTCTCGAATTCTGCCATTTGAATCGACACTTAATGTACGGTTTGTTGATTTTTCTTGAACAATGTTTAAAATCGCATCTGCATCTGCTTGTTGCTTAACAACTGTCGCCGAATATTGTAGGCTACCTTTCAAGTCACGCACGAGATCGCTACTAACAGACCCAACGATAAAGATTTTCTGTAGGCCTACCGGCAAATCAACTGCTCCTCTCAGCTTAAACCCACAAGAAACCAAACTGGCACACAAAACACACAGAAAAACCAATCGCACCCGTTGATGCAAGCTTGTGTTTACCCGTTGTTTCAGCATCACATTACTCCGTTAAATAACAATATTAACCAGTTTTTTAGGCACAACAATAACCTTTCGAATTGGCTTACCGTCGATATATTTACTGACATTCTCCTCTGATAAAGCCAATTTTTCTATACTTTCTTTATCATTACTGGAACCGACGTTTATCTTTCCACGTAATTTACCGTTTACTTGAACCATCATTTGTATTTCGTCAAGCACCAAGGCAGATGGGTCAAACGTAGGCCAGGCGACTGTGACCAACTCATCATTGTGGCCCAGCGCTTGCCATAGCTCATCGCAAACATGAGGAGCAATTGGTGATAGCATCAGCACAATGCTTTCTAGACACTCTTGCCTCAAGCCTTTTGCATTCTCTGTTTTTGCGCCAAATTTAGACACGGCATTAAGCAGCTCCATGTTAGCCGCAATGGCCGTATTGAATGTTAAGCGACGACCAAAGTCATCTGTCACCTTGCTTAAGGTTTCATGAATTTGCCGGCGCATGACTTTCTCATCAGACGTTAGCTGATCAACTGAATAATCTTTAACCAAGCCTGAATCAACATGTTCTTTTACTTGACGCCATAAGCGACGAAGAAAACGAAAAGATCCTTCAACTGCACTATCTGACCATTCTAATGATTGTTCTGGTGGCGCAGCAAACATAGTAAATAAACGAACCGTATCGGCACCGTATTTTTGAATCAACCCTTGTGGGTCAACGGTGTTTCCTTTTGATTTTGACATCTTGGTACCGTCTTTCAGCACCATGCCTTGTGTCAACAGGTTTTTAAAAGGCTCATCACACGTCACCAGACCCATATCACGTAATAACTTTGTGTAAAAACGTGAATACAATAAGTGCAAAATAGCGTGTTCAATACCGCCAATATATTGATCCACTGGCAACCAATAATTGGCACGCTCATCCAGCATTGCTTGGTCGTTATCCGCACAACAATATCTCGCGAAGTACCATGAAGATTCCATAAACGTATCAAAGGTATCCGTTTCGCGCGTCGCATCCGCTCCACAGCGTGGGCATGTGGTATTGACAAACGCATCGTGCCGGGCCAGCGGTGAACCCACACCTTCTAATGAAATATCTTTTGGTAACAATACAGGCAACTGCTCATCCGGTACCGGTACCGTTCCACAATCATCGCAATATACGACTGGAACGGGTGTACCCCAATACCGTTGGCGGGAAATACCCCAATCGCGTAAACGAAAATTAACCGTTTTTTCGCCCCTGCCTTTGTTACTCAACGCCGTGGCAATGGCATCGAATGCTTGTTGAAAATCCAAGCCATCAAATTCGCCTGAGTTTATCAACGCGCCCTTTCCAGTAAAGGCTTGTTGACTTATATCAATATCGTCACTCGATGTAATAACTTGTTTAATACCCAGCTCGTATTTAGTCGCGAATTCATAATCACGTTGATCGTGCGCGGGAACAGACATTACGGCACCTGTGCCGTAATGCATCAATACAAAGTTTGCCACCCAAACAGGCACCACTTCACCGGTTAAAGGGTGAACCGCAGTAAGCCCTGAATCGATACCTTTTTTCTCCATGGTTTCCATCGCTGCTTCTGTGGTTTCCATGGTTTTGCATTCTTCTAGAAATTCTTTAACGCTTGAATTGCCTTCAGCTGCTTGCAACGCTAAGGGATGCTCTGCGGCCACAGCCACATACGTAACACCCATCAAGGTATCTGGGCGTGTTGTATAAACTGGCAAGGCTTCATCAACACCGTCAATATCAAAAGATAGCTCAACACCTTCAGAGCGCCCAATCCAATTTTTCTGCATCGTTCGAACTTGTTCTGGCCAGCCTTCTAATTCTTTTAACGACTCAAGCAATTCATCTGCATATTGAGTTATACGCATAAACCATTGCGAGATTTCACGCTTTTCAACCTCGTTGTCGCAACGCCAACAACAGCCATCAATTACCTGCTCATTCGCCAACACCGTATTACAATCGAGACACCAATTAAGCGGCGCTGTTTTTTTGTACACCAAGTCTTTCTCAAGCAAACGGGTAAAAAACCATTGTTCCCAGCGGTAATAATCATCATTACAAGTCGCAACTTCTCTTGACCAGTCATAACCAAAACCCAGTTGTTTTAACTGGTCACGCATGTAATCAATATTGTCAGCCGTCCAATCACCCGGGTGAACACCGTGTTTCATGGCTGCATTTTCTGCCGGCAATCCAAACGCGTCCCAGCCCATTGGCTGCATCACATTTTTACCCTGCATACGTTGGAAGCGGCTCACCACATCACCAATGGTGTAATTACGCACATGTCCCATGTGTAAACGCCCACTTGGGTATGGGAACATCGATAAGCAATAATATTTCTCTTTATCAGAGTCCTCTGTTACTTCAAAAGCACCCGTTTTTTGCCACTTTTGTTGAACACTTTTTTCGATTAGAGAAGGTTGATATTCTTCTTGCATTTTTAGACCGTCGGACACATATTAATAAGAGGTGGGTAGAATACCTTAGCTACCCTTAAATCTAAAGCTGAATTAGACGGACAGCAACTGTTTTAATGAAACTTACACCCTTTCGGGAAAAGAAAATTTAAATAAGGAGATTGTATGAATAATCCAATACAAGACAAACTGCTACACGCCTACGACACCATGACGAAGCGTTTACATGATGCCGTTGAACATGCAGAAAAACAAACCATCCCAAATGTCGAAGAGCACCTTAAAGATGCAAAAGAAAAAGCGATAAAACTAGGTGAGTTAACCATGGAAGAAGCTGACAAGGTAGGCGGTTATTTGAAGCGAGATTTAGACGATGTGTCAGCCTACTTACAAGAAACCAAAGAAGAGTTTTCTGAATGGCTATCGTTTGAATCCACCTTAGTTGAAGGAAAAATTGGCGAATGGCTTAATTTGGTTGCTGATAAGACAAAAATTGAATGGGACATGCTCAACATTCAAGCAATAAAGGGTAAACTGTACCATTCTGGCGAGGTCACAGGCCCAGGCACATTAGAGTGCATAGTCTGTGAGCAAACATTGAACTTTAAAAAAACCGGGCACATCCCACCTTGCCCTAAATGTCATAAAACAGAATTTAAACGCTATCGTAAAAGGACAAGCAGTACATGAATCGGGTTATTTTTAATAAAAAAGGCGGTGTTGGCAAATCAACCATTACCTGCAATTTAGCCGCCATTAGTGCGTCGAAAGGCAAAACAACACTCGTGGTTGATTTGGACACACAAGGCAATTCAACTCATTATCTATTAGGGTATAGAACAGATGAACTAGACTCTACGTTGGCAGATTTTTATGCCAGCACACTCAGTGTCAGTTTATTCCCCAAAGACTTCAGTGAATATATTTACGAAACCGACGTGCCTAATTTATATGTCATGCCATCACACCCTGAAATGGACAATTTACATGCAAAACTTGAGTCACGTTATAAGATTTACAAATTAAAAGAAGCTCTAGATGCAATAGAGGGGTTTGACAATATCTTTATCGACACGCCACCGGCATTAAATTTTTATACACGTTCGGCGCTAATCGCTGCAAATAATTGCATTATCCCGTTTGATTGCGATGTTTTTTCAAAACAAGCACTGTATTCATTGCTCGACACCGTTGAAGAAGTTAAAGCAGACCATAACCCAGAACTAGAAATTGAAGGCATTGTCGTCAATCAATTTCAAAGCAGAGCTAATCTGCCCGCTCAGCTAGTCAATGAGCTGATTAACGATAAACTTAAGTTATTTAAAACCAAAATATCACCCTCTGTAAAAATCCGGGAATCTCACAGCGCCTGTCAACCTATGATTCAATATGCACCCACACACAAAGTAACTGAAGAGTTTAAAAACTTATACAAAGAACTAAAGGAAAAGTAATTGAACTCATTGTCGTATTTAAACCTCTAAGATATACTCCTCCCTACACTTTAAACGTATACAAGCTAGTATTTATATATGAATTATTTAAGATATTATTTAGGCGCTGCCATCGTCATCGCTGGCATTATTGGGTTTTTATTAGGAGACGCTTGGGTATGGCTAGGCTTAGCAACATTCATCCCTCTACTAATGATTGATGTTATCGCTAAAAAAGATTTAAAACGATATGACGCCAACATTGATTGGCTAGCGGAACTCCCTCTCTACCTTCACCTTTTTCTTATGGTAGCGCTATATGCTGCTTTTGTTCATTGGATGATGCTAGAGCAACAAATAGGGCAACCACCGTCGCTTATTTTATTAATCGGTGCGGCCTTTTCACTGGGTTGGTTAGGCGCTGTTCCATCATTACCTGTTAACCATGAGTTAATGCACCGCAGAAGTTCAATAGGCCGGCTTTTTGCCACGTTGATTGGTACATTTTACTTTGACCCAACACGTGACGTAGCTCATGTGCACACCCATCATATACACCTAGGCACAGCCAAAGATTCAGATACTTGCCCACGTGGGTACACCGTATATAGGTTTATCCCCGTTGCTATTTTTGGCAGCCTAAAAGATTTCTTTGAAATGGAATCCATGCGCTGTAAAAAAACTAAACGCTCTTTATTCGCACCCACAGGTCGGGTCATGCAAGCCATATATCAAATTGCTGTGCTACTAGGGCTTGTTTTCTGGTTTGCTGGTTTAACGGCTACCGTTGTTGCTGTTTGCGCCATGTTGATTAGCAGAATGCTTGTTGAAGCCTTCAACTACTACCAGCATTACGGCTTAGTCAGGGTAGAAGGTAAAAAGTACGACTCTCAACATATTTGGAATCATTTGTACCCAATGAGCAGAACCATTTCATTTGAAATAACAAACCATAATGATCACCATATGGATTCTTATGCGCCTTATCACAAACTAAAACCCAAAGCTGATGGCCCACAAATGCCAAGCCTTTTCTTGTGTTTCGCTGCAGGGTTAATCCCCCCCATCTGGTTTAAATACATCGCCAAACCCCGTTTAAAAAATTGGGACTTTAACCACGCAACCGCTGAAGAAAAAGAGCTAGCACGTGAAGCCAATAAAAAAGCGGGCTGGCCAGACTGGCTAAATGAGTCTGAAGCTTAATTACACCTTACTTACATTATGAAAAAACTATTTGGCAGCCTATTTGGCGGTCCTAAAAAAGGACCTTTATCAGCCACAATCCAACCAACCGGCGAAACGTTTGAAGTGCCCAAAAACAATACGCTATTACAGACAGCGTTAAGCGAAGGCATTAATTTCCCTTATCATTGTACGGTTGGCACCTGCGGAAACTGCCGATGCAAATTGGTTGAAGGTGAAGTGAAAGCCATTATGGATTTTTCATACACATTATCTGAAGCCGAAATTGATGACGGCTATATTTTAGCTTGTCAGGCCTTATTAAAATCTGATGTGACTGTTGAACTAGAAGCCGATGCGCATGCGCCGAACCACGCGATTGAAACATACAACGGAACAATTACTGCTACCACTATGTTGACACACGACATTGCTGAAGTAGCCGTAGAGCTTAACCGCGCGATTTCTTTCACTGCTGGTCAATTTGCGGACATTGGACTTGTCGGTTTTGATCGCCATCGTAGTTATTCATTTGCTTCTGCGCCCGTACAAGGCGGCCAAACATCGCTCAAATTTCACGTTCGTAACGTACCGGGCGGCAGTTACACAGAATGGTTATTTGAAAAAGACCGCGTTGGCGAAGCATTTGAATTGCATGGCCCCAGTGGTAACTTTTGGTTACGCACAGCCGAGGCGCCGATAATAGGCGTTGCTGGTGGCAGTGGTATGGCGCCTTTAAAAGCCATTTTAGATGATGCCCTCGCCAATAAAATTAACCGTCCTGTAACTTATTTATTTGGCGCAAGAGCACAACGCGATTTGTACTGTTTAGAGGAAATGAAAAGCCTAACTGAACAATGGCCAAATACATTTAAATTCGTCCCTATCTTATCTGATGAACCAGAAAATTCCGACTGGGCCGGCAAACGCGGTTTAGTCACAGATTTTATCAACGATGAAACAGCAGGCTTTCCCCTATCTGATAGCCATGCATATTTATGTGGCCCACCAGGAATGATTGATGCCACTCTAGTAAAACTAGAAGAAGCAAATATCAGCCTTGACCATATTCATTACGATAAGTTTTTGGATTCTAGGCAGTTAGAAAGCTCTAACTAATAAGTCTCAATTAAAGAGCTGGCTTACATATCCCTTAGCTGATCAACGTCAAAGTATTCTTCCGTTACTTTCTCGCCACGATCATCCCAATCGGGCGTTACCGTAATAATATTTAAACGGTTATTAAATTCATTATGAATAGTGATGTGATCCCATTGTGCATCACCATCAAAAGGCCGCCAAGAGCGACTATCGTCCCACGTTCTATAAGGTTCACCACGCATATCTGACATTTCTTGAAATTGGGCGTAATACGTTTCTTGGTCAATATAAATGGTCCGCGTCTTATACTGATACTTACCAACTTTATCGGTAACTTCTAACACCCACACTGGGCGCAGCTCCATTTCCATATTATTCCAAGCGCACTGACTTTCATTCATCTCAGCTGAACGATAAATATAACCCGTTTCAGGCGACGACAATATTAGCCGCTCACCCAGCATTTTATACTCAAAAGTATTTAAATCCGTTTTAGCCCAGTAAGCACGCCAATCATCCCACGTTACCTCTAAACCATAATACATCGGGTCTTGAGCATCATTACCCGATAATATTCGCGTCCTACGCATACTGGGGATAAAGATTCTAAAATCATCCGTTTTGTTCCCCCGTGCAGCTCGCTGCCGGACTGCCGCGATACCACTCACATCATTCGGTGAAACAACGAATAAAGAACCGCCCTCTATCAAGTCATCTTTATCATCTATGCTTCCCAGTGGCTCAATGGTTTGACGGCCATGGAATTTCTGCCACCAAATAAGGCCAGTGTACTGAACATCTAAATTACCCTTGTCATCACATGAATTTGAAATCATTGGGTCAAAAATCAATGTTTCCGTTCCCACGCCATGCGCAATAAACGACCAATTCAACTCCAAACCATCTTTAGGGTTTAAATACGGAATTGCACCTGCTGTTTCATCATTCAACAACGTTGCTGAACCATCAGGGTTCACCAGAGTACTATGTTCGTCTGTTGTTGGCGTTAGCCCCTTACCTTGTAGAGCAAGCGTCGCATTCAAAACACCTTCATTCATATAATAAATACTGGTGGGTATGATTTTAATCTCGCGTACAAAACCATTACCTGACGACAAGCTGTTTAAATAATCTCTTGGGAGGTAATCTTTCAACCAAGGATATTGGTTAATATTCTCTTTGTTTAGCACCAACCCTGGTTTCAGCTCAGCCGGAATAGTATATTTTTCAATCGCATCATAGGCATCAAAACCGCGTAACGCTTTCCATCGTTCGGCTAATTTAATGGCCCTTGGGTCACTTATCGCCTCTAACCACTTCGCATGTTGCGGCGCCTTAGTTTGAGCAGCAAATGCAGCCCATTGCTCTACAGCTTGATTCGCTTGTACAGAAAACGTTAAAAACAATAATGTTGTTAAGACACTTTTGTAAAATTTCATGCGCAACCTTATTTATCGCGTTTGAGAAAACTCACCAAGGGTAATAGTGCGGCAAATAATAGAACAATCCACCAACCACCTTGTACAAAAGGAGTAGCTCCTTGTAAAGGAATCACTTCGCCCTTCAAAGCAAAGCGTTTAAACATTGGCGCTTGGTTAACAACCTTACCCTGATGATTTATTATGGCTGTTAGACCTGTATTGGTTGACCTTAACATATATCGGCCGCTTTCCAGCGCCCTCATTCTAGCCATTTGAAAGTGTTGGTAAGGAGCGATAGTGTCGCCAAACCAAGTATCGTTGCTAACATTTACCAAATACGCAGCATCCGGCAATCCATCAACTGACGATTGCTGAAAAACATCTTCATAACAAATTGATGAAGCAAATGAATACCCACCTCCTTTCAATAACGGCTGCACCTTTTCACCGGCACTAAAGTCAGAAAGTGGTATTTGAAGAAAGTCCAAAATAAACGTAGAAAACGGCTTTAGCGGCATGTACTCGCCAAGAGGAACCAAGTGCCTTTTAAGGTAAAATTCATCAGGGTACTTAACACTATGCAAACCATTGTAGTAACCACTCGCCCCGTCTAACATAACAGGCAGCCCAACAATCACATCTGTTTGATGAGTGATTGCTTCTTCCCTAAGATCCTTCATCAATGATTCTTTTATACCGTGATAAAAAGCCGGGATAGATGTTTCAGGCCAAACGACCAAATCAGCGTCAGCTTGCTCCTTTGTCATCTCCAAATACATTTTATTGTTTATGCGTTGAAACGACCTTAACCACTTTATTTCTTGTGGCACGTTCCCTTGTAACAACACAACGTTAAACGCACTTCCAGCAGGCTCAACCCATGTTGTTGTGGTTATACCCCAGCCCATTAGCCAGCAGGACAAAGCTAAAATGATGGCGCGTATTTTTGTTTTGTTTTCTGAACTAAATAGAACACATGCAATGCAGCCGGTCACTAATACAATAAGCCAAGACACCCCCAGCACACCCACAATGGGCGCCCAGCCAGACAACCCTGTATCAATTTGGCTATAGCCGAGTGATAACCAAGGGAATCCTGTGAATAGAACACCTCTCAATGCCTCTAAAGCTAGCCATAACCCAGGGAAAGCCAACAAATAACGCACAGCGCTGTGCTGTCCAAAAAAACGATTAAGTAAGTAAGCTAATAAGGCCATATACGTTGCAAGTATCGCAACCATGCCCAACATTATAATGATCGCCAGCCATAACGGCGCGTGACCAAAATGGTGAATACTAAAATAAACCCAGTACACGCCGTGGCCAAAATATCCCCAACCAAATAAATAGCCGGCAACCGCTGCTTGTTTAGCTGGTAATTTGCGTATTACAAATAACAGTAACAACAGCGAAATAATGGCCATAACAGGTAAGCAGTATGGCGCAAATGCAAGCGGCAGTAACGCCCCAGATATCAACGCCAACAACGATGTTTTGACGCGTTTTAGCTTATCTAAACACCGCTTAAACATGGTGCATGAATTAAGCGTCTTCAGTCGTATTGATCAACGTCATACGCAATAAATGCACACGCCTGTTATCCGCTCTTAACACCTCAAATAGAAAGTTATCTATTTGCGTGGTTTCACCACTTTCTGGAACATGGCCAAAACTATTAATCACTAGGCCAGCCACTGTATCAAAATCATCGTCAGCATAATGAGTACCGAAGTGTTCATTAAAATCATCAATATCTGTTAATGCTTTTATATTGTATTCATGGTCACTTCGTTGAAGAATAAAGGCTTCTTCCTCAAAATCATGCTCGTCCTCGATCTCTCCCACTATTTGTTCCAATACATCTTCAATGGTAATTAAGCCACCAACAGAACCGTATTCATCAACAACAATCGCCATGTGATTTCTGTTCGCCCTAAACTCATGCAACATAACATTTAAGCGTTTACTTTCAGGTACAAAAATAGCGGGGCGCATCACATCTTTAACATCAAATTTTTGAGTGTCGTCACCAATGGCATAACTCAGCAAATCTTTTGCTAAGAGAATACCCGCCACTTGTGATGTTTCTGGGTCTTGAACAGGAAAACGAGAATGTGACGATTCAATCACGCACGGGTAAATATCTTTTAAATCAGCATCTTTAGAAATAAAGACTATTTGAGAACGTGGGATCATAATATCTCGAACTTGCAGCTCAGATACTTGTAATACGCCTTCAATCATCGCCAAAGCATCGGGCCCTAACAAATTTCTTTTTTCTGCATCCCGCATGACTTGAACCAATTCCTCTCGGTCTTGAGGTTCACCCATCAATGCTTGCCCAATACGCTCAGTCCAAGATCGCTGTTTATCTTTGTCATCATTATGTTGCGTCATTTGAATTTAACCTTCATACGGGTTTTTAATACCAATAGTTTCAAGTAATTTTATTTCGACTGTTTCCATTTCAAGTCGTTCAGTCTCTTCAATGTGATCATAGCCTTGTAGGTGCAAACAACCATGAATAACCATATGAGACCAATGCTTATCAATGCCTTTACTTTGCTCATTCGCCTCCTGCTCAACCACCGGCGCACATATCACAATATCTCCCAATATGTCATCGATAACCGCATCATCTGGCAAGCCAATTGGGTGTTCAAACGGAAAACTTAAGACGTTAGTCGGCCCTTCTTTTTGCCTATATGTAGCATTTAACATGGCAGATTCTTCATTATCCACAACGCGTATAACGAGTTGTGCATCTGGACGTTGTCCCTTAGCAAGTTTGGCCCATTCTCTCAGCTGGTCTTCGCTAGGTACACTTGTGCACGCACTAGCCATTTGAACGTCAACAGTCATCCGTTCTCATTTTTTTCATAAGCTGAAACAATCTTTTGAACTATGGGATGGCGTACAACATCACTACTTTTAAATTGCGTAAAACTGATGCCATCAATATCTTTAAGAATTTTCATTACCAACTTTAGGCCAGATTCAGTATGCCCCGGTAAATCCACCTGTGTAATATCGCCCGTTACCACGACAGTAGAACCATAGCCAATTCGGGTTAAAAACATTTTTATTTGTTCCGGCGTTGTGTTTTGCGCCTCATCTAAAATGATAAACGCGTCACTCAACGTGCGCCCACGCATAAAAGCCAACGGTGCTATTTCAATAACGTTTTTTTCAATTAATTTTTCAACACGTTCAACGCCCAGCATTTCATACAAAGCATCGTACAAAGGGCGCAAATAAGGGTTTATTTTCTCACTCAAGTCACCTGGCAAAAAACCCAACCGTTCACCTGCCTCAACGGCGGGGCGAGCTAGAATTATTCTCGATACTTTTTCAGATTCCAACGCTTCAACTGCACACGCAACGGCAAGATAGGTTTTCCCTGTACCCGCAGGGCCAATGCCAAAAACAATATCATTCTTTGGAATACTAGCAACGTAGGCTTGTTGCCTACCACCACGTGGTTTAATTATTTTCTTTCGTGTGTGAATAACGCTCGTGTCGTTTGCATCGCCCGGCGTTGGTTCCATATGAGTTTCTTGCATATGTAAGTGTACCTTTTCAGGTGTTAATTGATCGACCTCCGTATTGTTATACATCTCTTTTAACGCAGTGACTGCAGAGGTCACGCACGTGGTTGCACCGGTAATACTGAAACGGTTACCGCGGTTTTTAATATCAACACTTAATCGTTCTTCCAATTGGTTTATGTGCTCATTGAATTGGCCACATAAGTTTGCCAGGCGCCCGTTATCAGCGGGCGTCAATGTTATGTCCATGGTTGTTTGTAAAGCAGTCAATTTAAGACGCAGTTTGCCTCTGATTAACTATAACCGGCTTGATGTCCACCTTAACCATACGGCCTCTTAAAGAGTTTCGCAAGGCTTCAGTAATCGTCACATCCACAAACTGCCCAGCCAGCCTTGAATGACCGGCAAAATTAACAATGCGATTGTTTTCTGTACGCCCCATCATTTGTAGGGAGTTCTTTTTTGACTCGCCTTCCACAAGAATCCGCTGTGTTGTTCCCACCATATTGTCAGATATGGTTTCAGAATAGCCTCGGATAATGTCTTGCAACCGTTCCAGCCGCCGTTTTTTAACTTCTATATCAATATCATCCGCCATGTCTGCAGCCGGTGTTCCTGGTCGCGCACTGAAAATAAAGCTAAACGAGAAATCAAAGCCAATGCGCTCAATCAAACGTATTGTGTCTTCAAATTCCTCATCTGTCTCTTGCGGGAAACCAATAATAAAATCAGATGAAAAACTCATATTCGGCCGAATTTCTTTCAACCTATTTAATTTTTCGATGTATTCGTCAATTTCATGCCCACGCTTCATTCTAGCTAACACGCTATTACTGCCACTTTGTACTGGTAAGTGCAAATGGTCAACAAGTTCAGGGATATCTTCATACGCCTGAATTAGGCTCTCGGAAAACTCTTTAGGGTGTGACGTGGTATATCGAATACGATCAATACCATCTATCGCAGCCACATAATGCAATAACAAAGCAAAATCAGCGGTATCGCCATCAGACATATCGCCACGATAGGCATTAACATTTTGCCCGAGCAAGTTCACCTCTCTAACGCCTTGCGACGCTAAACTAGACACCTCTGCTACAACATCATCCAATGGCCGACTTACCTCTTCTCCACGCGTGTACGGGACGACACAGAACGTGCAGTATTTACTACATCCCTCCATCACAGAGACAAACGCTTTTGGGCCTTCCGCTCTAGGTTCTGGCAAATTATCAAACTTTTCGATCTCTGGGAAAGAGATATCCATAACCAGTTTTTTCTTATGCTGCGCCTCTTTAAGCATCGCGGGTAACCGGTGCAGCGTCTGCGGACCAAACACCACGTCCACATATGGCGCTCTACGGCGAATCACCTTGCCTTCTTGGCTTGCAACACAACCACCCACACCAATTAATAGCTCTGGATTCCGTTCTTTAAGTGGGCGCCATCTACCTAATTGATGAAAGACGCGCTCTTGTGCTTTTTCTCGAATCGAACAGGTATTCAGAAGCAAAATGTCTGCCTCTTTTTCATTATCTGTTAACTCAATGTCTTGCGTATCTGCTAACACATCGGCCATTTTTTCAGAATCATATTCATTCATCTGACAACCGTGTGTGCGTATAAAAAGTTTTTTAGTCATATGCCACGAATTTTACCACAAGCTACTATCACCTAGGGCCACCACCCTTCTTAACCATCATGCCTTTTGACGGGTTATAACCCCATACAGCGATCATCATAAACACAACAAACGCCACTAACGTGTACACAAAGGCATACAGGTTAAATTGCCCATACAACGCAAACCGTATTAATTCAATCGCTTGAGAAAATGGGTTATAGCTTGCTAATGTAAACAACAATTCGCTGGATTCTTTTATTTTCCACAATGGATATAACGCCGTAGACATAAAAAACATGGGAAAAATAACAAAGTTCATCACACCCGCAAAGTTCTCTAACTGCTTGATAAATGACGACAACAACATGCCTAACGCACCCAACATTAAACCCGCCAAGACTAACGCTGGAAATAACGTTACATACCCCAACCAAGGCGCTTGAATATCATAGAACCAAGCAATGAGAAGAAAAACATACGCCTGTAATATCGACACAAATGTACCCGCCAACAACTTGCCCGTTAATAAAAACCAGCGTGGTAATGGGCTAACCAACAAGGTTTTCATGCTGCCCATCTCTCGGTCATATACCATCGATAAAGAACTTTGCATGCCGTTGAATAGTTGAATCATCCCGATCAAACCCGCGGCAATGTACACCTCATACAATATATACGTTTCATACGGAGGGATAATAGCGATGCCCAGCGTAGAGCGAAAACCGGCAGCGAAAACAAACAACCAAACTAACGGACGAACAAGCGCCGCAATAAAACGCTCCCGTTGACGCAAAAAACGCCATAATTCACGCTTAATAATTCCTTTTAAAGCGATAACACCGTGCGTTAATGTCATTTTTTTACCGCCGTTAATTGCTGAAAAGCTTGCGCAATGTCTGTTGTCGCCTGCTCGGCACACACACCATCAACTGAACCCTGCGCCTTAACATTACCCTGATGAAGAACAATGACATTATCTGAAGGGTAAATTTCATCAATTAAATGCGTAGCCCAAAGCACAGACAAACCATCGTTTTCACATAACGAATGTACATGCTCAACAATGCCTTTTCTGCTCGGCACATCTAAGCCGACAGTCGGCTCATCAAGCAGTAATAAAGACGGCTTATGCAACAGCGCACGAGCAATTTCCACCCGTCGGCGATGCCCACCATTGAGCTGACGAACTTTTTCATGTTGACGCTCCAACATTCCCTGCCGTTCTAATTCTTCTTCAATTCGAGCTGACGCTTGCTTACGCGTCATGCCGTGCAAAGACGCATGGTAATGTAAATTTTGCAACACACTGAGATCCATATCGAGTGTGGTTTGTTGAAATACCACCCCTAAATTAGCCAATGCCTTACAAGAATCTTTCTTTACATCAAAACCATTAATTAATATTTGACCATCACGGCTGTTATACAAATGTGTAATAAGCGAAAACAGCGTCGTTTTGCCCGCACCATTTGGTCCGAGCAAAATAGTACATTCGCCCGCATCGATACTAAAATCGATATTACTTAATGCGGCCTTTTTACCGTAGGCATAACTTAGTGTTTTTACAGCTAACGTTTGTGTCATTTTTTAACCGCAATACCCCAAGGGTAATGCCCAACACGAACAGATTTAGTCACTTTTAAACTGGCCACATCAACAATTGAAATATCATTACTGACACCATTGGTTGTGTATAAACGTTTCAAATCTGGCGAGAAAGCCAAGTTCCACACACGCTGCCCTACCAATAAATACTTTTCGACTTTAAAGGTTTGCATATTAACGACGGCCACACGATTGGCTGGGCCCAACGCGACAAACAACAGCTTGTCATTTGGGTGCACCAGCACACCCACGGGCTGAATTAATTCTTTATCTACGCCAGGAATTTTAAAACCGATTTTGGTTTCTACCTGTTTCGTGTCCACATTTAGTTTGGACAACGTACCCGCAATTTCCGATGTAACGTACAAGGCACTACCATTCGTTGAAAACGCCGCGGCTCTTGGTCGTGGATCGACTAAGGTATTATCTTTTATAGTGTTCGATACGGGGTCAATCCAATGAACCATATTCGTTGTTTCAGATGTATTCACGACCCACTGGCCATCATCGCTCACCGCTATTCCTTCTGGCTCAACACCCACAGCAATTTCTGTTACGGCCTCTTTTTTATCGACATCAATGACTGTAACGATATTATCATCTTCATTTGAAACATAGATAAATTGCCCTGCGGGGTGCAGGCGAAACGTTTCCGGGTCTTCGCCTGCTGGCAAATTACCGACGACTTTCAATGTTTTAATATCAATAATTTGTATCGTATCGTCATCACTCGCCGCAACATATAACTGCGTTTCATCTTCACTTAACGCGATACCACGTGGGCGCTGACCCAACGGTGCTGTTTTCAGCAACTTTCCTGTTTCTCCATCTACTACAGCCAGTGCATTATCTTTTTCAAGCGTAATGTATAGCGTATCCGCTAAACTCATTGGTGAGGAAATTAAAAGCGCTAACGTTATAAGTGTTATTTTAATCATATTCTTCATTCGTATTGTTTCTATAAATGGCAGTTTGATTCAGGCTTATCATAACCTAGCGTATCCAAATAAGTACGTGGATGTAAAAATTCTTTATGAGGCATAACTGACACAATTGAACGAGGCGTTGCCAACAGTACCGGCTGCCTTAATTGATGATTCCATGTTCTAAACGTTAGCCTTGTGCCTTTAAAACCTGCCACACTAAACTCATCACCCAGCAAAAAGTTTTTTATCGTTTTTACGTCTGGGCTTTTTGCACGCGTCACCGCTTCACCAATTGAACGAACTGCTAACCAAGCCGAATAATCAACATCTGTCATCCAACGGCCAGCTTGTTCATAAAAACGATTTTGCATTTGTACTGCACCCCATCGTTCATGTGTTCTATGCCAAGCTCTCGGTGCCATACCCTGAGTACCTGCAACAGGTCTCGGCAACCATGTGTTCATTGGCAAATACTCACCGAATAACCCTTTAACATCCGCCACAACTAACACATCATAATCGTCGCCTTGAGTGAACACGGGGATATCTGCCTGAGCTGTTCGGCGCGCATCATGGTCAAACGTCCATGTTTTCTCTTCCACCACTTTAACTCCAAAGCGTTTAGCAGAACGTTTAATGGCCTTTGCGAACAACGCATCATTTGCATCTGACCCTTTAACCAGAAACCATTTTTTCCAGCGCTTTTTAAGCATGAATTGTGCGAGCGCATCTGCCTTCATTTCGTAACTAGGTAACATATGAAAGGTATTTGCCCCGCACTCGGTTGTTCTTAACTTCCCATCTGCACTAGCAATATTAAACAACAGCACACCTTTTTCTGCCGCCAGTGCCGACAAACTTATTAATGTATCTGTATTTACCGATGTTATAACGTATCGGTAGCCCTTGCTAACCAGCTGATTAAATGCCTCACGAACATCATCACCTACAGGCACTTCTGCAATAGCCAACGTATAGCTGTGCCCTGTGAACTGACCTGTTGTGTTGTTATCTTTAATGCCTAGTTTGGCACCTTGAATGCCTTCATCCGTTAACACAGGGTCTAAATTTGACAAGGCGGGCGGAATTGGTTTTTTTTCTATTAACAAGGCCGCTTTGATATCAGTAACATCGGCTTGCACATGTACTGCAAAAGCCAGCATTAGGCCACATAGAATAGGCAGAAACTTTTGTATGGTTATATTCTTTCTCATTGTTCAAATAATCCTCATCCAGTTTTAACCCTCTATGAATAAATTAAAATCATGCGCTCCAAATAGTTGGGCAGCCAATTGGTTACATATTCTAATTCATTTTAACTATTATCGGATTATTGCTAGCCACTACCCTATACTGAACATAAAGTGACAGGCAAAAAAAAGCGACCCATAAAGAGTCGCTGAGAGGAGGAGAACATTATCACACAGTAGCAGTATCTAAAATAAGACCTGCTGTAACAATGTGATAGAGATGATATACTGCTCTGCAATATTTGTCAATACTTATTTTATCATATGGTGAGATTCTGCAACCAAAACCAATTCATCTAATTGTTTTATAAAACAATTATTTTTATAATTTTATTTCAAGTTTACTTTCACTTATGCAAATCGAACGCTCACAAGAACACCCAAATTTACATGTAATTGAACACCTCCCAGCTAAACCAACTAAGACACCCATTTTGTTTATACATGGTGCCAATATGTCTGGGTGGTGCTGGAATGAACATTTTATGCCCTTTTATTCAGACCTTGGACACCCAACCTATGCCGTTGACTTACGTGGCCACGGAAAAAGCGGCGGTCAAGAACAGTTATCCGGCAATAGTATTGCTGATTATGTAACAGACATTCAGCGTGTTATTGATGAAATTGGAGAGCCACCCATATTAATTGGCCATTCTTTAGGTGGTTTAGTTATTCAGAAGTTTATCGAACATAACACCGTTCCAGCTTGCGTATTAATGGCTTCAGTTCCAGTTGATGGGTTAATGCCGTCAGTCATGGATCTTTTTCTCAACCCCACTGTGTTTATGCAATACAACCTAAGCCAATTATTTGGTACGTGGTTTTCAGGTGTTGATGTGACACGCAACTCTATCTTTTCAGGTGACGTTAACGATGCTGTCGTCATTAAATATTGCACAGAAATGCAACCCAGCTCACCTAAAGCACTGTTGGACACCCTATGGTTAGGCCTACCCACAAAGAAAAACCCTTTTAAAATCCCCATGCTGTCATTAGGCGCAGATGAAGACACATTCTTCAGGCCGAATCAAATTAAAAAAACTGCTGAGGCATACGACGCAACCTACATCAACATGAAAAAAACCAGCCACACCATGATGCTTGATTCAAATTGGCAGGAAAGTGCCGATGTTATTACTAACTGGTTAGAGAAAACCTAACGGCCACTCACCATAACATCTATCTTTTTTGCCCTAGCCGCTTATTGTTTCAGCTTACTTTTTTCCACAACACCATGCACTTCTTTAAGAATAACGGATAGCTGCTCTATTTCCATTTCATTCTCAGCTTGAATCACAGAGACTAGATGTAAATAACGATCAATAGCAACGCGGTTGCTTTCGCACCATTTGCCTATTCGTTGATCTGTCGTGGCGCCCTTACCAGCTTGTAAAAATAATGACGTCAATAACGCACGATTCTCTGCGTGTAAATCATCACGCAATGCCGATCTTGCTAAAGACTGCCAGTAATTCTTACGTGGCAACCTATTAATAGCAGCATGTAACCAATCTAGCTTTAACTCATCATTGATTGCAAAGAACACTGGCATTACGTCACCAATTGTCTGCTTGGTTTGACTTTGCACTGCAATGATATCTAAACCTGAAAACTCCAGCTCTAAGCAACCCACCTTCATCGCTAATGGCTCACCCACACCAGCGTCTTGATAGGTAGACACCTTATTTTCAATAGACTCTCTTTGCGACCCAGAAACAAAATTCAATATTTGTTCACTGATATTATCTAAGCTGCCAGAAAACTCATCCACCACATCTGCAATAGAACCATCAGCAGATCGGTTACTATGTAACCAGTACATAGTGCGTTCAATAAGCTGGCGAACTTCCATTAACATTCGATTTTGTACATCCGGCAACACATTATTATCTAGCCCTTCGATTTGATTCCAAATAGATTCGGTATCAAAAATATCGCATGCAATCTTATATGCTTTTACAACTTCATCAGCGCCAGCACCAGTTTCATCCCTCATTCTAAAAGCAAATGATGGCCCTAGTCGATTCACCATGCTATTCACTAATTGATTAACAATAATGTCATCACGCAAACGGTGGTCGTCAATTTCTTTTAAGAATTTAGTGCGTAAATTTGATGGGAAGTAATCAAGCACATCTTTCTTAAACCCTTTGTCTCTCAAAATGGGCGAGCCTGCTACTAAATCTTTTAGCAATAACTTGCTGTACGCAAAGACAACTGATAATTCTGGTCGGTATAAGCCCAACCCTTTTGCCTTACGCTCTTCAATTTCTTCATTATTTGGTAAATATTCAACGTCTCGGTCCAAGCGTCCTTCTTGACCCAGCAATTCAATAAGCCGTGAATGTACTTCGAGCATAGCAGGCGCTTGCTGCTCAACCATGCTAATCGCTTGTGTCTGCAAGTAATTATTACGCAATACTAAATCACCCACTTCATCCGTCATCTTGGCCAACAACACATCTCGCTGTTTACCCGTCATATCGCCTTGCTCAACCAATTTGTTAACCAAAATCTTTATGTTAACCTCATGATCAGAGCAATCTACACCAGCCGCATTATCTATAGCGTCCGTATTAATACGGCCGTGCGCCGCGTACTCAATTCGACCTAACTGTGTGAAACCGAGGTTCCCACCTTCACCCATGACTTTGCAACGCAACTCACCACCATTAATTCTGAGGCTATCATTCGCCTTATCCCCTACTTCGGCATGGGTTTCACTACTAGCTTTAACGTACGTTCCAATACCACCATTCCAAAGTAGGTCTACTGGCGCTTTCAGCATGGCTTGAATAAGCTCATTAGGCGTTAACGTTTTAGCCTTAATGTCTAATATTTCCTGCACTTGCGGCGTAATAGTTATCGACTTCTCAGTTCTAGAATAAACCCCACCACCTTTTGAAATTAATTTTGTTTCAAAATCAGCCCATGATGAGCGAGGCAAATTAAATAAGCGCTCACGTTCTTTGAAACTTTTGTCGGTGTTTGGCGTTGGGTCTAGAAAAATATGCATGTGATTAAAAGCACCGACTAAACATATTTTTTCTGACAACAGCATCCCATTACCGAATACGTCGCCACCCATATCACCTATACCAACAACATTAAATGGCGTTGTTTGTGTATCGATACCCATTTCTCTAAAGTGGCGTTTAACCGATTCCCACGCACCTTTAGCCGTAATACCCATTTTTTTATGGTCATAGCCCACGGAACCGCCAGAAGCAAATGCATCACCCAACCAAAACCCGTGCTCAATGGCAATGCCATTAGCTATGTCTGAAAACGTTGCAGTACCTTTATCTGCAGCGACCACTAGGTATGGGTCATCACCGTCATATCGCACGACATCTACTGGAGGGATGACCTTTTCAGATTTTAAGTTGTCTGTAATATCTAACAACGCACCAATGAAAATACTGTAACAAGCGATACCTTCTTCCATAAACTCATCACGTGATAAGCCGTCCAATGGACGTTTTACAATAAAACCGCCCTTCGCACCTGTTGGAACAATCACTGCATTTTTTGACATCTGCGCTTTCATTAAACCAAGCACTTCTGTTCTAAAGTCTTCCTTCCTGTCAGACCACCTCAAGCCGCCACGCGCAACGGGGCCACCACGCAAGTGGACACCTTCAACACGCGGAGAGTACACAAAAATCTCAAATTTAGGCCGTGGTGACGGTAGATCTGTTATGAGCTCAGGGTTGAGCTTAAAAGCAACATATGGCACACCTTTTTTATCAACTTTATTCTGAAAATAACTGGTCCGTAATGTTGACTGAATAAGGTTTAAGTAACGTCGCAAAATCCTATCTTCATCTAGCGAAACAACTTTTTCTATTTCAGAAACTATTAACGATTCCTGCTTCGCTAGTTTTTTATCTTTTCCTTTAACACTAGGATCAAACTTTAATTCGAACAACTCAACAATTTGAGCCGTAATAACCGGGTTATTTGCTAACGTTTGTTCAACGTACTCTTGGCTATAGGCCGCTCCGGCTTGGCGTAAATACAAATAGTAAGCCCGTAACAACATGATTTTTTTCCAATCTAACTCTGCCTTAAGCGCTAACTGGTTGAACCCATCATTTTCAACATGCCCCATCCAAACCTTTTCAAAAACATCTTGAAAATTTGTTTTAATTTTTTCAACAGACGGTAGTTCATCACCATAAACAAGGCCAAAATCATGTATCCAATAACAAGTATTTGATGCTACATCTGTTATTTCAAACGGGTGCTCATCAAAAACCGTTACACCCATGTTTTCAAGCACCGGTAACGTTTGCGATAAAGGCGCAGGATTGCCTTTGTTAATCAACTTAAACTGCAACCCATTACCCTGTGATTCAACGGGTTGATATAAGGACATTTCAATACTTGTATTCGGCGCATTTTTCAACTTTTCGATTTTTAACAAATCAATTACAGCAGACCTCGCTGGGTAATTCTCTTTATAAGATTCAGTAAAACCATCCCCATAACTGTTGTATAAATCTTTCCCTTCCACTTCACCTAGTTGGTGGGTTAACGCCGTACGAAGCTCGTCTTTCCAATCCTTAAGGAGCTCCGTAATTTCATTCTCAATTTCAGCCACATCAATATCACCATCCCAACCATTCGGCGTATGAATGATAAAGTGAATTCTGGCAAAAATTGAATCGCTAAATTGCACGTTAAAATCAATGTTATCTGCGTTTAATCGCTTTGATAAAACGCCCTCCATCTTCTTTCTAACATTCGTGTTGTAATGGTCTCTGGGCACATAAACCAGCACAGATACAAACTGGCCATAGCCATCTCCTCTAGCAAATACTTTAATACGTTGACGTTCTTTTAACTTAAGAACACCTAATGCCAATTCCAACAACTGTTCATCACTGGAATGAAATAACTCATCACGTGGCAACCCTTCCATCACATTCATTAATGACTTTGCATTATGGCTATTCTTTTTAAATCCGCTTTTTGCAAACAATTGTTCAACTTTTTTACGAATCAACGGCACCTCTTCAATGGGCGCATGATAAGCAGTCGATGTATACAGCCCTAAGAACCGGTACTCTCCAATCACTTGACCTTTATTATTGAATTTTTTGACGCCTACATAATCCATATAAGCTGGCCGATGTAAAATGGACTTTGTAGTTGCCTTTGTCACAACTAAGGGACAAGTCTCACTCATGAATACACATTTTTCACTGCTAATAGGGATTTCACCAAGGTCTGGAATAGTCGCCAGCTCATCCCTTAATATGCCAGAGCCTGTCCCTTCAATGATTTTAAAGGCTTCCGATTTTTTGGTTTGAACCAGTTCATATTCTCTATACCCAAGAAACAAAAAATTATCTTTTTCAAGCCAATCCAAAAAATGAATACTTTCAGCAATATCTTCGCCTTTGATTTTGGCTGATACAGCTTTTAACGTTTTCTTTGCATTCTGTAATTTTTTAACATTTATTTCCCAATCATCAACACTTGCAATATTACAAGCTAATACACGTTCAACTCGCTCACTTACTTTTTCTATAGCACCGCTTTTTGCCGTTTGACGATCAATTTCTATACGAATAAATGACTCAAGTTGCGGTGACTTTGTTTTGTCTAAACCTTTCAACACACCCTTTTTATCTCTATCTATAGGAATAACCGGATGCACGACCAAATGGCACGTGAGCCCCATTTCGTTTAAATTCATTGTTAGAGAGTTGACCAAAAAAGGCATGTCCGCCGTCACAACCTCTACAACAGTATGTGTAGATTGCCAGCCATGCGCTTCATAATCAGGATTGTAAACATGTACCGAATAAGCATTTTCTACTCGGTTCTTTGCTAAATTTAAGTGCGCTATCGCTGCGCCGTATATGTCTTCAAGTTCTCTATCAGACACATCTTCGTCGGATAAATCCTGATAGTAATACTCCACATACGAACAAACAAAAACCGCTTCTTTTTTTTCGAAACGTTCTATTATAAGCGCCTTAACTTGTTTAAAAAATTGTGTCTTAGTCATCAGTTATCTCCCTATTGATAATAATCAGTATAGGAGAATATTTGACTTTTGCTTTTATCTATGGGACGAACAAAAACCTTATGTTCTAACTAAGACCATAATGCTTTATCAAGGTCTCTACCCCAACCGTATTGGTTAAGATCAATCGAGCCTTTGTGGAAAACAACTCCCTCTTCCACCAACCGTTGTTTTTGAATTTTGTACTTAGGGCTTCCAATTGGAAATGACAATTTACCTTGCGAATTTACAACCCTGTACCAGGGTATGCGGGGCCCTGACACATCGGAACGAAGTGCCGTACCAACCAGTCGAGCGCAACGTGGAAAACCGGAAAGGGATGCTATTTCCCCATATGTCGAAACATTGCCTTTAGGAATCTTAGCAACCATTTCCAAAATGGCCAAATATTTAGGGTTGACCCTCATGCATAGCCAGACTGCTCTTTCACAAACCCTTCTAAAAGCCCTTCACTTTGGCGTTTAAACGTATTAAATTTCAGATTAAAACCAAAACAATCTTGTGCTAAACGTCGAACATTTTGCACGGAACAAGTAGCATATAAATGATGGTCCTCTTCGCCTAAACTAAGCTCTATAGACAAGACAAGGGGAGTATCGGGATCAAATTGATAATCAACAGGCATAATCGTTTGTGCTGTAATTCGGTCACAAACAACTTCAACACCACCAGCGGAAATATTTTCACTGTGTGCAATGAGTTGAATACCTGTTTGCGTTCTTAATTGAACATCTTGACGATACTCTACTCGGATGTATTTTCTTTCATACGCTCGCATAGCCTGCATTTTATACCAACAAAAATTATGAATTTGTTAATTAAATCACGTATTTACATCAATAACCACTCGTCCGCGAATTTTACCCGCCACTATTTGTTCTGCCAATTCTGGTAACGCACTCATTGGTTCAGTTCTACTCGCCGAGTTTATTGCGTTTTTAGGTAAGTCTAATGCCAGCCTGCGCCACGCCTCTATTCTAATGTCCATGCTTGCCATCACCGAATCAATGCCTGCCAAAATCACGCCGCGCAAAATAAAAGGGAAAACAGATGAGGGCAAATCTATCCCACCAGCCAAACCACATGTTGTTACACAGCCATCTCGTTTGGTTTGCGCAATGACGTTTGCTAACGTCTGTGAACCAACCACATCAACTGCTCCAGCCCATCTTTCAGCGGCCAAAGGCGCACCTTTTTCGGAAAGGTCCAAACGGTTAACAAAACCGGATGCCCCTAGGCTTAATAAATAATCATGTGTTTCAGGGCGCCCTGTTGATGCAACAACTTGATACCCTAATTTAGCTAAAATTGCGACTGCAACCGACCCCACTCCGCCAGCTGCTCCTGTCACTAACACCTCCCCATCGCTAGGTTTAACACCTTGTTTTTCCAGCATCATTACAGATAACATTGCTGTGTACCCAGCCGTACCAATGGCCATGGTCTCTTGCAAACTAAACGCTTCAGGCACTTTGACGATAAAGTCAGAATTAATACGCTGCATCTGGCTATAGCCGCCCCAATGCTTCTCACCTAAGCCATAGCCATTCACTAATACTTTATCGCCAGCAGAAAACTTATCTGACGCCGATTCAACCACCGTACCCGCTAAATCAATACCGCACACCATTGGGAAACGTTTACAAATTCGGCCTTTCCCAGATACGGCCAACCCATCTTTATAATTCAACGATGAATACGCTATTTCAATCAACACGTCTTCTTTTGGCAAATCATCAATAGATAACTGCTGTAATTGGCCTTTTGATTTCCCATCAACTTCATTAGCCACAATGGCATTAAACAAATCGGACATAATTCCTCACTTTCACTAAAATATAGGTATATCAGTATACGGGCTTATACCTTGCTCGTCGAGTCTCACAACGTTAACATTACCATTATAAAAATTTTGAGAACATATCGTGAGAAAGACGTTTCACTTAACCCCTTTAATATTGGTTTTATTAAGCTTTACAGCACAAGCTGACACCGCATTACGTTTGGCCACAACAACAAGCACAGACAATTCCGGTCTTTTAGCGGAGTTACTTCCTGCCTTTACAAAAGCAACAGGAACTCGCATAGACGTCATTGCGGTAGGTACCGGCAAAGCATTGCAAATGGGCAGGAACGGCGATGTAGATGTAGTTATGGTTCACGCCAAACAAGCTGAAAATGTATTTATTGCTGAAGGATACGGCGTAAACCGTAGAGATGTAATGGAAAATGATTTCGTGCTAATTGGCCCTGACAAAGACCCCGCCAAAACTGCTGGGAAGAACAATGTACAGATGGCCTTACAAAACATAGCCTCAAGTACATCTACATTTATATCTCGCGGTGATAATTCGGGTACTCATAAAAAAGAACGCTCGCTTTGGAAGCACACCAACGTCACTCCATCCGGAAAATGGTACAAAGAAGCCGGCCAAGGCATGGGCAAAGTTCTGCTAATTGCCGATGAACTGAGTGCTTATACACTCACTGACCGTGGCACCTGGCTTGCCTATCAAGACAAACTCTCATTAAAAATACTTAATGACGGCGGTGTATTATTAAAAAACCCGTATGGGATAATAGCCGTGAACCCTGCCTTACATAAAAACATTCAGTATATAAAAGCCATGTCTCTTATTGCTTGGATAACATCACCACAAGGCCAAGCATTAATCGATAGATTTAAAAAAAATGGCCAACAGTTATTTTACCCAACCGCAATAAAAGACATCGTTCACGGTGAATGACCTAAGCCAAGCCAGTTTAAATGCTTTTCAGCTATTGATTAGCGGCAATACCGATATATGGGAAATTATATCGCTATCATTCAGTGTTTCTTTTTCAGCCATACTAATCGCCACACCTTTCGCCTTAATAATCGCTTTTTGTTTAGCATTTTTTCAGTTCAAACTTCGGCGTGCCTGTATCGCTTTGTTCAATACCTTTATGTCCGTTCCTGCTGTGATTATCGGCTTAACACTCTATTTACTCCTCTCTCGTAGTGGCCCATTAGGAGATTTAAGGCTGCTCTTCACACATAAGGCCATGATCATTGGGCAAATATTATTATGCTTCCCTTTGCTGGTTGCCATGGCTCACGCTACATTTCAAGCTGCTGACAGGCGTGCATGGGAGACGGCCATTACCTTAGGCGCTAAACCTTGGCGGGCATTTTTTACGTTGGTTTATGAAGTGCGTTTTGGACTTATAGCAGCAATAGTCGCCGGCTTTGGCCGTGTCATCGCTGAAATTGGGTGTTCGATGATGGTGGGCGGGAATATTCTGCACTCCACGCGAAACATACCAACAGCAATTGCTTTAGAAACAAGCAAAGGTGAATTTGCACAAGGCATTGCTCTAGGCATTGTGTTGCTTGTACTATCTTTAAGCCTGAACGCAGGTGTCTCTGTATTTCAGGGCAAGGGCGAGTTACAACAATGACGGATTTAATTGATTTAAATAATATTCATCTCACGTTGGCGGATAAAGCTGTATTAAATATCAAATCCATCTCCATTCCAGCACATCAATGCACACTTATTACCGGGCGAAATGGTTCTGGCAAAACAACCTTGTTTAAAGTCATCAGCGGTTTACTTAAACCTAATCGTGCGACCATTGAATATCAAGGCTTAACGTTACCTTGGAAAAAAGCCAAACCCATACTTCAAAAAGATTTTATTTACTTGCATCAAAATCCCTATTTATTTGACGACACGGTCCTTAATAACATTGCTTATGGGCTTTACCGTGCAGGCGAAAGCAAAGCTGTTGCGCACCAAAAAGTAATGCAAGCGCTAGACTGGGCGAACTTATCACACCTTGCCCACCGTTCAGCCAAGCAACTATCTGGCGGAGAAAAACAGCGCGTTGCATTGACCCGGGCACGTATTTTATCGCCAAGGTTATTATTATTGGATGAACCCACGGCTAGTATGGACACTGATGCCAAACAACAAACTAGCGAACTGCTTCAGCGTTTAAAATCCGAGGGCGTAAGTATCCTTATTTGTAGCCACGAAACACACACTATTGACCACATTGCAGACCACTTTTTACACCTAGAGAATGGTGAACTAACGCCTGCCTCTTCGTCTAAAAGAACGAGCAACGTCACCGTTTTAAACCCATCCAAAAAGAGCATTTAAAGATGACGACAATCAACGTGCAAAACAGTTGTGACGATGAAAAACAAACAGGCACACTAACTGTTCAAGAAGCATTACATCATATGCTTGATGCCGTCTCAGAACGTTCGACTACTGAATGTGTTCATTTGACACAAGCTGTTGATAGAGTCCTCGCCGAACCAATTATGTCACCTATCAACGTACCCTCCCATCGAAATTCAGCTGTGGACGGCTATGCACTTAACAGTACCACGCTACCCACACAAGAGAACATAACCTCTTTAAATGTTGTTGGTAAAATTGTTGCTGGCCACCCCTACCAATCTGCACTTAAGCAAGATGAAGCCATACAAATAATGACCGGTGCACAAATGCCCGATGGCGCGGATACGGTTATTATGCAAGAGCACGTTGAGACTGAGAAAAATACCGTTCGTTTTGATGCACGTCATTCAGCTGGCCAAAATGTTCGCCAAGCTGGGGAAGATATTCAACAAGGGCAAATAGTATTAGAAACTGGCGCCAAGTTAACCCCCCCTCAAGTTGGCCTCATTGCCTCACTTGGCATTGCAGAAGTGAATGTGAAAACCGCTATTACAGTCGCCGTTTTCTCAACGGGTGACGAGGTGTTAAGTCTTGGACAACCACCACGTGAAGGCTGCATTTATGATAGCAATCGATACAGCATTATATCTGCCCTTAAAAAACTGGGCTGTCATGTGATTGATTTGGGAATTATTGCTGATGACCCAGTCAAACTCAAAGAGACATTTGAACTCGCCTCTAGCAGTGCAGATGTCATCTTCACCTCTGGTGGCGTGTCCGTTGGTGAGGCAGATTTCACCAAACAAGTGTTGGACGATGTGGGCAGTATCAACTTCTGGAAAGTCGCTATGAAACCAGGCCGGCCAGTCGCCTTTGGGCATGTGAATGGAACCACTTTTTTTGGCTTACCAGGCAATCCTGTTGCTGTTATGGTGACATTCTACCAATTTGCATTACCCAGTTTGCAAAAAATCATGGGGATTAAAAACCCTTTAATATCACCCAGTCTTAAAGCACAGTCTACCCAAAATATTCGTAAGCTCCCAGGCCGAACTGAATTCCAGCGAGGCATTTTGTCTCAAACAAACTCTGGAGAATGGCAGGTTAGCACCAGTGGAAAACAAGGTTCTGGTATTTTACGCTCCATGAGCGATGCCAATTGCTTTATCACTCTCGAACACGACCGTTCATCTGTCGAAAAAGGCGATTGGGTCAACGTTCAACCGTTTATCGGGCTATTCTAACCTCTATTTCCTAGACAGTTTTTTTCTAAATAGTATCTATACTTAAGCTATGGGGTAATCCCAATAATGTTTTTTTAAACAGCCTAGGTTCTAATTAGAGTGAAAGCAACAAAAGTAATTGCCATGCAGGATGCAAATAATGAATTGGATATTCTTCGGTTTGCCATACAAGCTGTTGATGGTTTTGTATGGTTATGGGAGCCCAATACAGACCAATTAACTTTTTATGGTGACACCAAAGAGACGCTAGGCCCTGGTGACCAACCTCTAAAAGGCGCACTATGGGGCGCGCGCCTTCACCCAACAGAGCATTTAAAAGCACGTCAAATACTCATTGATTTACTCAAGGGACGTGTTAATAATATCAACAAAACTTTTCGTGTAAAAAAATCTGATGGCAACTGGAGTTGGATTCACACAGAAGCATCCGTTTATGAATATGAACCTAATGGCCGCGTTAAAAATATCATCGGGTATATTCAAAGTGTTGATCAACAAAAAGCTCAGGCCATTAAAACAAGACAACATGACGAGCAAATGTCTCTCGCCCTTCATAGTACGCAAAGCACCTTATTCGACTACAACATCGCACACCAAACATTTAATTTAGTTAGTTTTAAAACAGAAAACGATAAGGTTATTCGACACGATCGAACTGGCAAGATTCAAAATGGTTTAGACACTGTACACCCTGATGATTACGCAAACAATCTTGCTTTTTTTGATGCGTTTTCAAACAATGAAGTGGGAACAATCAAGGCCACATGGCGTTCAAACTATCTAAACAAAGGATACCGTTGGCAAAAAGCCCAAGGCCAAATTGTCGAACATGATGATCAAGGCAACCCTATAAGAGCCATCGGCATCCGACAAGATATTCACGATATTTACACACTAGAATTACAAACAAAAATTGATGACGAAAGGGATTATCAAGCCCTAAAAGGCACCTTACATGCCACTTGGAACTGGAATCTTGAAACAGACTTTTTCCAAATTAACGCCAATGTAAAAGAACAGCTCATTGAAGATATAAATGACTGGCAAGAAACCATGAAGTTTTGGTGGGCTTTAGTACACCCAGATGACAAACAACGTATATCAAATGATATTCAGCAACAAATTGAATCCGGCCAAAACCAGCTAAATACAGAATATAGGGTTACACGAAATAATGGCCAAATTGCTTGGCTCACATCTACAGGCACTATTACTAAAAGAAGCGATAAAAACGAGCCTATGGAAGCCTTTGGTGTCGTTATTGATATTACACCTCAAAAAGAAGTAGAAATGGCTCTCAAACAAGAGAAACAATTAGCACAAATAACTCTTGAGTCCATTAATGAAGCCGTTATAACGACTGATCAAGATGGTTTAATCACATCATTAAATCGTAAAGCCGAAAAATTATTATCTACCGACAAACAAGCAGCTATTGGATTGACCTTAGCAACGCTATGTAGTTTAAACGACGAGCATTCTGAACAAGAGGCGCAAGACCCCATTGCGTTATGCATCAGCACCAACATGTCATTTAGCTTAAACCACTTAACCTTAACTAACAATCAGCAAATATCTGCCCATATCGACTGCTCTATTTCTCCTTTGCACAGCCCTAATCATCAATTAATTGGCTGCGTGATGATTATCCGTGACATCAGTCGTTCCAAACAAATGACCAGCGAAATGGAACACCGAGCTCAACACGATGCTCTAACCGATTTATACAATCGCCACGCATTTGAAAAAGCGTTAGCTAAAAGCACATCAACGGAATCGTACCAACATATTTTATGTTATTTAGACTTGGATCAGTTCAAGATTATTAATGACACCTGCGGTCACACGGCCGGTGATGAATTATTACGCCAACTCTCAGCAGAATTAATTAAGGGCGTTCGGAAAACAGATACACTAGCTCGCCTTGGTGGTGATGAGTTCGGCATTCTTATCCATGATTGTGATATAGACGAGGCATTTAAAATTGCCACCAAAATCAAATCAACCATCGTTGAACATACCTTCCACTGGGAAGACAAAACATTCAGACTGGGTGTTTCGATAGGTCTCTCTACAATAAACCCTAGCACGTCGCCAACACAGGCAATGCAACACGCTGATGCTGCTTGCTTTTCTGCTAAAGAACAAGGTCGAAACCGTATCCATGTTTATCGTCCCGATGATGATGAGATGACTTTAACCAATGGGCAAATGGGTTGGGTACCACGAATACAAAAAGCGCTTCAAGAAAATTACTTCGAATTGCACGCTCAAGCAATTATTGAATTACAAGATGATGCGCAAAGTCCGACACACTTTGAAATATTGATACGCCTTAACGAATCAGGTGAAGTTATTCCACCCGGTGCTTTTTTACCAGCTGCAGAACGCTACAACCTGTCCAGCCATTTAGATAAATGGGTTATTGAAAACACCTTACATACCCTCAATAAATTCAAGCATAAAATACACACAGACGATGTCTTTAATATCAACTTATCAGCAGCCAGCTTAACTGAACATGGTTTTCTTGCATTTATTCAGGAAACATTTAAGGTAGCCGATACTCGACCCTCTCAAATTTGTTTTGAAATCACAGAAACAGCTGCTGTAACAAACCTAACAGCCGCCAATTCGTTTATCACTTCATTAAAAGAAATGGGCTGTCAGTTTGCATTGGATGATTTTGGCAGTGGTTTATCCTCTTTCGGTTATTTAAAAAACTTTCCAGTTGATTACTTAAAAATAGACGGCTCATTCGTAAAAGACATCACAACTGACCCAATTGATGCCGCCATGGTTAAATCGATTAACGAAATTGGTCAAATAATGGGTAAAAAGACCGTCGCAGAATGGGTTGAAAACCAAACGACTGCAGACATGCTAAAAGAAATTGGCGTTGATTTTGCGCAAGGCTATCATTATTCCAAACCAACGGAACTCAATAAATTACTCACAGAACGGTAATATCTCAATCTTCCAGATTAATCAGCTGGCTAGAATGCCTTGCTTGAATTGACCAATACTTTCCCCACTTTCTAGGCCAACCACGAACTTCCACTGGTTGTTGAAAATAATCATCCAAGTCAGAAAAGTATCGCAAGTTTGACTGTTTTATCCAAATGTACACATCCTCGCCCATCCAAACTTTTACACCTTTTTTATTAACATCTATCTTGGTTACTTCACCACGAAACCTACCCCAACCTTTCTTTTTTGTCTGAGCCAAAACATTAATACTAACAAGTTCATAAGAAGGTAGTCCCCAAATACCTAGCCCTTCAATTTCTGCTAGCTGTTGGGCATTAATTAAACGCTGGCTGTATTTAAGGTTAGGTGGATATAAACTAACCGTTGCCAACCCTCGTTTCACAAGTTCTACATTAATGTTACTACCCTCTTCATTAATCAGATAAGCTAATGTTCGGCCGTAATGATCAAACGATTCTTTATCACTTTCTAAAAAATGAGGCGTATTTGCTAACAGACTCTCCAGCACTTCCTTTGCTTTTATTGCTCCCGCCTCATTAACTCCGCCTTGGTGCGATATTTCTGGCGCATTAATACCCAGCAATCTAACGTGCCTGTCATCTGCCAAAACAACTGTATCGCCATCAATCACTCTAACCACCTCAACAGGTTCGCGTGTCTTAGCATCGTCATTAATATAGAATCCAAACAAACACAATATAACGGTAGTTAACAACAACCTTATTTTTAGGGTTGCGCCAATTTTATTCGCATAATTACTTAGCATCACCTCAAACACCCATCTCTACTTCAGTCATATATAATATTTAAAATATCTTAACAGGTGGATGAATCGTTGTACTCTCACATTAAAGAAAGGATAAACAAGCTTCTTAAAACTCAACAAGCCCATTCCTTATGTGGCGGCTTAAAAGGGTTAGAAAAAGAAAGCTTACGTGTCAACCCTGAAGGAAAGATTGCACAGACTCCACACCCTTTTAGTTTAGGTGCTGCCTTAACCAACCCCTATATCACAACAGATTATTCAGAAGCTTTAATGGAGTTTATTACTCCACCGTTAAGTGATGTGAAAGAGTGCATCTCATTTATGGAAGCCTTGCATACCTATACTTACCAGCACCTTGGCGATGAACTACTTTGGGGAACCAGCATGCCCTGTGTTGTTGATGGTGAAAAGAGCATCCCAATAGCAAACTATGGCCAATCTAACGTTGGACAAATGAAACATGTCTATCGCGTTGGCTTGTGGCATAGGTATGGTCGCAGCATGCAAGCAATTGCAGGTATTCATTTTAATTATTCCCTACCCGAAACATTTTGGCCTATTTACCAACAAATCGAAGATAACACACAACCCACTCAAGACTTTATTTCCGGCCGTTACCTGGATATGACCCGTAACCTTCATCGTTATGGTTGGTTAGTTTTATATTTGTTTGGCGCGTCACCCGCTATCTGTAAGTCATTTTTAAAGGATCAAGATCATAGCTTTGAAGAGTTTGACTACGGCACGCTATTTGAACCTAATAGCACCTCTCTTAGAATGAGCGATATTGGCTATAAGAATGACAGCCAATCCAACATAGACGTTTCCTACAACAACCTTGAAGATTATGTAAAAAACCTAAGCGCAGCAACCCATACTTCTTATTCAGAGTATGAAAAAATTGGTCTAAAAGATTCACACAATAATCACAAACAACTCAACACTAACATTCTTCAAATTGAAAATGAGTACTACAGCAATGTTCGACCTAAACAAATAGCAAAATCCAGTGAGCGCCCCAGTAATGCACTCAAAGAACGCGGTGTTAGATATGTCGAACTGCGATCGGTTGACTTAGGCGCTTTCGACCCGTCAGGCACAAGCGAGCAACAATTATATTTTCTAGAAGCCTTTATGATTTTTTGCCTGCTTACCGATAGCCCTGATTTATCAAGCCATGAAAAGGAATGTGTAGACAATAATCTTACGCAAGTAGCCTCTCAAGGTAGGGCAAAAGACTTAACGTTACATCGTTGTAATGACAGCATAAAACTTAAAGACTGGGGATTAGAAATTTGCAATGAAATGGAGGCTTTATGTCATATTTTAGATGCTGACGATCCAACCAAGCCCTATTCCTCTTCATTGAAATACCAAGTAAATAAATTCAACGATGCGTCTCTAACACCATCCGCTCGTCTTTTAAACATGATGAAAGATGAGAGTCTCCCTTTCTTTAAATTTGCTTTAAAGAAATCGCAAGAACATCAAACATACTATTCACAACAACAGCTTTCTGCCGAACAACAAAGTTTCTTTGATAAAGCAGCTGAACAATCACACAAAGACCAACAACAAATAGAATCTGCCGATACGCTCTCTTTTGATGACTATTTAAAAGAATATTTTTCTTCTGAATAAACCATTAAAAACAAGAGCGGTCTAAACCCCCTGTATATAAAAATGTGGCTTAAGCAACGCATTTGTTTATATCCTTATCGTATTTATGAATTATTCGAAACCATGTTATTTGTTACACTGAATGACTAGAAATAAATAGCGTCGAAATGGATATTCAAATTTTACAAAAAGAACTACAAGACCAACAACCAAGAGACATATTAAAGAGCATTTATGCTCAAACTAACAACATCGCTATTTCATTTAGTGGTGCTGAAGATGTTGTATTGATTGATATGGCCTGTAAATTAAAACTTAACCCATCAGTATTCACACTGGATACTGGTCGCTTGCACCCTGAAACATATCAATTCATCCAGGCAGTAATGGATCATTACAACATTAACATTAATATACTGACGCCGGACCCTACGACCCTACAAGATTTAACATTAAAAAAAGGCTTATTTAGCTTCTATAAAGATGGACATAGTGAATGTTGCGGAATAAGAAAAGTTGAACCACTCAAAAAACACCTTCTCACGTTAAATGGGTGGATTACAGGGCAACGAAAAGACCAAAGCAAAGAAACAAGAAATAGCTTATCTATTGCTGAAATAGATCCAAGCTTTAAAGGTTGTGACGGCCAATTAACAAAATTCAACCCCCTATGCAATTGGACATCGGAAGATGTATGGTCTTATATAAGAGCACTCGATGTACCTTTTAACACGCTTCATCAGCAAGGTTACGTAAGCATTGGTTGCCAACCCTGCACACGCGCCACACTTCCACATCAAGACCCTCGTGAAGGCAGGTGGTGGTGGGAAAATGCCGTTAATAAAGAATGCGGGTTACATTCAAACTCTTAAATTCAAACTTTAGATAGTCATATCTACCGAACATTTAGAAATGCGGCAATTGAATGTCTTTAACAAGCTCATCAATTAATAATTGATCCTTTAATTCCATCGCTTTTGACACAATTTCCTTCGATAAATGTGGCGCAAATAAGCGAATAAATTCGTACATGTAACTTCGAAGGAAAGTATCTTTTCGTATACCAATCCTAGTAATACTTTTGCCAAACAAGTGCCCCGCATTGATAGCAACAAGATCCCCGTCAGCCTCCTCATCATAGGCCATACGCGCTACAATCCCGACACCTAAGCCAAGACGAACATATGTCTTAATAACATCCGCATCAACAGCTGTAAGGGCCACTTCAGGTTTTAAGTTTTCAGACTGAAAAGCTTCATCCAATTTAGAGCGGCCTGTAAACCCGAACACATAGGTAATAAGAGGGTAACTTGAGACGTCAGCTAATGTGACATCACTCAATTTAGTTAACTCATGCCCCTTAGGTACAAGTAAACATCTATCCCAAGAATAACAAGGTAGCATAATAAGGTTGTCATAAAGCTCGATTGCTTCAGTCGCTATAGCTAAATCAACCGCACCATGTGAGACCATCTCTGATATCTGTACTGGCGTGCCCTGTTGGATATCTAATGAAACATCCGCCATTTCAGACATAAACGTTTTAATAACCGTTGGTAAGGCATAGCGGGCTTGAGTATGCGTAGTAGCAATAGATAACGTCCCACTATTTTCATCACAATATTCTCTTGCAATACTCTTAATATTATCTGTTTGCATAAGAATATGGCCAGCCAATTCGACAATTTTCTTACCCGCTGGCGTCATATCAACCAAGTGTTTACCATTACGAATAAAAATTGGAATACCTAATTCATCTTCAAGAATACGAATTTGTTTACTTATTCCAGGTTGCGATGTATAAATAGCTTCAGCTGTAGCAGAAACGTTTAGATTGTTTTTTGACACTTCCCAGATATATCTAAGTTGTTGTAACTTCATAACACATATTTCTTTTAGTTATTAATATAGAAATTATTATTACTTTTTATTATAAGCATTTTATATTATATTTCAACACCTTTCTTACACAGCAGCTCCTCCTTGGATATTTATTACATTTTTGCTGGAGCAAGCGTTGGTTTCGTTATCGGAATAACTGGTGTTGGTGGTGGCTCTTTGATGACACCACTATTGGTTCTTGGGTTCCAAGTACAACCCGCTATAGCAGTCGGTACTGATTTACTTTACGCAGCCATAACAAAAGCAGGCGGTGTGTACTCACATCATAAATTTAAAAACATAGATTGGACAATAGCCAAAAACTTATGCCTTGGCAGTATTCCTGCGTCGATCGTATCTGTATTTGCTATACAAGCATTGAATATATCAGACGATGTATTTGCACAAATAATATCTTTAGTATTGGGCGTCATGCTGGTGTGTACGTCAATTATCATCATATTCAAACAAAGGCTCATTAAGTTTAAATCAACCCAAAAACCAAAACCGAGAAATATAATAATATTAGGAGCATGTTTAGGTGTGTTAGTAACAATTTCATCGGTAGGTGCAGGTGCAATTGGAAGTGCAATATTACTAATTCTCTACCCCAATATGTTGTCGAACAAGGTTGTAGGAACAGATATAGCTCATGCAGTGCCGCTTACAGCAATAGCAGGATTAGGTCACCTTCACCTAGGTAACATAGATTTTAATTTGTTGACAAGTTTAATTATTGGCTCCTTACCGGCTGTTTATCTTGGGAGCAAAGTAGGCAAAGTTATTCCAGATAAGATGCTTAAAAATATTATTGCAACAATATTAATGATAATGGGTTTACGGTTTGCAATCTCATTTTGATACGTAAACAAAAATCAAAAATAGAAATAATATATTGAAATTGATTATAATATTTAAAGTAATTAACCATAAGGAACAAGAATGACATTTGTAGTAACTGAATCTTGCATAAAGTGTAAATACACGGACTGCGTAGATGTATGCCCGGTAGACTGTTTTCACGAAGGGCCTAATTTTTTAGTAATTGACCCAGACGAATGTATTGACTGTACATTATGCGAGCCTGAATGCCCTGTAGAAGCAATATATTCAGAAGATGAGCTACCAGAAGGGCAAGAATATTTTATAGCCTTAAATGCAGAACTAACACCTTTATGGCCAGTTATAACAGATATCAAGCCGGCACCAGATGATGCGGATGAATGGGCTACAAAAACTAATAAAATTGATTTATTACAGCGATAGTAATTATCAGTTTCAATAAAAAAGCCGGCGTATGCCGGCTTTTTTATTGATGTATTATTTAAAGCTATTCAGCTGATGAACTTTCTCTGTCCACAAGTTCAACATAAGCCATAGGTGCATTATCACCAGGTCTAAAACCACATTTTAAGATACGGAGATAGCCACCAGGACGGGCTTGAAAACGAGGAGCTAGATTATTAAATAATTTAGAAACACTATCTTTATCTCTTAAACGAGAAAAAACAAGCCTTCTTTTAGCCACTGAGTCAGTTTTAGATGCCGTTATTAGGGGTTCAATAAAACGACGAAGTTCTTTTGCTTTTGGTAAAGTTGTTTTAATAACTTCATGATCTATAAGAGAGTTAGCCATATTTTTAAACATAGCTTTACGGTGGCTGCTATTTCTATTTAGCTGACGACCTGATTTACGATGACGCATGATTAAATCCTTAAATTAAATTGAAGCGACTACTTTGTCACTAGTAATCAAACTAGATGGTGGCCAGTTTTCAAGCCTTATTCCTAAAGACATACCTTTAGAAGCAAGGACATCTTTGATTTCTGTTAGTGATTTTTTTCCTAAATTAGGCGCTTTTAATAGCTCAACTTCAGTACGTTGAATTAAGTCACCAATGTAAAATATTTGTTCTGATTTTAAGCAATTAGCTGATCGTACAGTCAATTCTAGGTCGTCTACAGGACGAAGTAAAATTGGATCAAATGTAGGCTCTGCAGGAACATCAGGTTCTTCAACTATGTCTTTTAAATCAACAAACACAGCTAGATGGTGATGTAAGATTGTTGCAGCAGCTCTAATAGTTTCTTCTGGATCTACAGTACCATTTGTCTCTAAATCAATAATTAACTTATCAAGGTTAGTACGCTGTTCAACACGAGCGGCATCAACTTTATAAGATACTTTTTTAATAGGGCTAAAAGAAGCATCTAACAACAAAGTACTAATTGCAAGATCTTCATCTTCTTGTTTACGAGAAACAGCGGTTTTATAACCTGTGCCACGTTCAACTTTGATGCTCATTGAAAGTGATCCATTAGATGTAAGATTAGCAATCACTAATTCAGGATTAACAATTTCAACATCATGATCAATTGTAATGTCGCCGGCAGTAACCTGGCATGGCCCTTTTTTATTAATAGTTAACAATACTTCATCTTTAGCCGTCAGTTTAACCGCTAAATTTTTTAGATTGAGCATAATATCAACAACGTCTTCTTGAACACCATCAATTGTCGTATATTCGTGCAGAACACCATCAATGCTTATTTCAGTTACAGCACAACCAGGAATAGAAGATAACAAAACACGTCGTATAGCATTGCCTAATGTATGACCAAAACCATGCTCCATAGGCTCAATCGTCACTTTAGAACGATTAGCAGATTTAGATTGAATTCCAGAGACTTTAGGTTGTAAAAAACCAGCAAGTAAATTTTGCATTATTATTCCTTAGATAATTACTTAGAGTACAGCTCAACAACAAGATGTTCGTTGATTTCAGCTGGCAAGTCAGATCTTTCAGGCATTACTTTGAAAGTACCTTGCATTTTTTTTGAATCTAATTCAACCCATTCAGGTAAACCACGCTGTTCTACAAAGTCTAGAGCAGCCTTAATACGAGTCTGTGATTTAGCAGATTCTTTAACTTCTATAATGTCATTCGCTTTAATCTGGAATGAAGGTATGTTCACACGTTGACCATTAACAACAATGCCATTATGTCTAACTAACTGACGAGCTTCAGATCTTGAAGCAGAAAAACCCATTCTGTACACTACATTATCAAGTCTACATTCAAGAAGTTGTAACAAGTTTTCACCTGTAGAACCCTTAATGCGAGCTGCTTCCGTATAGTACCCACGAAATTGTTTTTCAAGAATGCCATAAGTACGACGAAGCTTTTGTTTTTCTCTTAACTGTAGTGCATAGTCAGTTAAACGAGACCTACGTTGCCCATGTTGTCCCGGTGGATATGCACGTTTTTCCATTGCGCATTTTGCTGTATAGCATTTCTCACCTTTTAAAAATAACTTTTCGCCTTCACGACGACATAAGCGACATTTTGAATCTGTATATTTAGCCATTAGATAATCCTATTAAACGCGTCTTTTCTTTGGCGGACGGCAGCCATTATGTGGGATTGGAGTTACATCTTCGATATAAGTGATATTAAACCCAATATTGTTTAAAGCACGAACCGAAGATTCTCTTCCAGGACCAGGGCCTTTAATTCTAACTTCAAGGTTTTTCATTCCATATTCTTTAGCAATTTCACCCGCACGTTCTGCAGCGACCTGTGCAGCAAACGGAGTACTTTTTCTAGAACCTCTAAATCCAGATCCACCTGCCGTAGCCCAAGATAATGCATTACCTTTTCTATCTGTAATAGTGACGATAGTGTTATTAAATGTCGCATGAACATGAACAATGCCATCAACTACATTCTTTTTTAATTTCTTTTTACTACGACTGGGATTAGCCATACTGATTGATTCCTTTAATTAAATCTTATTTTCTAATGGGTTTGCGTGGACCTTTACGAGTCCTAGCATTCGTTTTAGTACGCTGGCCTCTAACCGGTAAACTACGGCGGTGGCGTATACCCCTAAAACAACCTAAATCTAAAAGCCTTTTGATGTTCATTGAAACTTCACGTCTCAAATCACCCTCAATAACATAAGCTCCAACTTCTGTTCTAATTAGTTCTAATTGATCTTCACTTAGTTCACGAACCTTAGTGGCAGTATCAATTTTTACTTTTTCACAAATCTTTTTTGATCGTGTTAATCCAATACCAAATATTGACGTTAGTGAGATCACAACGTGTTTATTGTCTGGTATGTTTATTCCGGCAATACGTGCCATGAATCTTCTCCGTTAATTTGGCCAGTAGAAAACCGGCAATTTTAATCTGAATAGCGCTTAACTACAAGCTAAACTATCAACCTTGGCGTTGTTTATGACGGCCATCCTTACAGATAATGCGTACAACACGATTTCTTCTTACAACTTTACAATTACGACAAATCTTTTTTACCGATGCTCTAACTTTCATTTCAACTCCTATACCTTGAAACCATTAACCTTTAAGGTTGGCCTTTTTCATAAGTCCTTCATATTGTTGCGACATAAGATGCGATTGCATTTGAGCTATAAAATCCATGACAACAACAACAATAATTAATAATGATGTACCACCAAAATAAAATGGAACATTAAAATACACGATTAAAAACTCTGGCAACAAACACACAGCAGTAATGTAAATAGCACCTAATAATGTAAGTTTGGTAATCACAGAATCGATGTATTTAGTTGTTTGTTCTCCCGGTCTAATTCCAGGAATAAAAGCACCTGATTTTTTTAGGTTATCAGATGTATCTCTAGAATTAAAAACCAAAGCCGTATAAAAAAAGCAGAAAAATATAATTGCAGCCGCATAAAACATAATATAAATCGGTTGCCCAGGCGACAGCATTGATGAAACATCTTGCAGCCATCCAAACCCTTCATTACTACCGAACCAGCCAGCTATAGTTGAAGGAAAAAGAATAATACTTGAAGCGAAAATTGGCGGTATAACACCAGCCATATTTAATTTTAAAGGCAAGAAACTTGATTGCCCAGCAACCATACGATTACCTTGTTGACGCTTAGCATAATTAATCTTAATTCGTCTTTGAGCACGTTCAACGAAAATTACAAATGCAGTAACTGCTATCGCTAGAATGAACAATATAATAGCTGTAAATGAATTAATTTCACCTGTTCTTACTAACTCAAGCGTACCACCAATTGCAGATGGCAAACCAGCGACGATACCTGCGAATATGATTAGTGATATACCGTTGCCAATTCCACGTTCAGTAACCTGTTCACCAAGCCACATTAAAAACATCGTTCCACAAACAAGCGTAACAACAGCAGTAAAAATAAATGATGGGCCTGGGTTAAACACAACAGCTAATCCACCAGCTGTTTGCGATTGAATAGCCGTCGCCATGCCAACTGCCTGTAATGTTGCAAGTACAACAGTTGAATAACGAGTGTATTGTGTGATTTTACGCTTACCTGATTCACCTTCTTTTTTAAGCTGTTCAAGCTTAGGTACAACCGATGTCATCAATTGAATAATAATAGATGCAGAAATATAAGGCATGATGCCTAAAGCAAATATACTTAATCTCTTAAGTGCTCCACCTGAAAACATATTGAACATATCAAGTATGGTTCCGGCTTGCTGTTCAAACATTAACTCTAATGCCTTAGGATCTATTCCAGGTACTGGAATATGCGCCCCGATTCTGAAAACGAAAAGAGCACCAAGAACAAAAAATATACGTTGTCTTAGTTCAGAAAGATTTTTAGAACCGCCAGAACCACCAGCAGCAGATGAGCCAAGTACAGACATTTAAGACTCTATGCTTCCGCCAGCTGCTTCAATGGCCTTCTTTGCACCAGACGTTGCAACAAGACCTTTCAATTTAACAGCAGAGGTAACTTCACCTGATAAAATAACTTTTACGCGTTTAGTAAAAATTGGAACAATATTAGCTGCAATCAATACATCTAATGTAATAACGTCATCATTTAATAAGTTTAATTCAGACAATCTAACTTCAGACGTTAACCTTTTCTTAGCAGAATTAAAACCTAATTTAGGCAATCTACGCTGAATAGGCATTTGCCCACCTTCGAAACCAATTTTAGTTTGGCCACCAGAACGAGATTTTTGACCTTTATGTCCACGTCCACAGGTTTTTCCGTATCCAGAACCGATACCACGACCGACTCTTTTTGCTACTTTAGTACTACCTTTAGCAGGTTTGATTGTGTTTAAAAACATGTTATCCCTCTTCCACTTCAAGCATGTAGTGAACTTTATTCACCATGCCTCTATTTTCAGGTGTATCAATAACTTCAACAGTTTGATGCATTTTTCTTATACCTAAGCCGGCAATACAGGCTTTATGTGACGCCAAACGTCCATTAGCACTACGGACCATTGTTAATTTAATTTTTTTATCAGCCATTTTATTTTCCAATAATTTCTTCAACTGATTTGCCACGCTTCATAGCGACGGCCTCAGCATCTGTCATGTCAGTTAAACCTTTTATTGTAGCTCTTACAACATTGGCAGGGTTGTTACTGCCTACACACTTAGCTAGAACATTGTGAACACCAACGACATCAAATACAGCTCTCATAGCACCACCAGCAATAATGCCAGTACCTTCAGATGCAGGCTTCATAAAAACAGACGCAGCACCATATCTTGCAGTAATATCATATTGAAGCGTATTATCTTTGAGCTTTACTTGACGCATATTTTTTCGAGCTTGTTCCATAGCTTTTTGAATAGCAACTGGAACTTCACGTGCTTTGCAAATACCAAAACCAACACGACCATTACCATCGCCTACAACAGTAAGTGCTGAAAATCTAAACTGTCTACCACCTTTAACTACCTTAGAAATTCTTCTAACAGTGATAAGCTTCTCTTGTAAATCGTCTTGACTATTTTGTGCTTGTGGTGATGCCATAATTGCCTCTAAAATTCCAAACCATTTTCACGTGCAGCGTCAGCTAATGCCTTAACTCTACCGTGATATTTAAACCCTGAACGATCAAAAGCCACTTTAGTTACACCAGCTTTTACAGCACGTTCGGCTAAAACTTTACCTACAACACTTGCAGCATCAATATTTCCAGAATATTTAACTTCACTTTTCACATCTGATAACAATGTAGAAGCAGAAGTAATAACCGTAACTCCATCCGCACTGATAATTTGCGCATATATGTGGCGAGGTGTTCTATGAACACTTAATCGATCAATACGTTTAGTCTTGATACGACTTCTAGTTTTTGTAGCCCTACGAAGGCGAGTTTCTTTCTTATTCATTATTAAGCCTTATTTTTTCTTAGCTTCTTTCATTACAATGTGTTCACCAACATAGCGTATACCTTTACCTTTATAAGGCTCGGGGGGTCTAAAAGCTCTTATATTTGCAGCTACTTGACCAACTAATTGCTTATCAGCACCTTTTATTACTATCTCAGTTTGTGAAGGTGTTTCTATTGTTATTCCAACTGGAATATCAAAATTAACTGGGTGTGAGAACCCTAATGTTAAATTTAAAGATTTACCCTTAACCTGAGAACGATAACCAACTCCACGTAACTCAAGTTTTTTTTCAAAACCTGTAGTAACACCAAAAACCATGTTATTAACTAAAGAACGAAAAGTTCCTGTTAAAGCCATAGATTTTTTTGAATCATCCGTTGGTTGAAACTTAAGTTGGTTATCACTAATTTCCATAGCAACCTGAGATAATAATTGGCAATTCAATTCACCATTTTTACCTTTTACAGTTACATTACCAGCACTATGTTTAACTTCAACATCAGATGGAACATCAACTGGATTTTTTGCAATTCTTGACATATTTAAACCTAATTAACTAACGTAACAAATAACTTCGCCGCCAAAACCTTGGGTGCGTGCATTACGATCACTCATCAAACCTTTTGATGTTGATATAACAGCAACACCTAAGCCCCCACGTACTGTTGGTAAGTCATTTTTAGATTTATAAATTCTAAGGCCCGGCTTACTAACACGGTCAATTTTTTCGATAACGGGTTGTCCTTGAAAATATTTAAGCGTTACTTCAAGGTTAGGCTTAGCCGTAGACTCATCAATTTTTTTAGAGTCTGTTATATACCCTTCTAATTTTAATAATTCAGCCAGCGCTTGTTTTTTTGTTGAAAACGGCATGACAACTGAGAATTTTTCAGCTGCATGTGCGTTACGGATTCTTGTCAACATATCCGCTATTGGATCGCTCATACTCATAATTTACTCCTTAATTACCAGCTGGCTTTAGATAAACCAGGCACATCACCACGCATTGTAGCTTCACGTAGCTTGTTACGACCCAAACCAAATTTACGATAATAACCATGTGGGCGACCAGTAATATTACAACGATTGCGCTGGCGCACAGGGCTAGAGTCTCTAGGTAATTTAACCAACGAAACTTGAGCTGCAATAACTTGCTCAATAGTTGATTTAGGACTTCTAATGATTTCTTTTAATTCTTTTCTTTTGGCTGAATATTTAGCAACTAACTTAGTTCGCTTATCTTCACGCGCTATCATGGATTTCTTAGCCATTATTTAACCTTGTTTCTTGATTGGGAAGTTAAAGGCACTTAATAAAGCACGACCTTCATCATCATTTTTTGCAGTCGTAGTTATTGCTATATCTAAACCACGAATTTTATCAATTTTATCATAATCTATTTCAGGAAATATGATTTGTTCTGTAACACCAATTGAATAGTTGCCGCGTCCATCAAAAGATTTAGCACTTAAACCACGGAAATCTCTAATACGTGGTATCGCAATATAAACAAGGCGCTCAATAAAGTCATACATACGCTCATTACGTAATGTAACCTTACAGCCAATAGGCATATCATCTCTGATTTTAAAACCAGCAATAGATTTTTTTGATATTGTTATAATTGGTTTTTGACCAGAAATCTTTTCTAAATCAGCAACTGCATTTTGAATTACTTTCTTATCAGCTACCGCATCACCTACACCCATATTAAGAGTAATTTTAGTGATTTTAGGAACTTCCATAATTGACTTAAACTTAAGCTCATCCATTAATGATGGAACAATTTTTTCTTTATACTGGCTTTGTAATGTACTCATAATTATTCTCTAGAACTTAAGCGTCAACAACTTCATTGTTTGACTTGAAAAAACGAACTTTTTTACCGTCCTCTAACACCCTAAATCCAACACGATCCGCTTTTTGAGTTTGCGAATTATATATAGCAACATTAGAAAGTTGAATTGGCATTTGTTTTTCAACAATCCCGCCTTCAATACCTTTGTTAGGATTTGGTTTTTGATGTTTTTTAACCATATTAATCCCTTCTACAAGCAACTTGTCTTCAGAAGCTATTTTTAATACAGTTCCACGCTTACCTTTATCTTTACCGGTAAGCACAATAACTTCATCACCTTTTTTGATCTTATTCATAATTAACCTATTGACCTAAATCACTTCTGGCGCAAGTGAAATGATTTTCATAAATTTCTCATTTCTTAACTCACGAGTAACCGGGCCAAAAATACGAGTTCCGATAGGCTGTAGATTTGCATTTAACAATACAGCTGCATTTCCATCAAACCTAATTAGCGATCCATCAGAACGACGAACACCTTTTTTAGTTCTCACAACAACAGCATCAACAACATCACCTTTTTTAACTTTACCGCGCGGTATTGCTTCTTTGATACTTACTTTAATGATATCGCCAATTCTTGCATAGCGCTTATGTGAACCGCCGAGCACCTTAATACACATAACACTACGCGCACCACTGTTATCAGCAACATCCAACCTTGTTTGCATTTGAATCATAATTAAACCCTAATAATTCTTATTTAGTTTTTTCTATTATTTCGTGTAATTTCCAAGTTTTAGACTTAGAAATTGGACGACATGCCACTAAAGACACGAGATCGCCTTCATTACACGAGTTACTTTCATCATGAGCATGAAAGTTAGTAGAACGCTTAATAAATTTACCATAAAGCTCATGCTTTACTTGACGAGTAACTTTAACAGTAATAGTTTTATCAGCCTTATTACTAACAACTTGTCCAGTAATAGTTCTGATATTCTTTTCCGCTTCACTCATTATTCTTCACCTGATTTTTCGTTCAGAATAGTTTTTATTCTAGCCACATCAACACGGATTTTTCCGAATTGATCTACTTGATTTAACTGCCCCGTTGCATTTTGCATACGCAAATTAAATTGTTCTTTTCTTAATTCCAACAGAAGATCATTTAGATCTGTGACTGTCTTTTCTCTTAATTCTGATGCTTTCATTACATTATTGTCCGTTCAGCAAATTTAGTTTTAAAAGGGAATTTAGCAGATGCCAGTGCAAATGCTTCTTGGGCTATTTCTTTTGAAACACCCTGTAGTTCAAATAACATTGTTCCAGGTTTGATTTGAGCAACCCAAAATTCAACACTACCTTTCCCTTTACCCATACGAACCTCTAGAGGTTTTTTGGTAATTGGCTTGTCTGGAAAAACACGAATCCAAACTTTACCGCCACGTTTAATATGCCTAGTAATTGCACGACGCCCAGCTTCAATTTGACGAGCTGTCATCCTGCCACGCTCTATAGACTTAAGCCCAAACTCACCAAAGCTAACCTTGCTTCCTCTATGAGCTAGCCCAGTGTTTCTATTTTTATGAGCTTTTCTAAATTTAGTTCTTTTTGGTTGCAACATAGATTTTACCTATTCTCCAGAAGCATTTTTGCTATTTAAATCAGGCAAACCTTTCTCTTCAAATACTTCACCTTTGAAAATCCAGACTTTAATTCCTAAAATACCGTAAGTTGTCAATGCCTCAGTAAACCCATAATCAATATCAGCACGTAATGTATGCAAAGGTACTCGCCCTTCTCTATACCATTCATTTCTGGCGATATCCGCACCGTTTAATCGACCACTCACTTTGATCTTAATACCTTCAGCACCAAGCCTCATTGTATTTGTTACCGCTCGCTTCATAGCGCGCCTAAACATAATTCTTTTTTCTAGTTGCTGAGCAACACCTTCTGCCACCAATAAAGCATCAAGCTCTGGTTTTCTAATTTCTTCAACATTAATTTGAACTGGCACACCCATAATCTTGCTTGCTTCAGCACGCAACGAATCAACATCACCACCTTTTTTACCAATCACAATACCTGGCCTTGCGGTATGAATCGTGATTTGAGCATTAGATGCAGGACGATTAATTTGAATTCGACTAACAGACGCACTCATCAATTTCTTTTTCAAGAAATCTCTAACAATAAGATCTTGGCGCAGCATTTCAGGGTAAGCTTGTGAATTAGCATACCAGCGTGAAGTCCAGTCTTTAACAATACCGAGACGTATACCTGTAGGATGTACTTTTTGACCCATATCTATTTACTCTTTACTTAGTGTCACTTACTTCAAGTGTTAAATGGCAATTTCTTTTTAAGATTTTATTACCACGACCTTTTGCTCTTGCTTTGAAACGCTTTAATGTAGGCGCTTCATCCACGTAGACAGTTGAAATAAACAACTCATCAACATCAGCACCTTCGTTATGCTCAGCATTAGCAATAGCTGAGTTTAATAATTTCTTAAAACTAAACGCTGCTTTTTTTGTGCTAAACGATAAAGTATTCAATGCAGCTTCAACATTTACACCACGAATTTGGTTAGCAACCAATCTGCCTTTTTGGGCCGAAAAGTTTGCATTTTTTAATATTGCTTTAACTTCCATCTTTAACTCATCCTACCTTGATTTTTTGTCAACAACGTGACCACGATAGGTACGAGTTAATGCAAACTCGCCAAGTTTGTGGCCAACCATATTTTCACTAATCAACACAGGCAAATGTAAACGACCATTGTGAATAGCAATAGTTAAACCAACCATATTAGGCGCTATAACTGAACGTCGCGACCATGTCTTGATTGGGCGTCTATTATTTGTTTCTATAGCCACTTCAACTTTCTTCATTAAATGAAGGTCGATAAAAGGGCCTTTTTTAATTGATCTAGGCACTATAATTCCTTAACGTTTTGTTCTATTTCTTACAATTAAATTGTCAGTACGCTTATTTTTGCGTGTCTTATAACCTTTAGCAGGCACCCCCCATGGAGAAACCGGATGACGACCACCAGATGTTCGACCCTCACCACCACCATGCGGGTGATCAACAGGGTTCATAGCAACACCACGAACAGTAGGCCTTACCCCACGCCATCTTTTAGCACCGGCTTTACCAAGTGAAATCAAACTATGTTCAGCGTTACCAACTTCGCCAATCACTGCACGACAAGCCGCCAATACTTTACGCATCTCACCAGAACGAAGCCTTAGCGTTACATGCTCACCCTCTCGAGCTACAATTTGAACGACAGTACCCGCACTTCTTGCAATTTGAGCGCCCTTACCTGGCTTTAACTCAACACAATGAACCTGACTACCAACGGGAATATTACGCATTGGCATACAGTTACCGATTTTAATAGGAGCTACTTCAGAGGAAACCACTTCATCCCCAACTTTAAGATCTTTAGGGGCAATCATGTATCGTCTTTCGCCGTCATTATAAACGATTAAAGCGATATTAGCAGTTCTATTTGGATCATATTCAAGAGTTTCTACTTTACCAACAACATCAATTTTATTTCTTTTAAAATCGATAATTCGGTAATGTTGCTTATGACCACCACCACGATGACGCGTGGTAATTCTGCCATTATTATTACGACCACCAGTTTTTGATTTTTTAGCTAATAACGGAGCATAAGGACCGTCTTTACTTAAATCAGGGTTGTTTACTCTTACTACAAACCTTGATCCTGGTGACGTTGGTTTACTTTTTACAATTGCCATAATATTTTATTTCTTTAGGTTAAGCGGTAGCAAATTCAATTTCTTGACCAGACTTGATCCGCACATAGGCTTTCTTAACATCAGATCGTTTACCAATTAAGCGACCAAAACGTTTCGTTTTACCTTTAACATTTAATGTTTTAACAGATACAACATCTACTTCGAAAAGCTTTTCAACAGCTGCTTTAATTTCAATTTTATTTGCAGAACTCAATACTTTAAATACATATTGATTAGAAGTATCCGCCGCTATTGCTGTTTTTTCAGTAACAACAGGCGAGGTGATTAGTTGAAGCAAAAACTCATGGTTCATTTCAAACGCTCCTCAATTAATGCTAATGCATCTTTAGTGACACAAATTTTTTCAAACGCAAGTAATGAAACAGGATCGATTTCATATGCTGTACAAACATCTACCTTATGAATGTTACGGCTAGCTAGTTGAATATTTTTATCTTCAGCTGCCAATACAAATAAAACGCTGGTTAATCCATTTTCTTTTAACAAAGAATCCAATACTTTGGTCTTAGGCTCATCAATAGATACAGAATCAATAATAACCAAACGATCTTGTCTAATTAACTCAGATAAGATTGAGCGCATTCCAACTGAATACATTTTTTTATTTAATTTTTTGCTGTGATCTTGAGGCTTAGCGGCAAACGTTACACCACCAGTTCTCCAAATAGGGCTTCTGATAGTTCCCGCTCTAGCACGACCAGTTCCTTTTTGTTTCCATGGTTTTACACCACCACCACTAACTTCTGACCGTGTTTTTTGAGCACGGGTTCCAGCTCTTGCATTAGCCATATATGTAACGACCAACTGGTGAATAATACCTTCGTTATATTCTTGACCGAATACAACTTCTGATACTTCCTTTCCAACTGTAGGCATTTGTAATTTCATAATTTACGCCTTATTCTTTTGTTTAATCGCTGGCGTCATGACTATGTCACCATTTTTTGCACCAGGAATAGCACCTTTTATAAGGACGATAGACTTTTCAACATCTACTCTCACTACTTCCAAGTTTTGCGTAGTCACTTGTCTATTACCCATATGACCTGCCATTTTTTTTCCTTTCACAACTCTACCAGGTGTTTGGCATTGACCTATTGAACCCGGAGCACGATGAGAAAGAGAGTTACCGTGTGTCGCATCTTGCATTTGGAAGTTATAGCGCTTAATAACACCCGCAAAACCTTTACCAATACTACGACCACAAACATCAACCTTTTGACCCGGCTCAAATATCTCAAGCGGTAAATCATTACCCACTTCAAGATCACTATCTGACTCTAATCTAAATTCCCATAATCCACGACCAGCATCTACGCCAGCTTTAGAAAACTCACCAGCTTTAGATTTATTTACGCGAGAATTCTTCTTCTCACCCGTTGTAACTTGAACTGCAGAATAACCATCTGATTCTTTATTCAACACACGTGTAATTCTATTTGACAACACCTGCACAACAGAAACCGGGATTGAATCACCCTCATCTGTAAATACTCTTGTCATTCCGCACTTGCGGCCAACTAATCCTAAAGACATTATCTTTCCTCTTTAATATGTAGATGTATTGATTTAATTCAGTTTAATCTGAACGTCAACACCAGCAGATAAATCAAGCTTCATCAATGCATCAACTGTTTTATCAGTAGGTTCAACAATATCCATCATACGTTTGTGCGTACGAAGCTCATATTGATCTCTTGCATCTTTATTGACATGCGGAGAGATAAGAACAGTGAAACGCTCCTTCTTTGTTGGCAAAGGAATTGGACCCATAACTTGAGCGCCTGTTCTTTTTGCCGTTTCAACAATTTCACGTGCCGCATGATCAATTAAACGATGATCAAAGCCTTTTAAACGAATTCTAATGGATTGTTTTGACATAATAATTACTCAATAATTTTAGCAACAACACCGGCGCCAACTGTACGGCCACCTTCACGAATAGCAAATCTTAAGCCATCTTCCATCGCAATCGGGTTGATTAGTTTTACGGTCATTTGAACATTGTCACCTGGCATTACCATTTCTACGCCTTCTGGTAAGTCACATGCACCTGTTACGTCTGTTGTTCTGAAGTAGAACTGTGGACGGTAACCGTTGAAGAATGGTGTATGACGACCACCTTCATCTTTCCCTAGTACATACACTTCTGCTTCAAAATGCGTATGAGGGGTAATTGATCCTGGTTTTGCTAGTACTTGACCACGTTCTACGTCTTCACGTTTGGTTCCACGTAATAAAACACCTACGTTGTCGCCAGCTTCACCTTGGTCTAGCAGCTTACGGAACATTTCAACACCTGTACAGGTTGTTGTTACTGTGTCTTTAACGCCAACGATTTCAATTTCTTCACCGACGTTAACAACACCACGTTCGATACGGCCTGTTACTACTGTGCCACGACCTGAGATTGAGAAAACATCTTCTACTGGCATGAGGAAGTCTCCATCAACCGCACGTTCTGGAAGAGGGATGTATGTGTCTAGCGCTTCAACCAGTTTTATAACCGCTGGAGCACCAATATCAGACGTGTCGCCTTCTAATGCTTTAAGCGCTGAACCGGTAATGATTGGTGTGTCGTCACCTGGGAATTCATACATGTCTAATAGTTCACGTATTTCCATTTCAACGAGTTCTAATAATTCTTCATCGTCTACCATGTCCGCTTTGTTCATGAAGACAACGATGTACGGCACACCCACTTGGCGAGATAGAAGGATATGCTCACGTGTTTGTGGCATTGGGCCATCGGCAGCTGAACAGACCAATATAGCGCCATCCATTTGTGCAGCACCTGTGATCATGTTTTTAACGTAATCGGCGTGACCCGGGCAATCTACGTGTGCGTAGTGGCGAGTTTCTGATTCATATTCAACGTGTGATGTCGCAATGGTAATACCACGCTCACGCTCTTCTGGTGCATTGTCAATCTCATCAAACGCCTTGACTTCTCCACCCATCGCTTCTGCCATCACTTTTGTTAGGGCAGCTGTTAAGGTTGTTTTTCCATGGTCAACGTGGCCAATTGTGCCAACGTTTACATGGGGCTTGTTTCTTTCAAATTTTTCTTTAGACATTACGCACCTTTATTCAAGACTTAATTAAATTAAAAATCAAACTACTACCACTATCACAACTGGAGCCCATAATCGGAATTGAACCGATGGCCTCTTCCTTACCAAGGAAGTGCTCTACCCCTGAGCTATATGGGCAAATACCACACCACAATGGAGCGGGTGGCGGGAATCGAACCCGCGTGTTCAGCTTGGAAGGCTGACGTTCTACCATTGAACTACACCCGCGCGCTCTATACCGTACTAGCCCAAATTCATCCAACAATACAAATGGTGGAGGGGGGAGGATTCGAACCTCCGAAGGCTGAGCCGTCAGATTTACAGTCTGATCCCTTTGGCCGCTCGGGAACCCCTCCTAAATTAGCCGACCATTGTCTTGTATTTAAAAATCACTGTCAACACGAAAATCATTAATCTACTAGCCAATTTCATGAAGCATGCAACGCCTGCATGGCTTTTTGATATTCACCTTGCACCACATCGCTCATAACACCCAAACTTTTTGACACAGCTTCTAGTAAATTTTTCTCTTCATGACGACTTGCTCGGCTTAAAACATAATCTGATACTTGCGACTTATCACCAGGGTGGCCTATGCCGAGTCTTACTCTATAAAAATCTTTTGATGCCAAATGATTAATAATATCTCTTAAGCCATTATGACCGCCATGGCCACCTGCTCTTTTTAGCTTCACATCACCTGAAGGAAGATCCAATTCGTCATGAGCAATCAAAATCTGCTCAACTGGAATGTCGTAATATTTTGCATAAGCACCCACCGAACTACCACTTTTATTCATAAATGTTTGCGGCTTTAGTACGTGGATATCAACGCCATTCAACTTGAATCGGGCCACATCAGCTTTGAATTTTGAAGCATACGACATTGATATGTTGCTTCCAGACACCAGCTCATCAATAAACAAAAACCCAGCATTATGCCGGGTTTTTATATATTGGTCGCCTGGATTACCCAGGCCTACGATGAGCATGACCATTTACTATTCTGAATCACCTTCTTCAGACTCTTCTCCATCCGAAGATTCAGCAGCGGCAGCGGTTTCCTCTTCTTCATCAACCAACGCAGCACGGTTAGCCTGAATTGAAACAACTTGACCATCATGAGCCTCGCCTTGACCAAGCGCTACTATCTCCAAACCTTTCGGCAACTTGATATCTGACAAGTGTAAACTCGACCCAATTTCCAGCTCTGAAATATCTACTTCAATGTATTCTGGCAAATCTCCAGGTAAGCAAAGAATCTCAACATCCACCATCTCATGAGTTACTACACCACCCTCTTTAGCACCAGGCGCAACGTCTTCACCCATAAAATGCAGCGGTACATTTACTTTAAGCTTCTCTTTCATGCTCACACGAATAAAGTCTGCATGCATTAACCTATTTTTACTAGGGTGACGCTGCAATGCCTTAATAATAACTTTTTCCTTCTTTTTACCTACGTTAATAGTCACAATGTGAGAGAAAAATGCTTCATTTTCCGTACTATGGAAAAACTCATCATGCCCCAATGTAATTGAAACAGGATCTAATCCAGCACCATAAACTACTGCAGGGACTTTATTTTCTTTACGTAATCGACGCGTTGCGCCCTTACCTAAATCCTCACGAACTGATGCGGCCAATTCAAAATCGGTACTCATCTTGCTTCTCCAAATAAATTATAAATAACGAAACCGCGCATTTTGCCACAGTTTTTAGTCTACGTACAGCGAACTTACAGAATCTCCACTCACCATCCGCCTAATTGTTTCGGCCAACATTTCAGCCACGCCAAGTTGGCGAATTTTTTCACAGCTCTTTGCATTTTCTTGAAGCGGGATCGTGTCGGTCACGACCAGTTCGTCCAATACAGAGCCATTGATGTTTTCAATAGCTTTTCCAGACAAAACAGGGTGAGTACAATAGGCTTTTACACTAATCGCACCATTATCCTTTAACGCCTTCGCCGCTAGACATAGCGTTCCAGCCGTATCGACCAAATCATCGACTATCACACAATCACGGCCCGCTACGTCTCCGATAATATTCATCACCTGCGCCTCATTTGGCTTTGGTCGACGCTTATCAATAATAGCTAAGTCCGCGTCGTCCAATCGCTTCGCTAGCGCACGCGCTCTGACCACACCACCCACATCCGGCGACACAATCATCAGCTTATCCGTCTTACGCTGCCATATATCGCTTAACAATAATGGCGAAGCATAGACATTATCGACAGGTATATCAAAAAACCCTTGGATCTGATCGGCGTGTAAATCAACCGTTAAGACATGATCGGCACCAGCCGTATCGATCATTTTAGCCACTAATTTTGACGTAATAGGTACCCTAGCAGAACGCGGACGGCGATCTTGCCGCGCATACCCATAGTAAGGGATAACTGCCGTGATTCTATGAGCGCAAGCTCTTTTTAGAGCATCTATAATAACCAACAATTCCATCACGTGGTTGTTCGTAGGCGCGCAAGTCGGCTGAATGATAAACACATCCTTGCCACGGACATTTTCACCAATCTCAACCATGATTTCACCATCGCTGAACATTTCAACGCTAATACGGCCCATCGAAATATTGAGGTGGCGTACAATTTTATCGGCTAGTTCTTTATTGGCATTGCCGGTAAAGACCACGATCCGGTTATCTAGCACGGCTAACTCCTAGAAAAGATTTGATAATTTAAGAAAATGGCTGGGGCGCCAGGACTCGAACCTGGGATGCGGAGATCAAAACCCCGTGCCTTAACCGCTTGGCCACGCCCCATCATTTTCTTGCAGATTATACCTGATTAACGAACCTATTTAATGCTTTGTGCAAAGGCGATTCATTCACACCTTTTACAAGCCATTTAGTCCAGCCATCTGGTAACTTGTTTGACAACTCCAGTGCTTCCGCCCTTGTTTCGCATGTCGCAAACAAGCTAGAGCCAGTCCCTGTCAAACGTACATCAGTAAATGTTGAAAAATATTGGTACATTTTATCAACATCTTTACTTAATTTTCTCAGTATTGGCAAACAAACATTTTCAAGTTGCCCTTCGTGAAAGTCGCGTATTGTGATGGGTGAACAATCACGTGTCAAACGGTTATGTGAAAAAATTTCTTTTGTCGAAACATGCACGCCAGAATTTACGACAAGATACCAATGCTCATCAAGCGCCACCGGCACTATTTTTTCACCAACGCCTTCCGCCCAAGCCGACTTACCCAGCACAAAAACCGGTACGTCCGCACCTAAATTCAAACCCAACTTGGCCAATTCCTGTAGTGAGTAACCTAACTGCCACAACTCATTTAAAACCACCAATGTCGTCGCGGCATTGGAACTACCCCCGCCCAGACCTGCCCCCATTGGCAATATTTTTTTGATTGTTATATTCACGCCGAGATCTACAGAAGCATGCACCTTAAGCATTTTTGCCGCCTTTATAATCAGGTTTTCGCTCGTTTCAACTCTGTCCATATTCCCATGAAGTTTAATTTCCCCATCGTCGCGACTATTGAAGCTTAGCCAATCACTAATTGCTAACAGCTGAAACACTGTTTGTAGCTCATGATAACCATCTGGACGCTGGCCAATCACTCGCAAAAATAAATTTAATTTTGCCGGTGCAGGCCACCAAACATCAGACCAATTGTTATCACCATTCATTATTTCAACCATTGCTCTATAGCCAATTTGATATTTAAACGTTTATTTTTAACAGATACGCTATGTGGTAACCATATATCACTTACCTCCCGATACTTGCTCAATTGAACACGCCAGCCTGCCTGCTCAAACTCGCGTCTTTCCTTAACGAGCCCCGTGTCGTTTAATAACTCGACATTAGGAACAACTAGGCCTCTAGCCCAGTATTTTAAGTAATTAATGGGCGGATTAAAACCAACAACACGCTGCAGTTCATCATTGTTTTTTAATACCTGAACTCCGTCCTGCGTCTCAACAATTATTTGCTTTTCTTGATAACGAATATTCGCCAAAACACCAGACAGTGAAGCGCTAATCACTAACTCATCAACAACCTCGTCATGTTGCCAATCAATGTTAGCCAACCAAGCATTATTTTCTTGCTTTATAGACACCCGCCCGACAACACCCCAGTTTCTTTGTGCTGATACATTAATGTTGTTATTTACTTGAGAAAAATCACTACTTGACGACGATTGTTTGTTAACCAAGCTCGCACATGCCGACAGCTGCAGCAGCAAAAAGGAAACAACTAAAACCTTCATTGGATTCGTTTAAGCGCCTCGATAAGCGTATTGTCTTCAGGAAACTTCTCTGCCGCTTCTTGCCATATCTGTTTAGCCTCTTGCTGCCTACCTAATACCCATAATGTTTCACCCAAATGTGTCGCAATTTCAGCCTCAGGCTGTTTTGAGTAGGCTTTTTTTAGCAAAACCAATGCTTCTTCATAACGGCCAGATCGATAGTTTAACCAGCCCATACTATCCAGTATGGCAGAATCATTCGGCCTAAACGCTAGCGCTTTTTTTAAATAGCCTCGCGCCTCATCGAACCTAAACGTTTTACTGGCCAGGGTGTAACCCAGCGCATTCAGGGCATTGACATTATCAGGTTCTTTTTCTAACACTATATGGAGATCACTTTCAACGACATCGATTTTATCTAACTTAGCCGCCGCAATCGAGCGCGTATAACGAAGCGTTAAGTCATCTGGCGCTTTACCAACGGCTTCTGTCATCAATTCAAATAGCTCAGAATATTGATTTTCGTTCGCCAAAAGCTCACCTTCAAGAACATAAAACTGTGTAGCCTTCTTAGGAAACTGTCGCCGTAAATTAGCAGCCACAGCTCTAGCACCTGACAAATCACCTAACTTGGACTTTATCATGGCGACGTTTGCTTGGGCATCTATATAGATACGACCTTGCCCCACCTCTTTAAACCAAGTTATAGCAGATTCCAGCTTGCCACCTCTATAGTCAATACGCCCTAAATAAAAAGCCGACTCAGAGGAAAAACCGCCCAGTTCTCGCAACGTTAAGAACTGCGCTTTTGCAGCAGCCACTTTTTCTTGTTTAAGTAACACAAGCGCTAACGAAAACCGTGCTTCATTATGGTTTTTATCTGCATCTAAAATCGACATAAACTGTTGCTCTGCCTCTTTATATTGCTTGTTATGTGCAAGCAACTGGCCGTACTTCATGCTAACTCTGTGATCCGAAAAGCGCTCATTCGCGCCCTTTAAGACACCCAAACCAGACTCGATATTACCCACCTTTTCATACACTCGCGCAAGCTGTAGATAGGGTGCCGACCAATCTGGAGCAAGCTCAAGTGCTTTTTTTGCATCCTGCTCAGCCTGGGCTGCTTCATTAAACTTGAGGTCTATTTGAGAACGAGATAAGTAAACCGCAGATTCGGCGGCATACGAAGCAATCAAACCATCTATGACACCATACGCCACCTGCTTATTGCCCGATCTTGAAATCATATCACCCAGCGCCAACAACGTGTTTCGAGGCGGAATCTCACTAGCAGCAACTAGTGCATTTGCTTGCACTATGCTTTTATTAACATCGCCTGCCGCCAAGTAAACAGTTAGCGCCAATTGATGAACCTGAGCATTTACCTGCCCTTTTTCCAATAAAAGATTCACCATCGACTTTGCAGCGGCAATATCTTTGTTGAATATAGCAACTTGTACGGCACGAAGCGCTAAATCCGGGTCGCTTGATATCGTCGCTGCCCTTGTATAAAAAGCACTCGCCGCCGGTATATGACCTTTTTTACCGGCTAATTCACCAGCCAAAATATTAAACAACAACTCTGCGCTGAGTGGTGTTTTAACTTTTTCTACGTCTTTAGTCTCAACAACTGTCGCTTGTTGAACAGTATCACTGGCTCCCACACTATTGACTGTTGTCACTTTATTTTCAGGCGCCACAGCACAAGCCACTAACAATTGGGACAGCAACATTACATAAAAAAACTTAACTCGCATAAAACCTTCCAGTCATAAAAACATTAGCTTAACAATTTTTAAGCATACCATGCATCAATAGCGCTTATAATATGCTTATTTGAACGCGACTTTATCGCATATCGCATGTTACTCACGCTCGGACTCAATCACAATACTGCTCCATTAGAAATTCGAGAGAAAGTCGTTTTTGCGCCCGATCGCATTACAAATTCATTACAATCATTAACCAATCTTTCATCTGTTGAAGAGGCTGCAATTTTATCAACGTGCAACCGTACTGAAATATATTGCGACCTTACGCATCAACACCCTGAAGACCTTATCGCTTGGTTAGCAGAGCAACACAACCTTAATCATCAGGATATAAAAAGCTATCTTTACACGCATAGCGACATGCACTCTATAAAGCACATGTCTCGCGTTGCCTGTGGCTTAGATTCAATGATTTTAGGCGAGCCTCAAATCCTTGGGCAAATGAAGTCTGCCTACCAACAGGCAAATGAAGCAGGTACGTTAGGAAAATATTTAGGTAAACTTTTTCAGCATACATTCCAAGTGGCTAAAAAAGTCAGGACCGATACCGCTATTGGTAGCAGCCCGGTATCGATAGCTTTCGCAGGCGTTAAGTTAGCACAACAAATTTTTTCGGATCTGCATGCACAAACAGCATTATTGATTGGCGCTGGAGAAACCATCGAATTAACTGCTCAGCATTTGAAAGAGCTCAATATCGGGCGAGTTATTATCGCCAACAGAACGTTAGAAAAAGCCCACGCAATCGCCTCACGCTGCAATGGTTATGCTATTGAGATAAAAGATATTCCAAAACATTTAGCTGAAGCCGATATCGTTTTCTCTTCTACCGCTAGTCAGTTACCTATACTTGGCAAAGGCAGCGTTGAAACAGCCATAAAAAAACGTAAGCACAAACCCATGTTTATGGTTGATTTAGCCGTTCCCCACGATATTGAAAAAGAAGTGGGCGAATTAAGTGATGTGTACTTATATTCAGTTGATGATTTAAAAAACGTCATCGATGAGGGCTTACAAAACCGTCGTGAAGCTGCTGAACAAGCCGAAGATATAATCAACACCCAAGTATCTAGCTTTCAAACCTGGGTTCGTTCTCAAGGCGCCTCTGAGATTATCCAACAACTTAGGCATCAATCAGAACAATCTCGTGACACAGCCCTTAACAAGGCTCTACAATCTCTACAAAACGGCACAAACCCAGAAAATGTTTTAAAAAGGCTGGCTAATGACCTGACCAACAAACTTCTCCATGAGCCTAGCAGCTCAATAAAACAAGCCTCTGCTGACAGTAATATTCAGTTATTACAAGCCGCCAAACAACTCTTTAAGCTCAAAAAATAACCATGAATACCTCAATTCTACATAAACTAGACACGCTGACTGAGCGCTTTGAAGAAATAGCGCAACTACTTGCTGAACCTAGTGTACAGAGTGATCAGAATAAATTTCGCTCACTTAGCCAGGAATATTCACACCTTAGCCCTATTATTGAAAACTACAATAACTACCAATCAACAATAGAAAATAAAAAAGCGGCCATGTCGATGCTTAGCGATAACGACCCTGACATTAAAGCCATGGCGAAAGAAGAGCTAAAAGACGCTCAATCTGGCATAGAAAAGCTTGAAACAGAATTGCAAATTTTATTATTACCAAAAGATCCTAACGATGGGAAAAATGCATTCTTAGAAGTTAGGGCAGGAACTGGTGGTGCTGAAGCCGCCATTTTCTCTGGTGATTTATATCGCATGTACTTACGTTTTGCTGAAAAAAAATCTTGGCGGTTTGAAATTATCAGCGAAAGCTTAGGTGAACACGGCGGTTATAAGGAAGTCATTGCTCGTGTGATTGGTAACGACGTCTATTCACAATTAAAATTTGAATCAGGTGCTCATCGCGTTCAACGTGTACCTGACACTGAATCTCAAGGTCGCGTACATACCTCTGCATGCACTGTCGCCATCATGCCTGAAGCAGATGAAAAGGACGAAATAGAAATTAATTCTGGCGACCTACGCGTTGATACATTTCGAGCATCCGGCGCTGGCGGGCAACACGTTAATAAAACTGACTCTGCCATTCGTCTAACGCACATTCCTACTGGAACAGTTGTTGAATGCCAAGATGAGCGCTCACAACACAAAAATCGCGCCCGCGCCATGACGTTACTAAAATCCCGCATCATGGCCGCTGAGCAAGAGAAACTCGACTCAGAAGAAGCCGAATCACGCCGATCACAAGTTGGCAGTGGCGATCGTTCAGAAAGAATCCGCACCTACAACTATCCACAAGGGCGGGTTACCGATCACCGAATCAATTTAACGTTATACAAACTTGATGAAGTCATGCAAGGTGATCTAGATCAGGTGATAGACCCGTTAATTCAAGAACATCAAGCGGATTTATTAACCCAACTAGGTTCTACAGACTAACCATCTCTGAGCCCTAGGCTAATGAACAACAACCCCAATATCAAACAATGTATCGCTCTAGCCTGTCATCAGCTAGCAAACAGCCCTAGCTCACAACTTGATGCTGAGGTGATATTGGCAACTGTTTTAAAAAAAGGCCGTTCATATTTACGAACCTGGCCTGAAAAACAACTAAGCACCGAAGAACTTGAACGATTCAACGCCCTAGTACAAGACCGCCAAAACGGCAAACCAATCGCCTATATTATTGGTGAACGAGAATTTTGGTCACATACCTTTCGTGTTAGCCCCGATGTTTTAATTCCACGGCCCGATACAGAACTACTAATTGAAACAACACTCAGCTTGTTTCCTAGTCAAGCAGCTATACAAATTGCAGACCTTGGAACAGGCAGTGGCGCCATTGCTATTAGTTTAGGGCTAGAATTTCCAAACGCACAAATAACCGCCGTTGATAACAGTGCTTCCGCTTTGCTCGTTGCACAAGAAAATGCGACTCGACTTCAGCCCCATAATGTGAATTTCATAAAAAGCGATTGGCTGAATGCGGTAAATATCAACAATTTTGATATTATTATTAGCAATCCGCCCTATATTGACAGCGCAGACAATCACCTTAATGAAGGCGATGTGAAGCATGAACCAAAAAGCGCATTGATTGCTCAAAAAAATGGCCTACAAGATATCGAAACCATTGCAATTGATGCAAAAAAACACCTTAACAAAAGCGGTTTCTTACTGCTAGAACATGGTTTTCAACAGGGTAATACTGTCAAAAATTTGCTAGAATCGAGCGGCTACAACCACATTCAACAGCTTAAAGATATTCAAGGCCACACCAGAGCTACATTGTGTCAACTCAATTAATATTAAAAACTTTCATATGAATTCAAAAATAGTAGAACTACCACGTAAACTTGTTAATCAACTATTACACCAAGCACAAGTATCAGCTGAACAAGAAGTATGTGGATTCATTAGCATTAAAAATAACATCTACCAGCACTACAAGGTTGAAAATGTTGCTGAACAAACAGATGTACAGTTTTTAATGGAACCTAAGCAGCAATTAGCCGCCATGAAAACCATGCGTGAATCAGGGGAAGAGTTGTTTGCTATTTACCATTCACACCCAAGCGCACCTGCGATACCCTCTGCACGTGACATTGAACAAGCCACCTATCCAGATGCTTACTATTTAATTATTTCATTAAACACTAAAGGCGTACTGGAAATGCGATGCTTCAAACTGTTGCATGACGAAAATATCATTGAAATTATTCTGGAAATGACCGAAGACTAACGTCTACAAACGAATGAGTAATTCTCATATAGCATTTGCTTTTTCCAAACCCACGTAATACATCGCATTTTTTAATTTCTTACGAGGCTCTGGTGCCTGGCCACTTAACATATAAGCATCGTTGTAAGCACCCGCTGCTTCTTTATAACGTTTCAAATGCATATGTGCGTCGCCAACCAGTGTCCACCCTTTCACCGTTGGGTTTGTTTTTAACTTTTCCTCAATACGACGTATTTCAGCGTCAATCTGGTCTCTTTTCGACAGCTTAGCCGTTTCAACCGGTACTTCTTTTATTGTTTTCTCAATAGGCTGCATTTCTTTTTTCACCAGACCACTATCGGTGACAGCCGATGTTTCACTTTCACACGCTGATAATAACAAACCTAGAACTATAAATAACATTACATTTTGGATTTTCATAAGCACTCTTAATTTTCAATTCATCACATACAGTAGAAAGCCCGTATGCTCTTAATCTTTCAATTTTTTTTGTAATAATTGATTAACTTGTTGCGGGTTCGCCTTGCCTTGAGTTTGTTTCATAATACTACCCACAAAAAAACCTAAGACTTTAGTCTTTCCTGCTCTAAATTGAGCCACTTGGTCTTCATTATCTAACATCAACTGATCAATGATTTTTTCAAGCGCTCCCGTATCAGAAATTTGCTTCAGCCCGTCTTGTTCAATAATTTCATCTGCTGTCGCCTCACTATTCCACAGCTTCTCAAACACTACCTTCGCAATTTTTCCGGATATTGTTTGATCTGCAATGTTCTTAATTAAGCCACCTAATTGTTCGGCATTTACAGGGCTATTCGCAATATCTAAGTTGTGTTGGTTTAACCCGGCACTGAGCTCACCCATGACCCAATTAGCAATTAACTTTGCCTCACCCGCTGCATAGCTAACAGCCACTTCATAATAATCTGCCAACTCACGTTGAGCTGTGAGAAGTTCGGCATCATACTCGCTCAAATCATACTGTTCTTTAAAGCGTTGTTTCTTCGCACCAGGCAATTCTGGCAACTCATCACGCATTTCATTTAAAAGCTGCTCTGAAATGACTACTGGCAATAAATCTGGGTCTGGGAAATAGCGGTAATCATTTGCTTCTTCTTTAGAACGCATTGAACGCGTTTCATCTTTATCCGAATCGTACAAACGCGTTTCTTGAACTATTTTCCCGCCGGATTCAAGAATATCTACTTGCCGTTCAACCTCATGCGCAATTGCTTTTTCTATAAAACGAAAGGAATTCAAATTCTTAATTTCAGCACGCGTTCCAAATTCTTCTTGGCCCATTGGGCGCATCGATATGTTCACATCACACCTGAACGACCCTTCTTGCATATTACCGTCGCATACCCCCAAATATTGCACCAAACTATGCAGCTTTTTAACATAAGCAACGGCGTCCGCTGCCGAGCGCATATCAGGCTCAGACACGATTTCTAATAACGGCGTGCCCGCTCTATTTAGATCCACACCTGTCTTGCCATGAAAATCTTCATGTAACGACTTTCCTGCATCTTCTTCAAGATGAGCGCGCGTAACACCTATCGTTTTTACCTGACCATCTACATCAATATCTATCTCACCTAACCCAACGATTGGTTTATCAAATTGGCTTATTTGGTAGCCTTTTGGCAAGTCTGGATAAAAATAGTTCTTTCGAGAAAATATCGAATAAGGCGCAATATGAGCCCCGATAGCTAAACCAAACTTGACCGCATAACGAACCGCTTGTTGATTCAACACGGGCAACGTGCCCGGCAAACCCAAGTCCACAGCACATGCCTGTGTATTAGGCTCTGCACCATATGCAGTAGAAGCACCTGAAAATATTTTAGATTTTGTTGATAATTGCGCGTGAATTTCAAGGCCAATTACTGTTTCCCATTGAATTGCCATGTTATTCTCCAAAACCGGCTGGAACAGCCTGGTGCCAGTCTGTCAATTGTTGATATTGATGCGCCACATTAAGTAACTTAGATTCAGCAAAGTAATTGCCTATTAACTGCAACCCAACAGGTTTTTCATCTACGAATCCACACGGTACAGACATGCCCGGCAAGCCCGCCAAGTTCACGCCAATAGTGAAAATATCTGACAAATACATAGACACTGGATCATCTGCTTTTTCGCCGGCAGAAAAAGCAACCGAAGGTGCTGTAGCACTGGCAATAATGTCCACGTCTTTAAATGCACGAGTAAAGTCTTCTTGGATTAATTGACGTACTTGTTGCGCTTTTTTGTAGTACGCATCGTAATACCCAGCAGACAATACATAAGCTCCAATCATAATCCGCCGCTTCACCTCATTACCGAAGCCTTCGCCACGTGAGCGTTTATACAGATCTTCCAAGTCCACAGGGTTTTCACACCGATACCCAAAACGTACCCCGTCAAATCGAGATAAGTTAGCAGAACATTCAGCAGGCGCTACTACATAGTAAGCCGGCACGGATAAATTGATATTCGGTAAACTAATTTCTTTTATATAAGCGCCCGCACGTTTAATCACGTCAATGGCCTCCTCTACTTTCTCTCGAATAGATTCATCTAAATCGTCAGAAAAGAACTCTTTTGGCAGGCCCACTGTCAGCCCCTTAATTGAATCACCTAAGCTTGCACTGTAATCTTCAACTGGTTTATCTAAGCTTGTTGAATCATTTGGATCAAACCCAACCATTGCCTGCAACATGGTTGCGGCATCTTCAGCACTTTTCGTCATCGCACCGCCTTGATCTAAACTTGATGCAAAAGCAATCATGCCGTAACGTGAAACACGCCCATACGTTGGTTTAATGCCAGTGATGCCGCAAAAAGCTGCTGGTTGACGAATAGAGCCGCCTGTATCTGTACCTGTCGCAATAGGCGCCAATCTAGCAGCGACAGCACTGGCAGAGCCTCCAGAAGACCCACCCGGCACTGTGTTTAAATCCCAAGGGTTCTTTACCCCGCCATAAAAACTGGTTTCATTCGATGAGCCCATCGCAAACTCATCCATATTGGTTTTACCCAGCATCACAACGCCTGCTTCTGCCAACTTTTTTACTGCGGTGGCATCATAAGGTGAAATAAAATTATCGAGCATTTTTGAACCGCAGCTTGTTCTTAACCCTTTCGTGCAAAAAATATCTTTATGCAATAAAGGAATCCCCGTTAGTGCGTTCGACTCGCCACGCTGAATTTGAAGATCAGCCTGTTCAGCTGCGACTAATGCATTCGTTTCATTTAATGTGATGACGCTATTTAAGTCACCATCGTAACGTTTAATACGCTCAAAGAAATACTGGCAAAGCTCTACGCTCGACAGTTCTTTTTTGTGGAGACTGTCAGAAAGTTGTTTTATCGATTTGTTATACATAATTGTTTTTGTTTGCGCTCATCAAAAGGGTTAATCCAACACACGTGGAACCAAAAATAATCCATCCTCAACATCTGGCGCATTGGCTTGCAAAGATTGACGCTGGTTAACCTCAGTGGCCTCATCTGGTCTTAATCGTTGGGCCTGGTCTAGAGGATGAGCCATCGGCTCAATACCGGTTGTTTCAACTTCCTGCATTTGTTCTATTAACCCCATGATATTACTGAGTTCAGACGCATAAGAAGACACTTCGCCCTCGTCCACACCTAATCTCGCCAAATGTGCTATCTTTAATACATCTTCAGACTGAATTGACATAAAATGATCCTTTAAAAAAAATATTTCTTTAAGACCGTGCAAATTAACACAATTAGCAGCTTGCCCAAAGGGGCGAGAGGTTGTTAAAGTACAAAAATATTCATTTTTTCAATAAAATTACCCCTTACACACTAAAAAGTTATGTTTAAAAAATTGCGCGGCATGTTTTCTAACGATTTATCCATTGATTTAGGAACGGCAAATACACTTATCTACGCATTAGGGCAAGGCATCGTTCTAAACGAACCTTCTGTCGTTGCTATTAGAGAAGATAAAATCAGTGGAAAAAAAAGCTTAGCCGCTGTTGGGTCTGAAGCAAAAGCAATGCTAGGAAGAACACCTGGTAATATTACAGCTATTCGCCCTTTAAAAGATGGCGTTATTGCTGACTTCACCATCACAGAAAAAATGCTGCAATACTTTATCCATAGTGTGCACGAGAGTAAATTATTAAGGCCTAGCCCACGCGTTCTCATTTGCGTCCCATGTGGCTCAACACAAGTTGAGCGTAGAGCGATTCGCGAATCTGCTGCTGGTGCTGGCGCACGTGAGGTTTACCTTATTGAAGAACCGATGTCGGCAGCTATAGGCGCCGGCTTACCTATCGACCAAGCTTGTGGTTCAATGGTTCTAGACATTGGTGGTGGCACATCTGAAATTGCCGTTCTATCATTAAATGGTATTGTTTATTCAGAGTCCATTCGAGTTGGCGGTGATCGTTTCGATGAAGCCATTATTAACTATATTCGCCGAAACTATGGCACCATCATCGGCGAGTCCACAGCCGAAAAAATAAAACATCGCATTGGTTCCGCATACCCTGAAAATGAAGTTAAAGAAATGTCCGTTACGGGTCGTAATCTTGCCGAGGGGATTCCTCGAAGCTTCACGCTAAACAGCAATGAAATTTTAGAAGCATTACAAGAACCTATTATGGCTATCGTTAGTGCTGTGAAAACCGCACTTGAACAAACACCACCAGAACTCAGTTCAGATGTTGCTGAAAATGGCATTGTTTTAACCGGCGGTGGCGCTCTCTTAAGAAACCTCGATATATTATTAAACGAAGAAACTGGCGTGCCTGTTAGAACTGCTGATGAGCCATTAACATGCGTTGCAAGAGGTGGCGGCAAGGTTCTAGAGTTAATTAATGAGAAAGGGCCCAGTACGTTTGCTCTAGAATAACAATCAAAGGTACATTGCTATAAAACCTATATTTTCAAAAGGGCCAGCAAACACACCAATTTTAATAACCGTCATTGTTGTTTCTATTTTGCTGCTCGTATTTGCTCAATACACAAATCAATTAGAGCGGGCTAAAAGTGCCTTATCCTTCATAACTCACCCCATTTTACTGGCCGTAGACTCACCTAGTCGAGCCTACGAATGGGTCACCGAATCATTCAGTTCGAATAGTCACTTACAAGAAGAAAACGATCGCCTTAAAGCTGAAGAGCTTTTATTAAAAGCCAAACTCCAAAAATACGAGGCTGTTGAGCACGAAAACATTCGCCTGCAAAGCCTATTAGGATCATCATTTAAACTGGGTGAACAGTTTATTGCCGCTTCAATTATTCGAACCAATCTTGACGCATTATCTCACCAAGTTGTTATTGATAAAGGCAGCCGTTTTAATATCCATAACGGCCAAGCAGCCATTAATGCTGAAGGGATCGTTGGGCAAGTGGTGGATGTAACCCCTTTAAGTGCATCCATCATCTTAATCACTGATCCAAATCACGCCATTCCTGTCGAAATCAGCAGAACCGGTCTTCGCACCATTGCAACTGGAAATGCTGACAACAATTCTCTTAACCTACCTTACCTTCCGCACAATTCTGATATCAAACTGAATGATTTGCTCATCACATCTGGCATGGGCGGACTTTACCCTAAAGGGTATCCGGTTGCTAGAGTGAGTGAACTAACACCCGCACCTGGCGAAGCCTTTATCACTGCGAAAGCAAATACAGTTGCTAACATTGAAAGCAGTCGCGAAGTATTACTCGTTTGGAGCCAACAACAACCGCTGCCCATTTTATCGAATACAGAGAACACGCTTCCAAACCAAGCTTCAGCACCTCAGCCAACCAATAATGAATAAAAACGTTTCAAGCCGTTTCGTTATATTCTCAACGATAGTCCTATCCATGTGCCTTAGTGTTGCACCTTTTGACAACGCACTATCGCTGGCCGCACCTCAATGGGTATTATTGACACTCTTGTACTGGAGCATTAATACGCCAAACAAAATCGGCATTGGTACTAGTTGGGTAACAGGCATTGCTTTTGATGTTCTTACGAACGCTGCTATTGGGCATAACGCATTAATTTTTAGCTTAGCAACATACTTTGGCGTCATCGTATACTACCGTATAAAACACTACCCCATTTGGTTACAGACCAGCTTCATATTTTTATTTTTATTTATTATTCAGTTGCTAAACATTTTCTTAATAAATATAACTACTGGATTAACCCATAGCTACTTATATTGGCTCCCCACCCTTACTAGCGCACTTTGTTGGCCTTTACTGTATTCCGCTTTAAAGAATACTCAACACAACTTCAATACGCTTTAAATCAAACAATGAACCAACGGTTTGACTTAAAAAATGCACGTCAAGAAAGACAATTATTTCTTTCAAGAAGCACTGTTCTCATTGTTTTTGTTATAGCTTTATTGCTTGGATTATTTTATCGACTAACTTTTTTGCAAGTAGAAACCTACGATAAGTACGCCAGCCTTGCACAAGGCAATAGAGTAAAACTATCGGCCCTCACGCCCATTCGCGGGTTGATTTATGATCGAAACGGGCAAGTGTTAGCTGAAAACAATCCAAGCTATAGCTTAGAACTTATTCCTGAACAGATTAATGATTTAACATTAACTATTGAAGCACTATCTAAGATATTACCCATATCAGAAAAGGATATTAAGAAGTTTCATAAAAAAATAAAACAGAACAAACGTTTCAGCAGCATCCCTATCCGCAGCAGATTAAACTCAACTGAAGTTGCGTCTTTTGCCGTTAAACGGCATTTGTTTCCGGGCGTGGAAATTCAAGCCAGACCTCTGAGGCATTACCCTTACCCTGAATTAACATCTCACCTTATTGGGTATGTCGGCGCAATTAACGAACGGGAACTAAAAAAAATAGACCCCGTTAATTATAGAGCTTCTAGGCATATTGGAAAAACAGGCTTAGAAAAAACATATGAAACTGAGCTACATGGAAGTGTAGGTTATCAACAAACAGAAAATACCGCTCAAGGCCGTTCCATTAAAGTGTTGAGAAATTCGCCGCCGCTCTCAGGCACTGACTTACATTTGCATATAGACATCCAATTACAGCAAGTTGCCTATGATGCGTTTGGCGATCAAACCGGTAGCATCATAGCGATAGACACCCAAACGGGCGCGATAAGGGCATTGATTAGTAAACCCGGTTTTAATAGCAATTTATTTGTACGGGGCATTGATCAAGCATCTTATAGCGAGCTACAAAACTCGACTAAGCGCCCTCTGTTTAACAGAGCATTACGCGGACAATATCCACCCGGCTCGACACTCAAACCTTTTATGGGCCTCGCAGGGCTTGAATCCAACGTAATATCGAGCAGCCAAAAAATCTTTTGCCCTGGTTATTACCAACTTCCAAAACAAGCACATAAATACCGGGATTGGAAAAAAAATGGACATGGCTCAGTGAACTTACATGACTCTATCGTTCAGTCTTGCGATGTCTATTATTATATATTGGCACACCAGCTTAAAATTGATCGAATTCATGACTTTCTTAGCAAATTTGGCTTTGGAAAGAAAACCGGTCTAGATATTATTGGGGAGAAGAGTGGCTTGCTTCCATCCACCGCATGGAAAAAACGCGCCAAGAACCAAGTTTGGTATCCGGGGGAAACATTGATTTCTGGCATTGGCCAAGGCTTTAATTTAACAACGCCATTACAGCTAGCCCATGCTACGGCAGTCCTTGCGAATAAAGGCCATGCGTTTAAACCCTCGGTCGTTGCAAGGCTAAATGACAAAATTATTAAGCCCGTCACATCAGAAAACACATCAGTAACCTTATCTACTCCCCAGCATTGGAACACTATAATCAACGCCATGCATGACGTTGTAGAAGGCGCCAGAGGCACTGCTAAAAGAATCAAAACCGATGCCTTTACTATTGCCGGAAAAACCGGAACGGCCCAAGTATTTACCGTCAAACAAGATGAAAAATACGATGAAGAAAATGTTGCTGAACACTTAAAAGATCACGCTTTATTCATCTCATTCGCCCCTGCTGAAAAGCCTCAGCTCGCTATCGCCGTTATTGTTGAAAATGGTGGGCATGGCGGCTCTGTTGCCGCCCCTATCGCACGTGCTATATTTGACCACTATATTAAAACAACTCCTACCGAATAAATGAGCTGGGACATACAACAAACAACTCGCATTTCAAATTACCAACAAACTAAAGGTAATCTATTTCAACGTATCCATATAGATGCGTTATTACTTTTCTTGTTGCTTGTCCTCTCGTCTGTCGGTATCGTCATATTAATTAGCGCTGGACACGAAGACCTAGGGCTTATCAATCGCCAAGCTATACGTTTAGCTATTGCGTTTATTGCCATGTTGTTTATCGCACAAGTCCCCCCGCACATATTAAAAATGCTATCTCCATGGTTATTTATATTAGGCGTTTTACTATTGATTGGTGTGCTGTTTTTTGGAGACGTAGGAAAAGGCGCACAACGGTGGTTAAACCTTGGTTTTGTGCGCTTCCAACCTTCTGAATTACTTAAATTAGCCACGCCTATGATGATTGCTTGGTATTTATCAGAAAGGCAATTACCCCCTTCCTTTAAACACATACTTTTTGCGACGTTATTTATTGCGATTCCTACTTTCTTAATCGCCAAACAACCCGATTTAGGCACCTCTATTCTTATTGCCACATCGGGTATTGCCGTATTGTTTTTAGCCGGTATCTCATGGAAGCTTATTGCCGGGGTCGCCATTTCCTTAGGTGCATCTGCGCCCGTATTATGGAGCTTCATGAAGGAATATCAACAAAGGCGCGTGCTAACCTTATTTGACCCTGAAAGTGACCCCTTAGGCGCGGGTTATCACATCATTCAGTCTAAAATTGCTATCGGTTCTGGTGGCACATACGGCAAAGGTTGGATGCAAAGTACGCAAGCACGTTTAGAGTTTTTACCCGAAAGCTCAACCGACTTTATCTTTTCCGTGTTTGCTGAAGAGTTCGGACTGGTCGGATGTATTTCATTACTGACACTATATCTCGCCATATTTTTCCGTTCTATGTACATCGCAGTTCAAGCACAAGACACTTATTCAAGGTTACTTGCAGGCAGTATTTCCTTTACTTTTTTTATATATTTATTCGTCAATGTTGGTATGGTAACTGGGGTGTTACCTGTTGTAGGGGTACCGCTACCACTTATTAGCTATGGGGGCACCTCCATGGTCACTTTATTAATTGGTTTTGGCGTGCTAATGTCCATCCAAACCCACCGAAAACTATTATCTTCTTAAAGGAATAAAAATGAAGAAACAGATGCTTAACAAGCAACTACTTAGTCTTATTATCTGCCTCTCGTTAATATCAATTAGTGCATGCGCAAATACAGCCAAACCAGCAAACACTAAAGGTACAGGTCAAAGTAAGTTTATCGACAAGATGGTCGAAAAACACCAATTTAACCGTCAAGAGCTAACAACCCTGTTAAACAAGGCTAAAGTTCAACCTAGAATTTTAAAAGCCATGTCATCTCCTGCAGAAAAACGTCTAGAGTGGCACGGCTATAGAAAAATATTTCTTAAATCAAACCGAATTAATGGCGGCATTAAGTTTTGGAATGAAAATAAAGAATTATTGAATTTAGCATCTCAAAAATTCGGCGTTCCTCCAGAAATTATCGTCGCTATTATTGGTGTTGAAACTCGGTACGGCGGCAACACAGGCTCGTTCAAAGTATTAGATTCTCTGGCCACGCTGGGTTTTCATTATCCAAAAAGATCTAAATTTTTCACGAGTGAACTAAAACACTTTCTTCTTCTATGTCGTGAAGAAGGCTTTGACCCGCTTATCCCTAAAGGTTCTTATGCTGGCGCGATGGGCAAATCACAATTTATTTCAAGCAGCTACCGTGCCTATGCAGTAGACGGTGATAACGATAAAAAAAGAGACCTTTGGCATAGCAATGCCGATATTATCTTTAGTGTGGCCAATTACTTTTCAGAACACGGTTGGAAACAAGATCAGGAAATCACACAACCTGTGAACGTAACAGGAACAAATTACCAATCACTTGTCCATAAGTCATTAAAACCAAAACATACTCTAAAGGACCTTGTTGAACAGAGTATCCCTGTTCCAAACAACGTGCCACTGACATCTGTTGTTAAATTGTTGCCATTAAAACAAGCGAACTCGACAGAGCACTGGTTAGCCTTCCATAATTTTTATGTCATTACGCGTTATAACCATAGCGCACTGTATGCTATGGCCGTTTACCAGTTAAGCGAAGAAATTAAAAAAGGCATGAAAAGCCGTTAAAGCTCACGATGAAACAACTATTTTTTTACACATGCCTGATCTTTTTATCAGCCTGCTCAACGCCTATTCCAAAACAAGTAGATAGTGCGCCATTAGCACCGCCCAAAAATTTAAACAATATTCCCGATGCAGTTCCCAAAAACGAACCCAGGAGTCGTGGCGGCAACCCTGTTTCATACCAAGTATTTGGCAAAACATATTATGTAAAGCCAAACAGTCTCGGCTATAAAGAACAAGGTACTGCCTCTTGGTACGGCACTAAGTTCCATGGTAGAAAAACATCCAATGGGGAAACCTACGATATGTATGCAATGACTGCCGCACATAAGTCTTTGCCCATTCCAACGTATCTAAAAGTAAAAAACATTGCCAACAATAAAGAAATTATCGTTAGAGTAAATGATCGAGGGCCTTTTCATGGCAATCGAATTATCGACTTATCTTACGCCGCTGCAGCCAAACTAGACATGCTTGGCAAAGGTACTGCTGTGGTGCAATTAGAAGCCATCAATACAAGCAGTCGTTCTCCAAGCCTACCTGCACACAAAGCAATTAATACAACCAACACTACCCCCTTAAAACCTCTACCTTTAAAAAAGATAAACAATATTAACGCCAATGCCATTTCACCAACATCTCCACCTGCATTAATCCCGATTGTTGCAAACATCTACTTACAAGTTGGCGCTTTTAAAGGCCAGCAGAACGCAGAAAATCTAAAGGAAAACCTGCGGCAAAAAGGCATACCGCTTAACCAAATTAATGTACGGCATAATAGTGACTCCGCGATTTATCGAGTTCATATTGGCCCCTATTCCTCTTTAGTTCAAGCAGACTTAATGCGTACCAAGCTTCTACAAGCTGGTATTAAAAACCCACATTACATGCAATATTAAGAATATAAAGACCACAAAGCACGTACAACCTATTTATAATATTTGTTTTAAAAAACCAAACCATTAGCAACGCCCATGAAAAAACACATTTGCCTTTTTTTGCTTCTATTTTTACCACAGCTGAGCCTTGCCATTGTTCCAAGCGCACCAACACTTGATGCAAAAAGTTACTACTTAGTCGACTTTCTAAGCGGCAAAGTTCTAGCATCCAAAAATGCTCATTTAAAACTTGCCCCCGCCAGCCTTACCAAAATCATGTCATCTCTTGTTGTTTTTAGAGAGCTTAAACAAGGCAATCTCAAGCTCTCCGATAAAGTAAGAGTGAGCGAAAAAGCATGGCGCACGCCTGGTTCGAGAATGTTTATTGAGGTGGGTAAATTCATCACAATTGATGAGCTGCTTCACGGCATGTTAGTGCAATCAGGCAATGATGCAACTGTTGCCCTAGCCGAACATGTGGCTGGCGATGAAGCCACCTTTGCACAGATGATGAACCACGCCGCAAAAGAACTAGGCATGGTCAATAGTCATTTTACGAATAGCTCGGGACTGCCAGATAAAGAGCACTACACAACGGCTCATGATCTTGCAATTTTATCGCGCGTGCTTATTAAAGAAGCACCAGAGTTATACAAACTCAATGCCATCAAAGAATATACATTCAATGGCATTAAACAACAAAACCGCAACAAACTATTATGGCGAGATGATTCTGTTGACGGCATCAAGACAGGTCATACTGAAGATGCTGGTTACTGCCTAGTATCATCAGCTGTACGAGATAACATGCGTTTAATTTCTGTTGTGATGGGCACAGACAGTGTTGAAGCACGTACGATCGACAACCAAACCTTGTTAAATTTTGGCTACCGTTTTTATAAAACGCACATACTGTACAAGGCCAACCAAAAACTATCAGACTCTCGTATTTGGCAAGGCACACAAAAAACATTACCTGTAGGGCTTAAACAAGACCTCATTTTAACCATTCCAAAAAATGATTACAAAGAGCTCGATGCTAACCTAGAAATTCAACCTCAATTAATCGCGCCCATTAATCAAGGCCAAGTCATCGGCAAGGCTGTCGTAAAACTAAAGGGCAAAATCATTTCGCAACAACCGCTCGTTGCTCTGCAAACAGTTGCTGAAGGCTCGATGTTTGACGTATTGAAAGATAAAGCCCTATTAATGCTCGAATAAGGATTGCTGGTGAATAACGCAGAACAGCAAGTTTATCTCAATGGGCAATTCATAAACTTAAGTGATGCCCGAATATCTGTTTTAGACCGTGGCTTTCTTTTTGCTGATGGTGTCTATGAGGTAATACCCGCCTATGCTGGCAAAGCCTTTCGTTTACAACAACATTTGGATCGATTAAACAGCAGTTTGGCCGAAATTCGCATGCACCCAGTGATGGATGACCCGCAGTGGAAAAAAATCATTGGACAACTTCTGCATACTCGCTCGGATACTGATCAGGCCATCTATATACAAGTAACCCGAGGTGCAAGTGATAGTCGCGATCACCAATTGCCCGAACAATATCAACCCACTATTTTCGCTATGTGCCAAAGCATCGTACCCGAGAGCCTACAAAAGCTTGCAAAAGGTATTAAAGCCATTACGCTAGATGATATACGTTGGGATTGGTGCCATATAAAATCTGTCGCGCTACTGGGTAATATTTTATTAAAACAAGAAGCCAGCGATCAAGATTGTACTGAAGCTATTTTATTACGGGAAGGCTATGCAACTGAAGGATCTGCCAGCAATTTATTTATTGTCAAAAACAATCAACTTATCACCCCACCAAAAAGCCACCACCTACTACCCGGCATCACTCGAGACTTAGTGATTGAATTGGCAAAAAAAGAAGGCATAACATGTCTAGAAGAAGAAATCTCTGAACGTCAGCTAACCCAAGCAGATGAAATTTGGCTCACCAGCTCAACACGTGAAGTAATGCCCGTTATTGAACTCAACAGACAAACTGTCGGTGAAGGGAAACCGGGAGAACTTTGGCAAAAAGTGTCCAACTGTTATACCGCCTACAAAAACCAACTTAGACTAGCTCAATGACCGACGATACCAACGAATCAGAAACCATAATGGAGTTCCCCTGTGAATTTGCCATTAAAGCGATGGGGCTCAGTAATACAGAGTTTGATTTAACTGTTGTTGACATTGTGCATCGTCACTCACCTGATATTTCCAAAGGTGCGGTTAAAACAAAACTCAGTAAAACGGGGAAGTATCTGTCCGTTACTGTCACCATTACCGCACAAAGTAAAAAGCAAATGGATGCTATATATCAAGATTTAACCGATTCCGAACACGTCTTAATGTCGCTGTGAACACGCCGTCAAACACTCATTCTAAAACGTTACACATCCATCTGTTAGGCCTACAAGAATACGAAACCACATGGCAATTGATGAAAGACTTTTGCAACGACCGTACTGACACAACCACCGATGAAATATGGTTCGTGGAACACCCCGCTGTTTACACACAAGGCATTAGCGGTAAACCCGAACATATTCTAAACACCAACAATATCCCCATTGTTCAAAGTGATCGAGGCGGGCAAATAACCTACCATGGCCCTGGGCAATTGATTATGTATGTACTACTTGATATTAAACGCCTTGGCATTGGTGTTCGAGCGTTGGTTGATGTATTGGAATTATCAACCATTAATGTTTTAAAACAATATGGCTTAATTGCCAACGCCAAAAAAGACGCACCTGGTGTTTATATTGATGAAAAAAAAATAGCATCTTTGGGACTTCGTGTTCGTAAGGGAAAAAGCTATCACGGGCTAAGCCTAAATATTGACATGGACCTATCACCTTTTTCAGATATAAACCCTTGTGGGTATGCTGGCTTAGAGGTCACACAATTAACAGATTTAAATGTCCGGTGCCGCCCACTAGATTTAGCACCGCCTTTAATTGACGAATTAAAAAATCAACTAGGCTACAATGAGATAACTGTAACAAGCGAACTACTAGAGACTTAAAGCCATGTCACAAGACACCTATAAAGCACCTTCTCGCCAAACACCTGAAACACACCAACGCAATGCGACGAAGTTATCACGCATACCAATAAAAGTAGAACAAAAAGAAACACTACTTAGGAAACCAGAATGGATACGTGCAAAAGTACCCAGCGGGCAACGTGTTACCGAAATAAAAAAAGCACTTCGCCAACACGGTTTATTTTCAGTTTGTGAAGAAGCTGCTTGCCCAAACTTAGGTGAATGTTTTAACAACGGCACCGCTACCTTCATGATCATGGGCGACATCTGCACACGGCGCTGCCCTTTTTGTGACGTGTCTCATGGTAAACCAAAACCACTGGATACAAATGAGCCGGAAAAACTCGGGCTAACCATTAAGGACATGAAGTTACGTTATGTTGTTATCACATCCGTTGATCGTGATGACCTAAGAGATGGTGGCGCGGAACACTTCGCTCAATGTATTGAATCTGTTAGAAAGCACAACCCAAATATTCAAATTGAAGTATTAGTCCCAGATTTTAGAGGCCGCATGGATGTCGCTATTCGTATTTTAGAAGCTACTCCACCGGATGTTTTTAATCACAATCTTGAAACCATACCTCGCTTGTATAAACAGTCCCGCCCTGGTTCAGACTACGCTTGGTCCCTGTCATTATTACAAAAGTTTAAAGAAGCCCACCCTAATGTACCAACCAAGTCTGGCGTTATGCTCGGTTTGGGAGAAACCATTGAGGAAGTAAAAGTTGTTATGCAAGACCTGCGTGACCACGGTTGCAATATGCTCACTCTTGGACAGTATTTACAACCCAGCAAAGAACATTTAGCCGTCGAACGTTATGTCACACCCGCTGAATTTGATGAGTTAGCTGTTGTGGGAAAAGCAATGGGGTTTTCACACGTGGCTAGTGGGCCTATGGTTCGTTCGTCTTACCATGCCGACCAACAAGCGTCCGGCGTTATCGATTAGTCTAGATTAACCTTTATTTGGTTTTCAGCATCAGCTAATCGCTCTGGCGTTCCCACATCAATCCATGTTTTGTCGTGCAACTCAGCTGTTGCTTGCCCCTTTTGAATGGCATGGCGAATAATAGGGGCTAATGGAAACTTCCCGGCACAACACTCATTAAATAAACTTGGGTGATAAACACCAATACCGCTATACGTGTACTTCTCGGCCCCATCGTTTAACAGAACACCAGCAGACAACGCAAAATCACCACTTAGATGGTGCTGTGGGTTTGGAACCAGTACCAAGTGTACATTTTTAGCCACTTCGTTACGTAACGAAGCAAAAGGATAATTCATCCAAACATCCGCATTAACCACCATAAAATGCCCATCACCCAACAAAGGCAGCGCATTATAAATACCACCACCCGTCTCCAAGGCATCACTACCTTCGTCAGAATAGACAATATCAACACCCCATCGTTGCCCCGACCCTAATGCATCTATTATCTGTTGTCCAAGATAAGCCACATTAATAACAAATTCCGAGAACCCTTGCGCTTTAAGAGCAAGAATATGATGCTCAATTAAAGGTTTGCCCGCCACTTTCAACAAGGGCTTAGGGCACGAATCCGTCAATGACCCCATCCTTTCACCTCGTCCAGCGGCTAAAATCATTACTTTCATTAGGAGGAACGCGCCTGTAACACGTCAGCCATTCTCGCTTCAAGTTCATATTTCACTATAAGTTCTTGTAATATATTCAGTGCTGAGTGTTTCTTAGATACCTGTTTAATGTAATTTAATGTCCGAGGAATATCTGCTAAATATCCAGCCTTACCATCTCTCAACAAAAGCCTAGAAAAAATACCAATCGCTTTCATGTGGCGCTGTACACCCATCAAATCAAACCATTGATAGAACTGTTCAGTTGTAAAGCCATCTTTAATGCCCACATCTGATCTAGTTGATAAGAATGTATCCAACCAGTGATACACTTGTTCGTCAGGCCAGGCGATATAGCAGTCTCTATAGAGTGATACCAAATCGTATGTTAGCGGGCCAATCACAGCATCTTGAAAATCAATAACACCGGGGTTATTCTGTTCCGTCACCATTAGGTTACGAGAATGATAATCTCTATGCACAAATACTTGAGGTTGTTCTAATGCAGATGCTGTTAACGCCACTTGGGCTTGCCCTAACGCCATTACTTCTTGATCACTTAGATTAATCTTTAACAGCCCTTCAATAAACCATTCTCGAAACAGCGTCATTTCTTGAAAGAGCATCGTTTCGGAATACACGGGTAGGTTTTCTGTATTAGTAGGAATCTCATGTAACAAATGCAACACACTCGATGCATCAGCATATAAGTCATTGACTGTATCATTAGACAACGCGTCCATATAGCTTATCGCCCCGAAGTCGCTCAATACCATAAAACCTTGCGATAATGAATGATGGTAAATCGTTGGCGCCTGTACCCCAGAAGAACATAACAACGTTGCAATATTGAGGAATGGAACACAATCCTCTTTTGCTGGCGGCGCATCCATCACTACAAATGATTTTCCTTCATACACAACCCGAAAATAGCGCCTAAAACTCGCATCACTAGAGGCAGGTTCACAGCTAAAATCTTGTGAGCCAAATACACTTCCTAGCCATTTTATTAATTCTTTTTGCCGTTCATCAACTTGCATATTAAATACTCGTGTTAATCAATGTCGCTTCACCAAAAATGGCATGCTAACATAGCCATCCCGGATTATATTTTCTCCCTAAGAAGTGGTCACATTTTATGCGATTTTCACCTCTTTAAAAAAATTATTACTAAACAAATAACTGTTAATGGGTTACGTCATTAAGTACTTAAATCTCCTTATTCTTTCACTTGTTCTCGCGTCTACATTTGTATTTGCTGCGGGCAATTCTGAGTGGGACTGTAACCTTGCAGAAGATGGCGAAACCTGGGACTGTTCCACATCAATTGACAAAGTCCAAGCCACTCAAAAAAAACCTACAAAAGCACCTAGTGCCACCGTAACTATCAAACCTGAATCAAAACCAACAACACCTAAAAACACACCTGAAACAACGATTAGCGGCATACCCTCTACTATCCCTCGGGTACGTTTAGCCCAAGAGATAACGCCTAAACCAGCCGTAGAGAAAACCACTGAAATCGTAAAAGCAAAAACAGCTGGAGATTGGGATTGTAAAGCAACAAACAAAGGCACTTGGGATTGCTCACAAAAAGCTGCTGTATTAACTAGCATACCCGCAAAAAAACCAACCGTTCCTCCAGCCACAATAGCCACCATAAAAAAGCCTAAGAATTGGGATTGCAAAGCAACAAACAAAGGTACTTGGAATTGCTCACACTTGGCAACATCACCTGTACAGAAACCAGCCAATAAAATAACTGAACCCATACTAGCGGCAGCAAAACCAGACGAACCTGCCAATTGGAACTGTGTAGCTAACGACAAAGGTGTTTGGAATTGCACCCAAAATAACACCGTTGCAAGCTACGTCACACCGGTCCAAACACCTGTCATTATTACTCCTTCACATACCCGCGATGAGAACGATGCCATATTTAATCAAATGGTATCTCACTTGGCCGTCAATCCATGGAACACATGTGAAGCGCCGGTAAAAAGCACTCTAGATAACAGGTCATCTCTTGAACACGCGAGAAACAAGGCAAACGTAGACATTCAAGCCGATTATGCTGAATTAATTAACCAAAATAACGCGTTATTTACTGGTGACGTTGCTATCAAACGGGCTGATCAATTCTTAACCGCTGACCAAGTTGATTATAAAAATAAGTCCGGCGATGTTAAGGCATCTGGAGACATCTTCTATCAAGAAAAAGGCTTTGCCTTATACAGTCATCAAGCACAGCTTCAGCTTCAACAAAACACGGGGCAATTTACAAACAATCAATTCATCATTGAGCCGTCCCATGCTCGTGGAACAAGTAACACCACGCATATAATTAACAAAGACATTACTAAATCGACTCATGTCACGTATTCAACTTGTGAGCCTGGACAAACAGATTGGCAACTAGAAGCCGAAACAATGGAACTGAATAACGAAACCGGGCGAGGCGTGGCTCGAAACGTTTGGCTTGAATTCCAAGATATTCCGTTTTTGTATACGCCTTACATTTCATTCCCTATTGACGATAGAAGACAAAGTGGCTTTTTAGCACCAACCATTGGATCATCCGACACGACTGGGTTTGATTTTTCAATCCCCTACTATTGGAATATCGCGCCCAATTATGACGCCACCATTACGCCTCGAATCATGTCTGACCGAGGCATAATGTTAGGCGGTGAATTTAGATATTTAACCAAGAAAACCGAAGGCCAGATTAAAGCTGAAGTATTAGAGGATAGTGAGTTAAACACCACCCGTGGGCAATTTTCTTTTCAAAACAACACTCAATTTAGCAGCCGTTTAACGTCGTTAATAGATTTAAACTACCTATCTGATGATGACTACCTAGATGATTTTGGCGACTCACTCAGTATTGCGAGCAGACGATATATTAAAAGCGATGCACAAATTAATTACCGTGGTGACGATTGGAGTGTATTAGCTAAAATAGATAATTACGATTCAATAGACAGGTCCATCTCAAGCACAACTCGACCTCACCGTCGTTTACCTCAGCTTTTATTCACGCTAAACCCGATTGAGGCGCTTGGCACGGGTAAGTTTGATTTAAGAAGTGAGTTTACTTATTTTGACCACAGCTCTAGAACAAAAGCGAAACGTTTTGATATTCGCCCCGGCATTAGCTTCCCGTACCGTACTCCAGGCAGCTTTATTACGCCCAGGATAAGCTTAAGGCATACTGAATATCGCCTAGATAACCAAACTGCAGGTGTGAGTGATAACCAAAGCCGAACACTTCCAATTTTATCAGTAGACTCTGGTTTGTTCTTTGAGCGTGACTTACAAATCGGCAACGGTTTCATCCAAACGCTTGAACCAAGAGCCTTTTTCTTATATGTGCCGCATGAATCACAAAATGACATTCCTTTATTTGACACCTCAGAATATGATTTTAGCTTTAACCAGTTATTTAGAGATAATCGTTTCTCTGGCGCAGATAGGGTTGCAGATGCGAACCAATTAACACTCGCTGTCACCTCACGTTTTCTTGAATCCTCAACCAGCAAAGAACGCTTAAGAGCGAGTATTGGTAGTATTTTCTATTTTGAAGACCTTGATGTAACACTAAACTCTACCAGCACACCAATAACCAAAAGCAGCTCTGATATCATTGCAGAATTATCGACACACCTGACGGACCATTGGTCAGCTCGCTCAGCAATACAATACGACCCCCATGCAAGCAAAACCCAAAAGGCAACATTAGGCTTGCACTATAGAAACGGTAACAACAAACTATTTAATGCTACTTATCGTTCGCGGTTTGAAGCAACAACCGATGACATAGAACAAACAGATCTTTCTTTTAAGTGGCCGCTTAGCAAAACATGGAGCTCTGTAGGCCGATGGAATTATTCTACAGAACACAACCTTACATTAGAAAGCTTCCTTGGTGTAGAGAAAGACACTTGTTGCTGGCGCTTTAGAGTCATTGCAAGGCGCTATGTTAATGATGCGTTTGATGAAAAACCTAAACAAGGGTTCTTTTTCCAACTTGAGCTAAAAGGCCTCAGCAGTTTTGGTGAAAAACTAGACTCATTTCTTGAAGAAGGCATTTTAGGTTACCAAATTACGAATGACTAATTACACTCCCAATTTTAAAAACGTTTTATATTTTATGGTTATGAAAAACACACGCGCTACATCACTTATCATTCTTCTTCTCATGTCCTTGTCTTTTCCATTGGCCGCTTTAGCTAAAGCCCCAATGAATCGCATAGTGGCCATTGTTGATAAAGGTATTATCTTACAAAGCCAACTGGATGAACAAATAAAACAGATGTACCAACGTATACCTGTAGATCAACGGGCGAGTATTAGCAGAAAAGATATTCAATCACGTGTCCTTGAGCAAATGATTATTACTGAGCTACAACTTCAAATTGCCCGAAGAAGCCAAATCCAAATTCCAGAAGCAGAACTAGATGCCGCCATCGGTCGTGTCGCTAATTCAAACAAGCTTTCGCCTGAACAGTTTAAAAACGTTTTAGAGAAAGATGGTGTTAGCTTAGCCGATTTCAGAAAGTCTATTCGAGATCAGCTCCTTGTTAGGCGAGTACAATCAAGTTTCGTGCACCATGAAGTTAAAATATCCCAACAAGAAGTCGACAGCTTCCTAAAGCTAATGGAACAAAATGATGTTGGTGGATCATCTGAATATCACCTAGGTCATATATTAATTTCAACACCAGAAAACGCCACTCCGGAACAGGTTAACAAAGCCAAACAAAAAGCAAATGAAGTTGCAAACTCACTTAATGCAGGCCAACGCTTCGCTACCGTATCTATTGCAAAATCAGACGCTAGTAACGCACTTGAAGGTGGTGATTTAGGCTGGATGAAACAAGCTCAAATGCCTTCTCTACTCGCTCCCTATGTTAAAGATATGCAAGATGGCGACATTTCACCTGTTATCCAAAGCCCCAGTGGTTTTCATATTATTAAATTATTCGAAACACGTGGTCAGGAAAAAGTCATGGTAACCAAAACCCATGCTCGCCATATTTTGATTAAGATTAATGCGCTTATTAGTGACAACATCGCTAAAGATCGTTTGATAACGTTAAAAACTCGAATTGAAAATGGCGAAGAGTTCACTCCCCTTGCACGAGCCAATTCAGATGATCGCGGCTCAGCGATCAAAGGGGGTGACTTAGGCTGGGTTGAACCTGGCGCACTCGTTCCTGCATTTGAAGCTGCTATGAATAAATTAGACATTAATCAGCTTAGCGAACCCGTGCAAACACAATTTGGCTGGCACCTAATTCAAGTATTAGGCCGTGAGCAAAAAGATAATTCAAAGCTCATGCGCGAAGCCCAAGCCCGCTCACAATTACGTAAAAGGAAAGCAGATGCCGCTATTAATGCTTGGCTTGTTAAATTACGAGATGAGGCGTACGTAGAATATCGCATACAAAACTAACCCTTAACCCTGCATGTTCATTCCAAGAATAGCCATCACGCCAGGTGAACCTGCCGGCATTGGCCCTGATATTTGTCTTCAAATTTGCCTTTTAGATTGGCCATGTCAGCTCATTTTAATTGCTGATATTCAATTATTAACCAGGCGTTCCAAGCAACTTGATTTAGATATCGAATTTAAGATGTTTAATTCAAGTGCAACTCCAACAATACACACGCCAGGCGTTGTCCATGTACACCCAGTACAACTTTCAAATACAGAACAATGCGGAGCATTAGATGCTAACAACTCACGTTATGTTCTGACTACGTTAGAAGCAGCAGCACAGTTTTGCCTTGATGATATTTGCTCAGCTGTCGTAACAGCACCCGTCCAAAAAAACATTATTAATGAAGCAGGCTTTAACTTCACAGGGCATACTGAATTTTTGGCTGACTACTGCCACGCCTACCCTGTCATGATGTTGCTTACAGATAAATTAAAAGTCGCGTTAACTACAACACACATACCTCTGAGTGACGTTAGTGACACGATCACGCCTGCGTTATTAACCGACGTTATTAATATTGTTAATCATGATTTAAAACAAACTTTTTCTATTAAACAACCTCGCATTGCAGTTTGTGGACTTAATCCACATGCTGGTGAAGCTGGACAATTAGGCCATGAAGAATTACAAACAATAATACCTACCTTAAACGGCTTACGTAAAACAGGCATCCGTTTGACAGGGCCTTTACCGGCCGACACCATCTTTACACCAAAGATACTTGAACAGCATGATGTGGTGCTTGGCATGTACCATGACCAAGTATTACCGACCTTAAAATACTCAGGGTTTGGTGATGCCATTAACGTAACGTTAGGGCTGCCCATCATAAGAACATCGGTTGACCATGGCACTGCTCTTGATCTTGCGGGCACTGGAAAAGCCAACCCAGACAGCCTTAAAGCGGCCATCACCTTAGCCATAGACTTAGCTACAAAAAAACAACATGCATAAAGCACGCAAACGGTTCGGACAAAACTTTCTTCATGATGCCAATGTGATTCACCAAATCATTATGGCCATATCACCCTACAAAACTGAACACCTTGTCGAAATTGGCCCTGGCCAAGGTGCGTTAACAGAACCTTTATTAGCCTCGTCTTGCCTACTTGATATTGTTGAATTAGACCGTGACTTGGTTGCCCAGCTTGAAAAGACGTATTCTGGTAATGACGCTATCAATATACACAGTGCAGATGCACTAACGTTTGACTACCTCTCTCTCGTTGATACAAAGAAATTACGCATCGTGGGCAACTTGCCTTACAACATTTCCACCCCTTTGTTATTCCATTTGCTTGAATACACCGAACACATTCAAGACATGCACTTTATGTTGCAAAAAGAAATTGTGAATCGTCTACAAGCCCAACCTGGCACTAAACAATATGGTCGCCTTAGCATCATGATTCAAATCCATTGCCAAGTGGATGCTTTATTTGATGTTGCACCTGAAAGCTTTGAACCAAAACCCAAAGTCATGTCGAGTATTGTGAGGCTTGTACCTTATTCAAGTCAAAAATATCAAATTGAAGATATACCTTTCTTTGAAAAGCTTGTTACTACTGCTTTCTCACAACGGCGAAAAACTATTCGTAACTCTTTAAAAACAATATGTTCAGAAATAGAACTTGAGGCAGCGGACATAAACCCATCCGACAGGGCTGAAAATATTCAGATTTTAAATTACGTTACGCTGAGTAATCAGCTCAGTATAAAACCTATGTGATTACTGGGTAAATTGCGTTGATAATTTGATATGAAAGATACAGATAACAAAATGTTATCAAACCACTGAATAGTGCCGGCTTATTTATGGCTTCAGCTAATATCTTGACCATCACCACCACACTCCAGCCAAACAATATTAAAAGAAAAAACCCTTCAATACCTGCAGAATTTTCAGCTTGTCTTGATGCATTATTGATATAAACGAAAGGCGTGCTCAAACTTGTGAAAATAATACCTGTGCCTAGCAGTGCAGCTAGCGTCTGATTAAAGCGATAAGGCGCATTAAAGAATGTTAGCACCCCGTAGATGAACCCTATTAATAATATAATCTCTAGCAACGCTTCTACAACAGCAACGCCCAAAACCGCACCCGAAGATAGAAGTACAACACCAGATATGAAATACAACACCAAAAGTTGAATATTTAAGTTGCTCGAGTCTGGCAAATCTTTCGGGCTAGCCTTAAACAAACAAATACGCATCAAGTTATCAAAGAGTGCTTTATAATCTTTCATCATCTCAATATTATATCGCCAAAAAGACAACCTGCCTTTTCTTATACGTAGAGTCACCTATTAAATGACAATCAAGCAATCTGACCAAATACAATTAAGAATTATTGAACTTCAACAGGAACATGAAGATTTACACTACTTTATTGATCATTTAACAGACACCGAACACCCCGACCAACTACGGTTACGTCGGTTAAAAAAACGTCGTCTATTTGTAAAAGACCAGATTGAACACCTAAAAAGCATCCTCATTCCGGATATCGACGCCTAATGAACAGCATCAGTAAAGAAGAATATCAACAGCTCATTAAAGGCGCAGAGATCATAGAGCAAGATAGCTTTAGAATAAAAGTTCTAGAAACTAAAAATAACGAGATGATTAAGTTATTTCGTCGTAAACGTCTTTTTTCTACAGCGCTTTTAAAACCATACGCCGTAAGGTTCGTTGATAATGCAAAAAAACTGCATTCCCTTGGCATTCCCACCATAAATATTAAACAAATGCTTTGGTGCCCCAGCATTAAACGCCATATCGTTATTTATGAGAAACTTGAAGGCGAATTACTTCGAGAAGCCCTCATTAAAGATCAAGAAAACCCAACTGAACTCTTTCAACAGTTTGCTAGCTTTATTGCCCACCTTCACGAAAAAGGGGTTTATTTTCGATCTGCCCACTTAAACAACATACTGTTACTACCTAATGGGGCATTCGGCTTAATTGATATTTCTGACATGCAAATTAAGCGTCAATCACTCAATACCAATTTAAGACAAAGAAACTTTGAACACATCCTCCGTTACCAGGAAGATAAAGATTTGTTTAGAAAAAGCTTAGATTTATTTCTACTAGGATACAATTCATCTTCTCAATTAATAGATGAACAGTCTGAAGAAATCAAACAAACGATAAAAGATATTATCCGTTAACAACTCACCATGATGGTTCAAAGCAGCCAACAGACTAATTATTTTAACTACTTATTCTTCAGAACAACTTTTGCTTCAATTTTTCGGATTAAAGCCTTAGAACTTGTGCTTAACCGGCTTTCTTGTTGGTAGTACTTAAAAAAAGCCAACTTATCCCTCACCCCCCAATAGTCAGAGTGCCGATGTAAGCTATACAAGTCTCTAAAAACCATACCCTTCTTAAACAGCGGTTTTTTCACTTTCTCCAAATCTATTAGACGTAAATCAACCTCACCTGATGGCAATTGTTTAGCAAAGATATGTTTTAAATATAAGCAATCATGTTTAAAACCTTTAGCATGTATACCTCTAATTAAAGCTGATAATTTACAAAATAACGCTAACTTCTGCTCTTTGCTTGAAACATACACACCACCTGGGCGATATTCAGCTGATGACAACGGTAAATACTCAGCCAGCTCCTCAGTCATTAGGAGAGCACGTTGCGCCTTTTGCGAATGCCAATGGGCAAAAAAAATGGTGTCGAGTGTTGGTATATTGTGTTTCTTAAAATTCGAAATATTTGCAAATTCAACCGCAAACGTGGCCAAGCCTCTTATAGGGTGGGAGATCGACGGTGTTACGTGGTTTTCTTGCCGTTTCAAAAACACCCCCACACATCCACCTGATGGCAGCTTTAGCTCTAAACGAGACACTCCACTCCAACCGCCACGACGTTCATTGGGTTCTTCAAACCACTCTGCCTTTAACGCCCATATTTTTTCATAGGTATCTAAGTCATTAAAGGCAAGAATCTCCAGCCATTGTTCAGATTTATATTGTTTCACTTAATTAGACACCAGCGAAATGAGTTCAATTTTATTAAGCAATAAGCCCGTATCCATAATTTCGTCATCGTTTTGTTTTTAATGTTTAGCTTTCAAGATATGCGCTTTTCTTGCTACTTTAGCCCACAACTTACTATTAGAACGTAATCCCGTACTGGCATTATTACCGGTGTAATGATGAATAAAATAAAACAAGTCCTGGCGAGTTAAGCCAATATCCATACTTGAGAAATACAGCGCCGCTAAGTCTTTTATTTGCCAACGTTTTGGTGTTTTAGATCGCATTTGTACGCGGTGCAAATCAATAAGATACAACTTTATATCATCAACACACGTTAAAGAGTCGAGTTCGCTTTCTTTCAATAAAAAATGGCAAATATATAAGTCTCGGTGGTTAATCCCATTTTCATGAAGCTCGCGAGTTATTTTAGCAACGCGCTTTATCAACGCTCGCTTCAACCTTAAGGAAGGCGGGTTCGAGCTCCAATCAGCACAGTAATCTTCTAAGCTTATTGCTGGCTCAAGCGATTCAGTAACAACAAACGACTCTAGCTCAGCCACATTAATCCCACGCCGTCCGTAAGCTGCCAACGTCATCGTGTTAATACCTAAACTTGCTAACGTGTTAATCGCATCATATTCATTAACTGCACTAACTACGGGCATACGCCCCATTAATAAATTTTTGAATATTTCTCCCCAGCCCACACCGTTATGAATTTTGGCAAAATATTCCGCCCCATTAACACTAAATTTAAAGGTTTTTCTCCTTGCGACCTGACGGTACATATCACCCTTTAACACCATGATATCTTCAAAACTTGGAGAGCTCCCCCATTTTTCTTTAAACGTCTCGGTTACTTCAAATGGCATCTTTTCGTCTCGCTGCTACTTGCTCAATGGCAAGAATAGCTTTTTCTGGCATACTGTACAAATCTTCAGTTTCTGCATACGACAGCGCATTATTTACCCAGTTTTGTTTATCATGCGTTAGCATAACTAACAGCTCATCATTTAACTCTCCTTGTGAAAAATGCAAACCTAACACCTTCCCTGCCCGAGATTTCTCCACATGTTTTGCATACCCACAAATACCGGTCACTAACATGGGTAGACCTGCCACCATCGATTCTAAAATAACCGTACCTGTATTTTCCTTTCGAGCAGGGTGTAACAGCACATCTGCAGACAATAAAAAGTTAGGGATATCAGTCCGACCACCCATAAAATGCACGCGCTCAATAACACCTTTCACATCAGCCAAGCGTTCATATCTAGGCACATCACCTTCACCCACCACCAATAAATACGTTTTTCTTAATATTGAATTTGGCAACGATGCTAATGCTTCTATCGCGCGATCAACACCTTTCGTTTTAAATGCTGACCCAACCAATAAAACAACATTATCTTGTTCTGATAAATTAAGTTGATTGCGAAATTTTTTACGCTGATTTTCCGCGTCCACTGGTCTTCGCCGATTAGCATCGATACCAGGAGGCAGCATGACTAAACGATCGTTTGGTGTTTGATAATGTTGCTTAAATAATGCCATTTGAACATCCGATATCATTAAACATACCGTAGCACTACTCTCTCCAAACACTGCCTTTTCAACGTTAGCATTAAATCGATATCTCGGATTTAACCTATGGAAACAGTGCTTGTTTGAAAAACGCTCTGCAAAACAAGGGTCTGCCGCGTAATATACATCTACATCGGGAATTTTATTAAAACCTATGACCGCATCGTATGCTTTGAGACTCAACCTATTATCTAATAATTGATGAAAATCACCTACCCTGCCATGATTAGTCCAACCCTTAGCTTTTAACACATACACATTAAATTCAGGTGGAACATCTCCGTGCCACTCCATAACATACACATCGACAACATGACCTTTTTCAACAGCTAAGGTTGCAATACGCATAAAATCACGAGCTAAGCCGCTAAACGGAAAGTATTTATAAAGGGCAAAAGCTAGGCGCATCAAATCAAGTACTAAAAATCATTAATATCTCATTTTACAACTAAACAACCCAACAAAAAGCGAACAATACGTTAAAATAAAATTCTTTTAAGCACCGTGGTTAATCTTTGAACAACACTGCAAAGCCGGACATCTTAGAATCTAGCAACACCAGTCTTACTATCTATCTTAGGCTTCTTCAGTACGTCATACCTTACTGGAAACCCTTTGCTATTAGTCTATTTGGCTTTCTTTTATTCGCCATTACCCAACCAGCCTTAGCCGCTTTAATGGAGTATCTTGTAGATTCCTTACAGGCAGAAAAAAGAACGGAAATATATTGGGTCCCATTAGCTACAATACTCATCATGTCTATTCGTGGACTAGGTTCCTTTTTAGGCAGCTATTACATCGCTAAAGTCGCCAATAATATTGTGCACACACTACGATGTGAAATCTTCAATAAATACACGACCCTACCCAACAAGTATTTTGACGATCAAAACTCTGGGCACTTATTATCCCGTGTTACCTATAATGTTCAACAGGTAACAGCCGCCGCCACCGATGCCATCAAAATTGTTGTTAGAGAAGGCCTTACGGTTATTGGACTACTTGGTTATCTACTGTATATGAATTGGGCGCTAACCTTGGTTTTTTTAGCGATCGCACCCATCATTGGGTTATTGGTCAACTATGCCGGAAAGCGCTTCAAAGCCATTAGCAAACGCATTCAAACATCTATGGGGGATATTACCCACGTTTCTTCAGAACTTGTAAACAATTACCGCGTTGTACGTAGCTTTGGTGGCGAAACTTACGAAAAAGAGCGCTTTAAAAAAGCCAGTCAATCAAACTTTAAACAAGCCATGAAAATGGTTCAAACGGGCGCTATAAACACGCCTGTTTTGCAGATTATTGTTTCATCCGCTCTGGCACTAATGATTTATTTAGCTTTATTGTTTATGGTTGACGCAACACCTGGGGAATTTATTGCTTATATCACTGCTGCCGGCCTAATGCCTAAGCCCATTAGGCAATTAAGCGAGGTTAATGCCAATATCCAAAAAGGTATTGCAGGCGCTGAAAGTATATTTGAGGTTCTTGATGAACAACAAGAAGTAGATAATGGTCATTTTGAAACCGATCAGGTGGAAGGGGCCATCGAGATAAAAAACTTAAACTTTACTTATTCGACTGAAAACAACCCCACACTTAAAAACATCAACATAAGCATTAAACCTGGAATGACCGTTGCGTTAATAGGAAAGTCAGGCAGTGGTAAGAGCACTTTATCTAACTTGTTACCACGATTTTACAATCATCAAAATGGACAAATATTAATTGATGGAGTTGATGTTAATGATTATTCCCTTTTAAACCTTCGAAAACATATTTCAGTTGTAACCCAAAACGTAACATTGTTTAACGATACCATTGCAAACAATATTGCATATGGCACATTGCAGGGATCAACGTTAGACGATATTAAAAAAGCCGCTGCAGATGCTAATGCTGTTGAATTTATAGAACAATTGCCTGATGGGTGGGATACGTTAGTCGGAGAAAACGGTTTGAAATTATCAGGTGGTCAACGCCAACGCATTGCAATAGCTCGTGCCTTATTGAAAGACGCTCCTATTTTAATCTTGGATGAAGCCACTTCAGCATTAGATACAGATTCGGAGAAACTTATTCAACAGGCACTTGAAAGGGCCACCTTAAACCGCACCACAATCATTATCGCTCACCGCTTATCAACAATTAAATTGGCAAATACTATTCTTGTTTTAGAAAAAGGCGAAATTATAGAACAAGGCAATCATGAAGAATTGCTGAAAAAAAATGGCTTATATACAAAGCTATATAATAAATAATAATTCACATGACGAAAAAGGTAAAAATCCTTCAGCTTCTTCCTACTGACAGCTTGGGAATAGATGGCCTTAGCAAACACATCACAAGTGCATTCCGAGAAAAACACTATGATATAACGACAGCATACCTTTATACACCCACCCATCCTGTTATTGCCGAGAATGTTATCAGCTTTAACTTCAAGAAGTCTGATACTAAAGGTTTGCGACTGAAAGCATTATGGCAAATTTTCTCATTTTGCCGCAAAGAAAAATTTGACGTTATTATCACCCATCGATTTAAACCTCTGCACATGATGCTTATACTCAATAAGCTATTGAAGGTTCCTGTGTGTTTCTCGGTGATACATGGATTTGATGACTTTAAACGTTTTTATAGACGTTTTTTTATCAAGTTACTGTGGGATAAAAACTGGGGGTTTATCGGTGTATCAGAACCTGTTTCTAATTACTTAATGAGCATTTTTAATAATCCAGCAGCAGTTACAACAATAAATAACTGCATTGATATTCAATCGATAGAAAGTGCTTTTTTTACAAAAAAAATTAGTACAAAAAAGTTAAATTTAAAAGAAGAATCTTTTATCTTTGGCACCATTGGCCGTCTTGTCCCTCTAAAAGGTCATATCTACTTAATACAAGCTTTCGAAAAAACGCTCATTCATCACCCAGATAGCCAGCTTGTCATTATCGGCGAAGGTAGAGAAAGGAAAAACATTGAGGCTTACATTCAAGAAAAAAAGTTAAATACGTCAGTTATATTGGCAGGCCATATCGATGATGCTTATATGCTTTTAAAAGCCTTAGACGTTTTTATTTTACCTTCACTTAAAGAAGGTTTCGGTTTAGTACTTCTTGAAGCTATGGCGGCTAAGCTACCTATCATTGCACACAAAACTGGAGGAATCCCTGCTGTTCTAGGCCCCCTTGGCACTCTCTATGCACCTGCTAACAATATCGAATCCTTGTCGGAAGAAATGACCAGCTATATCAACTTACCTCAATCAAAATTAAACGATATGAAGCAAGCATTATACGCCAGGCTTTTTACCGACTTTTCTCTCTCAAATTACGAAAATCAGTATAGAGACCTTATCAGCCGTAAATTAAAAGAAAATAGGCACATTAACGGTTAGCTTTATTGCTTTTAGATTGAAAAACTGGGTCAAACACGTCTGCAACTAACCTCGCACCATATGAAGATAAATGATCATCATCTTTATATAGTAATTTTTTTTCTTTTGCCACTTCACATACTGTTTTGTCACATAAAAGCAAATACGGTTCTAAAATCACCGCCTTAGTACTTAACTCACGAAACAGGTTTATAACACGATGGTTTCTATCCAGATAACTTTCTAACTTAGGTGCTATTAGTTCATTAACATTTCGCTTAGTTTTTTCTGCAATAAAAGCAATCGATTCAACATCATGACCTACCTCAGGAACTTGACTCATTAAAACAACTTTACGGTCTAATGAAATCAATTTTTCAACCGTTCTTTTTAATGCGCGAGTCACAACCAACTCATTATCTTTAGAGTTCGCACCTGACCCTTTTATTAAAGTATCCTTCAACTTAACAGGTTCTAGAAACTCCATGCCATAACCTTGTCCCTCGACATTCGCTGCCCATCGAGCAGCTAGAATAATAACCTTTAAACTAGGGTTCGACTCAATGTAATTCATTACTCGATTATTAAAAGAAAAACACTCTTCAATCTGTTTACTTTCCACTCCAAGCAAAGGGGCGCACCCATTAATAGTTGAAATTACGCCTGATTTCTTAAATTTTTCTGCACTTAAATTCACTCCAGGTGCTATAGCTCGAGCATGAGAGTCACCCCAAAGCATAAAGCTAGGCGCTTCACCTAACATTCCAAGCTCGCACCCTTCACCACCAACTGTATTGACTTCCGAATAATCATTGCAATCCCCCCACTTCTCCCATTCAACATCGACATAATTAGTATCTCGTACAGCTACGCCATCTGTTGCTTTAATAACCAAACATAGGAGAAACACGCCGACCATGACACTAATAGTGACTTTAAAAAGTTTTTTGCGCTCTGTAAACAAACCATTTTTTCGAAATGGCTGTTCAATGTACTTCCATGATAAAAACGAAACCATACCCATCAATACAAGTAGCAAGACAGTTTCATGCAAAAACATCGGTCGAATTAAAAGATGCTTAGCGAAAACAATTAACGGCCAATGCCACATATATAAGGAATATGAGATCACGCCAACAAAAACCATAGCTTTTGAGCTAAGAAGTTTATTAACAATCAAATCACTAGAATCCTCAATCCCACTGTATATTATGAATGCGGCACCCAACGTTGGAAGCAATGCAGATAATCCAGGAAATAAAGTTTCTTTAGTAAACAAGAAAATACTGCTGAGTATCAAGATAAGCCCTACAATAGAACAAACATTGTTGACCACCTTGTTTTTTACTGACGGAAAAACATTCAAGGCAATAAAGCTACCAATAAGCAATTCCCAAACTCTCCCTTCAGTTACAAAAAAAGCCCGATGAGAATCATTTTCTACACTAGTGACACTAAAGATAAATGACAGGATAAAAATCACCCCCAGAAGCAACACCAGTTTTTGTTTTACAAACTTTGCCATCAACAACAAAATGATTGGAAAAATAATATAGTATTGCTCTTCAACAGCCAACGACCACATATGTAGCAGGGGTTCATATTCTGCACCTGTATCAAAATAACCTGTTTTTCTTGCGAACAAATAATTTGAAAAGAAAATTACTGTGTAGCGAACAGATTTTGCAATTTTCTCAAGGTCTTCTGGAGCATAAAATACTAAGCCAAAAACCAAACTAAATAGAATAACTGCAAATAACGCCGGAAAGATCCGCCTTATCCTTCTTTCATAAAAGCGTGCTATTGAAAAGTTATTTTCTTGAACTTCTCTGTATATTATGGAGGTTATCAAGAAGCCTGAAATAACAAAAAAAATATCCACTCCAACATACCCACCAGAAAAAAGATCTATTCCTGAATGAAAAAAAACAACACTAAGAACTGCTATAGCCCTTAGCCCATCAATATCGTTTCGATAAGCTAACTTCATACTTTATTTAAGATTTTTTTATTATTCTGTTTTATTTCCCAATAAACCAACACTACTGGTAACCAAAAAAGCAACCATAAGGCGTTCGGGTTTGTTAATAAGTCTTTCCCATCAAACATCAAACCTATCAAGCTTGTAACAAACCCAAAAACCATAACTGACTGATACTTAAAACCTCTTATTACCAGCCAAAAAAGCAATGTTATTAAACTTATTAGTCCAAATATACCGAAGTTTAGCAAATGCATTAGGTAAATATTGTGAGGGTGCTGGAAAACCTCCCCACTCCCAATTACTATCCCACCATTTTCAGCAAACCCACAACCAAAAAACACCCCACATTCAATTACTTTATCAAGGCTACTTAACCAAATATCTACGCGGTATGAGCTACCCCGGTTAAGCAAGCTTCCATAGAAGTACAAACCAAGCAAATACGTGATGATAATTATAAATAGCCCTACAACAGCCAACCATCTAAATTTAGCCCGCGACATCGCAGCCATTATTATCACTCCGCTACACAACGCTACAACCCCTGCTCTTGAATTGTAAAAATACAAAAAAAACAAAAGCAAAAGAAATAGAACAATTGTTTTAATATATTGATTTTCAATGACATATACATTCATCATCGCAACACCAAAACAAACTAAAAGAAATGATACAAAAATTGGCGAACCTAATCTTAACGGAGGAAATAGCCTTGTCACTAGCGGGCGCTCATTCCAACCATATTGATAAAACATAGCCACCAGGGTATAGATTACGGATAAACATAAAATATAAAATATAAACTGTTTTACGGACACAACTTTAGTACTTAAGCTGTAATAAACAGCTATAGCAAAAACCAATACATAACACGCATGACGTACTTCTTTGCCTAATTTAGACGTGTCACTAATTTCTTCTCCTAATATCGATAAAAACACCCAAAAAGACAACAAAGATGCAAATATCAAAATTGCTGATTTAAACTTACGATCATCAATTAGAATAGGCATTGAAAATAATACTGGTAACGCAACGAATAAATAAAAACCCATATTCGCCAGTTTAGAAGTAGGCATCGCAAACATCATGAAGACAAAGATTATCAAACCATATGGGATTGCAGATAGAAGAATAGTTTGAATCTTGCTCGTTCTCCTCATCACGCTTTATTAACCTTTGTAAGGCGATCAAAAAAATAAGGATTAAATTTCCATTTTTCGGGCCAACTAATATGAAACCGATTAATGTCTTTATTAAATTGCCGATTAAAGCCCTTAGGTGATTGTTTCGATTTCATTCCATCTAAATCTATAAATAAAGCTCCGTTTGGGGGACATAAAATATTCTGTGCTTTCAAATCACCATGGCTAATTTGGCTTTGTTTTAAAAGCATAAATAAACCGTATATTTTTTCTGCCCACTCTATTTTATCTTGCTCACTATAACTATCTCCCTCATAAATATCCCAGGCCTGTGGTGCATCAATATATTCAGACAATAAATACGAGCGCCTCCTTAAGCCGCCCCAACGTTCTTCAATTAATGCATAGGATTTTGCAGTAGGAATACCTAACATTTCTAACAGCAAACCATTTCTCCAAGACACTGCGGCCCTTGACCATTTAAAGCCCCTTATTATCGAATGAATAGGTTTTTTGATGTTGTACCGCTTTAACACATAGTACTGACCGTTAATTTCAACACGAGCCACCGTTGCCGTATTGCCATCTTTAAGTAAATGACCGTTTTCAATAAGCGCGTCTGGTTCTTGTAACGCTTGTTCCATTTCAGGCGTATAAGCAATACGTTTAGCCACCAAAAACTTCGAATTTGACTGTTCGCAGATAAATGCCGAGCATTCTCTAAATACTTTTTTATCAATGAATTTTTTTTGGCGCCAACGGCGTTGTTCTAAAACTAATGTCTGCCAATATTCTTTGTTTATAGAACTATTCAAACTCGAACCATTAATTATTTTATCTAAAACCTGAAAAGCAACAGCATCCAAAACAACCGGTAATTGCGCATACAATAGCGCTAAGTTCTTGATCGACTGCATATCACCCAAACAAACACCTGTTGAGTTAATGTCACCCGCATCAATAATGAACACTTCATTATGTTGAACCAAGAAATTATCAAGGTGTGGATCTCTAATTTCAAACCCTAATTTATGACAAGCCAACATCACATTCGTCACATTCGACAATATCGATTCAAACACCGGCTCGACAGGCGCATCATTTAGCCAATTTAACAAGGTGGTTGATTCAGGTTTAAATTCAATAATCAATACTCCAAAATCATCTTGCTGATGAACATGAAGTAAATTTGGTGTTTTGATATTTGCATCAATTAATGCATTTAAGACTGATTCTTCTTGGGTAAGATGTTTTAAAAATTGACTACCATAAAAGAACTTAGCGATAACTGCTTGGCCTTGCCATTTTGCACGGCACGTTAAACGTTTTCTCGGTAGGTGCCTTAAACTTTCCTCTAATAATAAAGCAGCACCATTCAGTTTAACGTGACAGTTATCATCAGCGTTTTTAGCCCATGATTCTAATTGTTCAAGCGTCATTTCATTAATGCCTCTAACTGGCCCCACACAGCTTTAGGCACTAGCTCTTGGTAGCATGCAGGTTGAACGTCTGTTGGTATGGAATAATCGCACTCTTTCCTTAAACATGGCGAGCATTTAAAGGCCGCTTGTAAAGCCGTGTTTTTTTCGCCCATTGTCCCTGTTAACTTGGCGCTTGTAGAGCCATAAAGTGTTACTACAGCTGTTCCGCAAGCAGCTGCCAAATGAGACAACCCACTATCTACACCTACAACACCTCTCGCATGCATTAATATGCCAGCGAGTTGTTTAATTGATGAGCGTGGCAGTACATGTACGTCTTTTGACAACCTAGATAATTCTTCAGCACGTTTTTGTTCCGTAATAATGCCCCATGGAAGATAAATACTAAAACCTTTGTTTGTTGCTTTTAGCACTAACTCTTTCCAATACTCAATGGGCCAATGTTTACTCGCCCATGTCGTCCCATGTAAAAAAACGACATAAGGTTGTGTCAACAAGGCCGGCTCAATAAAGTCATTTTTTCTAAGCCCGTAAGACAATGCATCAGAGTTAAATTCATAACCAATGCTTCTTGCAAACAAGTGCCTTACTCTCTCAATTGCATGCAGCCCTTTTGGCACATCTATTTTAAAATCATACGCCATAGACGCCAATGGTTCCTTAGCGCTGATTTTAGATAAACCATACTTCTCACCTCGTGCAAAATGAGTAAAAAAAGCGCTTTTTATCAAGCCTTGCGCATCTATCACCACATCATACTTTCCTTTTTTAATATCTTTAATGCTCGAACGAATATCAGATAAATACTTAAACGGCGCTTTCCGCCACTTTCTCACCGCAACCGGTATCACTCTATCAACACTGGGGTGCATTTCTGGAATATCTTTAAATGACTCTTCCACCACCCAATCAAATGAAATAGCAGGGTTCGCCATAACAGCATCAGTCACTGCTGGTAGCGCATGCACGACATCACCCATTGATGATGTTTTTATTAATAAAACTTTCATACGCTTGAATTCAAAAAAATCATACACATATCAAACACAACAAGAACCAAGATTCATTCCGGGTTCAGCCAACTTCAATATAATTATTATACGCAAACTTAAACTTGTTAAATGGTGTAAAATCCCAAGATAACTGAATATCGGCAAGGAGCCTCGAAGTTTCAGAAATTTCGGCTACACTTAAAGGAAATATAAGAAAATTTAATTATGTACGAACAATTTTACAACCTACGTGAAGAACCCTTTCGTTTAAGCCCTGACTCAAGGCTTTGTTACGATCATAGCACCTATAAAAAGGCCAAATCCTACATGGAATATGCGCTTCACCGTGGTGAAGGCTTTATCATGATAACAGGGCAACCAGGCACAGGGAAAACAACGCTTATTAATGAAATAACAACAGAAATGCTCGATAGCAACGTTGTTGTTTCCACTATTGAGTGCTCTCAATTAAAAGCCGACGACCTACTTCGTTCGACTGTTTATCGTTTTGGATTAGCTGGTGAAACTGATCATAAGTCACAGCTATTAAATAATCTTGAGAACTATTTAGTTAGGCTCAAGCGTGAAGACAAAAGAGCCGTGCTTATTGTTGATGAAGCTCAAGCACTTTCAAAAGATGCCATTGAAGAACTTCGCCTCCTTACAAACTTACAGCACGCCAATACACCACTATTACAAATTTTTCTTATTGGCCAAGAAGAACTTCTTACACTTGTTCACTCGCCTCAGTTACAACAACTTCATCAGCGAATTATTGCAACATGCTCCTTAAACTCACTAGATGAACAACAAACTGAAGAGTACATTAAATACCGTCTTGAACGAGTAGGTTGGGATAACGACCCTGCTCTTGACCCTGCTATTTTCCCCTTCATCCAAAAATTTAGCTCTGGTGTACCTCGTTGGATCAATTTAATATGCAGTCGATTACTCTTACAAGGCATGATTGAAGAGCAACACAAAATCGGCCTTACAGAATTTAAAAATGTTGTTGAAGGGCTAGCAAAAGAGCAATTACTACCTCCACCGGTACAAAATAAAATGGGTGTTTTCCTCAGCGAGTTAAATGAACTCCAATACAAGGCGTCACCTAAAAGCAAAAAAAAAACGACCCTAGAAAAGAAAGTTAGCCTATCAAAAAAGAAAAGTGAAGCGAATAAACGAAAACGGCAAGAAAAGATAGCTAAAGAATTATTTACAAAAATAAACCCAAAGATCAGCGCACAGTCCGAAAAGTTAAAGCTTAAAAATTTAATAAAATTTTTAAATCAAGAAGGCATTGCAGATTCCAAAATAGAGCTTCCAGAAGACCTATCTAAACTTGGTGAACGTGGCGTTTTAGCTTGGATGCAATACAGCCAAGAAGACATATCCAAAGAAACTCAAGATATCATCACCATCCTACTAACCATGGTTAACGAGAACCCACAAGAAACACGGCATTAAATTGCTATAATTTAAGCCGCATCTTCTTTGTGTAGTGATTTTCTTATTAAATGTGGCATCAACAAAGTTATTGGCATTCTTAAATAATGGGAACGCACAAATAGAATAAGCATAGCTGTTGAAGAAAACACATCTGTACAAGATTCATGGTTCGGTAATAAGCCACGTTTAAACAACCAATCCATAACACTAAGCTTAATTCTTCCACAACCTGCCCGTTTTTGAAATCTGTCCAATACGTCCTTTGGCACATCCAGTTCCAAAAAATATTGCGCGTAACGCAATGCGTAAAACATGGGCTCAATCAAACCAAGCTCAACCGCCCTTTGCTCTAAATCAACCCAAAAATTCTCGGCACTAGAAAACTCACCGACCATACAAGCAATATCAGACAAATCTCTTATGCCATTCTCAAAATCTCCATCGCTGAACAAATGTACGGCACTATGAAGCAACATATCATTTTTTGAAAGCACAAACACATCAGCCAAACCTTCTACAGGTACACAGCGCTCCCACAACTTATCAATTTCAAGCTCATACACCGATGTAGGCGGAACAATCGTGTGATGCACATCAAGTGAAGAATGGCGCTTCATGTGCCTTAAGGGTGGCAACTCGTGCATCCATTCACGATAATACTTTTGATCATAAGCGTTAAGCTTCGTTGTCATCCAGCCGTTTTGGATAAACAGCTTTTCTGCTAAATTCAGTTTCGACTTTTCAACCAAAATATCAACATCTGAATACACTCTCGATTGTCCAAAATCAAAACCCGCCACCAAATATGCAGCCCCTTTTAGCAAAACAAAAGGGATTTTTTCTTCAGACAATACTCGCTGAATATCCGCCACCTCTAACCTTACCGCTCGAGCATTTGCGTCAGCAACCGTCTTAGCGTTTATAAAATGTTGTTGTGCTTTTTCTGGCACTTTTTCAAAAGGCTGACAAGCCACTCTGCTTAGCAAATTAGCTCTTCGAGCTTGCCTTATTAATAGTGACCATTGCTGATTACTCCACTGAACAACATTATCAGTACTTGCTAGTGCTTGTGTTAACAAGGGGCGCTTAATAGCCATTAACTCGATACCATTTCATCAAACAAGGCAACAGCTTCGTCTAAGGACTGGTATTCAAACTCATAAAAATTACAACGGTCAGCGAGCTCCCCTAATGTTTCAAAGCCTTGCTCGCCTAACACATTGTAATTAAAACTGTTTTCAGCAGTTTTCATAAAGCCAACACCTTTTGTTATTTCCGTTAGCTGCGTGTCAGCCCCTTTTTTATATTTAGGGAAAATAACCGCGGATGGATACACTAAGTCATTAGTAGCCTGGACACTACTTTCTGGCACACGAACATGTGCAACCGAGCCTTTAGCCGTATCGTGCACAGGCTCACCTATAATAAATTCAGGAACATACTCATTAATAATACTAATAGATTCGTTTTTAAGGCTGATAGGCCGTGGAATAGGCTGTAACAACCCTGTTGCACGACTAACCAACGCCATTTCATCGGACAACAAGCGCCAACCACGCCCTGTTAAAGCAGCACATAACGTACTTTTACCACTACCTGGCGTACCAGGGAATATTAATGCCTTACCGTTCTTTTCAAGTACCGCAGAATGAATGACTAAATATTGATGTGAATGATGTGCAATAACCCAGTTGAAACTCCACTCAAACATCGCAAATGCTTGATCTTGAGGTAATGGCTTAAAGGGATAATGACCATCAAACGAAAAGTTAGCCTGGGATTTATACCAGCGCCTTAACCAATGACAATCCAAGGTAATGGTGAAATCAACAAAATCACTATTTTCTGCTAGCTCGTTAAAGGCATAAAATGCATGGAGGTTTTCTGCCACATTAGGCAACGTAGATTTTAAACACACCGTAGAAAAACCAATATTAAAAAAGATGCCTTCGTTAGACAGCCGTTTTTTTACATCAAGAAGAGTTAAATCAGATAATTTCAAATGTGTTTAAGCTACTACTTTAATGAGTCCTGCCGCTACTAAATGATTTAGCCCTTCATCTAATCTTAAGCTCTCGGGATCCGACTCAATACCCTTTATACCACAAGCTTCTAATTGGTCAACTGTGGAGGGTTTAGTGGATAGTGATTCGAGGATATTAGCAGCTCTACTCTCAAGCAACAATGTATCCGAGCTTTTTATTTTATAAACAACACACTCATCAGGCCCTATGTAGTTAAACCGTAATGAACCACTTAAAACATACCTCATAAAGCCGGAAATTACTTTTTTACAAACAATTCTTTACTGCCAAGTTGTGTCTAAGAAAGCCCTTAAAGATAAGCCACCTGGAACCGGACCACCATTACACAAATCGATTACCTGTTGTTTCGTCAAAATGTAATTTAACATGGATAGACTGGCGTTTAAATAAGCCACAACACAGTGCCGTGTATCGGTAGCTTTACCCTTGGCAACCCCCGTTTTACAAACTATATCTCTTAGCGGTGTATCGCTAGCAAAGCCATCTGCATTTATCGCCGACGGCATATCACCTATTGTTGACCCACCTACGTAACATATAGATTTACCTCGTTTTTGTCCACCCGTGCAACCTGCTGGTTTTGGAGATGGCGGCATAGTATCTTTAAAAAAGACACCGTAATTATAGCCCGCATCAGTCCAAGCCCAAATAGTATCCATACCATTCACTTTACCACCAACATTACACCAACCACCGGGGCTCCACCCCAGCTCACAGTTTCCCCTGTTTGGATCTGATAAATTACCCGACATCATATTTGACATACATTGCATACCACCGTTACCCCAGCCAAAGGCAGGTTGGCTAGCTAATGTCAACAAAATAGGTGTAGCTGCACCTGCTTTTGTAAAGCGGCGGCGGCTTTTATCTACGTTAGATACGTTTTGTTCTTCTGTTGGTTTTTTATTTAGTTCCGACACTGTTGGTTTTTTATTTAGTTCCGACACGATAACCTCGGCTATAGAAATTTATATATTTAAAATAAAGCAACATTCAAGCCATGTTCCATATCCCATTGATTTAAGTGAGGTTATTAAATAGTTATTTACTCACAAACAAGTATTAAATAGGAATGTGTAAATTTTTTTGACACTTATACGGTTTATATAAAAAACCAACCGTTATAAGCGCCAAATTTCCAACCCTTCTTCTGCGAATTGCTTCTTGTTAAGGGCTGATTTAACGTCCATCAATATACCCTCTTCCGACATGATGCTTTTAAAATCAGCAACGTCTAGCAACTTGTATTGTTTATGCCCTACAGCAAGCACCACTGCATCTGCTTTTTCTAGCGCATCCCAATCTACTAGGTTCACATCGTATTCGCGCAGTGCCTCCGCTTTTTCCGCCATCGGATCATGTACGCTTACATCACAACAATACGTTTTTAGCTCTTCTATAATGTCTGACACGCGTGAATTTCTTAAATCAGGGCAATCTTCTTTAAAGGTTAAGCCTAAGACGGTCACTTTAGCACCATTAATGGCTTTACCATTTCTGATAAGCTTTTTAATGGTTTGCTCGGCTATGTATGCACCCATGCCATCATTGATCTTACGACCTGCCAATATGACTTGTGGATGGTAACCTACAGATTCTGCTTTGTAAGTTAAATAATAGGGATCCACACCAATACAATGCCCGCCAACTAAGCCAGGGAAGAATTTTAAGAAATTCCATTTGGTTCCAGCCGCTTCTAACACTTCTTGTGTATCGATGCCTAATTTATGAAAAATGAGTGCTAGCTCATTCATTAATGCAATATTTAAGTCACGCTGGGTGTTTTCAATTACTTTAGCCGCTTCTGCCACAGCAATACCTGAAGCTCGGTGAACGCCAACGGTGATGATTCTTTCGTATAACCCTGCCACTTTTTCTAATGTTTCTGCTGTATCACCCGATACAATTTTCGTAATATTTTCTAGCCTGTGGGTTTTATCCCCTGGGTTGATACGCTCGGGCGAATAACCAATATAAAAACCATTTTCGCCAGCACTAGACCCTTCTCTACCAGACCACTCCATACCCGATTCTTTTTCCAACACCGGCACACAATCATCTTCTGTACAGCCTGGGTAGACGGTTGATTCGAATACAACAACAGTATTTGGAGATATGTTCTGCCCTACTGTTTTACTTGCGCCCAATAATGGCGTTAAATCTGGCCTGCGCGCATGGTCAATTGGCGTAGGTACGGCCACAATCACCATCTCAACTTCAGATAATCGTTTTGGGTCATTGGTAAATTCGAGGTGCGTAGATGCAAGCAATGTCTCTTTATCCACTTCGTTATTGACATCAATTCCCTGACGATAGCTCGCTAATTTGTTTTCATCCAAATCAAAACCTATCGTTTTTAATTTTTTACCCAAGGCGACTGCAAGCGGCAAACCGACGTAACCTAAGCCAACGACGGCAACACTGTTAACTGTTGAATTATCCATGCGTTTTTATAACTCCATTTGTATTATTAATTTGATGATAGTGACTCAAAAAACCATTGCGTGGTTTCTTGTAGGCCTTGCGACATAGTGTGCGTGGGTTCATAGCCCAATAAGTCTTTGATTTTTGAAATATCGGCTTGAGAATGACGTACATCACCTTTTCTGAAGTCCGTATACTCGGCTTCCAATGTTTTAATATCGGGATTCATGCCACCTAATTGATCACGAATCATCGCAAACAATTCATTAAGTGAGGTACGTTCACCCACCGCCACGTTGTATACCTGATTGACTGCTTCAACATTGTTTGTCGTAGCTGCCAATATATTGGCTTGCACGGTGTTATCTATAAAGCAAAAATCGCGTGATGTTTCACCATCACCGTTAATTTTACAACCTGTGCCAGACATTAGCTGCCCAATCCATAATGGAATAACCGCCGCGTAAGCGCCTTTAGGATCTTGTCTTTTGCCGAACACATTAAAATACCTTAGGCCAATAGATTGAGTGCCATATGCATCGCCAAACACGTTGGCATATAACTCATTGACATACTTGGTTACCGCATAAGGCGACAGCGGCTTGCCAATATGATCTTCTTGCTTGGGTAGAGCCGGGTGATCGCCATACGTTGATGACGATGCCGCATAGACAAAACGCTTAACTCCCTCATCTCTCGCCGCCACCAACATATTCAGATAGCCGTTTAAATTAGATTGATGGGTTATTATTGGGTCTGCTAATGAACGCGGCACACTACCTAAAGCGGCTTGGTGCAAAACAAAATCTACGTCTTTTACCGCTTTTTGGCAATCAGCCAATTCGCGAATATCACCTTCAATAAACGTGAAGTTTTGCCAGCAATCTTCACCAACGAGTTCTTTGACTTGATCTAAATTAGATTGAAATCCTGTAGAGAAGTTATCTAAACCAACAACCTGTTGATTTAATTTCAGTAACGTTTCTAGCAAATTTGAACCGATAAACCCAGCCACACCGGTAATTAACCACGTCTTCGGTGAAAGCTTTAATTGCTCACATGTTATTGTATAAGTAGACATTAAAATTATTTTTGAACGTAATACATTAAAAGTAGACGGTGAATAACGTTTCGTCAAACACTTGAGCGATAATTTTAACCTATACTATTTATATCTCACCAAAAAGATAACACTCATCGCAATATCACCATGAATATTATTTTAACAGCCAGTTTAACGAGCCATGCGATAACGTTCATCGGCTTCCTAGCATTGCTCTTGATGCTAGCCTTATCTTGGAAAGCGCGGATTTACCGCACATTATTAATAACCGCGTGTTTTGCTTCTTTGCTGTGGGCCGGGAAGATAGTTGCTTCGATTTTATTGCAAGACACGAATCTTGCCTTGAATAGCTTCTTCGAACTTTTTAAAAGCGCATCATGGTTATATTTCTTATATGTCGTACTGCAAAGCCATGATGAAACAAATAGTGACAACACAGATAAGCCAAACGTAACCAACAACGAAAAGTTATTTTTCATTGCCATTTTCATTGCTATTTTTGCATTTATAAAATCTGAAAATAGCCTACTAACGACGCTTAGCGAAGACCAATTTAATTCAATAGCATTGACCATTTGGATAATCTTATCCATCTGCGGTTTGGTTCTCATAGAACAAGTTTATAGGCACGCTCGACCTGAAGGCCGCTGGGCAATAAAGCACTTATGCTTAGGCATAGGTGGCTGTTTTGTATACGATATTTTCTATTTTTCTGATGCTTTACTATTCAACGCCATCAACCCAAATTTATGGGCCGCGCGTGGAGCAGTTAATGCTATAGCTATTCCGTTAATCGCCATATCAATTAAAAGAAACCCTAAATGGAATACAGGCATCCATGTATCAAAACAAATGTTGTTTCATTCTGTCACCATTGTCGGGGCGGGGGTTTATTTATTAGCCATGTCGGGTGTTGGCTACGCCCTTAAATATTTCGGTGGCGATTGGGGAACGACCTTACAAGTCGTATTTTTATTTGGTGCCATCAGCTTATTAGTTCTTGTTTTATTTTCCGGAAAAATACGCGCACAAATTCAAGTCTTTCTAAGCAAACATTTTTATAATCTTAAATATGATTACCGAGAAGAGTGGTTATCGTTCACCAAAACACTCTCTGACGACCGCTACCCTCTTCCTGATAATTGCACGAACGCCATTTCTACCATGCTTAATTCCCCTGGCGGATTGATGTGGGTTAAACGCGACCAACACCATTTTGACATTATTTCCCACTGGAACATGCCTGCTCCAGATTCCGCCCCTTCGGAACAATTTAAAGGCGTTAGCAAATACTTCGAAAACAACCATTGGATTATTGATTTAGACGAATACAAAAACAACCCCGCTGCCTATGAAGAAATTGACATACCCCCGTACTTTTTAAGTATTCCAGATGCATGGCTGCTGATTCCCATTGAGTTCAATAATGAATTAATCGCGATCATGCTAATAGCGCACTCTCACGGACAACCCAGCTTAAATTGGGAAGATAGGGATTTAATAAAAATGGCCGCTTTCCAAGTAGCAGTGAACCTCTCTCAATATGAAACGAACCGCGCTCTAACTCAGGCAAGGCAATTCGAAGCATTTAATCGCCTATCTGTTTACATTGTGCATGATTTAAAAAACATCTTAGGTCAATTGTCACTCCTTATTTCGAATGCAGAAAAGCATAAGCATAAGCCTGCATTTGTTGATGATGTCATCAGCACTGTCGAGAACTCCGTTGAACGAATGACCGCCTTAATGAAACAACTTCGGACTGGCGTCAATGATGAATCCGTAGAAACTTTTCAACTCACCCCTATTCTACAAGGGGTTGTATCAAGCCATTCGAAGCTAAAGCCCACGCCAACGTTATCCAGCGAAGTTGACCTAAGAATATCAGCAAACCCCATAAAATTTTCTACCGTCATAGGTCACTTTGTACAAAACGCTCAAGAAGCCACGAATGATGAAGGCTTTGTTGAAATCCATACAGTAAAGTTGGAAAACTCAGCTAGAATTACCATTAAAGATAATGGAATTGGGATGGACACCAACTTTATAGAAAACAAATTGTTTAACGCCTTTGATTCCACCAAGGGATTAACTGGCATGGGCATTGGTATGTTTGAAAGCAGAGAATATATTCGAAAGATTGGAGGCAATATACAAGTCTCCAGCGCCTTAGGAAAAGGCACCACGTTCACATTCACCATGCCACTTTCAGATAACGAATAACACTATGACAGATAAACGCTTATTAATAGTTGAAGATGACCCGGGCCTACAGAGCCAGTTACGCTGGTGCTTTGATGACTTTGAAGTGGAAATAGCCGGTGACCGAAAACAGGCCATGGAACTCTTTAGGCGTCATCATCCACAAGTTGTCACGCTTGACCTTGGCCTACCACCAGATCCTGGTGGTGCAACCGAAGGTATTGCGACGCTTGAAGAAATATTATCTCTAGCCCCCGAGACAAAAATCATCGTTGCCACCGGCAATGATGATCGAAGCAATGCAGTGAAAGCCATTGCACTGGGCGCATTTGATTTTTACCAGAAACCTGTTGAATCAGACATCCTTACCTTAACCGTAGAACGAGCTTACCGTGTTTATGAACTAGAACAAGAAAACATAAAACTACAACAATTTAGTGCTTCACCACTGAATGGCATCATTGCAAACAGCCCCGAAATGGCCAAAGTTTGTCGCACCGTTGAAAAAATCGCGCCGTCCGATGTCAGTACACTCTTGCTTGGTGCCAGTGGAACAGGCAAAGAAGTCTTTGCACGGGCACTACACGACCTTAGCCCTCGCGCAGACAATAAAATGGTAGCTATCAATTGTGCTGCTATCCCTGCTAATTTACTGGAAAGCGAACTATTTGGTTACGAAAAAGGCGCGTTTACAGGGGCAAGCAAACAAACCATAGGGAAAATCGAACATGCGAATGGCGGTACCTTATTCTTAGATGAAATTGGTGATTTGCCTTTTGAGCTACAAGCCAAATTACTTCGCTTTCTTCAAGAACGTGTTATAGAACGTATTGGTGGGCGGGAAGAAATTCCTATCGATGTACGTGTTATTTGCGCGACCCACCAAAACATTCAAGAACATATTCAACAAGACAAATTTAGGGAAGATTTATTTTATCGTATCAGCGAGGTAACAATAAAAATCCCACCATTAAATGAGCGTGAAAGTGATCCGCTTCTACTAGCCCATGCATTTCTAGATAAATTCAACGACGAGTTTAAGAAGAATCTTAAAGGCTTCACACAAGAGGCGGTTGATGCAATTAATAGCCACTCATGGCCGGGTAACGTTCGAGAACTGGAAAGCAAAGTAAAGCGAGCTGTTATTTTAGCCGATGGTAAAAACATCATTCCTGAAGATCTTGAGTTAGAAGACATCGAAACCAGCAACCTTCCGCTTAATTTAAAACAAGTTAAAGACGAAGCCGAAAGTAATGCTGTTCGCCGCGCACTAAACCACCATCAATGGAATATTTCCAATACCGCTAAAGGATTAGGCGTTACTCGCCCAACATTGTATAGCATTATGGAAAAACACGGCATTAGCGAAAGCCAATAGTATTAACTAACCTTAAGATGGCGACTCAACCTTCCAACATTATTCCTATTCATTCAAAACAAAACCAATTTGTTTTTGAACAAATTCATTTGGACATAGCCCGCAATGCCACGGATGACTTTAATTTATTCCACGATAAAAACAAATGGAAAACCGTCCGCAACAACCCCTTTAATGGCCCTATATTGCTAGGGTTTCAACTAGAAGCCTTTATTATAGATAAAATCAAAGCGTTACGCTCTAACGAAAACCCAACACCCAAAAACACATACCTATACGACAACTATCAATTTATGTTTGCTGGTGCTATTCAGTCCGGAGACACGTTCGAACTAAATATTAATAAAAGCCGCAAAAATGAAACTCAAAACTCTCTTAGTAACCGAGTCTATATAAAAAACAACGAACGACTTGTTCTTACAGGGCAAAAAAAAGATACCAACAAACCGCTATATCTAGCAACTGCCGGTTTTTCAGCATTAGAAGACTTATCACGCACAGCTGATAGAAGCATTGTGCTAGATGGGCGGTATTTTATGAAAAAGAAATACATCACAACCAGCAATGCAAAGAATTTTCTTACTGGTTGCTTAATAGAACAATCAGACTATATAGATGAAGTTGAAAACAAAGTTAACTTTCCAAGTATATTCCCTTGTAGCTTTATCTCATCTGCTTTGTTAGAAAAGGCTCGTTTAGAAGGCATCAAATTCAGTGAAAACCCCTCGGTTTACACTCAGCATAAAATAAGCATCAATAACGAAGAAATCAATCAACTAAAAAGCAACAGCCCTCTTTATATTTTGATTGAAAATAAACCTTTTGAAAAAAATACTCAATTAAACTGCTTTGGCCTAACCCATTCCAATAAAATCGTATTTCGGTCTATTATTTCGTTGGCTGAAATCAGTCCTTAACCGGTCACTCTAATAAGGTTATCTTGATCAGATAACTCCACTCTTTTCACACTGGCATCGGGTTCTTTTAAGAAACGTACGAATTTTTTCCCGTATTCAATCCTTCCGTCCATTTTTTCTATCTCAAGCACTGCTAACACTTCACTTTCTCTAATTTGAGAGTGCGTCGCAATAGTATCCACCCCTACCTTTGCTATCCGAGCACCAGGAGACTTCCTATCTAGCTGAGCACTTTCCCAAAGTAATCTAAGAGCATACTTCACACGACTGGTTTGCGGCGCAAACGAATGAACCATTAAAAACTCATCTGTTTCACGCACACGCTTTGCAAAGTATTGTAATAGTTCTAACAGCTGAGCCGGGTCCTTCTTGGTTTCCTCTAATAACTTCGCTTTCTCAATAACAATTAACTCTGTGCTCGTTATCGCAGTTGCGGTTGCCGAACGTTCACCACCTTCTAACAATGCTAACTCACCAAATAATTCACCTTGGGAAAGGTTAGCCAGAATCAATTCATGATCTTGTGCATCATGTTTAGAAATCGACATCCAACCGTTATCAATAGCATATGCCTCATCTGCGTCATCATGCTCATTAAATAGAATTTCGGATGGCTCCAACAAAATACGTTCTGAAATTTTCCCCAATTTCTCAACCCAAAATGGCGACAACTTGCCTGATATGTCGCCAAAAGCCCACCCATATACTAGTGGATAAGGTGCAGCCATGGGTATCACTTCATCCTGAGCGTCTTCATTCCATTGGTTCTCACCAATAATTTCAAAACCAATCCGACCATATAAAGAAAGTGTCTCTTTCTTAACAGTGACGATAACGTGTGATGCGTTCCAATTTGTGCCAGCACCAATAGCCGTTTTTAAAAGCGCATAAAAAACCTTTCGTTTATTCCGCCACTCTTTTTTGACCGCCAACATACCAGAGCTACCAAAAACGGCATGTTTATTTTCAAGCAATGTTTTTTTCTTGAACTCAGAAATATCACAAAACTCTTCTACCGGTAAGCCAATATCTGTATTACCATTTATTCTAATAGTTGCAATTGGCTCACCACTAGAATAAGCAATAACATTTGCCACACCAGGCACGGCATCAAAATGGTCAATAATCCGGCCATTGGGGTTCTCTTCACCACCAAATTTTCCTTCTTCACGAACGTAAACGTCATACCGAAGACGAAAAACATCATCAATTTCCTTAGCCGTACGTGCTATTTTAATTTTAATCGTCATCGCTAAAACACTTCATATATAATTTATTCACACTCTAATTTTAGACAATACACACAAAATTGCTTACTTTTGTAACAACCATCCAAAACTCACTCAATGCCTAGATTCACATTACCTATAGCTTACATGCTGTGTGTTTTGCTATTGTCTTCCATACCAGGAGATACTAGCGAGTCCATTCCAACATTCGTTTTGTCGCTTATTCCAAGCTCTATACAAAACTTACTGCATATCCCTTTATTTGCCGGCCTTGGTTTAAGTTGGATTTGGGCATTAAACCCAACACAACTAACAACCCATCAAAAATCAGCCGCGTTGTTATTGATATGTATCAGTTTTGCAATACTTGACGAACTCCACCAACTTAGCATACCTGGTCGATATGGCTCAGTGTCAGACTTAATACTAGACATCATAGGCATTTTATCTGCCTTATGGTTTCAACACAAAGAGCCATTTCAAGCTTGGCTAACTAAATAACTATTCTCCAGCTTTAAGTTTAGTTAAAAAAGCCTCCGCTTCTTTACGTTCTGCAAAAGCAGTCTTTTTTTCAAGTAACGCAGTTAAGTCTTTAATCGCTAACAACCAATCACCTTTTTCTGCATCTATCATCGCCTTATGGTAAACAAAGGCAGGCGCCGACTGTTTAGCTATGGCTTGTTCAATATACCGTGAGGCCAAATCAGCATCACCATTCTTTAACTGAACCAGCGCTAATGTATCTAAAAACGCAGGAACACCCGGCTGCAAGTCGTTTAATTTAGACGCTAATTCTAAGGCTTTAACTGGCTGACTATCTTTATAACTCCAAGCCAAGTTATTTAAAGCAAGAACATTATTACCTTGTTGCTTCAATATGGCTTCATTCTCTTTATCAGCCTTCGCTTGTTCTCCTATTTGCGTATACAAGGCGGCTAATTCAGTACGCACCCGTATGTCATCATCATGTTTGCCTAACCAGTCAGTCATTAACGACAAGGCATTATCATGTTTACCTTCTCGCCATAATTGCTGTGCTAGCATTAACACGTTTCCACTCGACTGGTTCTTGTCAAACGCCTTTTGTGCCAACGTAGTCGCCCGAGCAAAGTTTCCCTGAGATAAGGCTAACGAAGATCGTAATTGCAATACACCTTCTTGTTCAGCCTGTTCTTTAGGCAAACTATTCAGCAATTGCTCAGCTTCTGCGTACTTCTTCTGCTTATAAAGCACCTTAGCAACGCTAATTTTTAGTACTGGGCTATCAGGCTCAGCTTTTAACAAAGCCTTTAGTTTTTGCTCAGCCTCTGTTGTATTACCTAACGAACTTTGCACTAACGCATTTAACATCTGTGCTTGCTTATTGTCAGGTTGAATCCCTAACAATTTACTCACCGTTAAGTTCGCTTTTTTATACTGCTTCGTTTCAAGCTGTGCTGAGGCTAACATCTGCAAAAAAGCAGGATCAGACACTAACGTCTTATCTGTGGAATTAAATAACAAAGCCGCCTTATCACCTTGCCCTTGAGACAAGTAATATTGCCCAAGAACAACTTTCGGTTGAGTTACGTTTGGAAAGGTTGCTATTGCCTGTTGTAACCATGTTTCCATATCAGCAAATTTTTCCTGCAGTGCTAACACTTTAGCCTTCCCTAACGTTGCATTTAAATGCTTCGGCTGGGTAGATAGGATTGACTCATATGTCTCAAGCGCATCGCCGTAGGCTTTCTCTTTCACCAGCTCACCGGCATACGCCAAACACCCTTTCGCATCATCTGGCTCAACGTCACATGCTTTTTGCAAACTACCTTTAACTAACGCTTGCTGATTAGTTGATTGAAACAACTGGGCCTCCAACAAATAAGGGAAGGCCTTAACTGGCGCTTGTTTTTTTAAATCCGCAATCAAGGCCAATGCTTTATCGGTATGCCCTTGAGCAATGGCACTCCTTGCCTTCACACTAATAGCAGATACGTTCTTAGCATCTACTGACAAAACCGTGTTCACCTGTTCATTTGCCTTAGCAAACTGCCCATCATTAACCAGCACTTCTGCTAACCTTAATCGTGCTTTAGTGTCGTTAGGTTGCAAACTAACTACTTTTTCATAATAAGTCAGTGCGCCTTTAACATCGCCTTGTTGCAATAGTGCTGTTGCCAAAATATTTAAAGCACTGATGTTTTCTGGTTGGGCCTGCACAACCTTATAAGATAAACCCTGTGCTTCTTTAAATGCCTGCTGCTTTAACAGAATATTGGCCTTTAACAACGTTGCCATAACAGACCTTGGTGCTTTCGACAACAACTGCCGCGCAAACTGATCGGCTTGCTCTAACCGATCATTTTCCAAATGAAGCATTGCGGCATAAAAGTAAGCATCCAGTGGTGAATAATCAGAATTTGCTGCCTTTTCAATAAACGGCAATGCTTTAACGCGCTGCCCTGTCTCAATTAATAACTTACCTTGCAATAAATTAACCTTTAAATGTTCTGGGTAGCGTTTTAACAGGGTATTAATAGACTGTTGTGCTGAGTCAACGTCTTTTCGTGCTAACTGAACACTAGCAAGCTGCACTAATGCCTGCGAGCGCTCAGGTGAGCTTTTATAAGCCTTGGCATAAGCATTTTCTGCCGCTTCAAATGATTTCTCGTGTAATTCAATATCACCTAATAACAACAAGGCATCATATTGTTCTGGGTTTGTTGCTAATACACCTTCAATCACTTGCCTTGCATCACCAAATTTAGCTGAACTGGCAAAAAAACGAATTTTTGCTAGTTCTAATTCAGTCGATTTAATAGCTAATTTATCAGCTTGTTCAATAAAACCACTCGCCAAGTCCAGTTTTTTCTGCTGAACAGTCGCCATTACTTTATAAGCCAGCACATCAACCGCATCTTTACCGTTGAGCGTCCCTTCATCAAAACTAAGCACGTCATCTAATTTGCCTTGTAGCAACTTGGCTTTTACTAACCCAGTACTCCAAAGGTTTTTATCTGCACCCAACTGCTTAAGCTTTTCAAACTCAACCTCGGCCAATGCAGGGGAATCAGACGACAACATGATATTTCCAAGCATCTGATGCGCCTGCTGATTACCAGCATTCAACTTCAATGCATTCTTTATGTTGATGACTGCTGCTTGTATATCCTTCTCTTCAAGGCTGTTGCGGGCCTTTGCTAAATATTCCGTTTCGGATAAGTTATTATTACAACCTACCAATAAAAGCAACGATAAGCCTATTATTAATAGGTTAGAAGTTGTGCGTATTCCCTTATACATTTAATTTACCCTTATGTTTAATGAAGAAAGTGATTGAATCCATTTCCAATTCTATATATGGTCGCGTAAGTTTAGTACAAACTACAATATTTTGCTTAAGACCACGGGTTATAATAACAACCATCATCAACTTGAATGACAATTAGGCTTAAAAATCGCATTATAAGGCTTCACAACTGTCAATTTATTTTACAAATAAGAATTTTAAATCAATTTGAATGAAACGCTGAATTTTATTTCATTAAATTATTATCGTTTAATTTCAATAACTTAATTGATTATTTATCGATAATAGTAAAACTTGGCACGGCATCTGCATTATTTATTTTCAAGCAAACATTGCTTAGTAAATTATAACGGAGATAAACATGAATATTAAACAAGTATTAACAGGAGCAACATTACTAGCTGCATCTAGCATGGCAATGGCTGCACCAATTAACGTTGGCGGCGTAGTTTGGGATCCGGACTCAGCTCTAGACTTTTCATCAAATGGTAACACTTTCGAAAGCTTTGCCGCACAAGTTGGCGACACAGTAACTGGTTTCGGTGTGATTACACAAGTAAACGGCCTTGGCGAAGCGTCTTTTTGCCCAAGTTGCGAATTAACTTTCGACTTTTCTTTTGATCTTATTAGCGCAATACCTTCTGGTGCTCCAGGCTCATTTTTATTTGATTTCAACAATGTTGCAGTCAATGTTTGGGTTGATAGTACTCCAGAGTATAATCAAGCAGCACCAGCAGCTGGCGATGCAAGCGATGGCGTATTGTTCCTATCACTAACAGGTGATTCTTTAAATGGGTTTGCTACTAACTTATTCGACCCAGCTAATATTAATGGATCAGGATCTGGCTTTCTTGATGTTACTGGTGGTATTGCCGCAGGTAACTTTGATACGAATACCAAATCTGGCGGATCAGACTTTGCTTTCACTTCATCATTCCAAACTAGTCCTCTAAACCTTCCTGGTTTTCCATTATTTGGATCTTTGGACTTATCAGGTAACAGTATTCCTGAACCTGCTTCTCTAGCACTTCTAGGCCTTGGCTTGTTAGGCATGGGACGCTTACGTCGCAAAGCTTAATTTTAAGCTAACGCTGTAAAACTAAAAGCCCTTCTTTTGAAGGGCTTTTTTTTGTTTATCTAAAACCCGTTATAATCAAGTAAAGAATAACGTAAGGCATAAGATGAACCAAGAACAACTACTCCAGCTATGCGAAGTAGCCCATAACGCCCCGTCTGCAGACAATAGCCAATCTTGGCGCTTTATTATTAGCTCAAACAAAATAACCATCACTTACGATACGCATCGCGTGTTAAACAAAACATTTGCTGCGGATAATATTGCCACCCTGCTTAGCATGGGATCCGCGATAGAAGCCATCGTACAAACTTGCATTGAACACAATATCAGCTATACACTTGATACCACGTTGAAGTTGTCTAACAACTTTACTTCATATGCTTGTTTCAGCTTTGATCAAGAGGTGTCAGAAAAATTTACACTTAAAAAAGACTCTTTTTTACAGCATAGACATACCAATCGATTTGCCTATAAAACCCAACAAGCCGAAAAAAACATTATTGATGCTTTAATTGCAACGTTAAATGCCAGCTCTACAACCATTAGCTGGTTTGATGACAAAACAAGCATTAATGAAATTAGTTCGTTAATACAATCAGCCTCTGAAATACGCTTTCAAACGCCCGAAGTTCACGAGTGGCTCATGCAAAGTTTACGTTTTGGCAAACGAGAACGTCATGAAGATGGTCTACATGTATCTACCTTAGATTTACCCCCACTGGGCAGCATGTTCATGAAGTTTATTGCCCCATGGCAACGCACTCAAACACTCAATAAGCTGGGCATGTATAAAATAATGGCGGCAATAGAAGCAAAGCCTATTGCTAAAGCACCTGGCTTAATGGCTTTTAGCTGTGATAATACGCCAGAAGCCCAACTACAAACCGGTAGGGATTTATTTGCACTCTGGTTGCAACTTAACAATGCAGGCCTTGCTGTACACCCCTATTTTGTCATTACCGATCAAATTACACGACTGCATAGCAATGCAGTTCCAAGTAGGCTTGTGGCTCAAGCAACTACATTAGAAGAACAAACCCGTAAAATATTTAATTTAAAGGAAGGTGGAAACCTTTGTATGTTGCTTAGAGTCGGCTATCCTCAAAAACAAGCTGTTCGTTCTAAGCGACTCAATGTTATGGATGTTGTGACCATTAAAGATTAACGCTTCGAGCTAGCTAACTTAGCTTTTATTATTTTAATAAGTAGACGTTGTAACGGGTTATTGTTCCCCATGGGCCGCCACGTTTTTTTAAACTTATTTTTATACGCATCAAAATGTAGACCATGTGGCGCAGCGACGACTTTCCCCCGTTTTAACAATAGCTTTAACGCTTGCGTTGCCGCGATACCCGCACAAAAATCACATGCCATGGGCGTTGAAGGGCCTTTTTTATTGCCGAAATCCACCCGCGATTGATCTGCGATATAGCCTGCATGCATCATTGAAGGAGCTAATCCTGCTAGAAAACGTATGTATTGCTCAGTTTCAGAATACCCTTCCAATTGAAAATAATCATCAAACGACATTTTTCCGGGTAAAAATATCAGTAATGCTGTTCCCATACCGATTGGTGCTGCAGTAACTGTTGGAATACCTTTTTCATAACAAGCTTTAAACACCGCGCGCCGAATGTCCAACTGAAAGAAATCTAAGCCATCTATGTACACATCCACACCGTCTAAAAAATCATCCAAGTTTTCAAGTGTTACGCCGTTGGGGAATTTATTGATGATGAGCTCAGGATTAATGTCTTTCACCATTCGTTCCAGCACATCAATTTTTTCTTCGCCCAGTGTGCTCATACTGGCACCGGCTTGTCGATTCATATTAGCTAACTCAAACGTGTCTAAATCAGAGATATTAAACTGGCCAATGCCAAGCCTAGCCAGTGTTAATAAATGGCTACCACCCACACCACCTAACCCCGCAATAGCGACACGCTTATTGGCTAGCGATAATTGCTCACTTTCTGTTAGCCAGCCAATATTTCTTGAAAATGCCTCTGAATAATTAAATTCCATTTTATTTAAGACACGTCTAAGTTATGTTCAATTATTAACCTGTCTAAGAAGTTTTTGCAGGCTGATTCTATTAAGCTAAAAACATGCCTAAACTCATCTGGGTGAGCATAGTAAGGGTCTGGTACATCCACGCCACCTTCAAGTAGTAGATTTACATTAGGTGCATTCATGCCGACCCGTTGCTGAATAGTCTCTATGTTTTTATTATCCATCACCAGAATATAGTCGAATTTTTTAATATCTTTCACTAAAAATGGGCGCGTTTTAAGTTTCTTTATAGTGACTGAATTTTCTTTTAACACCATTAAGGAACGCTTATCGGGTAACAAACCCGATATAGGAACATGGGTACCTGCGGACTCTACAGTAATTTTATTTGCCAATCCTTTAGCATCCACCATCTCCCTAAGAACCGCATGGGCAATGGGTGAACGACAGATATTAGCTGTACACACCATCAAGATATTTATTTTTGTTCCAAAAAAATGGTCAAAGAGAGAATCCATCAAAATCCAAAATAATTAACATAATTAATACTATACTATTAAGATTAATTTTACTGACCAACAACAGGTATCTATGTTATGGAAAACGCACTCAAACTAATCTTATCCATTCTATTGTTTCTTTTCATCACTGCTTGCAGTTTAGGTCAGTCTGATGAGGATTACCTTAAGAAAGCCGGAGAATACTTATCTAATAACGATACCAAATCTGCTCTAATTGAGCTAAAAAATGCAGTCAAAGCCAACGCCAAGAACCCACAAGCGCATTATTTACTAGGCAAAACTTATTTCGAAACCAATCAGTTTGGTGAAGCGTTTAAAGAATTATCTAAAGCTCGATCATTAAAAGTAGACATCAACTTAGTGGCCCCATTATTGGCCCAAGCCATGGTTAAGGCGAATGAAATCAATGATCTTGAATTTTTACCAACGACCGGCCTAGAGCGAAAAAACATTGCTATTGTGCTAGCAGCGCAAGCTGAAGCGCGGTTATTGAAGAATGAATTAAAGAAAGCCAAGGCATTATTAGATGATGCTTTATTGGCAGATGCGAACTCTAGCTATGCCTTACTGGTTAAAGCCAAATTGCGTATGGTTCATGGTGATTCTAATCAAGCATCATTACTCATTGACCAAGCCTTAAAACAAAACCCAAACAATGTTGATGCTAAACAACTCAAAGTTGATATTGCTATGCAAGAAAAAGACTTTGCAAGCGCTGAAACTCTATTAAACGAATTACTAGAACAACAACCCAATAGTTTTATTAGCCGCCTCAAACGCGCACAAACGCGCGTTATGCAGGCAAATTACGCGGATGCACAAGCAGACTTGGATATTGTCTTAAAAGCAGTACCGAAAAACCCTTTGGCTAATTTTTTACAGGGTATTGCTTATCTAAAGACAGCGAAACCCGATTTAGCACAACCCGCTTTTGAGCTGGCCATTAGCTCAGACAACATAAAATTCCCGGGTGCAGAATACGGCTTAGGGCTTATTCATTACCAAAAAAATAACCTTTCACAAGCAAAAGAGTACACCAAACAATTTTTGAGGAGCGTTCCCAATGCTGTTTCTGGTCAAAAATTATTAGCACTTATTAATATAAAACAGAAGAACTTTATCAAAGCCGAATCCTTAGCGCGTACTATTGTTGCGTCTTTCCCTGATGACACAGATGCGTCTAACATTCTGGCAACTGCGCTTATTCAACAAGGTAAAAATGATGAGGGTGTAGAAATACTCTCACGCTTGACCGAAAAATCGCCTGATTCTGCAACAAACCGATTGAAATTAGGCATTGGCCTTATGTCCGGTGGTGATGTAAAAGAGGCGCAACAAGAATTTGAAGTCGCCTACAGCATTAACCCAGATTTGCCTCAAACCAATATCAGCTTGGTTCTTAGCTATGTAAAACAAAAAGACTTTGCCAAAGCGCTTGAAACAGCTAATAAATATGTAGCCGCCAACCCAAAAGATGCAGGACCCAAGAACTTACTAGCCACCGTTTATTTGGCAAAAGGCGACACTGATGAAGCCAAGAACACCTTCAATACTGTACTCAAATCTGAACCAGGAAATCGTACAGCTAATGAGAAACTGGCGCAAATTGCTATACAAAATAAAGATACAAAAAGCGCACGTCAGTTTTTCCAAAACATACTAACGCACAATGAAAATCACCTTCAAACATTAATAAACTTGGCAGCACTGGATGCGCTAGATAAAAATTCAGATGATTTTGTGAAACACCTGAACCAGGCCATCGATGCCCACCCAAATGCTATACAACCTAAATTAGTGCTATCACGTTATTACTTAACATTGAATCAACCGGATAAAGCCCTACTCACTATTAATAAAAATGCGACGCCCAATACCAACGACCCGGCTACTTTATTAATTACAGCGATGGCTCACCTTCAGCAACGTAAATTTGAAGACAGCATTTCCGAATCCAGCAGAATTTTAAGAAAATCACCCGAGATGGTGCAGGCATTACTATTACGTGCAAAAGCATTTCGTGCTTCAAACAAGCTTGAAGCGGCCATCAAAGATCTTAACAAGGTTGTAACAGATAACAATAAAATATTACCTGCACACCTTGAGTTGGCAAGCATAGCCCTTCAACAAAAAGATACGGCAGCATTTAAAGTGCACCTAGCTCATTTAAAAGAACTCGCGCCCAATCATCCAGCGGTTTTAAAATTACAAGCAACAGCAGGAAGACTAGCCAAACAACCTGACGTAACGTTAGCCACACTTCAAACGTTGCATTCTAAATACCCGTCTTCTCAAAGTGTTAATGAACTTGCTTTTCAGTTATTCCAAATGAACAAATCTAATGACGCTGAAAAATTACTGAATAACTGGTTAGCCCAGCATCCAAAAGACAGTTCTGTTTTGTTAAATCTAGCCAATTATCAATTAAGCCAAAAACAAACGGATAATGCCATTAGCTCATATGAAAAAGCCTTAAAGCTTCAAGACAACAACATTCTTGCCTTAAACAACCTCGCATGGCTCTATAAAGACAAGCAGCCGAAGAAAGCCTTAGAGCTTATCCAAAAGGCGCTTGTTATTGCACCGGACGCAGCTGCAGTAAACGACACACTAGCATCAGTGTATTTAGCAAACCAACAAAATGATAATGCACTTATAGCGATAAGAAAGGCGCTAAAACCTGACCCTAAAAACCCATCTATTTTATTTCACCAAGCCCAAATACTCATAGCCCTCGATAAAAAAGAGGATGCATCTGCTATTTTAGAAAAATTAGTTTCACTACCTGATGCTTTTGCTGAAAAGGTGGATGCTAAAAAATTATTAAGCACGCTAAAATAATACACTTTAAAGCGTTAGCTATACTTTGTTAAGGCAAGCAATTCATACACGGAGTCTTTTTGTTTTTACTAACTGATTTTATTTTTAACCGCGCCAAATCATCACCCACCGCGCCTGCTGTTTGTTTAAAAGACAACACGCTTACGTACGAACAGTTAGCTGCTGCTGTAGATAAGTTCGCGCGCACACTCATCAACAATGGATTGCAACCCAATGATCGGGTGGCTATTTATTTACCCAAACAGTTTGAAACGGTTATTGCCCTATTTGGCACGGCATTAGCTGGTGGAGTTTTTGTACCCGTCAATCCATTATTAAAGCCCAAGCAAGTTAGCTATATACTCAATCACTGCCAAGCTACCACCCTAATTACCGCAAGCCAGCGTGCAAAAATTCTCTTAGACGAACTAGAAAAATGCCCTTCTATTGAATCTTTAGTATTAATCGATAAGCTACCACCCATAGAAAAAGACACGCCCTATTCACTGTCGTTATGGAGTGAGTATACTCAGTTAAATGAAGCTGCTTCACTGCATTCAAGAATCGATCAAGATACTGTCAGCATTCTTTACACCTCTGGTAGCACCGGACAACCAAAGGGCGTGTCGCTATCACACCGCAATATGGTAGAAGGTGCGAAGAGTGTTGCGAGCTATTTAAACAATACATCCGAAGACCGTTTGCTGGCCGTTTTACCGTTTAGCTTTGATTATGGACTAAGCCAACTCACCACGGCTTTTTCTGTGGGTGCCTGTGCCTATTTAATGGACTATTTATTACCAAATGATGTTATTAAAGCCGTTGCAAAATATAAAATTACCGGCCTAGCAGCTGTACCGCCACTATGGAACCAACTATGCGACAAACAATGGCCTGATGATGCTGTAAATAGTTTGCGATATATCACCAATTCAGGTGGCGCCGTTCCAACGTCACTAAGCAATAAGCTAAGAACCTGCCTCCCAAAAACAGACATCGTTCTTATGTATGGCTTAACAGAAGCGTTCAGATCAACTTATTTACCACCTGAACAACTTGCCATTCGGCCCGAATCAATGGGTAAACCTATTCCCAATGCCGACTTAATGGTCGTTCGTGCAGACGGTAGCGAATGTGATGCGAATGAACCAGGTGAGCTAGTACACCGCGGCTCACTAGTTGCCCAAGGCTATTGGAATGATATTAAAAAAACTCAAGAACGCTTCAAGCCCTGCCCCAACCAACTTACTGAACTACCCTTAAAAGAAACTGTTGTCTGGTCTGGCGATATAGTAAAAAAAGATAACGATGGCTACTTTTATTTCCTCGGCCGAAATGACGAGATGATAAAAACATCCGGTTACCGTGTTAGTCCGGGAGAAATTGAAGAAATAGTTCACGCATCGGACTTAATTCACGAGGCCGCCGCTATTGGATTGCCTCACCCAACGCTTGGGCAAGCTGTTTTGTTAATTTATCATGCCAAGGATGATTTACACGAAGCAAATCAACTGCTTTCTTATTGCAAACAGAACCTGCCTCTGTACATGGTGCCGCACAAATTAATATATATGAATCCCTTACCAAAGAATGCAAACGGAAAAATTGACCGTTCCTCTTTGAAAAACCAACACCTTGAACTCTTCAACGACATAAACACATGACAAAACGCCCTGAACATTGCCTGACTATTCCCTTTACAAATAATAACGGGTTGCTTGAAGTTAATGGTCATTCTCTTAATGCAGTTATTGCGCAAGTAGGTCAAACTCCTTTTTACGCCTATGACAAAAGCATCATGACTACGCAGGTGGAAACATTCAGACAGTATTTTCCCGAGATCAGCCTGCATTACGCCATGAAGGCTAACCCTATGCCTGATGTTGTCAATTACATGTCTACCCTTGTGGATGGCTTAGATATAGCTTCTGGCGGTGAAATGAAGGTAGCACTCGCCTCATCAACAACCGCTGATGAAATTAGCTTTGCAGGGCCAGGAAAGTCGCGCACCGAACTTGCTCAAGCTATAGAAGCTGGCATTACCCTCAATATTGAATCTGAATTTGAACTAGAACAAATTGTTAGTATTGCTCAACAAGGGAGCCGTGAACCACGTGTTGCCATTAGAGTAAACCCGGACTTTGAGCTAAAAGCCTCTGGTATGAAAATGGCTGGCGGCCCGAAACCATTTGGAATTGATGCCGAACGCGTCCCTGCTTTGTTGAAAAGCATGAAAAACCTACCTGTTCATTTTCGTGGTTTTCATATTTTTTCAGGCTCACAAAACTTAAAACCCGAAGCACTTATTGAAGCGCATCAAAAAACCTTTGAATTAGCGTTAGCATTATCAAAATATGCGCCATCCCCTGTCGAATTGCTAAACATTGGCGGCGGCTTTGGTATTCCCTACTTTCCGGGTGAGTCAGAACTTGATTTACGACCGGTAGCGGACAATATGAATAAGCTGTTACCTGATGTCAAAAAACAACTACCGAATGCAGAAATAGTAATTGAATTAGGGCGTTTTTTAGTCGGGCCAGCAGGCGTTTATATCTGCGAAGTCACAGACATTAAAGAATCAAGAGGAAAAACTTACGTTATCGCTAATGGAGGACTTCATCACCACTTAGCCGCATCGGGTAATTTTGGGCAAATTATACGTAAAAACTACCCCGTTGCTATCGCTAATAAAATGGACTCACAAGAAAAACAAGAAGTCAGCATTGTGGGGCCATTATGTACCCCCTTAGATATACTTGCCGACAACATGTTGCTACCAAATATACAAAGGGGTGACTTAGTCGCCGTGTTTCAGTCTGGCGCGTATGGTTTCTCAGCCAGCCCGCATGGATTTTTAAGCCAACCGATGGTTAAGGAAGTTTTAGTTTAGCTAGACTACAATAAACGAGAATATCGCAGACTTTCTACACCTTGGTAGGGGGAGCGTAAACTCGAATATACACATCATCACTGAGTATCTAACATTTCACCCCCACCCTAGCCCTCCCCCTTAAAGTGGGAGGGGACTAAAACCAAAACCTCGCAGACTTTTTACTCCTTCTCATTAAAGTGGGGGAAGATTAAACCATGATTTCGCAGACTTTCTATTTCTTAAAGGCGAAAGGGAGGGGGAAATTAAAACCAGAAAATCGTACAATTTCTACTCCTTCCCCCTGGCAGGAGGAAGGCTGGGAAGGGGGTCCTAACTCCGCACAAATTACCCCTTAGTTTTTTGCCATAATGTCTTAAACCAAGACCAAAAATAACCTTAAATTGCTTTAGATTATTTCATCCAACAGTTTCGCAAGCTGCTCGGTACGAGCATAACGAGAATGTTTAGACCAAACAGTTTTATCTGCTTTAGTAGCCCTACCCGCTTTTATTTGTTGAACAAAATCAAGTAAACCCTGTTTTATCCCATCTTTGTTATCTAAAGCAACCACCATGCCTACATTAGCGCGTTTAAGCACACCAGCGGTATCACCCACCTCATCTGTTAATGCCAGAATAGGTTTTTCAGCCCGTAAATACTCATAAATTTTTGCGGGAATTTGGTGATTACAATTTGCAGCTTGAAAAATCATCAAGCCTTCTACTTCAAGCATTTCTTGTAGTGCATCAACGTACGGCACACTGGGCTCAAGAAAAACAATATCAGCGATATTTTTTTCTTCAATCATCGGTAAAAATAAATCATCATGCCCTGTCGCGCGTAAAATGATTTTTAGCTCACCGGCATTTATCGTCCCTTCACTTTTTAACTCAGACAACGCATCAAAGAAACACCTAGGGTCGCGTTCAGATGGATATAACACGCCACTATGTACTAATCGAATAACATCATTTGATTTAATATCCGTTTTTTCATCACTAATAGCCTGTTCAAAGTTGCCTTCATCAAAGGCATTTTCTATCACTGCCAATTTATCAGACGAATATTCGGGGTAACGCTCCGCATACATTTTTAATGTGCTTGGCGTTGTAAAGATTGCTTTTGTGCAATGACTAATGATTTTTTTCTCAATCCAGCAATGAGCATCTCTAGTTTTTTTGTCTACGGGATAACTGTCGTCAAGCATAGAATCCCTAAAATCAGCCACCCAGGGTTTGCCGGTTAATTTATGTAACGTCCAGCCAATTAAATGTGAAGTAGTAATAGGGTAGGTAGAAAATATAACATCTACCTTTCCTCTCCAAATCAACCTTAATCCTGATAACACGGCCATTGGCCACCAAGAAACCCAGCGATCTGGGTAAGCAAGAAAACCCGGATATTTCCCCTTAATTGAAAAATGTCTAGCCGTGTCAAACCCCAGCGCACGCTTTACGATAATATCATCAGGCACTTCAGTCATCTGACCATTACTTTGCCTTTCATACGCCATTGAGTTAATACTTAACACCGAAGGTTGCCATGAGAAATTGCGTAGATATTGGGAAAACTTTAAGGTACGCTGCAAACCACTACTAACACTAACGGGTGGGTAGTGGTAAGCAATCAACAAAACTTTTTTCACAGCGCTTTTAACCAACCTAGTGTTGCGACATTCACCTGAGTTTTCCATTCGTCTCGTGAAAATGTATGATCACTATCAGGCAAATCTACGCGAGACACATTAGCTTGCGTCATTAAAGCTTGCCCTTTTACATCCGTTTCAACCAAGTGAATAAATTCTTTGGCCGTTAGATCTTTACCACTAAAGATAAATAATATGGGGTGGGTGTATTTACCCAGGCTATTTAACACTCTGTCAGGCAAGGGCAATAAACCTTGTTTTTTAGGTTCTCGTTCTTTTTTAAATACACCTAATACCTTTTCGCTTAATGATTTGGTAGAAGCCATTACATTCACATCACCAGACATTATTTTTTGCCAAAAGGCTTTAGAGAAAAAACGTTTTAGGTAATAGTCCTTTAAAAAAACTTTGCTTTCACCTTGTTCCGTTCTTACCCAAGGGTTCAATAACACTAAATTATTAATTCTGGCATCTTGTGATGCATAAAAACAAATAGCTGATGCCGCATCACACAACCCCCAAAGTGTTAGGGACGTTAAATTACTCTCATGTTCTAAAAAAACATCCGTCGCCGCCTTAATGTCTGCGCCAGCTTGTTCAAAATCTTGCATGGGCCCTGCACTATCACCCATGCCTCGGTAATCAAACCTGAATACCGTAACGCCCTGTTCAGCAAGGTAACGAGCTAGCGTTACAAATTGGCGGTGGCTACCAACTCGGTACTGCGGGCCACCCACAACCAGTAAAACACCTAAGCCAGATGGCTTTTTTGGCTGGTGGATAATTCCAACCAGTTCCTCGCCTTCACATGTAAACACTAACGATTCTTCGTTACCACCCATCAATCAGCCCCACATAAAATGCGACTTGTTGCTGAAATCAACTCTGGGATTTCTGAAATTTCTTGATTAGCCCAAAAGTTTTCCCCAACAAACTGCTGCAAATTAGTTTCAATACCCTGGCCACTTAAATCTTTGATAAGTTTTGTGCTCGCCATAGGTATTGGCTGATTATCTGATGCTAGCACTTCACACCAATGCCAATTAATAGACTCATTAAAAGGTTTGTTTGCCATTGTTTGCTCATCCAGGGCAGACACTAAACCCGCATTCAAACTATAACCGGCTACCTCAAGCTCACCGTCACTGATTAGCTGTTCGCGCAAAGATGCTGTTGTTTCTTTAAGCCCACCCATCATGCTATTGGCGACTCTTAAGCGCAAAAATTGATTCACCATTTGTTTGCCCGAAGTCACTGGCTTCCAGAAAATCACGTCTTTAACTATTATTTGATACGTTGAGATAATGTCATTAATCAACAAACAACCCATTCGTAATCCAACGAAACTAAGCGTTTTAACCCCATCTTCTTTTAGCTTTTGCACCAATAATTCAATATTTTTTTGCCAAATAGTCCAGTTGGCATCAGAAAAGTCACCCTCACTATCACCCGTACCATACAAATCAGGACTTACCATTAACACCCCCTTTGCGCAAAGAGAACGGCCTAATAATGTCATCATACGTCTGGATTTATTCATTTCTTCGGCAAACGGAGGGGTAAACAGCACTACGTCGCCATTAGGGGTTTCTGGCACAAAGGATTGGATAAAGATATTACCCTGAGGCGTCTTTAAAAAATACGGCTGGAGCATAACGTTTAATTATGCAGCTAATTTCTCAATAACAAACTGATGTAGTGTTCCCAGTGTTTCGAATGTTTCGGCACTGATTTCATCATCTTCGACAAACACATCATACTGATCTTCAATCGTCGTTAAAATTGACACAACTGCCATCGAATCAAATTCAGGAATAGCGCCTAACAACGCACTGTTCTCATCTAAATCAATACCATCCTCACCTAGACCAAGAACTGCAATAACAATTGCTCTTATCTGTTCTAACTTTACCAAAACCCATCCCTCATTTTATTGTTAACAATATTATAGTCCATACTAGTAGAAACCAACTGAAATACATTATTTTGCTCTATTGCACGCCCGCTTTTTTAAGTAACCGAGTCATGTATTCAGCTGGAATAGCATAAGTAATCCCACTAGGTGACGTTAACGCCGATTCTTTAGATTTTTTCACGAATACACTGTTAACAATACCCACAACACGGCCATTATCCACATCATAAAGCGGGCTGCCGCTATTACCAGGGTAAGCGATAGCATCTAGTTGAAACACCTTGAATGGGTGCCTATTACGTTTTATTTGCTCTGCCGTTAATTGCCGAGATGACGGCGCTGGTGTAACAATGGGGGGCTTACCCGACACAATACCAACATGGGTCACAGGATATTGCCCTAATACCATGCCAATAGGGAAACCCGTTAGCGCGTAACGCTCACCCTCACGTACTTTACTCGAATCACCAATAGTCACGGCAGCTAAAGGCTTACCCTTAATACGCAACAAAGCAAGATCATGCAGTTCATCCCGCATAACAACAACGGCTTCACGCGGCTCAGGTCGGTTCCCTTCCCCCGTAAATACAACCAATGCTTCGTTTTTATCATGCTTTATTTTTTTGGGCACAACGTGGTCATTTGTCATTACATAATTTCCATTGGCAACAACAAACCCTGTGCCATAAAAAATCACGCGAGGTGATCGCCTCAACATAACGGTTGCAACAGAAACAACACTCCGTTTAATATTATCTATGGTATCGGGTAATGATGAACCAATAGCTAGCGTACAATGGCCAATAGCAATAACCACGACCAAAGATATTTTTTTCAACATTAAATTATTTCTCGGAAAATTGTATTTCTACTAGACTGAATATTATATGAAAGCATTTATAAAGTTCGCCTCATGGTATTTAATTGTATCCAGTATAACAGTACATTTAATGGCCTCAGGCATCCTATTTTTTAAGCCTGAATTCAGCAAAAAAGCAGTTAACTATGCCATCAATTACCTTTCACCTTTCGTTCCCAGTGTGTTCGCCGGCGTAAGCATTAAACCAAAGGATTCTTTAGAAATAGAAATTATTAACCAGTTTGGTCATTGGACCCCAAAAAAATTACAAAACATCCCTGAAAACACCATTAAAGTTGGCTCGAAAACTTACCCGTCATTTAAACAAGCATCAGCACATATAAAAGATGGTGATACCGTCATTATTGGCCCTGGCACGTACCACAACCCACTTATAGTAAAAGCAAATTACGTAAAAATTATCGGAGCTGGGCATGTCATCATCGAAAACACACAAGCTGAAGGAAAAGGCGCTATTATTACCAAGGGTGACTTCACCACTATCAGCAATATCGAATGCAGACATATCAAGGTAAGGCACAACAATGGAGCCTGTGTGCGTCATGAAGGCAGGCACCTCGAACTAAACCACGTATATTTTCACGACAGCCAAACTGGCCTTTTAGCTGGTAAAAATGCGGGGTTAATAGCTATTAATGACAGTCGGTTCGAAAAATTGGGTAAGAATGGACAAGCCCACGGCATATACACCAATGGCGGTGAACTCTACATAACGAACAGCCTATTTATTGCTGCTAAAAGTCAAGGCCATGAAATCAAGTCTCGATCAAGTAAAACAATCATAAAAAACAGCATCATTGCCTCACTATCCTCAATAGACAGCCGCCTAATTGATATTTCTCAAGGTGGCGAATTAAAAATCACCAATTCCATACTTCAGCAAGGACCTTTTACATCCAACGGTGACATGATAGGTTTTGGACTTGAAAGTATGCCGTATCAAAAAAACTCAATTGAACTATCGGATAACACCTTCATTCTTGAACGAAATGGTCACAATGTATTGATCCATAAGAAGTCCGAATTAACAAAACTAACCGCTACAAACAACGTCATTATCGCTAAGGAAAATATACAGTTACCCGGATTTAATCTCTATTACAAAACACGTGAAAAAGCGGGCTTTCAACCTTACCCATTCATTCCTAAAATTTAACGTTATTGTAAAAACGACACTAACTTTCTCACACTTTCTTTCCAACTAAAGTGTTCCTCCACAAACGCCCTGTTCTCTAAAACAAAAGATTTCATCTTCATCATTTGTATCAACTCTCTAGAAAACCCATCAGCTTCATCAATTACAACAACACCTTTAGTATCTGCATCTATTCCCTCCATCGCATAGGTAGTAGCTACAACGGACTTACCCATTGCCATTGCTTCTAATACTTTGTTTTGTATCCCTCTGGCGATATGCAAGGGTGCTGCAATAACATCTGCAAACTGTAGGTACGGTCGCATATCCTCAACCCTTCCTGTCACCACCACGTCTTTATTTTTTTGCAATGTTTCTACAGCGGCAGACGGATTTGACCCGACGATATAAAAAACAACAGGCACATCCAATTCACGCAACGTTGGCAGTACATTGTCTACCAACCAAATAACGGCATCTGCATTAGCCCAATAATCCATCGCACCTGTAAATAAAATTACTTTTTTATCCGCCGGATAAGGGCTAGCAAACTCATCACTTGGCATAAAGTAATCAACATCCACACCGTTATTAACAAAATCAACAACACTTGAACCTTCACCAATCAACGTCTTATATAAATCAGCCTCTTTTTGTGAAACAAACAAAACCTTATCAGCCCTCAAGGTTACTTCTTTCTCGTACTCAAATAAACGATCTGACTCACGCTTATAAACCCAACTCATTGGCCAACGTTTTTTGCCAGCATATTGTCGCCATTTATCCGAATCAATATCTACAAAGTCGGCTATTACACTCATATTTTCATATGGCATAATAAATTGCGACATCACCGATGAAAACACAAAGGCCTTATTAATTTGATGCGCACTAACTGTATCAGCAACCCAGTCATGCATTGGTGCCACATCATAATACGGCACACTCAACGACTCACCCGTCAACAACCCTTTTGCGCTCAAACAAGTACGTACTTTTGGGTTAATATTTATTAATTTAACACTCGAACATAGTGCTTTAACTTTTTCTTCATGAACAGCATCATTAACGTCATCAATAAACGCCCCTAAAAAAACGTTGAAGTGTTTTGAAAGGTGTTTTAAAAAATGAAAAGAACGAATTTTGTCACCTTTATTTGGTGGATAAGGTATTCGGTGCACTAAGAAAAGCAGGTTTTCCATAAAGTGTTTATATTATTATTTGAATAAGTGGCTAAACTTTAGCACAAAACTGAAACGACATATTTTACAAATCTCGACTATACTTTTGCACAATAAACATTAATGGATTAACCGCTTTACTTCATGGATATTAATAACTTTCCGCCTCCATTTATTCCCTTGTCGCCCATTTTGGATGATGGATATTGGGCAAAACCTCACCAACACAAAACGCCATCCATTTTTGATGCTCAATACAAACTTAACACCACTAGTGGAAGGGCCGCATTATCCATAGCACTAGAATTATGTCAGGTAACCAGCGCACATAATGTACTAGTCCCCTCTTATCATTGTGAATCCATGGTTTCGCCAGCTTTACGACTGACTTCGAGTGTCTTTTTTTACAAAGTAAATAAAGACACCAGCCCAGACATTAAAGACATTAGCGAGAAAATTAACAAGCAAACAAAGGCTATTTTAGTCACCCACTTTTTTGGGTTTACACAAGATTTATCTGACATAAAACAGCTTTGTGACAAACATAATATCTTTCTGATAGAAGATTGTGCTCACGCATTTTTTGGTGAAACTACTAGCAAACCAGTCGGCACGGTAGGTGACTACGCCATTGCCAGCACTATGAAATTCTTTCCTGTACTCGATGGCGGCATTCTAGCCTCAGACAAGCATGATGTATCAACCATTACATTAAATAAACCGACCCTGCCTTTCCAACTAAAATCAGCCATTAACTCCTTTGAAAAAGCAATTTCCTTCAAACGACTAGGTAAAAGGGGCACTTTTTTAAACCTACTATTGTCTGTAAAAAACAACTTATGGAATAGTATTAAACGTTCAGTTTCTGGCTCCGAAAAACTGACGAGTGTCCCCGGATCTTCAGAAGGGGGTTTTGGACTAGATGAAAACTGGATTAACGTCCACTCAACCTACTTTTCAAAACAAATCATAACCCGGGCAAACTATTCTTCCATCTGTTCAAAAAGGCAGCATAATTACAAAGTGCTTCATAACGCGTTAAAAGACTTACCCGGCTGCGAACCTCTTTTTGAATCTAGTCCTGATGGCGTTACCCCATTAGTTTACCCACTGAAATTCGATAATCCCGACTTACACTTTTCTGCGTTAAAAGAAAAAGGCGTGCCAATTTGGCGTTTTGGTGAATATTTAGATGAACAAATTACTCCAGAAGAATTTCCAATAAGCTGCGAACTATCTAAAACAATTTTTCAATTTCCCTGCCATCAATCTCTGACTCAAGACGAACTAGATTGGATGATTACAACAATTAAAGAAACCATAAAGAGCTAACAATGGATTGCAAACTATTACCTATTTCATCATTTGACCAATATGCAAACGCATGGGATAGTCTAAATATATCAGGGCCTAATACGCCTGTATTAAGCTGTCAATTTATTAAACCTTTATTGAAGCACTTTGGCTCAGGCAAGGAACAACTCGTTGTTTTCGGCGAGCCTAACAAACCGCTTGCATTAAGTGTCATTACAAAAGACCGCTTCGGTTCATACATAAGCTTTCAGCCATCTCAAGCCCCTATCGGCCTGTGGGTACAAGAAAAAAACCAGAATACTGCTGACTTATTAACCGCTCTGTTTAAAAAGCTTCCATTTACCACCATGGTCTTTGGCTTAACCCAACAAGACCCTGACTTAATAGAAAGGCCAACGAATAGTGGCCATATATCAACCTTAGACTATATTGAAACAGGCCGAGTAAGCCTAAACAAAAGTTTTGATGAATACTGGGCTGAACGCGGTAAAAATTTACGCCAAAACCTTAACCGGCAAAGGAATCGCTTAGAACGCGAAGGTGTTTCAAGAGCGCTTAAAACAATTACTGAACCCAATGACGTTGATGCCGCCATCGTACAGTATGGCAAGTTAGAAACGGCTGGTTGGAAAAGTGGCCAAGGCACTGCCATTCATATAGACAATGATCAAGGGAAATTTTATAGCGACATGATGCAACAGTTTTGCTCAAGCAATAATGGCTTTATCTACCAATGTTATTATGACGACGAACTGGTCGCAATGGACTTATGTATTAGAAATAACAACCAGTTCATTATTCTAAAAACAACCTATAACGAAGAAATTTCAACCTCATCACCCGCCATGTTAATGCGTAAGGATAGCTTCCCTTCTATTTTTGAAGAAAAAAAATCCAAAACCATAGAGTTTTATGGAAAAGTCATGAATTGGCATACCAAATGGACCAAAGAAATTAGAACCATGTACCATATCAATTACAAACGGTTTTAAGGAATAACATGAAAATACAATTACTCAAAACTCTGCCCTTACTTGCTTTTTTATGGGTATGTGCAATTACTAATAGTCAGGCTGCTAATGCGCCTTGGGTTGGTGAGTCATTCAAGGGAGCCACATGCAACGGTAAGGGGCATAATTTTGGCCCATTTGATTACCTTACAAGAGCAAGTCGCATGCATGAATTAAGGCTTGTAGAAGGCGCCCATTTTCCCCCTATGGTCTCAAGTCTCACTAAAGGTAAAAGAGGCCTTCTACATGATGACATTGACTATACTTTAAGAGCATGGCCGAACCATCACAGAGCTCTAGATGCAATTAGTCGTTACAAACTACTTTTTCCAAGAAAGCCCAAGCCAACATCACCTGTAGAGTGCTACTTTCAACGCGCTATTAATTTCAGCCCTAAAGATGCCACTACACGTATGTTATATGGCAACTATCTAAAAAAAACCAAGCATATAAAAATGGCGGGAGAGCAATATAAAATTGCCGTTGAGCTCTCACCTAACAATCCCATTATTCGCTATAACTATGGCTTATTTCTCTTTGGGCAAAAAAAATACAATTTAGCACAACAACAAGCCATTATTGCTTACAGTGCCAAATTTCCTTTAAACGGTTTAAAAAACAAGCTTAAACGGGTTAAACTCTGGCCACCTAAAGAAGCGCTTAATCCTATTAAAGCCCCTATTACAACAGCACCTGAAACCGTTAAAAACAAATAACTATGTCTGTATTTTTTGGCCACCTTATCGCAGATAACGTAAAGAACTCACCGTCTATTGAATCGACAGATTGGGGCAACGCGATCATTCAACACAGCCCTTGCTTATTTATTAACCAAAACAACCGACCTGAGCAACATGATAACCTCATCATCACTTATTCCGGCCAACCTGTTTGGTTAGACCCTGAGCTATGCCAGCTAAAAAAACAACACGGGCTAAGTGCCTCAATAGCCACCGCTTATAATAAATTAGGTGCTGCTTTTTTACTCAAACTGACCGGCGGCTTTGTTATTAGTATTTACGATATTAAAGCCAATAAATTATTTATTGCTATCGATAAAATGGGCATAGGCCGCTTAGTTTATAAAGAAAAAGAGGGGGTACTGTTTTCCGATTCTATTAAAACAATCCAACAACTTTCACCAAACAAGCTAACGATTAATCACCAAGCTATTTATGACTATGTGTATTTTCACATGGTGCCCAGCCCAGAAAGCTTCTTTAATGGTATAAAAAAACTAGAGCCCGCTCATTATTTAACATACGACCAAGGGAAACTAACAAAAACAAAGTATTGGGAACCTAACTTTTCCGAAGAAACAAACCTAAACAAAAACCAACTAAATGAAAAACTTCATGGCCACTTGAAGAATGCCGTCAAAAGAAGCCTTCCAGCGGATAGTAGTGTTGGTGCTTTTCTCAGCGGTGGCTTAGATAGCTCAACAATCAGTGGCACGTTAGCTTCTTTCGAATCCAACCCAAACACCTTCACCATCGGTTTTGATGCCGAAGGCTACGATGAAACGCCCTATGCACGTATCGCATCAAGGCACTTTCATACAAAACATCACGAGTATTTTGTTACGCCTCAAGACGTACTGGATGCTGTACCAAAAATTGCAGCCGCTTATGATGAACCTTTTGGAAATTCTTCCGCGATCCCCACCTACTTCTGCGCGAAGTTAGCCAAGGAAAATGGTTGTGAAACATTATTAGCAGGCGATGGCGGTGATGAATTATTTGCTGGAAATGAACGCTATAGCAAACAAAAAATATTTGAGACATTCAACAATTCCCCACGTGCCATTAAATCTTTAGCGAAACTTCCGTATACATTATTACCCACAATTAAAAATAATAAATTATTTGCAAAGGGACATAGCTTTCTTCAACAAGCCGCTACTCCTTTACCTCAGCGAATGGAGAACTATAATTTTTTACATCAAATATCGCCAGCAACCACCTTTAATAGCTCCCTTCTTGAGTCCATTAACACCAACAACCCCATTAATCATCTTCAGGCGTATTACAATGCCCCTAACAATGCTAGCAGCCTTAATCGAATGCATTACATGGATTGGAAAAGAACCTTAGCCGACAACGATTTAAGAAAAGTTAGTCAAATGTGCCAACTAGCTGGCGTAGAAGTGAAGTACCCATTTTTAGATAGTGATTTAGTGGACTTCTCTTGCTCAATCCCCAGCCAAACTAAATTAAAAGGCCTCCAACTTAGGCACTTTTACAAACAGGCAATGAAAGGCTTTTTACCCAACGAAATATTAACTAAATCAAAACACGGCTTTGGCCTACCCTTCGGTGTGTGGATGAAAACCAATAAAGACCTACAAGCCCTAGCCTACGACAATATTAGCTCACTAAAAGAAAGAAGCTTTTTCAATGCTGATTTTTTAGACGATGCTATCAATCAACATAAATCAGGCCATGCCTCATATTATGGTGAACTCATATGGGTATTGATGATGCTGGAGTTATGGTTACAAGCTAACGGTACGTAATTGTTCTAACAGCTTTCTGATTTAGTCCGAGAGTTTTAAATTATTTACAATGCTAGGGTTTATGCAACTCAAGTTGGTTGCAATGCGACCTATCAGTAATAGATCAATACCAGGATAATCCTTACAAAATTTATTATGATTTTGTAATCCCCCCGATAATTAATCGACGTTTTAAGTAGAAAATTCTTATAATGAAA
>CAJXSK010000002.1 GCA_913061075.1 uncultured Piscirickettsiaceae bacterium | reverse complement strand
AATGATGAACAACCCCATCACGCTCAGCCATATCTGGTTTCGCCGTACCGATATCCATCCCTCGATACACCAATGCGGAATCCACGCTGATGATTTCGCCATTTAGGTTTTTTGCAGCCTCAATACCCAGCGCTGTTTTACCCGATGCGGTAGGCCCCATAATAAAAATAACTGGGTGTTTATCCATATTCACACAATAACGGCTTATTGACCCCGCAAAAAGAGCGAGTCCAATTGTTTAGCGTCTAACAACACCCATGTTGGACGACCGTGATTACACTGACCACTGTTATCTGTTTTTTCCATATCACGCAATAAGGCATTCATTTCCATTTCGGTTAAACGTCTATTTGCTCTAATAGAATTATGACAAGCCATATTGCCTAACACTGTGTAACAGGCCTCTTTAACGCTTGCACTTTCGCCCGTGGCAATAATGTCTTGAAACAAATCTCGCACTAATTTTTCAGCGTTATCTGTAGACAAAAGAACGGGGATAGACCGTATCAGTAACGAATCTGGGCCCGAGGCGCTTACATCAACCCCTAATTCAGAAAATAACGCCTCGTTCTGTTCATATATCGCCATTTCATCAATCGACACATGAATTTTTTGTGGAATCAATAATGGCTGCGCCGCTAACTGGCCAGTGTCATATTGCTTTTTTAGTTTTTCGTAAACAATACGTTCATGTGCTGCGTGTGTATCAACTAGCACCAAACCCTTTTGTGATTCCGCCAAAATATACGTGTTATGTAAATGCGCTATTGCGAAGCCCATTGTGGGCGCGCCGTTTTGCTCGGCATCGTTATCTGATGAATATGCACGTTCCGCTGTACTGCCATGCGCATGTGCATGAGCGAAATATTGCTGTGTAGGTTCCGCAACTGATAATGGCATCGATGATTGCTGCATGTCTTGATAATTAGGCGAAGCCACACCACTTAGCGCTTGATACGCGACTTGCGGAATATAATCATCGGGCCGAGCATCCGTCAATATTTGCTTAATGCGTCGGTAAACAAAGTCATGAACCGCGCGGCTTTCTCTAAACCTAACCTCAAGCTTGGCGGGGTGGGCATTCACATCCACTAATCTTGGGTTAATCGACAAATACAATACATAAACAGGGTGACGACCATGAAATAACACATCTTGATATGCCATTCTAACTGCATGATTAATCAACTTATCTCGGATTAAACGGCCGTTAACATAAAAAAACTGCATATCTGTTTGGGATCGTGAATAAGTAGGCAACCCCACCCAACCTTGCAACGCTAATTCACCATTTTCCACATCCAAACTAATCGAATTTTCAACAAAATCCTTTCCGCACAACATGCCAACCCGTTGCGCTTTATCGTCAAACTCAATCGCAGGCTTAGCATTAATAACAACGCGCTGGTTATGCTTCAAACAAAAACCCACATCAAAACGGCTCAACGCCATACGTTTTATAACAGTTTCTATGTGTCCAAATTCGGTTTTATCGGTTTTAAGAAATTTTCGACGCGCTGGTGTATTGTAAAAAATTTCACGCAATTCCACTGTTGTTCCAACTGGGTGTGCAGCAGGTGCCACCTGCATATCTACCTCAGTTCCGTCTGTTTTCATACACCAAGCAGTCGAACTTTCTTCGACGCGTGACGTTATCGTAAACCTTGATACTGAGCTCATGCTAGGTAGGGCTTCACCTCTAAAACCAAAACTCATCACCGCTTCTAAATCATTCAGCGATGCAATTTTACTGGTTGCATGACGTGACAATGCTAACGCCAGTTCCGCCTTTACAATGCCGCCGCCATCATCACTAACCCTGATCAAACGCGCCCCACCTTCCTCAATATCAATGGTGACAAAATTCGCTCCAGCATCTAATGAGTTCTCAACTAGCTCTTTAACAGCAGATGCCGGGCGCTCAATTACCTCACCTGCAGCGATTTGATTAATAAGTTGTGGTGGTAAAGGTTTTATCGACATGGCGCCCCTGAATACAACGATTATTGTATCGGATTAAACAGATGAATTTATCAGAAAAGAGGAATGCGCCATTAACCAGGAATTTTGATGACTTGGCCAACACGAATCAAATTGTTTTTTAACGCATTAGCACGTTTAAGTTTGCTCAAAGGCACTTGGTAACGCTGTGCAATATCCGATAACGTATCACCTTTTTGAATTTTATAACGATTAGTGGCTTGGCGGTTCGATAATGGCGCCTGTTGAGCAAAATAAGCTTTAACACCTTTTAACACCGCAGACGCAATTTTTGATTGATGCGAAGAGCTGCGTAATTTAGCTTCTTCATGCTTATTGGAGATAAACGCTGTCTCTATTAGTATGGATGGGATATCAGGTGATTTAAGCACCATAAACCCTGCGTGCTGAACGCTTTTTTTGTGCACATGCCCAACACCTTTAAGGTTAGTTAATATTTCCCCAGCAACCGTGGCACTCGCATCTTTAGTTGCTTTTTGGGACATATCAAACAAGACAGATGCCAACATATCGTCCTTATCATCCAAACTCACACCACCAACTAAATCCGCCGCGTTTTCACTTTTTGCCAACCATCGAGCAGCCTCACTACTGGCCCCTCGGTTTGACAATACATAAACTGAAGAACCACGCGCTCGCTGGTCTTTAAAAGCATCCGCATGAATAGATATAAATAAATCCGCACGCGCTTGCCGTGCTTTTTCCATACGTTGTCGCAGCCCTATGTAATAGTCCCCCGACCTGACCATATAGGCTTTCATATTCGCTTGCTGATTAATTTTTTTGGCTAACTTTTTAGCAATGGCTAAGACGACATCTTTTTCGCGCGTTCCCCTTTTTCCTCTTGCACCCGGATCTTCCCCGCCATGCCCTGCATCAATGGCAACCACCCACTTCTTACTTGTTGATGAATTCGCCTTTTTTACGACTTTAGGTTTTTTTGATGTGCCCGAAGAGCTTGGGTACAAATCAACGACCAAACGATGCCCATAACTTTTATTAGGTTTTAACAAAAAGCTTTTAGGTTTAACTGATTGCTTTAAATCTAAGACAACTCGTAAATCTTTTTTATCACGAACACCCTCTCTGATTAGGCTAACAAGCGGGTGTTTTTCAAACGTTGGCAAGGTTGTACTAAATTTTGTACTTTTAAGGTCCAGAACGATTCGCGATGGGCTTTCTAACGTAAAAATCTTATGGTCGACCGGTGCCGAGACCCCGAACACTAAACGCGTATGATCTGGTGCCGTCCAAAGACGAAGCGACTCAACCGACACCGTTTTTGCAAAAACCGTCTGGCTCGTTATTAATACTAATATGCCAATTAAGTAACGCTGTTTAATTTTTTTGTAGCCTATAAATATACCCATATTTAACAAAACCCTATAACAGCTCAATGTATTTTGGCAAAACCTCTATATCGTAATGAAGTTCGTTCACAGCTTACGCCTCTTTAATCATTAATAACCTTTCTGAACCTTGAATATCGAACTGAATCACTATATCTGCCTTTGGCAACACACCTTCACCTTTATTTGGCCATTCAACAAAGGCAATACTTTCACTATTCAAATAATCTCTTATGCCCATGTATTCCAATTCTTCCGCATCGTTCACACGGTATAAATCAAAATGATACAGCTGCTGGCCAGACAGCTCGTAATGCTCAACTATATTATAGGTTGGGCTTTTAACCGAACTCATATGCCCTAAGCCCCTTAGCACACCACGAACAAATGTCGTTTTGCCCGCACCTAAATCGCCTATTAAATAAATTAGCGCCCCTGTGCCCAATTTTTTAGCAAACGCTGTACCCGCTTCGAGCATTTGCTCTTCATTCTTAATTCTCATTCACCAACTCACGTATATGTCGTATTAAATCACTTGCTAACATACCTTTTTGGCCATCTTTTGCGGCCCGATCACCTGCTATTGCATGAATCAACACACCTAATTTAGCCGCTTCTAACAATCCGTGCCCCTGAGCTATCAAACCAGCGATAACACCGGTTAACACATCACCCATTCCACCAGATGCCATGCCTGGGTTGCCCGCTTGGCATTGATATATTGTTTCAGAACCATCATAAATCAAACTTCCTGCGCCTTTTAAAACAACAACGCCGCCATATGTCTGCTGAATCTCTTTAATAGCCAACTTCCGGTCGCCTTGAACATCACGTATTTTACAATTTAAAAGCCGTGCGGCTTCGCCCGGGTGAGGCGTCAAAACCCATTGATTACATTTTCGTTGCTCTATTGACAATATATTGAGCCCGTCAGCATCGATGACAATGGGTAACTTCAATTCTAACGCTCCTTCAAGCATATGCTGTGACCATATCGCTTGCCCAAGCCCCGGCCCAATAGCCACCACAGTACAATGTTTAGCTAGTCTTTTTAACTCTGTCTGGCTCTCAACACCGTGGCACATTAATTCTGGGCGGCTCATGGTAATTATTGAGGCATGTTCAGCCCTTGTCGCAATACTAACAAGCCCAGCACCCGTCTTTAATGCGGACTTGCCCGCCAAACAAATTGCACCAGCAAACCCAAGCGAACCTCCGACCAAAAGAACGTGTCCATAATCGCCTTTATGCGAGTCAATCATTCTAGGAGACAGCGTTTTCTTCATCACATCAAAGGATAAAATTTCAACGTCTGTAATTTGCACACTTTTCATAACAATTGATTACTAAAGATACTGTTAATTTTCAGGTATCCTACAACAGATGAACAAAAACAGCACCGACTTCCAACAACTTGCACAAGACATAAAAGCCTATGGGCAATCATTGGGCTTTCAACAAGTTGGCATTACAGACACCGAGCTATCAGATGCTGAACAACAATTAAACCGATGGCTTGATTTAGGCTACCAAGGTGATATGTCGTACATGCTCAAACACGGCACCAAAAGAACCAGGCCCGCCGAATTGATACCAGGCACGGTACGTGTAATTTCTTGTCGAATGGACTATTTACCGGAACCGATGGAGAACACCAACCAACTAATGAGCAATCCCGCTCAAGCTTATGTTTCTCGTTATGCTTTAGGCCGAGACTATCATAAAGTTATTCGTAAAAAACTACAAAAATTGGCGGACTATATTGAACAACACGTTGGTCATTTTGGTTACCGTGCTTTCGTTGATAGCGCCCCTGTGATGGAAAAGGCACTGGCGGAAAAGGCGGGGCTTGGCTGGATAGGCAAACACAGCAACGTACTTAATAAACAAGCCGGCTCATGGTTTTTCCTTGGTGAACTCTATACTGATTTGCCTCTACCCACTGACCAACCTGCAAAAGAACATTGCGGAACCTGTACCGAATGTATTGATATTTGCCCTACTCAAGCTATTGTTGCGCCGTTTACTGTCGATGCACGACGCTGCATTTCCTACTTAACCATTGAATTAAAAGGGTCTATTCCAGAAGAATTAAGACCCTTAATGGGTAACCACATATTTGGCTGTGATGACTGCCAGCAAGTTTGCCCATGGAACCGATTTGCCCAACTCACTGACGAAGGTGATTTTATTGCTCGTCAACAACTCGATACCGCCACACTATTGGATTTATTTAGCTGGACAGAACCTGAATTTCTAACACGAACAGAAGGCTCTGCCATACGACGCATCGGCTATGCAAGTTGGATTAGGAATATCGCCGTCGCACTAGGGAATGCCCCCTACAGCATTAATACGATAAAGGCTTTAAAACAAAAAGAATATCATTCTTTAGACATTATTCGAGAACACGTCCAATGGGCCATTAACCAACAACAAAACCACCACCTTTCAACAAATTGTTAAAATGTCTAAAATAGTAATTGGCTTATTACATCTTTAAACACGTTTGCCGATAATACTTTAGCTCTTCAATCGACTCCCTAACATCGTCTAAAGCCTGATGCGTGCCTTGTTTAGTGAATCCTTTAAGCACATCCGGCGCCCAGCGACTGGCCAACTCCTTTAACGTACTAACATCTAAGTTTCTATAATGAAAAAACGCCTCGAGCCTTGGCATTGTTTTCGCCATGAAGCGCCTGTCTTGGCAAATACTGTTTCCGCACATAGGCGAAGCACCTTTCGGCACCCATTGCTCTAAAAATGCTATCGTTTGGTCCTCGACCGCCTTTTCATTCAAATCGCTATTTAAAACACGCTCGATAAGCCCCGATTGGCCATGGTGTTTTTGATTCCAAGCATCCATTCCATCCATAATGCTTTTTGATTGCCTTACGGCTAACACAGGCCCTTCTGCTAATATATTTAGCTCTTTATCGGTGACAATCGTCGCTATTTCAATGATAGAATCCGTTTCAGGTTCTAAACCCGTCATTTCAAGATCTATCCAGATTAAATTTTGTGCTTGCTGTGACATTAAAACGTACCTACATTTTTATCAAAAAATTAACACTAACACACATATAAATACATGAACGAATTTAGCTATATATTTTTATTATTTTTAGTCTCATCACTCTTATTGAAGCTATGGCTGAACAAACGCCAAATGACCTATGTGTATTTACATAGAAACAATGTTCCAAAAGACTTTAAGGGTAAGATAGAACTAGACGCTCATCAAAAAGCCGCTGATTACACGATTGCCAAAACGCAAATATCGACCCTTAATATATTAATCAGTAGTGGGTTATTAGTTTTTTTAACACTGGGGGGTGTTTTAAATATTCTCGTTAGCATCTCTCAACAATATATTCAACACGACTTATGGGCTGGAACGGCTCTAATCATTGGCGTTTTCCTTCTATCGCACCTTATCGAGCTGCCTTTGGATATTTATCAAACGTTTAAAATTGAGCAAAAATTTGGCTTTAACAACACAACCATCCGTCAATTTTTTAAAGACCAATGTTTACAGATCGCTCTAATGCTAATCATTGGCATACCCGTCATTTATGGTCTGTTGTGGGTAATGTCTCAAATGGGCGAATACTGGTGGGCTTTTGCCTGGTTATTTACCATCGCTTTCACCTTTTTTATGACCTGGCTCGTACCAACCGTTATTGCGCCGTTATTTAACACATTCACTCCACTTGAAGACGACCAATTAAAATCACGTATTCAACAGCTGTTAGAACGTTGCGGCTTTAATAGTAAAGGCATTTTTGTGATGGATGGTTCGCGCCGTTCTGGGCACGGCAATGCTTACTTCACGGGGATAGGAAATAATAAACGAATTGTGTTTTATGACACACTCCTCGAGTCGCTCGACCCGGATGAAGTTGAGGCGGTACTCGCCCACGAACTTGGGCACTTCAAGTGTAAACATATCACCAAACAAATGATTTTATCTACCTGCATGACATTAGTAGGATTTGCTTTACTCGGGTGGTTAAAACAGCAAAACTGGTTTTTTGATGGTCTTTATATGGCCCAAGTTAACGACGCCATTGCTCTATTATTATTTATTTTAGTTAGCCCTGTCTTTATGACTTTTTTGCACCCGCTAAGTAGTAAGTTTCAACGTAAATTTGAATTTGAAGCTGATGCATTTGCCAGCACTGTCGCTAAACCAACAGCATTAGTTCAAGCGTTGGTTAAGCTGTACAGAGATAATGCGAGCACACTAACTCCCGACCCTTTGTATTCAAGCTATCATCATAGTCACCCGCCAGCCAGTGTGCGTATCGACCATTTAAACTCACTTGCAAAGCCGAACAATTAATTTTATTGATGAAGACTTGATTAAGCATTATTCACTTTGAATATTTATAACCTTGTCTGACACCAAGCAACCAATGAGCGAGTTGCTTAAGGGTCGCGTTATTGCTCATCTAGGAAAAGCACTCATCATTGAGGGGACTGATGGTAACGTCTCCAGATGCCATAAACGGACTCAATTAGAACAGCCTGCAGTAGGCGACAACGTTCTTTGGTTAAAAACTGAGGAAGATGCTGGGAGAGTAGAGCAAGTACTACCACGCCACTCACTACTATCTCGCCCAGCAAAACGGGGCGGCACACGACCAGTGGCCGCTAACTTAGACCAAATTGTTGTCATTCTTGCCGTTAAACCGACTATTGATGCCTTACTTCTAGATCAGTATTTAGTGGTTTGCGAAAACCAAGACCTAACGCCGCTGATTGTTCTGAATAAATGTGATTTGTTGGATGAAGAGTCAACACTAACAACCCAATCAATTATTAATGATTACCAACGACTTGGTTATGACGTACTTAAAACCAGCGCAAAAGAAAAGAGCGATTTAACGGCGTTGAAAGAACAGCTACACAACAAAGTGAGTTTATTGGTTGGTCAATCAGGTGTGGGGAAATCGAGCATCATTAATGCCCTGTTACCGGACTTAAGTTTACAAACTAAAACATTGTCTAATGCATCTGGTTTAGGCAAACACACCACCACTGCAACTACACTCTACAAACTACCTGACGGCGGTGATATTTTAGATAGCCCTGGCGTTAATATCTTTGGGCTTGCCAATATTTCCGAGTTCGCCCTAGCGGATGGATATCGTGAAATAAAACAGCATGCAAGTCAGTGCAAGTATTCAAATTGCATCCATATTAAAGAACCTAAGTGCGAAGTTAAAAAGCAACTAGAAAAAGGTAATATTTCTGAAAACAGATACCGCAGGTATCTAAAGTTACGCGAAAAACTTAGCTGTTAAAAACAGTTTTAACGTAATAAAAAAACCTAACCTGGAGGCCAGGTTAAACTTCGCCCACCGAGTAAATGCAGGTGAATGTGATACACCTCTTGACCCGCATCTTTTTTGCAGTTAAAAACCGTTCGATACCCTGAATCAGCCAAGCCTTCCATCTCCGCTACTTTTTTAGCAGCTTGCATAATTTCACCCATCAGCACCGTATCTTCTTCACCAACATCAGCCAATGTGGCAATGTGTTTTTTAGGGATAATCAACACATGGGTAGGTGCGCGTGGGCTAATATCTCTAAATGCCAATATGTTCTCTGTTTCATAAACAATATCAGGCGCTATATCCCCCGCCACCATTTTACAAAACAAACAATCACTCATATTAACTCCCTATAGTTAAACATCACTACGGCCGCTAAACGCATGCGATAACGTACCACCATCGATATATTCCAATTCACCGCCTAAGGGAACGCCATGGGCAATCCTAGTGGCACGAACATTATGTTTTTTGGCCATTTCGGCGATGTAGTGTGCGGTGGCTTCACCCTCAACCGTTGGGTTAGTTGCTAAGATAATTTCCTTCAACAACCCTTGCTCCACTCGACTAGCCAATTTATCTAACCCGATATCTGCTGGGCCCAGCCCATCAAGGGGTGATAATCGGCCATTCAGTACAAAATACACACCTTTAAATGACGTTGCGCCTTCAATCGCCATCACATCCGCTGGGGTTTCCACAACACACAACAACTGTTTATCTCGCCTGTCGTCCGCACAAAGCCCACATTCATCACTTGAACTGAGTGTTTGGCAAATCAGGCAATGACCAATTTTATCTACCGCTTCAGCTAAACTTTCAGCCAAATGAAAAGCGCCCTGTCGATCACGTTCCAATAAATGAAACGCCATCCGTTGTGACGACTTTGGGCCAACGCCGGGCAAACAGCGAAGTGCATCCATTAGTTTTTGCAGTACGGGCTCTTGCATTTTCGTACTTAGAACGGCATCTTAAATCCTGGGGGGAGAGGTATGCCAGCCGTCATATCAGCCATACTATCCTTGTTTTTACTTTCAACTTTTTGAACCGCATCATTTATCGCCGCAACAACAAGATCTTCCAACATTTCCTTATCGTTTTCTTCATATAAACTAGCATCAATCGATATTCTTCTTGCTTGATGTTTACCCGTTAACGTTATTTTAACCAAACCGCCACCCGACTCACCTTGTACTTCTATATCCGCTAACTTTTGTTGCGCTTCTTGCATCTTCTCTTGCATTTTTTGCGCTTGTTGCATTAAATCGCCTAGTTGATTTTTCATCTCTTTACTCCGTACTTTATTGTGCTTTGTTAACCGTTTTAATCGATCGGTTTAATTGACCCTTCAATTATTTTTCCATCAAATAACTCAAGTATTTTGTTGACCGTTTTATTATTTTTAATCTCTTCCTCAGCTTGGCGCTGACGTTCTGCTTTTTCATTACTAACAATCGCATTTGGTGTCACAACGTTGCTTTCATCTTGTCTTAACACCAGTCTAAGTTTTCGCCCGTAATAGTCTGATAGCGCATCTTGTAATACCTCTTCAGACTTCTTACTCAATGACACATGCCCATCAGCCAACAATAATTCACAATCATGATCACCAAGTTGCGTTAGCGTCGCATTGTTCGCTAATTGTAACGTCATTGGGTCTAAATTTAATATTGGCACCAATTCATGCCATTTAACATCTTTATCTACCGTCTTTATTTCTTCAACTTGTTCCGTTGCTGTCAGGTTTTTAAGTGTTTTTTTTTCAGGGATTGTTAGCGTAGGTGTTGGCCTTTTTGGCGGTTGCGCGCTGATTTTTTTTTCAACGTTAGGCTTCACTGGGGCAAGGTGGACAGGTGATTTAATCACGTCACTTGATTGATCTGCTTGTACTGGTGAAAACGTTATCATTCTTAACATCACCATTTCAAAGCCCATTTTAGGGTTAGGTGCCAATGAAAGGTCTTTTTGTCCAAGCAAGCCTATTTGATAAAAAAGCTGAATATCTTCTTTTGTGATCTCACGAGATATATCTTGCAACGCTGGATCCAATTCCTCGGTTGCAACAATTTGATGAACTGCAACCTTATGTAACAGTGTTAACAGTGCCTGTAATACATCTGAATAATCAGGCGCAAACTCATCTAACACAGCAATAGCCTGCATTACGTCAGCACCTTGCTTAGTCGTTAACGATCGCATCAAATCGATAACGGGCTCGCGCGCCACACTGCCCAGCATGTCTAATACATCCGCTTCTTGTAGCGAGCCATTACCGTGCACAATGGCTTGATCCAAAAGACTTAACCCATCCCTCATACTGCCGTCTGCAACGTGCGCTAAACGCTCTGTCGCCTGCGATTCATACTCGATACCCTCACTGTCAAGGATCAGCTTAAATTGGCCTTCAATTTGCTCAGGGTATAAGCGCTTTAAATTGAACTGTAAACAACGTGATAAAACAGTGACTGGGAGTTTTTGAGGGTCTGTCGTTGCCAATAAAAATTTAACGTGCTCAGGCGGTTCTTCCAATGTTTTCAATAACGCATTAAAACTGCTTTTTGAAAACATGTGAACTTCGTCAATTAGATAAACTTTGTACTTGCCGCTAACCGGTGAGTATTGAACGTTTTCAAGCAAATCACGTGTGTCATCAACGCCTGTTTTAGATGCCGCATCAACTTCAATTAAATCAGGGTAATGACCCTGATCAATTTCTAAACACGTATTACATTTGCAACAAGGTTCAGCGCCTATTTTATCAGGGCAATTAAAAGCCTTTGCCAACACCCTTGCTATAGTGGTTTTACCCACCCCGCGTGTGCCCGTAAAAAGATACGCGTGATGTAAACGATCGTGTTCTAAACCATTAACCAGCGCACGTACCACATGCTCTTGCCCAACAACTTGGGCAAAATTTAAAGGGCGCCATTTTCTTGCGAATACTTTGTAGCTCATATCAATGGGTAGGGTATCAAAGCAACATGGATTTGTACGAATTTTTTAACGCCTTTCGCTAGGCTTAGAAATGGGTGGTAACTCACGCCAGCCACACCCCGGCACACGATTCCGCTGCTGCCGTTGCTCCCTTCCGGGCCTGGCGGAGTTCACAGCTTCACGTTGCGAGGGGACCGACATGAGTCACCATAATTCGTTGGTGTCATTCAGGATGTGGATTGTCCATGATTGTGTTCTATCAATCAAGCAGGCACAATAAAGTTTTCACTATTTTTATCTGCTTCAGTTGAATTTAAATTATTTATCGACCTTGCAATTAACATTAGATGAAGAAATTCACGATGAATATATTGACAAATTTAATCGCCGAAGAAGAGACTTCCAACCACAATCTGACCTTGAAGTATTGGAAGAACAAAAACTGTTAATTTCACTCATTGAACCTGTGAAACCTGTTATTTTTAGGTCCAACCATGCATCTAACGCATTGCCGTTAAAGGGCGTATTGCCTAAAGACCGTACGATGCTATTAAAACAGCTCGATAGGCCTCTAAGGACAACAGTAAAATGACACCTAATTGGTTAAGAGGGCTTTAAACACCTACAAGCGTTGGCATTAAGTTCCTTATTCCCTAACCGGCCTTTTCGCCAACATCCGCTGTAAGGTACGGCGGTGCATTTTTAGTTGCCTTGCTGTTTCCGATATATTGCCATCACATTCTAACAAGACCTTTTGCATATGTTCCCACTGTATTCTTTTAACTGATAAAGGATGCTCGGCCGGCTGCAAATCAACATTAGGGTCGTGTTGAGTAAAAGCAGTTAATATCTCATCAACGTTAGCGGGTTTAGTTATATATTGAATAGCACCCAACTTCACCGCTTCCACCGCCGTAGCAATGCTAGCATACCCAGTTAACATCACAACTTTAGTGTTTTCATCACTCTCTTTTAACTGCTTGATAATATGTAGCCCTGACTCTTGCTCTAACCTCAAATCCACTACGGCCATTTCTGGCTGGAATGAAATTATCAACGATGTAGCTTGTTCAATATCGTGGGCAGCCTCTACATCAAACCCTCTTTGTATAAATGCACCTTTCAGAACATCACTATACGTTTCATCATCATCAACAATTAATAACCTTACTTTATCAAAAGGCTCAGCCATTAAATATGTTCCTCATAAATTGGTACTCTTATCAACACATCTAAACCTTGTTCTTTATTATTTTTCCACTCGATATCGCCACCTAATCTCTCAATAGAAGCCTTAGCAATATAAGCTCCTAACCCTAACCCTGCTTGGGTTGATAGTTGCACGCTCACACCTAATTTTTCAAGCAACTCACCGCTCATGCCCGGGCCATCATCTCTTACAATCATATGAAGATATTGATTATCCCAATTGACCATAAGCATTATCTGCTCGTTAGATGCTTGCGCAGCGTTATCCAAAATATTGATAATTGCATGCGATAATGACACGTCAGACACTATTTTGGGTACGACACCTTTCCCGTTCCATTGTTGCTGAAAGCCCTCAGAAGCATGCGAAACTTGCCACTGCATCACCAGCTCTTTTATATAGTCATCGACATCAATAATTTGACCTGCATCTAGGCGCTCATGCGTGGCTGTTTCTGTGATATTTGCGAGTGACTCTTTGCAGCGTTTAATCTGCTTTTGAATCAGCACCAGTTTATCTTTAATTGGTTTTTGCTCTGCTGTTTTAAATTGCAACTCTAGCTCATGCGCAATGATATCCATTGTCCCTAATGGTGTGCCTAATTCGTGTGCTGCGCCTGTCGCTAAGGTGCCAAGCGCCACCAGTCGCTCATCGCGGTACATTTTTTCTTTCAATTCATTCAATACTTGATTTCGTTTACGAAGTGCATCAGCCATTCCCGCCACAAAATACGCCATCAAAAAAGCAGACAAAACAAACCCTAACCACATCCCAATAATATGCTCTTCAAAGTGCCCTCCCATGCCCATTTCCATCGGGTGATCCATATGCATCAAGGGCACATAAAAATAGACAATAACTGTATAAGCCAATGATGCAATAACGGCCATCAACCACGCATAACGTTTAGATAAAATGGTTGATGCTATTGTGTGTGGTACTAAAAGAAGCCAAGCGAAAGGGTTCGTTGCCCCACCAGTAAAATACAGCAAGGCAGTTAACATCAATACATCAAAGACCAATTGAATAAAAAAGCCATTTTCTGACACCTTTTCTTGACGCTGAAACAAAACGTAAGACGCAGCTGACCATATAGCATTGACGAGTAATAAGGCCAACAATGGTTCTATTGGAAGAGACAACTGGATGTGATGAACCGCTAACAAAATCGCCACCAACTGCCCTAGCATTCCAAATACCCGTAAAAGGAGCAAGCTTTTGAAATTTTCTTGAGGTGCAGATTTAGATGTTCTTGGTATGAATCGGCTCATCAATAACGTTTAATAAAAAAATAGTACTTTAACAGTAACCGCAAAGAACAACGATACCTTGCGACAATATGTCGCAGTCTAGTCACACATTAAACTTAATAAATAGTGCTAATAGCAAAGCAAAAAAATATTTTTGTGCCATATTTAAGTATACAAATTCATCACTGTTTATTCACGCCTATGATTCCTGACGAGAAAGCCACTATTAATGTTTCTAGCTTACCCAATGCCGCTGAGTTTGAGGAGCAAACAGAACACCTGTTAGCGTTTAGTTCACGAGCTGGTGCGACAGCCGCTTTGCTCTACATTTCATTTGATAAGCTCGTCAGCCATATTAATGATAAACAAAATGATTTAGCACTTAATGCCATCAGTGCACGTTTATTATCTAAAGCCCGAGAATCGGATATTTACGCTCACATTGAAAACATGGAGTTTGCCAACCTTTCAATCGAGACAAGCCATGAACACATTAAATTTTTAGTTGAAAAGCTTAAAGATGAATTAGCCAAACCAATCCAACTAGCAGATGGTGCTCTTATTAAACTCAATGCCAAAATTGGTATTGCTAAATTTCCAGATAATGGAAAAGACTACCGGCAACTATTAATGTTTGCAAAAACAGCTGCACTGACATAATCCAAAACAACCTATACACGCTTAACCGCTATACACGACTACCAAGCTACAGTATTATAAGCTTTTTAAAGTAGAGACAGCTCTTCCATGAAAGCTTATTTAACTGCTCTCGGTTTCATTTTAGCAACCTCTAATGTTATTGCCAATGAAGCCCCAGCAACTGACACTATTATCAGCGCTAACAACGTAAATCAATTTTCGCACGTTTTAGATGAACCAATACAGGCCCTAATTAAACAAGGCGCTCTTTCCGTCACTGTTGGTCCTCAGTTTGATATCCCTCAAAACTCAGTATTCGCTCAACAGACTGACAAACACCGTGGCACAACACAAATAAACCCTGACAACAAGCAACTCAAAAACTACCACGGCGGCACTCCTTTTACTGAGCCACCCGATTCTAATGATCAAAATGCGGGGCTAAAAATAGCTTGGAACATGCGCTATGCCTATGGAGGCGATACGTCCATCGTAGACCCCTTTATTTGGGATTATAAAAGCATGGTTGACGGTAAAATCGAACGCAGCATCTCATTTGTTGGTAAAACGCTCCGTTACAAATATAGAACCACTATTCAGCCAACGCCTGATTTACCTAAGAACCCAGCCGGCATTTTTAATGGGATCTATCTGTACGCCAAAGAACCCTTTGATTTAAAAAACACACAATTATTAGTTCATCGCCTTGAAGATGATAGCGCCCGTGAAAAAACATGGCTTTACCTATCTGTACAACGGCGTGTTCGCCGTTTACCAGCAGGACAAACCACCGATGCCTTTCTTGGAAGCGACATAATGATTGAAGATTTCCTCGGCTATAACGGGCGAATTAATGACATGGCATGGCGCTATTTAGGTACTAAAGAACTATTAACACCTTTTTACAAACATAATGCAATCTACCCTCAACAAGGCAACGATGAGTATCAATTTGGTGACTTTGAAGGTCAAGGAAATTGTTTCCCCAGTGTTCCTTGGCAAATGCGTACAACGTACATGGTTGAAGCTAAACCTACTTCTGACTCTCATCCTTTATCAAAACGGATTTACTATATAGATGCCGAAACGTTTATCCCCATAGCAGGGCGCTACTACGATAGGAATGACAAGATTTGGCGAATAGCGATAGGTGCATTTTCACATCCCGACTTTCACCTAGTCCAGAACAAAGACTCTGGCGTTGCCATACCCACACTAATATCCATGGTTGATGTACAAGCAAATCACTGCACAACCCTAAGAATGAAAACAGTCATTAACTCACCACAAGTAAAGAGAAAAGACTTTACTATTCAATCGTTACGATCAAAAGGGAAATAAGCAACACCCATTAAAAAAAGCCCTCAGACCAATCTATTCATCTGAGGGCTTTTTGTATTCTAAAAAATGCTAACCTAACTTGGTTTTAAGTGCCTCGTTGAACGCCTTCGAAGGCCGCATAACATCAACAGTCTTGTCTTTATCAGCTTTATAGTAACCACCAATATCAACGCCATGCCACTGGTCTGTTGTCAAATCATCAACAATGGCAGCCTCATTATCAGACAATGCCTTTGCTAACGGTAAAAAGTATGCTTGAAGCTCCATATCGTCAGTTTGCTCAGCCAATGCATTGGCCCAATACAAGGCCAAATAAAAATGACTACCACGGTTATCTAACTCGCCTGTTTTACGAGAAGGCGATTTGCCATTATTCAACAAGTCACCCGTGGCTTTATCTAATGTTTTAGATAATACCAAAGCTTTTGAGTTATTCTGATTAATACCTAAATGCTCAAGTGACGCGCCTAACGCAAGAAATTCACCTAAAGAATCCCAACGTAAATGATTTTCCTCTATCAACTGTTTAACGTGCTTAGGCGCTGAACCACCGGCACCCGTTTCAAATAAACCACCGCCTGCCATTAGTGGCACAATGGATAGCATTTTAGCGCTGGTTCCTAACTCTAATATTGGAAATAAATCCGTTAAATAGTCTCGTAAAATATTACCTGTTACAGAAATCGTATCACTACCACGCAAAATCCTTTCCAACGTATATCGCATTGCTCTAGTTTGCGACATAATTTGAATATCTAGCCCTGTCAAATCATGGTCTTTAAGATAATGCTCAACCTTTTTAATAAGTTCCTTTTCATGAGGCCGGTAATCGTCTAACCAAAATACGGCTGGTACACCAGACAAACGTGCTCGATTCACAGCTAATTTTACCCAATCTTGAATTGGCGCATCCTTAACTAGGCACATACGCCAAATATCGCCTTCTTCAACATCCATTTCTAACAATGTTGTACCTTCCTCATCAACAATGCGGATATTCCCGTCACCCTGAACTTCAAAGGTTTTATCATGAGAGCCGTACTCTTCTGCTTTTTGCGCCATCAATCCGACATTTGGCACACTGCCCATTGTCGTTGGGTCAAACGCACCGTGTGTTTTACAAAAGTTAATTATTTCTTGATAGATACGTGCAAACGTACTTTCTGGCATAACCGCTTTAGTATCTTTTAACTTACCATCTGGCCCCCACATTTTGCCGCCAGCTCTAATCATCGCCGGCATTGATGCGTCAACGATAACCTCATTCGGCGTATGTAAATTTGAGATGCCTTTAGCTGAATCAACCATTGCCAATTCTGGTCGACTTTCGTAACAGGCGTGCATATCCGCTAAAATCTCTTCTCTAATAGACTCTGGAAGCGTCTCAATATGATCATAAACACTGCTTAAACCATCGTTAACGTTAACGCCAAGTTTATCGAACAATTCGCCGTGCTTTTCAAACATGTCCTTGTAATAAATTTTTACAGCGTGCCCAAAAACAATGGGGTGAGAAACTTTCATCATTGTTGCTTTTACATGGAATGAGAACATGACACCTGTTTCTTTGGCATCCGTCATTTCTGCCTCTAAAAACTCACATAACGCTTTCTTACTCATAAACATACTGTCTATGATTTCACCTTCTTGCAAAGGTATGTTCTCTTTAAGCACGGTGACAGCACCATCTTCAGCGACAAACTCAATCTTTACCTTGCATGCTTTATCAAGCGTAAGGCTCTTCTCTCCCGCATAAAAATCACCGCCGTGCATATGTGATACATGAGTACGAGATGCTTGGCTCCACTTTCCCATTGAGTGAGGGTTGTTTCGAGCATACTCTTTAACAGCGGGTGGTGCTCTACGGTCTGAATTTCCTTCCCTCAATACTGGATTGACGGCACTCCCTAACGTCTTTGAATAGCGAGCGGCTGTTTCTTTTTCTTGAGCAGTTTGGGGATCATCAGAAAAATCAGGAATGGCATAACCTTTTCCTTGTAACTCTTCTATAGCATCTTTTAATTGAGGAATAGAGGCACTGATATTCGGTAATTTAATTATATTAGTATCAGGTTTTTGGGTTAATTTACCCAATTCAGTTAACGCGTCTTCAACACGCTGGCTCTCAGGTAACACATCAGAAAAGGCTGCTAAGATTCGCGTTGCTAATGAGATATCTTTTAATTCAACATCAATATTTGCAGCTGCTGCAAACGTTTTTATCACCGGCAATAACGAACACGTTGCTAATAATGGTGCTTCATCTGTTAATGTGTAAATTATCTTTGAATTCATTCCAATTTATCCTTCTATTTTCTGTAAATCGTGAAGGCACACATCAACCCAGTAAAAAAGGCACATATGCAGCCTAAACCCATATAACCAAATTGTACATTAAAACCAGTTTAAGTAGTGCTAGAAAGAATATGAAATGTGGAGGCTGAGAGCGGAATCGAACCGCTGTACACGGCTTTGCAGGCCGCTGCATAACCACTCTGCCACTCAGCCAGAGAGGACTTTATAAAAAAAGCCGCGGTGGAACACGGCTTGAAATTTGGAGCGGGAAACGAGATTCGAACTCGCGACCCCAACCTTGGCAAGGTTGTGCTCTACCACTGAGCTATTCCCGCTTTGAGGCCGTGTATTCTATCTTTAACAGCAAATGTGTCAAGGTAGAATGCTTACTATTTTTTAAAATGAGGGAGTGCTAATTGAATATATTGCCACATCGACCAAAGTGTCAGAATAGCCGCTATATATATTGCGCCTAAACCAACCATGCGCACAGGCACTCCATGGAAGTCTGCGTTATAAAGTAAACAGACAATCGCTAACATTTGGAAACCCGTTTTACACTTAGCGACCCAAGACACTTGCATTGTAGAACGCTGCCCAATACCAGCCATCCATTCACGTAACGATGCAACTGTAACTTCGCGTGCAATTATTATAGCCGCCGGAATTGCAATATAAACCGCCGAATCAGCTTGAACGATCAACACTAACATTATCACAACCATTAGTTTATCTGCGACAGGATCAAGAAATTCTCCAAACGCGGTTTGCAATCCCATTTTTCTAGCTAAGTAGCCATCAAACCAATCAGTTAAAGACGCAACAATTAAAATCAATGTGCACCACAGCCTTGAATCTTCTATAGGTAAATAAAAGATCACCATAATGACCGGTATCGATGCGATACGTAGTAGCGTTAATATTGTTGGGATATTAAGAATCATGCAGCGGTATATATGTCTTAGCTTTTTTCACATGTTAACATTTTTACGACGCCAACCCATCATGCCCGTCATGAAAACGATCGTATATGCGCTGGGCTAGCGCTTCATTAATGCCTTCTACCGAACACAAATCTTCAATCCCAGCTGACTTTATTTCTCGTAAACCACCAAACTGCTTCAACAATGTTTGCCTTTTCTTTGGGCCTAAGCCTTGAATTTTTTCTAACGTAGATTGTTTTTTTACCTTACCTCTTTGTTGCCGGTGTCCTTGAATTGCAAAACGGTGCGCCTCGTCCCTAATTTGTTGCAATACCAATAACCCTGAATCATCAGAATCAATGATGAGCGTACTGCCATCTATATCCTTGTATATCTTTTCCATCCCGACTTTTCTGTCACTTCCTTTAGAAATACCAATGATAAAAACCGAGCTACAACCAATCTCATTTAAAGCATGAGACACTGCATTAACCTGTCCTTTACCACCGTCAATGACCAGCAAATCTGGAATCGGTTGTTCACCTTTAAGTGATCGAAGAAATCGGCGTGTTGTGGCTTGTGCTAGCGCTGCGTAATCATCCCCTGCAATAACATCTTTAATATTAAACCGTCGATAAGCATCTTTAACAGTCCCCTCGCGATCAAACACCACACAAGAAGCGACTGTTTGATCTCCTTGCGTATGACTAATATCAAAACACTCCATTCGTTGTATTTCATTATCTAAGTCTAATAATACAGCCAATTTATCCAATCTAGACTGGGTGTTTTCTTGCCTAACTATTGACTGTTTTAAAGAAATATCCGCATTATTGATAGCCATAGTCAACCAGCGCGCTCTTTCACCTCGTGGCTTGGAGATGATCTTTATTTTTCTTTCTGCCTTTTCAGACAACACGTCCTGAACTAGCTCATGTTCATTCAAAGCATGGCTAATTAAGATTGATTTTGGCAATTCTTTATCCAAATAAAATTGCAATATAAAAGCCCCTAAAACATCTTTCTCATTTTTACCTGAGGGTATTTTAGGATAAAAGATACGGTTACCAATGTGTTGCCCATGTCGAATAAAAAACACCTGGACACAAGATTTTCCACCTTTTAACGCGCAACCTATTACATCAATATCACCTTCTTGACCACTAACGTATTGACGCTCAACAAGTTTACGAAGATGTGAAATTTGATCGCGATATTGCGCTGCTTTTTCAAAACTCAATGCAGTGGCGGCATTTTCCATCTTTGAAACTAGACCATTAATTAGCGACGTGCTTTTACCCTGCAAAAATAACACCGTGTGATTAACATCTTCGTTGTAGTCTTGTTCAGTTACAAGTCCTACACAAGGTGCAGAACAACGCTTAATTTGATGCTGCAAACAAGGCCTTGATCTGTTTTTATAGAAATTATCATCGCATTGTCGAACAGGAAATATTTTTTGTAAAATTTGCAAACTTTCACGTACCGCCCCAACACTAGGATAAGGCCCGAAGTATTGGCCTTTAGCCTTTTTGGCACCACGCTGTAAAGCTAACCTTGGGTACTGTTGATTAGATGATAAAAAAATATGCGGGTAGCTTTTATCATCTCGTAAACAAATGTTGTAACGAGGCTTAAGCCGCTTAATAAGCTGATTTTCTAAAAGAAGCGCTTCGCCTTCGGTATGCGTAACAATCGTGTCAATGCGTTGCACATGAGACACCATGACCTTTTTCTTTATATCTTTATCATCTTTATTAAAATAACTGGATACACGTTTTTTTATATTTTTAGCCTTGCCTACATAAATACAATGCTCATGACGATCAATCATTTGATAGACGCCCGGCTTTTGCGTTAGGCTCCTAAGAAAACGTTTACTGTCAAATTTTTCCGAACTTTCATTAACACTCATTAACGTAGTGTACCGCTACACGCTTTATTAAAAAATATCAGAACTAAAAAAAGCCTCTATAAAGAGGCTTTTTTTAGTTCTATAAATGAATAAAGTTATTTCTTATCTTTATCTTTATTAACCCCTGTTGGGTCAAGTATTTTGGAAAACAAGCCATCTTGCATGTCTTTAAAGACTTCCATATTACGGTTTGCCAATGACGTCATTATTCCTAGCGGATCTGTAGCATGTTCTAAACTGCTTCTAACTTTCGAACGCTGCTCAGCAATCAATTTAATCGAACTTTCTAAATAGCTCGCAAAGTTATTTTGAAAAGGGTCGCCATAGAACCGAATTAACTGCTCTAACATCTGCGCACTCATGATCGGCTTGCCTTCTTCCTCTTGCTCTAATATGACCTGAAGCAAGACGCTGCGCGTCAAATCAGCTTTAGTTTTAGCATCCACTACCTGAACAGGCTCTTTATCAATCACCAACTGCTTAACATCATTCAACGTGACATACTTACTAATCGACGTATCGTACAATCGGCGATTAGGGTATTTCTTTATAATGCGTTTTTCAGTCATTTCAACAGTGAATTAATTTTATTAAGAAAGAAGTTACTCTTCAGTAACTTCTTTCATGCTCAAACGAACACGGCCTTGACGGTCAACTTCAAGCACTTTAACTTTAACCACATCACCTTCAGCCAATTTATCGCTTACTTTTTCAACACGTTCTTCTGAAATTTGTGAGATATGAACCAAGCCATCTTTACCTGGAAGTATAGACACAAATGCACCGAAGTCCATTAGGCGTACAACTTTGCCTTCGTAAATTCTGCCCACTTCTATTTCTGCAGTAATATCTTCAATACGTTTAAGCGCTTTTTCACCCGCTTCACGATCAACTGATGCCACTTTCACAAGCCCTTCATCAGTAATATCAATTGATGCGCCAGTTTCTTCAGTAATCGCACGAATTGTTACGCCGCCTTTACCGATTACATCGCGAATTTTTGCTGGGTCAATTTTAAGTGTCAAAATACGAGGCGCAAAATCAGACATTTCATCACGGCCTGACGATAGCACCGCATTCATTTTTTCTAAAATGTGTAAACGGCCATCTTTCGCTTGATCAAGTGCTGTAGACATAATTTCTGCAGTGATGCCTTGGATTTTAATATCCATTTGAAGCGCAGTAACACCAGAATCAGTACCCGATACTTTAAAATCCATATCACCTAAATGATCTTCATCACCTAAAATATCGGACAATACAGCGTAATCATCGCCTTCTTTAATAAGACCCATCGCAATACCAGCAACAGGTGCTTTCATCGGTACACCAGCATCCATTAATGCCAAGCTAGTACCACAGGTACTGGCCATTGAGCTTGAACCATTAGATTCTGTCACTTCTGATACAACACGTAGTACGTAAGAGAAATCTTCTTGGCTAGGCAATACAGCTTGTATGCCGCGTTTTGCTAATCTACCGTGACCAATTTCGCGTCTTTTTGGAGAACCAACAAAACCCGTTTCACCAACGCAATAAGGAGGGAAGTTATAGTGCAACATAAAGTTATCACGGTACTGGCCTTCTACTGCATCAATCAATTGAGCATCGCGGTCTGTACCTAATGTAGCCACAACCAATGCTTGTGTTTCACCACGAGTGAACAGAGCTGAACCGTGTGTACGCGGCAATACGCCAGTACGCACATGTATTTCACGAACTGTTGATAAATCACGCCCATCAATACGGTGCTTTGTTGAAAGCACTAAGTTACGAACGTGTTTCTTTTCTAGTGATGAGAAGATATTCTTCACTTCATCACGGTCAAAGCCATCTTCATCTTCTAATTGCGCAATCACTTCATTACGCACTTCTTTTAACTTCACTTGGCGATCAAGCTTTACTAATACAGTGTATGCATCAGCAATACCAGCCGTTGCAAGTCCAGCTACTTTTTCAACCAATGCTTGATCTTGCTCTGGAGCAGACCATTGCATACGTGGTTTACCCACTTCAGCAGCTAACTCATTAATCGCTGTAATAGCTGATTGCATTTGTTCATGACCAAAGGTCACAGCACCCAGCATCACATCTTCTGGTAAACAATCTGCTTCAGATTCAACCATTAATACAGCATCTGCCGTACCTGCAACCACTAAATCTAATTGAGAACCTTCCATTTCAGACTTCAATGGGTTTAATGCATATTCACCATCAATATAACCTACGCGAGCAGCACCAATTGGGCCGTCAAACGGTAAGCCTGAAATGGCTAATGCAGCAGATGCTCCAATTAAGGCAGGAATATCCGGGTCAACTTCTGGATTTAGTGAAACAACAGTAGCAATAACTTGAGTTTCGTTTTTGTAACCTTTTGGAAACAATGGACGAATCGGGCGATCAATAAGACGTGATGTTAATGTCTCTTTTTCGCTTGGACGGCCTTCACGCTTAAAAAACCCGCCTGGGATTTTACCCGCAGCATATGTTTTTTCTTGGTAATTAACTGTTAATGGGAAAAATGAATTATTTTCACCACCTTCACGTTTACCAACAGCGGTTACCATAACAATGGTTCCGTCTATATCTACTAAAACCGTACCATCTGCTTGACGAGCAATTTCGCCTGTTTCTAATGTTACTGTTTGGTTACCTAACTGAAACTCTTTTTTTACTGGATTCACTATTTATGCCTGCTTATTGATTATCTATTTTCTTAAACCTAAACGTGCAATTAGTGCACGGTAACGTTCAACGTCTTTACCTTTTAAGTAATCCAACAATTTACGACGACGGTTAATAATTCTTAATAAACCTTGACGTGAATGGTGGTCTTTTGTGTTCTCAGAAAAATGCGGTGTCAAATGATTGATTCTCCCCGTTAACAAAGCAACTTGGACCTCTGGAGACCCTGTATCACCTTCTGATAACGCATATTCTTTAACTATCTCTTGCTTTTGTTCTGTGCCGAACGACATATTACTTACTCCAATTTCTATTTATCTTGAAAAAACAGTGTATTGTACTCTTGACCGCAATAGCTAACAAGACCATTAATCAATACACTCACTATTTATCGTCACTCAAAAATTCTAACCGGGATTAAATTACTACCTTCTTCCCATTTGCCTAGCCCAAATATTTTACCTTCGGCATCATTTATCCTGATCAAATCGTGTTTCTGCAAACCTTCCTTATGAATTGGCCGCCCAAAACATAAGTTTTTTTTCTCTTCATCAGTGCATACAACAACAGGGTAATTTAACAACGCCCAACCCAAGTCATGCAATAATAAATCAAATGATGTAATTCCACCTTCTATAGATTCTAACTGCTCAATAGTGATGGATTGACTTAATTCAAATGGCCCCGTTTTGATTCGTCGTAGAAAGGTAACGTGTGCACCCGTGCCTAATGCTTCACCTATGTCTTCAGCCAACGTCCTAACATAGGTACCTTTCGTGCAACATACTTCAAAACTTAAACTTTCAGCAGTTTGAGATAATAGGGTTAACGTTTTAATAGTCACCTCTCGAGCTGGCCTTTCTACCACGCCACCCGCTCTGGCAATCTTATACAACCGTTGCCCTTCATGTTTTAACGCCGAATACATGGGAGGGACTTGCTGAATATCTCCGACAAAACCTTTGATTACTTGATCTAGTGTAGCTTTTTCAATATTTGGAACAGGTTTTTCGCACACCACCTCACCTTCAACATCGCCAGTACTCGTCACCTGGCCTAGCTTCATCGTAAATTGGTACGTTTTATCCGATGCCAACAAATATTGAGATATTTTTGTTGCATGACCTAAGCAGATAGGCAACACGCCTGATGCAAGCGGATCCAAACTACCTGTATGGCCAACTTTTTTCGCACCATACAAGCGCTTAATAACTTGAACTGCTCTATTTGAGGAAATGTGAAGCGGTTTATCTAAAATGAGAATACCGCTAATATCACGGCCTTTCTTTTTTCTATCTGCCACGGATTATTGCTCGTTATCTGGATTTGTTGCTTTTAGCAACGCATCCATTTTAATTCCCTGTTCGATAGATTCGTCTAAGAAAAAACGCAACTCCGGCACCATTCTCATGCGCATCCGTTTTGACACCATGCCGTGTATATAGTTTGCCGCTCGGTTTAGCGCTGTAATACTTAGTTGCTTGTCTTCATCACCATTACTTGTTGTTAAAACACTGATAAAAACTTTCGCTACCGCCAAATCCTTTGTGACCTCTACATCACTAACGGTAACAAAACCAATCTCCGGATCTTTAATCTCACGTTGCAACACCTCAGCCAACTCACGCTGCAATTGGCGCTCTACACGCTGAAATCTTAAAAACTCTCTAGGCATATCGTACTAAACTATAGTTTTCTTTTAGTTTCAATACGGTCAAACACTTCAATTTGGTCACCTGCAACAACATCATTGTAGTTTTTAACGCCGATACCACACTCAACGCCAGATTTAACATCTTTAACATCGTCTTTAAAGCGCCTTAATGATTCTAATTGCCCTTCATAAATAACGACGTTATCGCGTAACACCCTGATAGGAAGGTCTTTTTTAACCGTTCCTTCTGTCACCATACAACCTGCAATAGCACCTAATTTAGGTGAATGGAATACATCACGCACGTTCGCAATACCAACAATTTGCTCTTTAACATCCGGTGCCAACATGCCAGAAAGCGCATCTCTTACATCATCAATCACATCATAAATAATGCTGTAGTAACGAACTGACACACCGCGGTTTTCTACCATGCGTCGCGCACTGGCATCGGTACGTACATTAAAACCAATTATTAACGCATCTGAAGCAGAAGCAAGGTTTACATCACTTTCGTTAATTCCACCTACACCGCTAGCAACGATATTCACTGCAACTTCATCTGTTGAAAGATCATTCAATGAGTCATTAATCGCTTCTAAACTACCGTGAACATCCGTCTTAATCAGTACATTCATAATGGACTTATCCGCAGATTCCATTTGAGAAAACGCCTGCTCCATTTTTGCCGCTTGCTGTTTCGCTTGCCTTGTTTGACGGTCTTTCGTGATACGGAACTCTGCAATCTCACGAGCTTTACGTTCATTAGGTGCAGCAAATACTTCCGAACCAGAACCTGTTGTACCTGACAAACCTAACACTTCCACAGGAACGGAAGGCTTTGCAGATTTCATCGGCTTACCGTGCTCATCAAACATCGCTTTTACACGCCCATGAGATTCGCCAGCAACAATGTAGTCACCCATTTTTAACGTGCCTTTTTGCACTAAAACTGTAGCAACCGCACCACGGCCTTTGTCTAATCTAGACTCAATAACCACACCTTGTGCAAGAATATCAACCGGTGCTTTTAACTCTAACAGTTCAGCTTGTAACGCAATGGATTCTAGAAGCTCATCGACACCATCACCCGTTAAAGCAGATACGTTAATAAACTGCGTATCACCGCCCCAATCTTCAGGCGTCACGTCCAATTGCGCTAATTCATTACGAACACGATCAGGTTGAGCACCTTCTTTGTCCATTTTATTAACCGCTATAATCATTGGCACACCGGCTGCCCGAGTATGCTCAACCGCTTCTTTTGTTTGCGGCATCACGCCGTCATCGGCCGCTACAACGACAATAACTAAATCAGTTACTTTAGCGCCTCTTGCACGCATCGCAGTAAACGCGGCGTGCCCTGGCGTATCAATAAAGGTAACCATACTGTCACCTTGCTTTACACGATAAGCACCAATATGTTGAGTAATACCACCCGATTCGCCTGCAGCCACACGGCTTGAACGTATGTAATCAAGTAACGACGTTTTACCATGATCAACATGACCCATAATGGTGACCACTGGGCCACGCGTTACTTCATCGCCATCATTTTCAATAACTTCCGCAAGCATCTCAGCTTGAATATCATCATCGCTTCGTAACACAGGCGTATGACCCATTTCTTCAACAACAATAACGGCTGTATCTTGATCAAGCGCTTGGTTAATGGTTGCCATAGTACCCAAGCCCATCAAAACCTTGATCACTTCTCCAGCTTTAACGCTCATGCGCTGGGCCAAATCTGACACAACAATACTTTCTGGAATCTCTACGTTATGTACAATTGTTTTTGTAGGCAATTCAAAGCCATGTTTGTCATCTGACTGAAGCCTGACATCTCGTCGTTGATTTTTCTTTTTACGACGCGGGTTAGCACCTTGAACATGCAACGTACGCCCTTTACCTTTACTTTTAACCTTGTCCGGTTTGCGATGGTCTTTAGTTTCTTTAACTGGAGCTTTTGCAGTCTTAGGAGCTTTTGCAGTCTTAGGCGCTTCAGGAGCCGCTTCAACTGGTTCCACAGGCGCTTCTTTAGTCGCTTTTTCAGCACCTACTTGAGCTGTTTCTTCTGGCTGCTCTTTCTCTGCTGCGTCAGCCTTTGTTTTTTCTGCTGCAAGCGCAGCATCTTTTTCTTGCTGTTTTCTACTTAAACGGCTTTGCTCTTTTTCCCTAGCAGCATCTTTTTCTTTAACCAGCGCTTCATGTGACTCCGCAGCATTTTTTGCTTCCGCAATTTCTTCAGCAGACAAACCTGTCTTTATTTCTTCCGCGGAACGACCGGCTGTATTCTTTCTACGTACTTCAACACTGACTGTGCCAGATGTCTTACCTTGACTTCGAGCTTGCTTAAGCTCAGTAACCACTTTACGTTTTAGCGTTACTCTCTTAGTTGCTTTGATTTCAGTTTTAGCTTTGCCGTGAGTTTGCCTAAGATGCGCCAATAGCGCCATCTTATCTTTTTCACTTAATGCTGAAGATGTGTCTTTTCCTTTTACACCCGCATCTTTAAGTTGCTCTACCAACTTTTCTGCGGTTGTACCGACAACCTTCGCTAATTGTTGAACTGTTGTATCTGCCATACCTTATCTCCAGGATTATCTACTGCTTACTCAGCAAACCAAGGTTCACGTGCTTTCATAATAAGCGCACTAGCCCTTTCGTCATCCATTGCCACTAAATCTGTCAGCTCATCCGTCGCGAGCTCAGCCAAATCTTCCATACAGACAATTTCTTTACTGGCTAATTCATATGCCAGCTCTTTGTCCATGCCTTCCATTTCAAGCAAATCTTGAGCTGGCTCATGTTCTTCAAGCACTTCTTCTGATGCAATCGCTTTAATCAACCAGGCATCTTTTGCTCGCTGGTGTAATTCTTCCGCAATTTCTTCATCAAATTCTTCAATAACAGCCAAGTCAGCCGCTTCAACTAGCGAAATATCTTCGATACTTGTGAAGCCTTCTTGGTATAAAATCATACCCACATCTTCATCAACATCTAAATCTTCCATTAGCTGTTTTACATAAACCTCTGCCTCAGATGCTGATTGCTCTTCCGCTTGCGTTTCGCCCATCACATTTAACGTCCAACCGGTTAATTCACTGGCTAAACGTACGTTTTGGCCACCGCGGCCAATCGCTTGTGACAAACTGTCATCTCTAACAGATACATCCATACTGTGCGTGTCTTCATCAACCATGATTGACACAACATCTGCAGGCGACATGGCATTAATGACGAATTGAGCATCGCTCTCATCCCATACAATAATGTCCACACGTTCACCCGCCAATTCGTTCGACACGGCTTGCACTCGAGACCCTCGCATACCAACACACGCGCCAACAGGGTCTAACCGTTGATCTCTACTTCTAACAGCAATTTTAGCTCTTGAACCTGGGTCTCGAGCTGCACCTAAAATCTCAATCAATCCATCACCCACTTCTGGCACTTCAAGATTGAACAATGCAATCAATAATTCAGACGAGCTTCTGCTGACTGTTAACTGAGGGCCACGAATAGCTTCTTCAACTTCTTTTAAATAGCCTCGAATTCGATCACCTACACGAACTGGTTCACGCGGAATCATTTCTTCACGAGGAATGATTGCATCGGCTGTACCTTCTAGGTCCATAAATACATTGCCTCGTTCTATGCGCTTAATAACACCCGTAACCAGCTCGCCCACTTTGTCTTTATAAAGCTCGTACACTTTTTTTCGTTCGGCTTCGCGAACCTTTTGAACAATCACTTGCTTAGCTGCTTGAGCGCCAATACGTCCAAAGCCGGCTGATTCTATTTGCTCTTCAATAAAGCCACCTAACTCAATATCAGGGCTCTTTTCTTTTGCATCTTCCAATAATAGCTGTGCATCGGGCCTTTCAATGCCACCTTCAACCTCGGGATCAGCTTCAACAGCTTCCCAGCGGCGGAAAGAATCAAAATCGCCCGTTTCTTGATCGATAGAAACGCGTACATCCACGTCTTCTTTAAACTGTTTTTTAGTAGCCATCGCTAACGCCGCTTCAATTGCTTCAAACAAAACGCCTCGATCTATTTCTTTTTCATTAGAAATAACATCCACAACCATCAAAATTTCTTTATTCTTCATGCCTAATCCCGCAATAAATAGTTATACATTAACAATAATTCGTGCTTTTTTAATCAATGAAAAAGGTATTTCCACCTCTTCTTCATCAACATGTAAATGAATGACATCGCCATTCACTTCAAGAACATCACCCGTAAACTTACGCTGACCTTCCAACGTCGCTTGACGCAGCTCTAACTTAACAACCTTGCCTTTAAAACGTTCAAAATGCTCTAACGTAAATAGCGGCCTTTCAATACCTGGCGATGATACTTCCAAGTTGTACTGACCACTAATAGGGTCTTCCACATCTAACACGCCGCTGATTTGGTGACTTACTTTTGTGCAATCACCCACCAATACACCTGCGTCAGTATCGATATAAACCCTTAATATGGACTCTTTACCCTGACCAACAAGTTCAGCGCCCACAAACTCATAACCCAAGCCTTCTACAGCAGGTTGAATAAGATCTAATAGTTTTACTGGTGCTAAATTCATTAATAAACTCACGTACAAAAAAAGGGCCAACGGCCCTAATAATCAACTTCGATTGTTAACTATTAATCTTATCTACCTCAAAGGCTAATAGTGTGCCGAAATAAAAATACCCCAAACGGGGCAACATTAAAACGTGTGAATTAAAGGAGTGTTATCAACTTAATAAGCTCTAACTAATAACCCTACAACCTTAACTACGCGAAGAGTATAACAAATCTAACGACTCGTTATCAACAAACACATCGAAAACTTTCTTACTAACTGTACTCCACCCTATTATTTTAATGAGAAAACGCTTTATGAACTACTTTTTACTCGTAAACGCGTACCATAAACTAGCGACATCGTAATTTCCTCTGGACTAAAGTGTGATGGAAAAAGCACACCACTAATTTTCGCATTGTAAATACTAGCACCAGCTAATTTTGTTTTACTTAAATCTATGCCTCGTATATCAGAGTTTTTAAAATACGCGCCAGACAAATCCAAGCCTCCTAAGTTTGCGCCTCGCAAATCAAAAGATCGAAACCTTGCACTTGACAAATCGACTGAAACACCTTCATCACGCTTTTTATTAAACTCTTCAACATTATCGTTTTGCAAATATTCGTACATTTCATTGTCTTTTTCTTCAAGCATGGTCTGAACCTTTTGTTTTTATATCCAATACAAAGTGTAGCTGATATATCAAGAATTTCTGCGCAACAAACAGCCATAAAAAAGCCCCGCATAAAGCGGGGCCCTTAATACTATAGCGACGTGGAAGTCGATTTACATCATACCGCCCATTCCACCCATACCGCCGCCCATGCCACCCATGTCTGGCATACCACCACCAGCACCAGCTTCCACAGGCTCATCTGTAATCATCGCTTCTGTCGTAATCATTAAACCAGCAATTGAAGCAGCATTTTGCAACGCTGTTCTTGTTACTTTAGCTGGATCAAGAATACCCATCGCAATCATATCGCCGTATTCACCCGTTGCCGCATTGTAACCTTCGTTACCTTTGGCTTGCTTAACCGCTTGAAGAACAACTGACGCTTCATCACCTGCGTTTGTTACGATTTGACGAAGCGGTGCTTCCATCGCACGTAACGCAATTTTAATACCAATTTCTTGGTCATGATTGGCTGCTTTAGCTTTGCTTGCTGCGTCTAATACGCGAACAAGTGCTGTACCACCACCAGGTACCACGCCCTCTTCAACAGCAGCGCGAGTTGAATGCAACGCATCTTCAACGCGTGCTTTCTTCTCTTTCATTTCTACTTCAGTCATCGCGCCTACTTTAATAACCGCAACACCACCTGCTAGTTTAGCAACACGCTCTTGCATTTTTTCTTTGTCGTAATCAGAGCTTGCTTCTTCAGCTTGCGCGCTAATTTGTGCAACGCGCGCTTCAATATCAGCCGCAGCACCTGCGCCATCAACAACAACCGTTGTTTCTTTAGAAATATTAACGTGCTTTGCAGACCCTAAATCTTCAATAGTTGCTTTTTCAAGTGTTAAACCCACTTCTTCAGCAATCACTGTGCCGCCAGTTAAAATAGCAATGTCTTCTAACATCGCTTTACGACGATCACCAAAACCAGGTGCTTTAACAGCCGCTACTTTAACAATACCGCGCATGTTGTTAACAACCAATGTTGCTAACGCTTCGCCTTCGATGTCTTCAGCAATAATTAATAAAGGACGACCTGCTTTCGCAACGCCTTCTAAAATTGGCAATAAATCACGAATGTTTGAGATTTTTTTGTCGTGCAATAAGATCAACGGATCATCCATTTCAACACTCATGCTTTCTTGGCTAGTGATGAAATAAGGTGATAAGTAACCACGGTCAAACTCCATACCTTCAACCACGTCTAATTCATTTTCTAAACCAGAGCCTTCTTCAACAGTAATAACACCTGCTTTGCCTACTTTATCCATTGCTTCAGCAATAATTTCACCAACAGACTCGTCAGAGTTTGCTGAAATAGTGCCCACTTGAGCAATTGCTTTTGTGTCCACACAAGGAACAGATAGCTTTTCAAGACCTTTTACAGCCGCGATAACCGCTTTATCAATACCGCGCTTTAAATCCATTGGATTCATACCCGCAGCAACTGACTTCATGCCTTCGTTTAAAATAGCTTGAGCCAAAACAGTCGCTGTTGTTGTTCCATCACCCGCCACATCAGATGTTTTAGCGGCCACTTCTTTAACCATTTGAGCGCCCATGTTTTCGAACTTATCAGCCAACTCAATTTCTTTTGCAACAGATACACCATCTTTAGTAATGGTTGGGCCACCAAAGCCCTTATCTAATACAACGTTACGGCCTTTAGGACCTAACGTAACTTTAACTGCTTTTGCTAGCGTGTTTACGCCGGCAACCATTAGGCTGCGTGCGTCATCACCAAACTTAATTTGCTTTGCCATGTTTCTTTTCCTTATTTAAATTTTAAAATTACTCAACAACCGCAATGATGTCGCCTTCGCTCATCACTAATAATTCTTCGCCTTCAACTTCAACTTCAGTCCCAGAGTATTTGCCGAATAAAACGTTATCGCCAACTTTTACAGACATCGGGCGTGTATCGCCTTTATCATTTGTAGAACCGTTGCCAACAGCAACGATTTTGCCTTCGCTTGGCTTTTCTTTTGCTGAATCTGGAAGCACAATGCCGCCTGCGCTTACAGCTTCTTCTTCAACGCGTTTAATAATGACGCGATCACCTAGTGGACGTAAACTCATGTGTAAATCTCCTATTGTTTTACAGTTTAATTAAATTGCTCTTCAGATATGGGGCGGTACGAGCCTAAATCAACCCCTTCTTATCAAATATTTTTAATTTTTTTCTAAATAAATTAGCACTCTACTCAGAAGAGTGCTAATGATAGCCATAGATAACTAGCTGTCAAGCATCCAGCACAAAACTCGGTTAACATAATCACAACATCCATTATCAAATCAACAACCATGAACGACGAACAACTCTTAAGATACAGTCGCCAAATCATGCTGCCTTCCATCGATATTGAAGGACAACAAGCACTTTTAGACTCACGCGTATTGATAATAGGTATGGGCGGCTTAGGTAGTCCCGTTGGGCTTTACCTTGCCGCAGCCGGCATTGGTCATATGGTCATTAGCGACTTCGATGAAGTCGACCTATCCAATTTGCAACGCCAAATTGTCCACACAACTGATAGCATTGGTCTATCTAAAGTTGAGTCGGCCAAACAAACATTCCACGCAATAAATCCACTGATTAAAATAACCGCCATCAACAAAAAACTAGAAGGCGACGAATTATTAGATCAAGTAAAACAAGCCAATCTGGTTGTCGATTGTTGCGACAATTTCGAAACTCGTTTCGCCATTAACGATGCCTGCGTTGAAGCTAAAACCCCCTTAGTCTCCGGCGCTGCTATTCGGTTTGAAGGCCAAATTTCCGTGTTTGATTCACGCGATGAAAAATGCCCATGCTACAACTGCCTATACCCACGCGATGGTGCAGTTACACAAAGCTGCTCAGAAAATGGCGTAATAGCACCCATAACTGGCATCATCGGTAGCATGCAAGCACTAGAAACCATCAAAGTACTCACTGGTGCAGGCGAATCACTACAAGGCCGTGTTTTATTACTCGACGGCCTATCAATGGAATGGCAAAGCATGCAACTGCCTCGCAACCCAAAATGCCCAACTTGTTCAAATAATAAATTCAAAGATTAAAAATATGCCCAAGCCATACACAATAAGATTATTTATTCCTGAGGGTGACCCTAGTTCCTTAAAAATCATTGATAAAATGAATTGGACAGGTACCGGCTTGGAAATATCAAGAGACGCATGGCAACAGCATAAAAACAGAAAGGAACTTAATGAAGCTGGCATTTATATTTTATTTGGGTATCAAGAACAAAGTGAATTACCGACAATCTATGTTGGTCAAGGTGACGGCATAAAAAAACGAATTGATTCGCATGAGAAAAACAAAGCGTTTTGGGATAAAGCCTTCGTTTTTGTATCAAGCAATGGTGGGTTAAATCGCGCACATATTACTTGGCTTGAATGGGCTCTTATTCAACAAGCATCAAAAATTGGACGATGCTTGCTAGATAATACTGTGACACCAAATGAACCAATATTAACTGAATCTGAAAAAGCCGATACTAAAGAATTTCTACATGAGATATTAAGTATTTTGCCGCTTGTAGAAATAAGAGTTTTTGAAGAAGCAAAAAAAATCAATGTTAGTGACCAACCGCCTGCTACTAAAAAAACAATAAATGATACGATTGTTATTCCAGCACAGGAAGATGGATTTAAAAATGTATTTCTCGGTGAAAACTGTTGGTACTCAATAAGAATTGGCGGCGGTAAATTAAAAGACATTAAATATATTGCCGCTTACCAAACGTCACCAATCTCATCAATTACTCATTACGCTGAGGTTCAATCAATAGAGCCATATGGGGATGGGGAAAAATACAAACTAAATTTTTCTGCTCCCGCAACAAAAATAGAACCTATTGTATATGGCAGCGCAAAGGCCGGTATGTTGCAGAGTCCTAGATATACCAGCTTTAAAAAACTTTTAACTGCAAAAGAACTAGTCGACTTATTTGACTAATGCATAACAATTAATTCGGGCGATAGGCTCTCAAACCCATAAAAAACCATCTTAACTAGAGGCCATAAACAATGGAATTAAACGTATACCTTTCTGGAGAAATACACACCGATTGGCGAGAAAAAATAATTGCGGGCTGTAACAAAAATAACCTGGCCATTTCCTTTTCGTCCGCAGTAACAAACCACGATGCCAGCGATGCTGCGGGTGATGTATTAGGCGCTAAAGATAGCGGTTTCTGGCGCGACCATAAATCGGCCAAGGTTAACGCGATACGCACTAAAACATTAATAGAAAACTGCGATGTGGCTATTATTCGCTTTGGCGATAAGTACAAACAATGGAATACTGCGTTTGATGCCGGTTATTGTGCCGCGTTAGGCACGCCCTATATTACGTTACATGCCGAAGACATTATTCACCCACTTAAAGAGGTAGATGCCGCCGCACTCGCATGGGCTACAACGCCTGAGCAAGTGATTGACGTTTTAAAATATGTTGTTAGCACAAAGTAAAACCTAAAATCGAGAACAACATAAATACTTGCATTCACCAGTAAAAAACTTATACTTGAACCTAGTTAAATTTTAACTGTCTATAAAAAAGCAACACAATATCAATCGAACAGGAGATATATCATGAAATGGGAAACACCAACATACAAAGAGTTACGTTTCGGTTTTGAAGTAACAATGTACATCTACAACCGATAGATAAAAAATTTTCCTAAAAAAGGGTTCCGTTAGGAGCCCTTTTTTTATATCAAACACAAAGTAAAATTTATGCAAATTCGAGTTCTAGGTTCTGGCGCTGGAGGCGGCTTTCCTCAATGGAATTGTAGCTGCCCTAACTGTAAAGCGGTACGCGCTGGTACTATCAAAGCGTCTACACGCAATCAATCATCTATTGCGGTGTCATCTGATGGTGAACATTGGGCGTTATTTAATGCATCACCCGATGTTCGTGCGCAATTAGAAGGCTTTCCTGAAATTCACCCAAAGAACAAAGTACGTGGCACGGGGATTGAAGCGATTGTGATGTTTGATTCGCAAATCGACCACGCCACCGGCTTGTTGATTTTGCGTGAAGGTGATCCGCTAACGATTTACTGCACTGATATGGTGAAACAAGATTTAACATCAGGCTTTCCCATCTTCAATATTTTGGAGCATTTCTGCGGTGTGGAAGACCACCCTATTCCACTGAATGGTGAATCATTTACCATCCCAAATATTGATGACTTAGAATTTACCGCCTTACCTTTAAAAAGCAAAGCGCCACCTTATTCTCCCCACCGAAATGACCCGCACGAAGGAGACAACATCGGCATGATTATTCGCCAAGTGTCTACCGACAAAACAACGTTCTACGCACCCGGTTTAGGCATGATTGAACCACATGTGGAAAAAGCCATGACCAATGCCGACTGCGTATTAGTGGATGGCACCTTTTGGACAGATGACGAACTAGCGTCAGTCGGCAGACCATTACTCGCCAGAAAAATCGGCCATTTACCGCAATCGGGTGAAGGCGGCATGATTGAGTTTTTAGATACACTCGATAAACCACGTAAAATTCTGATTCATATCAACAATACCAATCCAATTCTCAACGAAGAATCTGCGGAACGCGATATACTGACGCAACACGGCATTGAGGTGTCGTACGACAACATGAATATTGAATTATAAACATGACAGAGCAAGCACCCTGGTCTTTACAAGAATTTGAAAAACGCATCCGTGATATGGAGCGTTTTTACCATATCAATCATCCGTATCACGTGATGATGCACGAAGGCACGCTAAGCAAAGAACAAATTCGTGGCTGGGTCGCAAACCGTTTTTATTACCAAGTGAACATCCCGTTGAAAGATGCGGCGATTATGGCGAATTGCCCTGATAAAGGCACGCGCGCACAATGGGTACAACGCATTATTGATCACGATGGCGCACCCGGTGAAATTGGTGGCATTGAAGCCTGGTTACAACTGGGTGAAGCCGTTGGTTTAACGCGTGAAGAAGTGCTGTCTGAAGAACACGTACTACCCGGCGTTCGTTTTGCTGTTGATGCGTATGTTAATTTTGCACGCCGAGCCGATTGGCACGAAGCGGCAAGTTCATCGTTAACTGAACTTTTCGCACCAAAAATCCATAAACAACGTTTGGACAATTGGCCTGAACATTACCCATGGATTGATCTTACTGGCCTCACCTATTTCCAAAAACGTTTAAGCGAAGCAAGGCGTGACGTTGAACACGGCTTACGCATTACACTTGAATATTACAAAACACGCGCAGAACAAGAAAGAATGCTGGGCATTTTAAAATTCAAACTCGACATTCTTTGGACAATGGCCGATGCTATGCACATGGCCTATGTACACGAAATGCCGCCTTATTTTACGGTTGAATCATGAGTTTATTACCCGACCAAGCGTTACAGTTAGCCCCTGGCTACCGTTTGCAATGGGAAGAAGCACAACAGATGTTCGTACTGCTTTACCCAGAAGGGTTGGTTGAGTTAAACCCAAGCTCTGCGGAAATATTACAGGTGTGTGATGGCGCCAATAAACTAGCCGACATTGTTCAGACGCTAGAAACAAAATTTGAAACAACTGGATTGGAAAACGACATCGTTAACTTCTTAAACATTGCGTTAGATAATGGCTGGCTCAATCAAAACGCCTAGCCCACCACGTTGGCTGTTAGCGGAGCTGACTTACGCGTGCCCTTTGCAGTGTCCGTACTGTTCAAACCCTGTTGACTACGCCAATGTTTCAGAAGAGATATCAACTGAAGATTGGAAGCGTGTACTAAAACAGTCGCGTGAAATGGGCGCAGTACAGCTCGGCTTTTCGGGTGGCGAACCACTGGTTAGAAAAGATCTTGTTGAGCTCGTCGATTACTCACACAAACTCGGTTATTACACCAACCTCATTACATCCGGCTACAACATGGATGAGGCCAAAATTATTGCGCTTAAAGAAGCCGGGCTCGATCATATTCAAATCAGCTTGCAAGCCAGTTCAAAAGAATTGAATGATTTTATCGCCGGCACTGAAAGTTTTGAGCACAAAAAAGTTGTCGCCAAACTGATAAAAAAACACGGCTACCCGATGGTGCTTTGCGTCGTATTACACCGCCAAAACATTCATCAGATGAAAGATATTTTAGAAATGGCCATTGAGTTGGGCGCAGATTTTGTAGAACTCGCCAACACACAATATTACGGTTGGGCACACCATAACCGTGACCAACTAATGCCAACGCAAGAACAGCTACAAACCGCAGAAGCGATTGCCAATGAGTACCAAGAATCTCAAAAAGGCAAAATGAAAATTTACTACATCGTGCCTGATTTCTTTGAAGGCCGACCAAAAGCCTGCATGAACGGTTGGGGAACAACCTTCTTAACCATTGCTCCAGATGGTTTAGCCTTACCGTGCCATTCAGCCCGCCAACTACCTAACTTTGATTGCCCCAGTGTAAAAGATCACTCCATTAGCGAAATATGGAATGAATCCAAAGCGTTTAACTACTTCCGTGGTAATGACTGGATGAAAGAACCGTGCAGAAGTTGCCCCGAAAAAGATAAAGACTTTGGTGGCTGCCATTGCCAAGCGTTTTTATTAACGGGCGATGCAACAAATGCTGACCCTGTTTGTGACTTATCGCCATTACATCACACCGTAACGGATGCAATAGAACAAGCCGCTAAGCCAAGCCAAACGGTGGAGCAACCGCTATTATTTAGAAACTCTAAAAATTCTAAAACGTTTTAGAATTTTTTACCGGCCTCACTCAACACGCATCACCTTATTTTCGTGATGATAAGTAGAAAATTGTCGCCTAAAGTCGTGCGCTGTCATGCTGGTTTTTCGCTTAAATAGGCGCCTAAAGTAACTGCCATCCATCAGCCCCACTTGTTCTGAAATATCTTGTACTGTCGCTGATGATGTTAGTAGTAGACTCTTAGCCGTATCAATCCTCAAGTTTTGAATATATTCGTTAGGCGATTGCGTTGTCGCTTTTTTAAACCGGCGTTTAAACGTTCGCTCGGCTAAACCCGACTGCTTAATCGCCAACATAAGTAAATCATCCGCCTCTAAATGTTGCTCAATCCAAGCCTGCGACTTTTCAATGGTTAAATCACCATGCGAAATCGTGCTTTTATGTTGCTTGTATGGCCGTTGCCCACCTTGGTGAGAATTTAATAAAAAAAACTGCTCAATATATTTCGCCGTTTCTACCGTTGAATACTTTTCCACCAAGTACGTTACCAAGTCTTGCCACGATGTCGCCCCACCGGCACAAATTATATTGTCTTGTTCGGTGATAATCATATCGCTATGAACCTGCACGTTTGGAAATTTTGATTGCATTAATTCGGCAAAAGCCCAATGGGTCGTCGTTACTTTTCCATCCAATAAACCTGTTTCCGCCAATATAAAAGAACCCGCACAAACACTTGCTAGTACCGCGCCATTTTTATGCTGATTGATCAACCAAGTCTTTAATTCGGGGTATTTTTGTAAAAATGGCTCATCTGCAAAATCAACCGACGGTATAACAACCAAATCGACATCACCCGTTTCAGTTAAATCTTGCTGACAATCAATCGTAAACCCATTGTAACAACGCAATGGCCCTTTATTAACTCCAACAATAGATGTAAACGTTAGGAACGGTGGCGCGGTCGGCACAGCCTGTTGACTACACGATGCGGCCGCTGAAAAAATATCGTACGGCCCCGCTAAGGTGTAAATCATCGTTTCTTCAATGGCGAGAATAGAAATCGTTATTTTTGGCATAAATAGCACGCTTTTGTCTTTTTTAGACCTTACCACTCAAAACTGACTCTGGCAAACTATCAGCTCCAATAATAATGAGGTTGAGAACATGTCGAACAAATCCTTTTTCCAAGCTTTAAAAAAGAGTGCCAAAGGCGCCATACTTGGTTCAACAGCAATAATGGCCCTTGGTTTAGTAGCACTGCCACAACAAGCGATTGCTGATGAAACTTGCATGTCTCCTTACATGGCAAAAATTGTCGGTCAAGAAGATTACGTCTACGTTTGGACGCTCGGCGCTGTTGGCGTTGGTGACGAACAAGACAAATTAGTCACCGTAGCTGCCAATCCTAAAGACAAGCAATACGGTAAAGTCATCAACAGCATTTCTGTTGGCGGAAGAAACGAAGCGCATCACTCAGGCTTTACAGATGACCGTAAATACCTTTGGGCTGGCGGTTTAGACACAAATAAAATCTTCATTTTTGATGTCCACACAAACCCATCAAAACCAACGTTACACAAAACAATTAATAACTTTGTAGCAGACAGTGGCGGCGTTGTTGGGCCACACACAACCTACGCAATGCCTGGCACCATGATGGTGAGTGGTTTATCCAACAATAAAGATAACGGCGGCCGTACAGCACTAGTTGAATACACAAATGCTGGTGATTTCGTTGCTACACACTGGATGCCAACCGATGGCGATCTAAATGGTGCAAAAAAATCTGGTAAATTTGCTGATGGTTATGGCTATGACGTTCGTGTATTACCACGCCGCAACATGATGGTTACTTCATCATTTACTGGCTGGAATAACTACATGATGGACTTTGGTAAACTTGTCGGTGACGCAGAAGCCATGAAACGTTTTGGTAACACTGTTGTGATTTGGGACTTGCATACAAGACAACCTAAGAAAATTCTAGACGTACCAGGTGCGCCACTTGAAATTCGTTGTGCGTGGGGTGCTTCCAACAACTATTGCTTCACTACAACAGCGCTTACTTCTAAGCTATGGTTAATTTATGAAGACGACCAAAACGAATGGCAAGCAAAGATTGTAGGTGACATTGGTGATGCATCAAAAATCCCTTTACCTGTTGATATTTCAATCTCAAGTGATGACCAAACATTATGGGTTAATACCTTTATGGATGGCAAAACACGTCAGTTTGATATTTCAAACCCACATGCTGCGAAACAAGTGTTTGAACAAAAAATTGGTGAGCAAATCAACATGATTTCTTCAAGCTGGGATGGAAAACGTCTTTACTATTCTTCATCGTTACTAGCGAACTGGGATAAGAAAGGTGAAAGCCAAGACCAGTACATTCGTGCATTTGATTGGGATGGTAAAAAATTAACACCAACTTTCCAGCTTGACTTTATCAAACTTGGCTTAGGTTTCCCACACCAAATGCGTTTTGGATCTAATGCTCTTTATGGTAAAGCACCAACACAAAGTGCTGAAAAAATAATTGCATCTCTTTCAAAATACCTCTCCCCTGAATAAGCTCATGGTTTGAGTCTATTCATTTGGGGCCGCCTCGGCGGCCCCATTTTTTTATTAAACTTTGGTACCATTATGTTGAAATTAATTATTCTAATGCTCTGTTTTTTTACAACGTTAATACAGGCTGATAATTCGCAAAGCAAACAACCTGTTGTACTGGCGCCTGGATATGGGCCTCTAACATTTGAAGCACCCGAAGCAGGTACCTATAGCCAACCAGTTTATGGCGAAGCAACAGATGGAAAGGTTATTAACAGCACTGGAGTAACGCAAAACTTATATGACCTAATGGGCGATAAAGTAGTTCTGTTGAGCTTTATCTATGCAACATGTAATGATGTTAATGGCTGCCCTTTATCAACCGCTGTATTTCACAAAATAAAACGGCGCTTGTCTAAAGCGGGCCTTAAAGATGATTTACGCCTTATCACTCTGAGCTTTAACCCAAAACACGACACACCTGACGTTATGGCAGACTATGCCAAATCATTAGAAACAAAACAAACGGATTGGCGCTTTTTAACGACTCAATCACAAAAAGAATTACAACCCATTCTTGCAGGTTACAACCAAAGCATTCAGCAAGAATATGATGACAACGGCCTGTCAACGGGGACCTTTTCACATACCTTGCGCGTTTATTTAATCGATACCAACAAAAAAATTAGAAAGATATACAGCGTTGGATTCTTACACCCCGACATTTTAATTAATGACGTTAAAACACTTACGTTGGAATAATATTCATTAACAAAACTCGCCCAATGTAGGCTTTGGTATAATTTGTTATGAAAAACAAACTCTTTTATTTCCTATTTATCGCGTTATTAAGCTCGGTTAGTTATGCCGAGAAAGGCAATATTCCTGCTGCACCTCAGCTACACGGCGCTGGCGATGATAAAACGGGGTATGACACTAAAAACTATATAACCAACAGCAAAGCGTTAGCCACTCGTGTTGGCAAAAAAGCCGACTTGATGGCATTAATAAAACAGCCACCACTTGGCTTGCCTGCTGTCCCCATCCCTACCCATAATCCTATTACAGTTGAAAAAATTGACCTCGGCCGAAAACTTTTCTATGACCGCAGACTCTCATTAAACAACACATTTTCTTGCGCCATGTGCCATGTGCCAGAGCAAGGCTTTACACATAACGAACTAGCTACATCCGTAGGGCTTGAGGGCCGATCTGGGCGTCGTAACAACCCAACGTTATACAACATCGCTTATGCGGAAAAATTATTCCATGACGGGCGAGAAGACAACCTTGAGCAGCAAGTATGGGGGCCGTTATTAGCCCATAATGAAATGGGTAACCCATCACCCGGCATTGTTTTACGAAAAATACGTGCGTTAGAGGATTACAACGGTTTATTTGAACGTGTTTTCGGCAAGCCCCTTAATATGGAAACCATTGGCATGGCCTTAGCGACATACCAACGCAGTTTAAATTCAGCCAATAGCCCGTTTGACCAATGGTATTTCGGCCAGAACGAACAAGCGGTTAGCGCTAACGTTAAAAATGGCTTTAAATTATTTTCAGGTAAAGCGAATTGCATTGCTTGCCACACCGTCAAAAAAGACCACGCCCTGTTTACCAATAATCTGTTACACAACACGGGGCATGGATTTCGTGTTTCCACGCAACCTCGCCCTGCTAAACAAATGATCACCATTGCCCCTGGTCAAACGATTGAAATTGAATCAGATTTATTTGATTCAGTCTCAGAAAAGAAACCGAACGACGTTGGCTTGTACGAAATAACCGAAAACCCAGCTGACCGCTGGAAATATAAAACCCCGACGCTTAGGAACATTAGCTTAACGGCGCCTTATATGCACGATGGTGCATTTAAAACGTTAAAAGAAGTCATCGAGTTTTACAACCAAGGCGGCGTTCCAAATGAAGACTTAGACCCGCTTATCAAACCGCTTAATCTTACTTATAATGAGCAAAGTGATTTACTCGCCTTTTTAAACAGCCTAACAGGCTCCAATGTCGACGAACTCATCTCTGATGGTTTTGCCGCACCTGTTGGCGATACTCAACAATAATACCAAGGAAAACAAATGAAAACTATTGCAGCCGTTGCATGGGAAGCAGGTGCGCCTCTTTCAATCGAAACGATTGATTTAGATGGCCCAAAACAAGGTGAAGTATTAATTCGTAACGTCGCTACCGGCGTTTGCCATACCGATGCATTTACCTTATCAGGCGATGATCCTGAAGGTATTTTCCCCGCCATTTTAGGGCATGAAGCCGGTGCAGTTGTGGAAGAAATAGGCCCCGGCGTTACCTCAGTAAATGTCGGCGACCATGTTATTCCGCTATACACACCAGAGTGTGGGCAATGCAAATTTTGTTTATCAGGAAAAACTAATTTATGCCAAGCCATTCGCGCAACCCAAGGCAAAGGTGTTATGCCGGATGGAACGTCACGTTTTTCCAAAAATGGCAAACCTATATATCACTATATGGGCACCTCTTCTTTTGCCGAATACACCGTATTGCCCGAAATTTCCCTCGCAAAAATCAACAAAGCAGCGCCGTTAGATAAAGTCTGCTTATTGGGCTGCGGGGTAACAACCGGTATTGGCGCAGTACTTAACACCGCCAAAGTTGAAGCTGGCAGTACCGTGGCTATTTTTGGTTTAGGCGGCATTGGCCTTAGTGCTATTCAAGGCGCTGTTATTGCAAAAGCAGAACGTATTATCGCGGTTGATATCAATGAAGATAAGTTTGAATTTGCCAAACAACTCGGTGCTACCGATTGCATTAATCCAAAGGATTTCGTTGGTGAAATTCAAGACGTATTAGTCGACATGACTGATGGCGGTGTTGACTATTCCTTTGAATGCATCGGCAACGTTAACACCATGCGTTCTGCGTTGGAATGTTGCCATAAAGGCTGGGGCGAGTCAGTGATCGTTGGTGTGGCCGGTGCTGGGCAAGAAATAGCCACCCGCCCCTTTCAATTAGTAACCGGTCGCGTCTGGCGCGGCACCGCGTTTGGTGGCGTAAAAGGCCGTAGTGAATTACCAGAATACGTCGAAAAATACCTGCGCGGGGAAATTAAAATAGATGAAATGGTCACCTACACCATGGGGCTGAACGACATTAATCGAGCGTTCGATTTAATGCACCAAGGCAAAAGCATTCGCTCCGTCATCATTTACTAAATAAACCATGAATACACTCGAACTCATTAACCAAAACCATAGCTTCGGCGGCACGGTCACTTTTTACAAACACGCATCCCGTGCATGTAAAACCGACATGAACTTTTCGGTTTATTTACCGCCCCAAGCACTGGCAGAACCTAATAAAAAATTGCCCGTATTATTTTGGCTTTCTGGCCTAACGTGTACCGAAGAAAACATGATGGCAAAAGCTGGCGCTCAACAATATGCCGCCGAGCTCGGTTTAATACTTATTGCGCCAGACACCAGCCCACGCGACTTAAATTTACCTAAAGAAAATGAAAGTTGGGACTTCGGCAGCGGCGCAGGGTTTTATATCAATGCCAGCAAATCGCCTTGGAATAGCCATTACCAAATGGAAGACTATGTGGTTAGTGAGTTGTTTGATTTGGTTGGCGAGCAATTTCCAGCTGACATGAACAAAGCCGGTATTTTTGGGCATTCAATGGGTGGACACGGCGCTATCACCCTCGCCTTTAAATACCCTGAAAAGTACAAATCCCTTTCTGCCTTCGCGCCGATATGCGCACCCACCTTATGCTTATGGGGCAAAAAAGCCTTCGCGGGGTATTTAGGCAGCGATAAAAACATATGGGCAGAACACGATGCGCATCTACTCATTAAAAAAACCGCTGCGCGCCTTCCTTTGCTTATTGACCAAGGCAGTGAAGACCCTTTTCTACAAAGCCAGCTACTACCAGACCATTTAGTCAACGCCGCAAACGACATTGACTACCCTATGCATTACCGCCTACAAACGGGTTATGACCACAGCTATTACTTTATTGCGACGTTTATGGAAGACCACTTACGCCACCACGCAAAACAGCTCGCTTAATACAAGCTGTTAGTTAGAAACAAATGAATCTGTCGCACTAACCAATGCGTCAATCATCTCTTCACCGTGCGCCAAGTGCGTTGAATTGGGTAAAGAAATAAACGCTGCATCTGGCAGTACTTGCGCTAAAGCAAATGATGCTTCTATTGGGCACATGAAATCCTTACGCCCATGAATAATCGCGCAGGGAATGGCCGATAAAAGATAGGCTTTGTCCAAGATTTTGTTTTCTTCAATGAAATAACGGTTCATAGCGTAATGCGTTTCTATGCGTGCTTGGGCAATCGCCGTTTCAGGCACATCACCGTCTAACTCATCCGCATTAAAATCATCGCCCAATACAACGGCACCGCCCCACGCATCCCATTCCCGCGTCGTTTCTTGCCGTACTTCATCATCATTAATCGCTAAACGGTGATAATACGCCGCCAACATGTTCTTACGCTCATTCGGCGACACATGCTGGCTAAACCGCTGCCACGCTTTGGGAAACAAACGATTCGCACCGTCTTTAAAGAACCAATCTGCATCTTTTTCACGCGCTAAAAACGTCCCGCGAAGTATCAAACCCGACACCCGCTGCACGTGTTTTTGTGCATACAATAATGCCAGTGTTGCGCCCCACGAACCACCAAACAACAACCATTTTTCTATGCCAAGCTTTTCACGAACCATCTCCATGTCCAACATTAAATGGTTCGTTGAATTATGTTTTAAACGGCCTAATGGGCGCGACTTACCTGCACCGCGTTGATCCATTAAAATAACGTGGTATTTTTCAGGGTTAAAAAAACACCGGTGATGGTCTTTACAGCTAGATCCGGGCCCGCCGTGTAAGAAGATAACTGGTTCGCCATCAGGGTTACCCACCTGCTCTACATACACCTCGTGTCCGTCGTCTGTTGGCAGCCATTCACTGGCAAAAGGGGCTATTGCTGGGTATAAGGTTTTATTGTTCATGTGTTGCTTGCTCGTATAATGTAAATAAATGTTTTACCCGTTCTAACGGGCTGTTAAAGGCGGCTTTCTGATATAAACCGTCCACCGCTTTGTCCAATTTTTTATGCGCTTTGCGTAAGCTGGGCGGCATTAAATCAGGGTCGTACAAATCGGCCAATGTGGTGCTCGCATCTTTATCCACTTCTTGCTGCCGCGCATCCAACACCGCTTGGGCAAGGGTTTCAATGTGTTGACGTTGGGCATCGTTAACCGAAGGCCACGGGAATAATTGATACACATTTGGAGAATAGCTGTAATCACTTTTTAACCGACCTGCTACTGTTCTCATCCAATCCATATGCATTTGGCTGATTAATACACCCAATTCATACAAACCCACCTCAGGGATCATATAAATCTTATTACTTGGCACATTATCAGCCGACATTAGCACCATTGGAATATATTCTCTGCGCTCCGAACTTACTTCAGGCACCGCTAGAAAACTTTTTCTCGGTTGCCTATTTTGAGTAAATAAGTACGGTGTTTCTGCTGCCGCTTGAACACTACTTGTTGGGCTTTTTAATCTTGCCGCTTTAACCCCTTCAAGTCGCTCTTTAAGAGCAGGAATTTGGGCTAAATCACGTAATGTTTTCACTGAGGTATCCGCAAACCATAAGCAGTAACGCTCTAAACCATTAATTAATTCTCGCCCGCCAATAAAAGGCTTAATCCATTGTTCTAATTGAGGATGCACGCCAATTAACTTCAATCGTTCTTCATTAGATAAAGTTAAATAACCTCCGTCGGTAGGTTGACTGCCTTTCGTCATCGCGGGCATCCCCTTTCTTGGCTTACTTCGAGATGGCAAAATAATATCAGGCGCATCAACTAAGTAAGGGTTGATGTTACCTGCTTTAATTACGGTCGCTTCACCTTGAATGTCAGGGTAATCAAACAACCATTTTTCGGCTTGTTCTCGTTGACCAAAGCCAATAATTACACAATGTACTGCGGCTTTTCCTTTCGCATCGTTATGCCATTGAAAAGTACGGTGAGCAAAATGAAGTTGGTAACCCATATCCAAAATAGGTTGCCATAAAATGGCTGTTTGTTCGCCCATTGTGATTGAATTGGTTGAGACCAAGGCAATATCAACGCTTGTATTTTGGCAAAATAACGCGGCTTTATAAAACCAAGCAGCTACAAAATCTAGCTTGCCAAATTTACCGGACATTGGAAATACGCTTGCCATATCTACTTTTTGTTCAGCACTACGCCATTGATGACCCACAAATGGCGGGTTACCAATAATGTAATTTAATTGTGCAGCGTCTACCACCTCGCCCCAATCTATTGTTAAGGCATTGGCGTGGTGAATATTGGCGTGTTCTTTTAGCGGCAGTAAGTCAGGTTCGCGCCCAAAGGATTTAGCAAACTCTAGGTTCATTTGGTGCTGGGTGAGCCACATGGCCACTTCGGCGATACGCGCGGGCCATTCGTCTATTTCTATGCCGTAAAAGTTATTTAGGCTTATTTGTGGGTCTATTTCTATGCTAACGGCGCTTTGTTTTTGATCGTGCTGTTGCGCCTGCATTATTTGCAGTTCTAAGCGCCGTATTTCTCGATAGGTAATAATTAAAAAATTGCCGCAACCGCACGCCGGGTCTAAAAAGGACAGGCGTTGTATTTTTTCCATCAACGCCATTAAGCGCGTATTGCGTAACTTGGTTTGTTTGAGCGCGTTGGCGTCGTTAAATTCGCTGTGTAATTGATTGAGAAACAGCGGTTCAATCACTTTTAGAATATTCGCTTCGGAGGTGTAGTGCGCGCCTAAGTTGCGCCGCTGTTGCTTGTTCATGATGGATTGGAACAAGCTGCCAAATATGGCGGGGCTGATGTCTTTCCAATTAAACAGGCAGCATTGAATCAGTTGCTCTCGCATGGCTTGGCTAAAGCTAGGCAGGTCTATACGCTCTTTGAATAAATGCCCATTAACGTAAGGAAAGGCGTTTAGTTCGGCGCTTAGGTTGCTGTTGCGTTCGTTTAGCGGCTTGTCTAATGTTTGAAACAGTTTATGCAGGTGCATTTCTGTGTCCAGTCCTGTTTCGTCGGTGTAGCGCATGAGGTACTGGGTAAACTGGTGGCGATTAAAGACGCCGGTGTCTTCTGCAAACAGAATAAACAATACTCGCACCATAAACACTTGTAAGTGGTGGCCTTGGTAGCCGCTGTCTTCTAGCGCATCGTGCAGTTCGCCGAGTAATTGGGCGGCTTGTTCGTTGAGGTCGTATTCGTCTATATTGTCAATTTCATTGCCTTGCATGAAATCGAATAGGTGCAGGTTGTCGGATAGTTCGCTGAGTGTAAACGCGTAGTCTTTGCCGTCGTCTAAGTCGTACAGGCGAAAGTCGTTTAGATCACATACCATCACGTAACGCGGTAAGTCGGCGTCTTTTAGCCCTTTAAAATACCCCATGCCTTGTTGGTAGGCTTTGTCGAGGTTTTGCCCTGTGGATTTCATTTCAACGAGCAAGGTGCCACGCCAAAATAAATCAATGCGTTTGGTGCTGCCTTTTTCTTTTGTTTTGACGGGGTTTTCAAAACTGGCCACGCGGCGGCGCTCTACGCCAAACACATGAAAAAAGTCGTTTAGAAAACTTTGCGACTCAGCATTTTCTTTGGTTGCGTCGTTATAATTGATAACGAATTGATGGGCGCGATTTTTAATCTCGGAGTAAGATAATGCCATTGCTTCCTTTTATAATGACGACTGAATGTTGACTGTTATCGTAACCCGTTTACTCTTTTCTCACTATGTTTGATTTTGTCATTATTGGCGGCGGCATTATTGGCCTACTCACCGCTAAAGAGCTACAAGAATCTGGCGCATCTGTTGCCGTTATTGAAAAAAACAGCCCCGGACAACAAGCAAGCTGGGCAGCGGGCGGTATTTTATCGCCCATGCGACCTTGGCATTATTCTGATGCCGTTAACGCCATTAGTTCTATTAGCCAAACGGTTTACCAAGAGCTTTCAAACGAGTTATTTAACGAGACCGGCATTGACCCAGAATGGCTATTGGCAGGCATGTTGGTTTTACATGATGAAGAAACCCCCGATGCACTAACATGGTGCAAACAACAGAATGACTCTTACGAACTTTTATCTGTTGAGCAACTTTCAAACACGTTTAACCATTTAAAACCCATAAATGAGGCCGCTTTATTACGGCCAGCTGTGGCCACCATTCGGCCACATAAATTGCTTGCGGCGCTTCGTGCCTTTTTAGTAAAGCATGGCGTAACGTTTATTGAACAAGAAGCGAAGCACCTTGTTACGCCAAACCAGCAGATTAATGGCGTCCAACTGGAATCTGACATCGTTAAAGGTGGCGAATATATTCTTTGTGCTGGTGCATGGACCCCACAACTACTGCGCGAAAACATAACCGTGGATATTCAGCCAGTAAAAGGGCAAATGATTTGTTTCCCCCCCATAGAGCTACCAAACCATTGCATGGTGATGGATGGGAACCGGTACATTATTCCGCGTAAAGATGGACGAATTGTGGTGGGTAGCACTCGCGAAAATACAGGGTTTGATGCATCTACTACACCACAAGCTTTTAAAGAATTGCGAGACTTTGCACAAGCACTCTACCCCGCTCTACAGAATATTGAACCCGATGCGCACTGGGCTGGGTTACGGCCTTCTTCACCAAACAGTATCCCTTATATCTGCCGAGTAGTCCCCTTTACAAACCTTAGCCTGAATGCCGGCCACTATAGAAACGGCATTGTTACTGCACCTGCCAGTGCACAATTAATGGCTGATATCGTCCTTAATAGAACGTATCGTATTAACCCAACGCCCTATCAACTGACTCGCTCATAGCGTGCAAATAACGCTATGCTATAATTATTGGCAGTGATTATGAAAAATTCTATGAACAAACAAACACCTAAAAGTATCCAGCAATTATTGCAGGAGCGAGGCATTACGCCGACTCAACAACGCTTAGAAATTGCGAATTTTTTATTCAGTAAGCAACAACACGTGAGTGCGGACCAAATTCTTTCTACGATCAAACTTGAAGGAAGCCCAGTGTCTAAAGCCACTGTATATAACACCTTAGGATTATTTGCCTACAAAGGTTTGCTGCGCGAAGTTATTATTGACCCTAACAAGGTTTTTTACGACACCAATACCGAACACCATCACCACTTTTACAATACAAGCGATAGCAGCTTGATTGATATTGATAGTAACGACATTGCAATTAGCAATATCCCCACGTTACCAGACGGTACGGACGTAGAAAGCGTTGACGTTATTATCAAAGTCAGCAATAAATAACCCCTATTTATTTAAACCGATGTAGCTCAGGTGGTAGAGCGGCTCATTCGTAATGAGTAGGTCAGCGGTTCGAATCGGCTCATTGGCTCCAAACTTCAATCACCACTGAATAATAGATCGCTTTATTTTTACAATTACTGCGTCTATTAGCATAACAACCCCCTTTATAAAGCTTGAACTGTGATTACCTTAACAGTACCAATGGCGTATGAATAATAGTGGTCAATAGCGCTTGTAAACGTTTCCTAAATCAAGTTACTATTAACACTCAATTTTCACACGGAAAAGGAAATAAAATGAAGAAAATTATAGGCGGAGCTTTATTAATGGCTGTTTCATCTACAGCATTTGCAGTAGCTCCAGGTGGAGCAAATTGTGGCTGGGGGAACTTATTATTTCAAGGTTCAAAAGGTATACCAAGCCATGTTGTCGCAGTAACAACAAACGGAACTTCTGGCAATAATACCTTTGGTATTACAAGCGGAACGAATGGTTGTGATGCCAGTGGAAAACTTTCTTACGGCGGACGTGACATGGTGCAAGTTTCAGCCATCATGGATGAATTTTCTGAAGACGTAGCAAGAGGACACGGCGAAGCATTAGATACTGTTGCTGTAATGATTGGTATTGAGCAAGAAGATCATGCGGCTTTTTCTAAAGTTATGCATGAAAACTTTGCGTCTATTTTTCCAAGCGAAAACGTAACTGCTCAAGATGCCATGCTTTCAGTTAATGAAATTATGAAGTCAAATAGTCAGTTAGCTAAATACGCAGCTTAACGTTTAGATTTGTCAAAAATTTGGCCCTGTCTCTAATTGAGGCAGGGCCTTTTTTATAGCATGAAAAAAATATCACCTTTCCTCTTTATTATTCTCGTTGCTTTTTCCACAACGGTTGCTGCTAACAATGATAACTATCTCGCAAATTTAATACACAACGCTAAAGCCCAACAACTATCTAAAGAAAAGGTCTGGCTAAGTCTTTTACATTACCGTAAGAACGATAGCGCCATTACACAAGAAGATTTCTTTCTTTCAAACGTTGGACGAACAAACCCTAAAGCTGAATTATTAGCCACTTTAAATGCTTTCTTCGCAGGTGAGATTAGCGGAAGTGAACACCCTCTTTGTCGTTTCGTTGCAAGACGACGCTGGTTAACAGAACAGCTGAATATTGAAGAAAATCGCCTACCCACTGTTACATGCAATGACTATATTGAATGGCGTAAGAACGTACCTTCAGCAAAAGTCACCCTAGTCTTCCCTGCTTACTATTTAAATAGTCCCTCTTCTATGTTTGGGCATACCTTACTTCGGCTGGACCCTGAAGACGGCGAAAACTGGTCAAATTGGTTATCGTATGCTGTTAACTTTGGTGCAACGGTAGATAACACAGATAACTCATTAATATATGCCTATAAAGGTTTAATGGGCGGCTATCCCGGTAATTTTGCGGTGATGCCCTATTACAAAAAAATTCTTGAATACTCACGGATTGAGAGGCGAGATATTTGGGAATACAGTCTGAATTTAACCCCTGAAGAAGTGAACAAGCTAGTTGAACATTTATGGGAATTGAAAAATGTAACGTTTGACTACTTCTTCTTTACTGAAAATTGTTCGTACCGTTTATTAGAACTGTTAGAGGTAGCGCGCCCTTCTGCTGAGTTAACCGATGAGTTTGCTGTGACCGCCATTCCAGTGGACACCGTAAGAGCCATTGAGCGAGAAGGCATGTTAACAACAGCGACGTATCGCCCATCTCGCGGCGCTGTATTACAGTCGAGGATACAACTGTTGAATGCTGACGAAGAAAACACCCTTTCCGAGGTTATGGAAAGCTCAAACCCAGCAGTAACCGATTTACTCGCTCACTTACCAGAAAATAGACAGCTCTTTATAGCCGAGACTGCCTACAAACTGATTCGCTTTAGGCAAAACAAGCGTGAACGCGACAAGGACAAAGCCAAAAAGAGTTATCAGCTTCTATCCTTAATTAATAAATACCCTGTTGGAACCAAGCAAACTGTGACAGCCCCTAAACAACCAGAAAAAGGACACCTATCTGGCCAATGGCTTTTTAAAGTCGGCGAACGCGATAACAAGCGCTATACCGAATTAGGTTTTAGAATGGCTTTTCATAGTTTAGAAGACAATGAAGAAGGCTTTTTGCGTGGCGCGCAAATTAACATTGGCCAAATTCGTTTAAGGCGCAGTGAAGAAAATACTTTATTCTTACAGCAGCTAGATATTGTCAATATTTTCTCATTAACGCCTAGAACAACGTTTTTTACGCCCCTTTCTTGGCGTGTTAAAGGTGGTTTAGAAAGGGTCTATCGTGATGGTCAAGACCGCTTGGTTTCGCATGTTTCCGGGGGGGTTGGATATGCGTGGAATGCCACACCAAACAACCTAACCTACTCTCTTCTAACCGCTAGAGTGGAAGGCGGAAGTAGCTTTAAAACTTTTGTAGAGCCTGCACTTGGTGTGACCACAGGTATGTTAATTCACACTGCTTTAGGCACCGGCAGGCTCGAGCTAGCGGGTGAAAAGTTCTCCGGTGGCGAGAATACGATAGAGTTAAAGTATGTGCAAAATATTGTTTTATCTAAAAATACAGCGATAAAGCTAAGTGCCCAACGCGAATGGTTGCCCAATAAGCAAATATCAGAAATCGGTATCAGTTATCAACTGCATTTCTAACAAGCTAATGATACGGTCGTTATTATTAATGCTTTGCTTGCAATTATCCGGTTGCTCATCCGTTTTTTTCTTTCCAATGACGGAACATGTACGAACACCTAATCATGTTGGTCTTGATTACGAAGATGTGACCTTGTTAACGAAAGACGGCGTTAAAGTTCATGGTTGGTTTTTGCCAACGCCCAACGAAGCTAAAGGAACGGTTTACTTTCTTCATGGCAATGCAGAGAACATTAGCACGCACCTTCGAGCGGTATATTGGCTACCCAAAAATGGCTATCAAGTTTTTTTAATTGATTACCGCGGTTTTGGTTTATCTGAAGGCGCCCCCAACGTACCGGATGCTTTAATTGATATTGAAACAGGGTTCAACTGGTTGCTTGAACATGAAGGCGTAGCGCATAAACCTCTGTTTTTAATGGGGCAAAGTTTAGGTGCAAGCATGTCAATTTACTTTGCGGCTACGAACAAACGCGCGAAGAGTTGCTTGTCTGGTGTTATCAGTGACGCTGCATTTACTCGTTACAGCGACATCACTCAGCATGTCGCGAGTCAGTCTTGGATAACATGGTTATTACAATACCCTGCTTCATGGGCCGTTATTTCAGGCTATGATCCTATTGACTATATTGGCTCCATTTCACCTACCCCCATATTATTGATACACAGCGAAGAGGATAACGTTATACCTCTACAGCATTCGAGCCAGCTGTTTGAGCGAGTATCAAAATACAAACTGAAAATCATCACCCAAGGCAGCCACGGTGCTACCTTTGAGAAGAGGGAAAACAAAGCATTTTTATTGACGTTTTTAGAGGGGGCTTCAGAACCATTCACAAATAGCTGTTTCTTTGTTAAGCCATAATTTGATAGCAACCTAAATCAAAAGCTCACAACTCTTCTCGTGCTTCGCGAATCACACCCCAAGCAGAACGCATGACGATAAAAGCAATGACCACGCCAATAATAATATCTGGTAGCGGTGAAGAAAGCCAATAGACTAACCCTGCCGCTATCAATACACCTATGTTGTTTATCATATCGTTTCGTGTACACACCCATGTGGCTCGCATATTAATGTCACCATCGCGATACGCCATTAACAAGAAAAAAGAGATTGAATTAGCAATCAGCGCCAACACACCAAACACCCCCATATTGAATGCATCTGGCATATTACTTGTGCTGATTAGATAGATAGGTTGCACTAAGATTCCCACACCTAATACCATCTGAAAAATACCGCTCATCAGTGCTGCCCGGTTTTTCCAATGTTCTGCACGCTCAAGAGCAAACAGTCCCATCGCATATATCAGTGCATCGGCCAGCATATCTAACGAGTCTGCCATCAAAGCAGTAGAGTGGCTCATTAGGCCCGCTGCAAATTCAACTACAAACATGCTGGCATTAATCAATAACACGATGATTAATACCCGTTTTTGCTGTTTGCTAGCCTTTGCTATGTTATCCGTCGAGCAACTATCACATCCAGACATGTTTTTCCTATTGAGTAAGGTGCTGTTTTGAAAAGAACGAATATAACGCAGGAATAACGACTAATGTTAATAAGGTCGCAGAAAACAGGCCACCTACCATCACTGTCAATTCGGCTATTTTATTTTTGCTGTTTTCCATAACAAAAATATAGCTGGTAACAAAAATAATGAAAAAATTAACGTACTCAGCATGCCGCCAACCATGGGCGCAGCGATTCGACGCATCACTTCTGAGCCTGTTCCAGAGCCCAACATAATAGGTAATAAACCCGCAATAATCGCCATCACCGTCATCACAATCGGTCGTATTCTTTTTAATGCGCCCGATTTAACCGCTTGTTGTATATCAACGATTGTTAGTTCTTCGCCTCGCTCTTCTGCTGCTTTAATTTGTTCTTGTAACGCCTGATTCAAATACACCAACATAATGACGCCTATTTCTATGGATACCCCAGCTAAGGCAATAAAACCAACAGCAACAGCAACAGATAAGTTGTAGCCCAATAAATATAGCAGCCAAATTCCACCCGTTAAAGCCATGGGTAAAGTGCCTATAATAATCACTACTTCTGTTAGGTTTCTAAAGTTTAAATACAGCAACAGTATGATGACGGCCAACGTGGCGGGCACAACCGTTTTCATTTTATCGGCTGCACGTTGTAAATACTCATATTGGCCTGACCAGCTAATTGAATACCCCGCCGGTAATTGTATGGTGTCATTAATGCGTTTTTTTGCCCGTTGAACATACGTACCAATATCATCATCTGACACATCCACATAAATCCAGCCATTAAGGCGAGCATTCTCCGTTTTAATCATGCCTGGGCCTTGCTCTATGCGAATATTCGCTAGTTCTGACAGTGGAATATGCGCGTTATTAGGCGTAACAACCGGCAACTGCTTGATTTTTTCTAACGTATTCCGATAATCTCGTGGGTAGCGAATGTTAATTGGGTAACGCTCTAAACCTTCGACCGATTGAGCCACTTCCATACCGCCCAACGCGGTTTTAACCACCATTTGAACATCACTGATGTTTAGACCAAAACGCGCCGTTGCTAAGCGATCAATATCAATCGTTACGTAACGGCCAGATGCCACTCTTTCAGAATAAACCGAGGCTGTGCCCTCTAACTGGTTAAGCTCCGTTTCTATTTGTTCGCCTATTTTTTGAATAACATTTAAATCCGAGCCAGCCACTTTAAGGCCAACGGGCGTTTTTATACCGGTTGCCAACATATCAATACGGTTTTTAATCGGCATTACCCATATATTTGAGATACCTGGGATTTTCAGTTTACTGTCTAACTCATCGCGAATTTTTTCAATGGTCATGCCCTCACGCCATTCTGATTTAGGCTTGAATTGAATCGTGGTTTCAACCATCGTTAACGGCGCAGGATCCGTTGCGCTATCAGCCCGACCAATTTTACCAAAGACGCTTTTTACTTCAGGTGTGGTTTTAATAATCTTATCAGTTTGCTGTAAAAACTGCTTAGCCTTACCAACCGAAATAGAGGGGAATGTACTTGGCATGTACAGCAAATCACCCTCGTCTAAATCAGGCATAAATTCTGAGCCCAACTTGTTCGCCGGATAAAATCCCACCATTAATAATAAAACCCCAACCAAAATAACCTGCTTAGGTGATGCCAATAACCAATTAATCGCAGGGCGGTATATTGTTATTAATCCACGATTTATTGGGTTTTCACTTTCCGGCCTAATATTGCCACGAATAAAGTACCCCATTAACACAGGCACTAGCGTAATGGATAACAACGCAGCGCCCGCCATAGCAAATGTTTTGGTATAGGCTAATGGTGAAAATAAACGCCCCTCTTGTGCTTCTAAAGTAAACACAGGGAGAAAGCTCAGGGTAATAATAACTAACGAGAAAAATAACGCCGGCCCCACTTCAGACGCTGCTTTGGCGATAATTTGCCAGCGGTTCTCATCGTTAATTGTTTTTCCTTCCATTTGTTTGTGCGCGTTTTCAATCATTACCACCGCCGCATCCACCATCGCGCCAATCGCAATCGCAATGCCACCCAACGACATGATATTGGCATTAATACCTAAGTGGCGCATCACAATAAAAGCCATGAGAATACCGACTGGTAACGATAAAATCACTACCAATGATGAGCGAAAATGAAATAAGAAAATGGCGCAAATTAAAGCGACCACAAGAAACTCTTCAATGAGTTTGGAATTAAGCGTATCGACTGCTCGTAATATCAATGAGGAACGATCATAAGTCGTCACGATCTCCACACCTTCAGGCAAGCTAGCCTTTAACGTCTCTAATTTAGCCTTGACCGCATCAATGGTCGTTAGTGCGTTTTCACCCGAACGCATCACAATAACGCCACCAACCACTTCACCTTCACCGTCCAACTCGGCTACACCTCGTCGCATTTGTGGCCCTAAACGAATTTCTGCGACATCTGATAACAGTAAAGGCGTCCCTTCTTTACTCACCATCACTGGTATGTTTCTTAAATCATCCAAACTGTCGATATAGCCCGTCGCACGAATCATATATTCGGCTTCTGCCATTTCAATAACCGAACCGCCAGTTTCCTGATTACCTTGTTGAATGGCCTTTCTAACCGCATCTATCGGTAAGTTATAAGCCCGCAAACTATCTGGATTAACAATCACTTGGTATTGCTTCACCATGCCGCCAATCGTCGCTACTTCAGACACGCCATGAACTGTTTGTAATTCAAATTTCAAGAACCAGTCTTGTAAACTTCTTAACTGCGCTAAATCATTTTTCCCGCTGCGGTCGACCAAAGCATATTCATACACCCAACCAACACCTGTCGCATCTGGGCCTAATTTTGGCTTGGCTTGTTCTGGCAAGTTTGCTGCTGCTTGGCTTAGGTATTCAAGCACACGTGCACGCGCCCAATACAAGTCTGTTCCATCTTCAAAAATAACGTATACATACGAATCGCCAAAAAATGAATAACCACGAACATTAACCGCTTTTGGCACCGATAACATGGCTGTTGTTAATGGGTAGGTCACCTGGTCTTCTACTACTTGTGGTGCTTGCCCTGGGTAATTGGTCTTAATAATTACCTGCACATCGGATAAATCTGGAATGGCATCCAACGGTATATTCTTTACCGACAATACCCCCCAGCCTGTAATTAAACCGGTGAGGAGCAGTATCAACACCCGGTTTTTAATCGACCAATGAATCACATGCGAGATCATTTCATCTCCTGCATGCTTTCACCACTATCTGTGGATAGTCTACTCATGCTCCCGCGTAAACTGGCCTCGGAATCAATTAAAAATTGACCTGAAACAACCACTTGATCACCTTCAATAACACCCGTTAATAACTCAATATAATCGCCGCTTTCGAGGCCTGAAGTCACTGTTCTTGGCTCAAACTTCCCGTCACCTTTCGATATAATTACGCGCTCTTCAACGCCTGTTCGTATTAACGCCTCTGTTGGAATGACAAGGATATTATTCTTTGCGCCACTGAAAATTTTAACCTTAGCAAACATATTCGGCTTTAACATTTCGCCCCGATTATCAAACACTAAACGAACTTTTAAAGACCGCGTCTTGATATCAAGTGATGGGTATATATAATTCACTTTCCCTTTCCAAACTTTACCCGGTTGATACGACAAACGAACTTCGGCAGGATCCCCCACTTTTACCCAGTTTGCTTGCTTTTCAAAAACATCAACAAGCAACCAAACGGATGATAAGTCTGCCAAACTCATCACTTTGTTTGATGGTTTTACATACATGCCGTGACGAACTGATAACTTCGATACAACACCATTCTGGTCCGCATAAACAGGCACAGTTTGCAGTACTTGTCGTGTCTTTCTAAGTTTCTTTATTTGTTTATCAACCAAACCTAAAGATGACAAACGGCGTGCAGATAATTTAATCAGTTGTTTATTACCCGACCTAAGCGCTTGCACATACTCTTCTTGAGCATTCACCAATTCAGGCGAATAGAGCTCCAGCATAATATCGCCCTTTTTAAAGCGCTCACCCACCGAATGTGTGGCCAAATGCTCAATCCACCCTGCTGTTCGTAAATGAATATGGCTAACTTTGGCCTCATTATAATCAACATAACCCACCGTATTGATGCCACGCCACAAGCGTGTACGCTCAACCGGTGCCACACGAATTCCAAAGTTTTGTACGACGTTTGGCGAAATGCTCACGCCTCCGCCTGATCCGTTATCCTCGTAGATAGGCACCAACGCCATACCCATGGGTGATTTCCCTGGCTTATCCCGTTTAAAGTTTGGGTCCATCGGCGCAACCCAGTACAACACTTTTTTCTCATCCTTTTCATCCGCAAACGTCACGGTTACGCCACATAAGAAAACAACGCTTAACGTTAAAACCACTCGTAATAATTTATAAGTATCCATCCTATTTCCTTACTCTTTTGAAACGCTATAAAACAATACCCGCGCCTGCGCTTTTGTTTTATCTACATTTATTCGGTTATGTTGAATGCCTGTTTCCAATTCAGTTATTCTCGCTTGCAACAAGGTAGAGAAATCGGCCACGCCACTTTGGTAAGCACGTAGAGCCGCTTTCGTATTTTCCGTTGCTTGTTGTTGCAAGTAGGTTTTATAACGTTCGGAACGTTCCGTTAAGCGCAGCCAATTACCGTAATGCTGATTCAATTGTTGGCGCATATTTCGCAACGTATCTGAGCGCTTTAATTTAAACGACTGATACCCATACTGACTTGAAGACAGTCTTTTATCCTGACGTTTTTCAGGAAAAATTGGCAGCTCCATCGTCACCATCGCAGCGACCAAATCTGCACGATGCTGTCCATTCAGCTCGTCTCCAAAGCGTTTACGGTATTCAACGCCCACGTTAAAACCCGGCTTATATTGCTCTTCAGCCAACAGTACATCTTGTTTAGCGGCTGCCACCAATGCATCATCAATTTGCACCATGGGGTGATGAATTAACGACAGTTCTGTTTGTTTTAAGCTTGTAGGACTCTTTAACATCGGTAATTTATCGTCTAAATCCTGCTGTTGGGCGCTAGGCACCCATTTGCCTAACATCGCTTTGTTTATTTCGAATAAATTTTGTGCCTGATTGATACGGTCTTCCAGACGAGATAGTTCAAGCTTTGCCAATAAAACATCTTGTTGGTTTACTCTTCCAACACCATAAAAGTTTTCTGTGGTTTTTAATAAATCAACAAAGTAACGGCGGTTTTTATTTAAAATCTCAACTGTGCCTTGATGATAAAAGGACTCCAAATAACTCAGTCGAACATCAAGTAACGTCTTCCTTTTCAACCACTCCGTTTGGTGTTTTTTAGCTAAAGCATATTGCGCACCCTTTAGCTTTTTAAACCGTAACGTATCGCCTTTTGGCAAGGCTTGTTTTACGCCTAGTCTTAATTGAGTCGCCGAATTTTTATTTAAATCAAAATCATCACTAGGCAAATTGAATAAACCAAATGTGAGTTTAGGGTCAGCTAATTGACCATCGGCAATGGCAGTTTCAGATATTGACGCTGCCAGTGCATCATTTCTCTCTATAGCCGGGTCAGCAACTAGAGCAGCATTTTCCGCATCAGTTAACGATAAGTTTGACGCAAGCACGAGCGACGAAAAAGATAAAAACACGGCACAGCTGATTTGACTTAAAAAAACGTTGAGTTGACGCATGTCATCTCCCTAAAAATTATTAACAAACACCCACGTAAGCGGGTACAAAATAACGTTTATGAAATGACGGGGGGCCTAAGCAAGGGGGAAGGGTTTATAGACGAGTATTGCAAAACCACACGACCAACAGTCGCTGTTTCAGGTTTATCGATAGAAAACTCAATTGAATCTGAAAAATATTGCACACTGGCGTTACACGTTTTGCAGCAGTCTGGCATTACATCTAACTCGCAACAGTCAGCACTTTCAGCCATCGACTCTTGCATCACCATGTCTTTACAAACAGCTGTTGTATCAGCCGATGCGTTCACTACCGTTGTAAATATCAACGTAAACAACACCAGCCCACATAGTATTATATGTGCAAAATGTCGAGTTGGTTTTTTAAATGAAATAATCATATGTTGATACAAATCATAGTACATACACGTGTTTATTACAAAACAAGCTCAACATTACAACGGCGCATGAATTCAACTGTCTGCGTCTTTAATAAATTGGGGGATCACTTGCTCCAACCAATACCGCTTACTCGGCTCTCCACCCCGACTGATAAACCCAACATGCCCACCCTGATCAGTTACAAATAACTGGGTAGTGTCTGACAGCTCACTTTCTTGTGGCAAAACAGCCGGTGACATAAATGGGTCATCCTTTGCGTGAATTAATAACGTGGGTACTTTTATATCTTTCAAGTAGCTTATTGAACCGCACTGTTCATAATAGTCGTCGACACCATCAAACCCATGTAACACCGCCACTACGTGATGATCAAACTCCCAAAACGATTTAACCCAACTAATATCGCCTAATGCATCTAGTTTTTCGAATTCCTTCAACATGTTGTTCGTTTTAAAAAATAATCGTTTATTGGCTAACTTCTTTTTCATTGCACCAATCAGATGTTCACGGTAAATTTTCGAAAACCCTTGATCCACTTTATCCGCACAATTGGCTAACTTATATGGGACAGACACTGTCACTGCTGCTGCAATGTCCAATTCAGTCGACTTTTCGCCTAGCCACTTCAGCATAATATTCCCACCTAAGGAAAAACCCACCGTATAAATCGGACCCTTTGGATGGCGGGCGCGAACCGTTTGATACAATTGGTGAATATCATTCGTGAACCCTGCATGATAACTACCCGCTTTTAGATTAGGCTCACCACTGCAGGCACGAAAGTTTATGGCCGCAACCGTAAAACCTTGTTGTTCAAGCTTAAACTGTAAACCCAACACATAATGGGAATTAGAACAGCCCGTTAAACCGTGAAGTAGTATAACGATGCCTTTATCACCACTGCCATACCAATCTACGTCGAAAAAATCGCCATCGGGCGTTTTAAAACGTTCTCTCACACGATTTAAATCTAGCGATTTTCGAAAAAAAGAAGGCCATAGTGTTTGTACATGTGGATTAGATAACCACTTTGCGGGTATGAACTGATTAACCATTACTGAAAGAAAACATTGCTTTAAACTTGCGCCATCTAAATGCTAACAACGCTGATAACGCGATGGCGTAAATAATAGGCTCTTGATAATCTAATTTTGTTAGCCAAAAAAAGTGAACAACGCCCGCTATAGCAATCACGTAAACTAATTTATGTAACGAATCCCACTTTCTACCTAGGCGTCTCATCATCCCGGCTGTTGAGGTCACTGCAAGCAACATCAACATGATATAGGCTGCCAAGCCTAATATAATATATGGGCTTTCTGGCACATCTTCTATCATATTGTCTAAGCTAAACGATTGATCCAACACTAACCACACCAGCAGATGTAGGCTTGCATAAAAGAAAGTAAACAGGCCAAACATTCGCCGGAAACGAATCGGTACTGGCGTCTTAAGCAACCGCTGAATAGGCGTCATCGTTAGCGTAATCAACAAGAACCGTAACGTCCAATCACCCGTTCTAAAATGTAACGTTTGAATTGGGTCAGCACCCAGTAAGTCATTCAATGCATCCCATGTAATTACTGCAAAAGGCAGCAAACAAACAACGAAGACCATCGTTTTAATAACACCCCATTGAAAGCGAGATAACCTTTTTTTTGCCATACGTTATGAACCTTTAAAAAAAGGTTTTTAGGTTCATATCTTTATACATACTGGCTACTTGTTCGCCGTACCCATTAAACATCTCTGTCTTACGTTTTGGCGTAAATAAAGAAGCCCCGATTATACGTTCGCGACTTTGACTCCACCTTGGATGAGGCACCTGTGGATTCACATTGGCATAAAATCCATACTCGTTTTTAGCTGACTCATTCCATGATGTTTTTGGCATCTGCTCAATTAGCCTAATCTTGACAATCGATTTAATACTTTTAAACCCGTACTTCCACGGCACAATCAAACGTAACGGCGCACCATTTTGATTAGGCATTTGTTCGCCATATAAACCCGTCGCCATGAGTGTTAAAGGATTCATCGCTTCGTCCATTCGTAACCCTTCTGTATAGGGCCACTTTAACGTTCGACGATTTTGTCCCGGCATTTGTTCAGGGTCATACAAGGTTGTAAATTCAACGTACTTAGCCTTCGACGTTGGCTCCATCTGCTTAATAAGGTCAGCTAACGAAAAGCCAATCCACGGGACGACCATAGACCACGCTTCGACACAACGTAAGCGATAAATGCGCTCTTCCAGTTGTTGGCGTTTTAGAATATCTTCCAAATCGTAAACACCCGGCTTACCCACTTCACCTTCAACCGTGACGCTCCATGGTTTGGTTTTGAGTAAATGTGCACGTACAGCAGGGTCCCCTTTAGACGTACCAAATTCATAAAAATTATTGTAGGTTGTTACATACTCATAGGGCGTCGGCTTTTCTTTAAGGGAAAACTTACTTTTACTATAATTCTCAATTTTATTACCCGCCCAAAGCGTGCTAGGCGCTAATCCACCGACCAACATAACAGTTGAGCTTTGCGCCATAAATTGACGACGAGAAGCGGAAATTAAAGGTCGGCTTTTCTCAAAATCTTGTTTTGGGGTTGTGTGGCTCTCTGTTAGTAACGCTGGTTTTTTAATAAGCATTATTGTCCTTGTTGATTTGTTCACTAACTCAGACCTTATCCTACCTTAAAAGCTTTCACATATAAAAAAACGGGGCAAATGCCCCGTTTTTTTATATCACCCTTCTTTTAACTACCCTTATCATTCACCGTAATACGTTTTGGCATGACCGTAGGCTTTTTAGGGATGATGAGTTCAAGGACACCTTTTTCATAATTCGCACTAATTTTCTCTTCATCGGTTGTATCAGGTAATACAAAACGTCGATAAAACGTGCCATTGAAGCGTTCAACTCTTTTGTAGCCATCTTTCTCTTCTTTTGACTCACTGGAACGCTCACCACGAACAGTCAAAACACCATCTTCCATCGTCACATCTATTTCTTCAGGACTTACACCCGGCACATCTGCATGTAAGACGAAACGGTCATCTTCTTCTTTAATGTCCACAGCAGGTGTCCATGTTGAGGTTGAAGAGACACTGTCTTCATCACCTGATAATGCACGGCCTAAAATATTCCATGGTTCATATCTTACAATTGCCATATCAATTCTCCTGTTTAAGTTATTCACACTACTTAAATAGGATCGCTAAAGATATTTTCAAGTGTTACGTAGAACTTTTTTCATGATTCTTAATGAAAAAACAAGCAATAGCTGTAATGAAGCACAAACAGCCAAATACGATAAAGTTAATATTCAATCCGAAAGATGCTGCTACTAATGCGCCTGCCAATAAAGGACCAAAAATAGACCCCGCTCGCCCAATGCCGTTAGCCCAACCCACACCAGTAGAACGAATATGTGTTGGATACATATAACTCGACAAGGCATTTAAACTAATTTGCCCACCGACGATAAAGAAGCCCGCGAAAAATGACAACACCATCACCAGCGTTAAGGATGAGCCCAACTGACCAACGGCAATCATACTAATTGCGCCCAATAGAAAACATGTTGTTAAGACTATTTTCGTTCCTAACATTTTGATAAGTTTAGAAAATATAAAAGGAGCGATAGCACCACCTATATTCAAAACCACCACTGTTTTGGTTGCTTGACTTAAATCATAACCCGCATCTACTAGTAACTTAGGAATCCAACTATAAAGAAAATACACGACCATCAAATTAAAAAAGAACACCATCCAGAGCAATAATGTATCTCTTCTTCTATCCTCTAAGAATAGGGCATTAACTGGGGATTCCTTTGTCTCTTCAATGTGGTGAGCAAACTGAGTGTTCTCTGCAATAACACCTGTCGTATCAATTTTTCTAGCAATTTTTCTTAAAAGCCTATCGTTATCTTTGTCATGTTCAACCAAAAACCTCGGTGACTCAGGCAACCATAGCAACAGTAGCGGTACCAATATTAAAGGCATCAAACCACCCACATAAAAAAGTGACTGCCAACCAAATACAGGAATGATTTGACCAGCCAATAAACCTCCCGTAATGCCACCAATGGGAATCCCTAAAAAGATAACAGCTATAGCAATATTACGGTGTTTGTTCGACACATACTCGGTCATCAATGCAGTAGCATTCGGCATAGCACCACCAAGCCCTAAGCCAGTTACAAACCGTAATACTAATAACTCGTTATATGTTTCTATTAAACCCGTTAACAACGTACACAAGCCAAAAACAAACACACTGCCTATAACGGCATATCGTCTGCCATATTTATCGCCCACTGGCCCTAACACTAATGCGCCAATCATCATCCCGACTAACCCAGCTGAAAATATATACCCCAATTCACTTTTGGGTATATCCAATGCCACACTCAATGCCGGCGCTGCAAAGGCAATAGCCAGCACATCAAAACCGTCAAAAATAATAATTAACGTACAAAACAACATCACTAATTTTTGAAAAGCACCCAATGGGTTTTTCTCAATAATATCTGCCATTTCCATTGTTGCATCACTCATTCTTATGCCTTCGCAGCTAATGCATTGTCTAACGAAGCTTGCACAATGTCTAACACAGTTTGAATTTCTTCATCATCACGTGGTGCATACACTAACGCAATCGTTTCGGGAATTGGCCCCATACCGGCTAATGGGTGCTTTTCACCCCATTGTTGGTCAATAACGTGCTGAAAGTCTACTGCCGACAAAGCCATATGCAAACTACCATCGTACGCGGGGTGTACATGCGCAAATTCACGGCCAATCATAAAACCATCGGTACAGTTGCACGCTTGATTTTCATTCAGCCAAAGCGCCTCTGCTCCGGGTACAGAAATAATACTCGGGCGACGACTGACATCATCAAAACAAAATAGTTTCGCTTTAAACCGTTCATGCCATTCAGCATTCGGGTTTTGAGTTAATTGTTCGTGAGGGTTGGAATTTGTTGTTTCTGGGCGCTCACCTTCTCTGCGGGGTAGTTTTAACATGTTCGTGCTTTATAATTAGAATACACAGGAATTTAACACAATTTACCGTATGAGTCTTTACCGCCCACCAGCCCCACCAAAATCACCTTACATTACTAAACATGGTTTTGAGGTGTTGCAAGCTGAAGAAAAAGAATTATGGATAAAGCGGCGTGCTGTAGTAACCGCATTATCGGCCGCTGCAGCTGAAGGTGACCGTTCAGAAAACGCCGAATATATATATCGAAAAAAAGAACTTCGTGGACTCGATTGGCGCATTCATTATTTACAAAAACGTATACCTAATTTGATTGTTGTCGACCAGAAACCCAGTAACATTAATCAAGTGTTTTTCTCTGCAACGGTAACAGTTGAGGACGAACACGAAGGTATAGCTACCTATCGTATTGTTGGCCCAGATGAAATAGACCATCAGCCACATAACATCAGCATGGATTCACCGGTTGCAAAAGCGCTTTTTAAAAAGCATTTAGACGACGAAATTCTTGTCAAAACCCCATCGGGTGATACTCACGTTATTATTACAATCATTTCCTATGAATAGCACGCCTTGCCTTTGTGGTTCAAACATCTCGTTTGATTCGTGCTGCGGACGTTTTCTAACTAAAACAGAAAAGCCCGACACAGCTGAGCAATTGATGCGATCTCGTTTCACTGCGTTTTGTCTTAACGATCACCAGTATTTGGCTGATACACACCACCCAAATAAGAGACAGCCCCACAAATCAAATGAGCTTGATTCCTCACAAACCAAAACGACCTGGATCAAATTAGATATTCACCATACTATTGACGGCCTACCTCATAACAATACTGGCAAAGTTCAATTCTCCGCCACATTTAACGAACAGGGTGAGTTTTTCGAGTTGCTAGAAACATCATCATTTATAAAAGAAAAAGGCCAATGGATGTACGTTGATGGCCAACCAATTATTAATAGTGTTCACTTTAAACTAAAAAGAAATGAGCCTTGTTGGTGTGGAAGCGGTTTAAAATACAAAACTTGTCACCTGACATAATAAATCATTCTAAATTGAAAAATATCGATGATATTCAACAAAGGAAACGTTAATGTTTGATTCTGATAGTTTCGGCCTTTGGGCCATGTTCGCCTTTTGGGGCAGTGCCATTGGCGGTATTTTTTTAGCTGTACAGTGGGCTAATAGGAAAAGCAAAAAAAGCCCCGCCCCTCGAGACGTGATAATTAAATCATTAGATAAACGGTTGCGTGATGGTGAAATTACTCAAGAAGAATACCAACAAAAAATCAACAAACTATAAATCCTAGCTTGGTTTTACCCTACCCACTTCCTGGCATTTCTAAACATTCTTAACCACGCACCATCTTCACCCCAAAAATCCGGCGCCCAGCTATTCTGTACCGTTTTAAAACACCGTTCTGGGTGCGGCATCATGATCGTGAAACGTCCATCGTCAGTAGTTAAACCAGTAACGCCTTGTGCAGAACCGTTTGGGTTGAATGGGAATTGTTCGGTTACTTCACCGTCGTGATCAATGTACCTTAAGGTAATATGTCCATCGACTTCGTTGTTTTTAAATTCTGTTCGACCTTCACCGTGCGCAACAGCCACCGGCATTTGTGAACCGTCCATACCCGCGAACAAAATAGACGGCGAGGCTTGAATTTCAACCATTGCAACACGCGCTTCAAATTGTTCAGATTCGTTTTTAACGAAGTGCGGCCATGCTTGAGCGCCTGGAATTAACTCACGCAAGTTCGACAACATTTGGCAGCCGTTACATACGCCTAAACCAAATGTATCTTTTCTATTAAAAAAATCGCTGAACGTTGTGCGTGCTTGTTCGTTAAACAAGATTGATTTTGCCCAGCCTTCACCAGCACCTAAAACATCACCGTACGAGAAGCCGCCGCAAGCGGCTAACCCTACAAAGTCAGATAAGTCTTTTTTGCCTGAAATCAATTCGCTCATGTGCACATCAACTGATTCAAACCCAGCTTTATCAAACGCCGCTGCCATTTCGACATGGCCGTTCACACCTTGTTCGCGCAGGATAGCGACTTTTGGTTGCACATTTGAAGCATTTAATGCTTCAACAGTATTTTCTGCCGGGTTAAAACTTAACTCTGCAAATAAACCCGCATCAGCATTATTGCGAATACGATCATATTCTTGTTGTGCGCAGTTTGGGTTATCTCTTAACGATTGAAGTTTGTACGACGTTTCTGACCATGCCTGTTGTAGATCGGCACGTGTTTCTTCCAAAATCGTGTTACCCGCCTTTGTGACGACAATACGCTGAAAGCTAAGGGCTGTGCCAATCACTGAAACACAATGCGCCAGACCGGCAGACTTAAATACTTCAAGCACTGCCACTTCGTCGCCTTTATCTACCTGAATAAGCGCGCCAAGTTCTTCATTGAACAGGTTATTTAGCACATCGCCTTCTACGTTAATCATTGCACCACAACGGCCTGCAAACGTCATTTCGCACAAAGTTGCCCATAAGCCGCCATCTGAACGGTCATGGTAAGCCATTAACTTATCATCTTCGTTGAGCTGTTGAATGGTGTTGAAAAATGATTTAAATAAAGCGGCGTCATCCAAATCTGGTGCTTGCTCGCCCATCATTTGTTGCGTTTGAGCCAACACCGATCCACCCATACGGTTTTTACCCGCACCCATATCAATTAATATCAGGCTGTTGTCCACATCGGATTTAAGCTCTGGCGTTAAGGTTTTACGTACATCTTTTACCGGAGAAAACGCAGTGATGATTAATGACAACGGCGAACTGACTGCCTTTTCTTCCCCTTCTTCTTTCCACGCCATTTTCATCGACATGGAATCTTTACCAACAGGAATTGCTAGACCTAAAGCCGGACATAATTCCATACCTACTGTTTCTACTGTATCAAACAAGCTAGCATCTTCACCGGCTTCACCACACGCTGCCATCCAATTTGCAGACAGGCAAACTTCATCTAAGCCTTTAATATTTGAGGCCGCTAAATTGGTTAATGCTTCCCCAATCGCCATACGGCCTGATGCCGGGCCGTCAATTAACGCTAATGGTGTACGCTCACCTAGCGACATTGCCTCACCTGAATTGTGATTAAACCCACTGCTAGTCACCGCCACATCGGCCACGGGGATTTGCCAAGGGCCGACCATTTGATCACGCGCCACTAAGCCCGTAACTGAACGGTCGCCAATATGAATTAAGAACGATTTATCACCCACCGCAGGGAACTGCAACACTTGGTAAGCCGCTTGTTTTAAATCAATGCCAACATCATTGTATGCCGGCACATTACTGTCTACACGAGCTACAGTACGTTCCATTTTCGGTGGTTTGCCGAACAATAATGACATCGGCAAATCAATCGGTTGGTTATCAAATAGCGAGTCGTTCAATACCAATTGCTCTTCTTCGGTCGCCTCACCAATATGTGCATACAGGCAACGCTCGCGTGCACACAGTTGTTTAAATTCTTCTAAGCGGTCAGCTTTTAGTGCGATAACATAGCGTTCTTGAGACTCGTTACACCAAATTTGCATCGGTGATAGGCTGCTGTCTGCACATAAAATATCGCGCAACTCAAAACGCCCGCCTAAATCCCAATCGTGGATAATTTCTGGTACGGCGTTGGATAAACCACCTGCGCCCACATCGTGAATTGAAATAACTGGCGTGTCATCAGCCATTGCGTTACAGGCTTCAATCACCTCTTGGCAACGGCGTTGCATTTCTGGGTTTTCGCGTTGTACCGAAGCAAAATCTAAATCTTCCGAGCCTTCGCTGGATGTTTGTGATGATGCTGCGCCACCACCCAAACCAATCAACATGGCTGGGCCGCCCAATACAATAATTGGCGAACCCGGTGTAATACCATTTTTTAACGCATGCATAGGCCGTACTGACCCTACGCCACCCGCCAACATAATAGGTTTATGGTAACCACGCGCTTTGGTGCCTTTGCTGTTCGGTACATCTTGTTCAAACGTACGGAAATAGCCCGTTAAATTAGGCCGGCCAAATTCGTTGTTAAACGCAGCGCCACCCAATGGGCCTTCCAACATAATATCTAATGCCGATGCGATACGGTCTGGTTTGCCAATACTCTGTTCCCAAGGCTGTTCAAAACCAGGAATGTTCAAATGCGATACCGTAAAGCCGGTTAACCCCGCTTTAGTACGCGAGCCTTTTCCTGTTGCGCCTTCATCACGTATTTCACCGCCCGACCCTGTCGCAGCACCTGCGTATGGAGAAATAGCGGTTGGGTGGTTATGTGTTTCAACCTTCATTAAATAAGGCACATGTTCTTCCACAAAATGGTATGTACGACTTTGCGGATCACGAATCATCACGTCGGCATCACTGCCTTTTGCAACTGCCGCATTATCGCTGTATTTTGAGATAATGCCTTTTGGGCTGTGCTTGGCCGTATTCTTAATCATGCCAAACAATGTTTCTTGTTGTTGTTCGCCGTCTATTTGCCAGTCCGCATTGAAGATTTTATGGCGACAATGTTCTGAGTTTGCTTGTGCAAACATCATCAGCTCAATATCATTTGGGTTTCTACCTAAGGCAGAAAAGTTTTCAACTAGGTAATCAATTTCATCATCTGATAATGCCAAACCCATCGATTGATTAGCGCTAACTAGCGCTTGTTTTCCGCCACCAATAATATCAATGGACGCAAGCAAACCAGGCTCTGCTTGTACAAACATATCATTTGCGCTCTCATTATTACGCAAAACACGCTCCGTCATTCGGTCGTGCAACATCTCAGCCAACACCACTAAATCATGTTCACCCAATTCACCTTGAATGTAATAAGCGACGCCACGTTCAAGCCTATTAATTTGCTTCAAACCGCAATGCTGGGCAATATCAGTCGCTTTACTAGACCAAGGTGAAATACTGCTGGCACGTGGCACCACTAGAATTTTTTGGCCATCATGCGTGACCGCTTCAGTGTCTGGGCCATACGTTAATATTTTCTCTAACGTTACTAAATCACTAACAGATAACGTGCCATCCACATCAACAAAGTGAATATACTCAGCGTTGATATCAGTAATATTCGATACCTTGCCTGATATTTTTTTTAATAATCGTTGTTTTCGAAATTCTGAAAGCGCGTTGTTGCCAATGAGTTCAAGCATGTAAAGTCTCTTTGCTAGTTATATCTGTTGTTAGTGAACACCAAGGCAAACCTTCGTCTTGGTCTATTACTTTTAATCTTGCCCTGTCGCAGCGAATAGCTGCGCTGACACTGTCTAATACACGCTCATGACTATTGTTTTTTTCGCTGACGTGCGCTAGCACCAAGTGCTGCAAGTCTTTCGTTCCCAATTCTTGTAACAACGCAATAGACTGTTGGTTTTCTAGGTGCCCCCAGTCACCAGACACTCGGCGTTTCAACGACTCTGGGTACACGCCATTGATCAACATATCGTAATCATAATTACACTCTAATAAGAGTCCGTCGCAGTCAGTCAGCGCTGCAACCATATGCGGTGTAATCGAACCTGTATCTGTCATTATTCCGAACTTTAAATCGGCCGCTTTAAAAACAAATTGTGTCGGTTCACGTGCATCATGCGGCACGGGGACTGGCACAACGTCTATTTCATTGAGGGTTAGCTTTTTGTTACTATCAAATTTTTTCACAGTATCTACATCTTTCAGCATCGCGCTCGTTCCATGGCTTGCCCAAACTGGAATGTCATAACGTCTTGCAAAACGAGCAACGCCCGTGGCGTGATCGCTGTGTTCATGCGTTACCAGAATAGCGCTAATTTCTTGCCCATTAACACCTAACCTTTCTAAACGTTTATCTGTTTCTTTTATTGAAAAGCCGTTGTCAATCATCAACAAGGTATCGCCATGTTGAACGAGGGTTGAATTCCCTCGGCTGCCGCTGCCCAGGGAGGCGAACCTCACGTTGTTAGTTTGCGCAACAGATCGGCATAAATACGTTTAGACACGTCATTATCAACCAATACGCCCTCACTGTTTTGAACCTTAACGGCGACTCCATCAGAATATTCTTTAAAGACGACTAAATATTCAATTGTCGATTCGCTTTTCCAAAACGTTAGTGAAGACAGCATGCCTGGGTCATTACCTTCTTCAGGAATATTGAGATACACCTTGTTCTCTTCACGGTTTTTATCTTCAATGTCGTATTCCAGTTCTTCAAGTGCAGTAATTATTTTACGCCATGTGTTTCTATAACTATCGTGCACTAACAAATAGGTGACTTCGCCAATGTTAATAATTTCTGCGCCCGTTTTAGACTCATCGTTTAACGGTGTCGTGTTAACAATTGCGTTTTGTTTAACAGGAGGCACTACACGTACAGCATCCGTTTTACTGTCAGCTTTTATTGCCGTCGACTCACTAACAAGTTCTGGCGGCAACTCTAAAGAAGGCAACTCGTGTGCATTTTTATAAGCTTCTTTTTGATCAACAAATATACCCGATGTTGACGGCATAATGCTACATGCCATAAGCCCCATGGAAATCAATGCTATTAATGTACATTTGGTCATTATTTCTTGTGTTCTCATTTGTTACCTTTTTGATGTTTCTGCAACAGACATTGCCTGCTGCACAGTTGATTCATATTGTTGTGACAACCATGTCATGGGTAACCGAATTCCTTTTTCAATTAGACCTAATTCGCAAACCGCCCACTTTACCGGAATAGGGCTTGATTCAATAAATAAATCACGGTGCAGGGGCTGCAATAAGTCATCAATCGCCTTTGCGCCGTCAGCATTACCCGACAATGCTTTTTCACACATTTGATGATTTTTTGCTGGCGCAACATTACCCGTCACCGTAATAGACCCTTTTGCGCCCATTAAAATCAACTGACACGCCGTTGCATCATCACCAGAATACACAGCAAAATTATCATCACTTAAGTCAATCAGTGCTTTGCCCACAGCCATATCACCCGTTGCGTCTTTAACACCCACAATGTTTGATACATCTTTTAATTGTGCCACCGTTTCCGGCAACATATTACAAGCTGTACGCCCAGGCACATTATATAAAATTTGTGGAATATCCACCGCTTCAGCAATGGTTTTGTAATGGAGAACCAACCCTTCTTGCGTTGGCTTATTGTAATAAGGTGTGACTAACAAACAAGCATCGGCACCCGCCTCTTCAGCACAGCGTGTTAAATCAATCGCTTCAGATGTGGAGTTAGCGCCAGTACCTGCAATAACAGGAATACGTCCCGCCACCATGTCAACAACCTGCCGAATGACATGGCAATGCTCTTTTTCATTTAACGTTGCGGACTCACCCGTTGTGCCCATTACAACAAGTGCATCTGTACCTTCATTAATATGAAACTCAATCAGTTTTCGCAAACTAGCCTCATCTAACGAGCCATCTTCATGCATCGGCGTAACGAGCGCAACAATACTGCCTTGAAACATAGTTAAATCCAAATCTTAATTAGCCTCATATTATACATGCATAGATACAACTTCTGAAAACCTGTCTGTTAAAATAGTATTAATTTTATAACCAACAACAAGGCAGCCCCATGAATACAATTGAACTAAGCAAAGCCGTGCCAGAATTCACATGCGCCACCACCAACAATGAAGCGATGACCTTGTCTAGCTTGAAAGGGAAAAACGTTATTATTTATTTTTATCCAAAAGATAACACACCTGGCTGCACGCAAGAGGGGCAAGATTTTCGTGATCTTTATGGTGAATTTCAAAACGCCAACACGGAGATTTTTGGCGTCTCCCGAGATTCAATTCGTGTCCACAAAGGGTTTAAAGAAAAATATGCCTTCCCGTTTGAACTAATCAGCGACCCTGACGAAAGCTTGTGCGAACTATTCGATGTTATCAAACAAAAAAAGCTATATGGCAAAGAATACATGGGCATTGAACGCAGTACTTTCTTGATCAATAGCGATGGTGTGTTAGCTCAAGAGTGGAGAAAAGTTAAAGTAAAAGGGCATGTTGACGAGGTGCTAACCGCCATTAACAATTTATAGTTTAAAACCGAAAGAGTGGTATCACTTTTTCAACACCACGCAGGTCTTTTACAAACGCCGTCGCTTTTGCGGCGGCTTCTTTACTTAACTGGTCGCCTAGCAAATAAACCTGTTTATCTGTCACAACCACTTTGATGCTGTCGGTAGATTGAATAATAGACGCATGCAATAACTGGTTGATAATGTGTGCCCGACGAACATCATCATCACTTTTCTCAAGCTCCGTCCTTGGCTCTGTTACACGAACTTCATTGTAAAAACGATTCACCGTACTGCATTCCTTCGCTGTTTTTAGATTGAAGCGGCGCCTATCATTAGCTGCCATTTTAGAGGCCTTCTCACCACAGGCTTGAGCGTTTGATGGCTCAACGTTATTGACATCTCCTTGAGTCCATTGCAAACGCGCCTCATCAAGGACTAACGCCAACACCATATCTTTTAACGCCAGTGTTTTAGCTTCGCCAGCAATAAGCACCGAACTGCGGTTACGCGATACTAAAATATGCGTATCTTTTCTAAGTTTATCGTTTCGTAATATTACCGATTTAACATTAAACTCAAACGCAGCATCTCTTAACTGCTCCTCTATACCGATCGCCTTATCTTTGAACAGAGTATCTGCAACATCTGTTAAATCAAATGCATTGGCAGAACTGACAGCCAATATTAACGCGTACACAAAAAGATAAACCTGCTTCATTTCTTTCTCATTTAAATGGTGTTAACTAATTTCGGCTTCTTTTTCTCTCGGCCAAGCAACCATCACCGCCTGTACAAGCGTTGCTAACGGAATGGCGAAAAACACCCCCCAAAAACCCCACACGCCGCCAAAGAATAATATAGCCACGATAATCGCCACTGGATGAAGGTTAACCACTTCTGAAAACAACAAAGGAACCAGTACATAGCCATCCAATGCCTGAATAATAAGAAAAACGGTCATTAAATAAACAAACTCATTCCCCCATTTCCATTGCACATACGCGACAAGCAAAACGGGAATAGTGACCACCGTTGCACCCACATAGGGCACCAACACAGACAAACCAACTAAAAAGCTGAGCAGCATAGCGTAGTTCAAACCTAACAAGCTAAAGGCAATAAAACAGGCCGTCCAAACTATTAAAATTTCCCAAATTTTGCCTCTAACGTAATTTGCAATCTGTAAGTTTACGGTGACCCAAACCTCGGTCGTTAAACGCCTATTACTTGGCAAAAAGCTCGCAAACCAATTTACGATATCCTTCTTATCCATAAGAAAAAAGAACACCAACATCGGTACAAGTAATAAATAAACGATCAACGCCACAATATTGAGCACTGAGGCAGCTGAAAAAGACAATAAACCTTGCCCATACTTAATCGCTTCTGAGCTGATTTGCCCAAAAATTAATGTCAGTTGTTCTTCTGTAATGAAATCTGGATACTTCTCAGGCAAGGCCATAAAAATGTCCACCCCTTGGTTCAACATACTAGGCAACTGTTGCGCCAACTGAACAGTTTGAATTGTTAATAAAGGAACTAGACCAAACACCATATAGGATAACAAGGCCATAAACAGACCAAACGAAACGATTACTGACCATTTTCGTACCAGCCCTACAGACTGTAGTTTAGTGACCATACCTTCAAGTAAATAGGCAATAACAATACTCGCTAAAACCGGTGACAATACGTCACCCACCCATAAAATCACCACAAACCCAACTAGCAGCGTACCCACTAAGGCTAATGCTTCGGGATTCACTAAAAGTCGATTAAACCATTGTTTTATTTGTTCCATTATTTTTTCTACTAAATACTATTTAAAAGGGCCATTCGTTTATTAAAACAAAATAAGGATAGCCCTGAATCACCCCAGACAACCATCCCGTCACGACCGCAACACTAACAAAACCAAACATCCCCACAAGAAAACGTTTTATTATTCCACTTAATGCAGCTTCATGATGCCCATTCGCCAATGCAGAACCACGCATATCAGAACCATTGTTAGTTGACTTAACGGCCAACAAAAAGCCTACCAGTACGGCCAAACCAACCGAGAGAACACCCGCAATAGTCGATACGCACCATGGACATTGGTGCACTGCCTGCCCATCATGAATATTACAGTGGCTTTCGAGACCCGACCAAGGCCAAGTACAACCACAATCAAACAAAAGCCCACACAACGGAGTAATCGCTATAAGTGCAACTATAACCGTTAAAATTCCTGCTTGATACCTCACCAAATTTGAGCCAACCATATTTACACTTAGTTATTGTTTATTTTTAAATTAAAGATTCTACGCCTAATAATTGTAGATACAAGCAAGCGCCCCTTTACAAACCTTTAGAAAATAAGGACACTCGGTTGTTTAATTATTTAATAAGCATTCATGTCAACATCAGCATCTAAAAAAGTAATTTACGCCGCCTTAATTGGTAACGCTCTCATTTCAGTCACCAAGTTTTTTGCCGCCTTCTATTCAGGTAGCTCTGCCATGTTGTCCGAAGGCATTCATTCACTTGTAGACACCGGCAACCAAGTTTTATTATTGTATGGATTAAAGAAAGCTAGCCAGCCAGCTGACAAGCAATTCCCATTTGGCCATGGTAAAGAAATTTACTTTTGGAGCTTTGTAGTAGCAATTCTTATTTTTGCAGTCGGCGCAGGCGTGTCAATCTACGAAGGCATTCACCACATTCTTGCCCCCACAAAAATGGGTGATCCTACGCTGAGTTTTTACGTGCTTGGGCTAGCAATGGTTTTTGAAGGCGCAGCATGGTTTTTTGCTTTCAAAGAGTTTACCCGAAGCAAAGGAAAGTGGGGTTATGTTGAAGCGGTTAAACGCGGAAAAGATCCATCTATGTTCGTTGTATTATTTGAAGACTCGGCCGCGATGCTAGGCTTACTAATTGCTTTCATTGGCATTGCGATTGCTCATTACACAGGGAACCCTATTTATGACGGTATTGCCTCTGTATTAATCGGCTTAATTCTGGCCGGCACAGCCATATGGTTGGCGTATGAAACCAAAAGTTTACTCATTGGTGAAAGTGCAAACCCCGAACTTATTGCTGAAATTCATGACATTGTGGATGAGTTTAAAGCCGTTGAAACAATCAACGAGTTACTTACCATACATATGGGGCCTGATTTTATACTCGTCACCATGAATGTCGACTTTAATGACAACCTAAGCACAGGCGAACTAAAACAAACCATCGCCGAAATGGATTTGAAAATCAAACAAGCTTGTCCTCGTGTTAAGCGTATTTTTATTGAAGCCGAATCTTGGAATGCTCTCACAGCGAAACACCAATAGAAATCGACCTGTTGAAGTAAAAAGCAACCCACTACATACAACCACGTTAAGCTTCTCTTCATACAATCAAACCACTTCAAAGCATCCTCAATTGAATTTTTGTGCACATTAACACTAGACAAATATCATAATTATAAAGTTTAATTACTTAACTCTATTTTTCTTATTGGAGCGCATCCTATAAAGCAAAGCTATTTAAAGCTTAATAGGCAATATACATAAAGCTTATAAGAAACATAAACCAAAGGAAGTCTTATGAACAATAAAAAAATACTACTGATGTCTTTGTTAACAGCAATACTTCTTAGCGCCTGTGAAGCCGAGCCAACAAGAAGCGTTGATTGGTACATCCAAAACACTCGTGATCAAGCAACTAAGCACACGTTTTGCCAACAACAGCCTGACATTAGAGAAACAGCTAATTGCATTGCTGCCGCGAAAGCCGAGCTTATTATTTCCCAAGGCCACGAAGCAATAAAAAAACACCTTGATTCGAAAGGTCTTAAAAGAAACATTTAATAGATCAGTAATTGCCTTTATAACTGTGATTCAGTCATGAAAGGCATTTGCTAAAGAAAAAACCAATAAGGTCTAACTTTATTGGTTTTTTTCTTTAGCGTTTTTGATGAATTCACTTCATTCAACACATCAGGAAATACCTTCTGTGTAAGATAGAACCCCTCAATTAACTACGCATTATTTGGTTAAACGCAACGGCCCGCTAATACTTTCGATTTAAGTTTAGCCCACTCTAGATCTTTGCCAATCGCTTAACCAATTCAGTAAAATAATTAAGCCCTCAATAATTCTATTTAATGAGATAAACTAAGTGATTTCTCCTTTTTAATATATCGCTTAGTTTTTAAAATATGTCGGATTTCGAAAATCATACCCAACAAGCCGAAATCGCCCTCTGCAAAAGGGACCCTAAACTAGGGAATATTATACGAAACGGCCCACCCTTTGATAGCAAAGCATTCAAAAAACAACCGTTTGAAGCGTTAGTTCACGCCATCATTGCTCAACAACTATCTGTAAAATCAGCCTCTGCTATTCGCCAGCGCGTGCATACGCTTCTACCAAAAAACGACCCGAGCGCGGATGCATTCAGCAAAATAACAACCACTGATTTTAAAAACGCAGGCCTGTCTCTTGCTAAAACAAACACTGTTGAAAGGCTCACCACTTATGCGCTTAATAAAGACAACCAATTTGAGCAGTTGAACACGCTCCCAGACAACGTCATAAAAGAACGCCTATGCCAGATTAAAGGCGTTGGTCCATGGACAGTTGATATCTTTTTAATGTTTGGTCTAAAGCGGATCGATGTTTTCGCGCCCGGCGATTTAGGATTGAGAAAAGCCGTCAAATCATTGTACTCATTAAACGACTTGCCCACACCTGTTGAGTGCAGTGCTATTGCTAAAAAATGGCAACCCTACCGCACAATTGCAGCCTGGCATCTTTGGCGTACCGTCGATTAGTTATATAAATTATTTCTTTAGGTTTGACTGTAATAACAAACCACCAACAATCAACGCCGCACCTAAGCCTAACGTTAAAGTAAACGGCTCATCCAACCAAAGCATTGATGCCAATATTCCCATTAACGGTACCATTAAAAAACCTAAGGAAACAGTCACCGCTGGCAACATTTGCGTAACACGCATAGAGGCCCATTGCGCCAGTGCTGTTGCCATCACACCGTTGTATAACAAAATAATGGCCAGCTCATTACTCCAAATTACTGGCCGCGTTTCAGAAAACCATGCAAAAGGAATAACAACACAAAGCGCCACCAGTATTTGCCATGGCGTTAACTCAAGCACCGTGCCTTTCCATTGATGCTTTCTGACGTGCACAATTGACAATGCCCAAATTAATGCCGCAATCAATAGCAAGGCATTGCCCTTAACTACGGAGGCATCATTCCAGTCAAACGCGAACGGGTTAAATAAAGTCAACAAACCACACAGGCCAACACCTACACCCACTAACTTCATCCCGGACACTTTTTCTTTTAGAATAAAGTAAGCCCCTGGGGTAACCCACAGCGGTGTTGTGTAAGCCAACAAAGCAGCTCGGCCCGCGTTAACCTCCATCAAGCCGAGGTTAATTAAGGTTACAAATGCCGCAAATTGCATCAGCCCAACACCAAAAACAATTGGGATGTCTTGCTTGTGAGGCAATTTTAAACGGCCCATAAAAAGTAACAACATTGAAATAGCAACAAGCGCTATCATCAAACGACCCGCCGTAAACCAAAGCGGATCGATAGAGCGTAAGCCTATTTTCATAATAGGCCAATTGGAACCCCAAATAAGCACCACCAATACCAGCAATACCCATGCGGATGACAATAACTTTTTCACTATTACACGCTATAAAAAAAGAATTGACTATAGCACTCTAAGTGCATGACTATAATGACAACTAACAAACCAGCATAAGAAAAAACCATGGCCAGAATTAACATCACTTACCCCGATCAAACCCTGTTTACCTGCACGTTACCTGTACGAATTACCGACATTAACTACGGTCAACATTTAGCCCATGACAGACTGATTTCCATGTTACATGAAGCACGCGCCCAGTTTTTTCTATACTTTGGTATGCAAGAAGCAAATATTGCAGGTTTAGGCATTATTTTGTCTGATCTTGCCATTTGTTATCAGGCGGAAACATTTCACCCAGACATGCTAACAATAGAAATAGCTCTAGGTGACCCCAGTCGTTGTGGTTGCGACATGGTCTATCGCGTCAGTAAAGAAAACGGAAAAACATTGGTTGCTACAGCCAAAACGGGGTTGGTGTTTTTTGATTATCAGCGCAAAAAAGTAGCCTCAATACCCGATGAGTTCAAACAACTGCTTGAATCATGAGCGTCCCTTTAAAACTTAATGGCTTTAACTATCAGTTTATTACGACACAAGGCGCAAAAATAAACGTCGCCAGTGCAGGAGAAGGACCACCATTATTACTGCTACACGGATACCCTCAACATCACCTCATGTGGCATAAAATTGCACCTATTCTAAGTAAACAGTTTCACGTTATTTGTCCAGACCTACGCGGCTACGGCGATAGTTCAAAACCTCCCAGTGACGAACTTCACTATGCCTATAGCAAGCGTGAAATGGCAAAAGACATGATTGAAGTTATGGAACAGATGGGACACAGTGCATTCTATATTGCAGGGCATGACAGAGGCGCGCGAGTCACCCATCGCATGGCTTTGGATCACCCTAATAAAGTCCTCAAGGCCGCTGTTTTAGACATTGTCCCAACTTACGAGATGTTTAAAGACATTGACCGAATTATTGCCACGGGCTACTACCACTGGTTCTTTTTAATTCAAGATAATAATCTACCCGAGCACTTAATTGGCAAGGATTCTAGCTTTTATCTGAAAGACAAACTCAACCGATGGAGCACTTACCCAGAACGATTTGATAAAAGCATAATAAATGACTATTTACGATGCTTTAAAAACCCTGATACAATTCACGCCACCTGTGAGGATTACCGAGCTGCAGCAAGTATTGACTTAGAACATGACCGTGCTGATTTAGATACGAAAATTACGTGTCCTTTGCTCGTGCTTTGGGGAGAACACGGCATTATTGGGCGACATTTTGACCTTCTAACTATCTGGAAAAGCCGTGCAGATAACATCGAAGGGCACGCTATAGATTCAGGCCATTTTATTGCTGAAGAAGCACCGGATGAGACGTGTAATAGTCTACTCAAATTCTTTCAGAAAAGCGTATAAGCATAATGCGTTACAATATGGCTTGATTAAACTTAAGTCGCAGTTAACGTGTCAAACAACCCCAAAACATATTCATTAAAAGAGCTAGGGCTTTCACCAAAAAATCTAGACAGACATGCCGTCTCCATTACAGACAAGCTTGTTAAAGCAGGGTTTCAAGCTTACTTGGTTGGCGGTTGCGTGCGCGACCTGTTATTAGGCCTTCAACCCAAAGATTTTGACGTATCCACGAACGCCGAGCCTGAGCAAGTACAAGCATTATTTAAGAACTGCCGGTTGATTGGTCGCCGATTCCGCTTGGCGCACATTCATTTTGGCCGACATATTATTGAAGTTGCCACCTTTCGCGGCCCACATGTTAAACAAGACAAAAACACGAGCCATGCTCACAAGGACGGACGGCTACTTCGTGACAATGTCTACGGGACACTAGAAGAAGATGCCTGGCGCCGTGACTTTACCGTTAACGCCCTTTACTTAGATGCTCAAAACAACACGGTTATCGACCACGTGGGCGGCATTGAAGACCACCAAAATAAAACATTGCGTTTAATGGGCGAGCCAATTCAGCGTTATAAAGAAGACCCAGTCCGTATGCTTCGAGCGATTCGCTTTAAAGCCAAACTGGACTTTCAACTTGAGCATGGTACTGAATCACCTATCAACGATTTGGCCCCTTTATTAAAAGATATACCTAGCGCTCGCTTATACGATGAAGTGTTAAAGTTATTTCTAAGCACACAAGCCACTCAGGTTTTTGAAGGTCTACGTCAATACGGCCTATTTGAAGCGTTATTTCCGCAATCTGAACAGTGCCTTAAACACGCCACATCCGACCAGCCTTTATTGTTAGTTAGGCAAGCCATGGAAAACACTGAAACACGTTTAAAAGACAATAGGCACGTAACACCGTACTTTTTATTAGCGGCTATTTTGTGGGAACCCGTACGTCGATTAACTGAAAAGAATAGGCCTTCACTCAATAGTGATGTACAAGCAATTAATGCCGCGGCCGGTGAGGTAATAGCTCACCAAATCGGGCGTATTGCCATCCCAAGACGAATCACCACCCCCATGCGAGAAGTTTGGGCCTTACAGCCAAAGTTTCATAAACGATCTGGTATTCGTTGCTTACGTTTTCTCGAACATCCCCGTTTTCGTGCGGCCTATGACTTTATGTTATTACGCGCTCAATACGGCGAAATAGACTCTAAAGTAGCCGATTGGTGGACTCATATCCAAACATTAGACGCCGGCGAACAAAAAAAGTTAACACATGCCAAACAATTTCAAGGTAAAAGAAAACCTAAAAAAACATCACCAACCAAGCCTGCTTAATACAGTGAAAAGAGGTATTTATATTGGGCTGGGAAGCAACTTAGACAACCCCGTTCAGCAAGTTTTAACTGCCATTAAGCATTTACGATCTGCTGCCGACGTTCATGTTGTGGCCGTATCGAATTTATATAAAACACCACCGATGGGCCCACAAGACCAACCCGATTATATTAATGCCGTTGTTGAGCTTAAAACAGCATTGTCGCCTTATCAACTATTACAGTTTTTACATCAATTAGAAAACCAGCAAGATCGTTCAAGAGACACCGAACGCTGGGGCGCAAGAACTCTCGATCTTGATTTATTGCTCTACGCAGACACTATTCTCAACACGGATGAACTAACAATCCCACATACCGGCATCAAGCAACGCGCTTTTGTACTCTACCCTTTGCATGATATTGCCCTACATAAAGCCTTACCCTTGATAGGCCAAGTAGACGCCCTCATCGCGCAGCTCAACGAGCCACAACCTGAAATTATTAACCCCAACAAACTGGATGTATAATATCCTTTTACTAATTTAAATAGACAGACACGTATTTTGAAAAACAGCGCGATCGAGCAACTCAAAGCACCTAAATTTATAGCGATTGAAGGCCCTATTGGCGTTGGTAAAAGCAGCCTTGCTGAACGCCTTGCCAATAGCTTTGGTTGTGATGTCGTTAAAGAAAAAGCAGATGATAACCCCTTTCTAGAACACTTCTACAAGCACCCGGAACAATCCGCTTTGCCTGTCCAGCTTCACTTTCTTACTGAACGAGTAAAACAGTGGAATGAGCTGAGCCAAAACGACCTTTTTTCAAAAGGCATTGTGGCCGACTTTATGCTGGAAAAAGACCGGTTATTTGCGCAACTAACACTCACGGCTGAAGAATTTAAGTTATACGACCAAATGTACCAAACATTATCTGTGCAAAAAACAAATGCAGACTTAGTCGTTTATTTGCAAGCACCGGTTGACACCTTACTAAAACGCATTAAAAAACGTGGTATTCATCATGAAACAGGCATCACTCGTGATTATTTAAAACAATTGTCCGACTCATATACACAGTTTTTTCATCACTACGACAGCAGCCCTTTATTAATAGTTAATGCGGCTGATATTAACCCTGTTGATAATGATGCTGACTACCAACAGTTGTTGCACCATATTTGCGCCACACGATCTGGGCGGCATTTCGTCAACCCACTCCCCATCAACTTAACTGCAAATTGAGATCATTATGAGCCAACATGCCTCTGTAAAGAACATAACGAATGTTGAGCTAATCAACATGAAAGAACGGCAAGAAAAAATCGTCAGCTTAACGGCATATGATGCAAGTTTTGCCCATATTTTGGATGAAGCCGGTGTTGAAATGGTGCTGGTAGGTGACTCGTTAGGCATGGTCGTACAGGGTCAAAACAGCACAGTACCCGTGACTATCGATGAAATGGCTTACCACTCTAAAATAGTATCTCGTGGTTTAAAGCGATCATTATTAGTCACCGACATGCCTTTTATGAGCTACCCAAATGCAGATATTGCCGTTGAAAATGCGGCTATTTTGATGCAAGAAGGCCATGCACAAATGGTCAAACTTGAGGGCGGCGAAAAAGTAGTAGAGAGCGTACATCACATTGTTAATCAAGGCATTCCCGTTTGCGGGCACTTGGGCTTATTACCCCAGTCAGTCAACCAGTTAGGTGGTTATCGCGTTCAAGGGAAGGAGCAAGCTCAGGCAGACATTATGCTTAACGATGCGACATCTCTTGAACAAGCAGGCGCAAGCGCCATTGTTATCGAATGCGTTCCAGCAGCGCTAGCAAAAACCATCACAGCCTCCGTCAACATCCCCATTATTGGTATTGGTGCTGGCGTAGATTGCGATGGCCAAGTGTTAGTCAGCTACGATATGCTCGACATAACGTTTGGTAAGCGTCCTAAATTTAGTAAAGACTTTATGGCAGAAACCGGCAACGTATCAGAGGCAGTTAAAGCCTATGTCAGCGCTGTTAAAAACAAACAATTTCCTGCAGAAGAACACTCTTTTTAATCATGCTGATTTGCACCTCTATTAAACAATTACAAGACGCCTTAGCATCGTTTCGTTTGGCGCATCAATCCGTTGCCTTAGTACCTACCATGGGCAACTTACACGAAGGTCATTTACAATTAGTACACACAGCAAAAAAACACGCGGATGCTGTCTTAGTGACTATATTTGTTAACCCTACACAATTTGGTGCTAATGAAGACTTAGATAATTACCCTAGGACACTAGCAGAAGACATCGATAAACTGGATGAAATAAATACAAATATTTTATTCACTCCATCCGTAGAAGACATCTACCCTCAAGGTGGCTCACATTCCACTAATGTTCACGTTCCGCAACTAACCAACCTGCTATGTGGAGCCGCAAGGCCAGGGCATTTTGATGGCGTTACGACTATTGTCAATAAACTATTTAATATGACACAAGTTGATGTCGCTATTTTTGGTGAAAAGGACTTTCAACAACTCGCCGTTATACGCCGCATGGTCACCGATTTAAATATCCCTATCAACATAATAGGAGAACCTATCGTACGAGAGCAGGATGGACTTGCCATGAGTTCCAGAAATGGTTACCTCAGTACAATGGAACGAGACATAGCACCCCAACTCTATAAAATATTAACGTCAGTAAAAAAACAAATAGTAGAAGGTGGTACAGACTATAACGCTATTGAAACAGCAGCGAAAAAACAGCTAATTGATAACGGATTTAAGCCCGATTATTTCAGTATTGTTGATCAAGAAACCTTAGCCCCTCCCATCAATAACGCCTCTAAACTTGTTATATTAGTCGCTGCACACCTTGGCACAACCCGGCTCATAGACAACTTGGTTATTAACAATGCATAAATGTTGGCTCCTCAGTACCTCACTATCACTCGTCCTGTTTTTTATATTCTCTATCAACACGTTCGCCGCTGGTGAAACAACTGATAGCTCAAGCACCACCGTATCTGAAGCTGATGCCAACTTAAGTTCGCCAAGAAAAACGCTTGGCACATTCCTCCATAGCATGAATGATATTAAAAGAGGGCAACCCGAACGTATTAGAAACGCTGTTAAAACTCTCGATTTATCTTTAATCAATCCGTTAATTCGTGAGGAAAAGGGTCGCGATCTAGCCTGGTTATTACTTGAGGCCATTGATAAAACTCAAGTGGTTAATTTAAATAAAATTCCTGATCGTAAAACAGGGCAAGATTACGTCTTTTCGCGTTACAACAGTGGCTCCATTGAAATCACCCTCATTGATGGGGCAAACTGGAAGTTCTCGCCTTCAACGGTGAATGCCATCCCCAATATAGTTGATGAGTTATCCTCTAAAAATAGCTTGAAGAAAGGAGAACCACCTTCTGACTATTTGCCTTGGCAAATTAGTTTTAGACAACAACTTCCAGAATCATTACGCAGTCGAACCTTTTTGCTAGAGAACTGGAAATGGCTTGGCATTCTTCTCATCATAGCGGTAGGCGTGGTATTAGATAAATTAACCGCCTTTATATTACAACTATCCATTAAAAAATCTCGCGCCAGAGCCAAAACAACCGCATTCGCGGAAATACCTGACGACCTACTAAGGCCCTTTGGCATGATGGTGATGGCCATCGTTTGGTGGGGTGGACTTAATCTGTTATCTCTACCTGATCAAGCCATGATAATTTTGCTTGTTGCAGTAAAAATATTAGCAGGGTTTGCGGGTGTATGGGCTGCCTATCGTTTGGTCGATTTAATCACGCAATATCTCCGCTTTAAAGCAGGACTAACTGATAATAAAGTGGATGACGTTTTAGTCCCCCTCATCAGTAAAACACTAAAAGTTTTCGTCACCGTTATTGGCATCACATTCGTGGCATCGAATCTTAATCTTAATGTATCAAGCTTACTTGCAAGCTTAGGTCTTGGCGGCTTGGCGTTTGCTCTAGCCGCAAAAGATGTCGTACAAAACCTATTTGGTTCTGTCACCGTTATCCTTGATCAAACGTTCCATGTTGGTGACTGGATTGTGGTAGGTGACGTTGAAGGTAGTGTTGAAGAAATTGGTTTGAGAAGCACAAAAATTCGTACGTTCTACGATTCGCTTATCACTCTACCGAACTCAGCTTTCATCACCGCCAATGTTGATAACATGGGACAAAGACGATACCGCCGTCTCAAATGTCAAGTATCGCTGACCTATGACACACCGCCTGATCAAATTGAAAGTTTTTGCGAAGGTGTGCGCGAATTAATTCGTCTCCACCCCTATATGAGAAAGGACTATTTTCACGTCTATTTAAACGAATTATCGGCATCTTCTTTAGATGTTTTAGTCTATGTATTTTGGGAAACGCCTGATTGGAGCACCGAGCTAAGAGAACGCCAACGTTTTCTTTTAGATATTTTAAGGCTATCTAACGCCTTGGGTATCGAACTGGCTTTCCCAACCCAAACATTACATGTACGGAACCACCCTGAAGACACGGGTTTTGAAACACTTGATATTAAGAGCATATCCGAATTAACCCAACAGTCTAAAGAGGCTGCAAAAAGTATCGTGACAGAATCAACAGGACTCGACAAACGCCCTCCACCTGTCTCTTTTTAATTCAATCAAGCCTTTAACTCGTTGATACTATTGTAGTTATTGCAAACGCACATTAAAGTTGATGCGAATTAAAAGATAAGGGATAATTGCCGGCCATTGTTTAAGAATCATAGATAGTCAATATGCAGTCAACCATGTTACAAACAAAGCTACATAGAGCAACCGTAACCCATAGCGAACTTCACTATGAAGGGTCATGTGCTATTGATGGAAGTTTACTTGACCTATCTGGTATACGTGAATACCAACAAATTGAAATTTATAATGTCAACAATGGCGAACGCTTTACAACCTATGCAATACGCGCTGAAAACAATAGTGGCGTTATTTCAGTTAATGGTGCAGCAGCACGCCGCGCCGCTGAAGGTGATATTTTGATTATTTGCGCCTATTCAAATTATAACGAAGCCGAGCTTGCTGTCTTTAAACCTCGACTTATTTACCTTAATGAAAGTAACGGTGTAAAAGAAACGAAAAACGCCATTCCTGTGCAAGCCGCGTAAAACCACACACTCTATATTTCTATAGAGTTCAGCCATTTCAAGCAAGACCACAAGCAAATGGCCAACGTAACTATTCGGCTATTTTATCTCCTAAGAAATGTGTATAACTTAAGTCAATACCTACCTAACTATACGGCTGCCATTTTTATGTTAGCTCTATTGTTAACGGCGCAACCCGTTCATGCAGTTAACACACCCTTTTCTTTAACCGTTTCACATGAAAACAACACATACCAAACTAACCTCACGGCAATTATAAATACACCTCCTGATAAGCTCTTTAAATTACTAACAAGCTATAACGAACTTTATAAACTTAGCCAACTTATTCAAAAAAGCGAATTACAAGCTAATGGCGCGTTATTACTTGAGTTAAGAAGCTGTTTTGCTTTTATTTGCTTCAACAAAAAACAGATGATGAACATGACGACTTCACAATACACTGTTACTGGAACGATCATACCTGAGCACAGTGATTTCTCATCTGGCTGGGCGCGTTGGCAAATTTCAACACTCAACAACCAAAGCAAAATCTCATTTAAAAGTGAAATGACACCTAAATTTTGGGTGCCACCCTTTATTGGGCCTTGGTTAATAAAACAAAAACTTAAAGAAGAGGCCCTATCTAGTATTCACTATATAGAAAATCATTCAAGGCCGAATTAGCTAACAAGTTATTCAATAGTCATCCCTATTTTGATATTGGCAAATTTTCCTTATTCCACGCCAACATACCGCCCTTCATATTTTTCACTTTTTCAAACCCTAAGCCCTTCAAAATTGCTGCTGCGGTTGTACTTCTAGCGCCAGATCGGCAAACAAATACAATCTCCTTATTGCGCACAGCTTCCAACTCTTCTAATGCTGATGTAATCGTTGATAGGGGCACAAGTCGACTTCCCTTAATATGCCCTAATTCACCGATATATTCTGATTGTTCTCGCACATCAATAATAATAGAATCAGTACCCACTTTATTTTTCACATCAGCAGGGTTCAGCTGAAGTACCGCATTTAATTCAGCCACTTTAGGGAATTTAATACGGTCGTCTTCGATTTCACTTTGATTAATCTGTAATACCTCTTGAATTCGGTCCGGTAAAGGTAAGTTCAAGTTAGCCATGATCTCGATATACTCTTGCTTGCTTTTACCCGCTATTCTCGGATTGGTGTTTTTTTCTTTCTCAATAGTCGACTGCGTATTCCCCCTGTAGTCATGTGCAGGGAATACAATCGTTTCACCCGGCAGAGTAAACAATTTGTTTGTAATTGAATCATATTGGTCACCCGAATCGCCACCTGCAAAATCAGCACGTCCCGTTCCCTGAATCAACATGACATCACCCGTTAGTATGCGATCTTCATTGACATAAAAACTGAGGCTGTCGGGCGTATGCCCAGGTGTTTCAAGTACTTTTATTTTAATACTGCCCACATGTAATTCATCACCATCAACCAAACGTTGATCAACATAAGGTTGTGGAGAGGTTTCATGCATTAATATGTTGGTGCCTGTTAAACGTTTGACAGCCGTACAAGCGGAACGGTGATCGGCATGTGTATGCGAATCAACTACAAAATCCAATGTAAGCTGATGATAAGCGAGCACAGCTAGGTAACGATCAATATTGCTCTCTATAGGGTCTACGATTGCAGCTACGCCAGATTCAAGGTCTGCAATTAAATACGTTTTGCATTGTTCGTTATTTAACTCCTGAAAAAACATACATAACTCCTTATAGTTAATAATTATTTATATATTCTAACTGATTCGCTAAAAAACACCCTGACCTAAATCAATTTTTTATCCAGCCAATCTCCCTTGCTGTTAATTTACCAACGACACAAGAACGTAAAGAATAGGGCATTTCAGACGTAGAAATATCAATTGGTATTTTCCCTGCCATTATTTCAGCTTTTGTTTGTTGAAATTTTTGATCTGGCTTTGCATAACCTGCTGGAAATACCGGCTGCCCAGTGAACGCATCATATTTATCGGACGCTCCCACCGTATGCAACAACTCGTGAGCAATCACAATATTGTTTTGCTTCATATAGTCAGCCGATGAATAACCATTAACGACACCTATCAGCCCTTTTTGTAAACCTAATGAGTGGGCCAACTTAACCCCCTCTTTCGGTTGATGATATATCACATAAATATTAACATGAGCCTTCTCGGAAGGAACAGCATGCTGATATGACCACCAACGCATCTGCAAACTCCAAAGCATCACCTTTAACGTGGTTTGTTTACTGGGCGGAACTGGCGGCAAGTCAGTAACAATATTCTGCAACTCTATGTCTACTGTACTTAACACAATGTCATCGTAATGCTTGTGCTCATCATGCAAAAAAACGCCTATCTCGGCAAAGTCACCCTTCGTTAATGCCGCAATGTATTCACCCACAACCGCACTACTATCTCCATTAATAGGATATATTGAGACGTGTAATGGACGTGTCCACGATGTGCTTTCTAGGCTTTGTAATTTGCTATAAAAAGCAACGCCTATCAACAATATGATCAATAATAAAATTCTAATTAGTTTAAACATATACACATCAATAACATTTGACTTATAGATCCATAGTATAAAGGGTTCATAAGCATTTAGTTTTCAATCAAAATTCGACTATAATACCTACAAGAAACATAACGGAAAAGCAATGGTAGAAGCTTTAGCAACAATTATTGTTGTCATAATTGGTTATATTCTCTATAGAAAAAAAGCAACTTTAGCGAAACCAAAAAGTCGCCAAGAAGAACTTATAGAGAAAAATGCCAATAATTTAATGGATATACAAGACTCGGACAAAGTCTGGGGGATTTATATTGATTACGACAATGAGCAACTTTGCTGCAAGAATGTTCTAAACTTTGAGAAAAAACACTTTTCAAAAAAAACAGCTCCCTCATTACCTCTCAAAGGTTGTGACCGTTCGTTATGTCGATGTCACTATGTCAGCCTGCCTGAAAAACGAGATAAAACAAGAAGAGAGCATCAAGATAGGCGAGATGAAATCCGTTTTGAAGATGACAATGACCGCCGATCTGGTTCAGAACGACGGTCTGGAATATGGGTACATCACGACGAATAGTCTTTACTGCTTCACAGAACTACATTTTGATAAAATTTCTTGATCAGGCATCCCTGCATTTTTCCAATACAAAATCAATTCAACTGTGCAAACTCTAGGCTTTTCAGGGTCTAAAGTAATCACCTCTGGTTCTCTTGTATCATCTATAGCTCGGACCGCAATCGGCTCAGCTTTTTGAGACGTTAATGATGCTGCCACTAAAGGGTCGCTAAACAAAGCCTGCATTTTCTGCCTGAACGCATGTGGCAGCGTTCTCTTTGCATTCGTTATTGGGCCAGCAATCACCGCACCACCAAACGTATCATGCCCTTGCGTACGCTTATAAGACAACAATTGTTTTTCCGTATTAAACACCTCAAGTTGTGCATCAAACCATAACGATGTGTCTACCGCTGTTAAGCTTTTCCATTCTTTTAAGGTGATTAACGCAACTTTAGGTGCTCCCGCTTCTAACAGTGTTTTGACTGCATCTTGCTTCGACAAACCCACATCAAGTAACACTGTTTGGATGTTAGGGAATTTTTTAGTCAATAACGAGGGTAACCGGTTAGAAAACTCCGTAACCATTGGTTGTTTTGATTGTGTAAATGCATCATATGGGTCACCCATAGACAGTTGAAACTGACCAATGTATTTTGCTGGTTTATCGCCGGACACGACATATGGCCGCTCATCCAGTATTCCTACGACAATGGCATCAGAACTTTCACCTTGCAATTCTAAGGCAGGCAATTCAAACGCAGCCTTGCGTGTATTTTCAGTTAAAACACAGCCAGACATAAACACCATTAATAACACGACACTTAATTTATAAAACATTAAACAAACTCCACATTAATCAATAAAATTACAATACCGTTAGCCGGCTAACCAATCAAGACAAACTATCTTTTAATACAAATAAACTGGTTTATAATAAGCTTACTTCACCCTTTAAAATAAACACTATGTTTAAAACAGCAGATCTTTGTGATGATTTTTCTGACACACTTCAAGTTGTGTCACCTTTGTTTCAATCATTCGGGGGTAACAAACAGTTTAGCGGTATTATCCAGACTGTTAAAATTTTTGAAGATAATGTGTTGGTGCGTGAAATGCTATCTCAAAAATCCTCAGGAGACGTACTAGTCGTCGACGGTGGTGGGTCTTTACGTTGTGCATTACTCGGCGATATGCTTGCTGAAATGGGCTATAAAAATGAGTGGGCTGGCGTCATAGTATATGGCTGCATAAGAGACTCTGTCGACATCAACAACATGCCAATTGGTGTTCGAGCAATACAAACCCACCCATTAAAAAGCATTAAGAAAGGTTGGGGAGATAAAAACATACCCGTGACTTTCGCCGGTGCAACATTTAACCCTGGCGAATATTTATACGCTGATGAAGACGGCATCGTTCTTTCAAAAGAGAGTTTAATCTAACCCCATGGGACACAGACTTTCTAAAATATATACCCGCACTGGTGACTCAGGCACAACCGGGCTAGGCGATGGTAGCCGTGTTGATAAAGATTCCCTACGCGTTGAAGCCTACGGTACTGTAGATGAGTTAAACAGCCAAATTGGCCTTGTGATAGCTTCCACTAATAACGACCTTATCGCTAACCAGCTGCTTGATATCCAACATGATTTATTCGATTTAGGCAGCGAACTTTGTGTTCCTGGCTATAGCGCTATTAACAATACCCATGTTGATTTACTAGAAAACATACTCGATAAACATAATGCCGACCTCCCACCTTTAAAAGAGTTCATCCTACCCGGTGGTAATATTGCTGCGGCAACCTGCCACGTTGCACGTACTGTCTGCCGGCGCGCTGAACGCAACACAGTCAGCTTATCGCGACAAGAAAACATTAACCCACCTGTTATTAAATACCTAAATCGTTTATCCGACTTATTGTTTGTTCTTTGCCGAGTACTGGCTCGTCAAGACGGGCAAAATGAGATTCTTTGGGATAAAAACCGTCGGCAACCATCAGACAATAAACCATAAATGCAAATTTTATTAGCCAACCCTCGAGGTTTTTGTGCCGGTGTTGACCGTGCAATTGACATTGTTGAACGAGCGCTCGAATTATTAGGCGCGCCTATTTATGTTCGTCATGAAGTAGTACATAACCGATTCGTCGTTGAAAACCTCAAAAAAAGAGGGGCCGTGTTTGTTGATGAATTACATGAAGTGCCTGATGATTCTACGGTGATATTTAGCGCACATGGCGTATCCAAAGCTGTTGAAGATGAAGCAAAGCGCCGACAACTTAATGTATTTGATGCTACCTGCCCCCTTGTAACCAAGGTTCATATGGAAGTGATCAGCAACGCAAAAAAAGGACGCTGTGTTGTCCTTATTGGCCATAAAGGGCACCCTGAAGTAGAAGGCACTATGGGCCGATATGAACAACAGAATTCTACTGTTTCCATTGAGTTAGTAGAATCACCAGACGATGTATCCCAACTAGAAATATCAAGCGATTTAGGCCTTTCTTATGTCACCCAGACCACCTTATCCATGGATGACACCAGTTCTATCATTGATGCGTTACGCGAAAAATTCCCACATATTTCAGGTCCTAAAAAAAGTGACATTTGTTACGCCACACAAAACAGGCAAGATGCCGTTAAAGACTTAACTAATAAGTCCGACCTTGTTTTAGTGGTTGGCTCACCCAATAGCTCAAACTCAAACAGGCTAAGTGAAATTGCTGAAAAAATGGGAAAGGCATCCTACTTAATTGATGGCCCAGAAGATATTGATAAATCCTGGCTAAAAGGCATTAACAATATTGGCGTAACGGCCGGTGCATCAGCCCCTGAAGAGTTAGTTCAAAGCGTCGTCAATCAACTTAAAGCATGGGGTGGGAAAACGGCCATTGAAAACAAAGGTATCCAAGAAAAAGTGACCTTCTCTTTACCTAAAGCACTGCAAAAATAATTTTCTTTCGCGAATAAAAAAACGGGCCCTTAATAATAAGGGCCCGTTTTTTGTGCTATCTGAAACGTAAAATTACAGTCGTTCCCATAAAGTAGCAATACCTTGCCCACCACCAATACATAAAGTAGCTAACGCATATTTACCTTGTACACGTTCTAACTCGTGCAATGCTTTAACAACGATGATGTTTGCAGAAGCGCCAATAGGGTGGCCTAAAGAAATACCACTACCATTAACATTTACTTTATCCATAGGAAGGCCAAGCTCACGACACACACTTAATGCTTGAGCAGCAAACGCTTCGTTTACTTCCCATACATCGATATCAGCAATGCTTAAGCCAGTATCCGCAAGAATTTTATGTACAGCAGGAACAGGACCAATGCCCATAATTTCTGGTGCAACACCTGCGTGAGAATAAGCAACCAATTTAGCCATTGGCTTTAAACCGCGTGCTTCAGCCACATCTTTCGCCATCAAAACCACTGATGATGATGCATCGTTAATACCTGATGCGTTACCCGCCGTAATGGAACCGTCTTTTTTGAACGCTGGACGCATACCGCCAAGTTTTTCAACGCTGATATCGCCACGAACATGTTCGTCTTTATCAAACACAACAACGCCTTTACGTGTTTTCATTTCAACAGGAACAATTTGCGTATCAAAACGACCTTCTGCTTGTGCACGTGCTGCATTTTGGTGACTTGTTACTGCTAATGCATCTTGGTCTTCACGAGATACATTGTATTTATCCGCTAAATTTTCAGCAGTCATACCCATATGACCTGTGCCGAACGGATCTGTTAGCGCAGAAATCATAAGATCAATCATTTGGCCTGCACCCATTTTTTGACCCCAACGCGCGCCAGGTAATGCATAAAGTGCGTTACTCATAGATTCAACACCAGCACCTATCGCCACGTCATAATCGCCTAGCATAATGCCTTGAGCCGCATCAACAATTGCTTGCATACCACTACCGCATAAACGGTTAACCGCTACGTTTGATGTTTCGCACGGAATACCAGCTTCAATTTGAGCCACACGAGATGTATAAGGCGCTCTTTCTTCTTCAGGTATTACTGTACCCATAACAACCATGCCAACTTCAGCTGGCTCAATGCCTGCTCTAGCAACACTTTCTTTTAGTGTAATAGCTGCCAATGCACTAGGTGCAACAGACTTTAAACTTCCACCAAAATCACCAATAGCAGTTCTAACAGCGCTTAGTGCAACAACTTCTCTTACTCCACTCATGTTTCTCTCCGTTAAATTAGGTTATGCTTGAGTACAACCAAATTATTATAGTTGCGTTGCAACAAAAAGTCACTGGAAACATCATGGAAACCAAATACATCACAAGCTGTTCTATCGGCGGGTTACATAAATTGGCGTACCTCGAATGGGGTGATGAGAATAACCCCAATGTGTTGATATGCTCGCATGGCTTAACCCGCAACAAGCATGACTTTGATCTTCTGGCAGAAAAGCTTTCTGACACCTACCGGATTATTTGTTTTGACCTACCTGGCCGTGGCGAAAGTGATTGGTTGGCCAATAAAATAGCCTACGATTACAACCAATATACCGTTGATGCGTTAATGGTTATCGCTAGAGCTGGCGTTGAAAAAGTCGATTGGCTTGGCACATCAATGGGCGGTTTATTGGGCATGGCGTTAGCCGCTATGCCAAATTCACCCATCAAAAAACTTATCATTAACGATGTTGGACCCTACTTACCAAAAGAAGCATTAAGGCGTATCGCGGAATACGTTGGGCAACAGCCTTCTTTCGATACCTCCGAAGAACTCGGCGCATACATACGCACTGTTTATGCTGGCTTTGGCGAATTAACTGAACAACAATGGAGCAATATGCTGACATATGGGCAACGTACGTTAGAAGATGGCCAATTCACCCTCAATTATGACCCAGATATATCCAAAGTATTTATGGATAAGCCATTAGAGGACATCAACTTATGGCCTGTTTGGGACGTAATAACTCAACCCACTTTAGTTATAAAAGGAGAAAACTCTGACCTTCTAATGCCGGATATAGCAACCAAAATGTTAACCACTGGCCCTAAAGCACAATTAATTACCATTCCTAATACTGCTCACGCACCCGCGCTAATGAATGAAAATGATATACAACTAGTTAAACATTGGTTACAACAAAACCAGTAAACGTGCTCACCGTACCCATTCCTTTTGTTCTAACCACCTAAAAAAAGCACCTCTAGCCGGCTCAACGCCGGTTAGCAAATAATCCAACACATGGTGATTGTTGATGTTTGCTTCAAATAAGGCCTTTTGGTCTGACCGCATACAAACAAGCAATTCATCTTCAGCCATTAGCTCTACAGCATGCGGCGGCATTACTTTTATTGTTTTACCCCTTTTATGCACTATGACAACAAGGTTTAAATGTTCTATTTGTATGGCAGGATCCCGACAAATATCCCCCAGTTTCACTGCTGTTTGTTGAAATAGCTTTTGGTATACAGCCCGAGCACTTGTCTGTGTGATTTTATATGTTTTAACAACCGGACACTCACCACCCACTTCTGAGGCTAGTCGGTTAGTAATATCCGCTAACTTCGAGGGTTCGTTTTCATATAAAAGACGTAAATGACTAAAAAATGGCTTTAGCAATGGCGCTGTTAACGAAAAGAGCACCATTCGTGCAATAACTAAACTTGGCTGCATGGTGTAATCAACATTCGCTCTTTTAAACAACACTTCATTTGTATGTTGATTTTGCCTAACCAAAGAGAATAGCGATGGATTCACCCTGTTCGCTTGGTGAATCATGCTTAAGTTGAACGTGTCATCTCCTGTGCCAGCGATTAAGCCTACGCAGTCTCTTAAGCCTGCTTTTTTTAAATTTTCTAGATTGCCCCTACCTAATATTGCATGCTCCGCAATATCTTCAATGTTCTCTACCAATGGTTCTACAACGGTAACATCAATGTTTTTTTCAGTTAGTTTCTTATAAACAATACGCCCCATTCGACCGTGTCCGCACAAAATCCACTTCCCCCCTTTTAATGGGCAAATATTATGATCTAACACCGCGCCCGGAGAGCCCGACACCCATTCATTTATAGTCTGAATGGTTGGGTTATAAATCATCATACTTAAATAGCTAGCGAATACACGAAACGGGTCTACGACATGGATATCACCACCAATGGCAAGAATTTCGCTTTCATTTTCCGAAGACGATGAACGGCAAATGATTTTCAGACCCGGCCTTAACACCCTTGCTGAAATCGCCACCTTAAGGTTGGCGTGCTCATCATTTGAAAGGATTAAAACGCCAATACACTTTTCATTTTCGATGCCTGCATCTAACAAAAAACGGGGGTTTGTTGCATCAGCACATAGCCCTAATACTTTAGATTTATAATCTCTTAGGTCCAGCGCTTTAATACGTTCATCGTTTGACTCAAGCACAACCGTTGATAAGCCTGCATCGTCCAACCCGCGCAATAAAAGACTGCCCGTATCTCCAAAGCCACAAACAATATAATAATCCTGTTTCTTTTTAGCTACTGCACGAGCAAAACGTGCCTCACTAATAGCAGATTGTAAGTGTGGGTTTTTTATTAGGCCGATAATTTTGCCCACTGCGTACAACCAAGTAACAACACTAATATATAAGCAAACAACTGCCCACATTCTTTGTGCATTACTAAATTCACCTGGTAATTCACCGAACCCCGTCGTCGTAGCCGTATAGGCCAAGAAATAATACGCATGGAAAAACGACATATGGGTTACGTTACCTTGCGCATCGGGTAATCCCTGCACCAAGACCATACCTAAAATACAGACAGCATAAACACACACCAACACAATAATCGGTATACGCATATGGCGTAAAACGATAAAAGAAACTCTATCTAGTTGATGGGCAGGCATAGCTATAGCTGCCTATTACCTTCTCGACATTAATGTATCAGATACCAACATCACTACAGACACAACGTTTGCGATTAACGCTCCGCCCGTTAATGACACCATCATAGATGTGTTTTCTGGCGTAAGTCCTGTGCCAGACACATGCTCAACATAGCCCCAAACTGATGCTGCAGCTACAAGCTGTAGATTAGCGACCAGACTAGTTGATAATAAAACAGCACCAACTTGGGTTCTATCGCCGAGTTTAAGCGCTGTTGCAAGAAAATTCACGAAAATTGTCGCAAACAATTCATAAACATTATGGTGAGTTGGGTCTTCCATTTCCCCCATAAAAAAACCAAAATTTAACGTTAACGCCAGCACGATAACAAAACTAAAGACGACTTTTTCGGCATTCATATCCAACCCCTTATTGAATTAATTCTTTTGTAGAAGTGTACCGTTCTCTCTCTCGTTAGCAACAGTTAATATGCCTGTTTCTTATTTACTATTCTTGCCAACCTCTATTGAATGGCACCCTAACGAACGTTTTCTTTCGTTGCATAACAACAGTAAGGCTTGTCGTTTCTGATCAGAATACGATGTCCACGACGTAATTTCGTTTAACAGCCGCCCACACCCCAAACAAACATCATTTTCATTAAGGGTGCACATTCTTATACAAGGCGATTTCATAGCCATATTTTAAAATATTTATTTGCTGCGGAGTCATTTCTTTATTGCAAAAAAAAGGCCTGATAAACAGGCCTTTTTAAACTAACTAAACGTTTTAAGAAGCTTTTGCCATTACAAATGAACCTGGCGCTGGTTCAAGTTCAGCATAGTCTTTGTTGCCAAGCTCTTTAGGCGCATCAATCATTTTTCCGCCTTGTGCTTTTAACCATTTATCCCAGTGTGGCCACCAGCTACCTGGTACCTCAGTTGCAGTTTCCAACCATTTTTCATCGCCCTTGCCTAATTCGCCTTCAACCCAGAAGTGACGTTTGTTTTTATTCGCAGGGTTAATAACACCCGCAACATGGCCACTAGCAGCCAGAACAAATTCAACCGGACCTTTAACAAGCTCTGTACCAATAAATGTGGTTTTCCACGGTGCAATGTGATCTTCAATCGCTGATAAGAAGTACACAGGGCAATCAATTTTACCTAAATCAACTTTAACGCCACATAACTCAACGCCGCCTGGTTTTGCTAGGTTGTTTTCTAAATACATATTACGCAAATACCATGTGTACATGGCAGATGTCATGTTTGTTGAATCACCATTCCAATAAAGGATATCGAATGGAGGTGGTGTTTTACCTTTAAGGTAGTTATTAACAACATAGCTCCAAATCAAATCATTCGCACGTAGCATTGCAAACGTTGAAGCTAGCTGTTTGCCTGGCATCACGCCGCCTTCTTTTAATTTATGCTCATGTTGTTTAACTTGAGATTCATCAATAAACACACCCAACTCACCTGGATCGGAGAAATCTAATAAGGTTGTAAAGAACGTTGCGCAAGCAATTGGTTTTTTACGTTTTGACGCCAATACAGACATCGTTGTTGCCAACATTGTGCCGCCAATACACCAAGCAACTGCATTGATTTTTTTTGCACCTGAAATGTTTTGAACTGCTTCAATCGCAGGAATTGTACCTTCAGAGATATATTCATCCCAAGTCACATCACCTAGTGTTTCGTCTGGGTTTCTCCAAGAAATAATGTACACATCATTACCCTGTTCTAAGCAATAACGAACGTATGAATTATGTTCTGATAAATCAAGAATATAATATTTATTAATACAAGGAGGGACAATAATAATAGGGCGTTCATTAACCTTTTTAGTCATAGGCTTAAAATGAACCAATTGGATCATCTTATTTTCAAATACAACTGAACCCGGTGTTGTCGCAATATTTTCACCTAACGTAAACGCAGATTCATCCGTCATGGTGATACTGCCTTTATCCATGTCTTTCATCAAATTCTCAAGGCCATTCATCAAATTTTGGCCTTTAGTTTCTACGGTTTCTTTGAGTACTTCAGGATTTGTTAACGCAAAGTTAGATGGAGACATTGCATCAATAAATTGGCGTGTGTAAAAATCACATTTAGCTTTGCTCGCATCATCCAATGTTGAGTCACTAATCATGCCAGTCATCCAACGGCTAGATAATAAGTAAGACTGTTTCAAATAATTATGAACGGGGCTTTCTTCCCACTCGTCGCCAGAAAAACGACGGTCACCGCGTGCAGGTTTTACAGCTGATTCGCTAGCAGGGTTAAACATATTCACCCAAAGGTTAAACTGGTCTTGATAAAACCCAGACATGGTTTTAACCCATTCTTCAGGGCTTTCCATTGCGCGTGACATGATGGTATTCCACGAGTTGCCTAGCTGAGACATCATTTCGTGTGACTCATTTTTTGAGAAATCTTTGAACATACCTTGGCCTTTGCTAGCCATTCTTTCAAAAAGTTCTTGTGGGGTTTTATCGTTCATTTTATTACCTCGATATTATTTTATTTATTGCAGCGCATCATTATAGGTGTTTTTTCCCTATATATCTACCTTCATTAAAATAGCCCTACTTATCGTCATAATTCCTTTCTGCCATTAATTCACCCGCATCTGACCAAGATTCAAACACGCCAATACGTTCCCCTTTTTCAAAATAGCCCTGTTCCCTTTTTTTACCGTTGGGCCAATACGCAATAAACAACCCATGATAATTACCACTAACAACCTCTGCATATAACGCAGCTTGGCCACTTAAGTACCAAGATGTATGTTTGCCCTGCATAACACCGTATTCAAAACTCGTTTCAGAAATCTTTACGCCGGTTGGGTGCCAAATTGTCCGCGTGCCGTGAATGTTCTCCCCAAGGTACTCACACTCTTCTAAAAGATTACCTTCGTCATCTTTCTTAATTTTAATGGTTATGTTTTCAGACATATTTCACCTCTTAATTAACACCATAAAAAAACGCGCATAGTTGCGCGTTTTAAATAAATCAGCATGAATTTCACTGATAACTAACAAACCATTTGTTTATTTTTTTAACGTTTTCAAGCCTGCTTGGCTAGCGAAATAAGCTGCTAAATCAGCAATATCTTCATCACTTAATGCCGCAACGGAACCTTGCATAATAGGGTTGTTACGTGTTTTGTTTTTATAACTTTTAAGTGCATGAACGAGGTAATCAGCATGCTGGCCAGCTATAGTCGGAAACATTGGGCTAGCACTGACACCTTCGGCCCCATGACACGCAGCACAAGCTGTTGACTTTTCTTTACCTGCTTCAATGTTTCCACCGGCAAATGCACTGATAGATATCAACAAACCCAACGCAATAACTAATTTAATTAACTGTTTCATTTTCTTCCTCAATAAATCTGTGATTAGCAATTATTTGCCATCTTGTTCAAAATACGTCGCAATATCTTCCATGTCTTGCTGAGATAAATCAGCCACATTTGCAAGCATACTAGGGTGTGCACGTAAGCCGTCTTTATACGCTTTCATTGCTGCCACCAAGTAGCCAGCATGTTGCCCGCCTAATTTAGGCACGTGGTATGTAGGGTAAACATTGTTGTAATTCGGAACACCATGACAACCTAAGCATGTTTGCCCTTTAATCATTCCTGCATCAGCATTCCCAGCGGCTTGTGCACCTAAAGACACTAACATTCCAACAACTAATAACAGTACAAAAATTCGTTTCATTATTTATCTCTCGAATTAACTAAAAAAATTGATGGGTAATTCTACTTAATACATAACATTTGTGCCAGTACAAACCCGTTAATACCTATTATTTAATAGTTTCAGTCTGATAACATGTCAATTTTGACTCTATAAATTACGTATGCCATCTATCACAATTTACACCACTGCTTATTGCCCTTATTGCGTTCATGCTAAACGTTTACTAGATAGCAAAGGCGTTAGTTACACGGAAGTATCGGTGGACAATGACCCTGAAAAAAGATCAGAAATGATGCAAAAAAGCCAACGCCGTACTGTGCCGCAAATTTTTAACGGTGAAAAACACATTGGTGACTGTACCGAACTATATGCTTTTGAAAGCGAAGGTTCATTGGATGCATTACTCTCTTAACTGTTTTGAGCAAAGAAAAATCACCTTTGTTAACGCTGCGCATCGATAAATGGCTGTGGGCTGCTCGCTTTTTCAAAACGCGCCGATTAGCGTCTGATGCCATATCTGGCGGCAAAGTTCATATCAATGGCCAACGAACAAAACCCAGCAAAGAAATTAAGCTCAATGACGAACTTCAAATAAACAAAAACGGTTATCAATGGGATATTGTCATTGAAGGATTAAGTGCACAACGGCGACCGGCTAGCGAAGCTGCCCTATTATATAAAGAGGCCGAAGAAAGCTTAAATCGTCGCCAAGCCTTAGTCGCACTTAACAAAGACACCTATGCATCAACACCTAGAGCAGAACGCCCAAATAAAAAACAACGGCGCCAGATTCACCGTTTCAAAAAGGCTGATTATAGCTAAATACAAGAAGGCGGAATCGGTAAACCCGCATACTTATTAGCGTATTTTAAAGGTCCATCAGGAAACAACGTGTACAAATAAATTGAAGAGCCTTTATCAGCTCCTAACTGTTTTTTTATTGCTTGACCAAATAGACGAGCATTTGGCTGGTGATTGTATTGATCGTAATACGATTGCATGAATAGAATAATTTCCCAATGTGCGGGCGACAATATCAAACCGTCTTTTTCGGCAAAAGTTGTTGCAACACGTTCACTCCATTGCGTTCGGTCTTTCATAAACCCAAATTCATCTAACGTTAAATGCTCAAGGCTGTCCATTAGAACCAAGAACGAATTGGGCTATTGTCCGCCACCAACTGTACAAAACCATCATAATCTATGGGTTTTACAAAACCATAGCACGACGTCAATAGTAACCCTCTTGCCTCTAGATCAGGCGTTAAGACATACAAATTAACCTCATCAAATACGCGCTGTTCCATTAGCATCAGTTGATTTTTGACCCCACAATACACACCATTTTCAATGAGTAAAATTGAACTGCCTTTGCTCACAATTTGCATACAATCATGAAGCAAAGCGCCGTTTCCGTCATTTTTATTAATTATATGCAGCATACTAAAAGCTGAAGATATGGTGTGCAGTTAACATAGTTTGTTTTACCTTCTCTCTTGGCATCACATTTGAAATTTCATGTAGCTGAGATATTACAAGCCCTCTTTCTCTCAATGCTTCCTCTTCAACAGTGACACCATTAATACCGTATAACGACAACGTTCCAAACACTGGCAATATGTTCTTCATATCCAGCTTCTCAGGTTGTTGATTATCAAGCATTGCAAAAACCCCATCGCCTACAAGCACCACGTCCACTCGTTGATCAAATGCAGCAGCCATCAATATACTATCTAAAAACTCTTGTGCTTTAACATTCCCATGTAATGGCTTATCAATAATAAAAACAAGGTGCTTACTCATCACTAAGCACCAAAAACAATATGTCGATCAGACTCAATCACACCTTCCATCCACAAGCCTAACCCAGCAATCCGAAACCCATCTGCTAATGCGTGTTGGTAGCCACTTACTTTTTCAGCAACAGAGGCATCCAACAAGCCTCTACGTTGCGCAGAAGAAACACAAACAACCAAATCTATATCGTGAACTGCATTCAATGTTGCCCACCGTTCCACAATATGTCGTTCATCGCCTGGGGGGCGAGCATCTCTAAAGGCGTTGTATATGCCATCGTTATAAAAAAATACGCGATAGACTTCATGCCCGCTTGATAGAGCAGACATCACAAAATGCCAAGCACTATCTGACGCTTGATACTGATAAGGACTTGCGTTAACTTGTATGGCAAACTTCACTTTTAACGACACCAACGTATTTTTATTAATGAATCTAAATAATTTATTTTTGTCATAATACCATGCGACCTCTTTTTCAAATATTTTGCAGCGCCTTATTTAGCTTCCTTTTTGTCAGCAGTTTATTGTCATGGTCTGACGTAAGCATTGCAAATAACCGAATCAAACTCCCAGATATAGGCAACACCTCAAATATTATTATATCTGGCGAAATAGAGAAAAAACTCGGCAAAGCATTTATACGCAGTATCCGCCGTAGCGTCCCAATAAGTAGCGACCAAGAAGTATCTGACTATGCCCAGAACCTTGGCAATAGAATAGCTAAATACAGCGAGCAACCCAATCGTCATTTCAATTTTTTTGTCGTACAAGATCGGCGTATTAACGCCTTTGCTGGCCCCAATGGGCATATCGGTTTAAATGCTGGCCTTATTTTAAATACCGAATCAGAAAGTGAATTAGCCTCTGTTGTTGCCCATGAAATTGCTCATGTCACTCAGCAACATTTACAACGCGCCATTGAAGCTGCCAGCCAAATGTCACTACCCAGTGCCGCCGCCACATTAGCCGCTGTTGTTTTAGGGCTTACAGTGCCGGGCGTTGGACCTGCGGCTATTCTTGCTGTTCAAGCTGGGCAAGTACAAAAACAAATAAACTTCACGCGAAGCCACGAAGCCGAAGCCGACAGAGTAGGCGTACAAAACCTAGCCGATGCAGGTTTTGACCCTAGAAGCATGCCAGTCTTTTTCGGCCGTCTTCAAAAAGCCACTCGGTCTTATGGCCAAAAGGTACCAGAAATATTACGCACTCACCCAGCGCCTACGTCACGAATTTCTGACACTCAAGCCAGGGCTGATAAATTTGCGTTCAAACAGGTCGAAGACTCTCAAGACTTCCGCCTAATTCGCATGAAGTTGCGCGTTAAAACAAAACAAGTCCCTGCCAATGAGCTAATAGACGCCTTAACCAATGAAGCAAATCAAGGAACTGAACCTCTTAGAGCAGCTGCTAGTTATGGATTAGCCATCACATTAATGGATGATCATCAGCACGATAAAGCCCGGGATATATTAAACAAACTAGTCGACAAACACCCTGAACAGTCACATTATTTAACTGCTCAGGCACTCAATGAATATTTAGATAAAAACACAACTCTATCACTCGCCTTATTAAAAAAAGGACAACTCTTATTTCCAAAAAATCGAGCCGTTAACTTGTTAAATGCTCGGGCGTTGCTGCACGCAGGGCAACCCAAAGAAGCACTGGTGTTTTTAAATAAAGACCTAGTTAACCATAGCCCCACCCCGCAGCTATATGACTTATTATCCATTGCCTACGGCCAAGTGAACAATCCTGTAAGAGGCTTTCAATACCGAGCTGAATTTTTATATTCTTTGGGGCAAACTAAAGACGCCATCATTCAATTGGAACAAGCGTATAAAGCCGCTGAAAATAACTTTTATTTAAGTAGCCAAATCGAAAACAAAATTGCAATATTACGGGAAGAGCTCAAAGCCCCTTCTCTACTTTAACCCTCTAAAACCCCACAAAACATGATCCATACTGATACGCCGCCTGGGCTTTTAAAACGGCTCCTTGTCATAATCTACGACTTGCTACTTGTTATCGCCGTGCTTTTTCTGGCCACGCTCTCTTTACTACCCTTCAACCAAGGCGAAGCATTTCAACCAGACTCCATTGCATTCTCACTGTATCTATTCTTTGTTGGTTTTGTTTTTTATGGCTGGTTTTGGACACATGGCGGCCAAACATTAGGCTTAATGGCCTGGAAAATGCGAGTGGTTAGCGATAATGGTCAACCATTAACCTGGAAGCAGTCACTCGTTCGCTTTGTTGTCGCCATGTTTTCTTGGGGGCTTGGGGGCATTGGCATTTTATGGATGCTTTTTAATACTGAACGTTTAACTTGGCATGACTTAGCATCCAAAACCCATGTAGTGTGGAAAATAAAAACTTAAGTGACTTTCCGAATAGCAATAACAGATACTGTCAGCGCTAACAAGAAAGGAATGGACGCCGCCACATAAGGATTTAGGCCATACACAACGCCTATATTACCGAACAACCTATCTATCAAACTAAACCCCACACCAATCATCACCCCTGCCAAAATTCGGCCGCCTGTACTACCCGCTCTTTGCACACCTAATACAAAGGGCACAGCAATCAGTAACATAACAAGAATCACAAACGGGCGGATAATCTTACTGGTAATCGCCACTTTATATTTATCTGCATCTTGGCCATTGGTTTCCAAAAATTGGATGTAACGTGCCAAACCTATTATCGACAATCTATCCGGCTTCACGACAATAACATCCAAAATATCTGGGTCTAATAATGACTCAAGTTTCGCTGTCTTTAGCTCTTTCACATCAACTCTGCCATCAGATATTGTCGTTTGATGAATACCTTCAAGTTGCCACTTATTTTCTTCAAAACGGGCTTTTGCAGCATGCGTTGCATGCTTAAGGCTATTGTTTTCACCCATTTCGTAGATGCTCACATCTTCTAATTCCGACGAGTTTTTTATTTCCCTGATATTAAAGTAAGTATTACCATCGCGCGCCCAAAATCCATACTTGGTTTTTAATGCGACCTGTTCGTTTTTAGCTGTGAACTTTAACATTTGCGCAGCTTGTTCCGCTGGTGGTGCAATAAATTCACTGACAACCAGCGAAAGCACCATTAACGCTGCGCCCACACGCAACACAGAAAAAATTATTTGCCAGCGGCTAACGCCCGCAGCACGCATTGCTGTTAATTCATAATGATTAGACATGCTACCTAAGGTAATAAGCGCACCTAAAAGAGCAGCAGACGGCAATAATTCGTAAATATTACGTGGTGCTATTAACGCAAGGTATTTAAAAATAGCACCAAGTCCATATTGCCCCTTACCTAAATCATCCAATTCATCCGCAAACGTAATAATCAACACTAAAGACAACAAAAACAATAATGCGATCGATGTGCTTTTTAACACCTCGCTAGCAATGTACCGATTTAAAACCCTCATGAACGTGCTACCAGCATTGATTTAACGTATTTAACGCCCAACATGCGCACCAGCATAACCAACGCGACTATCAGCACAAGTAAATGCACCCACCAAACACCTACCCAAGAAGAAATTTGCCCTTTCACAATCCATGAGTGTGACAAGCTCATTAAATTTTCGTAAACAATATAAATCATCAGCGTGGTCAGTAAGTTTCCATACATCCCCGCACGAGGCGAAACACGGCTGATAGGCACAGCCAACAGCGCGAACGTAATAAGTGCTATGGGGATGGACAACCGTTTCTGTAGCTCGCTAACTGCACGAGGGCTAGAAAGCTTCATAAGATCACCCGATGACAGCTCTTTCGTGTCAAACGCCACCTTCACATCACTTTTTTCAGCGACAACAACGCCATATTCTTTAAATTTCGTCACCTTATAATCAGCTTGTCCAGGCACCCCTTCATAACGGTTACCATCATTTAAAATAATGAAACGGTCACCCGTTTTTTCATCAATTTTAATCTCGCCAGATTTTGACGCAGTGATGCCTAATTTTCCATGCTGCCTGTTTTGAATAAATACATTCAACATTTTGTCGTCGTCTGTTATTTCTTCAACGTAAAAAACCAAGTCACCTTGACTGTATTCGTTGAAACGGCCATCAGTGATACCTCTTATATCCAGGCTACTTTGGTCATTCGATTTAATCATCTCGATCTGCTGTAAACCCCAAGGCATTGTCACCAAAGACAAATAGATGGAAACAACAAAAAGGGGCGTTACAAACAAGAAGACTGAGCGATAAACGCGTGACAAGCCAACACCTGCAGAAAAAAGTGCCGCCATTTCATTATCTCGATACATTTTTCCCAGCACCAATAAAATAGACACTAGCAATGCCGCGGGTAACAGCTTAATTAGCAACAACACCATATTGAAACCAACCAAGGACAACACAGCATCGGCCGATAATTCACCAGAGGAAACTTTGGACAAATAACGGACAAGGCGTTGGCTTATCAAAATAACGGATAAAACAAGCATAACGCTTGCTAGCATCTTTGATAATTCAAAAACAAACAAACGATCAATAATTTTTAATTTAAACGCAGACATCAAGGAGCTATTTCGCTTATAGTTAGACACTAAAATTCGTTGTGTATATAAGCTCGTATCCTAACGGAAATAACAAACAAAAACATTACTAATCACCGAGGTCACATCATGGAATTCGTTTCAAAAACAGGTCAAATCGATAAACTCTCAACACCTTGCCTTATCCTACCGGTGTACAGCAAAGGTAAACAACTTGATATCGTCAACCAGTTTGACAAGACCATTAGTAAACAAATAACCGCTGTTTTAAAACAAGGCGATGCGTCTGGAAAAGCCGGTAATACGCTCCTCTTACAAATGACTTCAGACCATAAAACGAAACGCGTTTTGTTAGTCGGACTGGGTGAACAAGGTAAAACGCAGCCCGAACAATTCAAAAAGGCCTCACGCGCTACAATTAATGCCATTAAAGCATTACCCATTAAATCTATTTGCTCCGCATTATTAACCGCTGATGTTGCAGGTAAAGATGATGCATGGAAGGTACGACAACTTGTTCTAACATCACGCGAAGTTTTATACCAATACAATGAAACATTAACCACGTCAGCGCCAGACGCTAACGTATTAGAAAAGTGCCAATTACTAGCGCCAGAAACAATATCCGCTAAGAACATCACCAATCAAATTTCAACTGCAAACAGTATTGCAAACGGCATAGACGAGGCAAAAACATTGTCTAACTTACCAGGCAATATTTGCACACCCACTTACTTGGCCGATACTGCAAAAAAACTAGGTAAAACTCATGCATCATTAAAGGTCACCATATTAGACGAAGCCAAAATGGAAAAACTCGGCATGGGATCTTTATTGTCCGTTTCTCGTGGCTCACGTCAGCCCGCAAAACTCATTACCATGGAACATAAAGGCGGCCCTAAATCTCAAAAACCCATTGTTATTGTTGGCAAAGGACTAACGTTTGATGCCGGTGGCATTTCCATTAAGCCATCGTCAGGTATGGACGAAATGAAATACGATATGTGCGGTGGTGCCAGCGTTTTTGGCGTAATGAAAATGTGTGCAGAACTCAATTTACCCATCAATGTTGTGGGCGTTGTTCCCTCTTCAGAAAACCTACCTGATGGCGATGCCAACAAACCCGGCGACATTGTTACCAGCATGAAAGGTCTGACCATTGAAATCTTAAATACGGATGCTGAGGGGCGTTTAATTTTATGTGACGCATTAACCTACGTTGAAAAATTTAAGCCTGACGTGGTCATTGATATTGCCACCCTAACAGGCGCATGCGTTGTTGCACTTGGCAAACATGCCACTGGGTTATTAGGCAATAATGAGGACTTGGCCAACGAACTTCTGATCGCAGGTATTAATGCCGATGATAAGGCATGGCAACTTCCACTCTGGGATGAATACCGGCCTCAACTTAAAAGTAACTTTGCAGACCTAGCAAATATCGGCGGCCCCGCTGCTGGAACCATCACTGCGGCTTGTTTCCTTTCTCGTTTCACTGAAGATTACAAATGGGCTCACTTGGATATTGCTGGAACAGCGTGGAAATCAGGTGCCGAAAAAGGCGCCACAGGCAGGCCTGTCCACATGTTAAGTCAGTTTATTTTGGACCGTTGTTAACAAAGAGACGTTTGCCGTGACACGCATTGATTTTTACGTTTTACCGGATACCAGCTTAGATAAGCAATTCGTTTATGCCTGCCGTTTGGCACAAAAAGCTAACAAGCAAGGCCATAGGGTCTACATTCACACCGAATCTGCGCAACATACAAAGCAGCTTGATGATTTGTTATGGTCTTTTTCCCCAACCAGCTTCGTACCGCACACCGCGAATGCATCTGAGTGCGCCAACAATTCTGTGTACATCAATCACAGTGGTGACCCGTTGGATATCCATGATGTGCTTATTAACCTCGCACATCATACCCCAGACTGCTTTAGCCGTTTTGAACGGTTTGCAGAACTGGTTAACCAAGATGAGGGCATAAAACAAGCCGGACGTGAGCGTTATACATTCTATAAAAGCCGTGGATACCCGTTACACACTCATAAACTGTAAAAAATCATGCTCCGCATTATCTGCAACAGTTTTTACAGCGCTATAATAGCGCCTTTAAAATTTAATACTTAAAACACGATGGAAAAGACATACGCCCCGCACGACATAGAATCTCGTTGGTATCAACAATGGGAAGATCAAGGTTACTTTGAACCCAAAGGCGGCGACTCAGCGTATTGCATAATGATCCCCCCACCAAATGTCACGGGTAGTTTACATATGGGGCACGCGTTTCAAGACACCATTATGGACTCTTTAACGCGTTATCACCGTATGCAAGGTAATAACACGCTTTGGCAAGCCGGTAGTGACCACGCAGGTATCGCCACCCAAATGGTAGTAGAGCGCCAATTAAACGCCGAAGGAAAAACACGCCATGACCTAGGTCGCGATGCCTTTGTAGAACGTATTTGGGACTGGAAAGAACTATCTGGCAATACCATCACAAAACAACTACGTCGCATGGGATCATCGCTAGATTGGTCTCGCGAGCGTTTTACCATGGACGAAGGCTTATCAAAGGCTGTTAACGAAGTATTCGTTAAACTACACGAAGAAGGTTTAATTTACCGTGGTAAACGCCTCGTCAACTGGGACCCAAAACTTCACACCGCCGTTTCTGATCTTGAAGTTATATCCCAAGAAGAACAAGGCCATATGTGGCATATGCGCTACCCGCTTAGCGACGGAAGTGGCAACATGATTGTGGCGACTACTCGCCCTGAAACCATGCTAGGCGATGCTTGTGTTGCTGTTCACCCAAACGATGAGCGCTATCAACACCTGATTGGAAAAACCATTAATTTACCCTTATGTGATCGTGAAATACCCATTATTGCCGACGACTACGTAGACCCTGAATTCGGCACCGGTTGTGTAAAAATCACACCCGCGCATGACTTTAACGACTACGACGTTGGTCAACGCCATCAAATGCCGTTAATTAATATCTTCACTGTTGATGCCAGCATGAATGATGACGTACCCGAAAAGTATCGCGGCATGGACCGTATAGATGCGCGCAAACAAATCGTCAAAGACCTTAATGAACTCGGTCTATTAGAAAAAGTCGACGACCACACCTTAATGGTGCCACGCGGCGATCGTTCTGGCGTTATTATTGAACCATTACTCACTGATCAATGGTTTGTAAAAGCCAAGCCATTGGCAGAACCTGCTATTGAAGCTGTTAAAAGTGGCAAAATTAAGTTTGTACCAGAAAATTGGGACAAAACGTATTACAACTGGATGAATGATATCCAAGATTGGTGCATTTCACGCCAGATCTGGTGGGGGCATAGAATCCCCGCTTGGTATGACGAAGAAGGCAACATATATGTTGGCAGAAATGAAGCTGAAGTTCGTGAAAAAAACAACCTCGATGAATCCCTAACCCTCAAACAGGATGAAGACGTATTAGACACATGGTTCTCTTCTGCACTCTGGCCTTTTTCAACGCTAGGATGGCCTGATAAAACGCCTGAATTAGATACCTTCTACCCCACTAGCGTACTCGTTACCGGTTTCGACATTATCTTCTTCTGGGTCGCTCGCATGATCATGATGGGGCTTAAATTCATGGATGACGTACCGTTCAAAGAAATCTACATTCATGGTTTAGTGCGTGACGCAGAAGGCCAGAAGATGTCTAAATCAAAAGGCAATGTACTCGACCCTATCGATTTAATTGATGGCATTACCCTCGACGCACTTATCGACAAGCGCACCAAAGGGCTAATGCAGCCAAAAATGGCCACAAAGATTGAAAAGGACACGCGTAAACATTTTCCAGATGGCATCCCTTCTTTTGGCACAGACGCTTTACGCTTTACCTTTGCATCTCTCGCCTCAACAGGCCGCGATATTCGCTTTGACTTAAACAGAATTGAAGGCAACCGAAATTTTTGTAATAAGCTTTGGAACGCAACACGCTACGTACTAATGAATACTGAAGGCGAAGACACTGGCATTAACAACGAAGCTTGCGACTATAGCTTGCCAGATCTCTGGATTATTTCACGCCTTCAAAAAACCGAAACCAGCGTGAAGGATTCGATTGAAAAATACCGTTTTGATATGGCCGCTCAATCATTATATGAGTTTGTATGGAATGAATACTGTGACTGGTATTTAGAATTATCAAAGCCCATTTTGTTAAACGAACACAGCACTAACGAGCAAAAGCGTGGAACACGGCAAACCCTGGTTCGTGTCTTAGAAACCGTCTTGCGTTTATTGCACCCAATAATGCCATTTATAACAGAAGAAATTTGGCAACAAATAGCGCCAATGGCTGGCAAGTCGGGTGATACCATCATGTTGCAACCCTATCCTGCAGCTGATGAAAGCAAAATATCAGACCACGCAGAAAATGAAATGGCGTGGGTTATGGACTTTGTAATGGGTATTCGAAAAATCCGTGGGGAAATGGATATTGCCCCGAGCAAGCCCTTACCTGTTCTGTTAAAAAATTGTGATGATGAAGACCTACGCCGGTTGAGTGACAACCAACTATTACTCGAAAAACTTGCTCGCTTAGAATCCATAACAACGTTGGCATCAGCTGACGAAGCACCACAATCGGCCATTGCTTTGGTTGGCGACATGCAAGTACTTATTCCTATGGCAGGCTTAATCGATAAAAAAGCTGAACTAGAGCGCCTTAATAAGGAAATAGAAAGGCTGAATAAAGAAAATGCTCGCATCAATGGCAAATTATCTAATGCTTCGTTTGTAGATAAAGCACCTGCTGCAGTGGTAGATAAAGAAAGAGAGAAACTAAACGATATTTTTTCAAAGTTAAATAACTTAAATGAGCAAAAAGAAAAAATAGCTTCTCTCTAACGCTTTGGGGTAAGCTAATTACTCTCTTAACTCTGGAGAACAGCATGCCTAATGAGAAGACATTATTGTTGGTCGCACATACGCCATCGCCTAATTTAAAGGCGTTAGCCGATGCTGTATTAAAAGGTGCTCGGCACCCTGATATCGACTCCGTAAACGTACGGGTTATCGCTCCTTTAAATACTGAGCCAGAAGATGTTTTATCTGCTGATGCCATTATCCTTCTAACACCTGAGAACTTAGGTTATATGAGCGGTGCAATGAAGGATTTCTTTGATCGCATTTATTACCGCTGTTTAGAAGAAAAACGGGGTTTACCGTGCGCAATTATTATCCGTGCAGGACAAGATGGAACAGGGACAAAACGCGCCCTAAAAACTATTTTAACCGGCTTAAAATGGCGAATTGTTCAAGAACCACTAACTTGTCGTGGTGAGTTCCAAAATGAATTCATTACGCAATGTGAAGAGTTAGGCATGACCCTAGCCGCTAGCTTGGATGCCGGTATTATTTAATCAGCCCGGCAATACCAATTGCACGACACCCACAACTATCATTATAAATAAAAAAGCCAATATAAACCCTGTGGCAATAAACACTCTCGGGTTACCGTGTTGAAAGTCGCGTTGCCGGCGAGACTCTTTAGATACACCTAAAAAAGACAGCATTGTACTTCCAACCATTTGCCAAAAGGTAGGGGGTAATAATTTCCCGTCGTTCGACTCTTCTTCCATACGCTATAGCTCCCAAAATGTTGGGTCACATTTTATCATGGCAACTATCAATAAATAATTAGATTTCAACTAAACTTCTAGCAATGTAATCGCTATGAAGAAACCATGGATTTATACTTAAACGATTTAAATATACTGATTGTTGAGCCATCACAGACCCAACAAAAAATCATAACAAAAGAGCTTAATAGCTTGGGCATTAATAAAATTGATACCTGCAAAACGGGTAAAGAAGCCCTGAGTTATATAAATGAAGGCGCTCCAGACTTAATTTTAAGCGCCTACTATCTAAGCGACATGACTGGCAGTGAATTACTTCACACAATAAGAGAGAACGAGTCTACGCACAATATTTGCTTTCTACTCGTATCAAGTGTGACAGACATTAGGCAACTGGATGCAGTACGCCAAGCAGGTGTGGTGGCCATATTGCCCAAGCCATTTTCTGCAAAAGATTTAGCGTTAGCATTGAGAACAACTCTGCATCATTTAAACCCGGAAGAGCTGGAACTGGATGAAAGCGATGTGGATGATATCAAAATTCTATTAGTTGATGACAGCTCTCTAGCACGAAAACATATCAAAAGAACCCTTGCTTCTATGGGGTTAGACAACATTGATGAGGCCGTAAATGGGTTAGAAGCAGTAGAGCTTCTAAGTAACAACCTATTTGATCTTGTTGTTACTGATTACAACATGCCAGAAATGGATGGCCGAGAATTGTCTGCCTATATACGGGAACAAAGTTCGCAACAGTCTATTCCTATCATTATGGTTACTAGTGAGCACAACGATAGCCGACTAGCGGCTGTACAACAAGCTGGCGTATCTGCTATATGCGACAAACCTTTCGAACCCGAAAATGTGAGACAATTAATCAAACAATTAATTAGCTAAACGTTACAAGAACTCTATGGCAACTGCAAAACCTTCTCTAAGCATCGTATTGCCTTGCTTAAATGAAGAAGACAACCTTATTCAATTACTCCCTTTTATCAAAGAAGCTCAACCAACAGCAGAAATACTCGTTGTTAATGATGGCTCAACCGATCTGTCAGCAGAAATATGTCATCAGTTCAAGGTGAATGTTGTATCTCACCCAAAGCCATTAGGCAATGGAGCAGCCATTAAAACAGGTGCGCGTAATGCAACTGGTGACATCATCGTTTTTATGGATGCAGATGGCCAACACCGGCCTGAAGATATTCAACGATTACTAGATAAACTTGATGAAGGGTATGACATGGTGGTTGGCGCCAGGCAACCTTCTACTCACGCATCTAAAAAAAGACTTCTTGGAAACACCGTTTTCAACAAACTAGCCTCATTTATGACTGGCCAAAAAATTGAAGACTTAACGTCAGGATTTAGAGCAGTTCGAGCAAAACACTTTAAAAAATTCCTCTATCTATTGCCCAACGGTTTTTCATACCCCACCACCTCCACTATGGCATTTTTTCGCTCGGCTTTACCTGTTGCCTATATCCCCATACACGCTGGTAAACGGGAAGGAAAAAGCAAAATAAAACTCGCCAAAGACGGCCTGCGTTTTTTTGTTATTATCTTAAAAATTGGCGCTTTATTTTCTCCTATGCGCCTATTCTTACCTGTTAGTTTAATCTTCTTTTTTATCGGCTTTTTAAACCATTTACATACTTATTTTTCATGGGGCGGTTTGAGCAAGGGCAGCTTATTAATGTACGTATCTTCAATCTTCATTTTTTTAATGGGGATATTGTCGGAGCAAATTTCATCGTTACATTATCGAAATTCAGAGAACGACAATACGTAACAATATTTCTATCCAACAAATGAACCTTCTCTTTATCTCAAGAGCACACCCACCAATAATTGGTGGCATCGAAAACCAGAATGAAGCATTAGTGCGCCACCTGTCTACGTTGGTAACTTGCAATAAAATCATCAACAAACATGGTAAAAAAGCACTTCCGTTGTTTATCCCTTGGGCGATAATTTTAGGGCTTTTTAAATTAAAGTCTTCGGACCAAATTCTACTTGGAGATGGAGTTACCGCAATCATTGGCTGGTTCATAAAACTATTTTCTAACAAACCAGTTACATGTGTTTTGCACGGTTTAGATATTACTTGGGGTAACCCTGTTTACCAGAACCTATGGGTCCGTTTTTTCTTTAAACGAATTGATCATTTCATCGCGGTTAGCCACTCAACGCAAGAAATTGCAATAGCGGCAGGAATACCTGCATCAATAATCACTATCATCCCAAATGGTGTCGAGCCATCAAGCTTAGAACCATTATCAAAAACAGAATTTCTAAAAATCTTACCTATTAACATTAAGAACAAATTCGTCTTGCTATCTTTGGGCCGGCTTATAGACAGAAAGGGCGTTTACTGGTTTGTCGCAAACGTTGTTACGAAACTACCAAAAAACATGGTTTATTTAATTGCCGGTGATGGGCCAAATAAAGAAAAAATTCAATTACTTATCGACGAGCTTAATTTACAAAAAAACGTAGCATTACTAGGTGAAGTTAATGAGCAATTCAAAAACAGTTTATTTATGCATAGTGACTTGTTCATACAACCAAATATACCAATCAAAGGCGATATTGAAGGATTTGGAATCACCCAATTAGAAGCAGGAATCTGTGGCCTGCCTTCCATCTCTTCTGACTTAGAAGGCATCAAAGATGCAATACAAGAAAACAAAAATGGTTGGTTAATTGAACCTTTAAATTTCAATAACTATGTAAACACGATACTGGAAAAAGAGACTCTTTTAAAAACATCATCAAAAAACATTAAAGAACATACACAAGAATACTGCCTAACAAATTTCGAATGGCCAAAAATAACAAAACACTATATAGACACCTTAAAGAACTTGAACCCAGACAAAACGCATCGCACAGGCTTTTCACCAACTACTAATCGCAAGAACAAAGCACAAAAAATTCTCAACGTCTTACAAGAATACATTGAATCACCAGTTCAGAATCAAACTATTTTAGATATAGGAACAGGTAACGGCGAAATATCATCTTATATTGGCGAAACAAATACAGTTTTCAGCGTCGATATTGCTGACACACGGCAGTCCAAAAGTAATTTTAATTTCTCACTTTGTAACGAAGCACTACCTTTTCAAGATAATAGCTTTGATTTTGTTATTTCAAACCATGTCATCGAACATGTCCAAGATCAAGAATTACATATCAAAGAAATTAAACGCGTCCTTAGAAAAGGGGGGGGTCTCTACTTAGCAACTCCAAATCGTTTATGGCCTTTTGAAGTGCACTATAGGCTTTACTTTCTTCACTACCTTCCACATAAATTATTTATTAAAATCCTAAAAAAAACAGGGCGCTATAAAGAAGATATCGATTTATTAAGTTTGGGCAATATAAAAACGTTATTAAACAACGGTAGACTAATAAGTTTTAGTGGGAAAATTATAAAAAACCCATCATCCTATTTAATGAACACACCCATATGGATCGAAGGATACCTGAATAAAATACCAATTAGTTTGCTAGAAAAAGCCACCTTTATACACCCTACTTTCATCTTCTTATACAAAAGCAATTAGCGACTCCAAGTTGTCAAAACCCTTTCAAATAGGGCTTTGTATTCATTTATCATCCTATCTGAAGTAAATTGTTTTTCCACCTTGTTGCGATTGTATTCACCCATACTTTCACATAACACTGGGCTCTCAGCAAGTTCATTTATCCTATCGGCAAATTGTTCTATTTTACCTAAATCACATAAATACCCACCTTCATTGTGACTTACTAATTCTGGTATCGATGAGCTGTCAGTCGCGACAATTGGCAAACCACAAGCCATCGCTTCTACAATCCCAAGTCCAAAGCCCTCTCTAATTGTAGGGGATACCAACAAATCAACTGACTGATACACTTCCGCCATATCTTTATGTGCTATATGGCCAATATTTTCCATTCGTGGATGATAGGCTAACGACATTCTTCTTCTTAAGCCCGACGTATACAAGATCTTTATATTGCTATTTAACTTATCTGCAATCATTGGGAGCAAGTTCACCCCCTTTAACTTTGATAAATTTCCGCTGTATAACACACGAAATTCAGCCTTTTTGGATTTCCTAATTGGTTTGAACTTTTGCTCGTCAATGCCATTATAAATAACCTCTATCGACTGTTTAGTCCCCAAATCTGACTGAACTAAATTCGCAGTAAATTGGCTAACCGCAGTTACTACATTTGCTGCCTTTACGGCTTTTTTAGTAAACCATCTCAAATCTGTTTTATAATGAATCTTTTGCAATGTAGAACAATGCTTATGGAAAGCCGCATCCAAAACATACCCGTGAAAAGTCAAAACCAAAGGCACGTTTTTTCGATTATGAAAACTTGCATAGTCAGGCGTAGTATGGATAATGTCGGGCTGTATTTTACCCACTAACGGCCACAAACTAGGCGGGAATAATGTGCGGTAAGAATGATAAGACTTCACTTGATAGTCTTTTATCGCCTGCTCTATATTTTTATGAACAATATATGCACCATTACCTCTCGCGATTGGGCTACTTATCACCTTATATAACACCTACAACTTTATTCAATACTTTCGATAACTGGTTAGTTAATACTTTACGCTCGTACTTATCATGAAAACCTGAAGTCTCAGCACTATAACTATGTAACTTTCCATCAAGCCAGTCTTTATATAGTGATTTGATAGCATCAACTACTACGTTTACTTCATACGTTGTAACTATTTCATAACGGGCAGAATATTTTTGAATTAGTTCTTGATTATCCCCTTGCGGTGCAATTGATAATATCGGCCTCCCAGACCTAAGATACTCATACGTCTTACCAGAAACCGCCTGAACCTCTTTAAGTGAGTTCTCTTGATAAGCCAACAGCACATCTGCCTTAAGCATTTTTTTAATCATTTCAGAGTGTGCGAGCTGGTTTCTAAGAATTACTTTTGATTCTAAGCCCATTAATTTTATACACTTTGAAACTCTTTCAGGTTGCTCTCCATAAATGATACACTTTATTTTCAAGGTGTCTTCTAATAACTTTATAGCTCCAAAAATCAACTCTGGATCTCGACCCCCTACTCCAAACCTTCCGCAATAAAGAATTTCCATAAAATCTTTTTTTTTGCCACTAATAACATCATTTTTTCCCACGAAATCTCGTTCATCATAACCATTTGGTATAAACACTAGACGCGAGGCAAATTCTGGATACATTTTTTGATAAGCATTCAACATAGATGGCGTATTCATAATAATTCTATCAGCATTCAAAAATGCCCACCTTTCCACTTTAGGAAACACGTATTTATAAACAACCTTTTTCAAACGACTTCCTTCTTGATACGGATCCAAAGACCATGCATCTCTTAGGTCAAGCACCAAAGGAATCCCAGCATTTTTCTTCAGCAGCACACCTGAAATAGCTTGAGGAAAAGGCGGGCAAGAAACATATATCACATCAAAATCTTTTCTAACCCTGAGTTTGTTCCACAAATTTATAGCCCAACCGTACGGGTAAAGTTCATATGGTTTTGAAAAAGGTAAAAATGATTTTAACCTTGTAATATTACTAACAATTTCAGCATCCTTTCTATCAATTTCTGAACCTAACGCAACGATTGATGGATGCCAGCCAAATAGATCCAAAAAATCTGCAAATTTTTTGGATCTAATACTCCCCGCGATTTCAATACATGGCGGGAAATGATATGCAATAAACAATACTCTACGCATCATCTTAAAGGTCACTTAAGAATGGCCAACATTTTTTTGATATTAACCCACCCCACAATTGAATATTATTCATGTTTCTCAAATAAACGTCTTCTTGAATTGTTTCTATCTTATTTTTAAACAATATCCAGTTACCCGCAATTTCAGCAGTCATTAAAGACTGCTTCAATATATAACAGTGGCTTCCTCATTTGAATTATTTTTTCTATAACTTCTATATAGCTGCACATGCTAAAGATGTTTTTTAGCTCTAAGGTGAGCAAGAGAAATAACAGACATAATATTTGATATCCATAACCATAGATTAACAATTTTCAAAAAAAATGATACGGCCACCTATACTCAAATGCCCATGAAGCGTAACAAAGACATGCTTACCTTATTCTAACCAAAACTCTATATACTCGCTGCTCTTTTTGACCTCTACAAATTGCCGAAACAACGTACCAACAATTGCATTTTCAATCAAACTAAGTAACCAGCGATAAATAAGGTTTTTATCAATATATATATACATTGATTTATTCAACATTACACATAAAACCTTCAAATGTTACTGCTTTTCCTGACGTCAGTAAGTCTTCCATATATTCTATTCCTGACAAGTTAACAAGTATAGGTTTCACTCCTAGCTCAATAGCTTCGTATATTGCAGTTGAATAAACACCAATCACGTACTTAGAATCAGATAGAAGAGCATACAAATCGCAAGCTTTGATAACTTCCACATTTTTTAATTCGTTCAATTTAAGCAAATCAGAATATTCTTTCCAGACTGCATATTCTCCTGGATGTAATTTATACTTAATTTGATAATTTTTTAAAGCAAACTGATTCTGAAAAATAAAACTGGCAAGATCCTTCCCTATAGTTCCCTGAGATATCACAACAATTTTATTTGGGTCTTTTGGCATATTTAAATATTTGTCTATCCCATCATATAAAAATGGAAACCCATGGTTAACAACCTCTACTGGTAAACATAGCTCATCATATACACTCTTCCAGAAGTCACTCCATGCATAAAATTTATCTGGAAAGTATGTTAGCTCTAAACCCTTACTAGACACGCCATAACCTGGGTGATGTGGGGAAATAATGCCGTGCTGTAACTCGACCACCTCTATACCTAAACTTCTAGCTGCATCAATAGAAGAGGCGCGCCCATAGGAGACAACAACATAGAGTTTATTTATATTAAATCGTAAAAAAATTTTTCTATAAAATCGTTTTTCCAACTTGAACTTTATTAAATTCTTTTTTAGAAGAATGCCAACATTTCCCGCATCACCAAAATCATTAATCAGTATCTGACTTATTTGAAAAATAGCCTTATCGTCTTTTGAAGGCCAAAAATACAAAAGTAACGCCAAGCCTTCTACAAGGTTTGACATCAAATCAATATAAAACCGATTAGCGCAATTGGTCTTTTCATCATACCCACTTTCCCCAGTGTCCAGTCTTATAAAAGGGGTATTGTTTTCATAAAATGATTGAGAAAGTTTGTGAGAATATATATCAACATTCTTACCCTCATACGGTACCGATCTAGAATGTTCCAGAATGCAAGCAGTCTCTTTCTGACTAATTGGTTGAGAAATAAACAAAGGGTCTCTAAAAAAAAATCTCAATCTTTTCAAGCTTGTTAAAAGCTTTGAATATATTGACTCATTTTTTTTCATTCTATGCGGTGTTTCAATAATTTTTAATTTTTTAGCAATCCTAATAAAAATTACAAAACGAAACGCTTGCCATAGAAAGACTCCACTAGACTCATAGTTAAATAAATTTTCCCTTCTTTCCAGTCCCCATAGTTTTTTACGAAAACCTGCTAAACTCAAATCTAACATCTTTTTTTCTCACTTAAATATAATCGTGTCAACAAGCTGAAAAACTATTGAATAACTCTCAATAGGTGAATTAAACGATGAATAAATATCTAAATTCATCGTCACATCATACGTCTATGAAACAGATTTAATAACAACTAAAACCTTACCAAAAGTTTGTTTAATTACAAAGATAAAACTAACGAGGCCAATTAGTTTAACTAAACATACACTACAGAGTGTATTTGACTATGGGACAACAAATGAAGATTAATAGCCGAAAAACCAATTTAGTTTCGGCCTCCGGAATTTACGTAGCTGCAAACATAATCAATTCATTGATTCCTTTTGCATTACTTCCCGTATTAACTAGATATCTCAGCCCCTCGGAATATGGAGAAGTTGCTGTCTATCAAGTATGGATTGCAATGATTGCCTCAGTTTGTGGATTTAGTGTTCATGGGGCAGCATTAAGGAAGTATTATGATGATACAAAAGGAGAAATGGCAGAATTTATTTCTTCATGTATATTTTTGCTAATCATAAGCAGCATAATTGTTATTGGCATTGTTTCCCTGATTGGAGGCACAATCTACACCCTTATAGGTATCAATTCTCAGTGGTTGCTTTTAGGGGTGCTTACTGCAAGTGCAGGCTTTGTAATACAACTAAGATTGGGGCAATGGCAAGTAAGAAATCAGCCGATTAACTTTGGCACTCTTCAAGTAACGATGAGTATTGTAAATATGCTCTTGTCTGTCTTCTTAGTTGTTATTCTTTCCCAAGGTACAGAAGGAAGAGTAATGGGTATTTCGGCAACCGCCTGTTTGTTCAGTATAATCTCCTTAATATTACTACGACTTGACGGTCTTCTTTTATTCGTATGGAGAAAAGACCTAATAATAGAAGCGTTGAAGTTTGGTATCCCTCTTCTTCCACATGTTCTGGGCAGTTTTTTACTATTAAGTATTGATAAGGTAGTAATCAGTCATCAATTAGGACTAGAATATGCTGGTTACTATATGGTCGCAGCTCAATTAGCAATGGTGCTGGGAATATTGTTAGAAGGTATTAACAAAGCATATACCCCTTGGCTTTATGACACACTTGCCAAAGACAATTATTCTGAAAAAGTAAAAATCGTTAAGTTAACTTATTACTTTGCATTTTTCCTTAGCGTATGCGTAGCATTAACCTTTGCAATTGGCGACAAGGTTTTAATCTTTATTGCCGGCGAACAATACTCAAAATCGGTCTCGATCATTGGTTGGTTAGTACTTGCCAAAGCTTTTCATGGGATGTACTTCATGTCCTGCGGCTATATTTTTTACAAGAAGGAGACTCTTTTGATTTCAAAAATAACTTTAGTTAGTGGTGCTATAAACTTAGTTTTACTGTTTATTCTGTTAGAGAAATACGGGATTCTCGGTGCTGCATGGGCTATGTGTTTAGGAATGTTTGTCCAATGGATATTAACATGGGTAACAGCAAGTCGCCTTGTACAAATGCCATGGCGTCTAAGGTAAAATATCATGTACGTTTTAAAGTTGATATCGGAAATGTTTCGTAATCTAAAAAGGATGATTCGTACCACTTATGTTCTTAGTAAGTGTGGTGACTATGGGGAACTCATAAAGGTAAATGGACCGACGCGATTAACAAAAAACACATATCTAGGGACAAATATTCACTTTAACGGTTTAGTTATTAATGGCAAAGGGAAAGTCACTATAGGAAATAATTTTCACTCTGGGCCAGACTGCCTTTTGATAACTCAATATCATAACTTTAATGGCGAAGCATTGCCCTACGACAATACTTATCTAATCAAAGATATTGAAATTGGAGACAATGTTTGGTTAGGAAGCCGGGTAATAGTTTTGGGGGGTGTTAAAATAGGTGAGGGAGCAATCATTCAAGCAGGCAGTTGTGTAGTACGTGATATTCCCAAATATTCTGTTGCAGGAGGGCACCCAGCAGAAGTTTTCAAACAGAGAAGTATTGAACATTACATAAGGTTAAAAGCTCAAAATAAATTTCATTAATTATGAATAAAGTACATTTAAACTACAAAGGAATATTGTGAAGACTGCACTTATCACCGGTATAACTGGCCAAGACGGCTCATATTTAGCCGAATTACTACTGGAAAAAGGTTACGAAGTACACGGTTTGAGACGCCGCAGTTCATCTGATAACATACAACGGCTTAGACATTTAATAGCTGACGAACACGACTTAAAAAATCAGTTACATTTACATTATGGTGACCTAACTGACTCCACCAGTATATCTCGTGTCATTAGTAAAGTTCAACCAGATGAAATATATAATTTGGCAGCACAGAGTCACGTTCATGTTTCATTCGATACCCCAGAATATACGGCAAACTCAGATGCTTTAGGAACACTCCGCCTTCTTGAGGCGATTCGAATGATGGGCTTATGTAGTACTACAAGATTTTATCAAGCCTCTACCTCAGAGTTATATGGACTAGTTCAAGAACCAGTTCAGTCAGAAACAACCCCCTTCTACCCTCGCTCGCCATATGCTGTCGCTAAACTATATGCTTACTGGATAACAGTGAATTATCGTGAAGCATATAATATGTTCGCTTGTAATGGAATACTTTTCAATCATGAATCCGAAAGGCGAGGCGAAACGTTTGTAACTCGTAAAATCACAAGTGGTCTTGCTCGTATAGTTACCCGCACACAAAAGTGCCTTTATATGGGTAACTTAGATGCCGAACGCGACTGGGGGCACGCAAAGGATTATGTTTATGCGCAGTGGCTGATGTTACAACAAGAAAGCCCCGAGGATTTTGTGATTGCAACAGGAGAGAAACGTAGTGTTAGATATTTTATTGAAACAGCAGCGAAAATAATTGGCTTAGAAATAGAGTGGGAGGGCTGCGGAGTTAACGAGATTGGTCGTATTGCAGGTATTTGCACTCCATCAGTTCCAGCATACAAAGCAGGTGATTTGAAAAATTTAATCGGTAAAAAAATTATAGCCATAGACTCCTACTATTATAGACCCACCGAAGTTAGCTCTTTATTAGGTGATGCTACAAAGGCCCAAGAAAAACTCGGCTGGACCCCTACAATATCTTTAGAAGAAATGATATACGAAATGGTCGAGGCAGATATCAATCATGAATTGCATAAAGTATAAGAATCGCCTTCACACCTATATAATTGCTGAAATAGGTGTAAACCATAATGGTTCAGTTGAACATGCAATAGAGCTTGTCGACCTAGCTAGCTCTGCGGGAGCTGATGCAGTTAAATTTCAATCTTTCAGAGCCGAAGACTTATCGCGCATTGACACTCCTAAAGTGCAATATCAAATTACTAATACATGCTCTGGTGAAACTCATTATGAAATGTTGAAAAAACTGGAGTTAAGTAAAAGTCAACACCAAGAAATTATTTCGTACTGCCAACAAAAGTCTATCAACTTTATATCAACACCATATAGTATAAATGCAGTTGAAATGCTTGAAGATTTAGGGGTATCAGAATACAAAATCGCATCAGCTGATTTAGTAGATATCCCCTTACTAGAAGCAATTGCTGCAACAAGAAAACCTTCAATTATATCATTAGGAATGGCAAGTTTAGCTGAAATCGAATTTGCTCTAAGAAAATTTTCAACCTACAAACCCTCTGATTTAGCCTTACTACATTGCGTGTCCAACTACCCTTGTTCTGATACAAGTTTGAATCTCAACGTGATAAACACACTAAAACAAAACTTCCCCTATTCCGTTGGGCTTTCAGATCACAGTATAGGTTCCGTTGGGGCAATTTTATCCGTTGGGTTAGGAGCATCAATCATTGAAAAACACTTTACTTCAAATAAAGCCTTAGAGGGGCCGGACCATAAGGCATCAAGTACGCCAAATGAGTTTTCAAATTTAGTTAAAAATATAAGGCGCTCGGAAGCCCAACTAGGAAATCGAGTCAAAACAATGCAGAATGAAGAAAAGGAGATGGCACAAATATCCAGAAAGTCGTTAGCATATTCTAGAGATATTCTAGTCGGTGAAACACTTCACAAAACTGATTTTATGATGATTAGACCAGGTACTGGGTTGCCTTGGCAGGCGATAGATGGTTTTATAGGCAACGTTATTTCAACTGCCCGAATGCGCGGTGATCATTGTTCACTCTCAGATATTTTATGCATCAAAAAATCATTTTAATAGGAACAGGTGGTCATGCACGCTCCGTGAAAGAAGTGATCGGATCCTTACATGATTTTAAAATTAAAAATATTACATTACACATATCAAACATATCTCAAAAAAAACCTTTAAAATTAGAACACTTCGAAACAGATGATAGCTCTGGCTATTTCATTGCTATCGGCGATATTTCCATCAGGGAACATATAGCAAGCCTTAAACAATTAAAAGAGATTTCTGCAATAACATTAATTTCACCAACTGCCACCATCGCCCCAACTGCAAGCATAGGTACAGGTGTAGTCGTGATGCCAGGTGCAATAGTTAGAGAAAATGTTGTGGTTGGCAATCATTGCATCATTAACACTGGCTGCATCATTGATCATGACTCGGTCATAGGTGATTTTGTAAACTTATCACCTGGCTCAATTATATGTGGGAAATGTAGTATTAATGATCGAGTATTCGTTGGAGCAGGTGTGATTGTCAATGATGGCATTACATTGGGCAAAGATATTATTATTGGTAGCGGTGGAGTGGTCACTAAAGACCTAGCTCAGCCTGGAACATATATTGGAAATCCAGTACGGTTAAAAACGTGAATACATATATTTCCACAGGTGGCTTCAAAAAACAAACAGCCTGTCAAGCTGCATTATACCTCTATCAATTAGGCTTTAAGAACATAGAACTTTCAGGAGGCTTGTATGACGAACAGCTTGAAAAAAACTTAAGCTCTTTAATTTCTTTAGATTGCAATATTTCAATCCATAACTACCTTCCTTATTCGAAAAATAGCTATGTGTTAAATCTTGCAAGCTTTGATGAAAACGTTAGCAATCAGTCTATTGCACATGTAAAAAAGTCAATCAACATATGTAGTAGGTTTGAAATCCCTCAGTATGCTGTCCATGCAGGTTTTCTCTTTGATCCAAAGCCAAAAGAATTAGGTCGCACCATAGTAGGTCGCCAAATTCAAGACCGTAAAAGAAGCCTTGATGAATTTAAAAAACAAATAATCTTATTATCTGAATATGCTGAGCATCAAGGCGTAAGGTTACTGATTGAAAACAACGTGCTCTCACTAAGTAACCTGCATGCCTTCCAAAAAAACCCTCTATTACTTAGCGACCCTGATGAAATTGAGTTTTTTTTTACAAACATCGATGCCCCCGTTGAATTGCTTTTAGATGTCGCACATTTTAAAGTGAGTTCAAACGCACTTGGTTTTGATCTGCTTTCAGGCCTCAAACAAGTTAAAGACAAAATTGGAGGTCTGCATTTAAGCGATAATAACGGCAATGAAGACACTAATGATCCCTTTGATAAAAACTCATGGTTTGTTGGTCACATAGAAACAATGCCATACACCGTAATAGAAGTATATTCATACAAAAAAAATATACTAAAAAAACTAATTAGCATATGTGAAGACAGCTTATGATTAGGATCTTTGAGCCAAATTTAAATGGTAATACCCGCCTGTACCTAAATCAGTGTTTAGACGAAAACTGGATTTCATCTCAAGGGCGCTTTGTAGCCCAATTTGAAAAACATATGGCACGTAATACTCTCGGGAATGCGGTGTCAACATCAAATGGTACAGTGGCATTGCACCTTGCATTGTTAGCTCTAGGGGTAAAGAAAAACGACGAAGTTATCGTACCTAACATAACTTTTGGAGCAACACTTAATGCTATATTATATATAGGTGCAATACCAGTTATTGTTGATGTTGACGAACAAACGTGGAACATAAATCTAGAAAAAGTTAAGGCCGTATTAAACGACCGAACAAAGGCAATCATTACAGTCTGCCTCTTTGGTAATCCTTCAGGTATTGAAGCAGTAACTAAATTGGCAAAAGAAAAAAAAATTTATTGCATCGTCGATGCTGCTCAAGCAGTGGGCGCAAAAATATTTAATCGTGATATTGGGAACTGGGGAGATGCGGTAACTTATAGCTACTTCGGCAACAAGGTCATTACCACTGGAGAAGGAGGTGGGATTATTTTCAACTCAAGTAAAATAGCGGACAAAGCACGTGTTCTCAGAGATCATGGAATGGCGCCAGGAAGGCGATACCATCATGAGGTTGTTGGATATAATTACCGAATGACCAACTTGCAAGCCGCAGTAGGTGTAGCGCAATATGAAATCATAGATATTTTATTGGCGAAAAGATTGATTACACTTCAATTCTACCAGTCAGAATTACAACATCATGATATTAGTTTTCAACATATAGAACCAGATTGTTTTTCTTCGAATTGGGTTGTTGCAATTAGGGTAACACCCCATATCAGAGAACGTATAGAGAAAAACTTTGCTGCTTCAAGCATCGAATACAGGCGTTGCTTCGAGCCAATGAATATTCAGCCAGCTTTCGAAGCTTGTCGTAAACAAAATAATTATGATTTATCAGCTTGTTTATATAAAGAACTATTGTTGTTACCAGCCCACCCAAATTTAAGTGAGAGCGATTTGAAAAAAGTTACTAGGAATATAAAGCAATCAATGAAGATTGAATGAAAAATATTTGCATTATCCCTGCTAGGGGCGGAAGTAAAAGAATCCCAAATAAAAACTTAGCTTCCTTATGTGGTAGGCCACTTATTTACTACACCCTACAAGCAGCAAAAGAAAGCAAGATATTCGATAAAATAATTGTTTCAACCGACTCTCAAGATATCGCACATTTTTCTAATTCCTGTGGCGTCCTTGTAAATGAATTAAGGCCTCTGCACTTATCATGTGATAATTCGACAGCCGCAAATGTTATTCAACATCATATAGAGAATATACCAACCGGTAATATCTGCTACTTGCAACCGACCTCCCCACTAAGATCAATAGAGGATATCTTAGCCTCTTATCGTAAATTTAAAAAAGGAAACTATAATTCAGTTATAGGAGTAACATCTTGCGAAATACCAAATGAATGGACATATCAAAAAGAGGATAACTTCGATAGTTTCCTAGCAACATTAAATGTAAAAAGAAGTCAGGATTATACTGAAAGATTTCGCATAAACGGAGCCATATATTGGTTTAAAGTCGAAGCATTTAAATCAGCCACAACACATCTTATTCCTTACAAAAGCCATCCATTTTTTATGCCATTGGAACGTAGTATAGATATAGATACCGAATTAGATCTTTTGATAGCTGAGACCTTAATGAAGGAAAACCTTCTTCAAAGCAGCATGCGATAATCATATAAAACAACCTAGAAAGCATGTTTTACCCCACTTACTCCGAGTTTACTTCACAAATATAAAACAGCTTTAACACCGCACCTAATTATCTAGGTGTTTTCAACTATAATTACCTCACTTTATTAAACGGATTTTAACTTTCTAAAATGAACATGATTTCCCCCGTCATCCTCTCCGGCGGCTCTGGCACCCGCCTTTGGCCTCTGTCTCGTAAATCTCGCCCTAAGCAGTTTCTAGCTATTACATCTGAACAGACGATGTTCCAAGAAACACTTTTGCGCTTGAATACACCAATAATATCTAGCCAACCCATGGTGATTTGCAGTGATGACCACCGATTCATGGTGGCTGAACAGTTGAGAGAACTTGACATCACAGCAGAATCTATTATTTTAGAACCTATAGGGCGTAACACCGCACCGGCTTTAACCATTGCAGCTTTAACCAGTGACCCTGAGGCGTTGTTACTGATTCTGCCCTCTGATCATGTCATTAACAACAAACAAGCCTTTCATGACGCATTATCCGTTGCCCAACCATTAGCGGAAGCTGGGAAAATTGTTACATTTGGCATTGTGCCTACCCACGCCGAAACAGGCTTTGGTTATATTGAAGCTAATATGTCGAGTAATAACTCTCATCCTATCTCACGTTTTGTTGAGAAACCCAATGCAGACACCGCTCAACAATATATTGAAGCAGGAAATTTTTTCTGGAACAGCGGCATGTTTTTATTTAAAGCCTCCACTTTGATTGAAGAAATGAGAGAATTTCGGCCTGATATTTTAAATGCTTGCGAACAAGCGCTCGAACAATCGTCACACGACATGGACTTTACTCGTTTAGAATCCACATCCTTCGAGCAATGCCCCTCTGAATCCATCGACTATGCCGTAATGGAAAAAACCGACCATGGTGTGGTTGTTCCGTTAGATGCTGGTTGGAGTGACCTAGGTTCTTGGACATCACTGTGGGAAACAGCTGAAAAAGATGCTGATAATAATGTTATTCGCGGTGATGTGCTGCAAAAAAACTCTACCAATTGTTATATTCATTCAGAACACCGGCTCGTGACCACTCTCGGCATGGACAAAGCCATTGTGGTGGAAACGGCTGATGCTGTAATGGTTGCACACCCTGACCACGTACAGGATGTAAAATCGCTAGTTGACCAGCTTAAAGAAAACTCCCGCAGCGAATCAGAAAGTCATCGAAAAATTTATCGCCCCTGGGGTAAATATGACTCTATTGATGTAGGTGAGCGATACCAGGTGAAGCGCATTACGGTAAATCCTGGCGCGAAACTGTCGGTACAAATGCACCACCATCGAGCTGAACACTGGATCGTCGTTTCTGGTACGGCTAAAGTCACTATCGATGATGTTGAACGGTTATTGTCCGAAAATGAATCAACGTACGTGCCCATTGGCTCTGTGCATTCATTGGAAAACCCCGGAAAGGTACCCGTTGAAATGATTGAGGTGCAATCTGGCTCATACCTTGGGGAAGATGATATTGTGCGTTTTGAGGACCTTTATGGTCGAACAAAAGAGTAATGCATGACGTTCAGCACAAAATACACTTATCTACTTTCTCAAATACTGGACAAATTAACTTTTTATACTAGTATTAAGCTATTACCGAACTCAACTTAAGGATGCAGTAGATAATTTAACATGGCAGTTTCTAAAGAAAAAATGCATTTAGGTGGACTAGCGCGGCGCCTTGTCTTAGACGGATTACTAACCGAGGAAGCTGCTCGACAACACTTTGATGAAGCCCTTAAACATAAAACACCTTTTGTAACGCATCTAGTTGAGAAGAAAATTTTGGATAGCCAAACAATTGCTATCGCCGCCTCTCAAGAATTTGGGGTCCCGCTTTTTGATATTTCTGCTCTGGACCTTGAGGCTATTCCATCAGACCTTGTTACCGAAAAGCTCATCAGAAAACACCACGCATTGCCAATCTTCAAGCGAGGAAACAAACTTTTTGTAGCCGTTTCTGACCCTACCAACTTACAAGCGCTGGATGAGATTAAGTTTCACACTAGAACCAGCACAGAAGCGATTCTTGTCGAAGAAAACAAGCTCTTAAAAGTTATTGATGCGAGCATGGAAGCGTCTGAAAGCTCCATGGCTGATCTCATGGGCGGAGACTTAGACCTTGATAACATTGATTTTGAAGAAGGCTCAGATACACCAACTGAAGATAACGATGCTGATATTGATGACGCGCCGGTCGTTCGTTTTGTTAACAAAATTCTATTAGATGCCATTAACAAAGGCGCTTCTGACATCCATTTTGAGCCATATGAAAAAATCTTTAGAATTCGAGTTAGACATGACGGAATTTTAAAAGAAGTGGCGTCGCCACCATCTAGTATTGCGAATAAATTGACCTCGCGTATTAAGGTCATGTCACGTATGAATATATCCGAACGTCGCGTCCCTCAAGATGGTCGTATTAAAATGTCTCTTTCCAAAAAAAGAGCCATCGATTTTCGTGTGAACACCTGCCCAACACTATACGGTGAGAAAATTGTTCTACGTATATTAGACCCAACCAGTGCACAAGTTGGCATTGAGCAACTCGGCTTTAGTGAAGTGCAAAGAGAACAATTTATGACGGCCATTAAAAAGCCGTATGGAATGATTTTGGTTACCGGCCCAACGGGTAGTGGTAAAACAGTGACCTTGTACACTGCCCTAAATATTTTAAATGACCCCGATATTAATATTTCAACTGCTGAAGATCCCGTTGAAATAACCGTTTCAGGTATTAACCAAGTTAATGTTAATGTAAAAACCGGTTTAACATTTGCGGAAGGTTTACGTGCTTTCTTACGGCAAGACCCAGATATTATAATGGTTGGTGAGATTCGCGATCTAGAAACAGCTGAAATTTCAGTTAAAGCGGCTCAAACAGGTCACCTTGTATTATCTACATTACACACTAATGATGCCCCACAAACATTAAACCGTTTAAGTCAAATGGGCATTCCACCTTACAATATCGCTTCTGCTGTTTTATTAATTATGGCTCAACGTTTGGCAAGAAAGCTGTGTGATAGCTGTAAGGAAGAAGAAACATTGCCAAAAGAATTACTTCTAAAAGAAGGTTTTTCTGAAGAAGAAGCGGCCACCGTCAAAACATTTAAAGCGGTTGGTTGCGACTTATGCGTTAACGGCTATAAGGGCCGCGTAGGTATTTTCCAAGTGATGCCTGTTTCTGAAGAAATGCAAAAAATTATTATCCAAGGTGGCTCCACCAAAAACCTTGAAGACCAATCTGCAAGTGAGGGCGTACTAACATTACGTGAGTCAGGTCTAGATAAAATCAGAACTGGCGTGACCAGTATCGAAGAAATTAACCGAATTACAAAAGACTAATACTTATGGCTGCAACACCTGAAAAAATTACGTTTATCTGGGAAGGGACCGACACAAAAGGCAACCGAAGCAAGGGCGAAATTTCAGCTCGAAATGATGCGATGGTTAAAGCCGAACTTAGGCGACAAGGAATAAGGCCGATAAAAGTTAAAAAGAAGCCTAAAGATTTATTTGGCAGTTTCGGGCAGAAGCCAATTGTACCCAAGGATATTGCTGTTTTTAGTCGCCAACTAGCCACCATGATGGCTGCGGGCATTCCGATGGTTCAAGCATTTGAAATCATTGGCAAAGGTCATGAAAAACCAGCCATGCAAGACATGTTGTTGTCAATTAAGGCTGAAATCGAAGGCGGTTCAACTTTAAACGAGGGACTCAGTAAATTCCCTCACCACTTCGATGAACTATTTTGTAACCTTGTAGAAGCTGGCGAACACGCAGGTATTCTAGAGGAGTTATTAGGAAAAATCGCAGAATACAAAGAAAAAACTGAAATCCTAAAAGCTAAAATTAAAAAAGCGCTGACATACCCAATTTCTGTACTTGTTATTGCAGTTATTGTTACCGCTATTCTTCTAATTTTTGTGGTTCCGCAATTCGAAAGCTTGTTTACAGGGTTCGGTGCCGATTTACCCGTGTTCACACAAATGGTTGTTGCATTGTCTCGGTTTATGCAAGAGTGGTGGTGGGCTATTTTTGGCACCATAATGGCTATTATTTTTATACTAAAAGAAGTCAAAAAACGCTCATTAGCATTCAATCACGGTATTGACCGAGTGGTATTAAAAATGCCAATCATAGGTGAAATCATGAATAAAGCAGCTATAGCCCGTTATGCTAGAACATTAGCCACTATGTCAGCTGCTGGTGTTCCACTTGTAGAAGCGCTTGGTTCTGTTGCTGGTGCTACGGGTAATATTGTGTACTCAAAAGCGGTGATGCAAATTCGTGAAGAAGTCGCAACTGGTATTCAGCTACAGCAAGCAATGAAAAATGCTGAACTATTCCCACATATGGTTGTGCAAATGGTCGCCATTGGCGAAGAAGCGGGTTCTGTTGAAGCCATGCTAGGTAAAGTCGCCGATTTCTATGAAGAGGAAGTTGATAATGCCGTTGACTCTCTGGCCAGTCTAATTGAACCTATGATCATGGCTGTGTTAGGTGTGCTTGTGGGTGGATTGATTGTTGCCATGTACTTGCCCATCTTTAAAATGGGTGATGTCTTCTAAGGACGTTAGCGAAACACACCTGAAGCCTTAATATGGACACGTTTGTACTTTATTTTCAGCAAAACTTGCTGTTCTTTTCGCTATCCGTTGCCACGCTAGGGCTACTAATTGGAAGTTTTTTAAATGTTGTCATCTACCGACTGCCCATTATGTTACAGCGAAGTTGGACACATGAGTGTTTAACCTTTTTGGATCAAAAAGACCCTACGCCTGAAGAAACTGAAAGTTTCAATTTATCCACACCTCGCTCCAGCTGCCCTTCATGCAGACATTCTATCTCTGCTTTAGAGAATATTCCTCTCATCAGTTATATTTTTTTACGAGGCCGTTGTAAAGGTTGTAAAACTCGAATCTCCATTCGTTATCCAATCGTTGAACTAACAACAGCTATTTTATCTTTCTTAGTTGCCATTGAGTTCGGCGTCTCCTTTCAAACTCTGGCTTCTCTGATATTTACATGGACTCTTATTAGCTTGGCATTAATTGATTTTGACACCCAGCTGCTGCCAGACTCGATAACACTTCCATTACTATGGTCCGGTTTATTTTTTAGTTTATTTCATATTCATGTTGCGCCTCATCAGGCCATCATTGGCGCATTAGCAGGCTACCTAAGTTTATGGTCTGTTTATTGGCTCTTTAAAATAATAACCAAAAAAGAAGGGATGGGATATGGTGATTTCAAGCTACTCGCCGCTATTGGTGCTTGGTTAGGGTGGGAAATGCTCCCCTTAGTCATCATGTTATCAGCCTTTGTTGGTGCCATTATAGGGTTATCATTTATAGCTATTAAAGGAAAAGACAAAAGTGCGCCAATACCATTTGGTCCGTTCTTATCAATTGCTGGGTTTATTGCCCTAATGTGGGGTGACACTATTAATCGAACATACTTACAGTTTGCAGGTTTATAGCTAAAGATGCTAACCATTGGTTTAACAGGCGGTATTGGTTGCGGTAAAACGACTGTCAGCAATATTTTTATTGAGCTGGGCGCCCCAGTTATAGACGCTGACGATATTGCTCATCAACTAGTACGTCCTGGACAACCTGCATTACAAACTATAGTTAAGCAATTTGGGTCAACGTTTTTACTGGCCAATGGTGAACTTAATCGAAACAAACTTCGGTCCCATATTTATAACCACGCCGATGATAAAGAAAAACTAGAATCGATTATGCACCCGCTAGTTTTTGACGAAATGCAACGAGAACTTAACAAACTTAATTCAGCATACGGCATTCTAAGTATTCCTCTTTTGTTCGAAACAAACTTTCATCACCGTGTTGATGAAGTGGTGGTGATTGACTGCGACGAAACCACACAAATCGAACGCGTTAAACATCGTGACAATCTTTCCTTAGAAGAAATAAAGTCCATTATATCTAGTCAATGTACGAGATCATTTCGTATTAAAAATGCAGATGAAATCATTAATAATAATGGCCCTTTAGAAACGCTTACCAAACAAGTACAAACGCTTCATAAAAAGTTTTTAAACATCAGCACTGGTATAAAGGGACTGAATCCTTCAAAATAGGCCTCATTTAAAGACACTAACGATTCTGTGGCGAATTCAATAACATACGAACTACCATTAAATGAACGTATTCGTACTTTTTTAAGGCTCGAAAAACTCTTTAAACAGGTTGGTCATTTCTCTCAGCACGATAACGAATGGCAAGCTCGTGCCGAATTGGGTTGTCTCTTAGACATATTCACCCTGTCTAGTCGAGCAGACCTCAAGTCAGAAATAACTAAAGAAATAGAACATCATACAAAAAGTCTCGCTTTTTACTCAAATAGCCCTAATGTGGATTCTGAGAAACTTCGATCTTCCATCGAAAAACTGAATGAATTAAATCTTGCACTCCACGCAACACCTGGAAGAATTGACCAAAAGGCGAATCAAATTGATTTATTAAAGTGCCTTAATCAGCGTAGCAGCATTCCTGGAGGCACTTGTGACTTTGACTTGCCGGGTTTTCATTATTGGCTTAACAAGCCCCTTCAAGAAAGACGTGAAGAAATTCAATATTGGAGTGAGAACTTAATACCCATACAAAAGTCAGTAAATTTATTACTAGAATATATTCGCTCTAGCGGCATGCCAACCCCTAAAGTTGCAGCCTGCGGTGTTTACCAGCAAAGTTTAGGGGACCAACAAGCCGTTCAACTAATTCGTGTTTCTTTAGACCAACAATCCCCATATTTTTCAGAAATAAGCGGCGGAAAACACCGTTTTACAGTACGCTTTATGTCATTAAGAGAGACGGATAGGCCGACTCAAACATCGGATAATATTAACTTCAACCTAATCCTGTGCCACCTTTAGCATTATGACTGTCGCTGTAAAATGTCCCACGTGTCTTAAACAAGTCACCTGGAATAAAACCGAAACCTACAAACCATTTTGTAGCGAGCGTTGCAAACTAATTGACTTAGGTGAATGGGCATCAGAAAACCATGCCATACCAGGTGAGCCTGCCATTCTTCCAGAAGAACAGCCTGAATATTAACTTATAAAACACCTGATCCCAGAAACGCCCTGCCCAGCATGTTCTTTAGCTATGCTTATATCAGCCTCGCCCAAACCTCCTAACGCGTAAACAGGTATACCCACTCCCTCAGCCAGTTCTCTAAAACGTTTCCAACCTATCGGCATTGCACTGGGATGAGTGGCTGTTTTGCACACTGGCGACAAAACTGCAAAGTCCGCTCCAATCCTCTTTGCATTAATAATATCTTCTTTGGTATGACATGAGGCCGCTATAGAAATACAGCTTTTTCCCTCATGCTTATCTAATTTTTCAGCTTGTTTCGAACTGACATGGACACCAGCAGCACCTAATTCAATAGCTGTTTGTACACTGCAATTTATATACAAACGGATATTGTTTGCTTCACTAAACTTAATAGCCTTTTTTGCCAATCTTTCAAAAATAATTTTAGACAGACCGTTCGCACGAAATTGAATAACCGAGAAACCTCGGTCAATTAAGTTTTCTAGTTGCTCAAGCATTTGCTCGGGTGTTCCCATTGAGCTATCGACTATTGGATAACAGCTTGGCAACTGTAACGCTGTAATAATGGGCCTATTAGCGGCGGGGAAGCTGTAATTTTTCAACTCTTCTATTTGCACCCACTTTATAGGTTGCCCCTCAAGGCCAATAGCTTCGCCTTCATACGATTCAACTGTCAATACATCCAGCGATACACCAATATTCGAATACTGGTGATTAACTTTAATGAGATGCTCGGTAGACTTAACCTTTATCCCAAGCTCTTCAAGTAATTCTCTTTTAAGCGCTTGATAGGTATTTTCGCCAACGTCTACCTTACCTCCGGGGAATTCCCATAATCCGCCTTGTTCAGCATTCTTAGAGCGCTGACTAATTAAGACCTCTCCTTGATTATTTAGAATCACACCCACCGCTACATTCAACATCGTAGCAGCTCGGCACTCAATTGTTTATGAGCGATATTCCGCATTAATTTTTACATAGTCGTATGATAAGTCACACGTCAATACACTGGCAGAACATTGCCCTTGTGCCAATACTATCCGAACAGTAATTTCCTCAGATGACATAACAGCTGTCCCAGCTTCTTCTGTATAAGCTGAAGAACGCTGCCCTTTTTTAACGATACAAACGTTACCTAAGAATATATCAATTTTTCCCACATCTAAACACTTCACCGGAGCACGCCCAACCGCCGCTAAAATACGCCCCCAATTAGGGTCTGAAGCAAAAAATGCTGTTTTAACTAAAGGTGATTGCGCAACGGTATAAGCCACTTCTCGGGCATCTTTGGTACTAATGGCTTGTTCAACTTCAATAGTGATTACTTTTGTTGCACCCTCACCATCTCGCACAATTGCCTCGGATAAATGTTGAAACACATGAACTAACTCAACTAGAAAAGCCTCACATCGTTCATCACCTTTTGTTTCAATTTCTTTAACGTTCGCTTTACCTGTCGCCATTAGCACAACAGCATCATTCGTTGATGTATCCCCGTCCACTGTTATTGCATTAAACGAAACAGCTGAGGCGGCCTTAATACAATGTTTTAAAATATTCTGAGAAATGGGCAAGTCAGTCGCTATATACGCAAGCATAGTCGCCATATCTGGCCGAATCATCCCAGAACCTTTAGCAATACCCGTAATGGTGATTGTTTCCCCATCCAATTCAAATGACCTTGAACAGCCCTTACTGCGTGTATCAGTGGTCATTATAGCTTTAGCTGCTGCGAGCCAATTATCTTCCGATAGGTTGCTTATGGCCTCTGGTAGGCTTCCCACTAGCTTATCAACAGGCAGTGTTTCACCAATAACGCCCGTGGAAAAAGGCAATACTTTATTTGTTTTGCAATTGGTTTCCCTAGCTAACGATTCGCAACAAGTTAATGCTGCTATTAACCCTTCATCACCTAGGCCTGCGTTTGCATTCCCTGAGTTAACCAGCAAATAGCCCGTATCAGTTTCTGATAAATGTTGTTTCGCCACTAGCACTGGCGCTGCACAAAACACATTCTTAGTGAAAATAGCTTCTACACGGGCACTCTCACTAATCTCAAAAACGGTGACATCGTCTCGTTCCTGCTGCCGTATTCCAGCTTTAGCTGTACCTATTCGAACGCCATCAATGGGTTTTAAATGTAACGGTGCTTCTTTACCTACTGGCATTTATCTTCTTCAAATTATTACAGCTTGCCATGGCATTGTTTGAATTTTTTCCCAGAACCACATGGGCAAGGATCATTCCGGCCAACTTTTTTATCTGTACGTTTAAATGGTTGTGCCTGTTGTTTTTCATCGGCCGTTGGATCTGCTAAAGCATTCGCACCTGCATGTTTATATTCAACTTCTTGTTGGGCACGGCGTTGCTCATCGATAGCTTCCACGTCTTCTTCAGCACGCACCTGTACTTTAGTTAGAATTTTAACGACTTCACTTTTTAAACTTTCAAGCAGGTCCGTAAACATTTCAAATGCTTCACGTTTATATTCTTGCTTAGGGTCTTTCTGAGCATACCCACGCAAGTTAATACCTTGTCTTAAGTGGTCCATTGCCCCTAAATGATCTCGCCATAAACTATCTAATGTTTGCATCATCACCGATTTTTCGAAGTGACGAAGCACATCAGCGCCAGCTAACTCTTCCTTCTTTTTATAATCTTCATTAATATTACTTAGAATTAGCTCACGTAAACTATCTTCATTAACACTGTCGTCTTCATCCAGTAATTTCTGGATACCCAAACGGCAAGAAAACTCATCATCAAGTGCCACTTCCAAGGCACCGATATCCCATTGTTCTTCCATGGATTGCGGAGGTATGTACTGATCAATCAAACCAATAACAACGTCTTCACGAATTGAAGCAACGGTTGATGATATATCATCAGATTCCATTATTTCATTACGCTGTTCGTAAATAACACGGCGTTGATCATTGGCCACATCATCGTATGCCAATAATTGTTTACGGATATCAAAGTTGTGCCCTTCAACCTTACGTTGAGCATTTTCAATCGCTTTACTAACCCATGGGTGTTCAATTGATTCGCCTTTCTCTAAACCTAGCTTCTGCATTAGACCGGCCACTCTGTCGGATGCAAAAATACGCATTAAACTATCTTCAAGCGATAAATAAAAACGGCTAGACCCTGGGTCACCTTGACGGCCTGACCGACCTCGTAACTGGTTATCGATACGTCTGGATTCATGTCGCTCAGTCCCAACAACCCTTAGGCCACCAGCATTTTTTACCGCTTCGTGTTTTGTATTCCATTCATCGTCATTTTCAGCTTCTTGCTGTTTACCGCCTAGAACAATATCCGTACCACGACCAGCCATATTAGTAGCAATAGTTACTGCCCCCAATACACCTGCGTTTTCAATAATATGGGCTTCTCTTTCATGTTGCTTTGCATTAAGCACCTCATGTGGGATCTTTTTCTGCTGTAATCCTTTAGCCAAAAACTCAGATACTTCTATTGACGTTGTACCAACTAAAACAGGCTGCTGTCGTTTATGACAATCAGCAATATCTTCAATAACTGCTTCGAATTTTTCTTCCGCTGTTAAATAAACCAAATCGCCATCATCAATGCGCGCCATATTGCGATGCGTTGGTATAACAATTACCTCAAGCCCGTAAATTTGTTGAAACTCAAACGCTTCTGTATCAGCTGTACCTGTCATACCAGATAACTTTTCGTACATTCGGAAATAGTTTTGGAACGTAATAGACGCCATCGTCTGGTTTTCACTTTGAATCTTTACATTTTCTTTTGCTTCTACTGCTTGGTGTAGCCCCTCACCCCATCGACGACCCGGCATAGTACGACCAGTAAACTCATCGACAATAACAACTTGGTTATCTTGAATGATGTAATCTACATCTTTTTGGTACAATGAATTTGCACGTAAAGCTGCATAAACATGGTGCATAAGTCCAATATTTGACGCATCATATAAACTTTCATTCTCTGCCAATAGGTCAGCTTTAACTAAAAGCTGCTCAACTGTCTCATGACCTTCTTCGGTTAAATAAACCTGTTTGGCTTTTTCATCAATAGTAAAATGCCCGGCACCTACTTCCTCTTCTGGGGACAAATCTTTGACTAACGTATTTAAACGCATATACAGGTCACTTTTATCATCTGTAGGGCCAGATATAATCAGTGGCGTACGTGCTTCATCAATTAAGATTGAGTCTACTTCATCAATAATCGCGTAATGTAAGCCACGTTGCACTTTGTCTTCCACACCGAACGCCATGTTATCGCGCAGGTAGTCAAAACCAAATTCATTATTTGTTCCATAGGTAATGTCTGCTGCATAGGCTTCACGGCGCTGATCAGGGCTCATGATATTAACAATCACGCCTGTGGTAAGCCCAAGAAACTCATACAGCTGCCCCATCCATTCAGCATCACGTTCTGCCAAATAATCATTAACAGTCACTAAGTGAACACCCTTCCCAGGCAATGCATTAAGGTAAGCTGAAACGGTTGCAACTAAGGTTTTACCTTCACCCGTTTTCATTTCTGCTATACGGCCATCATTTAGCACCATTCCGCCAATCATTTGAACATCAAAATGGCGCATACCTAAGGCACGTACACTCGCTTCGCGCACAACAGCAAAAGCCTCTGGTAAAAGTGATTCTAGTGTGTCGCCTTTTTCTAGGCGCTGTCTAAATTCAACCGTCTTTTCTTTAAGTTCAAGGTCAGATAATGCTTTTATGGTCTCTTCAAAAGCATTAATAGGTTTGACGATTTTTTGCTTAGATTTAACATAACGGTCGTTTCTGCTACCAAAAAGCTTTTTTACAATGTTTACAACCATAATAGGGAAGGTTTCTTTAAAAACTAAAAAGAGAATGATACCGCAAAATGCGACTCATTAGGCAGACATATAAAGAGGATTTTGCGAATTAACGTGATGCGTATAAAAATTTACGCGGATTAATTTTTTTACCGTTTTTTAACACTTCAAAATGGACATGAGGACCCGTTGATCGTCCAGTAGAACCCATCTTAGCTATAACATCACTTTGCTTAACCAAATCACCGGTTTTAATAAGAATTTCTTTGTTATGGCCGTATCGGGTGACGTAGCCTTCACCATGATCAATTTCAATCAAGTATCCATACCCGTTCTTATCATCAGCAAAAGTTACTATGCCGGATGCAACCGCTACGACATTTGAACCATTCTTACCCGCAATATCTACGCCATGATGAAATGTACGTTTACCAGAAAACGGATCTGCCCGATATCCAAAATGTGAAGATAGCCACCCTTTTTGAACTGGCAGCCCTGCTGGTCGAATCGTTTTGCTAAGTATTTTATTTGAAGAAAAAATATCCAACATTTCAAGCTGTTGTTGGCGAACAGAAATAAGCTCTTCAAGCTGTGTAATATCAGTCAATAATTGACCTTCTCCGAATGACTCTACAGAATCATTCACTTCAGCACTACCTTGGGCAGGTAGCACATTAAAATCAAATTCAGATATGTCTAGTTTAGCTTTCTTAGCCAGATGTTCACCAACTGCATTTAAACGTGTAATTTCTGCTTGCATTTGACCAACGCGCAAAGCAATACCATCTAACGTATTACGAGACTTGGTTTGTAAGCGAGTTAATTCCTGTCGTTGTTCGGTCAGTTCTTCGACAACCATTGCCGTAGACGCTATGTTTTTTAAGCCCTCACCTTTAGACATCCCTAATGTAAAGAAAACCAAACCCAATAACATTCCGCTAGCCAATAGCGTTAACATAAGCTTGTTTCTAGTTAAAGAAAGCTGAAATGTCTTTCGATTTTTCTGAGAAATTAAAATTATTTGCATAGTATTTTTTTACAACAATGATATGTTTAACCTAAAATAGCCCAATGCTAAAACACCCCTTACGTAATTCCCGCAAACCTACAGGGATGGAGCGAATAACGCTGACACTTCAACAAAATCAACTGCATTTAGAAGCAATTCAGAAACAACTACCCAAGCAGCTAGCCGAACACTGCCTTCATGCCGTTTTCAACAATAACAAATTAATGTTATTTACTGACTCCCCCGTCTGGGCATCAAAACTACTCTACAGTAGAGTAAAAATAATAGATGCCATTGCCTCACATTTCCGAGACCCTGTTCAAGGTTTAACTATAAGAGTAGTAGACAACTCTATTTTTGCGTACAAAAAAAGGCAAAACAAGCCTTTTCAAGATAATACCAGTAATTTAAATCCTTCCGATAAGCCTGCCAATCCTCATGCGCTGAACAACGCTCTGAATAAATTAGCAAACGTACTACAAAATCAACGTAAATTAAACAGAAGCCGGTAACGGGTCACTATACGAAATTGGATATGTTTCGTCCTCTTCAAATGTTACTTCTTCCCAAGCATCTTTTTGGTCCAAAAGTGCTATTAACAATTTATTATTTAACTCGTGCCCCGATTTATAACCTTTAAATTCACCAATCAAGCCGTGTCCTAATAAATATAGATCGCCAATCGCATCTAGAATTTTATGTTTAACAAATTCATCTTCATAACGTAGCCCGTCTTCATTAAGCACACGGTAATCATCAACAACAATAGCATTATCCATGCTACCTCCAAGCGCCAGATTACGGTCACGAAGTGTTTCTATATCTTTCATAAACCCAAATGTCCGTGCCCTACTGATTTCTTTAACGAAAGAAGTAGAAGAAAAATCTATCGATGCTTCCTGTTTTCTTGAACTAAAAGCTGGGTGTTCAAAATCAATGCTAAAGCCAACTTTAAAGCCATCAAACGGTTCAAATGATGCCCATTTATCACCATCTTCAACTTTAATTTTTTCCTTAATTTTGATATATTTTTTTGGCGCATTCTGCTCTTCAATACCGGCAGATTGCAACAAGAATACAAACGGACCAGCGCTGCCATCCATAATAGGTACTTCGGCCGCACTAACGTCTATTAAAATATTATCTATGCCCAGCCCTGCAATTGCACTTAACAAGTGTTCTACCGTAGAAACTTTAACGCCATCTTGAATTAACGTGGTTGATAATTGCGTATCACCAACATTTTCAGCTTTTGCCGGTATAACAACGGGCTCGTCAAAATCAACGCGGCGAAATACGATGCCAGCATTTGCTGCTGCTGGCCTTAATGTTAGGTATACCTTTTCACCACTGTGCAAGCCAACGCCAGTAGCACGAATCACATTTTTAAGTGTTCGTTGTTTGATCATTTACAACTCCAAGCAAATAAATAGTTGAATAAAATATTCTTTATTTTTTTATCTTAACACACCTCTCGTATTTTCAACAAAGCCGAACGTGAGCAGTCCGACAGAACTGCTCACCTATTTTGTTCAACAACTAGTCAGCTTGGCGTCTTAAAAAAGCCGGAATATCTAAATACGCAGGATCTAAATTATCTTCTAGACCACTCGCTTTTTTTACGACTGGTGCTGGTTTATCACCTCTAACAAACGTTGGAATATCATAATTTGTATCAGCTAAATTCACTGCTTCTACCGTAGGCTTTTGAATTTGAACAATGGGTGTTACATCTACCACTGTTTGTTTTGTGCCAAGCCCTGTTGCTACAACAGTCACCCTCATTTCATCAGATAAATCAGGATCAATTACTGTTCCTACAACTACTGTTGCGTCATCTGATGCAAACTCTCTAACAGCTTGACCCACTTCTTCAAACTCCCCGATAGACATATCCAAACCAGCAGTGATATTAACCAAGATGCCTCGAGCGCCTTGCACATTAATATCTTCTAACAATGGACTATGGATTGCAGACTCTGCTGCTTCACGAGCACGTGATTCACCTCTTGCAGAACCTGTACCCATCATTGCATCACCCATCTCTGACATCACTGTTTTAACGTCAGCGAAATCGACATTGATTAAGCCAGGGCGAGTTATTAATTCAGCAATACCTTGCACAGCACCAAGGAGTACATCATTTGCAGCTTTGAATGCGTTCAAAAGGCTCATTTCTTTACCAAGAACATGCAGTAGCTTTTCATTTGGTATTGTTATCAATGAGTCTACGTGGTGACCCAACTCTTCAATCCCTTTATCTGCAATTAACATTCTTTTATTGCCTTCAAATGGGAACGGTTTTGTGACAACAGCCACGGTTAAAATACCCATTTCCTTTGCAATTTCAGCCACGATAGGTGCTGCTCCTGTGCCCGTGCCACCACCCATACCTGCTGTTATAAACACCATATCTGAACCTGCAATCACTTCTTGGATACGCTCTCTATCTTCTAAAGCAGATTGTCGACCCACTTCTGGATTTGCACCCGCGCCAAGCCCCTTTGTATTGTTAGTACCTAGCTGTAATACAGTTCTTACTGGCGTGTTCTTTAACGCCTGTGCATCTGTATTTGCGCAGATAAATTCAACACCATCTATCGCACTATTTACCATATGATTGACAGCATTGCCGCCACCGCCACCTACTCCAATAACTTTTATAACTGCGTTTTGTGTATGTGCATCCATTAATTCAAACATAATATTTCCCCTTTCTCGTTAATCAATTAATTAAATTTTGTAACCTAAAAATTACCCTGAAACCAACTCTTCATTTTTTCCCACATTGCTTTAAACCCACCGTTCACTTCACTACTGTTCGACACTCTATTTTGTTGTCCAAAAATCAATAAGCCCACGCCTGTTGCATAAATTGGATTTCTAACCACTTCATTTAATCCAGATACATATTGCGGACACCCTAGCCGCACTGGCATATGAAATACTTCTTCAGCCAGCTCAACCAAACCTTCTACTTTTGCGCTACCACCTGTCAGGACAATACCTGCAGGTACAATATTTTCGAATCCACTTCGTCTTAATTCTGCTTGTACCAACATCATTAATTCTTCATATCGCGGTTCAATTATTTCCGCCAAATTACTGCGTGAAATTTTTCTGGTCGGCCTATCTCCGATACTTGGCACATCCAACACCTCATCTTCTTGAACCAGTTGCGTTAAAGCACAGGCATACTTCAACTTTATTTCATCCGCATGTTGAGTAGGCGTTCTTAAAGCAACGGCTATATCGTTTGTTACTTGATCGCCAGCAATTGGAATAACTGCGGTATGCCGAATAAACCCATCACAAAAAACGGCTATATCAGTAGTACCACCACCTATATCTACCAAACAAACGCCTAACTCTTTTTCATCGTCAGTTAACACAGAGCTGCTAGAAGCCAATTGCTCTAAAATAATGTCATCTACTTCGAGACCACAACGGCGTACGCATTTGATAATGTTTTGCGCGGCACTTACTGCACCTGTAACTATATGCACCTTAGCTTCAAGACGAATACCTGCCATGCCGACCGGTTCTTTAATTCCCTCTTGCCCATCAATAATAAATTCTTGAGGCATGATATGAAGGATTTTTTGGTCCGAAGGAATGGCCACAGCCCGTGCTGAGTCAATAACACGATCTATATCTGACAAAATGACTTCGTTATCTCTAATCGCAACAACTCCATTCGAGTTCAAGCTACTGATATGGCTACCTGCTATTCCAACGTAAACTGAGTTAATTTGGCAGCCCGCCATAAGTTCTGCTTCTTCAACGGCGCGTTGAATTGAATGGACTGTAGATTCTAAATTTACGACGACACCTTTTTTCAAACCCCTTGAACGATTTGAACCAATGCCAATAATATCTATTCCACCATCTGGGGTAATTTCCCCAACAATCGCTGCTACTTTCGATGTGCCAATATCTAGTCCAACAATTAAATTTTTATCGTTATTCTTTTTCATACATTCAACTTTTAATTAATTGCTTAGCTGCATTATTAGTGCTCGTGTTATTCAAACTTTCACCTTCTTTCCATATAACGGATACACCATTTGGGTACCTCATATCTACCTTTTTAATTCGACTAAGTACGTCCATTTTCGCTAACGTTAATAGTTTGATTCCTGTCACTATTTTTTTAAAAGGGTCTATGTTGCCAGCCTCTATTTGTACGCCACTTACTGTTTCTGCAGACCAACTTCCATAATTCGTTTCCGACAATGTATTGATAGAAACACCCATTTCACTTAATCCATTATTAATTTGTTTAAACGATGCATATAGTTGAGCACTTTTCATATCGTCACCTGCCAAACTGGGTAATACACCACGTATTTCTTTCATTTTAGGTTTGAAAATTTCACCCTTTCCATTCAATAAAAACTGCTTATTCCAGATAGCGACGGGTTGTTGTTCAATTATCTTCAAAGAAACTGTATCTGGCCAAACCCTACTTACTCGGGCTGACTTTACCCATTCAATATGTTCTAGTTTTTCTGTTATTCCATTCGTATTCAGCGCAAAGAAACCTGTTTCTAATAATGTTGACGATGCGGCAGAAACACTCTCTTTCGACACATGCTTCAAATCACCCTCAATACGTACGTACTTAATTGGAAACGTATCAACATTGCTCAACCATGAAGACAAACTGATATAGAAGGCGAATAACACAAGCAAAAGTGCAGTTCCTTTAACTAGTCGACGCATCGGATCTGACATAAACTTACCCATGACTTGACACCTCGTCAGTAAAACTAGTCTCTAAAATTTTGCACACCAACGTTTCGAAGTCATAACCGGCTTGTTTTGCTGCCATTGGCACTAAGCTGTGATTTGTCATTCCAGGCACTGTGTTGATCTCAAGAAACCAAGGGTTGTTTGCCGCATCCAGCATTAAATCAACTCTCCCCCAGCCAGAACCCCCCAATACTTCAAAGGCTTTCAACGCCAATGATTGCAACTGCTTTTCTTTTTCATCAGATAATCCACATGGGCAATCATATTGAGTTGAATTCGCTTGATACTTTGCTTCGTAGTCATAAAACTCATGAGGCGTCTGTAACTTAATCATCGGCAGCGCTACTTCACCTAAAATAGCAACCGTATACTCTTTACCGTTTACCCATTTCTCTGCAATAACATCACAATTAAAACTGGCTGCATTAACATACGCCGCATGTAACTCCTCTATATTGTTAGCCTTCGCCATTCCTATACTAGAACCCTCTAGCGAAGGCTTCACAATAACGGGAAAGCCCAATGTCTTAGCGCAACCATTCACATCATTGTTAGCTCTAAGTACGTACCAGGCAGGCGTTGGAATTTGGCTGCCACTCCAACATAATTTAGTTCTTAATTTATCCATTCCTAACGCAGACCCTAAAACACCACTGCCGGTATATGGGATGCTCAACATGTCTAAAGCACCTTGCAACAAACCGTCCTCACCACCACGCCCATGAATAATATTGAATACGCGATCAACACCGTGCGCCCTTAATTGCTCTAAACTTTCGTTCTTTGTGTCAAAACCAAATGCATCAACCCCTTTTGAAACTAACGCATCAAGCACTGCCTTTCCGCTTATCAATGAAATGTCGCGCTCCGCTGCATCTCCGCCCATGGCAACTGCTACTTGGCCGAACATTGATGGTGTGATTTGGCTCGTACTCATTAACTTAGCGCCTCACCAATAATGCGAACTTCTGTTTGAAGCTCCACGTCTTGTTTGTCTATCACCACACCCCTCACGTACGTGATTAACTCTTCAATTTGACTAGCCGTTGCACCGCCTTTATTAACAATAAAGTTTGCATGTTTTTCTGATACTTCGGCCTCACCAATTTGATACCCCTTTAAACCACACGCTTCAATCAAACGTGCTGCGTGGTCACCTTCTGGGTTTCTAAAAACTGACCCACCACTAGGTAAATTAGTCGGTTGAGTCTCAGACCGCTTTGCTAATAATTGACGTATTCTTTCTTTACCTTGCTGATCATCTCCCTTAGGAATTTTTAGTGTTGCCGACACAAACCACTCACCTTCATTCAAATTAACGGTTCGGTAAGCTACTTCAAACTCTTCTGCCCGCTTTGTTATTAAGTCACCGTTCTTATTTATGACGACAACTGAGCTCACCAAATCCCAAACCTCACCACTGAAAGCACCTGCATTCATGGTTAAGGCACCACCCATGGTGCCAGGAATACCGGCAAGAAATTCCGCACCTGCTAGGCCTTTATCTACAGACTGTTTAGCCACATGCGCGCAAGGCACACCTGCTTCCACATACATTTCATCTGACGAGGTGAATTTAATTTCTGACAAACAACCACGAGTGTATATAACTGACCCTCTTATACCCCCATCTCTAACCAAAACATTGCTGCCCAAACCAAGCCAAACCACATTGTCACTGTTCGCTATACTACTCAGGTAATTCTGCAAATCTGCAATACCAGATGGTTTATACATATAGTCTGCCAACCCACCTACCCGCCACGATGTATAGCGCGCTAGCGGCTCGTTATCTAACAATACACCTTCCATTATGTTTGAATTATTGGCCATAGTTAGCATCAGCTCCCATTTCCTTTCGTTGTCGAGAGTAAGGAATCTATTTCACGTTTCAGTACCGCTGATGCTGCGCCAATATTGCCTGCACCCATCGTCAAAACGATGTCATTTTCTTTAATAACACCAACAAGTGTTTCAGCTAATGTGTCTATTTCTTTGACGAACACTGGTGTTAATTTTCCACGTTGACGAATAGCCTGGCTTAACGCTGGTCCATCTGATGCTGCTATTGGCTTTTCACCTGCCGCAAATACATCTAACAGAACCAACATATCCGCCTCATTCAGTACTTGAACGAAATCTTCAAATAGGTCGTGCGTTCTTGAATAACGGTGGGGTTGAAAAACCAATACAATTCTTTTATCTGGCCAACCGTCTTTAACGGCGTCCAACGTTGCCATCACTTCTCGCGGATGATGCCCGTAATCATCCACCAGTAATGCCGACCCATTTTCTAATGCTATCTCTCCATTAACCTGGAACCTACGACCAACGCCTTTAAACTGTTCGAGCCCCAATTTAATCGCTTCGTCAGACACACCCAGCTCGCTAGCTACCGAAATAGCCGCTAACGCATTTAACACGTTATGCTTGCCTGGCATATTCAAGGTGATTGACAAGGGCTCAGTTTTACCCAGTCTTTTAAGCTTGAAGTGCGTATGAAAACCCATTTGGCGAATATCTAACGCCTGGAAATCAGCATCATGCTCAATGCCGTAGCTAATAATAGGTTTGCCTATTAATGGCGCTAATTCGCGTATATTCTCATCATCAGTGCATAAAACAGCTAATCCATAAAAAGGTAGCTGGTGAAGAAATTGCTTAAACGCATCTTTAACTTGTTGGAACTCTCCGCCATACGTTTCCATATGATCTTGATCAATATTGGTCACAATCGCAATCATTGGCTGTAAGTGTAAGAATGAAGCGTCACTCTCATCTGCCTCTGCCACCAAATAATGGCTTTCGCCCAACTTTGCATTGGTACCCGCACTATTAAGTAAGCCGCCAATAACAAACGTAGGGTCCAACTCACCTTCGGTCATTAACATTGCCAGCAAACTGGTTGTTGTTGTTTTACCATGCGTTCCTGCAACTGCAATACCAAACCTGAAGCGCATAAGTTCCGCTAACATTTCTGCACGGCGAATCACGGGAATTTTTTGTTCTGCGGCGGCATTTACTTCAATATTTTCTTTACTAACAGCGGTTGATGTCACCACTACGTCGCAACCTTTCACATTCTCAGCATCATGACCAATAAATACGTTGGCGCCTTGCTTGCTTAAATGGGCCGTCATTTTATTTTCTCGCATATCCGAACCCGATACGTCGTAACCAAGGTTAATTAAAACCTCAGCTATACCACTCATTCCTGCGCCACCAATACCAACAAAATGAACCTTTTTAAGCTTTCCAAACCCTAAATGTGCCGAGTAATGCTTATGTGTATCTGGCATCATAAAACCACCTTTAAACATTGATTTGCAACGGTTGCTGTCGCTTTCGGCATAGCTAATTTAGTCGCCTTGTCGCTCATGTTGGTTAATTGCTTAGGGTTTCTTAATAATTCAAGTAACTGCTGTGCCAAGACATCTGACGTTAAATTCTTTTGAGGGAGGTGAATAGCGGCTCCTGATTCAGATAGGTACTCTGCATTTTTGGTCTGATGGTCATCAATAGCACTTGGAAGCGGCACTAATACCGAAGGCAAACCCATTACCGCGATTTCACTGATAGTCATTGCTCCCGCTCTACAAATAACAACATCTGCCCAAGAATAAGCACTTTCCATATCCTCAATAAAGCTCGTTACCTCTGCTTTAACCGATACTTCTTCATACTGTTGTTTAGCGAGAGCTAACGTCTTTTTCCCCGCTTGGTGAATAACGTTTATATCCACCTCTTTTTGCACTTCACACAAAGACATTGGCACACATTCATTTAATGCCTTGGCGCCCAAGCTTCCTCCTAAAATAAGGATATTTCGTTCTGGCGATTGCTGTTTCTTAGGTCCTTTTTGCAACCCTTCTCTGAGTGGGTTTCCTGTACATAATGCAGCCACATCAGGCGTAAAACTCTTAGGGAATGCCTCTAACACTCTAGTGGCGAGCCTTTTTAATAGTCGGTTCGTCGTACCTGGCACTCTATTTTGTTCATGTATAACCAAAGGTTTCCGGTGCACCCAACTCATCAACCCACCAGGCCCTGATGCAAATCCACCAAAACCTAACACGACGTCTGGTTGGCGTTGACGAATAATAGTAGACGCCTGCACACAAGCCTTCATCAACATAAATGGGGCCATTAAAATACTGAAACCACCTTTACCTCTCAAACCGGTAACATTTAACCAATCAATTGCTATGCCAGCTTCAGGAACTAGCTTAGCTTCAATGCCATTTTTAGTACCTAACCAACTCACTGAGTGTCCAGCCTTTCGCAAATACTCTGCTACTGCTAATCCTGGGAACACATGCCCGCCTGTTCCACCAGCCATAATCATTACGCGTATTGCCATGGCCCACTCCTTTTTATTTGGTTCTCATGGTCAAGTTTCGTTTCGTGGTTTATCCGGCATAACAGCCCAACGACCATACACATAACAACCATGCTGCTACCGCCATAACTCATCAACGGCAACGTTAACCCTTTAGTTGGTAATGCCCCCATATTGACCGCTATATTTACAAAAGCTTGTAAGCCAACCCAAACACCCAATCCGTAAGCCATTAAAGAATAAAACCTTAAATTCAACCGCTCAGCCGCTTTACCCATTTGAAAGGCACGCCAAACAAACAAACCAAATAATAAAATGACCAAACATGACCCCAATAAGCCTAGCTCTTCACCCAACACGGCAAAAATAAAATCGGTATGCGCTTCGGGCAAGTAAAACAACTTCTGAATACTGCTGCCCAAACCCACGCCAAGCCATTCCCCTCTGCCCATCGCAATTAATGATTGCACCAGTTGAAAACCCGAGTCTAATGGGTCTGCCCAAGGGTCAATAAACGCCATTACGCGCTCCATACGATAAGGTGACGAAACAATAGCTACCACACCTAGCACCATCCCAAACAGCACCAAGGTTAAAAATTCAATAAGCTTTGCGCCACCCAAAAACATCATACAAATAACAGTGAAGGCAATAACAAAGGTGGCACCAAAATCAGGTTCTAACATCAGCAAACCAAACACTAAACCTAACGGTAATACTGGTTTCATCACACCTAATATTGACTTTCGCACCATATCTACATGCCGAGTCAAGAAACCAGCCATATAAATAACGCTAATAAATTTAACTAACTCTGACACCTGAACTCGCGCAACACCTAGGTTTACCCAGCGGTAACTACCATTCACTTTTACGCCCAGGCCCGGTATGAATACAAGCACTAACAAGCCTAATGCCACCAAAATCAAACTTGGGCCGCTTTTTTCCCATACGCTTAAAGGCGTTTTAGCCAAAACAAACGCCATCACTAATCCCAATACAATGTGCACAAACTGGCGCAACGGGTAATGCGTTATATTGGTATATACTCTTTCGCCTAAGTGCAAGGATGCAGACACCACCATCACATAACCCAGCGCTAATAAACTTAAGGCCGAAAACAAAAACCAGCCATCAACATAGTAAGGTTGGCGGCGAGTCAAATATGCCGAATGCTCTTGGTTGCCCATCGCTACACTCATCCGTGCAACCTCTCAACAGCGGCCACAAAACGTTCTCCACGCTCTTGGTAATTAGCAAATTGATCTAATGAAGCGCAAGCAGGTGACAATAAAATAGTATCGCCTTGCTTCGCCAATTTATCTGCCAATTGAACTGCTTGTTCAATTGAATCAACAAACGTACAACTCACATCATTTACTGCCTGCTCTTTGAGCACAGGCCCATCCCGCCCCATTAACACGACATGTACCACATGATGTTGAATGGCATTTTTGAGTAAGCTAAAGTCAGCGCCTTTTGCATCCCCTCCAGCTATCAATATAATGGAGCCTTTCAACCCTTCTATTGCTGCTAAGGTCGCACCAGGGTTGGTGGCTTTTGAATCATTTATCCAAACCCGTCCGTTACTTTCTGCCACCCATTGTGTTCTATGCGCCAATCCAGCGAACTCCTTTAATGCTTGTTTCTGACCTGTCACGGGGATTTTCAAAACATCTGCCATTGCAATAGCGGCCAGTGCATTCTGAATATTATGAGAACCCTTTATTTTTAATTCTGGCACTGGCATTACGTATTCATCACCCTTAACCAAATAGTCAACATTCTCTTTAGCCATCACGCCGTAGTGCTCTGCCTCAGGCGCATCTAGGCCAAATGTAATACCTGCTCTAGTTTCATCTTGCATCGCCATCACAACGTCATCTGCACGATTCAATACAATTGCACCATTGCCCCGAAACACAGACGCCTTCACTTTTGCATATGCAGCCATATCTTCATAACGATCCATATGGTCCGCACTGATGTTTAATACGGTTGCGACAGAAGCATTAAGCTGGGTTGTTCTTTCTAATTGAAAACTAGACAGTTCCAAAATATACAAATCAGGCGTTTTTTCAGTTATTAAATCTAAGGCTGCCGTACCAAGATTGCCGCCAACTCGTACATCAAGCTTTGACGCCTCAGCCATCAATCCCAACAAGGTTGTTACCGTGCTTTTACCATTCGACCCCGTTATACAAGCAACCGGCGCATCTGCGCACGCTGCAAAAATATCTATATCACCCAAAATATGTGCACCGCGTTGAGTTGCCTTCACAATATCTTTTTGCTCAAGACTAATTCCCGGACTTACCACTAGGTGAGTTGCCGCTTCAAATGCCTCTTCATCGAAACCACCCGTAAACACAGCCATTTCTTCAACGGACTCTTCTAGCTCTTTTAACCCTGGCGGAGCTTTTCTACTATCCACAATTGCCGACTGAATTTGGTGTTTATTAAGAAAACGTGCAACTGATAGTCCCGTCACACCCAAACCAACGATCAACACACGTGCAGCCGCATCCGTTAAACCTAATTCGGTTAAACCTTGATGCTGTTCAGTTGCTACATTTTTCATCGCTATGCCCACCTTTTATCTAATCTTCAAGGTTGATAAGCCGATCAAAACCAAAATAACGGTAATAATCCAAAAACGAACAATAATCCGCGGCTCTGGCCACCCTTTCAACTCAAAGTGGTGGTGAATAGGCGCCATTCTAAAGATTCGCTTACCTGTCAACTTAAATGAGACCACTTGAATCATCACTGACAACGTTTCCATTACAAAAACCCCACCCATAATGACCAATACCAGCTCTTGCCTCACTAACACCGCTAGCAACCCAAGCGCTGCGCCTAAAGCTAGCGCGCCCACATCACCCATAAAGACCATTGCTGGGTAAGCGTTAAACCATAAAAACCCCATGCCTGCGCCGACAATAGCGCCACAGAAAACCACCAACTCACCCGCCTCTCTGAGATGAGGAATTGATAAATATTCCGCAAATTTATAATTTCCTGATAAATACGCAAAAATGGCTAGTGCACCCGCCACCAAAACCGTCGGCATAATAGCCAGACCATCTAGCCCATCTGTTAAATTAACCGCATTACTCGTTCCTACTACTACAAAGTAAGTCAAAGGAATAAACAACCAACCCAGTTGGAAGCTGACATCCTTAAAGAAAGGCACATACAACGTCGTTTCAACGGGCGATGCCGCGGTGTAATACAGAAACAGCGCAACACCTAAGCCTACAATTGATTGCCCTAAATATTTTTTACCAGCCGACAAGCCTTTTGGGTTTTGCAACGCAACTTTTTTATAATCATCAATGAACCCAATGACGCCAAACAACATCGTCACTATCAGCACCGCCCACACATATCGATTACTTAAATCCGCCCATAACAGCGTACTTAAAGCGATTGCCACTAAAATCAATGTACCGCCCATTGTCGGCGTACCCGCTTTAGTGAAATGTGACTCCGGCCCATCATCTCTAATGGCTTGACCTACCTTATGATAAGTCAACCGACGTATCATCGTCGGCCCTACCAGAAACGCAATAAACAAAGCGGTTAGCGTACCCAAAATGGAACGAAGCGTCAGGTACTGAAAAACCTGAAAGCCACTTTCATACTGTGTAAGCCACTCTGATAACATTAACAACATGGCGTTTCCTCCTGCTTAACCAACTGACCGACCACGTCTTCAAGCCCTTGAGAGCGAGAGCCTTTGACTAACACAACACAATCTATCTCTAAATCACGTTTGACTGCACCAGACAATGCTGCCTTACTTGTAAAGTGCTCAGCAACCACGCGCTTCCCCTCTTCACGTGAATTAAGTGCTTCCACTGTCAATTTCATATACTCCCCGACTGCAAAAACTCTTTCCACTTTTTCATTTGCTATTAAGCCAGCTAACTGCTGATGAATATCAGCCGCGCTCTTACCCAATTCCGCAAAATCACCAAGCACTAACCAAACAGGCTTATCTAAGCCGACAACACAAGACAACGCCGCTTTAAAAGAGGTCGGGCTCGCGTTATAGCAGTCGTTTACAATTAACGAATCGTTCACTCCAACTAGCGGCTGCATCCGCCCAGCAACGGGCTCTACCTTTGCTAACCCCGTTGCAATGTCTGGCAACGAAACACCTAGCGCTATCGCAAGACTAGCCGCTGCTAATGCATTCAAAACATTGTGATCACCCAATAGGTTGAGCTGAACATCTACAAATTGTTGTTGGTAATGTAATGTGAATGATATCTCGAACCTGCCACCAATCAGTTGACTACGAACGTTTGATTGCTCCGACCAAACCGATGCATTATCTGACCAACCAAAACTAAGCACCGACCTATCAACAGCTTTCTCTAAACAAGTCTCATACCAAGCATCTTCCTGATTCAAAATCGCAACGCCGTTCGCAGATAAACCTTCTACAATCTCCGCTTTAGCATTAGCAATACCTTCCACACTCCCAAAACCTTCTAAATGAGCTTCGCCAATATTGTTGATAACTGAGAAATTTGGTTTTGCAAGCTCACATAAATACGCTATTTCGCCCGCATGGCTCGCACCCATTTCTATGATGGCTACTTGGTGCTCCTTTGTTAGACGCAGTAACGTTAACGGCACGCCAATATGGTTGTTCAAATTTCCTTCAGTGGCCAGTACGTTGAAAGATTGCTTTAGAATCGCCAACAGCATCTCTTTGACACTGGTCTTACCATTGCTTCCCGTGATTGCAACAACTGGCGCATCAGCTTTCATTCGAACGGCTTGTGCTAATTTGCCTAACGCTGCCGTTGTGTCATCAACCAACACAGTTGGCAACACGTCGCAATCTTTACTGACCACTGCAGCAACCGCCCCACTTGCTTTGGCATTTTCAATAAAATCATTGGCGTCATAACTGTCGCCCTTTAGAACAAAGAACAAATCCCCTTTTTGCAACGACCGCGTGTCTGTACAAATGTTGGAAAAACTTACGTTTTCACCTTTCAATGACCCGTTTACAACGTGTGCTAATTGCCGTAAATCCATAGCGCCCATCATTACACGCCTCCTTTTAAACGGCGTTGAAGCGCTGAACGCACAACATCAGCATCATTAAAAGGTAGCTTTTTATCTGCTATAAGCTGAAAGCCCTCATGGCCTTTCCCCGCGACAACCACAACGTCATCCGCCGATGCCGAGTTAACAGCTTTATTGATAGCACTTTCTCTATCTAAAAGAACCTCAGCTTCTGCTCCCGCGCCAAGCATTATTTCTTCAGCAATTTTCTCAGCATTCTCATGACGAGGATTATCATTAGTCACGATAATTGAGTCCGCATGAGCATCTGCTACCTGACCCATCAATGTTCTTTTACTCGAATCCCTATCGCCACCACAACCAAACACCACCATTAACCTACCATCACAATGCTCACGCACACTCTTTAACACCGACGCCAACGCATCAGGTGTATGAGCAAAATCAACGATCACCAAAGGCAATGAATCATCAAGCGAAATACACTCCATTCGCCCAGGTATACTTTCGAGACCTTCGACCGCCTCTATCGCCTCTTGCACCCCCCAACCTTGAGCAAACAAAATAGCCAGTGTTGCAGTAACATTATCAATATTAAAACGGCCCAGTAAATCAGTACGGACATCATATTGCCGACCTTGGAAGTTTAGTGAAAAACGCAACCCATCTTTATCAACAACTTCATTTGTAATATGCAAAAGCGCGTTCACTCTTTCATTTACCTTCGACAAACGCGTATAACCCAACAGCGTTACTGGTGAAGCAAGCGTTTTTACTATGACTGAGCTGTAGCTATCATCCAAATTAACCACAGCAAACTTCAACGTTGGGCTTTTAAATAATGTTAACTTGGCCTCACCGTACGCTTCCATTGACCCATGATAATCAAGATGGTCGTGTGTTAAATTCGTAAACACCGCCCCATCAAACTCTACCGCAGCAACCCGATGTTGCTGCAAACCATGCGACGATACTTCCATCGCTATTGCTTGCGCCTTCTCATTGACCAATTGAGATAAACCACACTGAACAGACACCGCATCTGGCGTCGTATTAACCGTCTTAGTCAAACGCCCCAAAAAGCCCCAGCCAAGCGTTCCAATCACCCCACATGGCTGACGTATACCCATTGCTTGAGCCATAAAGTGGCTAATCGATGTTTTACCATTAGTCCCAGTAATTCCAACAACAGAAGTCTCTTTTGACGGATACTGATAAAAACGGGACGCTATTTCACTGACATAGTTAGACAAATCACTCAACTCAAGCAGCACGATATCATCGCGATTAACGAACTTTTTAGACAATAAGTTTCCGCCAGATTTTGGGTCAAAAATGATAGCAGCCGCACCATTCTTTATTGCTTGCCTTACATACTGCATACCATGATTTTGTGAGCCACTTATTGCCAAAAACAAACCACCAATTGCTATTTCTCTTGCATCAAGCGTTAACATAGAAACATCCACATCAACGTCTACTTCAGCAATACCTGACAATAAGTCCCTTAAAGAAAGCCCTGATTCAATATGTTGCGCGGCCATCATTGAGCGCCTCGTTGATTAAACGCAACAAGCGTCACCGGCTCTTCTACATTATCCGGGGCGACATTCATCAATCTTAGCGCACCAGCCATCACTCTTGAAAATGTAGGTGCAGCGACTAGACCACCGTAATAATCACCTGCACTCGGCTCATCAATCATCACAACCATCACTAGTTTTGGGTTTTTTGCTGGCGCCATGCCTGCAAACAGACCTAAGTATTTATCATCCGAATATCCACCAGCAACTGCCTTTTTAACCGTCCCTGTTTTACCCGCTACTGTATATCCTTGGATTTTCGCTCGGGGTGCCGTACCCACCTTACTAACAACGCCCTGTAACATATGACGAATGCTTTTTGAAATCTCAACCGGTATGACTCTCTCAGCCTCAGAAACGCCATCAGAAAGCAACGTCGCCGGCATTAACACGCCATTATTTGCAAGAACACTATAGGCCTGAGCCACCTGAAGAACTGAACTTGACAGACCATAACCAAATGACAAGGTTGCCCTTTCAATAGGACGCCAGCGCTCAAAGCCAACTAATTTTCCTTTTGCTTCACCAGGAAAATCTATACCCGTCTTTGCCCCAAACCCTAACCGATTCAATAGGCCCCACATGCCTTCCGGCGGAATGCCTAGTGCAATCTTGCTCGACCCCACATTGCTTGATTTTAAAAGCAATGTAGCAAGATCAACTTTTCCATAGTTACGGTGATCACGAACCTGACTACGCCCGACTTTCATGTATCCCGGCGTTGTATCGATAATGGTTGAAGTATCAAACAAACCCGACATCATCCCTGCCGCAACAGTAAACGGTTTCATTATTGATCCAGGCTCAAATACGTCAACAAACGCACGGTTTCGTACCCGGCTGGCAGTCAGCTTTGAACGCTCATTAGGGTTAAATGCTGGTTGATTTGCCGCAGCAAGTATTTCACCTGTTAGCGGATTCATTAATACCAATGAGCCCGATTTAGCTTTTTGCTGAGCAACAGCTGCTTTTAATTCTCTATAAGCCAAGTATTGCAAACGGCGATCGATTGATAATTTAACATCCTTACCCGGCACCGGCTCTCTAACACTTTCCACATGCTTCACCATGCGCCGCTTGCCGTCACGTAACACTTGCTCTACTCCCGACACACCTTGTAGCCGCGACTCGTATGCAAGCTCCAAACCTTCTTGGCCTTCGCCATCCACATTAGTAAACCCAACCACATGTGCAGCCACTTCACCATCTGGATAGAAGCGTCTATATTCTTTTTGCGCATACACTCCAACAACACCCAGGTCTTCAATGCGCTCTGCAAGCTGAGGATCCATATGTCGGCGTAGATACACAAACCTTCGCCCAGATGTTTTATCCGTTTTTTTCGTTAACGCTTTTTGCCCCAACTCAAGCATACTGGCTAGCTTCTTACCTTGGCCATTAGCATCGAATTCTTGAGGATTAACCCAAACAGAACTAACGGGCGCACTTATAGCCAGAGCATGCCCATCCCGATCTAATATTTGCCCACGGTACGCTGGAATTTTGATATTGCTAAGATGAACCGCATCGCCACGATTCTGTAAGAAACTGTTATTCAGCACCTGAAGGTCAACAGCCCGCCAAATCAACCCACACATCGCTAACATAAAGCACGCTAAAATAAAGCGACGACGCCCGGAAAGCTCCGGCACCACCACTTTGTTTGCATTATCTTTTAGTCGCTGATGTATCATTTCATTTTAATAAATATAACTTGCTCGGCTGTTGGCGCCTGCAAGCCTAATTGTTTTTTAGCAATCTTTTCAATTCGCGCATTTGATGACCATGTGGTCTGCTCTAATTGCAAACGGCTCCACTCAACCTCTAATACATCTTGGGCTTTTGTTTCTTGCTTTAACTGAGTAAACAAAACACGTGACTGGTATTTCACGTAAACAACCATCAGCGCTGACGCAACAACCAATGGCAAAATAATCATCAATCCCATTTTTGACCTATCAATCACAACTTCTCCGCTATTCGTAACACAGCACTTCTACTACGGACATTGCCAGCCAACTCAGCACTTGATGCCTTAATCGCTTTACCCATTGTTTTTAGCGTCGGCCCTTTAGCATCCAAAGGCAACGGCAATTTACGCGGCGCCACATCGCCTTTCGATGCTTTTCGCATAAAACGCTTCACTATTCTGTCTTCCAATGAGTGAAAGCTAATGACTACCAATCGACCACCTTCCGCCAACACCTCAAGTGATTGTTCTAGCACTGCCTCTAAATCACCCAGCTCGTTATTTACTTTAATTCTTATCGCTTGAAAACTACGCGTTGCTGGATGCTTGCCAGGCTCACGGCTTTTAACAACATCACTAATAACAGTTGCCAATTGAGCCGTTGTTAATATTTCATTTTTATCTCGCTCTGCAACAATATTGGCGGCTATTTTTCGCGCGAACTTTTCTTCGCCGTAATCGCGCAACACCTTAACCAGGTCAAGCTCATCCACATGAGCAAGCCATTCAGCTGCAGACTCACCACTTGCTGTATCCATACGCATATCCAACGGCCCATCTTTCATAAAGCTGAAACCACGTTCTGCAACGTCTAGTTGCGGAGAAGACACGCCCAAATCAAGCAGAATGCCATTAACGTTGCCAGTCAAATCACGCTTTTCTACAAACTCTTGGAGCCTAGCAAAACTGCCTCGCTCAAACTCAAACCTTGGGTCTAATAAATACGTTTTGGCGTTTACTGACGTCATTGCATCGATATCCTTATCAATCGCGAGCAATCGACCCTTTGCAGATAATGCCTGCAATATTTTCCCACTATGCCCACCACGTCCAAAGGTCCCATCGATAAAAACCCCATCTGCATGTTGAATTAATCCATCTACCGCTTCATTGAGAAGAACAGCCTTGTGCTCATTGTTAGCCACAATCACAGCGACAAAACGCCAAGTTCGGGTGACAAATCACCCTCTTCCTCACTCTCTTCCTCAAACCACATATCACGCTTAACTGTCCAAGTTTGTTCATTCCATATTTCAAACTTATTACCTTGACCAATCATCACTATTTTTTTATCTAATTCCGCAAAATCACGTAACGGCGGTGACACAAGCACGCGGCCTTGGCTATCTAGCTCACACTCCGTCGCATGACCTATTAGCAATCGCTGCAAGCGCCTTGCTTGCTTATTCAAGGTAGGTAACTTGATTAATTTGCGTTCGATATCTTCCCAAACAGGTAACGGGTAAAGTAGAAGGCTATGCTCACGGTCAACAGTCATGACCATTTGCCCGTCACAAGAAGCTGATAATTGGGCACGGTAACGCGTAGGGATAGACAATCTCCCTTTTGCATCTAACGTGACATTATTAACCCCTCTAAACAAACTTGACCCCTTTTCCCTTATTTACCACTTTTCACCACTTTTTTGCACTATAAGGAAGAAAACACCACTCTGTCAAGCATCCATTTCCCTAAATTCTTTCTTTATGAACAATGACTTAGCGAAGAAACCTAGAGATTTAGATATAAAAAAAAACACGGGGTAATAAATATATTTAAAATCAGTTATTTGCGGGGCTTAGTTAAAGAAAAAACTAGGAGGCTTATTGTTAAATATAAAAAAAACCAACTTGAAATGACAATTCGGTTTAATTTTTATAAAAAACCACAAACCATGACTTTAAAATTAATTTTAAGTAACGACGCTAAAACACCCTGTTTTTTTAATTATCCCAATTCGGGGAGGCGACAACTAGTCTGACACAGGGGGCTACCCTCTATTTTATTATTGTACTTGGGTTTATTGCTACGGCTTTTAGCTTGTATGGAACGTACATGTCCGTATCTAAAACGCATACGCTATTAACTGATAACATTCAAATTCAACAAGAGAAACGAACCCACTTAATCTCAATGTATAACGCTGCACGAGAACGTTCATTAACCTTACTTGAAATGCTCGATATTGAAGATGCCTTTGAGCTCGATGATTACGATCAAATACTTAGCTCGCACGCAACAAATTTTATAAACGCAAGGCAAGCGATCATGAAACTTGAGCTTTCTACTCAGGAAGAAGCTCAACTCACTCACCTTTTCACACTCACTTCTGCGAATGGCGTACGGCAAAGAAAAGTAGCCGACTTACTTATTGATGAACAAGTAACGCCCGCTAAACAACTGTTGTTTTCTAAAACCCTACCTGCTCAAGCAGAACTAATAAAAGAGATGGATAATATTATTGCGCAGCAAACCAGCGCATTAAAAAAATCCCTAAACATGTTAAATAGCAACCTTTTATCCTCATTACAAGGGTTGGCTTATTCTAGCTTCGCATTTTTTTTATTAAGCATCTTTACTGTATTCACCCTTATTAGCCGCGCCTCTAGAAGAGAAGCGAAAATTTTAAAGGAAAACCTTGATAAGGAAAAACTCATTTCAAAAGACATGACCCATCATGCGACACACGATTTACTCACCTCACTGTGGAATAGGCGCTATTTCGAAGAAACCCTCCTCCAGCTTAAACAACAAACAAAATCACACCATACTCAACACGTTCTACTGTATATCGATTTAGACCAATTCAAAATTGTTAACGATACGGCGGGGCACGACGCAGGTGACGACTTAATCAAAGAAATCGCCAACCTATTAGAAACCTGCGTTAGAAATACCGATACATTAGCAAGGCTAGGTGGCGATGAATTTGGTGTATTACTGCCTAATTGCAGTTTAAAAGATGGGCTAACCATAAGTGAAAACATGCGTAGCAAATTAGATGGTTTTCAATTTGTCTGGCATGAAGCCTCATTCCATATCGGCAGCAGCATTGGTGTCGCTATTCTTAACCACAACACCATCAATGAAAACATTCTATCGTTAGCTGATATCGCCTGTTACAACGCAAAAGAATCAGGTAGAAATTGCGTACATGTGTACGAAAAAGACGACCACCAGGTACTAAAGCGTGACGTAGACATGCAAACTATTTCCACCATTAACAAAGCGCTTGAATCTCAACGAATTCATTTATATGCCCAACCCATTTCACCAATTGATACCACGAGCGAGCTCCGCCAATATCATGAAGTCCTCACACGACTAGCAGATGAGGAAGGTAACCTTATTTCGCCCGATATATTCATATCCGCTGCCGAACGCTATGGCATTATGCCAAAACTGGATAATTACATTATTAGCCAAACATTTAACTGGTTAGTTAAACAGTCGGATAAAAACATAAAACTTTCGATCAACTTATCAGGCGCATCACTGAGCTCCACAGAGTTTATAAAGAACTTTTACACACACTTCTCGCATTTTGAATTAGCCCATAATGTCTGTTTCGAAATTACAGAAACAACCGCTTTACGTAACTTTTCTGACACCATCGCTTTCTTTAAATCTCTAAAAAAATCTGGTTTTAACATCGCTCTAGATGATTTTGGTAGCGGCCTAGCCTCATTCGAATACCTCAAAAACCTACCCATTGATATTGTTAAAATAGACGGCGCTTTTGTTAAACATATAGAAAGCAGCGATATAGACGTCACCATGATAAAAGCGATTGTTGAAGTCAGCCAAAAAATGGGGCTACAAACTGTCGCTGAATATGTTGAAAATGAACACATTTTATCCATTCTCAAAACATTACATGTGGATTATGCACAAGGCTATGTAATTGCTAAACCATTCCCACTTTCACAACTTGAATAAAAAGCACCGTGAGAACACAATCACAACAATGAAGTTATTGTATAAAAAAATTATTATTGGCTTAATTGCACTTCTCGGTAACATGACCGTACACGCTAGCACTGAGACAATTGAAATTGGTGTTTTAGCCAAACGTGGGGCAGACACTACTCATCAACGGTGGGCAAAACTAGCACAGTATCTAGATAAAAAAGTACCTGAATTTCACTTTAGCATCATACCTCTTAGCTTTGCCGATATAGAACAAGCTATTAAAGAACATCAGATTGATTTCTTATTAACAAATTCTGGTATGTTCAGCGATTTCTCCTTTTCTTACCAATTATCACCTGTAGCCACATTAAAACGTCGTATTTTAGGGAACAGTTTTACTCAGTTTGGCAGCGTTGTATTTACCCACAAAGACCGCCTTGATATTTCATCATACAAGATGCTAGGTGGACATAAATTGGCTGCCGTCTCTAAGCAATCTTTTGGCGGTTGGGTCGCCGCATATAGAGAAATTGACAGCGTCGGGTTATCCGTGAACTCCTTTTCTTCATTAGATTTTTTAGGCACCCACGATAAAGTTGTTTATGCAATTAGAGATGGCAAAGCAGATGCTGGCGTAGTAAGAACCGACACGTTAGAGACAATGGCATCAGAAGGGAAAATTAAACTAAGTGACTTTAAAGCTATTCCAGTACCGCTTAACAGCGTATCTAGCAACCAAAGCAGCTACCCTCTTCTACTCAGCAGCCGCCTTTACCCCGAGTGGCCACTAGCAAAACTTCCTCACGTTCCTGACCTCGTGGCAGAAAAAGTTGTTTCAGCACTGTTAATTTTAGATAAAAATTCTGATGCAGCTAAATCCGCCAGCATTATGGGCTGGACTATCCCACAAAACTACCGCGAAGTAGACATGGCTTATAGCCAATTGGGTTTAGGTGCCTATAAAAACTTAGTTAATTATTCTTTTATTGATGTCATCGTTCGGTATTGGAAATATGTTTTATTAATCTTTTTTGCAATAACAACATTAGCGGCAACGGTGATTTACATTTTATCGTTGAACAAAAACTTAAAACGTACTCAAGAAAAACTTGAAACCCTCGCGAATACAGACGGACTAACGGGGTTACCAAATCGCATTTTCTTTATGAAGTTAGCCGAAAAATACATGAAAATTGCAAAGCGTGAGAAACGTAATGCAGCCATTATGTTTTTAGATCTCGACCGCTTCAAGCCCATCAACGACACATACGGGCATGATGTAGGCGACGACATATTAATTACCATCGCCAAACGCATTCAAGATACGTTGCGTTTGTCTGACATCGTCGCACGTATTGGGGGAGACGAGTTCTTAATCATGTTATGGGACATTGATTCTGTTGAAAACCTTGAAGCTGTCGTTAATAAACTAATTAAAGTGTCTTCCGCACCCATGGTAACGACTAAAGGTGATCAAGTTAGCGTGGGTTGTAGTGTTGGCGTTAGTTTATACCAAGGCGGCGGCGACACTTTGAAAGACTTAATTAAACAAGCCGATGTAGCCCTTTACCAAGTTAAAGAACAAGGCCGCGGTTTCTTTATTATTCACCAAGGCGCTTAAGTAACCATAAGCGCTCCCTTTCAATGTAAGAAAAAATGGAGTTGGCCGATAAGCCGGGTTCTGTCGTGGACAGTCATTCATCTGGGATGCACATCACTATGCACCTCGAGCAACCTACCCAGAAGCCGTGTGGGCCACACGTGTAACTTGCGTTACCACTTCTCTATTTGGTCTTGCTTCAAGCGGGGTTTACCATCGCCGTGAAACGTTACCGCTCACGCGGTGCGCTCTTACCGCACCTTTTCAACCTTACCGGTCCGAAGACTTAGGCGGTTTCCTTTCTGCTGCACTATCCGTAGGCTCGCGCCCCCCAGGGGTTACCTGGCACTTTGCCCTATGAAGCCCGGACTTTCCTCCCTGCTTGCGCAGAGCGACTGCCTGGCCAACTCCACGTGCAGTGTACAAAATTGAACGCAATTCAGCTAACTATTTATTCAATGAAGTCTTAATTACTTGCCCGTTAACGTTAAGGCCAAGCTATACAGTGCTTTTTTTGGTTCACCAGTTAGCTCCACAGCCAGCTTAACCGCCGTCTTTAAGGAACATTCTTGCAACAACACCTTTAACGTACTTATCGAAGCATCTGAAAGCTCTGCTGACTTATTGCCTTTTTTTTGAACACCCTCAACCAACACAACAAACTCACCGCGTTGCATATTTTTATCTGCTTGCGCCTGCCCCACCACATCTACAACTGATCCACTGACAATAGTTTCAAATGTTTTGGTTAACTCCCTCGCTATCGCCATTTTTCGAGTGGGTTCAAAAACAACCTGTATATCTTCTAGTGTAGCTGTAATACGGTGGCTTGATTCATAAAAAACCAACGTTTTAGAGTCTTTTAAATACACTTCAAGCGCTGTTCTTCGTGCAGAAGACGTCCTTGGCAGGAAACCCTCAAAACTAAACCTTGCCGTCGCTAAGCCGCTAGAGCTCAATGCCGTTATGAGCGCGCAAGCACCTGGGATTGGCACAACCTTGATATCCATCGCATGCGCTTTTTGAACGAGCGAATAGCCCGGGTCATTTATTAAAGGCGTACCCGCATCCGAAATCAATGCGATAGAAGAACCATCCGACAGTTTTTCTAACAGCGTAGCACTTTTTTTATCTTCATTATGCTCATGATAAGCCGTCATTTTGGTTTGAATTGAATACTCGTTTAGTAATTTTTTACTATTGCGGGTATCTTCAGCAGCAATCAAATCAACGTTTTTCAATACGTCTATTGCGCGCAAGCTTATGTCCGCCAAATGGCCTATTGGGGTTGCAACTATGTATAAACTACCTTTTACGTTTGACATCATTCCACTCTAAAAAGATACTGGTCACTTAATCTCGCTATTCTAAGCATTAATTAATAATATTCCATGAATCAACTTAGACATTTTACGATGCTAGCAAAAAGAACGTTACTTATTATTGCTATCACACTGACCCTACCCTATTGTACTAGCATTCCAACGCCTAACATTGGTAGCCAAGCACCCAGCAACTCTTTAGAAGAGCACGCTCAACTGGCTAACTCTCAAGGCCAATACCTTAAGGCCGCAGCCTTATATGAAAAATTAGCAAGAAACACAGGGGATAATGAGCATTTTTTAACGTTTGCCGCTGAGTCTTATTTAAATGCAGGTGATATAGATAGCGCTGAACGCGTCATCAGTTCATTACCCAATCAACTAGCTAACAGTTCAGTTAATATTCAATTATTACGTTCAAAAATTTTATTAAAACAGGGGAAAGCGGAACAATCTCTTTTTGCCATAGAGACTATCGACGAATCTATTCTTACCAATCAACAACGCATTGAGCTACATAAACTAAGAAGCTCTGCATTTTTTCAATCAGGTAATATTTTTGAAAGTGCTCGTGAACGCGTTGAGCTTGATCATTTAATCACCGAACCTTCTGAGAAACTATCAAACCAAGATAAATTAATAGAAACACTTCTTTTACTATCTAACCAAGCGTTAGAAGTATTTAAAGCATCACCTTCAGACCCTGTAACCAGCTGGGTTGATTTAGCCATAACATTAAAAAACAAAACGCCCAACATCATTGATTGGCAACAGCGTTACCCTCAGCATTCAGCAAACACTAACTTTTTACCCAACTTCCTTCAAACCAAACAAAACAATAATAAACCAGCAGGAAAAGTAGGCGTGTTCTTACCTAACGACGGCCCGTATGCCAAGTCGGCACAGAGTATTCGTCAGGGTATTATTTCAGCTGCTTACGCCTTAGATAATAATCAGGCAGACGTTACTTTTTACGACACGAGCGTTACACCTATAACTACGCTATACCAACAAGCGTTAAGCGAAGGCGTCAAAACAATCATAGGCCCTTTAGACAAAAGAAACGTAGCGGATTTACAACTATTAAATAACCAAACTATTCCTATTATCGCTTTAAATAACTTTGATGGGGCAGCACCAAGCCAAACTGTTTCCTTATCGCTTGCTCCTGAAGACGATGTTATCCAAGTTGCCAGCTTAGCTTGGCTAAAAGGCCATCAAAGAGCCCTTATTCTCACCCCTCAAACAAAGTTTGGTCAGCGTATTGCTACGCATTTTGCCGATGTTTGGCAACAATTCGGCGGCACTGTTAATGACGTTCAAACATACCCATCAAAAACCTCAGATTATTCACCCTCCATTAAAAGTGTACTTAATATTGAAGACAGCGAAAGCCGGTTTAAACAACTTAGAAATAAGCTAAATTTAAGTATGGAATTTGTCGAACGGCGCAGACAAGATGTGGACTTTATTTTTCTTATTGCATCCCCCAGAGATGGCCGCCTTATTAAGCCACAACTACGCTTTTTTCACGCCATAAAATTACCTGTGTTTAGTATTTCTAAAATTTATGACGGCACCGTTAACCCCGTTGCTAACCGCGATTTAGATCAAGTAAGTTTTTGTGACATGCCCTCTTTAATTGAACCCACTAATTACGCCGAACTCGATACCTTATCTCTAACCAAACAATGGGGACGCTTAAACAGTCAATCAAGGAGATTGTTTGCCTTAGGACTAGACGCTTACCAAAGTATTTCTCACACTGAACGATTAAAAAACAGTTCGTTTGCTCGTTTTAGCGGTAGTACTGGCGTGTTATCTATAAAACCAAATGGAGAGGTTAGCCGACAGTTAACCTGTGCAACCTTTAAAAATGGCCATATTCAGTCACTTGGCCTTGCTCCTCAATTGGAAAAAACCGAATATTTCAACCTACTGGAAAAATCCCCTACACCACAAACAAGCCATCAAACCACCCCCCTTTAATGGACTTGTTTAAGAGCACTAAAGACAGCGGTCAACAAGGGGAAGATATCGCCCTAGCGTTCTTGCTAAAAAAAGGCTTCAAACTTATACAACGAAACTTTCGAAGCAGGGCTGGTGAAATCGATTTAATTATGCAAAATGAAAACTCCCTTATATTTGTAGAAGTTAGATATCGTTCTTCTAACAAATTTGGTGGCGCACTCTATTCAGTTGATAAGAAAAAGCAATCTAAATTGATTAAATGCGCACAGCAGTACTTACTTAAAAACCCAACAAAAACTGAAACACGTTTTGATGTCATTGCAATTTCACCCTCTGTAGGCCAGCATGAGATACAATGGATTACCAACGCATTTGATGAATTTTAGGCATGAGCTTACAAGATCGTATTTATCAACATTTTACTGACAGCATTCAAACTAAACATGAAGCGCTTGAGTTATTAGCAGCACCTATTGAAACTGCCGCTAGCCGTATCGTCGATAGTTTACTAAACAACGGAAAGGTTCTAACGTGTGGAAACGGCGGTTCTGCAGGAGACGCACAACACTTTTCCTCCGAAATGCTAAACCGTTTTGAACGAGAGCGTCCCAGCTTACCAGCCATTGCTTTAAGCACGGACACGTCGACCATTACCTCTATTGCCAACGATTATTCATACGATGAAATCTTTGCAAAACAACTTAGGGCTTTAGGACAAGAGGGCGATGTCTTATTAGCCTATACAACGAGTGGCAATTCCTCGAATATCGTTGCAGCAATTAAAGTTGCCCACGATAGAGGCTTAAACGTCATTGCCGTAACCGGAAAAGATGGCGGTCAACTTGACGCGTTATTAAAAGAAAATGATATTGAGTTACGGGTTCCATCAAACTCTACTGCTCGTATACAAGAAGTACATCTGGTTATCACACATTGCTTGTGTGATTTAATCGACTTTCAACTATTTGGCTAAGCTTATGAATCAACGTAACACCCTATTTATCGCTCTATCTCTTTCCATCGCATTACTGTCTGGTTGTGCAGCCGTTGCTGTTACAAGCGCTACGACTGGCGCTGCTTTAGTTCATGACAGAAGAACTGCTGGCACCGTCATTGATGACCAAGGGATTGAGTTTAAGGCACTATATCGCCTTTTCAATGATATACAAATTAGAAACAATACACATATCAATGTCACCAGCTACAACGGTGTTATGTTACTGACGGGTGAAGCGCCAAACGAAATACTTCGGAGCAAGGTTGCTAACAAATTAACCCGCATACCAAAAGTAAAAGCAGTTCATAACAATATAACGCTTGCTGCGCCTAGTTCATTAGTTTCTAGAAGCAGCGACTCACTTATTACCAGTAAGGCAAAAATAGCTTTGTTTAATATTTCAAAAATGAAGGGGTTTGATCCTACTCGGGTTAAAGTCATCACTGAAAATGGTGTTGTCTATTTATTAGGCCTATTAAGAGAACACGAATCTCAAGCAGTAATAGATACTGTTAGACGCATTAGCGGTGTTCAGCGCGTAGTAAAGCTATTCGAAATAATCTAGTTCTATTGAATATCAACACGCAACGATAAATCAATGGCATCGACATTTTTAGTTAGCGCACCAACAGACACATAATCCACGCCTGTGTTAGCAATTTTCCTGATGGTAGTTAAGTCAACGTTGCCTGATGCTTCCAGTTTAGCTTGATCTTCATTTAACGCCACTGCTTGCTTTAACTGTTGAATCGTAAAGTTATCCAGCAATAAAATATCTGCTTTTGCTTGCAACGCTTGCTTAACTTCATCCATCGTTTCCACTTCCACTTCAACGGGTACAGATGAAGCAGTTTGACGAGCCGCATCCACAGCAAGTTGAATAGAGCCAGCTGCCATAATATGGTTTTCTTTTATTAATATACCGTCATACAAGCCCACTCTATGGTTCGTACAACCACCACAGCGAACCGCATATTTTTGTGCTAACCGCAAACCCGGCAACGTCTTTCTCGTGTCTAAAACGACCGCACCTGTCCCTTCTACCGCTTTTGCATAACGCGCCGATACCGTTGCTGTTGCTGAGAGCGTTTGCATGACATTCAAAGCCGCCCGTTCTGCCGTTAATATGCCTCTTGCAGAACCAGAAAATGTACAAAGCACATCATTTTCTGATGCCCAGTCTCCTTCATTCTTGTGCCAACTTATTTGTATTGATGTATCCACCGCATCAAAAATTGCCTCTACCCAGGCTTGCCCACAAATCAACACAGCCTCACGAGTTATTAGGGTAGCATTTGCTTTCTTACCTTCTGGTATAACGAATGCTGTTAAATCGCCAGCACCAACATCTTCCGCTAGGAAACGTCTAGCATCATCCTCGACTAATAAGTGATCAATCATAAAATTAATAAGTGGTTATAAGAAAAGCCTCCGCGTAGGAGGCCTTATATTATCTCACAGAAAAACAACTATCGTGATAGCTACGCGATACTGAATTCTTGTCCTTCAGCACCAATTAACTTTTTCATACCCGTCAGCGCACGTTCTACTAATGGCGCTTTTTCTTGGCCGACTAATATCATTTTATCTTGACGAAGTTGATCAGCACATGCATCTAAACTTATATCCATTGCTTTAGTGCCACGCTCATCAACAAACAAACAATTAAGTGTCACCGCACTTTTCCAAGATAACTTTGCACGTAATTGCTCACCTTCTTCGTTTGTATACTCAACCCAGTCCCCTACCGCCATTTCATTAACAAGCTTAGTGTATTTATCATCTGGCATTTTAGAAACTTGTTCGTCCAGTTCTTTCATTAATTCGTCTTCTAAACTCACGCTGCATGCATTTGGAGCTGTATCAACTAATACAATTTCCTCAACAACAGGGATATCATCAACGTCCTCCGTTTTAAATGCCAAGACGTGACGGTGCCATGCTTCTAAATCTTTAAAAAATGGAGCCGCTTCATGAAAATCATACGAAATATTTTCTAACCCTATTTTGATGTCTTTCAACAAACGTGGCAGGCCTTGTAAAACTTGCTGGCCTTTATCCACATCATTTTGCTTGATAACACTCAACACCAAACGCTCTATAACACTTAAGCTTTGTTTAACTGATTCTGGCTCTCTTTCACGCCGTAATAAGGCTAATACCATTACATCAGCCCACACGTCATCTAAAAAGGTTTTAACAAACGCTGGAACCGTTGTTCCTTTTAATCTAAGTGCAATTTCATAAGCCGCTTGTCTCTTAGTTAGCTCTAGTTGCTCGCCGCTTTTAGTCACTTTTATTGACCGCTCTTCAATCACATCTATTTGACGTTGTTGTTGAGACATAAATAACTCAAATTCCTCATGCATATCGCTGAATATCTGAACATCATGTTCAAAGTTAAGCAGTATTTCCGATACTACTGTTTCCATTTTTTCGAAAACCACATTTCGAATTTTATTATTTTGCTCACTAACACCTAAGCCTGCATGAGAAAGTGAGTTTAAAAACTGCCTCGCGGGGTGGTTTTTGCGTGCAAAGAACTCTTTGTCCATCATCGCAACTTTTAAAATAGGAATTTGTAACTGAGCAATCATCGCCCTCACCACATCGGGCAACTGCCTATCTTGTAAGATGGCATCAAATAACATCGCCACCACATCGATTAATGTATCGTCATGCTCCGCATACGGCCTACGCTGGCCACCTACTTGAATCTGCATACCAATTTGAGAGCGTAAACCATCTTCTAGGCTTACACCATCAGCAGCGGAGGTTTTTTGCAATTCCGTTAATGACTGCAGTAATTCACCACTATGTAACTTCTCACCTGCCACTATTAAGCCATCTGAAATAGCTGATGCTGCGGCTGTTGCACGGTACGCTTGCGCCATTTCAAGCAACGGAGAATAAATCGCCGCTGGAATTTCAGAAACTGGCATATTATGCGCCGCACTGGCTTCTGTTTTTACGGATTGGGCATTCGTTGCTACGCTTTGTTCAGCACCCTCTTGACCTAAGTTATCAACATTGACTGCTTTTCGTTTTGGTAGTTTAGGAACAATGCCTGCTTGAATACATAAATTATTAATATTTTCATACACATCACCCATCCCTAACAAAACTGTCTTCTCAAATGATTTGTATAGTAGTTGTTTGGTTTTTTCTGAGAATAATTGGGATTTAACACGTTCTGCATACTGACCCATCAAAAACATAGGCGTAACAGGATTAGTACCCATCTTCAAAGAAGGGTTAGCAAATACGACCGCCAACCTTTTATTCAACGCATACAACACGTCTTTAAATTCAAGTTCACTGCGGTAAATACAGCCGTCAATGGCTAACTGGTTTTCAATTTCACCCGTCCCTAATAATGACATACTTTCAAACGTATCATCTTTTGATGCATCATGAACGACCGTTGGTTGAGTAATGACAGTCTTTCCTTGCACGTGCGTAAAGCTCTGCTTAACCTCATTTACACATAAAGAAACCAATCCTTCAGATGCTTTATTAAACACCTTCAAATCAATTGATACTGCTTCTAAACCATCCGTTTCTGATGATTTATACAGCTGTTCTTGAGCATCTTTTACATGCGTTTTAAGTGCCGTTTGCATATAATCACACAACGTTGAGCACACCATTTGGCCAATAGCATTGTGGTCCGCTAACGGTGCCTTAGCTGTTGTGTGTTGATTACGGTTTTCCATTGAAATAACGTTTGGCGAGGTTTTCTGCATGGCTCTTCATCCATTTAAAACTGTTGATGTATAGAGTATAGTCAACGGCTGAAATAAAGTGTGCGCTAGGCCACAAAACAAAAACTATCCCCAGGCTACCTAGGTATTTCGATGAAACGTGTTAGATGTTCGATAAAAAATGGCTGTATTGATAATGCTAAACAACTATCTTCACCTAACCGGAATGAGCGCCCTAACCCCGCTGATATTCGCCTCATTATTGTTCATAATATCAGCCTTCCTCCCGGTGAATTTGGGCACAACTGGGTTGATGATTTTTTCCTAAACACCTTAGACCCTAATCAACACCCCTACTTTCAAGAAATTTGTCACTTGGAAGTTTCCTCTCACATACTTATCCGTCGTGACGGCACATCAACACAGTACGTACCATTTCATGAACGTGCATGGCACGCAGGTGTTTCATCTTTCAACGGACAAAGTAACTGTAATGATTTTTCAATTGGAATAGAGCTAGAAGGTACCGATGACGTACCGTACACTGAAGCACAATATGTTCAGTTGGCAGAATATTGCAAACAATTGATCGAAACGTATCCACTACTTTCTGAAGAGAATATCGTCGGGCATTGTGACGTGGCGCCTGGTAGAAAAACTGATCCCGGAGAAAGTTTTGAATGGGCTAAATTTAGACGTTTACTCAGTAGCCTTTGACGACTCGCCCTTAAAAGCATCAATCAACATCATTACAACGCCTATTGAAATAGCTGCATCGGCAATATTAAACACCGGCCAATGATGCGCCTTGTAGTAAACATCTATAAAATCAATAACATAACCGTATGAAATACGGTCATATAAATTCCCAATCGCCCCACCCAACACCAATGAAATGGTCACTGCCATCCAACGTTCTGATGGTTTCAGCTTTCTAAGCCATATTAATAAAACCGTTGTGGCAATCAATGCAACGCCAACAAAAAACCAACGTTGCCACCCACCCGCTGAGCTCAGAAAACTAAACGCAGCACCAAGGTTGTGAACATAAGTGAAATTTAAAGATGGAAATAGCTGAATTGATTCGTACAATTCAAAATTTTTTACCACCCACAGTTTACTCGCCTGATCGAACACAAAGACTAATAAAGACAACCATAACCATTTATACATAGCAGCTAATTAGGCGTATAACCTAACTTCTCCTTGACCGTCTACGTTTTCAATACAACGACCACAAATCTCAGGATGCTCTGCAGATTCGCCAACATCTTCACGATGATGCCAACAACGAATACATTTATCGTGTTGACTAGCATTTACACTGATAAATACATTCTCGTTCTCAGTCGCTTTCGCCATATCGCCCTTTTCAGCCAATGGTTTTACCTGAGCATATGACGTAATTAAAATAAAACGAAGTTCATCGTCTAACTGCTTGAGGCTTGCATAAATGTCGCCTTCACAATAAACAGTTACTTCAGCATCAAGGCCTGATCCTATTTTTCCATCGACCCGTACCTGCTCAAGTTCTTTGCTAACTAATTCTCGAATATCAATGATATTTTGCCAAAATTCTAACGGTGACTCAGCAATCTCCCCGTCAGGAAACTGATCGTACGCCGTTGTTAAAAACACCGACTCATCACGCTCACCGGGCATCGCTGACCAAATTTCATCCGCAGTAAAACTAAGGATTGGCGCTATCCACCGCACAAAAGCTTCAGCTATATGGAACATGGCTGTTTGCGAAGAACGTCTAGCAACGCTATCTTGTTGAAGCGTATATTGACGGTCTTTAATAACATCTAAATAAAAGCTACCCATCTCTACTGAACAGAAGTGGTGTATCTTTTGGTGCACTTGCAAGAACTGATATTCGTCGTAACACGCCAACACATCTTGTTGAACCTGTTTTGTTTTTTCTATCGCCCACCGGTCAAGTGGCAACATATCTTCGTAGGCAACACAGTCTTGAGCAGGGTCAAAATCATCTAAATTAGATAATAAATAACGCGCCGTATTTCTTAAACGACGATACACATCAGCCGCCCTTTTTAAAATCTCATCAGACACCGTCATTTCGCCAGTGTAATCATTAGCAGACACCCAAAGGCGAAGCACATCTGCACCTAATGAATTAATCACTTTTTGGGGTGCAATCACATTGCCCAACGACTTAGACATTTTGCGGCCCTTTGCATCAACCGTAAAACCATGCGTCAGCACTGAGTCGTAAGGTGCAGCGGCATTCATTGCAACAGATGTTAACAACGAAGACTGGAACCAACCCCTATGTTGATCAGACCCTTCAAGATACATGGATGCTGGCAATGGCAAACCTTCTCGACGTTCAAGCACACATGCATGGGTTACACCGGAATCAAACCATACATCTAAAATATCATTGATCTTCGTATAGTTTATGGCGTCTTCACCTAACAATTCAGCGGGATCTAGTTGAAACCAAGCTTCAATTCCAGCCCCTTCAATTAATTCCGCCACCTTCTCAATTAGAGCAGGTGTATCTGGGTGCAACTCCTCAGTTTCTTTATGCACAAATAAGGCGATGGGCACACCCCAATTACGTTGACGAGAAATACACCAATCTGGGCGGCCCTCAACCATGCTATTAATACGTGCCTCACCCCAGCTAGGAATCCAAGAGACGCGTTTAATTTCTTCCAAGGCCTTCGCCCGTAGGTTGTTTTTATCCATCGAAATAAACCACTGAGGCGTTGCCCTGAAAATAATCGGCGTTTTATGTCGCCAACAGTGGGGGTAACTATGATTTAACGCTTCCTCATGAACAAGTTTCCCTTGTTCTTTTAATTCGTCGATCACATCACTATTGGCACTAAACACGTGCTTGCCCGCAAATAATGGAGTACTTGGAAGAAAGACACCGTTATCACCCACAGGGTTATCAACAGGTATATTGTATTGCTGGCCTACAATGTAATCATCTTGACCATGACCTGGCGCGGTATGCACAGCGCCCGTTCCCGCTTCAGTGGTCACATGATGCCCCAATATAACGGGTACTACCCTGTCATAAAACGGGTGATGCAACTCCATATATTCCAAATCTTTACCTTTGCAATAGGCAATAACTCGGTAATCATCTACACCATAACGAAGCATAGTGTCTTTTAATAAATTCTCAGCCAGCACCAGTCGTTCATCGCCGTGTTGAACCATTACGTAATCAAATTCCGGATTTAGTGAAACAGCTTGGTTAGCGGGTAAGGTCCACGGTGTTGTTGTCCAAATAACAATCGAAATTGGCCCGTGCCCTGGCGAACCATCACTGCTATGAAAATGCTGCACAAAGGTTGTTTCGTCCTTTACTGTAAACCGCACATCAATGGCTGGTGATCGCTTATCTTCGTATTCAACTTCAGCTTCAGCTAATGCAGAACCACAATCTGTACACCAATGAACAGGTTTAGAACCTTTATGTAGATGGCCTTTATCAATAATCCGCCCTAATGACCTAACAACATCCGCCTCAAACTGGAAATCCATACTTAAATAAGGGTTTGGCCAATCGCCAAAAACACCTAATCGCACAAATTCTTCTTTTTGCATGGCAACTTGCTTGGTCGCATACGTTCTACACGCCTGACGAAATTCAGCAGGAGAGACTTTTACACCCGCTTTACCAATCTTTTTTTCCACCATCAGCTCGATGGGCAAGCCATGACAATCCCAGCCTGGAACATAAGGCGAGTCAAAACCCAGTAAGGTTTTACTCTTGATAATCATGTCTTTTAAAACCTTATTGACCGCATGGCCAATATGAATTGGGCCATTGGCATAAGGCGGGCCATCGTGCAAAACAAACTGTGGTTTACCCGCAGACTTTTCGCGAATCTTTTGGTAAATATCTTGTTCTTGCCAACGCTTAAGCGTTGCAGGCTCACGATTAGCCAGGTTAGCCTTCATTGGAAAGCTCGTTTTTGGTAAATTAAGGGTCTGTTTATAATCCATGCTACATCTACAGTGTTCGTTTTTTATTAAAGTAAGTTTTTGCTTGTTCAGCGTCTTCTGAGATTTGGTTTTTTAAGTGTTCTAAGCTGTCAAATTTCTTCTCTTGCCGTATTTTTTTATAGAAGGTAACCGTTACGCGTTGCCCGTATAAATTACCAGAGAAATCAAACAAGTGTGCTTCTAATAAAACAGCCGTCACGTCTTCTATTGAAGGCCGTGTTCCAACGTTAGCAACACCTTCATATACCAATCCCGATTCGACGGTTATTGTAACGGCAAAAACGCCTTTTATCGGGGTTTTTCTGTTTTTTACACGTATATTTGCAGTGGGGTAACCCAGCTCCCGCCCTCGCTTTTGCCCATGCATCACTCGGCCAGACACCTCAAAACGCCTACCTAAATAGTCAGCCGCTATATCCAAAGCACCACTTTCTAGCGCTTCGCGAATAAGCGTACTGCTTACACGCTGTTCACTTATCTTGAATGAGTTAAACCGTTGAACGGTAAAGCCATAGTCTAAACCTGCTTTTTGCAAAAAGCTAAAATCACCTTGCCGGTTCTTTCCGAAACAAAAGTCGTCACCAATCACCACACTTTTAACATTCAGTTCTTTGTATAAGCTATCTACAAACTGTTGAGCGGACATGGTTGCCATTGCCTCATCAAACGGAACGAAATAGAGCACATTAACCCCCGTTTTAGACAGCTGTACTATTTTATCTCTTGCTGTAGAAATGCGTGCCGGCGCATTTTCGCCTCGAAAATATTCAACCGGTTGTGGTTCAAAACACATAACGACTGCGGGTAAGTTTAAGGTACTCGCCAGCTTTAGTAATTCGCCTAACATCATTTGATGCCCACGATGAACACCATCGAAATTACCGATAGTCAGTACGCAGCCATTTTTCAGTTCTTCTGCATTTATTAAATGTCTAACTAGCCTCATCGTTGCCTACTTTTTGTTTATACACTAAATGGTGTCGGCGAAGCCCCACTAACCAAGAACACAGAAAATACCCTAGCAGTACAATTATAATTTCTCCGAACAAGTTGATGCTTCGATCTAACGCGCCCCATTGGTACCATTGCAACGTGGCCGAGTCGTAAAAATACACAACGCAAACAAGCGCATTAGCAATAAAGACTTTAATTAGAAAAGCCAACCAGCCTGGCTGTGGCACATACGCACCTGATTTAACCAACGCTCGATACAATAAACCTGCATTAATAAAGGCTGCTATCGATGTTGCCAATGCTAAACCGGCGTGATTAAGAAAAAACACGAGAACGACACTCATCAGCATATTCGATATAACTGCGATAATACCTATTCTCACTGGTGTTTTCATATCTTGCCTAGCTGTAAAGCCTGGCACTAACACTTTAACTAAAATAAACGCGGGCAAGCCAACGGCGTACGCCATTAAACTTAACGTCGCCATATCCACATCATTTGTAGAAAAGGCATCGTACTGAAACAAGGTAGCTAACATTGGTGTGGCTAAAAAAAACAACCCTAGCGCCGCTGGCACACCTAAAAAAACAACCCAACGTAATCCAGAATCCAAGTTTGCTGAGAATTCATTAAGCCTCCCAGCTGCGTGGCTTTTTGATAAGGCCGGCAAAATAACTGTCGCCAATGCAATACCAAAAATACCTAACGGAAATTCCACTAATCGGTCTGAAAAATAAAGCCAAGACACACTGCCTGTTACTAAAAAAGATGCTAACAACGTATCAACCAATAAATTGATTTGCGTTATAGACACACCAAACAGAGCCGGCAACATCAATTTCATTATTTTCTGAACACCGGCATGATCGCGGTCAAACCGTAACGCCGGCATCAACCCAAGCTTACTTAGATAAGGAAATTGGAATGCCAATTGCACTACACCAGCCAATAACACACCCCAAGCTAACGCTATAATTGGCTCATCCAATAGCGGCGCTAGCCAAAACATAGCCGCTAATAATGATAAGTTTAAAAACACCGGCGTAATTGCAGGCACCACGAATTTACCAAATGTATTCAGTACGCCACCCGCCATAGCGGTAAGCGAAATAAAGAACAGATAAGGAAAAGTCAGCCTAAGCATTTCTACAGCTAAATCGTGACGTGTCCCTTCAGTATCAAATCCTGGAGCAAAAATAAATATCAATACGGGAGCTGCCAATACGCCAAGCAATGTAATAACAAATAATACGGCGGCTAATGATCCTGCCGTTTTTTCAACCAATTCTTTTAATTCTTCACGAGACTTGGTTTCTTTATACTCAGATAAAACCGGAACAAACGCTTGCGAAAAAGCCCCTTCAGCAAACAAGCGGCGCATAAAGTTAGGGATTTTAAACGCAACAAAGAAAGCATCCGTGCCTGCATCAGCACCAAACACACGCGCAATAACAATATCACGCACAAACCCTAAGACACGCGAAATCATTGTCATGCTACCTACGACAACTGTTGATTTTATAAGCGTTTTGCTCAGACCGTTCACCTTTGCAGACTTTATTGAGTAAACATTATAAAGCGATGAACGAGCATACACAGTAAAGAATCGTGTAAAGATTGCCAGCGTGTTGACATACCTCTAGAATCAAAAGAATATTGTGCAAAAAGGAATTGATTTGGCCAGCGAACAAAAACCCCAACAACAACCTCGATGGATAAAAAAACTAGTCGTCATCTCCATTATTTTGGGACTGTTAATGACGCTTTTGCCCTACGCTATCCAATATGGGATCACCGAGGGTTTAAAGAGCCAGGACATTAAAACCGCCTCAATCGAAGATGTTGACTTTAATCTTTTCACCGGCGAACTAGCAATAAAAAAACTACACGCTCAACGCCTCAATCAGCCTGATATCAGCATCAATCTTTTGAAACTAGCGTTTGATTGGATGCCACTCTTTAAAAAAAACCTATTCATTTCGTCATTATCTTTAAGTGATACAACTATTACCGTTCACCAACCCGATGAAACGCATATATTCATCGGTGGCATTAAAATCCCTTTATCTCAAAACGCCACAGAGCAAAAAAGCGAATCTTCTTCTGACTGGGGAATTGGCTTAGATAAGCTGGTATTAACCAACAACATTATTCAAATTGACACGCCCAATTTCGCTCACGACTTTTCTATCAGCGCTTTATCACTTAACGACGTATTCAGCTGGAAACCAGAACATTCATCAGACATCACTCTCGATACGATGCTCAATGGCGCTTCAATAAAAGGTGATCTCAAATTTACTGCATTCGACGAAACGCCAACTGTTAAAGGGTCGCTTGTCATCAACAACTTTGCCCTGTCCACCCTAAAACCTTTTGTCGCACAGCATCTTTCGACATTAGAAGGGTATTTAAATACTGATTTAACATTTTCATTAACTGTTAATAACAATTCGCTTGAGTATCAGCAAAATGGTCAATTTTCCATTAAGGAATCAGCCGTCGGCCTACCCGACATAAAACTGCAGCACGCAAACATAGGCTGGGGTGGCAGCATTAAAGTCAAACAAATTGCGGAAGCCATGACTATTGATTTGCACGGTGAATTATCAGCAGACCAACATCAAAACAACCTAACATCACCCAACTTACATACGAGCATCGATACTTTCCGCTGGAAAGGCACAACACAAATTAAGACGTCGGAAGAACAGCCATCAATAAAAGCCTCTGGATTAATAGACATTCAAGGTATCACCAGCAAAAACATTGATACTAAACTGATAGTCGCAGCCTTAAAACATCTATCCGTCGGCCAGCTAGAAATAAATGAACTAGACAGCATTAAATTGAATACCGTTACCTTGTCCGATTTATTACTGGCACAAAAACAAGAGAGTGAATCGCTCTTTCAGAGCAAACAAACTACTTTCGACTCTCTGCATATTGCCAACCTTAAAACTATTTCCATGAGCAAAACCGTGCTCGACTCAATATCGTCATCTATCAATATCAACAAACAAGGTCACTTAACGTTATTAGACAGCTTGACTGATAGCTTAAAAACCAACAGCAAGAAAAACGACGAACCCACGACAGAAAGCGACCCTACAAACTTCAGCATTAAAGGCATTGAACTGACCGGTAACAACCGCATCAACGTCGCTAAAGCCGCACAAAAAGGTTCTGTTAAAAAAACAATTTTAATAAACACACTGAATATTGGCGAAATTGATACCCAAAAAACCGAGCAGTACACGCCCATTGCATTGAAAGCTACCATAGACAAGCACTCAAGCATAAAAACAGATGGCAAAATTGCATTATTTAGCAAAACCACTAACGCTGAATTCAAATCCACACTAAACGCGTTCGAACTACCTGATTACTCACCAATCATTAGCGACCAAATAGGTTACGACATTCAAACAGGGCAGTTGAACGCCTCAGCTAACCTAAACATTAAGCAAGATATGTTAGACGGCAAAACTGATCTGGAAATTAACCAACTGGCACTAGTAACATCAGATGCTAAAACGGCATCTAAAATGACTCAGCAACTATCAATGCCGTTGGATTCTGCATTATCTCTACTCAGGGATGATAACGACGACATTGCTTTGAGCATTCCCATTAAAGGCAACATAACATCGCCAGATTTCAACATCAGTGACGTCATTAACACAGCGCTTGGCAATGCACTTCAAGGTACCGTTAAGAATTATCTAAAATATGCATTGCAACCGTATGGTTTAATTTTTATGGCCGCTGAAAAAGCGTACGGCGCTGCTACAGCGATAAAACTAGATGCCATTAGTTTTGAGCCAGCACAATCCACTTTACCTGCAAACTCGGCACCCTATTTTGAGAAGATTGGCACAATGTTACAAAAACGTCCAGGGTTACGCATCAAACTGTGCGGATTCTCAACAGAATTGGACAGGCTCACATTAAACAAGCTTACTGACCCTCAAAAACCGTCAAAAGAAAAACAAACCACTCTCAACGATAAGCAATTAATCGCACTGGCAAAAGACCGCGCTCAAGCCGTCAAATCACACTTTATACAACAATATAAAGTTGACGCAAAAAGGCTCTTCAGCTGCACGCCAACTATCGACATCGCAACCGAAAAAGCCCCTCCACGAGTTGAATTATCTATTTAGTTAGCAAATACCTTTTTTAACAAATCGGTACTTCTTGCTAATGGGTTTTCTCGAATTTGTTTCTCTTCAATCGCAATGTATTTAAACAAACCATCAAGCGCTTTATCAGTTACGTACTTATCAACATCCAAGGATTCTTGGCTCACGAACCCGCCTAAAAGAGAACCCGCATTTGCTGTTAGCCCTTTATACGCCGATGTAACACCCGCTTGATTAGTCGCTTTTTCTACAATGGGTTTAAACCGCTGAGATAATTGTTCGCCTGATACTTTTCTAAAATATTGAGTAGCAGCATCATCTGGGCCATTTAGAATTTTCGTGGCGTCCTCAACAGACATTGTTCGAATCGCCTCACCTAGTAACTCAGCCGCTTCAGGCACTGCTTGTTCTGCTGCCTGATTCATTGTTCCAATAAAATCATCAGCATATTGGCCTTGGCCTAAGGTACGCGCCGTTTTTTCCACTAGTTTCAGCGAATCTGGCAAAGGAATTTGTACTAGAGAATTCCCCATAAAGCCGTCTGTTTTTCCTAATGTGTTAACCGCCGTTTCAACGCCGTTGGCTAATGCCTCTTTCAAACCCGCAACCACTTCGCTTTCTCCTAATAAAGAAGATGCCGCTTCCGTTGTACTTTTATTTTCCGTGACCGTTTTAACAGCGCTATTTAAAATATCTTGCCAGCCTGCATGCGCAACACTCATGCTGCCTACCAATAGAATCACGCTGAGAGTTTTTACTCTTTTAATCTTCATGGTTAGATCCTTGTTATTTATTTAAATAATGATTTCAATAGATTCTTTGCGATTTTACGACCTACACTTGAACCGACACTTCTAACGACACTTTTAGCCATAGATTCCCACACTGTTTGACGCTGGCGCCCTTTTTTAGCCGGTTTTGACTCGTTGAGTTCTGCTTCTTTTTCAGCTATTTTTTTTGCTTTTTCTGCCGCTTCTTGAGATTTTTTTAATAACTTCTCATGAGCTGACTCTCTATCAAGCGCCTCATCATACTTGCCCAATACGGGACTGTTATCTAAAACAGTTTGACGCTGCGGTTTTGTTAATGGGTCCAATTGAGAAGATGGTGGGATAATTAACGTTTGCTCAACCATCGTCGGCACACCCTTGGTATCTAGCGTAGAAACCAATGCCTCCCCAACACCTAATGTTTGAATTACTTCTCGCACATCTAACTTGGGATTTTCACGAAAACTCTGTGCTGCTGCCTTAATCGCCTTTTGATCTTTCGGTGTAAACGCACGCAGAGCATGTTGAATTTTATTGCCCAATTGACCCAGTACATCATCGGGAATGTCCGCCGGATTCTGAGTGACAAAAAATACACCCACACCTTTTGACCTTATCAAGCGTACTACTTGTTCAATCCGATCAACTAAAACACGTGGCGCTCTATCAAACAACAAATGTGCCTCGTCAAAAAAGAATACCATTTTTGGCTTATCCGCATCGCCTTGCTCTGGTAATTCTTCAAAAAGCCTAGATAGCAGCCACATCAAAAATATTGCATACAATGATGGGCTTTCTCTCATCAACTTATCAGCCGCCAATACGCTAATATACCCACGCCCATCAATATTCGTACGCATCATATCTTTAAGCTCGAGTTCTGGCTCTCCAAAGAACTGCTCTGCGCCTTGGCGCTCTAATGTTAATAATTTCCGTTGAATAGCGCCAATTGATTGCGGGCTAACATTTCCATACGTAGCGCGTAGCTCCTTTGATCTATCTGAGATGTTAATTAATAACGCCTTGAGATCTTTAAAATCTAATATCGGCAGATTTTCATCTTCAGCTACTGAAAAAGCCACGTTTAAGATACCTTCCTGCACTTCATTTAACTCCAGCATTCGGGCTAATAATAAAGGCCCCATGTTCTGTACTGTTGCCCTTATAGGGTGCCCCTGCTCGCCATATAAGTCCCAAAGGATGATGGGAAATGCTTCTGTTATATAATCACTGTAATCTACTATCTTGGCCCTTTTTTCAAATGCCGGCACCGAACCACACGCTTCGGCCATACCAGACAAATCACCTTTCGCATCCGCCATAAAAACCGGAACACCTTGCCGACTAAAGCCCTCAGCCAAAATACGCAATGAAACCGTTTTGCCTGTTCCCGTGGCACCCGCTATTAAGCCATGCCGATTTGCTTGTTTAAGTAGTAAAGATTGAGAGCTCTCCCCTTTACCTAAAAATATTGATAAATCCGTCATGACTGCAGCTCGTAGAATGTGGAGTTGTTTTTGTACAGGCTCATAGTTAATCGGTCAAGCCTTACTATTTTATACTTGCAGCGTAAGATACCCACTCAAGGTGAACCTGAGCTTAAATATAGAGCACGTACTCCCTTAAAAATTTTAGTTTAATTATAAGTTATTGACGTATCTGCTTGACAAAAGCCTAATAACTCATCAAAATGCGCAATCTTTTTTACACCAGACTTAAGGATTTACCTTGGCTAACAGTGCACAATCATTAAAACGCGCCAAACAGGCAGAAAAACGTCGTCAACGTAATGTTACTTTTCGTAGCAAATTACGTACTCACATCAAACGTGTTGTTTACGGCGCTGATGAAGGCAATGTAGAAACCACAGCTGATGCTTACAAAATAGCTGTACCATTTATTGATTCAGCTGTCACAAAAGGCTTAATCCATAAAAATAAAGCTGCTCGTTTAAAAAGCCGTTTAAACGCAAGAATAGTTAAGCTTCAACAAGCTTAAGCTTTACAGGAATTCATAAAAAAGCCGACCAAATGGTCGGCTTTTTTATTGCTCAAGATATTATTGAACAATCAAATTATCTCTGTTTATCAGTTCCGGTTCTTCAACGAACCCCAATACGTCTTCAATATCAGCACTGTTTTTTTGTTTTATTTTATTCGCCTGTTCAGACGAATAGTTAACCAAACCGCGAGCGATTTCGCGACCTTGTTGATCCTCGCAAACAACCAAATCTCCTCGCTCAAACTCACCATTAACACCTATAACACCCACAGATAACAAGCTAACATCCGAGCCGGACAAGCTTTTAACAGCACCATCATCTAACGTTAACCAACCTTTTATTTTAAGATGAGTTGATAACCATCGTTTTCTTGCAGACATCGGTGCTTCATTGGGTACTAACAACGTACCTATTTGCTTCCCTTCAAATGCATCTAAAACAACATTTTTCGTTAATCCTGGAACAATAAGTGTGGCCGCGCCTGAACGCGCCGCAATTCGAGCAGCGCTAAGCTTCGTTAACATACCACCACGGCCCAATAAGCCAGCACTACCGCCAGCAGCCCCATCTAAGCAATCCTCATTAACATCCGCTTCAGAAATCAATTCGGCACTTACATTGCTGCGAGGGTCACTATCAAACAAACCATCTTGGTCCGTAAGAATCATTAACAAATCAGCAGATAATAAATTCGCTATCATTGCCGCCAGCGTATCGTTATCACCAACTTTAAGTTCTTCATTGGCTATCGCATCGTTCTCATTAATAATCGGCACAACTGAAAGGTCTAATAATGTCTTAATTGTACTTCTAGCATTTAAATGTCGAGTGCGATTTGACAGATCATCGTGTGTTAACAATACCTGAGCAGTTTTTGAACCATGCCGTTGAAAACTTTGTTCGTAGGCTTGTATTAAACCCATTTGCCCTACAGATGCGGCTGCTTGAAGTTTGTTTAGCTCATGCGGGCGTTCAGACCAGCCAAGTCTAACCATGCCTTCAGCGACTGACCCTGAAGAGACAACGACAACATCAACGCCTTGTTTTTTAAGCTGGCTAATTTGCTCAACCCAGTGATCAATTGCCGAGTGATTTAAGCCACGCCCGTTATCAGTTAGTACGGCGCTTCCAATTTTTATAATACAGCAAGTCGTTTTTTTTAAGTCATCTCGTGATTTCATCTAACAACCTTCTTATAGCGTTTTCGTTAGCCTTCTTCGTCTAGACTATTTTGTTCCTCAAGGAAATCCATAACCGCATAAACCAATTCTTGCGTACCTTTTTTCTTTAAGGCTGATATTTTGAATACTGGCCCTTCCCAAGCCAACTCATCGACAATCATTTGGCAATAACTGTCTACATCTTCATCTAACAAACGGTCAATTTTATTCAACACTAACCAGCGTGGTTTTGAAGATAAATCCCCGCCCCATTTTTCTATTTCTAATATCGCCGCTCTTGCTGCTGACACAGGGTCTGTATTTGTTTCATAAGGCTCAACATCAACCACATGCAAAAGTAGGTTGTTACGTGATAAATGGCGTAAAAACAAATTACCTAAACCCGCACCTTCTGCAGCGCCTTCAATAATGCCAGGAATGTCGGCTATAACAAAGCTTCTTAGCTCATCTGCTCGTACCACACCTAAGCTGGGGTGTAATGTTGTAAAAGGGTAATCTGCAACCTTAGGCTGTGCTGCTGAAATGGACCTAATTAAACTAGACTTACCTGCATTTGGCAGCCCAAGCGTGCCAACATCGGCCAACACCTTTAATTCGAGAAGCAACCCACGGTGCTCACCTTCAGAACCTGGTGAAAACTGCCTAGGCGCACGATTTGTACTACTTTTATAGCGTGTATTGCCCAAACCATGGAAGCCGCCAGCAGCCACTAACAGGCGCTGCTTATCCGTCGTCACTTCGCCAATTAACTCATCCGTGGTTTGATCATAGACGATAGTACCTAACGGTACTTTAACGTAGAGATCATCACCGCCTTTTCCAGTACAGTTCTGACTCATACCTCGTTGTCCATTTTCCGCTCTACAGACGCGCAAAAAACGCATATCAACAAGCGTATTTAAAGCTTTGCTGCCTTCTAGGTAAACACTACCCCCATCGCCACCATCGCCACCATTTGGGCCGCCAAAAGGAATATATTTTTCACGCCGAAAGCTAACATGGCCATTTCCACCATTACCTGCTTCAACACGAACATAAGCTTCGTCTACAAATTTCATCGTTAACTTCTAATGCCTTAAATTATAGGTAAAAAAAAACCCGTCATAAGACAGGTTTTTTTAATCAGCACCTGCCGTGTGAGGCGCCTAATACTTCATGTTAGGCTGCGTCTATTCGAACGAATTTTTTACGTTTCGGGCCTTTTATTTCAAACACAACTTTTCCAGCTTCAGTAGCAAAAAGAGTATGGTCTTTACCAATTCCTACATTTTCGCCTGGACTAAAACGCGTGCCTCTTTGGCGCACAATAATGTTCCCTGCTAATACACTTTCACCACCGTAGCGCTTAACACCTAGTCGTTTTGACTCGGAATCGCGACCGTTTCTAGTACTACCGCCTGCTTTTTTATGTGCCATTGATCTATCCTATTGTTTTATTAAGCAGAAATACCTGTAATAAGTACTTCAGTGAAGTACTGACGGTGCCCCATTTTTTTCATGTGGTGCTTTCTACGTTTGAATTTAATAATATTAACTTTCTTGTGACGCCCTTGTGACTTAATTGTAGCGGTCACTTTAGCGCCATCTAAATTTGGCGTGCCTACTTTAAGACCTGAATCGCCGTTTACTAAAAGCACAGAATCAAATACAAATTCTTGCCCTTCTTCAACGTCAAGTTTTTCGATCTTAAGGAAATCACCCTCGGCGACTTTATATTGTTTACCGCCTGTTTGAATTACCGCGTACATCGTCGTAAGACTCCTAGAATTGGGTGGTTTTAAAAAAGAGGCGAATTTTAGCCCTTAGAGGCCGATTGGTCAATGATAATTTCATTAATTCAACCTAACTTCTTAACAGCATTTATTACCTATACCTTGTATTATATAGCTTTACCCAGTCAAAAAACCAAATCAGATATATGAGTAGTCACCATAACCACGTCCAAACTTCTCCTAACCCCGTAGACTTTAGCGCTATTCAGCACCTAATGTCAGATACGATGAAGCAAGTTGACGCTGAAATTTTACGTGAATTATCATCAGACGTTGCCCTAATTAACCAAATTGGTTTTCATATTGTAAATAGTGGCGGTAAGCGTTTGCGCCCCATGTTAGTCGCGTTATCGGCCTGTGCATTAGGCTACGAAGAAAAACAGCACGTTACATTAGCCGCGGTTATTGAATTCATTCACACGGCGACACTTTTACATGATGATGTTGTTGACGAATCAGACTTAAGACGCGGCGAAGATACTGCAAATGCTATTTGGGGCAATGCAGCGAGCGTACTTGTAGGCGATTTTTTATACTCCAGGTCATTTGAAATGATGGTCAGCGTTGACAGCATGCGTGTAATGGATGTTTTGTCTCACACAACTAATGCCATTGCTGAAGGTGAAGTACTGCAGTTACTTAATATTAATAACCCCGATACCAGCGAAGCACAATACATTGAAGTTATTCGTCGTAAAACTGCTAAATTATTTGAAGCCGCCACGCAACTGGGGGCCATCCTCACCAATCAAAACCAACAAACTGAACAAGCTATCGCTGCTTATGGGCTTCATTTAGGTAATGCTTTTCAAATAATGGATGACATGCTCGACTACACTGCCAACCCTGACGAACTTGGAAAAAACTTGGGCGATGATTTAGCCGAGGGCAAACCAACCTTGCCCCTTATTCACGCCATGGCCAATAGTTCGAAAGAACAATCAACCATTATCAGAGACACTATAAGAGAGGGTGACCGTGACGCTTACCCTACAATACTCAAGATTATCGTACAAACTGGTTCATTAGAATACACTGCTGACTTCGCCAAAGTCGAAGCAGAAAAAGCCATTGCTTCACTGAGTGATATTCCAGACTCCGTATACAAAGACGCCATGAAAGAATTAGCCCTCTTTTCCATAGAAAGAAGCTTTTAGTTTCCAACAGAGCCTAGCTGCACTGCACAATTTTTTTAAAATTGCTATAATAGCGGTTTTATTATTCAAACAATAAGGACATAACAAATAATGAGTGACCAACACGATAGCTATTTAAGTGAATGGGAAAGCCGTCAAGAAATTGCTGAATCTATGATTCCTATCATTGGCAAAATGTACCGCAGCAGTGGCGTTGTCTTAAAAATTTATGGTAGAACGTTAATTAACGCTTCGCCCGTGAACTTACTCAAATTTCATCGATATGTTCGTCAATTTGAAAAAGTTGAATTAGATATACAAGACAGTTACAAAATTCTTATCGCTTTAGAAAAAATGAAGTTAGGCCCCGTTCGTATAGACCTAGGTTTATTGGCAGTCCAATATAACAACGATACACGCAACCTATCTATTGAAGATTTTCTAGCCGATAAATTAGCGGGTAGTATTCGCGAAGTTCAAGAACAATCCAAATCTGAACCAACAGACGTTGTTTTATATGGGTTCGGTCGTATTGGGCGCTTATTGGCTCGTTTATTAATTGAACGTATTGGCTCAGGTAATAAAATGCGTCTTCGCGCTATTGTTGTTCGTAAAGGCAGTGATAACGACATCCAAAAGCGCGCAAGCTTATTACGTCGTGACTCTGTTCATGGCTCATTTAAAGGAACAATTAAAGTAAACGAAGAAGACAATACTATTCTTGCTAACGGCAACTTAATTCAAATTATTTATGCAAGCCACCCTAAAGAAATAGACTACACAAAATATGGCATTAACAATGCGTTAGTTGTTGATAACACAGGTATTCGTCGTGATGAAGCTGAATTAAGTGAGCATTTTTTATCTAAAGGTGCTGCTAAAGCTCTATTAACTGCGCCTGGCAAGAATGTTAAAAACATTGTATTTGGTGTTAATACAGACGACATTAAACCAGAAGATAAAGTCATCTCAGCCGCCAGTTGCACAACCAATGCTATTACGCCAACACTTAAGGCAATAAATGATGAGTTTGGCATTATCAAAGGGCACGTTGAAACAGTTCACTCCTATACAAATGACCAAAATTTAATCGACAATTACCATAAAGGCGAACGCCGTGGCCGTGCCGCAGCATTGAATATGGTGATTACAGAAACAGGTGCTGCTAAAGCGGTTTCTAAAGCCCTGCCCGAACTTGAAGGCAAGCTAACCGGTAATGCTATTCGTGTACCAACGCCTAATGTTTCAATGGCTATTCTTAACCTTAGTTTAGAGAAAAAAACAGATAAGCGTTCTTTAAATAGCTTTTTACGTGAAACGGCACTTCATTCATCTATGCGCGAACAAATTGACTTTACGACCTCAACTGAAATCGTATCAACTGATTTAGTGGGTGCTCGTAAAGCATGTACGATTGACTCTAAGGCAACCATTGCCTCTGGTGATTCATGTGTGCTTTATCTATGGTATGACAACGAATTTGGTTATAGCTGCCAAGTGATTCGCGTGATGCAGAAGATGGCTGGTTTAGACTTCCCATCTTTACCAACTAAAGACTAATCTACAAATATTTAAGACAAAAAAAGCCCGCATAATGCGGGCTTTTTTAGAACTAACGTTTCTTACTTATTAGGGCGATTAGCAATCAGATCATCCACCACAGATGGGTCTGCTAATGTTGACGTATCACCTAATTCATCAATCAAGTTTTCAGAAATTTTACGTAATACACGACGCATGATTTTACCTGAACGTGTTTTAGGTAAACCTGGCGCCCACTGAATAACATCTGGAGACGCAATCGGGCCAATTTCTTTACGCACGTGCATCACCAACTCTTTACGTAATTCATCCGTTGGCTCTACGCCGTCCATCAACGTAACAAACGTATAAATACCCTGGCCTTTAATATCATGCGGATAACCAATTACCGCCGCTTCCGCTACTGCTGGGTGAAGCACGAGCGCACTTTCAACTTCAGCCGTACCCATCCGGTGACCCGATACGTTAATCACGTCATCTACTCGGCCGGTAATCCAATAGTCGCCATCGTCATCACGGCGCGCACCATCACCAGGAAAATACAAACCAGGATAGTTAGCGAAGTATGCATCGATATAACGCTGGTGGTCACCGAACAAGGTTCTAAACATGCCAGGCCACGGTTTTTTAATCACCAAAATACCTTCTGCCGGATTGCCGGTTACTTCTTTACCGTCATTATCAACTAAACCGAATTCAACCCCAAAGAAAGGCTGCATTGCAGAACCTGGCTTCAAATCAGTTGCACCTGGCAGTGGCGTCATCAAAATGCCACCTGTTTCTGTTTGCCACCACGTATCAACAATTGGGCAACGGCCGCCGCCAATCTTATGGTAATACCATTCCCATGCTTCTGGGTTAATTGGCTCGCCCACACTACCCAGTATTCTTAAGTTACTTAAATCGCAGGCTTCTACGTAGCTATCGCCTTTTGCCATAAGTGCGCGAATGGCTGTTGGTGCTGTATAGAAAATATTAACCTTATGTTTTTCACATACTTTCCAGAAACGAGACGCATCTGGGTACGTTGGGACGCCTTCAAACACCAATGTTCTAGCACCATTTGCTAATGGGCCATAAACTATATACGAATGACCAGTTACCCAGCCCACGTCAGCTGTACACCAGTAAATATCGCCTTCTTGATAGTCAAAAATATACTTGTGCGACATGGCTGCGTGTAACAAGTAACCACCTGTTGTATGCACAACACCTTTTGGCTTACCTGTTGAACCGGATGTATATAGAATAAATAATGGATCTTCTGAATCCATTTCTTCAGCAGGACAATCGCTTGATGCTGCTTCTAATAACTCGTGATACCAAACATCACGGCCATCTTTCCAAGCAATATCACCGCCTGTGCGTTTTACAACTACCATGTTTGTTACTAATGGGCAGCTTTCTAACGCTTTATCTGCATTTGTTTTTAGAGGAACCGCTTTACCGCCACGAACGCTTTCGTCGGTCACAATAACCAACGCTGTTTCAGAATCCGCAATACGATCTTTAAGCGCATCTGCAGAGAAACCACCGAAAACAATTAAATGAACCGCACCGATTCTGGCACACGCTAACATCGCAATCGCCGCTTCTGCCACCATCGGCATATAGATACAAACGCGATCGCCTTTATTAACGCCTAATGACTTAAGGCCATTGGCAAATTTACACACTTCTGCATGTAATTCTTTGTATGTGTAAGTCTTATCGACTTCTGGGTCATCACTTTCCCAAATAATGGCCGGTTGATCACCGCGTGTTTCTAAGTGACGGTCTAAACAGTTAACACTCACGTTTAACTTGCCGCCTTTAAACCACTGTACCTCACCTTTAGGGAAATCATATTCAACCGTGGTATCCCATTCTTGCGACCACGTTAAAAATTCTTTAGCTTTCTCGTTCCAGAAACCATCATTGTCCTCAATTGAACGCTTATATTCAGCTTCATATTGTGCTTTGTTAATATGCGCACGAGCTGCAATGTCGCCTCTAACTTTATAAACCTTACCTTCTGACATATTCCTTTCCTTTAATGATTATATTTCTTTGTTACTATTTTTATTTTTTATATCAAAAAAAAGGGCAGCTTTTAAAGCTGCCCTTTTTGATTTTTAATGCATAAACAAACCACCGTTCATGCTCAAATCAGAACCTGTTGTGTAAGCAGCCAATTCACTGGCTAAAAATGAAATGCCGTGGGCAATTTCTTCAGGCTTACATAACCGACCTGTTGGAATACCACCTTCAATCTTCTTACGAACGTCTTCAGCAATCGCCATCACCATGGGTGTCGCAACGTAGCCTGGAGAAATTGTATTAACTGTAACGCCTTTACGTGCAGTTTCGCGAGCTAGTGCTTTAGTGAAACCGTGCATGCCAGCTTTAGCAGCAGAATAGTTAACTTGACCCATTTGGCCTAATTGACCATTTACTGATGAAACGTTGATGATACGACCAAAACCACGTTCAACCATGCCTTCAAAGACTTGACGTGTCATGTTAAATACGCTGTTCAAATTCGTATCAATCACCGCATCCCAACGTTCGATAGGCATTTTTTTGAACATGCCGTCTTTAGTAATACCCGCATTGTTCACTAGAATATCGATAGGGCCAACATTGTCTTCAACCCATTTAATGGCAACGCCACAGGCGTCGAAGTCTGTTACTGGGCAATGAACGATGTCGATATCGAAACCCGCTTCTTTTTGAGCTATTTGCCACGCCTCTGCTTTTTCTTTGTTGTTATAAGCAGCAACTACTTTATAACCGTCCTGAACAAAACGTTGGCATACTGCTTCACCAATACCACCCGTACCACCTGTTACTAATGCAACTCGTTGACACATTTTATTTCCCTTTTATTATAATTTAAATTAATGCTTGTATAAGAAAGCAATTGTATTGTACCTAAAAAAATGTTGCGTTGCAATATATCCGCTTTTTGCTGCTTCACCAACTGTAACTTAATACCGTCAAAATACAATTTATTCCGATAATATTCAATGACAATTTTTTAAAGTTCACTAGCCGATGCAATTTAGACTACAATTTATTCGACACTCAACCCTTTAACCATATGAGGCACATATGATTGACCCATCAGAAAACAGAAAGTTTATTAGAATGGACGCCCATTGTGAAATGTCGTTTATGCGGCCAGGTTCTAGTAAAAAAAGCACGGGGTACAGTATAAACTTAAGTGCAGCGGGTATATTATTCAGCACCGAGAGTTTTGTTGAAGAAGGCTCTTCTTTAGATATAACTGTCAGCCCCATTAACCAAATCACCCCGCCGCTCAATGCACTAATCCAAATTGTTAGAGTGGTTGAAGTAGATGGCAACGCATATGAAGTAGCCGCTACTATTGAAGGCATTAAAGCAACTTAACTGAGGTTTCCCATTTGTATCGTATAACCAAAAAGTTCACATTCTGTTACGGACACCGGTTGATGAACCATCCCGGTAAGTGCAAACATCTCCACGGGCATTCTGCTCAAGTAGCAATAACTTTAGAATCTAAAACGCTTAATGAACAAGGTATGGTGTACGATTTTTCTGATATAAAAAAGTTTGTTGCAACCTGGTTAGATGACACCTTTGATCACAATATGTTGTTGCATAAAGACGACCCTGTTTTACCGTTACTTCAACAAGCTGGCGAACGCGTGATGGTCGTTGATGAACACCCTACTGCAGAGTTTCTTGCAAAGATAATTTTTGACCATGTCGCCCAAGGTGGCTTCCCCGTAAAAGACGTATCTGTATGGGAAACGGATAGCGCAAATGCAGGCTACTCAATTGATTAATGTTTAATCAAGTTCGGCCGATTAACAAGTCGTTTTGTTTGCAAATGCTGTGTGAAGAAAATTACGCAAAACTACAACGCTTAAGCCCACCTCTGCACGACGCAAAATTGGGGACACCGCTCATCGCCATAGATATTCTAGAAAAAGGGCCCTATACACACATCATAGAATTAAAACAGCGAGGAACTAGCGAACCGTCATCGTCAGGCTGTTTTACATGTCGAGTCTATTTAGATACTAAGTCTGTAGAAGTTATTAGCATCGACGGTTACACGCCTTCTTCTGCAAAAGAAGCGCGCTCACCTCGCGATGTTTTGAACCAAAAATGGGCATTAAATTATTTATTAGAGAAATGGTTAAACTACCAACTTCAGTCATTAAACCCACCCATAAAACGATATCAAGCAATAAGTGCCTAGGTACTTATATCATCTTAAATTAGGCATCATTTTTTATTCCTACTGATTTTAAAAACGATGGGGCTAAGCAGTAACAATGCTATTAAATTAGGTATTGCCATCAAGCCGTTTAGCACATCTGCCAATAACCAAAGAAACTCCAAATCCATTATTGCGCCAACCGGTATCACTAATACCCACGCAATTCTGTACCAAGGAATAATTTTTTCCCCTAATAGAAAACCAGCGCATCGCTCACCGTAATAGCTCCATCCGAGCAACGTTGTTAACGCAAAAATAGCTAAGCCAAAACTCACGACATACTCGCCATAACCAGGTAAGCCCATACTAAACGCACGTGCAGATAAAGATGAACCCGTTTCACCACTCGTCCAACTACCCGTAAGAATAATGACCAATGCCGTCATCGTACAAATAACGATGGTATCGATAAACGTTCCCAACATCGCAATTTTACCTTGCCTAACTGGGCTGTTTGTCTTCGCAGCTGCATGAGCAATAGGTGCCGTACCCAGCCCAGCTTCATTCGAGAAAACACCACGTGCCACACCAAAACGAATCGCCGCCATAATGCCTGCACCAGCAAACCCGCCTGCAGCCGCAGTACCCGTAAACGCATCATTTACAATTAATTGTAGCGCTGTTGGCACAGAATCTAGTCGTTGAATAATAATAATACTTGCACCTAATACATACGCAACACCCATAAAAGGCACCAACTTAGACGCCACATTTCCGATACGTTTAATACCACCAATCAATACCACATAGACAATAGCAGCCATCACGAACCCTGTTAACCAGAGTGGTATATCCAATGTGCTATTTAATACATCAGCAACCGAGTTGGCTTGAATTGTATTGCCAATACCAAATGCCGCAATAGCACCAAATAGTGCGAAAGCAACTGCCAGCCAATGCCACTGGGCTCCCAAACCGTTTTTGATGTAGTACATTGGCCCACCTACATACGCGCCATTTTTATCAACTTCGCGGTACTTAACAGCTAACACCGCTTCAGCGTATTTCGTTGCCATTCCAACCAATGCCGTCATCCACATCCAAAAAATAGCGCCTGGCCCGCCTAAAAATATAGCTGTTGCAACACCCGCTATATTGCCTGTGCCAATCGTCGCCGCAAGGGACGTCATTAATGCAGTAAAGGGGCTAATTTCGCCATCATCTAACTCATTACTTTCTCGCCCTCTCCACAGTAATGAGAATGTATTCATTAATTGTCGCAAGGGTAAAAAGGCAAGCCCTACCATTAAATACAAACCTGTACCCAATAACAGAGTTAATATAACCGGCCCCCAGACAAAACTGCTGATTGATGAAAGAAGCTGTGTTAATGTTTCCATATCGGGCGGCTCTACGTTTATGTTATTTTCCATCCATTATTACACAATATTACCCGAATCAATCCAATCACTCGGAGAACGAATATGTACAGCAAACAGTCACCTCACATCCTGCCTGCCAAAGAAAATGAAGAAGTCTATATTTGCCAATGCGGTAAAACTGCTAAGGCCCCTCTTTGTGACGGCAGCCATAGGCAAACTGATGGCATCAGACCGTTGGTACATGTTGCGAAAAGAGATGGAGAGCTATATGTTTGTGGCTGTAAAAAATCGGCCAATATGCCTTGGTGCGATGGCAGCCATAATAAATAAGGTCTAAATTATGGATACATTAATAGATTTTTTTGATTCTGATGACTTGTCAGACGACGTTATGTATTACCCTGAAATGCATGGCTTTTTGACTAGCTTAGCCATTCAACCAAGTGCTGCTGATGAAACAAAGGTATTGGATGAAATTTTGCCCGACACCCCAGTCAGCGCCCCTATAAAAGAAACCATCATTGCGCTTCAAAACAACATTAAGCAATCCCTACTTAATAATGAATTCCCTGACATTCCTGAAACCGGCATAGAAGATGAAGACGTGTTGATTTTGTGGAGCTCAGGCTTTATGCAAGGCATATTTTTTCAAGAGGAGGCGTGGTTTTCCACCCACCCTGAAGATATCGCTGAACTCACATTACCCATACTTAGCTGTTCAGAATTATTAAATGAAGAACTAGAAGACATTGCCCAAGATGATGATTTATTAGACCGCATGGCTGAAAAAATCCCCGATTGCGTTATTGACCTATATCTATTACTTAACGCCCCCGAGGAATAAAATAGCCTTGCTCAAAACACTACCGTTCAAACACACTTCTGTAAGAGACCTTGCTTGGCTAATTAACAGCCCTCCTATTATTCAAGAAACGATTAACCACACCCATTGGACTAACAGTACGTTTTGGTTGCAACAATACGAAGAAGTAAACGACCTGCTACGTCAGTTGGATGCTAATCCTTTTGAACTGCATGACCTCCTTGAGCAACAAAAAGACAAACGTTTGGGCCACCGTTTTGAAACCTTGTTAAGTTTCTTTTTTAAGCTTAACAAGCGATATAAGATTCTTGCTCAAAACCTGCAAATTCAAGATGAGAACAGAACCATTGGAGAATTCGACTTCATCGTCCGAGATACACTATTAAATAAAACCCAACATTGGGAAGTGGCTTGCAAATTTTATTTAGGTATCGGCGATACTCTTCAGCTTGCTAACTGGCATGGCCCCATGCTTAGAGACCGTTTGGACATTAAATTTGAACAGATGCAAACAAAACAAAGTCAATTATCCAGTCATGCCTGCGCAACTAATCAATTAAACACACTCGGCATTCACATTGACCAACGGATTTGTTTATTGAAGGGGCGGTTATTTCATCCCATCTCAAATGACCATCAGTATTCCCCACTCCATATATCTAACGATCACCAGGCCGGGTGGTGGACACGTGCAAATGATTTCAACACAAATACTAGCCACGGCAACATGACATGGGCGATTCTAAATAAAGACCAATGGTTTGCGCCACAAGAATTTAGCGCTACTACTGACACTTACTGTCATGATGAATTAGTAGATATATTTTTAGCCGAAAGCAACCCAAGGCCCATATGCATTGCTGGCTATAGCCGACAGCCTAACTCTGCAATAGAAACTACCCGAGGGTTCTTAGTTGCAAATGATTGGGCACATGAATTCACTACGCGTTATTAAAAGCAACAAAACAATACGAGCGTTAGAGTGAAACACCAAACCTATGGGTATAATGCCCTTCAATACAACTTTCACCATCGGTAATAATTTGAACCAATTAGCTGCTCAACCCACTGAAGAAGTCGTTGTTGACGACTGTAAAATCACGTTATTAGGCACGGCACATGTGTCAAAAACAAGCGCCGATGCCGTTCATTCACTCATATCCAGCGATCAGTTTGATAGCGTTGCCATCGAATTGTGCCAAAGCCGTTATAACGCGTTAATTGACCCAGACAGTCTTGCTCAAATGGATTTATTTAGCGTTATCAAAAACGGTAAAGCTGCCATGGTAGCAGCCAGTTTGGCTCTTGGTTCTTTCCAACAAAAAATGGCTGATGAGCTGGGTATTGAACCCGGCGCAGAAATGAAAATGGCAGCTAACCTAGCTGAAGAAAAAGACTTGCCCATATTGCTCATAGACCGTGAAGTGGGCACCACCTTAAAACGTGTTTACCGTAACGTACCTTGGTGGAAGCGTTTGGAGTTATTCTCTGGTCTGTTGGCCAGCGTGATGTTTTCGGAAAAGGTCAGCGAAGAAGACATAGAAAAACTTAAAGAAGGCGATATGTTAGATGCTACATTCTCACAATTTGCCGAGTCCTCAAAAGAAATTTACGTGCCACTGGTCAATGAACGTGACCAATACATGGCACAACGCATTGCTGAAGAAGCAGCATCTAGCCAACACCAAAACATGCTTGTCGTCATCGGTGCAGGCCACCTAAAAGGCATTAAAAACTATTTAGACAATGATTTGGCTGACACTAAAAGCATTGCTGAATTGGACTCCATCCCCCCAGCGAGCCGTTGGCCAAAAGCTATTCCATGGTTAATCGTCTCATTGGTATTTATTGGTTTTGCCATTGGCTTTAACCGTGCACCAGAATTAGGCTGGCAACTTGTTATTGAATGGGTTGTTATTAATGGCGGTTTGTCTGCGTTAGGTGCTTTATTGGCAAATGCTCACCCTATTACAATTATCACTGCCTTTTTAGCAGCGCCTTTAACCTCGCTAAACCCAACCGTTGGGGCGGGCATGGTCACTGCTGCTGTTGAAGCCTGGATACGCAAACCCCGCGTTGGTGACTTTTCAACGCTAAAGCACGATGTGGCAAAACTGAGTGGTTGGTGGAAAAACAGAGTATCGAGAACCTTACTTGTTTTCTTTTTTAGTACCTTAGGCTCCGCAGCTGGAACATATATTGCCGGCTTTAGAATATACGAACAACTTACTTAACGAGCTGATGAACACTTCGCCTAATTTGGTGACTCAACACCAAGCCTGCGTCATCAATAATAGAATTTAGAGCATCACCAAACGTTAACTTACCTTTTTTATCTGCCCAAATGATTTTCTGGTCATAAAGCATTTCAATAAACCCTTTGAACAAGGCCTTATCAAAAAACTCTGGCGAATTGAGCTCGTACAACATAGATAAACGTTCCGCTACCTGACTACACAGTTTTTCTAATTCCACTCGAGACAATACACCTTCACCCTTAGTTTTCAGTATCACAACCGTCAAATAATAACGCTCTAGGCTCAACAACACCCCTTTGGAAAGGGCTGTTACCCGCATCACATCGCTTTGTACCATTGTAAGCAGTTCGCCTTGCTGCTCAATCAATCCTTCATCCACTAAACAACTCAGCGTCTTATTCGTTACCGCTGTCAGTTGCCGAGTATTCCAGTGCATAGACAGTTCCGCTTTTAAGAAGGGGTATACCAACTTAAACCAGTGGATGACTTGTTTTTTATGTAACGTGGTATTGCTTATAAAACAACACGCAATGAACGACGGCAACGCGAACAAATGCACGACATTATTTCGGAAATACGTCATCAATATTGCCTGGTGCGGATCCACACACATGATGTCACCCATCGGGTGTGAATGGCGCTGAATAAGCCCAAATTCCTCACCATAGGCAATAATTTCTTGCCCGCTCATATCGGTCACAGTGATATCTTTTGAATATGGAACTGCTTTTAATAACGCTAAATAAAGGTTCAAGTGTGCAATCAAATCACTTTCAGCGATCGTCTGCTTCGGCGTACTTAACATCGTTATCGCCAACAAGCTTACCGAATTCACATGTGTCGCTTGGTTGATGCCCGCCATAATCTGTTGGCCCAACTTAGAGACAACATTAGGCACCCATTCTTGTTTGTCTGCCAATTCATCACGGCGCCAATCAGGCGATTGTTGATCTAATAGTTGATCCAACATAAGCGGCGAACCAAAATTCACATGAACTTCACCAAAATGTTCTTTTAACCCCTTAATAGAGCGTAAAACGCCCATCACAGATTCTGATTTTTTCGGCTTACCGCTTAACTCATTAATATAGGTTTCCCCTTCAACCAGTTTTTCGTAAGCAAAATTAACCGGCACAAAAACAACTGACCGTTTATGGTTGCGCAGGTAGCTACGAACACTCATTGCCAGCAGGCCGGGCTTTGCTTTAAGCTTTTTACCGGTACGGCTTCGCCCACCCTCTACAAAGTATTCAACGGCTGTACCATTACTTGCCAAATACTCCATATAACTTTCAAATACTGCCCCGTACAGTACATTACCTTTAAACGTACGGCGAATAAAAAAGGCCCCACAACGTCTAATCCATGGTCCGGCGATGGGAAGGTTTAAATTGATACCTGCTGCCACATGAGGCGGAGCTAAGCCTTTATCAAACAACACATAGGACAATAACAAATAATCCATATGGCTTTGATGACTCGGCACGTACACAATTTGATGTTCTCGTGATAAACGCTCTGTCCGGTCAAAGTGATGTAAAACAATACCGTCGTATAACTTGTTCCACAACTTACTCAGCAACCTTTCGAGCAAAATAGTTGCTCGAATGTTTATAACAGCCGCTATTTCTTGAGCGTACTCTCTTGCCTGACTGTTAGCGTCTTTCTCCGACACTTTCTTAACCCTTACTTCACGTTCAATGGCTTTTTGAACTAGAGGTTGTTGGACTAATTCATTGGCTAAGTTTTTTGGTTTTTGCTGGTCAGGGCCAATCGTGGCTAAACGCGTTCTTGCAAAGTGCAGACGTAAAACACGCGAAAGTTTTCGCGTTAAAAATGATGCCGTTTGATCTTCCTCAACCAACGCCTTAAGTGAAACTGGTTCGCTGTAACGCAAAATGGTTTGTCGCCCATTGAACAAGATGGCAAAAAAGCGAGACACTATATTCGATTTAAAACCGCCATCAGTAAACAAGCTACCTAATAAACTATCTGACTTTCTCGGCGATCTGCCCCAAAAAACAGACACTGGAACAATCAGCACGTCATCACAATCGCCTGAAACCACTGAATCTACCAATCTTTTTAACCGTTCTGGTGCTGGATCATAAAATAAGTTTTTTATTCTATTTAAAACAAAAACAGCCAGCTTTTCTTCACCACCATTCCACTGCACACCAGCGGATGGTAAGGGTAACCCTAAATCCCTACATGTTTGCTCAAGCACCACCTGTTTAGAACACACATCACTGTACATCACGTAACAGACTTTTTTACCCTTCAATGCATTCAGGCGTTCGCCGTCACTAGGCAAAACTTTTACTTTTACCCAGAAAGATAATATCCAACGTAAGAAAAAAGACCCAACCATTTAATGACTCACTTTCGTTGGTGTAAAAATAATGGGTTGAGCAACCACTCTTTCACGTGGGGGTTCAACATCTGTTTGTGTCAGCGCCTCAAAATCAAACAAGTTTTTATCCAATAGCTGCGACGGCCGTATATTTTTTAAACTATTGAATATTGTTTCAACGCGACCGGGAAACGCTTTATCCCATTGGTTTAACATCTTCTTCATCTGAACCCGTTGTAAATTTTCCTGATTACCACATAAATTACACGGAATAATCGGGTAATCTTTAAGCCCAGAAAACTCAGCGATGTCTTTTTCTCGTGCATACGCCAAAGGACGAATCACAATATGTTTGCCGTTATCGCTTTTTAATTTAGCTGGCATCGCTTTAAGTTGCCCGCCATTGAACATATTCATGAAGAACGTTTCTACAATGTCATCTCGGTGGTGGCCTAATGCAATTTTATTGTATCCGTTTTCTTCAGCATACGCGTACAGGGCACCACGGCGCATTCTTGAACACAAACCACAAGTTGTTTTCCCTTCAGGAATAACACGCTTCACCACACTGTAAGTATCCTGCTCAATTACATGATAAGGCACACCAATCGATTCAAGATATTCAGGCAGTATATGTTCTGGAAACCCAGGTTGCTTTTGATCCAAATTAACCGCCAATATTTCAAAGTTAATCGGCGCATTATGTTTCAGGTTTAATAAGATATCTAACATCGTGTACGAGTCTTTTCCACCCGACAAACACACCATAATACGGTCACCCTCTTCAACCATATTATAGTCTGCAATCGCCTGCCCCATTTCACGCCGTAAGCGCTTTTGCAGTTTATTAAACCTAAGTTTTGTTTTATCAATGTTAGTCATCGCCGTATTTTACCAGAGAACTTAAGCCGTCTCTAAGGTGATGCACACAACTCAACAAAGTGATATAACAATAAAAACCTAATCAGGAGAAAATATGTCCAACATTAGCCAACAAGAGCGTGCAATAGGCGCCATCATGGGTGCCTACATTGGTGATGCCTTAGGATTAGGCCCGCATTGGTTTTATGACTTAGATGAACAACGCAAACACTACGGAGATTGGATAAGCGATTACACCGACCCTCAACCCACTCGCTATCACGGCGGCATGAAAGCAGGTCAACAATCACAATCCGGTTTAATCCTAAACATGCTAATCGACTCTATGTTGGTTAATGGCGAATACAACGAAGAAGACTTTTGCCAGCTTTTGGATAATGACCTTTTCCCCCTACTGGATGGCACACCCAATGTTGGCCCCGGTGGATTCACTAGCCAATCAATACGAGAATCATGGGCGCTAAGAACACAACACCTTAAACCATGGGGTGAAGTAGCAGGTTTTACCGATAATACCGAAGCTGCCGAACGTATTTTGTCGCTAGCGGTGCGTTATGCTAATGCCCCTCAAGAATTAGCCCGTAGCATTTCAAGCAACACCATGCTGACCCAATGTGATGAAACCATTAACGCAATGACTGTAGCCTACGGCGCTATTCTAGGTATGCTAGTTCAAGGCCACCCGTTAGACGAAGAACTATCTGGTAAGTTAATGCAACTGGTTGGCAACCAACAACTGCCATTTCATGCGATGACAAAACCCGGCAGCAAGCCATCAGGTGCCGGCACATTTGCTTCACCAGACGCCCTTTTAACACCCTCTAGCATTGCTCGCGCAGCACATGAAGATTTAATTCAACCCGCATGGAAAGTGTCATTGGTTTATGGAATGCCTTGCGCTGTTTACCATCAATTCCCCGCTTGTTATTATTTAGCCGCACGTTATTCCGATGATTTCGAAAACGCTGTATTACACGCCATTAATGGTGGTGGCCAAAACATGGCGCGTGCGATGTTAACTGGCGCACTCGTTGGTGCACAAGTTGGTATACAAGGCATTCCTCAACGTTTTATTGATGGGCTAGAAGACTCTGGTGCATTACTTGGTCGCGCAGAAAAGCTGGCCAACCAAATACAATAGCCACATGCCACTGTCTAATGCTAAAAGCTGGAAACCCTTTTTAGATGAGGAACTAGAACAGCCGTATATGCTCGCGCTTAAAGAATTTCTGAGGCTAGAAAAAAACGAACAAAAAACCATTTACCCGCATTCATCAAACTGGTTTCATGCACTTGAAGCTACGCCTTTAGACGAAGTAAAAGTAGTTATCCTTGGACAAGACCCCTATCACCAACCACATCAAGCGCACGGATTATGCTTCTCTGTTCAACCTGATGTTGGCATCCCGCCATCATTGCGCAACATGTTCAAAGAACTCCAGGCTGACTTAAGTATCCCTTACGCTGTACATGGGTGTTTAGAAAGTTGGGCGAAACAAGGCGTATTACTTCTCAACAGCGTCCTGACCGTAGAATACAACAAACCAAATGCGCACCAAGGAAAAGGCTGGGAAACTTTTACCGACAAAGTAATCCAAACAGTAGCTGAGCAAAACGAACACGTTGTTTTCCTGCTTTGGGGAAACTATGCGCAAAAAAAAGGTGCCCAAATAAATACTCAACAACACTTAGTGCTTAAAGCTCCACACCCATCACCCTTATCTGCACATCGGGGTTTTTTGGGCTGTAAGCACTTCAGTAAAACCAACACATATCTAAAACAACACAACAAAACCCCCATTCACTGGACCTTACCAAAAATAGCTGGGCCCATTTGATTTAAGGCTTATCGCACGCGATCAAGTAACATCCTTAGATTTTGCTACTCTTATAATTTATGGTTAAACGTATTTTGACGAGAAAAATTATGAGCAATGAAACCGCTCTGGCGATACAAGACAATCAGCTTCTTGAACCACTGATGAGTCAGTTGGTGATACCTAGCTTCGTCTTAGATTCAAAAGGCAGCGTGATCATTTGGAATAATGCTTGTGAACGCCTAACCAATGTTAAAGCTAGCGAGATTATTGGTACTAAAAATCATTGGAAAGCCTTTTATGATGAACAAAGAGATTGCCTCGCGGACCTTGTCGTTAAAGGAAAAACAAAAGAACTAAACGAATTATATAAAACCCATTCTGATGACACGGAATTTGGTTTTCATGCTGAAAACTGGTGTGAAATTCCTAAAATACCTGGCCACTTTTACTTATCTATAGACGCAGGGCCTATCCATAATTCGGAAGGTCAGGTTATTGCTGTTGTTGAAACCATTAGAGACATCACCGAACAAAAACGCGCACAAGAAAATTTAAACCGCTTAATGCAAGATCATGTAACACCCACTTTTGTATTGGGTGCCGAAGGAGAAGTCATCATTTGGAACAAAGCCTGTGAAGTACTAACCAATGTAAAAGCTGAAACACTCATTGGTACAAAAAATCACTGGCAAGCCTTTTATGATGAACAAAGAGATTGCTTAGCTGACCTTGTTGTTAAGAATAAAACCGAGGAGATAAATGAGCTCTATTTAGAAAACAACGATAATGGCGATAAGCAAACCAGTTTGCATGTGGAAAATTGGTGTCAAATACCGAATGTACCCGGTCATTTTTATTTAGCCATTGATGCAGCGCCTATCCATGACCCTGCAGGCAACATGATCGCAGTCATAGAGTCGCTTCGCGACATGACAGAGTCAAAATTATCACAAGAAAAGCTTGAACGCATGGCTCAATATGACGGCCTCACAAACTTAGCAAATAGACGTGCCTTTGACGAACGGTTAAAAGGCGATTGGAGCCTCGCCCAGCGCAATAAAAAGCCTGTTTCATTGTTGTTTATGGACATCGACCATTTTAAACAATTTAATGACGTCTACGGACACCAAGCAGGTGATGATTGCTTAGTAGCTGTTGCCGAAACAATCAGTGGCCAATGCCTTCGCCCATCAGACTTAGCCGCACGTTACGGAGGGGAAGAATTCACTATCATCTTACCCGCAACGGACAAAGGTGGTGCATACGTCATTGCAGAGCGCGTTCGAAAAGCTGTATACGATATAAACTGGAAACATTCCGGCAATAGCGCTGCAGACAGAGTCACCATTAGTATAGGTTTAGCAACCATCACGCCAGAAACTGGCCAATTTGACGAAAGCATTCTTATTAAAGCTGCAGATCATGCCTTATACAAAGCCAAAGAATTAGGTAGAAATAGAGTCGTCTAACCCGCCTAGCATCTCTAGCTAGTTAGTGATAAACCTGTCCCCCCCAAACCACAATATCCATCCGGATTCTTAGCCAAATACTGCTGATGATAATGTTCAGCATAATAAAAAGTAGGCACCGGCAAAATCTCCGTCGTAATATCACCCATACCAGACTCATGCAATAGCTGCTGAAACGCATCACGTGTTTGCTCTGCTAAAACAGCCTCATCATCCATCGAATAATAAATACCCGACCGATACTGAGTCCCTGAATCATTTCCCTGCCGCATTCCTTGCGTTGGGTTATGTGATTCCCAAAATGTTTTTAATAAACCGGAATACGAAATAACCGAAGAGTCATACACCACCAACACCACCTCATTATGCCCCGTTTGCCCAGAACACACCTCTTCATACGTTGGGTTAGGGGTAAAACCAGCCGCGTAACCAACAGCTGTGGAATACACGCCTTCCAACTGCCAAAACTTACGCTCCGCCCCCCAAAAACAGCCCAAACCAAACACTGCTGTTTTGTAACCTTCTGGAAAAGGTTCTATTAAACGGTGACCACGGTTAACATGATGAGAGCTCGGCACGCGCATGGCTTCATCACGCCCTGGCAACGCGTTTTCTTTCGTTGGTAAAACAGATTTATCATTAAACATAATTACTTTGCATTAAACTACTCGTACCATCAGTGTAATCTTGATTACCAAGCAACAGGAAATTTATATTCATTACTGATGCCTATTTTTCTTTAAACTATATTCATAATTGAAAAAGAGCCTTTATTTTGACAACCAACACAGACCAACTTTTCCGTTTCCTTTTTGAAGACCTCGGCGTACGCGGTGAAATAGCATCCTTAGATACCAGCTTTCAAGCAGCGCTAGAATTGCACAACTACCCAACGGTAGTTGCTGATCAATTAGGCCAAGCATTAGCAGCGTCATTACTGTTATCCGCCACCTTAAAGTTTGATGGCTCCCTGATTATGCAAATTCGTGGCAATGGCCCCATTAGCATGCTTGTCGCCCAAGCAAACGACCAACAAGCTGTACGTGGCTTAGCGCATTGGGAAGGTGATGTGCCTAAAGACAACTTAACAGGCTTATTTGGTGATGGCGTTCTGGTAATGACCATTAAACCCACTAAAGGAAAAGCCTACCAAGGGGTTGTTAGTTTGGAGGGCGAATCTTTATCTGATGCTTTGCAGGCTTATTTTACGCAGTCTGAACAACTTAAAACACGCCTTTGGTTTGCTGTTAATAATGAACGAGCCGTTGGCATGATGCTACAAGAATTACCCGAACATGATGGTAAGCAGGTGGATTGGGAGCGCGTTGAAATGCTTGCTAACACGGTCAAAGATGATGAGTTACTTAACCTTAATTCAGAAGAAGTTATTCACCGACTATTTCATGAAGAAAGCGTCCGAATGTATGACCCGCAACCCGTAGAATTTAAATGTGACTGTTCTCAACAAAAGGTTGAAGCCAGTTTATTAACCCTTGGTATTAAAGAGTTGCGCTCATTAATTAAAGAAAGAGGCGTGATAGAGGCTGATTGTGACTTCTGTAATAAACACTATCAATTTGATGCCATCGACATTGAGCAACTAGCGAATAAAGGCAATACAAACGGGTCAGCGCTAAAGCACTAACTTTATTAGCTGTACGGTTTTAGCCACGCTTGAAACTGAGACAAACTCATCACACCTGCTTGTCTTGCCACTTCTTTACCCTTTTTAAACACCAATAACGTTGGAATACTTTTAATTTTAAAACGCGTTGCTAAACGCTGTTCTTTTTCAGTATCAAATTTAGCAAAACGGTAAGCAGGTTCTAACTTTTTAGCAGCCTGGTTAAACGTGGGAGCAAAAGACTTACACGGCCCACACCAACCCGCCCAACAATCCACTACCACGGGAATATCGCTTTGTTCTAGGTGCCTTTGTATATTAGCAGACGCTAACGTTACCGGTTTCCCAGCAAACAGTTTCTTTTTACACTTACCGCAGCTGCCACCTGCGCTTAGTTTATCAGCAGGTAGTTTATTGACCGCATCACAGTGCGGGCATACGATTTTTAATGAGTCTGTCATAGTCTATTTTACTTGTAAGGTGTTATTAATATGGCGATAAGTTTATACATATCAACTTAGGATGAGCTGCTCTTTTTGTTTTCGAGTCAGTTGTTTTATTTCGTATTCACGCACACTCGCCATACTTCGGTTGGTATGGCTTTCTGAAAAAACAATTTTTACTGGCTTACGCGCAAAAAAATATTTCGCCCCCTTACCTGTTAGATGCTGCTGGAAACGCCGACCTAAGTTTGTCGTAATGCCAGTATAAAGGCTATCGTCGCTAGATTTAATAATATACACATACCAAGTCATATCGCTTTTAAAACATCACCACATTCACGGCAAAAATATTGTGCTTGGCGTTTTATTATTTTGTTGTGTCGACGAACGCCCAATTGATGTTGCTGGCAACTACAACCATATGGAATGGTCGAATATTGGCGTTGAGGTATATCGGATAGATCAAAATTTGCAGTACGGTTATTATCTGCACCGAAGTCTGCCATAACAGACTTCCACTCTGCCCCATGGGGGCGCGTACCTTTTTTCACGTATTGCATATCAACAATATAATGCGCCACTTCATGCGGCACGGTATCTCGAATATTTTCTTCGAAGTATTTAGCAAAAACGTGTGAATTGTATCGAATAACTCGGCCTTTTTTAATGTGCTTATACATACCAATAGTACGTCCGGTAAGGTCAAACTTAACGGGCACATAGGCGAACTCTTGTTGATATAGCTGACTGGCTAACGCAATGTACTTTTTCGTTTCTTGGATAACAAGATCTTGTTGAACATCATCAAGCACGAAACTCCCCATCAAGAAATCACAACAAATTTAAGCTCTCAATAAGCGACCTAACTTCTTGTCTTGCCGCAACGTGCGACATGCTGTTCACTTTTTCGAGATCTAAAATGGTTAAACCACTCGGAAACAACTCTTTATAGATAACCCGTTCGTACAAACCGGGTACATGGCGAAACATAATACGTTTTTGCAATGACTCTAACGCCATATGTACCCGTTTATTATTTCTTGAGCTTAATGACGCCAACCTAGAACGCGTTACCACCCAGTCCATAGGTGGCTTGCCACTAGCTGATCTAAACTTACGGCTATCCCACACCATTTCGGCATAAAAACTTAGTTTTTTAACTTCGAAATCTATTGGTGACACCTCACCTAATAAATCCAAGTCAACAAAACTATCATTTAGCGGTGTTACTAATGTGTCCGCCAATGCATGCGCTAAGCGAGAAAGATAAGTATCGTTTCCGGGACAATCAAAAACGATAAAATCGACTGTTTTACGGTATACATCCAAGGCCTTAACAATATTAACTTGATCTTCTTTTTCACAGTCTTTAAGAACCGGCGCATCTGACTGGGTCAATACGGTAAATTTTGGCATGGCAACCTTTGCGCCGCCCTTTGCCATAAAGGTCTGTCTGTTTTGAATATAGCGTGCGATACTTTTCTGACGCGAATCTAAATCAATGACCGCTACTTTTTTTCCAGCTTCTAGCAAGCCAACAACAATGTGCATTGCCATCGTTGACTTACCCGTACCACCTTTTTCATTACCTAAAACGATAATATGTGCGCTTTTATCTTTCATACTAAATGAGCCTACCGCTCAAACCATGAGCAGTAACGACTTTAATTTCCTTATTGTTATAGTGTTTCGACGTTGAAATTTACTTCAGAGTTTTCATCATTATCGTAGTTCACGCCGTCTTTATTAAAGCCGAATAATTCTAAAAATTCATTTTTATAACTAGCATAGTCCGTGAGTTCGAAAAGGTTCTCAGTGGTAACTTGCGGCCATATATCACGACATTTTTGTTGCACATCATCACGCAATTCCCAATCATCAAGGCGAATTCGATTTGTATCATCCAAATTCTGGTCTACCGTATTATTATATAACTGTGTCCTGAATAAGCGGTTTATTTGCTCAATACAACCCTCATGAATGTCTTCTTCTTTCATGATTTTAAACACCATCGATATATACAAAGGCATCACTGGAATAGCCGAGCTGGCTTGCGTTACAACGGATTTTAAAACCGCCACATTAGCTGCGCCATTTATCGCTTTTAAACGGGTATCAATCGTACCGGCGGCTCGATCAAGATCCATTTTAGCTTTTCCTAACGCGCCATCCCAGTAAATAGGCCACGTGATAGAGGTGCCAATATAACTGTATGCAACAGACTTGCAACCGTCTGATAACACACCCGCTTCACTTAGAGCAGTCATCCACAACTCCCAGTCTTCGCCACCCATCACAGTCACAGTGTCTTGTATTTCCTGTTCTGTTGCCGGCTCAACTTCGGCCTCAATGATAATGTTTTTATTCGTATCAATAGCAGTGGAACGATACGTCTCACCAATTGGCTTTAAGCATGAACGTGTCACAGCATCATCTCCTGGTACTTTACGTACAGGCGATGCTAGCGAATAGACCACTAAATCAATTTGACCCAAGTCTTCTTTTATTAACTCAATTGTTTTTTGCTTAGCTTCGTTCGAAAATGCATCACCATTGATATGCTTTGCATAAAGCCCAACCTTTTTTGCTTCGGCATCAAACGCAGCAGTGTTATACCAGCCCGCTGACCCTGTTTTTCTTTCGGTACCCGGTTTTTCGAAGAACACACCAATAGTTGAGGCACCTGAACCAAAGGCAGCTGAAATTCTTGATGCCATTCCATACCCACTAGAAGAGCCGATAACCAACACATTTTTAGGGCCATTTTCAATCGCCCCTTGTTGCTGTGTTAACTCGATTTGTTCTCTGATGTTAGCAGCACAGCCAATTGGGTGTGCTGTTGTACAAATAAAACCACGTATTTTAGGTGCAATAATCATAAGCTCATCTTCTGTGAATTTTAAAACGTATTATTCTATACGCAACGGGCAAAACTTTCATTGAAGTAAAGAAAATAACTCTATTGAGTCGCTATGAAATAGCCTTTGTTGCTTTGTTTCTTATTCAACTATTAAGATGCTAACTACTCTTGCAATCGACCACCGCTCAGCAGACTATCCGCGTGTTGTATCACTAATTTAGTTCCATCTGCAGATAATGACCATTTCAACCAGTCTAATAAACGCTGCCAATCACTTAATGTTAAATGACCAAGCAAAGGCAACGCCAACCTTAAATATAAATCCCCCGTATTTAGAAAGACCGTTTGATCTACACCTGCCGCGGGTACTTCTTGCGACATTAATTGCCAATTTATAAAATAACCACTCAACTGCGCTCTTTTTAACTCAGCCAAAAATAATTTAATTTCATCTGTTGCCTTATAAGCCACTGCTTGTTTGAATTTTTTTTGTTTGAACGATTTAAATACAAACTGAAACTGCCTATCAATTTCGAATGCCGGTGTTAGCCGTTGATCAAAAATCCACGTTTCTTGTTTGACTATATCTAGCCTGGTATTTTCCTGAACCAGTATTTTTTCAGGCTTTAGCCAACTGCAATCATGATAACGGCAATATTCAGTTTTAACTGTACGAGCGATATTTGCATCTGATGCCTTTGGCCCAGACACTATCATGGGTATGCCTTCGACAACAATCAGCACCCATCCCTCACGTGTTACATTCAAAGAGAAAGGCAAACCTGATTCAATATATTGCTGCGCCAAAGCGACTCTTTCTGCATACTCATTAGTGGCTCGATACCACCGACTTACTTTAGGTGTTAATTGCTTATCTTCTAGATTTATTTTGTCTAATTCTTCAACGTATTTTCTCAACATAGCCAATAGGGTGATATTAGCGAAATCTCGTTTGAGAAGGTCTTCTTGCGTTTTAAGATGCTCTGCCATCCTCGCTAACGAAGATTTTTTTAAATGTACCTCTTTAGCAAGTTCAACCTGTTTTATCTGTGTTGCAGAGAACGCATCATTAACCACCATCAGTAATAATAGCGATACAAATAGGAGAGGCATTAATTGTTGAACCCTAAAAACAGCATGGCACGTTAAATCACGTGCAGTTTCATCATAAACTGGCGTTGCTTTAGGTAGTCCCACGTAATGTTTTATTTTTAGGGTTAACCAGCTGGTAAATAGAAGTCCAACGGATAATAATAATTGAAATAAAAATCAACAGGCAGCCAACAAAGTCATTCACTGATAATTGTTCACTGAACCAAGCGGCTGTCAACAGCGCAGTCCAAACCGGTTCAACAACCATAATAACAACGCCATGACTATTTTCGGACAAGCTTTGTGCATGTGTTTGAATGAAGAAACGTATTGCGGTTCCAATAAACGCACTGGCCAACACCCACCCCAACATCGCCATCGAAAACTCCTCAACTACAATTGAGGGCGATTCCATTAACAGAGATAAGCACCCAGCTATCACACCAACCACCAATAGCGTAATGGCTGTTAAGGGTAAAGAGGGCACTTTCTCACTAATTTCAAGCACCTCATCAATACCACCTACTTCCCTATGATTGGCAGCACGCGTATTTAAAATAAAAAACAAAGCAAAAAACAAAGAAGCCACCATGAACAACAACTGACCACTTTCAATGTTAAACCCAGACCCCAATGATAAAAAACCAACGCCAATTACCGCGACAGGTATCGCATACCAAGTTCTTGAAGGCACATATTCTTTAAAGAAAACGCGGGCTAATATTGGCGAAAAAAGAACAGCCAAACTTGTTAAAAATCCACCAATAGTTAAGCTCACCCCTGAATACAAGCCCATAATCCAGAAACACATTCCAACTGTAAAGACACAACCAACGAGAATAGCTTGTTTATATTGCGCCCAATTGAGTAATTTTATTTGATGAAAACCAATAATCGTTAAAAACAACCCTGCTAGAAAGAACCTCAAACTAATAAAAATAAGAGGAGGCATTAACATTATTGCTTCTTTAGAAAAGATCCAACTAACGGCGGCTAGTATTGTCACCAATACCAGCCATAAGTCAGCCTTTAAAGCGTTTGGCATAAATTCGTAGGTCTTCTTAACTTAAAACACAGTGGCCTGAAACATACAGCTAATACAAATGGATTACTTATCAACGCCCTGTTTGTTCTTTAGCTCTTCAACTAAATCAGCTGGCAATTCGGCTTCGCCAGCTAAAGGCATTTCATCTGGAACAGACTCTTCTTGCTTAGAGTCCTCGGCATCAGCAACCGGTTTTTCTTCAACCGTTGTTTCTTTATTTGAGTCTATCGGTTGTTCGCCAACCACATCAACCGATTCTGCCAATAAAGCAGGTTCTTCCATATCTACCTGCAATGCTTTTGCTTCATCGGAGCATAAGTCACCGGCTCCAGAAGCAATATGTCGATATACATCACGATACTGGTCTGTTAGCCCTTTAAACAAAACAGCCGTATTAACAAAATGGTCATCTACTTTTTTTCGATACTGCTCATGCTCAGCCTTTAGTTCTTTAACTTTAAACGAACCTTCACCGCCACCTAACTTTTTAAACAACAACGATAATACAAAACCCAGCACCGTACCTATTAAAATACCTAACATTAAATCTATCGTCACCATAACTAAAAACCTTCTACTGGAGAACCGATCTTGCTTAATACAAAACCTACAACTTCAGACACTAAGACCAATGAAATCATCACCGCTAGAATCTCCCCTTTTGTTCTTTCCCCAACTTGTTTCAAGCCGTAGAACCAGACCAAATACTGCCAAATAGCAACAGCGATCAACGGGATGGATAAGACAGCTGCCGTTGTCACATCTGATGTTAATTTTGCGTCACGGATTATGGTCGTTAAAGGGAGTTTTACAATTTCAACTAATAGCGCAACAAAGACTATCATCATGAATGTAGACAAAAAGTGTGCAGAAATATTGACCGATCTCATCCATCCGAGCAACACTCCACCCAATACAAGCATTTTAATAAAACTTGCCACAAACATTCTTATCATTTCGTTTCCAGGCGACAAGCTCAGCGAATACCCCTGGACTCCTGTAAATAAAAGTATAAAAACGACCAGTACCCACACCGGCGTATTAAAGTGTTGAGGGCCGGACTTAAAAGATGCAATTTGTAAAAGATGATTAAACATGTCATTTCCTTTTTTAGTATCGAACTATATTAACGTATTAACTCAACTTTTTTGACAAAAAAATTAAGCCTCTTTAAAGTAACTGTCTTGAATCTTCTCTCAAGGTATTAATAGACAGGCTGATCGATGCCTAAGTTCACTTTAGATTTGTTTTTTTAACTAACTATCATTATGAAAAAAACCGTTCTTTACATCATCATTGTTATGACACTGTGCATCACTGGGTTCACTGCTTGCTCTCACTTAAGTAAGCTGCATCATGGTGGTGCTAGCAACCATTATGATGGTGAACATTTCCATAATTTAGTCATAGACTCAAAAGGGCAACGTAGCGCTAAAGACTTTCTCACATGGTTTTTTAACCGCAACCTAGAACCTTGGACTAATCTAACTAACAAAACCAACACGTTACTAAATAAACGTCCTACGTCATTAAACGTAACGTGGGTTAACCATGCGACCGTCCTTGTTCAAGTGGATGGCATCAATATTTTAACCGACCCTATTTGGTCAGAGCGTGCTAGTCCGTTTAGCTGGCTTGGGCCACAACGTCAGATGCCACCGCCAATACCTATTAGTGAACTACCCCCCATTGACGCTGTTGTTATTAGCCACAATCATTATGACCATATGGACTTAGCGTCTTTGGAACAACTTAACAGCCTTTATCAGCCTGTATTTATTACACCCTTAGCAAATAAACATTACCTAGAAAGCGCTGGCATTACTAATATTGTTGAATTGGATTGGTGGCAGGCCCATTCTATAAACAGTGTGAAGATTACCGCCACACCTGCACAACATTGGTCAAAACGTACATTATTTGATGCAAATCGCGCCCTATGGTCCGGGTTTTATATTCAAGGCCTTCAGCAATCTGTCTTTTACGCTGGCGACACCGCGTATCAAGCACATTTCAAACTAGTTAAAGAACGATTGGGGCCTCCAAGCGTCGCATTATTGCCCATTGGGGCATACAAACCTCAGTGGTTTATGCAGCGCGCCCATACAAGCCCCGAAGAAGCTGTATTAGCTCATATTGACCTGAAGGCCAACATAAGCGTACCAATCCATTATGGAACGTTTAAGCTGGGCGATGACAGCCCAGAATCTGCTCTCAGTGATTTAGAAAAAGCTATTGTCACTCATCATTTAGACAACAAGGCTTTTTCTATTCTAGCGCCGGGTGAATTATTATCAGTTAAGCCTTAATCCAGCCTTGTAACGCCGCAATAATCCCTTCCGCTTGAGCAGCACTGGAAATATTAAACTTTGATTTTTGCTGATACTCACCGTTACGTTTTTGATAACGACGAATTGTAAATTTGTCTGGACCGTACTCTTCTTTAGTCCGATTCCAATCTTGATGCTTATAGATGATTGTCGCCCAAGCACCTTTAGAAAGAACAACTTTATCTAGTTCTTTTACTGTTTCAATACCGCCATCAGTATAACTAACGGTTAATTCTTCTACTGTTTCAGCCATTTTTGGTCCTAATTAAAATTATGTTGTTGATTAGTGCCTGCATTCTATCAACAATCACAGCCCTGTTGACAGCATTAGCTTTCTAAACTGTCTGCAAGTTGTTCGCCATAGCTTACCAAGTCTTCTAACAAGACCTGCTGGTCTTCGCTCCAACTATCTTCTGAAATCAACTCGTCCAATCTCTCAAAATAACTGATTAGCGTTAATCGCCCATCTTTTTTATCGTTGTTCAATGTTTGTTGTCGGTATACATGCCATTTTTTCTTCTCTTCCTCTGTTAATGTTTCAGGGAAATTTCTTGCACGATAACGAAACAGCATTTCTGGTAATCGATCGTCTTCAAAAGGTAAATCCAGTGTTGCTAGTTTCTCTTTAGGTGTCTGACGGATATGTGCCATATGACGCGCATCAGAATGACTAAAGAAACCGCCCCCATACAACATGAAGTCAGGGTCATTTTGTGTTTCAAATTCATTAATGATAAACACCGCGGATAATTTGTCCGCTATATCAGCCTTTAAAATGGTTTGCCGATTTGCTTCGCATTGCACTAAATCAATATCTAATTTCCTTTTTAGTTCATCCGTTAAGGTATTCAGCGGCGCTAACATTGGGGACTTGTTTAAATGTATAGTTTTCAGTGGAATGCGCTGTTCACCATCAGCCAAATCAGCTGTTGCTGTATATAGCCGTTGGTATATTTCGTCCGCCGATAAATCAATCAATGCTTGTGGGTCCACTGACAAATCAACAACCACGACGCCATTTTTGTTAATGGGATGAGTTATTAATGGCGCCACAACGCCTAAACAGGCTTGGCTTGCTGGGTACTTACTCGACACATGTGCAATCGCCGTATGATTTATTAAATCAAGGTTTGCACCGGCTTGTTTCTTATCACGCAAACCTAAGCCCCAAGAATATAATTTAGGCTGTTTTTGCTTAATCAGTTTTGCTAAGGCAATTGTTGCGTGTACATCAGACAGTGCATCGTGGGCAGATTCATGTGAAATTCCATTGGCTTTAGTTAGTGCTTCTAATCTAAAGCTTGGCAAATCTCCATCCCGTTTTGGCCAGTTAATGCCTTCAGGGCGCAACGCATGGGTCATTCTAACGACATCTATTAAATCCCAACGCGAATTGCCCGATTTCCATTCGCGCGCGTACGGGTCGAAAAAATTTCTATATAACAAATGACGCGTAAATTCATCATCAAACCGAATACTGTTGTATCCAACAACACAGGTTTGTGGCGTGCTAAATTGTTGATGTACGCGCTTTATAAATTCGCATTCGAGTAGACCTTTCTCATTAGCTAATTGAGGCGAAATACCAGTGACGAGGCAAGCCTCCGGATGCGGTAATATATCGTTATGAAGCTTGCAGTAAAATACGTCTGGTTCAGCGACAGGGTTAAAGTCTACATCTGTTCTTATGCCTGCAAACTGAACAACACGGTCTTTAGCGGCATCGATTCCTGTCGTCTCGTAATCGTACCAATAAAACGTATCAGACAAGGTCTACCAAAGTATATCTAACGCACGAAGCACATCACTTCGACTAATCTGCCCAACCAAACTACCGTCTTCATCGAGAACAGGGTAACGCTTATATGAAGAATTTATAAATTTCTCTGCTAAATCTACCACACTGGCTGAGTCGGACACTGTTTTAACCGGAGACGTCATATATTGAGACACCTCTCCGCCCACCCAATCTTCATAGTACGTAGATTGGAGCGCTACTTGTAAGCAATCTTGCTCTGACAGCATTCCAACCAATTGGCCTCGATCATTAACGACAGGAGCACCCGATATTTTATGTTTATTAAGGTACTTAATAGCTTCTGATATATCCATTTCAGGCGTAAACGTTGTTAAATTTTTTGCCATGTAATCTTTTACTAATACCGACTTAAGCATACATCCCTCACTTATATTAAATTGACCGTTCTTAAAACTAATCACGGCTTTCCCTTCGAACGTGCAAGATAATTAAAAAAACGCCACCTAATTTATCAAACAGGTTGTTATCACGTCTTTACTGTTGCTTTTTTTTCACACGTCTTATTACTGCAGAGCATACAATCGCCTTCTAAGCCATCAACGTTATTTAAACCACCACAGCTGCCTTTAATTGTTCTATTACTAAAAATGATACCAACTGCCATTGCCGCAACGAAAAGCATAAAAACTAAAAATGTAATTAAAAATGTATTCATGATTTTAATTCCTTAATCATTGTCTTAAATTTAGGGGTTTTCAATTCTTTTAAACTATCCCCATCTTTCACTAAAAACAATACCGCTAAATTAGCTTCAATGGCTAAATCGTACCCTTTTTTGCTGCCTAACACCATAAAAGCGGTTGCCCATGCATCTGCAGTCATACTGCTATCTGCTAAAACAGTAACTGACGCCAAACTAAGCTGAACTGGCCGACCAGTTGTTGGGTCAATCGTATGCGAATATTTAACGCCATCTTTTTCGAAAAAATTTCGATAATCTCCAGACGTTGCAATGGCTGTATCACTTACGTTAATAACTTGATGTATAGACCTTTCTACTGAATCTGGATTTTCAACAGCTATTCGCCATTTATTACCCTCAGGGTTATTTCCTTTAACCCGCATCTCACCACCAATTTCAACCATATAATTGGCATGACCTTTTGATTCGATAAAATTAGCCACTTTATCAACACCATAGCCTTTAGCAATTGATGAGAAGTCTATGTATATGTCAGGGTTTAATTTTTTTATAGCTTTCCGAGTATTATTAACAACAATATTCTTATAGCCAACCGCTAGTTTCGCCTGTTTAATCTCGGCATCGGTTGGTACGTCGTCTGCTTGAAAGCTCGGGCCAAAACCCCATAAATTTACTAAAGGCCCAACTGTAATATCGTATGCGCCTTGAGTGGCATCACTAATACGTAACGCTTCTTCAAGGACACGTATAAATTCTGCTGACTTAACCTGCTCTTCATGACTCTTATTTTGATTAAATGTTGATACTTCTGACGTTTCTATATACGTAGAAAAAGATTCATTCACTTGTAACAGCACATCATCAATAGCTTTTTCCATAACAACCGTCTCTTGCGAAGACAGTTCTGATGAGACTTTAATATGATAAGTTGTGCCCATCGTCCCACCCCTGAAAGAGGTAGACAGGCTTTGTTGTGATTCACAACCTGCGAGCGTAACAAGTATAAAAAAACCCGTTAAAAACAGTACGTTCTTAACGGGTCGTTTAATGAATTTCAATTAACCACCAAAATCATCAAGCATTATATTATCGTCTTCAACACCTAAATCTTGAAGCATTTTAATAACCGCTGAATTCATCATTGGAGGGCCACACATATAGAATTCACAATCTTCTGGCGCAGGGTGGTTTTTAAGGTATTGTTCTAAAATAACCTCATGAATAAAACCACTTAAGCCATCCCAATTATCTTCAGGTTGAGGGTCAGATAAGGCCACGTGCCACTCAAAATTATCATTTTCTTTTGCCAGCATATCGAAATCTTCTACGTAGAACATTTCTTTTAAGCTTCTTGAACCGTACCAGAATGATATTTTACGATCTGTTTTTATCCGGCGAAGTTGGTCAAACAAATGAGAACGCATAGGTGCCATACCAGCACCACCACCAATAAATACCATTTCGGCTTTAGTCTCTTTAGCAAAGAACTCACCATATGGTCCAGATATCGTTACTTTATCGCCGGGTTTTAAATTAAAGATGTAAGACGACATTTTACCAGGAGGGATATCATCCCCACCACGTGGAGGCGGTGTAGCAATACGCACATTCAGCATAATAATGCCTTTTTCTTCAGGATAACTCGCCATTGAATAGGCGCGAAGCACATCTTCTTCAACTGTCGATTTATAGCGCCATACATTGAAGTGATCCCAGTCGCCTCGGTACTCTTCTTCAATATCGAAATCTTTGTAATCAACCACATGTGGTGGACATTCTATTTGGATATAACCACCTGCACGAAAACCTACGTCTTCGCCTTCTGGAAGGTCGAGCACAAGTTCTTTAATGAATGTTGCAACGTTGTGGTTAGATTTAACTGTACATTCCCACTTTTTAACACCAAATACCTCTTCAGGTACCGTAATTTTCATGTCCTGTTTAACAGTTAACTGACACGACAAACGCTCACCATCTCTTTCTTGGCCTTTATTAATGTGCGTTCCTTCCGTTGGAAGCATTGATCCACCACCTTCTTGAACGCGTACCTTGCACTGACCACATGTACCACCACCACCGCATGCTGATGGCACAAAAAGTTGTGCATCTGCCAGCGCTCCAAGGAGCTTGCTACCCACAGCGGCCTTAACTTCTTTTTCACCGTTGATAAGAACGCTTACATTACCTTGGGCTACTAACTTAGACTTAGCCGCTAAAATAATAACAACCAGTATTAAGACGATGCCTGTGAAAAACGAAATACCTAAACCAATTTCTAACATACCGAGTTCCTAATTACAGTTGAATGCCGGAGAAAGCCATAAAGGCCATCGCCATTAAGCCTGCCGTGATAAATGTAATACCTAACCCTTGTAAACCATCGGGCACATCGGCATATTTCAGTTTCTCTCTTATGCCGGCAATTGCTGTTATAGCAAGCGCCCAGCCTAAGCCACTACCTAAACCAAACACGACGCTCTCACCAAACCCATAGTCACGTTCTACCATGAATAATGAGCCACCTAAAATGGCACAATTCACTGTAATGAGCGGTAAGAAAACACCTAACGCGTTGTATAACGCGGGCGTAAATTTATCCATCGCCATTTCAAGGATTTGAACCACCGCCGCAATCACACCGATGTAAACAATTAAGCCCAAGAAGTTTAAATCAACATCAGGTAAACCAGCCCACGCTAACGCACCGTCTTTTAATAAACCGTGATACAAAATATTATTCAGGGGCATCGTTAATGTTTGCACCAAAATCACCGCAACACCTAAACCCATGGCTGTTGAGACCTTCTTAGACACCGCTAAGAAAGTACACATGCCTAAGAAGAAAGCTAACGCAAGATTCTCTACGAATACTGCACGGACAAATAAACTAATATACGCTTCCATTAAATAGTCTCCGTTCCATTAACTTCTTTGATCTTGAAATCAGGTGCTTCTACTTGCGCAGGGCGCATTGCACGAATCCCCCAAATCATTAAACCAATGATAAAGAACGCACTAGGAGGTAATAACATCAAACCATTCGGCACGTACCAACCACCTTCGTTAACTGTTGTCAGAATTTCGATTCCAAACAATTTACCTGAACCAAATAGCTCACGAAAAACGCCGACAAATATCAACACCACTGAATAGCCTAGCCCGTTACCAATTCCATCTAAAAAGCTTACACCTGGTGGGTTTTTCATCGCAAATGCTTCTGCTCGCCCCATCACAATACAGTTAGTAATAATCAACCCAACAAAAACTGATAGCTGTTTACTTAGGTCATAAACATAAGCTTTCAATACCTGGTCAACAACAATAACCAAAGAAGCAATAATGGTCATTTGAACAATAATTCGAATAGCACCCGGCACATGGTTTCGAATCATGCTAATTGATAAGTTTGAACACGCACATACTGACGTAAGCGCAAGGCTCATCACCAATGCAGTGCCTAAATTTGTTGTAACCGCTAAAGCAGAACAAATACCTAAAACTTGTAAGCCAATCGGGTTATTATCAATTAACGGATCTAGTATGATTTTTTTTGATTCATTACTCATTTTATACTCCGTTTGCTTGAATTTTATTCAAGTACTGTTGATAACCTTCAGCACCCATCCAATACTTCAGCATATTACCTACACCACGACTTGTTAGCGTTGCACCTGCTAAACCATCCACTTGAAATTCACCGCCCTTCGCACCCGGTGCCACTGAACCTTTAACCACGTCAATCGCAACGTTGCCATCTGGCCCATAAATTTTCTTGCCAGACCATAAACTTTTCCATTTAGGGTTATCAACTTCACCACCTAAGCCTGGCGTCTCTGCATGCTGGTAATAACTCAAGCCAACAATTGTTTGGCCGTCATTTTCCACTGCAAGGAACCCGTATAACGTTGACCATAAGCCATAACCATTAATTGGTAAAATAAGCTGTGTTACTTTATCGCCATCTTTCACTTGATAAACGGGCATCAATTTAGGGCGCATTCGAATACTACCCAGATCTTTTTCTTTTGGTATTTGAACATTAAGTGTAGGGTCTTTAGCTGCTTTTATTTCATCATACGTAGCGGCATCAAGCTCAGTTGTGTATTCACCTGTTTCTAGATCAATCAACTTAATTTCAATTTTGGAAAACGCTGCTTCTATATCATCGCCATCTTGATATAAGCCAGCCACTTGCAAAATGTTCTTTTTCTTATCTAATTCTTTATTAAGTATTTGTAACGGTTTTAAAGCAACAGCAGAAACCGATACAAACACGGCACAAACTAAACAAACCAACGTTGCCATAATGAATGTTTTAGCTGTACTGTCATTAGATAGCGCTAGAAAATTCAAAGAACTAGCCTTCTTCTCTTGATTCTCATTAGGCATTTCTTTTCTCCCGTCTTTTAATGTTCGACTGAACAACGAAGTAGTCAATCAATGGCGCAAACATGTTTGCGAAAAGAATCGCCAACATCATGCCTTCTGGAAAAGCCGGGTTTACGACACGAATCAAGATCACCATTAAGCCAATTAAAATACCGTAGACCCAACGCCCCGTATTTGTCATCGCGGCACTTACTGGGTCTGTGGCCATATATATAGCACCAAAGGCAAAACCACCCAATACCGCATGCCAATACCAAGGTGTGGCAAACATAGGGTTAGTTTCACTACCAATAAAGTTAAACATTGTGCTGGTCACTATCATGCCAGCCAATACACCGAGCATAATGCGATATGAAGCAATACGTGTGTATAACAGGAAGCAGGCACCAATGAGGCACGCAATCGTAGACGTTTCACCAATTGATCCTTGCATTGTGCCGACGAAAGCATCCATCCAAGTAATACCTGAAGCCATCACAGCCTCAATACCACCTTCCGCCGCCATACCCAATGCGGTCGCTCCACTGAACCCATCAACGGCTGTCCAAATAGCGTCGCCAGACATTTGTGCTGGATAAGCAAAGAATAAAAAACAACGCCCAGTTAACGCAGGGTTTAAGAAGTTTTTGCCTGTTCCACCAAACACTTCTTTACCAATAACCACACCAAAAGAAATACCTAAGGCAACCTGCCAAAGTGGCGTAGTCGCTGGTAAAATCAAAGAGAAAAGCATGGAGGTAACAAAGAAACCTTCGTTAACTTCGTGCCCACGCACAACCGCAAAAAGTATTTCCCAAACACCACCCACAATTAAAGTAACCAGGTAGATTGGCACGTAATACATTGCGCCATGCACCATACAGGCTAATATACTGTCGGCATCATAACCGACCAAATTAGTCACTAAACCGCGCCATGTGTCTAACGATGTCATCCCTAAATCAGCCATCGCCATATTCGCAAGGTGACCAGTATTCCACATTGCCATGATGACGCACGGTAATGCGGCAATAAACACGTACGTCATGATGCGTTTTAGGTCAATTGCATCTCGCACATGTGTTGTACCGGAAGTAACGTCGCTCGGTGTATATAAAAAAGTATCTACCATTTCATAAATGGCATAGTACTTTTCAAGTTTCCCGCCTTTAGCAAAAGTCGGATGTATTGAATCTAAATAATTCCTTACTCGAGACATTACCCCTCCTTCTCGATGTGTGACAAATTAGCGCGTAATGCCTTCCCAAAATCATGTTTACCCGAATCCACAAATGAACATAAAGCCAAGTCCTCTTCATCTAACTCAAGTGCGCCTAATTGTTCTGCAGAATCGACATCCATAACAACAAGAGCTCTTAATAACTGTGTAGGTAATATATCCAGCGGCATCACGCCTTCAAAAACTCCAATGGGAACAATCGCACGAGGGCTACCATGTGCAGCGGTATCCATCGGGATTTTTTTCTTTCGATTGAAGCTTGAAAACAAGGCATTAGTGAATGAAAACTTCTCACCGGCTGGGTTTAACCAACCTAGCACTTGTCGTTCACGGCCTTCTTGAAGCGCACATACTTGAACATGGTAACGCCCAAGATATGACGCCCAGTTACTTGCTTTACGACCTGCCAATACAGAACCTGAAACAACGCGAACTTTACCAGCCTGCATCTCACCTTCAATAAGCTCTTCAGTATTTGCACCCAGTCTTGTTTTGATTAAACGCGGCTTATTAATCATTGGTCCCGCAAGTGAAATTACTCGTTCAACACTAAGGCGGCCAGTTGTAAACAACTTACCAATAGCAATCACATCTTGGTAACCTACTGTCCACGCAATATTGTTTGCATTAACAGGGTTGATAAAATGCATATGTGTACCAGATAACCCTGAAGGATGAGGACCTGAAAATTCAACTTTCTCAACAGATTCTGGCGCATCAACTTCTTGACCCGCAGCCTTACTAAGATAAACCGTACCTTCTGTTAGGTGAGACAAAACAGATAGTCCGTTTTTGAATGCGTCGCTATCTTGTGAGAGAATCACGTCAGGATTAGCGGCTAGTGGATTTGTATCCATCACCGACACATGAATTGATGCTGGCGTAGTTGATGGAGACGGTATTTTACTAAAAGGGCGTGACTTGAATGCTGTCCACAAACCAGACTCAGTTAAATTCTTAACAACAGCAGTCGAATCAAGCTTAGCCAATTCGCTTACTGCGTACTTTTCAAATCTGACTTCATCATCGCCATCAAGCTCAATAACAACACTTTGCAGCGCACGTTTAGCTCCTCTATGAATCCCTTTAACAGTGCCGCTACCTGGGGAAGTGAAATTCACACCGTCTGTTTTCTTATCTGTAAATAAGATTTGCCCTAACTTGACTCGATCACCTTCCTGAACTTTCATGGTCGGCTTCATATCAATGTAGTCTTTACCAATGATGGCAACAGAGGACACCTGATTACCGTCTGAAATAACTTGTTCGGGCTCGCCTGTCATCGGCAAATCTAACCCGTTTTTAATCTTAAAGTGATTCATTAATTAGGTTTTATTATGTTTGATTGGATTTTACTTGCTCCAACGTCGCCACATGAAACTACGCGAAATCGGCCAAGTGGCTCATATAATTATAGTGCAAAACAACAATAAAATTTTTGCAATTTTACAGCATTGCACTGCATCATTCAATCGAGAATATTTAGTCTCTAATGCCTATGCCCTTGCTTAACAAGCGTAAGCTTATAACTAAAAGTGCTGTTATAAACAGCGCGATAACAGAAAAACCATATACCAACGGTATATCTGAAGTACCCAAAATACTGTATCTAAAGACATCAATCATATACAACACTGGGTTCAATAAAGATACCGTTTGCCAGAACATCGGCAGCATGTCAATAGAATAAAATACACCGCCTAAATAGATCAGTGGCGTCAGCACAAAGGTGGGCACTATTGATATGTCATCAAAACTTTTTGCATAAACCGCGTTAATAAACCCCGCACACGAAAAAAGCACGCCCGTTAGCAAAAAGACAACCACCATCATGACAGGGTGGGCAATACGTAAATCCGTAAAAAACAACGACACGATAGTGACTAAAACCCCAACAATTAAGCCGCGCATAACACCACCAGAAATATACCCCGCTAAAATAACCCACCCAGGCATTGGCGCAACCAACATTTCTTCAATGTTGTGTTGAAACTTCGACCCATAAAACGAAGAGACCACATTTGAATACGCATTACTAATAACTGCCATTAAAATCAGCCCAGGAACGATAAACTCCATGTAGTCATACCCTTTCATTTGGCCAATTCTTGAGCCAATCAAGGTGCCAAAAATTAAAAAGTATAAGCTTGTTGTAATAATTGACGGCAACAACGTTTGCACCCAAATACGCGTAAAACGCTTAACCTCTTTAAATGTAATCGTCTGCAAAGCAACTAAATACTCTTTTCTAAACATTTATTGCTCCTCCTTGTTAGATAACAACTTCATAAACAGCTGCTCAAGCCGGTTTGACTCATTCCGCACACCGGTCACTTTAATAGACAAACGGTTTAACTCAATAAAAAGCGCATGTATTCCCGTTTCCTTAAGCACGCTCACTTGCCATGTTGTTTCGTCGATCACAGCAATGTCGCACCCTAAAATAATGGGTACTTCGTTAGGCGTATTTTCAAGACTTAAAACAAACACTTCCTCATCTGCTTTTTGCAACAGCCCTTTCATATCGGTGTTTTCAATCACCTCACCTTTATTGATAATAGCGATATGCTTGCATAAACTTTCTGCTTCTTCTAAGTAATGCGTTGTTAAAATTATTGTTGTTCCAGCCTCATTGATCTTCTTAAAAAACGCCCACATTGAACGCCTTATCTCAATATCAACACCCGCTGTTGGCTCATCTAAAATCAATAATGCTGGCTCATGAACTAACGCACGGGCTATCATTAAGCGTCTTTTCATTCCGCCAGACAGCTCTCTTGAAGGCTCGTTTCGTTTATCCCAAATTTCGAGTTGTTTTAAACAAATTTCAGCACGTTCAAGTGCTTTTTTTCGTGGAATTCCGTAGTAGCCCGCTTGCGATACAACAATATCAAATACGTTCTCAAACTGATTAAAATTAAACTCTTGTGGCACTAGACCTATGGACCTTTTGACTGCGTCCGGATCCTCATCCAAATTGTGCCCAAATACCTTTACAGAACCTGATGTTTTATTAACCAATGAAGCGATGATGCCAATGGTTGTGGATTTACCAGCCCCGTTTGCACCCAGCAACGCAAAAAAATCACCTTTTTTTACGTCCAGATCGATGCCTTTTACAGCAGTAAAACCATTTTTATACGTTTTCTTTAAATTTTTTATTTCTAGAGCATTCATGAGTAAAACTATTAACGTTAAATATCGTTGGCGCAATAAACACACAACGGGGAAAATTAGTTTTTTAGTTTACCGTATAATCCCCGATTCATATCAAACCAATTTAATATCTTTTTGCCATGTCTGAAAAACTTATCAAAAACGCGCTGTATTACCACCAGCACCCAAAACCAGGAAAAATAGAAGTTACTCCAACCAAGGCGTTGAGTAATCAAACAGACCTGGCGTTGGCCTATTCGCCTGGTGTCGCTGAGCCTTGTTTAGAAATTGCAAAAGACCCTTCAACTGCAGGCCTATATACTTCTCGAAGCAATCTAGTCGCTGTTATCACGAATGGTACTGCCGTGCTCGGGCTAGGTGATATTGGCCCTCTCGCATCAAAGCCTGTTATGGAAGGCAAAGGCGTATTATTTAAAAAATTCGGTGGTGTTGATGTTTTTGATATAGAAATAGATGAAAAGGACCCCGACAAGTTCGTCGATATTGTCGCCAGTCTTGCCCCAACATTTGGCGGCATAAACCTTGAAGACATTAAAGCGCCTGAGTGCTTTTTTATTGAAAAGAAACTCAGCGAACGCATGGACATCCCCGTTTTTCATGATGACCAACATGGCACTGCCATTATTACCGCAGCAGCCATACTCAACGGCTTAAAAGTAGCCAACAAAAATATTGCTGACGTTAAGTTAGTCGCATCTGGCGCTGGTGCGGCTGGTATCGCCTGTTTAGACATGCTAATTGACATGGGCATGAAGCAAGAAAATATCTTAGTCAGTGACAGCAAAGGCATCATTTATGACGGACGCATTGAAGGCATGGATGACCGCAAACAACGCTATGCTGCCAAGACTGACTTAAGAACATTAGCTGAAGCCTTAAACGGTGCCGATATTTTCTTAGGTGTTTCTCGTGCCGGTATGATGACACAAAACATGGTCGCCAGCATGGCCCCATCACCCATTATTTTTGCATTGGCCAACCCGGCACCTGAAATATTGCCAGAAGAAATAAAAGCAGTAAGAGATGATGCCATTATTGCAACGGGACGTTCCGATTACCCGAACCAAGTAAACAATGTATTATGTTTCCCTTATATTTTTAGGGGTGCGTTAGATGTAGGTGCTACCACCATCAACAAAGAAATGAAATTAGCCTGCATAGAAGCCATTTCCTCGCTGGCACATAGGGCGGTTAACGATGATTATGACAACTACGCCGGCCAAACCCCTGTTTTTGGCCCTGAATACCTTATCCCCCGGCCGTTTGATCCAAACTTAATTATAGAAATCCCTTTAGCTGTCGCCAAAGCTGCTATGGCTAGCGGTGTCGCCACCAAACCAATTGAAGATTTTGAACACTACAAAGCCTCTCTAGAACGTTACGTGTACCGCTCTGGTATGGTCATGAAACCTATTTTCGAACGCGCAAAGCTTACACCAAAGCGGGTTGTTTATGCTGAAGGTGAAAATGAAAAAGTTCTTCGCGCTGTACAAGAAGTTTTAAACGGCGAATTAGCAAAACCTATCCTCATTGGACGAAAATCCATCATTCAAGAAAACATCACAAGCCTTGGTTTAACGTTTTCTATAGAAAAGGACATCACCATCATTGAACCGGATAACAATCCCTTCTTTGAAGAATGCGTGCAAGCCTACCACCAAGCAAAGGACAGAAAAGGCGTCTCATCTGGGTTAGCTGAAACCTATGTTCGCACTAAGAACACAGTGATAGCCTCTTTACTCGTTAGACTTAATAGAGCCGATGCAATGATTTGCGGCATGGTGGGGAACTATCATAAGCACCTTGACCATATCACTGATATTTTAGATAAAGAAAAGGGCAAGAAAACTGTAGCAGCCCTAAATGCAATTGTTCTCCAAAAAGGTGTCTATTTCTTTTGTGACACGATGGTCAACAGCAACCCTCAAACTGATGAATTAGTTGCCATGACCCTTCAGGCATCAGAATATGTCCAACGTTTTGGTATAACACCCAAAGTCGCCATGTTATCTCATTCAAACTTTGGTAGCAGCCAATCTAACGAAGCTAAAAAAATGGCTGATGTGGTCCAAATACTTCATGAGCAACACCCCAACATTGAAGTTGAAGGGGAAATACAGGCCGATGCAGCGTTATTAGAAAACTTAAGAAATGAATTGGTGAACAATTCCAAATTAAATGGCGAAGCCAACTTATTTATTTTTCCAAACCTAGATGCCGCTAACATTTCGTTCAACTTGCTTCGAATTTTGGGTGACGGCATCACCATTGGGCCAATTCTTCTTGGTATTGAAAAGCCAGCACACGTCCTTAAACCACTCGCCTCCGTCAGGCGTATATTGAATATGACAGCCTTATGCTCAGCTGAACATTGCAAAGATTGAGGTGTTATCAGCATAACCCTGAGTAAAATCGTGAACTAGCACACAGTCTTACTCAGGTTAGTTAATATAATTAACTTGTCAAAACAATTTTTAACTACGATTATGGACGTTGGATCAATCAGTCATAATGCCTTAATTGGCATTAATAAAGGCATCAGCCAAGCTAACGAAGCTAGCTCTAAACTTGCTAGTGCTGAGCAGCTGAGCAATGAAAGTAGTACACAAGATACCACCAGCAATATTATTGAGCTAAAACAAGCTGAACTACAGGTTCAAGCATCCGCTAAGGTTGCACAAACAGCCGGGGATATTATTGGTAGCATTATTGATATAAAAGCATAACCAGTCTTTCTCCACACCAGCCCTTTTTACTTTCTACGCCGAAAACCCTCTTGTCAAACCACTCAATACCGATATTCGTGTAGAATGTTGCGTTTTATTATGACCGTAAAGAGGACAAAGTGGAAACTGACAAGCAAAAACTAAGCTATACAATGGGCCAACAAATTGGCGCAGGCATTCAACAAGATAAATTAGACGTAGAAACAGAAGCACTTGTTTTAGGTGTTACACATGCACTCAATGGCGATGCTAGCTTATTAAGCCCTGCTGAAATGCAATCTGTTATTGAACAATTTCAAAAAGATATGCAAGAAAAAGCTGGCGAAGTAAAAGGCGGCAATGCAGAAATAGGCGCTACATTCTTAACAGAAAATAGCACTAAAGAAGGCGTTCAAACGCTAGACAGCGGCATGCAGTACATTGTTCTCAATCAAGGCGATGGCAAAAAACCAGAAGCAACGGACACGGTGGATGTTCACTACGAAGGTTCTTTGATCAATGGTACTGTTTTTGATAGTTCAATTAAACGTGGCGAACCAGCTACATTCCCAGTTAATGGTGTTATTCAAGGCTGGCAAGAAGCACTACAGCTAATGGAAGTCGGTACAAAATGGAAAGTATTTATTCCATCTAACTTAGCTTATGGTGAACACGGTGCCGGTGGTGCAATTGGGCCAAACGAAACACTTATTTTTGAAATGGAATTATTGGCTATTAAAGCCGCGTAAGTAATTCTCATACCAAACAAAAAAGCCGCTCATTGAGCGGCTTTTTTATATTTAAAACGTTAACTCTAGGCTTCGTATCGCTTCATCACCAATGTCGCATTCGTTCCACCAAAACCAAAACTGTTCGACATCACCGTATTCAACTGCACATCTGTTTGCGCTTCTTGAACGATATTCACGCCTTCAGCCGCTTCATCCAAATTATCGATATTTGCCGATGCTGTTATGAAGTTATCTTTCATCATCAACATACAATAAATAGCTTCTTGCACACCCGCCGCACCTAATGAATGACCTGACAATGATTTTGTTGAGCCAATTGGTGGCGTACTGTCACCAAACACGACTTTAACGGCCTTCAATTCAGCCATATCACCCACTGGCGTACTGGTGCCATGCGCATTGATGTAATCAATCGGTGAATCGACATTTTCTAACGCCATTTGCATACAACGCGTTGCACCTTCACCTGATGGCGCTACCATATCGTAGCCATCCGACGTTGCACCATAGCCCACTAGTTCAGCATAAATTTTTGCGCCACGAGCCAACGCAACATCTAAGGCTTCAACAACAACCGCACCGCCGCCGCCAGCAATAACAAAACCATCACGATCTGCATCATAAGCACGAGATGCTGTTTCTGGCGCATCGTTTCGTTTAGTCGACAGCGCACCCATGGCATCAAACATCATCGTTAATGACCAATGTTCTTCTTCACCACCGCCAGCAAACACACGGTCTTGTTTGCCGAGCTGAATCAACTCCATCGCATTACCAATACAATGCGAGCTGGTTGCGCACGCTGATGTAATGGAATAATTAACACCTTTGATTTTGTACGGTGTAGCAAGCCCAGCTGACACAGTACTGCTCATCGTTCTTGGCACCATATACGGCCCAACACGACGAATACCTTTTGTATTTAATAAGTTAATTGCATCATCAACATTTTTAGTTGATGCGCCACCAGAACCCATAATAAGCCCTGTTTTAGGGTTTGAGACCTCTTCTTCTGTTAAACCAGCGTCATCAATCGCTTGCTGCATGGATACATAGGCAAACCCGGCAGCATCACCCATAAAACGTTTGGCTTTACGGTCAATATGGTCAGCAAGGTCAATCTGCGGCACACCCGCCACATGGCTTCGAAACCCTTTTTCTTTGTATTCTTCAACAAAGCTAATACCTGATTTTCCCGCTCTTAACGACTTAGCAACTGCATCTGCATCACTACCCAGTGATGACACAATACCCATTCCCGTAATAACAACACGTCTCATATTTAGTTCCTACTTAGAAGTTTTCAGTTGATTGAAATAAACCTACACGCAAATCTTTGCCTTCGTAAATCACTTTACCATCCACTTCCATTACTGCATCTGCAATACCCATAACAAGTTTGCGCATAATGACTCTTTTTAAATCGATTCTATACGTTACTTTTTTAGCCGTAGGTAAAACCTGGCCAGTAAACTTCAACTCGCCAACACCTAACGCACGACCTTTACCTAACCCGCCCTTCCAACCTAAGAAGAAGCCAACCAATTGCCACATCGCGTCCAAGCCTAAGCAACCTGGCATTACTGGGTCACCAGGAAAATGACAATCAAAAAACCATAAGTCAGGGTTAATATCCAACTCAGCAATGATTTGACCTTTGCCATTAGCGCCACCGTCTTCAGTAATAGAAGTAACTCTATCTACCATCAACATGTTTGGCATTGGCAATTGCGCGTTACCTGGGCCAAATAATTCACCACGTCCGCAACTTAGTAATTCTTCTTGGTTAAACGAGTTCTGTCTTTGGGTATCTGTCAAAACACTATTTCCTTATGGATGTTGAGGACTTGGCCTCTTTTAATTAATACTACGTATGATACTGGGTATTTAGCAAATGAGCGAGTTTCTTAATAACCGCATTCAATATCCCTATTGTCCAATTCCTAAAAAATAACCAGTAAGCAATAACACGGCACTCGCCATTAAATACATTTTAATAGCGTACGGTAAATTCCAGCTGAAAATCTCTCGTCCCGACACCCCATAACGACCATGCAATGCCAAGTTGATGCCAGACATCGGACTGGTAGAAACACATAAGGCCCAAGACATTAAAAATGTCATCGCCAATAAAGTTTGGTTTGGTTCTGTCGTGCTAATCCAATGCCCAATAACCGCAATACTCACGATAGGGTGTACGCCAAACAGCGCCAGAACAAACATAGTCAACATAACAACCGATGCCACAATGCCATCAAACTCGGCAAAGGGAACGTTGATTGATAAATTATCCAAAACCGCTGCCAAGCCAGCTCCAAAAACACCCGCTATTAAAAATAAAGATATTTCATTTTTCATACTGGGCAATTCAACCGTTACCTGTCTCAATAGTTGTTTGGAGGCCATCACCAATCCTGCGCGAAAAAATAAAACAGAGCCACTTATTAACACCGCTAACAACGCAATTAACAATATCACTTTAATATCCGGCATCAATTCATGAAAAACCATCACCGTTAATGCCAATACCGCTGGAAGCCAAAGTGCTTGAAACCGCATGGGGTAGCCAACAAATTCATCAATCGCAGTCTCATTCTTCCTCATAACATCCGCGTAAGTAATTAAAAATGCCACGCATGCCAATCCTAGTCCCGTCAAAATAACGATTGTTAACGAAGCATTTGGTGCGAATACCATGGCCGCTGCAAATGCAGCAAAAAAGGGTGACCAACTCGCTGCTGAGGTAAACGCCCTGGTCAGCAAAACCTGCTGCTGTTTTGTTAAGGGGGTTACGGACGTTAAACGATCAGCCACTAAAATAACCGCTGACATATTGATAACCGAACCAAATAAATGCAAACCCAAGAACGTTTTTATGAACGCTTTTTTACCCGTCGGCAAGGTTTCATTTATTTCACTGTCAGGCATAGCGACCAGCTGAAGAAACTGCACCCCCATCAACATCACAATCATTGATTGATTCATCGTTAATGCACCCAATAATTGGCTCGCATCGCCTGTTTGCCATGCGATTAGCCAACTCAGTAGAGCAAATCCACCTATCACCGAGATAATTAGTTTTTGTTTTGCTGCGAGCTTAAAAAACAGAATAATACCAGCTGACCAAACTAACGTTCCTTCCAGCCATATCGGCGACACGTTCAAAAATTGATTGGATATTGTTAACACAAGCCCCGTAAATAAGAGCCAACCCGCAATACGGTTCAGAGAATTAATCACGCCTATTGTTTGTTAACAAGAACACTGAGCAATGTTGAAATCGTTTTATTGTATGGTGCTTCACCACCCAACTTTTCACAACCACGAATAACCACGCCACATATCTCTTCAATTTCAAGTGGTCGATTCTTTTCGCGGTCTACCAGCATGGATGGTTTAATTGAATCAAAGGTTGAGATTAGCTCGAGCATTTCTTCTAAATCATGTCTCGATAACTCGACACCGTTAGCCTTAGCCGCTAATACCGCCTCTTCCATCGCGCTGCGTATTAAGGGCTTTAAATCTGCACGCGGTGTAGCATCACCCGTTTTTAGTTCTAATAATGCACACAAAGGGTTAACCCCATTATTGATGATTAGCTTCCGCCACAATTCTTTATTAATATCTGCAGCTACTTCTGTTGGAATATGCGCCTCATTAAAACACTCGGCTAACCCAGTGATTTTTGTTGATAACGATGCATTCAATTTTTGATGGTTAGGCCACAAACCTAAAATAACTTGTGCTGGCCCAATCGATTCCACCACGCCTGGTTCAATAATGTGCGCGCCAATTCGCCTTGCAATCCCGCCCAGTACCAAATCTTTTGGTAAGGCATCAACGAGGTATTTTTCATTTTCTACTCCATTTTGTAAAGACAACACCAAAGGCAAATTCGTTGTTTGGCTTTGTTTAAACCAACGGCTTAACTGTTCAGCAAACGCCTGCGTCTGCATGGCCTTTAAACACACGACAATCACATCAACTTGATTTACTAGCGTTTGATCAAACCATTCGTCTAAACTAAATGCTTGAACAGCCTGTTTGAAATTGAGCTCGGCGTGTTTAACAGTCAAGCCATTCTCTTGCATCGCTTGCAAATGCTTACCACGGGCAATTAGGGCAACGTCATTACCCGCATTTAATAAACGGGCAGCATAGTAACAACCTATACCGCCCGCACCAATAACAGCAAATTTCAATGTTCTACCTTGCTTTATTTTTCTTCAGCAAAAAAGTCTAACGCCAATTCAATGAATCGCGCGTTATGTTCAATTTGTGTCCAATGCCCACAGCAACCAAACATGTGTAACTGTGAGTTAGGGATCAAATCAAATAACGTTGTTGATGTGATCGGTGGCACGACTATGTCTTCACGTCCATGAACCATTAGTGTTTCGTGCTGAATTTTTTTAATGTCTTCAGGGTCACTAGCCAACGCTTCTACCCAACGCTGGCGTGGTGCAGGGAACATCGCACTAAAGGATTCTTGGAACCCTGGTTGAATACTCGCTTTGTAACGCAATTCAGCCAGTTCGTCTGTCACCAAGTTACGGTTATAGGCAAATAAATCCATCATTTTGCGCATATTAGCAACTGATGGTTCATAGCCCCATACTTCATCTAAGCCTGGCGTTAATTCAAAACTAACACCTGCCGCACCCATTAATAATAGGCGATTAACACGTTCTGGGTGTTTGATCGCCAATGCAATGGCTAAACCACCGCCAAATGAATTACCGACAAGGTGCGCTTTTTCGATTCCCAACGCGTCCATTAAATCAATGGCGTGCTGTACCCAGTTTTCCATCGTGTATTCATAATCATCAAGCCGTTCTGTAAAACCAAAACCTGCCATATCGGGTGCAATCACACGGTGATGTTTTGCTAATTCAGGAATCACCAAACGCCAGTTTGCCCATGCTGTCACGCCAGGGCCTGAACCATGAATCATGAAAACCGGATCGCCTTCGCCTACATCGTGGTAATTGGTTTTAAACGCGCCTGTTTGTATGCTTTTTGCTATTTCAGGATTACTACTCATAATGATCTCCAGTGTTAGTTATTTAGATTAAATTGTGCTGCTAATTTTTTGTATGACTCAATTCGTGGAGCAAATGAATGGGTAACATTCACAATCATCAATTCATCCACTTTATATAAATCGGCTATTTTCTCCAAGCGAGACTGACACTGTTCTGGCGTACCCGTCACCATTGTTGCCAACGTTTCATCATAATAGGCTTGATCCGACAACGATAACTGTTTCTTCTTATCCATCACAACTTCTGGTGAAAACAGCGCGTCCCGTGTGCCATGCCTAAACGCCTGTACTTTCCAATAGGTATGACTTGCGGCGATAAATTCAGCTTCTTCTTTAGAATCCGCACAAATAGAGGCAACCGCAATAATCGCTTCTGGCTTTCCAAGACTACCACCTGTTTGGAAGGCGTTTCGATAACGTTGAATAATTTCAGGTGGCCTATCGTGTGTACCAATAAATAACGCCAACACAAAACCTGCGCCTAAAACACCGGCCATTTCCGCACTGCCATCACTGGAACCCAGCATCCAAACAGGAGGGGCAGCTACATCTTTAGGTACAACTGTTGCGTTGCAAAAAGGGTGGTCAGACGGTAAGCCATTTTTTAAATAGCCGATTAAATCTTGTGTTTGACTTGGGTAGTACTCCGGCGGAATAGTTTGCCTAGGTGATGAAATTGCGCCAGAAGAAATTGGGTTACCACCGGGTGCGCGGCCCACACCTACATCGATACGCCCCGGGTGAAATGCTTCAAGCATTTTAAAAGTTTCTGCGACTTTAAAAGACGCATAGTGGGGTAACATGACGCCACCACTGCCCACGCGGATACGTTTTGTGGCGTGTGCAACATTACTCACCATCATCTCAGGGCAAGGGCTGGCATAGCCAGGCGTATCGTGATGCTCTGCTACCCAATAACGGTGATAACCCACTTCATCACAGGCTTTAGCCAACTCTACAGTGGTAAATAAACCGTGTGATTCAGGCTGATTATCATGTACAGGTGATTGATCTAATACGCTTAATTTCAAGTTACTCATCAGGGCTCTAATTATTTGTAGGTAATTGAAGAATTATATCAATGTTAAGTTTTTTTAAGTATGCGTGTTCGGATAAAAAAGCCGTGTAATCAGTTGATTACACGGCTTTTGTTAAAATAAATAACTTACTTTAAACCAAATGACTGCCTTACAGACGCCATATAAGCTTTCGCTTCTTCAGTAGCATCTGGTAAATCAGTTAACGCAGCACAGTATGCTTCTACTGCTTTATCCGCTAATGGCTGCCATTTATCAACCCAGCCCTGGATAGTCGTTGCGTTGGCTTCATTGGCCATTGCAAACTCCATCAACGATTTGGTTTGGCGTTGGTGACGTTCTGCATCACGCATTTGCGCATCATTAAGTAATGACAATAATGTATCGCCATTTTCAGCACCAGCTAAACCAAGTTGTTTTTGTACAGCCGCGGATACAGCCGGTTTTAGAACCACTTCTAAAACAACGGTTGCTTCTGCCCAGTCCCAAATCACCAATGTTTTTTCAGCCAGTTCTCTAAAACCCTGCCAAGCCGCATCTTTTTCCCAATGCTCGCGCTCGTTTTTGCCAAATCCTGCATCGTCCCAAGTTTTACCCAACTCACATGTACGGTACGCACTGTGCGTTACCCAACGTAAATGATCAGCAGCTTGGTAGGTTGATAAGTTTGAAATCGTACTCGCTGGTGACATTTGATGAAGATAAGATGCACACATTTGTAACGCGTGGAACAAGTAACGAGAAGGCGTGTATAACCGCGCCAAATCAGATGCCCATTCTTTCGATATCATCTGGTCATTACCACGTTCGCTAAACTGATTAAGTAACCCAGTCACATAAGCTTCTTGGCCTTCTTGAAGAATATTGTACGTTCTATAAACCAGCTGCTCAGGATCTCTAAACGCATCCCAATCATCATGTGTTAATGGGCTATTATTACGGTACTTTAAGTACCAATCGTTCATTTGCGCATCTTGCCCTACTTCAAAAGGCTTCTCTTTGTTGTTCGTGTGAAAATGAAGGTTAGTTGAAACGATTTCATATTCACTTGGTCTTTTTCGTTGCTTTGAAAGATGAGACCACGTTTTTAACGGTTTTAATGTTTCTGCTGAATCACTCATAATTTTTATCCTAACTTATAATGTTTTTTCAAAGAAAAAACGGATTTGTTCAGGCGTTACCTCAATTTGCCCTGCCATAGAACCCAAATGAATTTCAATTTCATTCATTTGAAAATCACGGCCTAATGCCTCTTCCATAGATTCACGCGTGATAATCATCTCTTGTTCAGCTGAAATTCTTACGTATGCGCCTTTATCATCGATGGTAATTTCTTTATCTGGGTTATCCCACTCTGCTGCTTCAATAGCAGCTTGAGCAACATCACCACCATTAAAGATTGGACCTACTTTATTCTGTTTGTATGCATCGTTTAAATTTGACATAGTTATTCTCTTTTATGTTCAGCCTTTCAGGTAAAGCGGTTATTTATGAATGCGCAGTGAAGGGTTCAATCCCTTCAATATCGACGAATATGTCGTCGCCTTCAGTTTTTATCGGGTACTCTGCAATTTTACAATCGGTTGGATTCAAACCTTGACCATTCGCAGTATCAAACTGCCAAAGATGGGCTTTACAGGTGAGCACTTTTCCATCAAATTCACCTTCTACCAATTCAATTTCTTGGTGCGGGCAAATCGCTTGGAACGATTTAAAACCTCCGCCATCAACACCTAAAACAAGTACTTGTGTTCCATTTTTTGTTTCAAAGGCATCCATATCGCCTTCCCAAACATCATCTACCGTACATATTTTTTCAAAAGCCATATCTATTCCCCCTAGCTTTATTGATCTGCAAAGATAATGTCTAACGTTTCAGTTGGTCGCCAACCTGCATCAGATACCTTCATATCACGAGGAAAATTATCGTTTGCATTGTGTAATCTAACGCGCATAACTTTCTCTGGTTGTGGTGCCACACGGCGACCCACAGAGTGGTACGCGCATTTTTCTGCTACTTGATCCATCGTGTCATCGGTATCAACTGGTACCAGTTGCATCACAAAGTCACCTTGGAAATTTGAATTAATCGGAAATGCTGCCATTTTTTTCTCCTTATCTAGCCCCCGCCCTCAGGCGGGGAGCTGTTTAGTTAAGCTACTTCTGCTTGTTTTTTGAAAGCTTCTGCCCATGCATAATCATGCGCATCTTTACCCATTTCACCTGGACCTAAACCCATATAAGCCAATGCACCTGGTAAATCGGCAGGTTGAATTTCACCTGCCAAGAACCGGTCAATCAAGTTTTGGTGTTCTTTATAACGCTCAGGGTCTTGTTCAAAGCACCAGCGATCAGCCTTAGAACCAAAGTGATACAAACGACCTTCAAATTCCAGAGGGAAATCTTGTACGTTCCATTCATTACCTGGTGTACCAACAATGGGCAATTGACACATATTACAAACATATGGGAGTGTTTCAGGTAAAGTAAGATCTTCACGGCCATTGTTTAAGTTGTCTGTAATAACATCCCAACATTTGCCCCATGTTTTATTCCAACCTGGGTACTTTTCCTCAAGCCACTCACGGTCCTCAGGTGATGCACCAGCTGCAGGGTTCCACCATACGGTTGGGCGCCAATACCAAACACCTAGGTGCATACCGTGATGTGTAACATCAAGGTCATTGACCAAATCATCCCAGAACCAAGGGGCATCTAAGCCTAAATCAGCCAGTTGACGTTCGAATTGGATAATAATCCATTCAACCATAAACTCTTTAAATGATTGGGATCTGTGTTCTAACGGTGTGTAGTAATCCATAATTGGGCCCGTTAACACAGAGAACAGCTTCCAAGCACGCCAAATTGACACGTCTACTAATTTTTGAGCTTCTTCTTTATGGCCATTAGCAATTAAGATTTTTAATGACGGCCCACCTTGCTGAGCGTGACGCGCTTCATCTGTTTGCACACTTGATATCAAGCTGGCGAACGTATGGTCACCTGCTTCAGACGCATCTGCTGCTAACCCTAAAAACTGCATATTAGTAAAGCCAGTTTCAAAACCAAAGGTCAACATAATAGACACGGCGACTGCATCACGACATAACATGATGTCATCAAAAAATGCTCGAGCAGCTATAGATGCCCAATCATTTGTGTGCATCGCTTTATGCGCCCAGTCCCATTGACGGCTACGTTTGATATTTGCGTGCGGGAAGAAGAGTTGAATTTGTCCATGACGATTTTCATCCAACGTACCAAACGTCGCCATATTTCGGTTACCCGGAGCCTTAGCGAAACGCGCCATTCTGCCCTCAGCTAAACTCGCTGCGTATTCATTTACCGCAATCGCACCGTAATGAGCAATCATGGTTGAAATCCAACCTGGGTCTGCACGGTCAACGTATGCATCACGTTCTAGCGCTGCTTTAACTGAATAGGCACCCGCATCTTTCTCGCGCTGAATAGCGACATATTCTGGGTATGAAACTTTATAAGGTTCATCGTATGTTTCCCACTCTTCGATAGGAATACCACGTGCTCCACTCATTTCTTCTGGAAACATTTCGTCTTCCGTCACATAACTGTATGTCCAGTTAGTAGCACGGGTTAAGTCATACCATTCTGCTCTAGGTATTTGATACATATTGTTCTCCTCTTAATTTAATAAGTCTTATCTACTCAGTTCTTTCGCTGTTTTACCCGCAATTCCAAATTGTGTTTTTGGCATTTCGTTAACAATAACACGAACTGCCTCAATGGGTGACCCCAGTGATTCACAAATTGCATCTGTCATATTTCTAATGAGCAATGCTTTTTGCTCATCTGTTCTACCTTCTACAATATTAATAGTTGCTATTGGCATAATTAACTCCTTATTACTCTACAAAACGCATGCTAAGAGTGCCTAAATCTTGGTAACGTACTGTTACGTTATCGCCTGGTTTAACAGCAGTAGCGGCCGTGATTGCACCCGCCATAATAAAGGTACCTGCTGGAATCACTTCGCCACGTTCAGCTAACATATTTGCTAAATGAGCAATAGCAGCAGCGGGGTGGCCTAGAATTGCAGCACCTGCGCCAAGATCCACGACTTCTCCATTAATTTCCATCACCACGCCAAGTGTTTTAAGGTCTAGTTCACTAACCGGACGCATACGACCACCTGTTACAAACCGTGCAGATGAAGAATTGTCTGCTTGCACACTTTTAATGTCAAACTTAAAGTCTTTGTAACGAGAATCGATAATTTCAACAGCTGGCATAATAAAATCTGTTGCTGATAGCACGTCGCCAATATGACAACCTGGGCCGCTCAGTTCTTTTTTTGTTACAAATGCAACTTCTGCTTCTACTTTTGGATGAATCAGTTCAGATATTTTAATTTCTCCACCATCTGGCACACTAAAATAGTCAGCTAAATAACCATAACATGGCTTATCAACACCCATTTGGCGCATTTTAGCCATGGAGGTCAGGCCCATTTTCATGCCCACTATTTTGGTGCCGCGCGCTTCTTTACGACGACGATTTATCCATTGAATTTCATCACATTCTTCCCATGTGATATCTGGGTAATCATCTGTAATTTTAATTACTTCATTACAATTTAATTCCGCATCTTCTAAATGCGCTGCTATTTTCTCAAGTGTTGCTGTATCTAATGCCACGGTAATCCCCTAAGCTAATTTCTTTTTAATGTTTAGCGCCACGTCTTCGATCATATCTTCTTGACCGCCCACAGCACCCATTCTTCCCAGTTCCATTAATATATCTTTTGCTGGTACACCGTGGTTTTTCTCAGCACGTTTTGCGTGCAATAAGAAAGACGAGTACACACCGGCATAACCCAACGTTAATGCGTCACGATCAATACGTGTTGGTGTTGGCATTAATGGCAGCGCGATATCTTCAGCAACATCCATTATTTTGTCCACATCCACACCCGTATCAATACCCATCCGATCGCATACAGCAACGAACACTTCTAGCGGTGTATTGCCTGCACCTGCACCAAAACCGGCTACAGAACCATCAATACGGCTTGCACCTGCTTCTACAGCAGCTAATGAATTTGCAATACCCATTGCCATGTTGTGATGTCCATGAAAACCGATTTCAATATCATCACCAAACGCATCATGCAAGATACCTATCCGTGACGTTACATCGTCCGGTAACAAATAACCCGCTGAATCCGTGGCGTAAATACAGTTTGCACCATAATCAACCATCTTCTGAGCTTGCTCTAATAACGCCTCAGGTTGTGTCATGTGTGCCATCATTAAAAAGCCAACTGTGTCTAAACCCAGTTCTCGGCCTTTTTTGATATGCTGTTCTGACACATCAGCTTCCGTACAGTGTGTTGCAACCCTTATTGTAGAAATACCACAATCTGCAGCCATAATGAGGTCTTCAACTGTTCCAAGACCGGGCAATAACAACGCAGAAATTTTTGCGTTCTTCATTTTAGGAATAACTGCATCTAAATATTCTTTATTGGTATGAAGACCAAAACCGTAGTTAACGGACGAGCCACCCAATCCATCACCATGTGTGACTTCAATAAGTGACATACCCGAATCATCAAGAGCAGTCGCCATACGCACCATGTCGTCTAGCGTAAATTGATGCCCAACTGAATGCATTCCATCACGTAGCGCATTGTCATGTAATCTTATTTTTTTGCCTTTTAAGTCCATCATCCTCTCCTAAGCACTTAGCTTGGTTAGCGTCAGTCTGCCTGCTTCTATTTCGTCGGCAAACATTTCGGCGGTACGTGTTGCTGCAGCCGTCATAATATCTAAGTTACCTGCATACTTCGGAAGGTAGTCACCTAAGCCTTCAACTTCCAAAAAGATACTGACACGGTTACCATCAAAGATAGGGCCATTTTTTAATGTATACCCTGGCACGTATTTTTGTACTTCTTTAATCATTGCGTGAACAGACGCGGTAATCGCTTCCTGATCTGGCTCTGTTTCTGTTAAACAATGAACTGTATCGCGCATCATTAACGGTGGCTCGGCAGGGTTCAGAATAATAATCGCTTTACCTTTTTTGGCGCCGCCAACTTTTTCAACAGCACCTGATGTTGTAAACGTAAATTCATCAATATTTTTACGTGTTCCAGGTCCTGCAGATTTTGATGAAATAGTCGCAATAATCTCACCGTACTCAACCGCTTGAACTTGGCTAACTGCCGCTACCATTGGAATAGTTGCCTGACCGCCACACGTTACCATGTTCACGTTCATTTCTTGCTCACCCACGTGGTCTTTCAAGTTAACGGGTGGCACACAGAAAGGGCCAATCGCAGCGGGTGTTAAATCAATAACCAACACACCTTTTTCTTGAAGTTTACGGTTGTTTTCACCGTGCACATAAGCAGAGGTTGCATCGAATGCGATCTGAATATTATCTTCTTCAATATGCTTTAACAGCCCGTCAACACCTTCGTGCGTTGTTTTCAAGCCCGCTTCGCGCGCTTTTAATAAACCGTCAGAATTTTCGTCAATACCCACCATCCAAACTGGGTTTAAGTTAGCGCTGCGTTTAAGCTTTGCCATTAAGTCGGTACCGATATTACCGGAACCAATCATTGCACAATTAATTGCCATTTCTTATTCTCCTAAATTATACGAAGCGAACGCCGCATGAACCGATACCACCAATGCTTACGCGCATTGAATCACCCGCTTTTGCATCGACCATCGCACATAACGCACCAGACAAAATAACCTCACCTGCTTTCAGGGTAACGCCTAATGCACCCATTGTATTAGCCAACCATACCATCGCATTCACTGGTGAACCTAACGCCGCTGCGCCAGCACCTGTGTGCATAAGTTCGCCATTTTTCTCTAACACAAGGCCACACACGCCTAAATCTACTTTACGTGGGTCTACTGCTGTACCGCCTAACACCAAATAACCACATGATGCGTTATCTGCGATGGTGTCTTGAATTTTAATTTTCCAATCTGTGATACGAGAATCAACAATTTCAAAACAAGGCATGACTGCTTCTGTTGCCGCTAGGATGTCTGCGCTAGTCAGCCCTGGGCCACATAAATCTTTCTTTAGAATGAACGCAATTTCGCCTTCAGCTTTTGGTTGAATCATTTTTTCAGAGACTGGAATTTCTTGGCCTTCTGAAATAATCATATCGGTTAACAAATAACCAAAATCTGGCTGGTATACGCCCAACATGTTCATGACTACTTTACTGGTCACACCAATTTTTTTACCGACAATGCTTTCACCTGCATCTATACGGCGTTTAAGCATTTGATGCTGAATTTTATAGGCATCTTCAATCGTTACGTCCGGTGAACGTTCAGTAATAGGCGCGATGGTTTGACGTGTAATTAACGCGTTATACAGCTCGTCACCGTATTGAATGATTTTATCTTGATCCATTGTTGTTCCTTATAATTTAATACAAACGTTAGTAAGCTCTGTGTAGAACTCTAACGAATAATGACCACCTTCACGGCCCGTTCCTGATTGCTTAGCGCCACCAAACGGTGTGCGTAAGTCACGTAGGAACCAGCTATTCACCCAACAAATACCCACATCCATTTGCGCAGATACTCTGTGCGCGCGTGATACGTTTTCTGACCAAACAGAAGCTGCTAAACCGTATGGCGAATCATTAGCTAATTTAATGGCTTCATCTTCTGTATCAAACGGGCTGATATGCGTACAAGGGCCAAAGATTTCTTCTTTAACAACCGTTGCAGTTTCCGGCAAGCCAGTCCAAATAGTTGGCTGAATCCAATAACCATCCGCTAAGTCTTCAGGCATGTCAGGAATACCACCACCTGTTACCACTGTTGCGCCTTCATCTGTCGCTGCTTTAAAGTAACTCAACACTTTTTCGCGATGAGACTTACTAATAAGCGGCCCCATGGTTGTATCAGAATCTTCTGAACGCCCTAGTTTAAGTGCTTCTGCACCTTCTTTTAAACGTGCAACAAACTCGTCAAAAATCGGACGCTCTACGTATAAACGCTCTGTACCTAAACAAACTTGGCCACAGTTAGCGAATGCTGAACGTAATGTGCCTTCAATTGCTTTATCCATATCGCAATCTGCAAAGACGATGCCTGCATTTTTACCACCCAACTCTAATGAAGAGTCACGCACGCCAACAGATGCCGCTTTAGCAATTCGTTCACCCGTTGAGGTGGATCCTGTAAAGGTAATTGCATCCAAACCTGGGTTTGTAATAAGCGCTTCACCAAGTTTACTGCCCTTACCCAAAATAACGTTATAAACACCTTTTGGTACGCCTGCATCATTCATTACTTCGCCCAATAGGCTTGATGTTAATTGCGTTTCTTCAGACGGCTTAACAACAACTGTATTTCCGCACGCTAAAGCAGGTGCGATTTTCCATGTCATTAACAATAAAGGTAAATTCCAAGGCCCAATAACGCCAATGACACCTTTTGGCTTACGAACCGTGTAGTTAAGAGCACCCGTACCATCAGGTGTAGGCATATGGAACGCTTCGTCTGCTGCGTTTTTGATCGTATCTGCAAAGATTTTAAAGTTTGCCGCACCACGTGGAATATCAATATGACTTGCTAAAGAGAAAGGCTTACCTGTGTCTAAACATTCGGCTTCAAGAAATTCATCAAAACGCGCATTAATGCCATCGGCAATTTTATATAAAACATCAACGCGATCTTGTATTGAATAACCAGCCCAAGGGCCTTTCAATGCAGCATTAGCAGCATCAACGGCTTCACCAACTTGCTCAATACTGGTTTGATGATATTTGCAAACTAACTCACCTGTTATTGGTGAGAAAACATCACCAAACTCGCCAGAAGTAACATATTCACCGTTTATAAATCCTTTAACTTCTCTCATAATTATTTACCTAATTCTTTGTTATTTAATTGAATCTATGCCTGCTTGAGCACAGACAATATCTTCTTCTTCTGAACCACCCGAGACACCAATCGCCCCAATCAGTTCATCGCCTTCCATAATCGGTAAGCCGCCACCAAATGTAACAACCCTTGGCCGCGCAACAATACCCGCTTGCAATTGCGTATTACCTTCAAGCGCACCAGCCCAACCCATAGTTGGAAAACCAAAACCAGCCGATGTATAGGCTTTATCTTTAGCGATACCCATGGATGGTAAGAATGAATTATTCATCCGCAAAAAAGCAATTTCTGTCGCGGAACTGTCAACAACACAGGCATTAATACCAATACCTAGTTCTTTTGCTTTTTCAACGGCCGCCTGTACCGCAGTACAAGCAGCTTGTGTTGAAATATTTTTTTTCGTAATACTGTTTGACATGCGATTAAGTAGTCACACTCATAAAACTATCCACCAGCTGACGTGAGTGATAGAAAATAGCTTGACCAACATTATCTGCCGTCCACGTTAGCACTGGGCTATCTGGGTACACATAACTGTCTTCAGCAAACACTTCATTGCGGTTACCTGAAGGGTCAAAGAAGTAAATTGTTTGACCACGCGTTAAACCGTGGCGTGTTGGGCCTGTTTCTAATGGAATGTCTTCCATAGAAATAATATCACCCGCTTTTAAAACACCTTCCCAAGACCCCAACAAGAATGAAGCATGATGCAGTTGCCCTGCCTCTTCTGAACGGATAAAAGCAATATCGTGTGCTTTAGTGCTACACGTTAAAAATGCCGCAAGCTGTAATTCTCCGTCCACAATTTGTTCGGTTAATTGAAATTCTAACGCTTCAGTAAAGAACTTAAAGTTTTCTTCAAAGTTATTACCATAGAATAAGCAATGGTCAAAACGAATAGGCTCCATCCCTTTTAAGCCCCTTGGCCATGGTGCTGGATTAGTCGTACTAATTCCGTTACCTACTTGCTCTTTTTCAGCAAACAATTCAAACGTGTGACCTGCTGGTGCAACAAAACGAACTCTTTCACCACAACCATTCAATTCACCGGCCGGAATTCTTTTAGTTTCAATGCCAAAGTTTTTAACATTTGATTCATAACGCCATAAGTCTTGCTCAGTCGCCACTTTAAACGCCATGTGGTCCATACCAGAGCGGTCAGACGGCTCCAACACCACAGAATACTTATCTTGCTCATCCCAACATTTAAGGTAAACACGACCTTGATCATCTCGATCAGTTTCGATCAAGCCCATATCTTCAACATAATGCTTAAGTGATTCTTCCATATCCAACACTCTTAGTTGGACGTGCCCTGGACGTAAAATTCCTGTCATAGCCATGATATATCTCCTATCAATAATTAATTTTTGTACCATTTAGAATAAACAAAATGGTGCGAACTTTTCAGTTTACCGCGTTACTGCTTTGCGTAAATGACCAATGACACTTAATGTGATGTCAGATGTTGGAAAAACCCGACAGGCCAATACAACTCCCTCGCTTTCTTCCTCAGCAGACACATGGTCTCTACTCATTTTTTTTGATGTGTATTCACCTGATAACACTTGGACTTTACACACACCACAACCACCACTTCTACAACCTACCGGAATGCCTTTCTTACCTAATTTCTGCATACCTGCCAATACATGTTTCGTTTCACTACAAGCAAACTGTTCGCCTGTATCCTCAATCGTAATTTGAAACGCCATGCTAAAGACTAAATATTCCTAAATAATGGACTCTTTTTACTTTCAGATTCCGCATCAGCCGCGCTAAAGAATTTTTCCATAAACATATCTTTTTCAAACAAACGACCGCGCATTAGCATCGTAATGCACGCATCAATCATTACTGGCGGACCACACATATAGGCGCGATAGCCTTCAAACTTATTATCCATGTGCTCTTTCGCCACCTCGTGGATATAGCCCGTCGGGCCTTCCCATTCAGGCTCAACATCAGGGCCTGACAAACCTGGCACATAGGTGAAATTATCATGCTTAGTCGCTAACTCTTCGAACAAATCTTTATAGTAAAGTTCTTCTATATTTCTAGCACCTTGGAACAATATAATTTCACGCGTATCACCCGACTCCAACAAATCTAGAACCATTGATTTAGGGCTCGCTAAACCAGAACCACCACCAAAGAACACCATTGGTTTATCATCGGACGTTCTTAGGAAGAAATGTCCATAAGGTGCAGACAATTCAAGCGTATCACCTACTTTTAATTCATTATGAATCCACGTTGTGCCTTCACCACCTGGTATTAAGGCAATATCGAATTCAAGAATTGTTTTTTCATTGGGTGATTGCGCCATTGAAAATGGACGCGGCGTATCTAGGCCAGGAATATTCAAGTTTGCATATTGGCCTGATTGAAATTCCACTTCATCGCCTTCAATTTCTAAAAACACACCAACGATTCTAGGTGTTAATTTCTCAATCTTAACGACTGTACCAGTAAAGTCACGTACGGGAATATTCGCTGCGTCAGGCTCTTCTTCTACGTCCGCTTCAATGACAAGGTCAGACTCAGGTACGGTGCAACACGTTAAGCATTTTTCTTCACGCTCAAAATCCATTAAAGAAAATGGCGATGCTTCATCACCAATCGCAAACTCACCTTCCAGCACGTCCACTTTACAGGTACCACACAAACCGTGCCCACAGGCATGCGGCAAGTAAACACCTTGCCTTAACGCTGCATCCAATATAGTTTGGTCGTCTTCAACTTCAATCGTAACGCCTAACGGTTCAATCGTGACTTCATAACTCATCGCTTATAACCTAGTTCCATTAATACCCATTAAGCCCGGTGTTTTGAAACGAATTAAAGACTTATGACAAACACCGTTGTCTTTTAACGATTTATCCATCTCTGGGGTAAAATTCTCACCATCCAACATCCACTTAACCGCTGCCCAATCAATTTTTTCATAATCTTCGTGATAAGAAAAAACGCTTGCCATCACTTCAGACACCAATGCCTGAAACGGCATTTCTGGTGGTAACGGAAACGCTTGTGCTGCTGAAAACAACAAATGATCATCCCAAGACACGTGAACCAGTTGGTTGCCGTGAAAATTTTCTACTTTATCTCTGACGATGTCTACATAACCGTCTTTTGCAATAACTGCCATATCTATGCTCCTATGCGGCTTAAGCCTGTTTCACTTTATCGTCTGCGCCTTTCCATTCCTGCCAACGCGCATGATCTTGAGAACCGATATAATCGCCGCCATCTTCTGGTGCGAATTTATACCACTCAAGCACTTCTGGGATGGTTGCTCCACCACTGTTACCTTGGAAAATTTGATGGACTGGCAACCATGCCTGTGCATATTTTTCAGGCTCATGATCAAAGATATCTTTACAACCGTCTGAACAAGTATTGTATTTATCACCCTTATATTCAGATACTCTAAAGCTAAGCTGCATCGGATCTGTTTCCACTTCGGTGAAAATCATTGGAATTTGACATACTTGGCATAACTGAGGCAACGCTGCTAAATATTGAAATGTTCCCTCTTCTTTTTGCTTTGCCCAATGCTCAAAACGTGGACGATAGTATTTATCAAACGTATTTGGATACTTTTCTGACAACCAATCCATTTTTTCTTCTGTTGGTAAGAACGTATGGAAACCCGTTGCATTACCAAGCAGGCAAAAGACTGACCATACTTGATGACTCAAATGCTCTGCTTCCGCCGTGGCCAACTCATGATACTTAGGCATTTTCAAACCATAACGGGATAAATCTTCAAATAACGCACCGCCGTTTTCAACGAAGTACACATCCCACGCTTCTTTCCAAGACAGCGGGCTATTAGTAAGCATGTAATCTTGCATTGCTGACACTAACGCTAATAAACGATACGCTCTCCAGAAATGCTTATCCATCCAGCGTTGAACGATTGGTAAATTATCTTCATGTTGTTCAAGCATAAATTTAATAATTTCAAGACCTAGCGTCATATGGCGCGACTCATCAGACTGTGCTGAGAAACCAAAGGTTACCGTCGCCATATCACCGTTGTAAGCTGCGCCAGACATAAACGGCACAAACAACATATTAGTTAGCACGTATTCAAATGCGAATGAAATTGATGTAATAAATTCAAATGGACCAGCTGTCATTGCATCTTCAACAAATGACTTAGGCACAGACAAATACCACACACGGTCAAACTGATGGAACGGGTCGTGCAACCCATTGAAGTGCTTATTGTAATGACTAATTGTATGAATTTGAGTTTGCGCATGACGCAACTCATCTATCGCCTGCATTTGGCAAGCAATACGCGCACCATCACCACGGAAGTGGCGACCCAAATGAGCAAACCCACGGTGAGCACCATATTCTAGCGGCGTAACACCCGTAATAAATAATTTAATCGCACTCAAGTAGCTGGCATCGGACAAGTTAGTTTGGCCGTTGTTTTGCGCGAAGCTATCAATAACTGCGTACAGTTTTTTCTCTTTTTCAGCTTGGAATTTCCAATAAGCATCCATCGTTAAACGGAACGGGTCTTCCCATTTATCCCAATCTGTAATCTTAATTCCTTCAAATGAATCGTAAGGAAACACATCATCCATATCTTGATGTGTTGTTTCCCATCCCATTCCACGCGTTAGTAACTCGTAACGCTTACGTAAATTTAATTTTTTTGCTGGCATCTTATTATCCTCTTTAACTCTGGCAGTTAGTGCCAGCTAAGTTCAAATTTATCTTCGTCTTCATCAACGTTACCCGCCAATGACACTAGAACAAGATGAAGTTCTTGCACATCCCATTCACGCCCGATTTGCTCTTCTACTGTCTCACGGTTAACAACCAACTGACCCGCTCCTTCCATACGAACCATTCCCGGCTGATATTGAATGTTAGCGTCTGGATTATCTTGTTCTACCGCTTCAATAATTGGGCGCGCATCTTCATTATCTTGAACAATTAAAAATACCGTATTTTTCTTATCTAACATACTTAACTCCTTTTTAATCCAGTAACGCCACTTTTAGTCAGGCGAGCTAGCAACTCTTCTTTAACTTTTGTTAATTGCTCAATACCATCAGCGCCGAATGCTTTAGCGGCCACTGGCTCCAACGCACCCACTAATCTATCGGTCCACTTATTGGTCCATTTGCTTAATAATTCTTGATTGGCTTCTGACTCTTTTGCGGTTACTTTTGCCAATGCATTTGTCCAACGTACCGTTTCTTTGTACCAATCATCCATAAACTCAGTCAGCATAGCGATAGTTGCGCCGCCTTCTACCGTTAATTTTTTTTCAAAACGATCATAAAGAAGCGGAAACACTAACCCGTCAAGTACGAAGTTTTGCGCAACCATCAATTCAAACCAATCATCCAGTACAAACATATCTTCGATTGCGTGTCGTAAACCTTGCCATTCAGGTGCTTCCATCCAAGCTTGCTTGCCTGCGTCCAACGATGTTTCTTCATTACCGTCTAATAACAAACCAAGGCGCGTTACATATTGAGCCATCCCCAATCTATCCATTGCGTTAAACATGGCAAGCGTACTAAAGTTTGAACCATAACACTCATCCGTAATTTGGCAGTTATTCATGTTCGCCGCCCACTCAACATGACGCAACGGCACTAAAATTTCACGCGCCGCTTGTTTTACTTCTTCTGGTACAGAATCAAACAAATCACGCTTATCGACAAAAGAAAAGTTATGCTCTGCCACGTCTTGCTGCTTAGAACGAGCAATTGTATAAGTGCCATAATAATATTGGCGCGGATCAGCAAAGCTGTACCAATCCTCCATCACTATGGCTGTTTTACTTTTATCGTAAAGCTCGTGCTTTGTATTCCAAATTGGAAGGTATTGAAAATTTGTCGTGGGCTGTACATCATAAACAGCTTCTTGATAACGAGAAGCTGGCTTCTTATCACCAAACCTTTCTTTTAAATTGCCATACGACAATCTAACTGGCTGTATGGTTTTTGCTGAAATCTCAATACTCATGTATATCTCCTAACCTTTAAATATTAATCTTATTGTTTATAAATCGTTTTCGTCAAAGCCTGGAACACCGAACCGCCATTTCAACTTATCGTAGTCAACAGCTGCCTCTTGTTCAGGCGTTAAGTGCTTCACCTGATTGGTTTCACAAAACTTTTTAAAATGCTCGAAAGGCAATACCAACTCAACATTAATAGTTGGGTCGGCTATTGCAAATTCAAACTCTACGTATTTTTCGTTAACAACATTCGTTACCCGCACATAGCGTTGCCCTGGAATACCTGAAATATCTTTGTTTGTCATAGTCATCTTGTTATATAGAGCAATATATATGCCATCAACGCTAAACCCTTGCCTCTATTAATGGCTTCATAAAACTCAACCGTATACGTAACATCTTTAGAGGATAAAATTTCATCATATGATAAAAAACTAACACTATTTATTCGCTTTTAAATTAGAGCGTCGAACTGTTAACAATACGTGCCTATAGCCCAAGACTCAAGCACTTTTAACGGCATAAGAAATACAAACAACCTACCACGTTAGCGCGAGCTCTCTCGAAGCGGCAAGGTTAAATTTCTGGCGTGTACATATCTGATAAAAAATTAGCTGGCATCAAATTTTTATTTGCAATCAACAAGTCCGCCACCGCTTTAACCATGGCAGGGGAACCGGCTGAATAAGCCTCCCATTCAGACATATCGCTGGGCATTAAACGTTCCACCACCTCGGTGATTAACCCCGTATGCCCCTCCCAATCCTCTCGATGGGACAATGCAGGGTGATAATGAAAACCTTGGTATTTGTCTGCTAGGGCGTGCATGTAATCTGATTCCAACAACTCATCCTCTTCACGGCACCCTAGAAAATAATGAACTTCACGGTGTTCCAAATGATTGGATTCGTCTAAAAAATGAATCATGGAGCGTATATAACTCGCGCCTGACGCACCCGCCACAAACACCACATTACGGTCACTGTCTTCGCGTAAAAAAGCACTGCCCATTGGCATATGCAGTTGTAACGAATCACCTTCTTTTAATGAATACAAATAAAGCGCGCCTGCACCAAACTCATCTTCCTTAACCAGCAACTCAACCTCGCCCGCTTTTTTAGGCGAAGAAGCAATCGAATAATAAGCGACCTTATCTGAATCCGGCAATAATACGGCCAAATATTGACCGGCTTTAAAATCAACTGAATTTGGCTCTGTTAATTTAATTCTCAGTAAAATAATGCCCTTGCTAACAGGTGCTGAATAGGTCACTTGACCGGTATGCGTTACATTCATTTAAAACTCTCGTGTTAACTAAAAAAAGCCGCACAAAACATTTTATGCGGCCGATATTAATTTATTGCTTCATCTAACGAATTACAACAACGGATGCCCTGATAAACCAAACTGGGTTCTACCGTAAGCCATCATGTTGTCTTCATAAATTTGGCCTAAATGGATGTACACCATAAAGGCATCCCGAGCCGCCGTTTCAAGTGGGTCGCCACTGCCTGTAGCAGAGGCACCTAATAAGCTCATCGCATGAAAGGCCAAATCAGACGCTTCTTTACCAACATGAGAACGCCAAGCGCTCATTTTGTTTTTCTCTTCTTCAGAAACAATCGGCGTACCCGCTTCGATCCAGTCTTCCAACTGGTCAATATAACGCGTATTCATTGCCTCAATAGCGTCTACTTTCACCATAACTTCAGCAAGGTTACGTTGCGCAATCGGTGACTCCCACTCTTTCATGTTATATAAAATACGTTGACGACCTTCTACGCGTACTTTTAAGTCACGCGCCACCCGTTGTGCAATACCCGTTGAAATAGCAGGAAAGCCTAAACAGAAAAACGCCATAAACGGTACTTTGAAAATCGGTTCATCCGAATAATGCCCGCCCACTGGCTCACCTTTATTTTTCGCGTTTAAAACAGGAAGAATACGGTGCCAAGGCACAAACACATCATCTACTTTCACACTGTGACTGCCCGTGCCACGAAGGCCAAACGGGTTCCAGTCTTCAATCACTTCAAGCTGAGCCTTTTCAACATTTACCAAACAAGGTTGCGGATCTTCACCCGGCACCTGAACAATAGCGCCCAAGCCCATCCAGTCATTCCATAACACACCGCTACCAAATGACCATTGACCGGAGATTCTAACACCACCGTCTACGTATTCGATTTGCCCTAACGGCATAAAAATATCACCGGTTAATTTATCACTGTCGTACACTTCTTGACGGCCCTTCTCGTCCAAAAAGGCAACCCATTGCTCGTGCAACACAACGAAATAAACCAACCACGCAGCCGATGCATTGTAATTAGCAATCGTCCGAACAATTTCAGAGAACGTAAATGCACCAATACCTGAACCGCCATACTGCAATGGCCTTAACGCTTTATGCATTTCAAGCTCATGAACATAATCGCGTAATTCTAATGAAAAACAGCCGGTTTTCTCTGCTTCCGCCACCATCGGCTCTGCTTTTTTACCAATTAAATCAGCCCGCCTTATCCATTCGTCATGTTCTATTACAGCCATTTATCACTCCCTCTTTAATTTTTAATTTTCACTGAATAATAAGCGTTCAATGCGCAATATGCCAGCACTTTATATTAGATTAATGATGCCAATCACTACCTGCACACAAAGTGCTTTTATTAAGCAATGAAACCTTATACATTAAAGCAATTAAAGCGCGGCTATTATCAAGGCTAAAAAAATAACAAAACTGCTTTAATTTTAATATTTCAAATTTTACGGAGAACAACGTGAGCGAAGATAAAAACACTGTAAAAAAACCCATGACGGGCGATGAATACCTAGAAAGCTTAGATGATGGTAGAGAAGTTTATATTTTTGGTGAGCGCGTTAAAAACGTCACTACACACCCCGCCTTCAGAAATTCTGCTCGCATGACAGCACGCATGTACGATGCTATGCATGATGAATCCAAGTCCAGCATATTAAGATCGCCCACCGATACCGACAGCGGCGGCTATACACAACCTTTTTTCAAAGCACCAAAATCCGTCGATGACCTTGTCGCTTCACGTGACGCCATTGCCGAATGGCAACGCATTGGCTACGGCTGGATGGGGCGCGCACCTGATTACAAAGCCAGCTTCATTGCATCAATGGGTGCTATGCCCGAGTTTTTTGGTGAATATGAAGGCAATGCTCGCCGCTGGTATAAAGAAACACAAGAAAACTTATTGTATTGGAACCACGCGATTGTTAACCCACCAATTGATCGAGACAAAGGCACTGCGGAAATTGAGGACATTTGCATTCACGTTGAAAAAGAAACCGATGCTGGCATTATTGTATCTGGCGCTAAAGTGGTCGCTACAAACTCCGCATTAACCCATCAAAATTTTGTTGGTTTATACGGCGTCCCTGTTAAAGACCCTAATTATGCCGTGATTTTCACGCTGCCAATGAACTCACCTGGCTTGAAAATTATCTGTCGTACATCCTATGAATACGCAGCTGGCGCAATGGGTTCACCTTATGATTACCCGCTATCAAGCCGTATGGATGAAAACGATTCTATTCTCGTTTTAGATAAAGTATTAGTGCCTTGGGAAAACGTATTTGCCTACCGCGATATTGACGTCGTTAACCGCTTTATATTTGGCTCAGGCTTTATGATGCGCGCATTGTTCCACGGCTGTACTCGCCTAGCGGTTAAATTAGACTTTATTACCGGCCTGTTAATGAAAGCTGTTGAAACAACCGGCGCAGATCAATTTCGTGGCGTACAAGGAAGAATTGGCGAAGTGCTCGCTTGGCGTAACTTATTTTGGAGCCTAACAGATGCGATGGCACGCAACCCATCACCTTGGGGTGAGAATGGTGCAGTACAAGTCAATGCAGAAGCGGCTAGCGCTTATCGCGTTTTTGCACCAATGGCGTACCCCATGATTAAAGATTTGATTCAAAAAGACTTAGGCGCTGCGCTTATATATTTACCTTCTCATGCCGCCGATTTCAAAAACCCTGAAATCAGGCCTTTCTTGGATCGTTTTGTACGTGGCTCAAATGGCATATCAGCTGAACAACGTGTAAAAGTCTTGAAATTGTTATGGGATTCAATTGGCAGCGAATTTGGCAGCCGTCATGAATTATACGAACGCAACTATGCGGGAAATCATGAAGATATCCGATTACAACTACTAGGTGGCGCAAAAATGTCTGGCTTAGCCGGTGAATTAACAGGGTTTGCAGATAAATGCCTAGGTGAGTATGACCTTAATGGCTGGACGGCACCAGATTTGATTAACCCTGATGATATTAGTATTTTGAAAAACAAACACAATTTATAGAGATGAACTTGCTTTCTGTTAATGTTGAGGAAAGCAGAGGGACCGTAAATTTTGTTACAGCTACATTAACGTCTGATATGTTATCCCCACCCTAGCCCTCCCCCTTAAAGGTGGGATGGTATTTGGGGATTTGGCTTAATTTCTCCTCTTCCCCTTAAAGGTGAGGGGAACTTTAGGAACAGTTACATTTGAGTTGCTTCCCCCCCCCTTAAAGGCGGGAGGGAAATTTAGAGCAGCATGTGGGTTGCTTTTACCCCTTCCCCTTCACAGGGGGAAGGTTGGGACGGGGGGGTTAACACTACATTTCACCAAATTAAGGCAATAAAAAGCCCCGGCAACATAGTCCCCAGGGCTTTTTTTACTTTATAGATTAAATATTATAAATATCTAGTACCGTATCAACAATATCATTATGTAACGTGATTTTTCTATAACAGATTTTTAACTCACCATCTACTTTACGCAAATGATGCTCTTGCACACCAAAAGCATTGCGAGCCACTTTCAAGTTATAACTGTGCGTTACCCAAGAAGAATGAACAACGACGTCACCCGCTTCATTTTCAGACACTCTAAAATTAGTATTAACATGGCATGTGCGAGGCAACGGGCTCGAAGAAAAAGATAAGTCTGTTTTAATTCTAAACACCCTATCTTCAAGGCCTGAACGATTACTGTAATAAATTAATGAAATCTCACGTTTTGGATTACTGGTTTGAGTATATTCATCAACCCATGATGGCATCCAATAGGTCGCATCTTCTGTGTATAAATTAATCCACTCTTCCCAACGTTTATGATCAAGGGCTGCAGCCTCGTTAATAATCACGTCTACTGCTTGTTCTTTTAATAACGCGTCCATCTATTTTTCCTCCGCTTGGCCTTTAATCATCATCTCAGCCCACCGCTTATGTTGCGCGACCATAATTCCTTCATCTTCTAAGTTAGTGCCAGACTCAACCGGATTAAGGCCGACGCTTTTAGCAACCTTTTCAGGCCCTGCAACCGTATTCATTGCTCCGCGACACATATCACTCCAACGTTGTTTTGCACCCATAAAACCTAGCTGGCTATTATTGAATGCGGTTAAATCATCCGGTGTTGCCATGCCTGTTGCATTAAAGAAATCCTCATACTGGCGAATCCGGCGTTCACGCGCGTCATCAGATTCTCCTACTGGCGCAATACAATACGTTGTCACTTCTGTTTTATTAACAGCGATAGGGCGGAAATGACGAATCTGTGTGCTCATTTGATCCATTAAGAACACGTTTGGATAGATGCAGGTGTTCCGTAAAAAGCCTGCCATAAACTCTGCTCTTTCTTCTCCAAACTCTTCTTTAAGCGCTGGCATTTTCCCGCCAACATAAAGCGGACGATCTTCAGCATTTGGGAATTTTGCCCATAACATAACGTGACCGTTTCCTAAGTGGTAGTAACCACCTGGTAACTCATCCGTTGAGCCTGACGTCATCGCACTAACATCTGCTGCTTTAACAGGGTCATTTTGCGCTTGAATTTTTTTGCGGTTAGCTAACGTCATCACATAATTACCATGAATAGCTTCTAAGTGGTAACCGTCCACACCATTTTCGGCTTGTAACTTCCAATTACCGTTATAGGTATAAGTTGTAATGCCGGGAATTACTTCAAGGCCCTTATCCGCTTGATCAACCATAAGGTCAATCGCTACTGTTGTTTCACCCAAAAATTCCTTTAAGCTACTTGCATTGTCATCCAACACACCAAACACAAAGCCACGATAGCTTTCAATATTGCCTATTGTCTGAAGTCCCAAATCATCTTTATTGAAATTTTCGCTATAACCAACATTATTTTTATGCTCGCCGCAGTCCAGCAGTTTGCCTTTCATATCGTAAGTCCACATGTGGAACGGACAAACCATTTTGCGTTTGTTGCCACACGCCCTATTTACAAGCTGTGCACCACGGTGTGAACAGGCATTAATAAAGCCGTGTATTTCGCCCTCTTTATCACGCGTGATAATAACTGGCTGACGGCCCATGTACGTTGTGAAGAAATCATTAGGGTTTTTAATCTGGCTTTCATGGCAAAGGTAAACCCAGTTCTTTTCAAAAATGGTTTTCATTTCCATGTCAAAAACATCTTCATCAGTAAACACTTTTCGATCAGCGCGATAAATACCTTTCTCTTTATCCTCTATCAAAAAACCTTCAAAATTGATTTGCTTCTTTCCCATGACTTACGCCCCATTAAGTTTTTCTAAATTGAATGTCTTATTAAACAGCTTTTTCTGGTTCATCGCCAAGTTTTAATATTTATAGATGACTTAACTCACTTTTCAATTAAGCAACCCTACCCAACCTGCTTTAGCATTTGCCTCTTTTGCCAACACCAACTCTTCTTCAGAGGCGTATTTCTCATCCCATTCTTGAAGGTGAACGCGCATTTTTTTATGCCATAACGGCGGCATTAAGGTCATCAAGAAATAGCCATAAGCACTGCCCGGGCGAATAACATCTTTGTACGGGGTTAGTTCATAGTACGGAACCGTCGGGTTGGTGTGGTGCTGTGAATGCGTCACAATCTCAAACGTTAATACCCGTGATAACGGGCGAATATGGTTAAGTGCGTGTCTTTTCTCAATCGGGGTGCCCGGTACGCGTATTAAACCGTAATGCTGCACATAGCTAAACAGGCAAACAATACACTGCCCAACCATTGAAATAGTCAATACAGTCAATGCTGCTGATAAGCTAACGGTTAATGCAAAAAATGTCAGTAAAATCACATAAGCTACCCAAGCCCATAATATTCTATTGCCTAACGACCAATGACTTTTTCCTTTAGACACAAACCGTTTCTTCTCCATTTCCCATGAAGCTATATGAAAATACGGCAATAAGCGCGGAATAAATGCATAACACGATTCACCTCTAAACGGTGTATCAATATCTAAAATGCTAGACGTCTCAATATGATGCCCCATTCTATGTTCTAACTCCACATCACCTGCCATTAACGTCACGGCAAATAAATTCCCGGTGAATCGGGCAACACCTTCAATAGAATGAAATAACTCATGCGAAACTGGCAGGCCTACAGCCGCTGTTATCAACGCCGTTGATAACACAGCGCCCAGCCAAGCGTACCACGAATAGTCGGCACCTAAAAACACCCACAGTGCGTACCAAAGAAAAACCCAAGGAATCAGTTGCAAATACAACATAAATACAGCGCCCGCATTACTCATTTTGCGTACGCTAAAATCATCTTTTAGAAAGTACTCTATAAAAGCAACGATTGGGAATAACAGCATCCCCAACCAAGTTGCAATACCACCAATTAACACCCCTACACCGGTAATAAACAAGAAACTGGCGGGTAATAAGTATTTTAAATAATCCATTAGTTCTCCTTTTTTACTGCCTGTTATCTCTAATCAACTATAACAAGAATCTTGTTATTTTATTATGATTATATTCACTGTCAATATCGCAAAAGAAAGCCGGCTACAAGCCGGCTTTCTTCATTCTTTTTAGCTAAAAAAATTACTTACCAAATGAGCGCATATACTGGACGCTGAATTGTTTCTTCTTAACTAAACTTGGATCAACAAGGCCTTTAAATTGACCTGTTGTGCAATGCATGCTTTGTACGTCCATCATACCAAACGAATCATCAACAGAAACACCTGTACCTTTGTTAACGGGGTGGTGTGAATCTGGGTGTGCTTGGCCAATCATCCAAGATTTCCAATATTTACCTTGGCGATCGTAAGTAACCGTACGAGGTAATGTAAAGGTTTGTGCATCCATATAATGCATACGTCTGCCAATAGGATGGTTAGGATCAACTGGGTCAGATTCAACAACATACACCTTTCTTAAAGAATACGTTACGTTAGGGAAACAGCCGCCTTTACCGTGATACGTAGAATATGTGTAGCCATCAGACTCATTAAACTCGGCTGTACGTTTTTGCTTAGAAGAGTCATACATAGGTAACAACATCGTCCTTGTACCTTTGAATGTCCAATTCATATCAGATATACGACCGTTGTAGCCCTCGAAATCCTCAATCATAAGGTCAGAACCCAAGAATGAATCCGTTACTTGGCCTGTTGCCAATCTACGCACGCGACGTTGAAAACCAAGATACAACCAAGCGTTATCACGTTTCAAATCATTTTGTGAACGGTGAATAAGAAGCTGCGTGTTTTTAACATCAAACGGTTCTTCAACATTCAAATAAATACCACGGAACAATTCACCTGGGTTTTTTGGAAACTCAGGTTTTGGCTCATGGTTTACACGGTGAGCAAAATTTAAAAAGTAAAAATTAAACTTAATCGTACGTTCGATTTGCCCCGTATTCATATTACGATACTTCCAATAGAAAGGTGAAATCGCAGCACCATCGCCCCAGTTATAACCGTACTGGAAGTTCCATGCCATTTTTTCACCAGCACGTGGGTCATCTAAACTTGGCTCAATTGGAAATGGACGGCCGGCCACATAACCTTCAATCTCACCTACTTTAGCGCCTAATTTATGGTTTTTTGCACCCGCTTTAGTCGCATCGATATACCCTTGGTTAAGCACAAAATCCATTGGCTCACCGACAGTAATTTCTACCCAACCGTCTTTAATGTGTTTAATCATACCTTCGTCTAAAACACTGGCGTATGTATCCACATTGTCTTTATTAATCACTAAACCTGGCACAACACCTTCAACTGTTGGAAAGCCGTTTGTGTAGGGTTTAAACGACTTATCAATATCTGCATCGGTTACCGCTGATGCGCTTGCAGCGACGCTTAATAAAGCCGCTCCAAGTAAACCTTTTGTTAATTTTTTCATGTTGTAAATCTCCTTAAAACTTTTTTAATATTCTGATTATATTTGGAAAACACAACGGCGCTCAACTGAGCGCCGCTGTCGTTATTCCTAGAAGCGGTAACGAAGTGAAATTTGAATTTCGTCTTCTTTTTGCGCCATACCGATAGGGCCAGATTGGAAACGACCTAGTGGTTCAAAACCACCTAAACCAATATCGCCTGCATCAGCAGCAAACGTTCCAGGAGGGAATGGTGGTGATGGAAGCGCAACCGCATTGTTATGCAATGGTGTTGCTGTAAATGGCGAAAATGGGTTACAAGTACGACAATCTGAGAACTTACGTGCGCCATCACCAAATTTCAAGTTAGCCGCAACCTGTAGACGCCAACTATCATTAATCAACCAATCCACAGAAGGAGAGACAACATATGCATTAGCACCCCAGTCATACGCTTGAATAATTTGTGGGCTAACACGATCTTGGAACCACCAACCTTTTAGCAATAGAGTAGAAATATAGTTATTCTCTCTATCTGGAATTCCAACTTCGCCTAACGGTCCATTTTCACGATCATGATCTAAAATATGTTGACCAAATGTTTGGAACGACGCTAAGAACGCTTTGTTCTTATTGATTGAACGAATAAAGAAGTTGTGATCGGCACCAATTACCCAACGAACTACTTCAGACTCTGAGAACAAACGTGGTTTTAATGTATTAGCAAATTCCTCACCCTTCGTCCAAGCCAACTCACCGCGGAAAGCTGTTTTTAGTGAATCAGCATAATAATCTAACGAACCACCTACAAGTACAACACGTGGGAAGTGAATATCAAACGAAATTAAGTATGGATAAACTTGTGGTTCTGGACCAAAAGCACCTTCAGGTGGTAACCCAGGTAATCCACCACCTGTAAATGGGTTGTCTGATGGTATACCACCACGCAGTGAAGGCAGTTGCGAACGAGTATAAAATGCGTTTAATGAGAAACCAATATCTCTGTATACACCCTCAAATTTCGCACCTAACTGAGAGTTTTCAAGAGACCAATCTGGTAGATGCACATCACGAATACCGAGAACGCCTGGGCCAAAGTTAGTTGTTGTATTTCCGCCAGCAAAGTTTGATACCGTACAACCATTGTCCCAACAGTTATTTAGCCCTCTAAACAATGAACCGGCATCTAAAATTTGGTATGGCGTACCAGCCTGTCCTAGCCTGTTTGGACGGAATTTATCGAATATCCACACAAACTGAACATTCATGTCATCAAGCACATCATTTGCGCCGAACTGCCATTCTGCAGTGGCCATCCAAAGTGGAATACGAATGTCTTCTAATTCGTCATAGATGTTTTGTCTTGAGAAATCAACTGGATTTAGAACATCCAACACACGGAACAAATCAGTACGACCCCAAACTTCTTGTTTTTTACCTACTTGCAAGTTGAAGGCTGTACCGCTATCCATATCAATAGTTGCATTAATATACAATTCACGAATAAAGTCCCAACGGTCATTAAAATCTGAATAACGCAAATCATCCAAATCATCATCCATATAGCCACCTAAGCAACCACGTGAATCCTCATCACATGGACGAACAGGGACTGGGAATGTAACACCACCATCAGCATCATGCAGGTGCTCGCCTAAAACAATCAAGCCATCATTTACAAGGCCAGCCGGCGTAAGAGTACCTAATGGTATCCCGCCGCCATTAGGTACTAAGTTCCCTGCGCCAAAATCAACTAGACTCTCTAACAACACTGAACCACCCGCATCATCACCGAACTCATTTGAGTTAAGGTCATACACACCATCATAAGTGGCCCTGAACGTGCCATTGATGCTCACTTCGCTAAACGCACCCAAATTACCGAGTAATTTTGTACCTTCTAATTGAAGTGTATTACGGAATTTTGTTAAACCAACGCTATCTCTAAAGTACGTTGCATTTTCAACAAAACCACTGAGTTCAGTTGTATCATCGCCTGTGTCGATTGACGCAACAGCTTGTTGCGACGATAGGCCAACTAATCCTACGAGTGCAAAAGCTACCGTTAATGGCTTAAGATGCCATCTAGAGTTCTTCATGTTTATCCCCTTTTAAATATTATTTTTATGCAAACAAGCTTATATAAGCCCACCCTTATGTTGCCTTTATACTACTCCGTACGAAATTAGCAACAACTTTCGTACGGTTTTATTGCCTTTTAAATAAGCCTTACTTTTCCTGAATAAATTTTGGCTTAAACGTCATCACCCAAGCTGGCACTAAGAACATTGCTGCCAAAGCATTAAGCAATAACATAACGATGAGCAACATCGCCGCATCTGCCTGGAAACGCATAGTGGATAACAGCACCCACATAATCACACCGGCTATTAACGAGAACGCAGTAAACCCAATCGCCACACCGGTGGTATTAATCGCTTTTTCAATAGCTGCTTCAAAGCTACCAAGTTTGGCGTACTGTTCTTTAATTTTATCCATTATGTAAATAGAGTAATCCACACCAATGCCGATACCTGCGGCCAAAATAGGCACGGTATTCACATTAATGCCTAAACCAACGATACCCATGTAGGCGTAAGTTAATGTGGTAGCGAAACCCATTGCTAATAACATGAGCCAACCCGCGTGAACAGACCAGTAAAACGCTGTTACAAATACAAGAATTAATAAAAAAACCAGAGGAATAACAACGACATTGGTTTCATATGATGCTTCGTTTACCGCTGCTGTTACCCCAATTAAGCCACCGGCCAGTTTCAATGAGAAACCTTCAACTTGCGCCGCTGCACTGTTGCTCCATTCTTTAACCATGTGTATTGCACGACGAATGGTTTCGCCTTTATGGTCTTTATAATAGAAAACGATATTGGCGTTTTGTTCATCAGGGTCAATGAACTCTAACAACGCACCCGGAATTGGACTAGACATCATATAGGCGAACATTAAACCGCCAGATTCAAATTCGTCTTTTGGGTACACTAACCAACGCGGGTCATCATTACGAATAATACGGCTTGCCTGCGACAGCAAGTCCGGTAGACCTTTAGTGCCACCCAGGTCTGGGTCGAGCATCATGTAATTCTGGAAATCAGCCAAGGCTTTAATCGCATCCGGTTGTTTCAAACCATGGGGCTTATCTGAATGCGCAAGAATAAACATTTCTTCAGAACCTGGAAACGCACTGTTAATGGCGTTAGCTGACACATTGTAATCATGGTCTGCATACAATAAAGGAGAACCAGATTCTGACTCACCAATTTGTACTTTGGAACTTAAGTAGGCTCCACCAATCACCAAACCCAATGAGACGAATAAGGTTGCTAACGCACCTTTACGTGTACATGAGATTTTTGACACGACTGGAAATAATTTTTCCAATAACGGATGCTCTGTTGGCCTTTCACCTTTTTGCGGAAGAATTTGCAGCACTACAGGTAAGAATATCAGCACCGTAACAATCACACTGCCCGCCCAAAGTGAGGCGTAAATAGCTAGTTTGTCGTTAATAGGCACGGTACCTAATGAAATAAGTAACAAACCAATCGCATCGGAAATAACGCCCAAAGAACCCGGTCTAAATAGACCTTCAAAGGTATTTCTTGCAGCCTCTTCTTTATTGCCACTTTCACCCAATTCAGTGTAGAACCTTTCTACAATTTGCACACCATGCGACATGGCTCTGGCCGACACTAAAAATGGTACAACCAACATTAAAGGATCTAGGTTGTAGCCCAATAAGGACAACATACCCAAACCCCATGTAGTGGTTAGTGCAATACCGATAAGCGGTAATAATAAACCGTAGAATTTTCTAAAATAAGCAATTAACAACAACAATAAAATGGCAATTGTGTAACCAAAAATCTGAATCACTTCGCTCACATAAGACGTTACCCAACCAACCAAAACAGGCTGTCCACTGGCATAAATGGTTAAGCCATCTGCCTTTTCTTCATCACGTAATTTTGTAAGCGCTGTAAATACTTCTTCGTAGTCAAGATCACCTTCATTCAGCGTGCCTTTAATAAGCGCGGATTTTAAATCTGGAGAAACCAGCAATCCGTAAACACGAGGGTTTGCCACCACTTGGTTTTGCATGGTTTGCAATTCTTCGTCCGTATAGTGTTCTTTTAACGGATCGTAATAAGGTGCTGACTTCATGGTGCCGTATTCGTTTAGCCAAACACGGCGCGTATTCCTGTGCGTTAAGCTGTTCACCAAGTTATGGTTGACCGCAGGCAGCGCATCCACTTTATCGGTTAGGCGTTTAATTCTAGCCAATACATCGTTGGTGAAAATAGTGCCTTCATCCACTTTTATATCTACGATAACCGTGTTCGCGCCACCAAATGTTTCAGTCAACGTATTATGCGTTTGAATATACTCATGCCCTTGCGGCAATAAATCAGCAAAGTTTGAAACCATTTTCACGGCTGGAATTTGCATAGCGAAGAATGCAGTAATCGCCAAAATAACGCCTGCCGTTACTTTTGGAAATGCAAAGACTAAGCGATCAATTTTTTTAAGTTGATTTGTTATCGCACCCACAATTACTCCCCTTCCTTAATGTTGGCAATGACCAGTTGACCTGAGCCATCATCAATCATTGCTTGAAGCGTTCCCGCTCCACCACCTAAAATAACCTTATTATCACCCAGTGGCGCAATTGCACGTAGATAAAAGCGTGTTGTAACCGCCGATGAACGTTTCCATGCAGCAACGCCGTCTACTTCTGACTGCCTTTCTAAAAACGTGCCAAAACCACCGGCTGCATATACGCCCAATGGGCTTGCTGACAAGCCATAAATGGGTGCATCAGTACCGGTGTCTTCTTTAACCCACGTTGCGCCGCCATCTGCTGTATGGAAAATAACACCGCTTGAACCACCGACCCAGCCATGTTGACTGTCAGTAAAATCAACCGCTAATGGGAAAAACTCATTGGGAATAAACTCTTCTTTTGGCAACCAATTTTCACCGCCATCTTCGGTACTATAAACACTACCAAACTCACCGACTGCCACGCCATTTTGCGCATCGAAAAATTTAATAAAAGTGAAAATTAAATCTTCATCAAACGTTGTTTGCTGCCACGTTTTACCTTGATCGGTACTGTTTAGTAAGGTGCTAAAACTGGCCGCAACCCATAATCGATTATCTGGCCCACAACTAAGGTGCTGTGGCGCTTCTTCTGTGTCCAGATTATTAGTTTGCCATGTTTTACCGCTATCCGTTGAGACCCAAGCCTGCTTTTCAGCCGTTACAACTACTTGCGTTTTATCGGGGCAAATAGCCCCACTAATAAATGCCGGTAAACCTTCAGGTTGAGTGCGTTGCCACGTTTTACCTGCATCGTTAGAATTTAAAATAAAACCAATGCCTGCAATCACCACATCATCACCCAAGGCGGCCGCTGTTTGAATACGGTCGGTTCGGTGAATTGGTTGTTTTTTAGATTGCTCAACTCCGTCTAATACCAACGGCGCTTCACAGGCTATTAACGTTAAGCAAGCTAGCGGTACTAACAACGCACGAAATTTCATATTTCCCCTCGATGAATCATTTCTTAATTCCAGTTTCAAGGCACAAAATATGCCAAGAATTACTCTAAACCATAAATCCAACCATGATAAGCCGCACACTTAACATTCAGAACCTATGCGACATTAAATCATTAAGTCATATAAGTCATTAAATCATTAAATCATTAAATCATTAAATCATTAAATCATTAAATCATTAAATAGCTTACGCCGTTGTTCCCATAGCTACCTTTATAATCTTTTTAGGGTTTCTAAATTGATCATCTAGACTTTTCCAACGACGAACGGCAGATTCAATATTTTGCGTTCTCACGTGCCCATAACCTCGAATAAACTCTGGTACACGCGCCATTTCTAATGCGGCTTCCTTATTATTTTCACTTAACCCATCAATAATTTGATTTAGCACGCCTTCGTACTGGTCCAACATTGCTTTATCTTCTTTACGTTCTTGAGAATAACCAAATGGGTTTAATGGACTGCTACGCATCCCTTTAAACAGTGACGCCATTTTTAATGCCGATAACATCCACCCGCCAAATTCACGTTTTTTAAGGTGCCCTGAAATGGGGTCACGTTTTGAAATAAGTGGTGGCGCCATATGGAATTTTATTTTGTAATCACCAGCGAATTTTTCTTCCAGTTGTTTTTTCCATGTGCCATCGGTGTACAAACGCGCCACTTCTAGCTCATCTTTATACGCCATCAATTTATACAGATAACGTGCCGCTGATTCGGTAATATCATCCGAGTTACCCGACAGCTTCGCTTCAGCCTCACGCACTTTATATACCAATGCCGCATACTTATTGGAGTAAGCCGTGTTTTGATAGCTAACAAGATCCTTTTTGCGGCGCGCAATCAACTCATCCGTTGTGGCTGAAAGCACTTCCCATTCAGGTGTTGGCGCACCTTGATCCATTAACGCTTGAACAGCTTCTGGCTCATGCGCCATTAAGCGACCTATTTTAAATACCCGCTGATTGTAAGCTACTGCTACACCGTTTTCTGTAATTGCATCTTCCAATGACTGACGCTTAACCGGTAACCAACCTTTTTGGCAAGCGTAACCTAACAACATCATGTTCGCGCCAATGGTATTGCCGGTGAGTGTTTCTGATACGTCTGTTGAATCAAAGAAACTACAGTTATCTGCACCCGTGAAACGTTCTAGTGCTTGTTTCATATCATCCACAGGAATAGTAAAGTCACCATCACGAGTAAATGCACCCGTTACAATACCGTGTGAATTGACCACACCTTTAGTGTGCCCTTCACGTAACAGTGACATGCCTTCATCGCTTGCGCTGGTCACAATATCTGCGCCAATTAGCAAGTCTGCTTTACCAATAGATAAACGTGTTGAGTTAAGATCTTCAACATTATTCGCCACTTTAAGGTGACAATACACCGCGCCAAATTTTTGCGCCATACCCGTTAAATCCAGCACTTGCGAAGCAAAGCCTTCTGCTTTTGCCGCTTCACCAATCATCGATGAAATAGTCACAACACCAGTTCCACCAATACCGCAAACCAATGAACCGAAGACGCCGTCTAATGGTTTAGGTGTAGGCTCTGGTAAAGCAGCGAACACATCATCCGACAAACTCACCGCATTGCCTTTTGCCAATTCTCCACCTTCAATCGTCACAAAGCTTGGGCAAAAACCTTTCACGCAGCTGAAGTCTAAGTTACAACCTGATTGGTCAATAACACGCTTGCGACCTAGCTCTGTTTCTAACGGCTGAACAGACAGGCAATTTGATTGAACACCGCAATCACCACAGCCTTCACACACACGTGAGTTAATGAACGTGAGTTTTTTAGGGGCTTCCACAATTTTACGTTTACGACGGCGGCGTAATTCTGTCGCACAGGTTTGTTCGTAAACAAGAATGGTGACACCTTTTGTGTCTGCTAATTCTTTCATCACTTGTTGTAAATCATCACGGTGATACACATCTGTACCCGGTGCAAATAATGATTTATTCAACGCCTCAGGTTCTCTTGAAACTACCACCACTCGAGCAGCGCCTTCAGAATGCATTTGTTGTGTAATGCCTTCTACAGACAAGGGGCCATCAAAAGATTGTCCACCTGTCATCGCCACAGCATCGTTGAACAGAATTTTATAGGTAATATTTATTTCCGACGCGATAGCCTGACGGATAGCCGTAGAACCTGAATGGTAAAACGTACCGTCACCTAAATTAACAAAGGTGTGTCTATTGCTAAGGAACGGTGACGCACCTGCCCAGGTGGCACCTTCGCCACCCATTTGCGTATAAGTGGTGCCATTTCTGTCCATTAAACCAACGAGAAAATGACAGCCAATACCAATAAGCTGTTCGCTTGAGCCTTCCGGTAACTTAGTGGACGAACTGTGCGGACAACCCGAACAAAAATACGGTGTACGCTCCACCGTATTACGTGGCACGCTAAGTTGCTTTTCGGTGTTATCTAACACATCAATCCATTTAGTCATGGAGTCAGTCGTTTTATAAGGCTTTAACCAATTAACCAGTGCTTTAGAAATAAGTGCTGGTGTTAATTCACCATTAGATGGGAACTGTGTTTGTTGATCACGGCCTTTTTTACCCATCACCAACGGACGAATATCCATTGACATATCAAATAAGATGTCTTTAACTTGTGTTTCTAGGAACGGACGCGATTCTTCAATGACTAAAATTTCGTCTACCGATTCGGCGAACTCACGTACTAACGTTTCTTCCATTGGCCAAATAACGGCTATTTTAAACACCGCCAAACCAAGCTCATCGCGCATCGCTTCATCAATACGTAAGTCATCCAATGCTTCTAGCGTATCAAGGTAACTTTTGCCGGCGGTGATAATACCCACACGGCGCTTTTGAGCATCCAGTGTTACTTTGTTTAATTTATTTGCGCGTGTGAAGGCTTTAACGGCAGGCAAACGCGCATTAACCATGCGCTCATCTTGGTTAACTGAATTATCCGGCCAACGTGTGTGCACGCCGCTTTCTGGAATAACAAAGTCGCTTGGGTCGGGTAATACCGTCTCTGTACGCTTAGGATCAATATCCACCATGTACCAAGACTCAGCGATATCGGACACCGACTTAACCGCCATCCAAACACCCGCATAACGCGACATTTGATAGGCAATAAGGCCATAGTCATAAATATCTTGCACCGATGAACAATGCATGATCGGAATACATAAGCCTGACAGTACATATTCACTTTGTTGTTGAATACTGGATGAACGACTCATTGGGTCATCACCCACTGCCATCACCACGCCGCCGTGTTTACTCGTTCCCCATAAGTTGGCATGGTGAAGCGCATCCGCTGCTTGATCTACGCCTGGGCCTTTACCGTACCAAAGGCCAAACGCACCTTCAAACTGTTGGCCTTCAAAAAAGTCAATCTGCTGCGAACCCCAAATAGCCGTCGCTGCCATCGCTTCATTAACACCCGGATTAAAATGAATATCGCGCTCATTTAAAGAGGCTTCAACACCTTTACATTCCGTATCGAAATTACCAAACGGTGAGCCTCGGTAACCGGAAATAAAGCCACCCGTATTTAAACCGGCATCACGGTCACGACGCTGCTGTTCAAATACAACCCGTAAATAGGCTTGGTTACCCGATAGAAATACAGGGCCTTCTTCGCGAATAAATTTGTAATCTTTAGAATTTGAATCAGACATTTTCTCTCACCTATTGACTGGCTTGTTTTAGTTTTGCAGGAATCGGCTTAACAACGGCCTCCCCTTTAACGAATTTACTGCCTTCCTTATCAAAACACTCAGTGCTAAAGGTGACAGTATTATTTTCTTTATTGATGGCGATAACTTCCACCACGGCGCGGTATTCATTATCAAAAAACCCGGGACGCAGAAATTCAACGCTTTGTTTTAACCACAAGGTTCCAAGCCCGGGTAAATCCATCCCCAATATGCCTGAAAACTGGATTACCGAAAACATGCCATGCGTCACGCGTTGTTTGAATATACTCGCCGCCGCGTATTCTTCATCGTGATGCGCTGGATTCCAGTCACCTGACAGTTTAGAAAAATTAACCACATCTTCATGGCTAATTGTGTAGACCTTTTCGGCCTTCATACCGATACTTAAATCGTCAATGCTCATGCAATTGCTTGGCTTTGGAATGGACATGTTTTCCCCTTTTTTATTATTTATCTAAGTTACCAACGCAAATTTAATGCCACAAGCTTTATCGTGCATTTAAAGGCCAAGAGTCACATTACTTGATAAACAACGTTTTAAAAGGTATTGCAATTAAGCAAAAGACGTCAGCTAATTCGCTCAAATGGTAAAACTTACCTTATTAAATAACAGGCCAATAACTTACTTATCGATTCAAAAGACAATTGAAAGCGGCATGCATTCTGCTACAGTAAACCACCAGACTAATTACAATAAGCCTTAAAACAGGAGAATCACATGAAAACAGCTATATATTACGGTCCTGAAGATATTCGTTGCGGCGAAAAAGCCGACCCAAGCATTAGCGAGCCACACCAAATTTTAGTGGAAGTTAACGCCACCTCTATATGTGGTTCAGATTTACATTTATACCGCGGTGCGATGGACCCCATTATGGAACGCGGGCATTCTCAAATTGGCCATGAGCTGATTGGACGCGTTAGCGACGTAGGCAGCAGTGTTGGCAAGTTTAAAGTGGGCGACCGCGTTTCAATGGCATATTCCTGCTCTTGTGGTGAATGTTACATGTGCGAAGTAGGCCAAACAGCGCATTGCGAAACCACCCAAAAAGCAGTCTATGGCTTTGGCGTACCTTTTGGCGATTTAAACGGCACGCATACCGAAGCGATGATTTTACCCCACGCTGAAGGGCATGTAATTAAGGTGCCTGATGCCATTGATGATGCATCTGCTTTGTCACTTTCCTGTAGCTTACCTTCTGCCATTATTGCGAATAAACTTGCCGATATTCAGCCCGGAGAGAACGTTGCTATTATAGGTTGTGGCCCTACTGGTCTTTTGTCTACTGATATTGCTTTGAGTAAATCAGCTGGTCATGTGGTGTGTATTGATACGCTTGATTACCGACTTGATGTTGTCGCTAAAAAAGGCGCCACCACGTTCAATTCAACAAAAGAAGGCTGGAAAGAAGAAGCTCTGGCACTCACTAGCGGACGTGGCTTTGATAAAGTGATTGAGGTCGTCGGTTACCCTGAAACTTTACAAATGAGCTTAGACATTATTCGACCAGGAGGCACCATTGCAGCCATTGGTGTATTTTGTGATGCTGAATTTAACTTAGTATTGGCTGATGTATTCTTGCGCGACATTAGCCTGCACATGAATGGTTTTGCTAATGTACAACCTTATATGTGGGAAGGGCTTCGGTTGTTAGAACGCAGCGTTATTAACCCCATGGAGTATTTCTCTCATGAATTCAGTTTAGATAATATTGATAAGGCGTTTAAGACGTTTTATGAGAAATCTGACAATGCATTGAAGATGCTGATTAGGCCTTAGAAAAACTTAATCCTACTCCTTAAAACGTGAGGGGTTTAAGCGTATGCAACACAAAAAAAGCCCGCATCATTAATGCGGGCTTTTTTATTTCTAAACCTAGTTAATAAATAAACACTACACCTGAGGCTTATACTTTGAATGGTCAAACGCCTCATGTGATTCAATGTTCGCGGGCACTAAACCAAATGCAGTTTGTTTGCTTAAATTATATTGCTCCAATTCATCCTTTTTTAAATCCCATGCTCGATGCATCTTATAAAAAGGTATTTCAGGCCAAAGATGATGAATCAAATGATAGTTTTGATAAACCAATAAAGGGTTCAATAGCCATTCCCAACCCATTCGCATAGTCGATGCCATGTACTTATCTTCAGTCTGGCTAACCGTAGCTGGGTAATGCGGCAATATAACAAACACAATCGCAATTAAAAACAACGTAATACGTGATGGAATAAACCACAGCATGAACAATTCATGGCCATAGCCAAAATGCAATGATGCGGAAAATAACAACGCTAGCATTGTGTAATACGTGACCAATTGCAACCAATGCCTCTTCATAACTTTACCGCCATGTTTTAAGAAGTAATAAATATACCAACCATCAAACAACGACCACCTAAGAGGCACCTGCCACCAAGGTGACTCATGCTCAAAACGATCTGGGTCCATTGGACCATTTGTATAATTATGATGCCGATTATGCACCCACCTTAACGCCACCATCGGCGCATAAGGAAAAAGGAAAAACAACCCAATCTTACCTATGGTTTCGTTAATGAACTTATTACTTGATAGCGAATGGTGAGACGCATCGTGAATAACGCTGAATAGACCATACGTTAATAAACCATTGATAATAGCGCCTTGCCACATGGGTAACGAACCGGCTAAGGCGTAATACCAAACCGCACCAATACTGCACATTATCACCACAAATATAATAAATGTTGGCATCGCTAAGGTCGGCGCTCGACGAAGTGATTCAAACTCCTCATCAGTTGTGGCGGTTGAATTTGCTTGAACAGTGCTCATGCTATCTCCTAATATTTATATTTTTAGCTTTCTACGCGTACATTAAAACAAATTAAATGTTGATGATGAAGTGTCATTATTTGACATAAAGGTGTCATTTGGTGACACTGGTGTCGAATAATCGTTTTTTTATCAGAGGTCAACGCATGTCTCAATTAAAAACATTACCGAACAGTTATGTCCAAATGGCTATTCGGGCCCTAGCCAATCAAGGCGTGTCTGCTGATCAGGTTTTGCACGGAACAGGCCTAACTGTGGACAACATGCTAGATAACGAACTCATTCCCCTAGAGCAGTTTGTTAAGGTTATTTTAAATACCAAAAACGCCACTAAAAACCCCGCCATTGGCTTATTATTGGGTTCTTTGCTTCACCCATCCACGCATGGTTCTGTAGGTTGGGCTGCTATCAATAGCCCAACATTATCTGATGCGATAGACATTTTTCAACGCTATAGCCAAATACGTACGCCATTTATTTTCTACAACCCTATTACCCGCGGCGATCAATACATTATTCGGCTAACCTTGACTGAAAACCTCGATGAGGCCCACATGGTGTTCGTTGAAGCCATGCTGATGCTGTTACAACATGTTATTGAATTCATTTTAGGCCGTTCTATGGGTGAGGCCGAGTTACATATTAATAGCGCAACCCCTGATTATGCAAACAGCTATGCTGACTATTTTCACTGCCCTGTATATTTTGATGCCGACTACCTTGAGATTCGTCTGCCGCTGACTTTAAAAGACACCCTAAACCCGAATGCAGACCTGCAGATGTACCAAATGGCATTGGAACAATGCCGAGAAACTGCCCATCAACAATTAAGAAACATTAATGTGAGCACAGAGGTACATGATTACCTTTCAACTCACTTAGGTGATGTGCTAACCATAGAACAACTGGCTGAACTATTTAATATGTCAAGCAGAACGCTGATTCGTAAATTAAAGCAACAAAACACATCTTTTCAACGTATTAAAGATGAGGTGTATGCTTTTCAAGCCAGTTATTACCTTCGTTACAGTAATATCTCTATTGATGCTTTATCGCTGGTTTTTGGTTACCGAGACGCTGCTAATTTTCGTCGCAGCTTTAAACGCTGGTTTGGTATTAACCCACAACAATTCCGGCATAAAAAATCCAAAGACTAATCAGATACCCTCCTTATCATCAAGCTTACCCAAACGATAAGCCAATTGTGGACGTGTCATCCCCAATGCTCTTGCTGCTTTGGACATATTTCCTTTAGACCGGTTAAGCGCCTCTTTTAATATCGTTTCTTCAATTTCAAATAAATTATTTTGCGCATCAAAAAACATATCTACAAATTGGTTATAAACACCTTTTTTAATATCTTTTAAGTCCCCAGTTGGACTCACCGCAGCTTCTGGGGATTGTTCAATGGCCATCATCGCAAACAAATGTTGCAGCTCTATTTTCTTTCCGTTATCACACAACAAAACCCCGCGTTCAATAACATTTTCTAACTCTCTAATATTGCCAGGCCAAGGGTGAGTTTCGAGTTGCGCCATGGCGTGTTGTGTAATGCCTTTTATTTCTTTATGGTATTTGACTTTATATCGATCGATAAAACTGTCCACCAATAACCTAATATCGCCTGGTCGCTCTCTAAGGGCTGGAATACTAATGGGAAACACGTTCAGTCGGTAAAACAAATCTCGTCTAAACTCGCCTTTTTCTACTTTCTCCAACAAATTAGCGTGTGTTGCAGCCACCACTCGCACATCAACATTCACGACATTGGTGCCACCTACTCGTTCTAGCTCTCCTTCTTGCAACACGCGCAATAATTTAGCTTGTGCCGAATACGATAAATCACCAATTTCATCTAAAAATAACGTGCCGCCATCTGCCCTTTCAAAACGGCCTTCTCGCGATTGATGTGCGCCGGTATATGCGCCTTTATCAACACCAAAAAGCTCTGCTTCTAATAAATCATCGGGGATTGCCGCACAATTGACGGCGATAAACGGCTGTTCTTCTCTATCACTTCTGCGGTGTAATGAACGCGCAAACAGCTCTTTACCTACTCCCGTTTCACCTAATAATAAAACTGTCACCGGCCCTTGTACCGCTTTGCCTAACAAGGTCAATGCTTCTTTAATAGCTGTTGATGTACCTATTACTTTGCAATTTGATTCTTCCTGATCGATCAGCGAAGAACGCAATGTCACCACTTCATCACGCAAATCAAGAATTTGATCCACGATGCTGTGTGATTCGTAATATTTTGTGAGTTCTTCTGGATTATCCCATTCGGCAACGGGCCTGCCTTCACTGACGCATGAATCGTGTCCACTAGCACGGCATTCATGTTCAGCAAATAATATCGATTGGCCTGTATAATCCGAACTGTAACCACTGGCATAGCCTATTTCCATCCAACAGACTGATTCTTTAGATGGGCCGAATGCTTTTACGTGCTCTTCACTTTCGTATGAACTACCCCAAAGCAACTTCATATGGAACTGATTTTTTTCTAAATCCATTTCGAATTTGAGCGGCGTAACGCGTACAAAACCTTCTAGTTGATGTAGCTGAGGGCCAACGAAAAACTGCTCTTCAGGACTAGCACTTGGGCGCAATTGTATGGCTAACTTCGCATCAGCAACTCCCGCTTGAAACCCCGTACGCATCAAAATTCCTTTCGCACGTTCAATACCGACTGTTTCGATCAGCTCTTTGCGTAAAGAGCCCATCGCCTCGCTGTGCATCAGCAACATGCGTTGTTCGCCTAACCACACATGCCCTGTTTCGAAAGAGAACCGAATACGTTCTTTTAAGTCATCAATTGAAGGTGTTATAAATTCAGTGTTACTCATTATTCACCGTTGCTAAGTGCTTGTTAACCCTAGCCTACACCTAAAATTTAATCATTTCATTAAATTTTTAAATTTTTACGAAATGATTAAATTAGCTAAACCATTCATCTAGCTCAGTCCCTTTTAGCTCTTTAATGGCATATTCATTAAAATCTTTGTACACGTTCCAATCGTGTATTTTTTGCGGCGCCGAATTTTTTGTTTCATCATCCCTTAATTGTTGCTCATATTTTTTCAACATTGAATCGCTGTAGTTATTACATTGTTGAAGAAACGCCGTAATAATTTGTTTTTTGTCGGCTAACGAAATTGTGCTTTCAATCATCTTCTATTCTCTTTAAAGTTGACGGTGTTTATATTTAGCGATATGGTCAATAAAAATTCAATTATAAAACCTGCATGAAGAAAAAAATCATCATCGCCATTACCGGTGCTACCGGCTCTATTTACGGTACTCGTTTACTTGAAATTCTGCAAACCATCGATAATGTTGAAAGCCACCTGATTCTTTCCAATGCGGGCGCTCTAACAGCCCAATATGAACTGGGCATCGACAAACAATCCATCGCCTCACTCGCCGATGTTGTGCATAGCCCAAAAGATATTGGCGCAACCTTGTCGAGTGGTTCATTTATAACCCACGGCATGGTGATTGCACCATGCTCAATGAAAACACTCGGCTGCATCGCCAACGGTATTGCCGACAATTTAGTCTCCCGAGCTGCTGACGTGATTTTAAAAGAACGCCGCAAGTTAATTTTAATGGTACGAGAAACACCATTGAATTTGGTGCACTTAAGAAACATGACGACCCTTTCTGAAATGGGCGCGATAATCGCACCACCTGTACCGGCTTTTTACAGCAAGCCCAGCTCAATTGATGACCTTGTCAACCACAGTGTGGGTAGAATTTTAGACACTTTAGATATTGGTACGGAACACGTAAAACGCTGGCAAGGTATACAAAAATAATGCATAGGAGACTTTGTGCTTACTAGAAGAACGTTTATTAAATCAACATTGGCTGCCAATATAGCGCTAGCCGCCCCGGCTTCACTTGCGTTAACTGCCATTAAAAATACGCAAGACGAACAAGCACTATTAATATTTGCTGACGAGAATTCTTCTAACGCTAGCTTGTTTTCTAAACAATTCAGCGAAGCAGAAGCCCATATCAGCCTTGATATTGGCTTACATTTTGATACCTTTAACGCATTTTGCAGAGAAAACCCTAACGGCTGGGTAAGCGGCATTACGCGTGATTCTGACTTTTTTGTTTTACAACAATTAGCAAGTCAACATGGTTATCACACGGCCTATTCAGCCACCCACACGGTGTCGAACAACACATTGGCACATCAAGTAACAAGCAGCGCCGAAAAAGCGCCTTTGCTTGCACGAGCCCTTGGTAATGCCGGTGACAAATGGCCAACATGGCTAGCAGACAACTTAGCCACGTTACAAAACACAACAGCTGCCGACAACACAGCTAACAGCCGAACCCAATCTTTATCGCAAGCCGGTGACAATCATGTTTTAGTCTCATGGCTTCTTATTCCAAGCAACTCAACCCAATCATAATAAACGATGAATAAACCGCTTCCGCAAGGCATTAATCTTGAACAATTTAACGGCGCTATCGCTGAGATTATAAAAATTATTGGTGATGAGTTTGTATTTACTGATGACATAAAAGAACTGCGCAGTTACCGCGACCCGTACAACACAACACGGGATGAAGACTTCGCGCCTTCGGCAGCCGTTGCACCAAAAACGCTAGAGCAAATTCAACAAATTCTTGCGGTTGTAAACCAATATAAAATTCCGGTTTGGACTATTTCTACTGGCAAAAACTTTGCTTACGGTGGTGCTGCCCCGCGTAAACCTGGCTATATCGTGCTGGATTTAAAGCGCATGAACCGCATTATTGAAGTCAATGAAAAGCATGGTTATGCCGTTGTTGAACCCGGCGTAAGCTACTACGATTTGTACAATTACATTCAAGAAAAAGGCTACAAACTTTGGATTGATTGCGCCGCGCCTGCTTGGGGCGGCATTGTTGGTAATACATCCGACCACGGCGCTGGCTACACCCCGTATGGCGACCATTTATTAATGCAATGCGGCATGCAAGTGGTACTGGCTGATGGCACTGTTGTTGAAACCGGTGTTGCTGGCGATAGCAAAGCAAGCTCACTGTATAAATATGGGCAAGGCCCTTGGGTTGATGGCTTATTCACCCAATCTAACTTTGGTGTTATTACCCGCATGGGCATTTGGCTCATGCCAGAACCTCCCGGCTACACACCGTTTATGGTAACGCTGCCGCATGAGCAAGACCTTGAGTTGATTACTGATTTAGCTCAGCCGTTAAAACTCAATATGGTCATCCCCAATGCCGCCACCACGGTGGATTTGCTATGGGAAGCTGCCATGTCGCACACAAAGGCTCAGTACTACACCGGCAAAGGCCCAATGCCCGATAGCGCACGGAAAAAACTGGGCGCAGATTTAGGCTTAGGTGTTTGGAATTTTTATGCAGCAGTGTATGGCCCGCCACCGATAATGAAAAACAACATGGATTTGATTCGTGACACATTTAGCAAAATTCCCGGTGCAGAATTTCATTACGATGACACGCGAAAAGGCACCCCCGGTTGGGACTACCGCGTGGAACTGATGCGCGGCAAACCTAATATGACAGAGTTCAGCTTACTTAACTGGGTTGGTGGCGGTGGTCATATCAACTTTTCACCCATTTCAGCGGTAGATGGCAAAGACTCTTATCGCCAATTTGACATGATTCGCAAACGCGCCCATGAATTCGGCTTTGATTACATCGGCGAATTTTTAGTCGGCTGGCGCGATCAACATCATATCTTTATGTTGATGTTTGACCGCATGAACGCAGAAGAGAAAAAACGTGCTCACGATCTATTCGATGTGCTTATTGACGATGCTGCAAACCATGGTTACGGCGAATACCGTACTCATTTATCGTTTATGGACAAAATTGCCGACTCTTATGGCTGGAACGATAGCGCCTTATTAAAAACCCAGCATAAGATTAAAGACGAGCTCGATCCAAACGGTATTTTATCACCCGGAAAAATGGGTATTTGGCCAAAACGTATGAGAGATGACTCATGAAAAGGCCCCTAATAACTGCATTAATTATCGCTGGCACCATCAGCTTATTCGGTTGTGAACAGACCGAACCGAGCAAACCGATTGTCGTTGAAAAACCTACACCCATCGTTAGCGCACCAGTTGTTCAAACTCCTAAAAGCACTGCCCGTGCTGGCAGAGTGACTTATGAATTGCACTGTGCTGGTTGCCACGCTGCTGGGCTTGGCCATGCGGCGACGATGAAGCTTAAACTTGCCCGAGCTGAAGACATGGCTGTGCTTGTTCAACGCACTGATTTAACCAGTGCTTATATCAGCCATATCGTGCGTGATGGCTTGCTTGAAATGCCTCCATTTCGCCCGACTGATATTAACGACGAAGAATTAGAAAGCCTTGCCCAGTACATGATTGAGCAAGGCAAAGCATACAAACAACAGGACACCAACAATGAGTGATAAGAACCCTCCTTTGTCAGACAAAGCACTAGAAGTCGCTAGACGCATTGGCAGTCTGCGTGACTTTCTGGAATTTCTAAAAGAAAACGGCCAATGCATTAATTGGTCAGAAGAAGTCTACCCCGAACCAGATATTCGTAATGTTGCAGTTGCTGCCGGTAGAGATTCAATGAATGGCCCCGCTGTTATTTTTGACAATATCGCCGGTTACCCCGGTAAAAAAATGGTGTTGGGCGTACACGGTAGCTTCACTAACCTTGCGTTGTTATTAGGCCACCCAAAAGGCACCACCATTAAAGAATTGTTCTACGATATTATTTCTCGTTGGGGCGCAGATGAGCCTTTATTAGATTTTATCGAACCGGATAAAGCCCCCGTTAACGAGAACAGACTGACCAGCAACTTTAATTTATATGAACTGCTACCGCTGTATCGTATTAACGAATACGACGGTGGTTTTTATATTGGCAAAGCCAATGTTGTTAGCCGCGACCCACGCGACCCTGATAATTTTGGCAAACAAAATGTCGGTATTTATCGTATTCAAGTACAAGCACCTGGCGAGTTCACCTTACTGAGCGTGCCTGCCCACGATATGGGACGACACATTATGGCCGCCGAACAAGAAGGCGTACCATTAAAGATTTCCGTGATGTTGGGTAACCACCCCGCGATGTGCATGTTTGCTGCCACGCCTATAGGCTATGACGAGTCCGAATTTGCCTACGCCTCACAAATGATGGGCAGCCCAATGCGCTTAACTAAGTCTGGCAATGGCATGGACATTCTGGCAGATTCTGAAATGGTGATTGAAGCCGAGCTGATGAATGGCGTACGTAGTTTTGAAGGCCCATTTGGTGAATTCCCTGGCAGCTACAGCGGTGTACGAAAAATACCGCGTTTTAAAGTGACCGCCATTTCACACCGTAATGACCCTATTTTTGAAAATATCTACATTGGCAGAGGCTGGACCGAGCACGACACATTGATTGGCTTAAATACATCCGCGCCTATTTATGCCGCATTGATCAAAGACTTCCCCGAAGTCGTTGCCGTTAATGCACTCTATCAACATGGCCTTACCGGTATTATTTCTGTTAAAAATCGCTTTGCTGGTTTTGCAAAATCGGTCGCCATGCGCGCTTTGGGCACGCCCCACGGCACCATGTATTTAAAGAATTTAATCATGGTTGATGATGACGTTGACCCCTTTGATTTAAATGAAGTAATGTGGGCACTGTCCACACGCACCCGAGCAGAAGACACCATCGTTATCCCTAATATGCCGATGATTCCGATTGACCCTGCGGCCGAAGTGGCTGGTAAAGGCCATCGTTTAATTATTGATGCCACCAGCTTTATGCCACCTGATAAATTAGGCGGCGATTCAAAAATAGTGACCCCGCCATCAGGCCCAGAAATTGACGCTATCGCCAAGGTTATTCAACTATTACAAAATGGAGGTCAATCATGAGCACTTGCCCACGTTGCCAAGCCGAAGAAAACAAAATTCGCACAGAACACAAAGGGCTAAACGCCAAAGGCGAGCTTGTTTGGACTATTTTTAACTGTGAAAGCTGTGCCTTTACCTGGCGCGATAGCGAGCCGGCTAGAACCATCGATTACAACTTACGTGAAGAGTTCTTTAGGGTTGACCCTGAAAAACCTTACCCCGTCATCATGCCGCCGGCACAATACAAATAGGCCTATACTGTGGAAAACATCGTAAGTAAACTAACCAGTCTTTTAAGCACTTCCAGTATCGTGCCTATAAAAGGCAATGACAGTTCTGACTATCAGTTTTTAGCCGACAGAATTAATAACGATAAACGCGACATACTGGCCGCAATCATCCCTACCACTGTTGATGAATTGCAAAAATTACTGGCCTTTTCAATAGACCAAGATTTCTCCTTATTTAATTTACTTAGCCCAGGTGAAATTGGCACCGCGCCGATTCCAACCAGCGGCGATATCGTTGTTATCGACCTACAACGGATGAATAGCATTATTGAGATTAACCAGAAAGATGCATACGCCCTAATCGAACCTGGCGTTAGTTATGAGCAACTCAACAAACACTTAGAAGACAACAATATTCCTTTTGCTGTTGATGTCGAAAAAAATGCGAATCAATCCGTATTGGGCAGTATTTGTAACCGTAATTTTGGTTACACTCCGTATGGCGACCAACTGATGATGCAATGTGGAATGGAAGTGATGTTGGCTGATGGCAGCCTGGTTAGAACCGGCATGGGTGCTATGCCAAAAAGCAACACATGGCAATTGTTTAAATATGGCTATGGCCCGTATATGGACGGCCTGTTCACCCAATCTAATATGGGCGTTGTGACTAAAATTGGCCTGTGGCTAATGCCTAAACCTCCGGCTTATAAACCCTTTATGCTACAGCTACCGAACGATACTGCAATGGAGCAAGCGGTGGAAATTTTACGTTCTCTTAAAATTAACATGCTGGTGCCAAATACCGTTGTTATTGCCTCGGCAGAATCCGAAGTCATGCAGTTTGTTAATGGCGGGCTTAGCGCGGCATTCGATAACACCACAGCAGAAAAGCACCAACTGGGTACATGGAATATTTATGGCGCATTGTATGGCATACCCGGTAATGTGGATGTTGTTTGGGGTGCTGTTAATGGCTCACTAGGGGAAATTGACGGTGCAAAATTCTTACTTAAAGATGACACCGACAAGCATCCTATTTGGGCGCAGCGTGAAAAAATAATGCTCGGGCAATTCAATAAGCGCAATTCAGAATTAGACAACACCGCCGTCATTAATTTACATTTCGCTAGCCCAATAGAAGGCAAAGATGCGCTGGCCATGCAGGCAATTATCAATAGTCATAGTAGCGAACAAAACGTTATCAGCCAGCTGGCACTAACTTGGCGCACGATGTTTGCCCAGTTAAGCATCAGCTATGGCAAAGACCAATTAAGCGCCGCAAAAAAACTCGCTAATACCTTAATTAAAGCATTTGATGCACAAGGTTATTCAGTTAGCCAATCTGATGCTGACCTTCAAGATACTGTTAACCAAACCCGTCACGCCGGATTACAAACGCTGAATAAACGTGTTAAAAAAGCGTTGGATCCTGAACGCAACTTTGGCTAAAAAGCCACCCCAATCTATTTAGGAAGCTCTGATGACAAAACAATACGACCTTTGGATAAACGGCGAACATTGCAAACCTAATAACGGACAGTACTTTGATGTGCTTAACCCTATTGATGACTCGCTTTATTGCACTGCTGCTGAAGGCAATGAAGCCGATATAAACAAAGCCGTAGAAAGCGCTCAAGCCTGTTTTAGCACGTACGGAAAAGGCTTAGCAAAAGACCGTGAAGCCATGTTGTGTAAAGCGGCTGATTTGCTGGAACGAGACCGACAAGAATTTCTTGATATTCTAATTGATGAGATTGGCTCTCCCATTAACAAGGCACAATTTGAAGTACAGTATGCTATTGGCCATTTGCGTGCTGCCGCAGGCTCCGCACGACGCGTTACCGGGCAAACCATCCCTTCTGACACGCCTGGCCGCCTAAGCATGAGCGTCAGAAAACCTCTGGGCGTTATTGCTGCGATTACACCCTTTAATGTACCCCTGATTAAATCAGCTAAATTAATTGCCTCACCTTTAGCGACGGGGAACACCGTGGTGTTACTTTGCTCTGAAGAAGCACCATCCCTGTCATATCGGTTCGCACAATTAATTCATGAAGCGGGCTTTCCTGCTGGCGCGCTGAATGTTGTATCTGGCTTTGGCATGGACATTGGTGATTACTTAACTGGCCATCCGTTGGTAAAAACCGTCATGTTTACCGGTTCCAGCCGAGTAGGGCAACATATTAGCGAAATTTGCGGCAAGCAAATGAAGCATGCCGTGCTTGAATTAGGCGGCAAAAACCCCTTAATTATTTTAGCCGATGCTGATATCGACAAAGCGGTTCAAACGGCTGTTTTTGGCATGTTTTTATACCAAGGCCAAGCCTGTATGGCATCCAGCAGAATTATTGTTGAAACGCCCGTATACGATGAATTTATTAAAAAATTCAGTGCCGCCGCTAACGGTTTATCGTTAGGAGACTTGCGTGAAATGAGTACCATTTTAGGCCCCATTATTTCACCGCGTCAACGTGACCGAATTCGCGACCATATTGAGAATGCCCGAGAAAATGGCGCAACCGTCTTAACCGGTGGTAAATGGGAAGGTAACCGCTGCCAACCTACTATTTTAACGAGCGTTACCAAAGACATGACCGTTTGTTACGAAGAAACCTTTGGCCCCGTGACCTCTGTTTATTCCGTTGCAGATATTGACGCCGCCTTAGAGATGGCTAACGATACGCGCTATGGACTGAGTGCAGCCATTTGCACAACCAACATTAATAGCGCCCTAATGCTCGCAGAAAACATCAACGCGGGCATGGTGCATATTAATGCACCGACACTGTACGATGAACCCCATGTGCCTTTTGGCGGTACAGGTGAAAGTGGCTTTGGGCGTGAAGGTGTAGAAGTAGATGTGGACGCACTGACTGAATGGAAGTGGATTACGGTGCAACTGCCAACAGATGCACCTGCTCACTAATGTTTAACTTAGGCAATGTCTACACTTTCTAATCGAGAAGAACGCGTACCTCTTATTGGGTTGTTATCCGCTGCATGGTAGCTAAACACTAAAGAATATTTAGGCTTGTCCGTTGTGTTTGCTCCGGCAGCATGAAACGTACGGCAATGAAAAAACAAAACATCACCAGCCTTCATATCCACATTAACGGCACTATCTAACAATACCTTGTTTTCATCTAAATCTTGCCGTAAAAACAATTTCGCATCTAATCTACCACGATCAAATTCCATTCGATGCGAACCTGGAATTAACTTCATTCCACCGTTTCCATGTGTCTCATTACCTAATGCCAGCCACACATTAATTAACTCTGGCTTATCAAAACTCCAATAACGAATATCTTGGTGCCAATCGGTACGGCTACTAAATTTAGGCAACTTAGTCATAATGCAATTATGGTGGTTTTGCGTTAGCCGTAACGTATCAGAACCTAATATTTGCTTTACACACGCCACCATATTTGGCCTACAAGCCCATTCACGAAACACTGAATCACGCGCGTAAGCATTCAATAATCGTCGCGGCGTGTCACCACCGTCATCTGCCCTAAATTGTGGAGCACCTTGGTAATGAACATCCGCTTCATATTCGAGCGGACCAATCGCCGGCGCCATCGACGCTGTTACAACGCCTAAAATTCGTTCACACAAATTATTGTCTGCAAGGCCTGACACCTTCAAAAAACCATCACGAGAAAATTGCTGCCTTTGCAAATCACTTAGCACGTCGTTTTCAACCATTGATTTATAGTTATCCATGCGCCTATTATATAACTTCACGACAAACATCACCTTTTAATATTAACGATAGGATAGATACCATGATTAAACCCGCCAGTGATTTTATTGCAGACGCACAGCAGCACATCAAATGCTTAAATCCCACACAAGCTAAAGAACTGATTCAAAGCACAAAAGATATCATTGTTTTAGATGTTAGAGAACCAGCAGAAGCTGCGGAATCTAAACTGGCCTGTTCTATAAACCTTCCTAGGGGATTACTTGAAATGAAAATTCAAGGCCATTGCCCTAATGAAGAGACAACCATTCTTGTCCATTGCGGCGGTGGTGGGCGAGCATCTTTAGCCGCTGCTAGACTCAAAGAAATGGGCTATGCAAACGCACACGCTATAACAGCAAAATACGATGAACTTAAAAAAATACTTGGCTAACCTATTAATAAGCCTAATAAACCCCGCCTCAAATGAGATACGCTGAAGGCACCATTCCAAAAGAACAACTCACAATGCATGCCAGCGATGAGATGTTAATTCTAACTAGCGTTATTGCTTTCTTCATCGCTATCGCATTAATTTACTTAGGTAGAAAAGGTAAGCAAATGTACATGTGGACGTGGGGAACAGGCTTAGCCATTATTAGTGTCTATCTTGGCCTATCAATTTGGCTGGATTGGACAGCATTTGAACATTTCTGATTATACAAATGGCAAGTATAAAGCAGCACCTCTTTTTAAGAGTCGCTGAAGTCGCGTAATTTGAGATGAGAGGGCTTGAAATGGTGGTCATGGGTGGACTTGAACCACCGACCCCGGCATTATGAATGCCGTGCTCTAACCAGCTGAGCTACATGACCATACTTTGAAGGGTGTGAATTTTCGTGGTTTCAGCCTATTTTGTCAAGACAAACAAGCATATACACACTAAGTTCTATACATTAAACCTAAAGTGCGTCACATCACCGTCTCGCATGATGTATTCCTTGCCTTGCACAGTTAACTTTCCGGCCTCTTTTGCGCCTTTTTCACCATTGTATTCAACGAAGTCGTCATAGGCCGTGATTTCTGCGCGAATAAAGCCTTTTTCAAAATCAGTATGGATGACACCCGCTGCTTGTGGTGCCGTGGCGCCTTTTTTTACTGTCCAGGCACGCACTTCTTTTTCACCAGCGGTGAAATAAGTTTGTAGGTTTAATAATTCGTAACCTGCTCTAATCACTCTATTAAGCCCAGGCTCAGTCAAGCCCATTTCTTCTAAAAACTCTTCGCGCTCATCTTCTTCTAGCTGAATTATTTCTGCTTCCATTGCAGCACACACAGAAACAATCGCCGCGTTTTGTTCATTTGCTAGGCTTGTTACTTTATCCAAAAACGGATTGTTCTCAAAACCATCTTCTTGAACATTGGCTATGTACAGCATAGGCTTCAATGTTAAAAGCTGGAAACCGGCTAACGATAACAACTCATCTTCCGTTGCTTCCAAACTTCTTAGCGTCATTGTTTCGTCTAGGTGCTTAAGCACTTTTTCTAAGAATACTTTGTTTTTTAACTCATCTTTATTGCCTGATTTTGACGCTTTGGTTGCTTTAACCACGGCTTTCTCAAGTGAGGCCATATCAGCTAACGCCAGCTCTGTTTGAATCACTTCAATGTCAGCTAATGGGTCAATTGTACCTGCAACATGAATCACATCATCATTTTCAAAACATCGTACAACGTGTGCAATGGCATCTGACTCACGAATATTAGCCAAAAACTGATTGCCCAAGCCTTCACCTTTTGATGCGCCAGCCACTAGGCCTGCAATATCTACAAACTCAAAGGTTGTTGGCAAAATACGTTCAGGGTTCACAATAGCCGCCAACTTATCTAAGCGCTCATCGGGCACAGGCACAATGCCCGTATTTGGTTCGATAGTGCAAAACGGGTAGTTTTCCGCAGCAATCGTTGCTTTTGTTAATGCATTAAACAGGGTTGATTTACCCACGTTTGGTAAGCCCACAATGCCACAATTTAAAGCCATACGTTTCTCTTCTTGATTCTATAAAGGCCGTGATTATACGTTATGCGCTTAGATACTTAAAAACTATCTATCTGATATTCAGCAACGCATGGCGCATATGTTCCCAGTCGAGTAAAATACGTTGTTTATTTTCAACACACTAAACTAAGGTAAGCTCATGAAAAATTACAAAATTGCCGTTATGGCTGGCGACGGCATTGGCCCAGAAATTATGGCCGAAGCAGTTAAGGTTTTAAAACTTGTTGAAGAACGTAACGACGTTAGCTTTGAATTAATGCCTGCTTTATTTGGCGCCTGCGCTTATTTTGAAAAAGGCGATGCCTTTCCACAAGAAACAAAAGATATTTGCGACGAAGCCGATGCGATTATTAAAGGCCCGATTGGTTTAAGCCATGAAGAGTCTAAAAAAATCCCCATCGACAAGCAACCTGAGCGTGGCGCCCTGCTGCCCATGCGCAAACGTTACAACACCTACGCAAACTACCGCCCTGTTTCATTACCTCAAAGCTTGGCGCATTTCTCTCCACTTAAATCCGACATTATTGGCGATGGCATTGACTTGATTATGATTCGCGAATTGGTCGGCGGCTTGTATTTTGGAGAAAAAGAAGTGGGCGTGAATGAACAAGGTTTACGTTATGTAAAAGAAACCTTGGAATACGACGAAGCGCAAATTCGCCAAATTATGCATCACGCGTTTAAATTATCAAGCAGCCGAAAAAAAGTATTGCACAACATCCATAAAAGTAACGTGCTGAAATCATCCGTACTTTGGAATGAAGTCATGGAAGAAGTGGCGGTTGAATACCCTGACGTTGAAGTAATTAATATTCTGGTTGATGCCGTGGCTACGTTGCTTTGCCTAAAACCAACACAGTTTGATGTAATGGTAATGGAAAACATGTTTGGCGACATTTTAAGCGACCAAGGCGGTGGCATCTTAGGTTCATTAGGCCTTATGCCTTCTGCTTGCTTAGGGGATAAAAAAGCCTACTACGAGCCGTCTCACGGTTCAGCGCCAGATATTGCTGGCCAAAACATTGCCAACCCTTATTCAATGATTGGTTCCGTCGCTATGATGCTGGAATACAGTTTTGGCATGGCTGATGAAGCAAAAAATGTTTGGGCGGCTATGCAAGGTGTATTCGCAGATGGTTACTCGACTGCCGACTTATCCAAACCTGGCAGCGGTGTAAAAATGATTAGCACGGATGCCTTTGGTGATAAGGTCGTCGAAAAACTGAAAGCGATGCCAACGGTTTAATTAATACACCACCCACCAACTAAACGTTGGCGGGTGGTCAATTTATTAACTACTTACCTGAGGGCTTACTAAGCGTCGTACAAACAAAGCGATAATCGCCATCACCCAAACAATGACAGCACCGCTAGGCAAGTCCACAATAGACGATAACATTAACCCCAACGCATAACTTAGCACGCCAATAATAAACGCTATCTTAAACGATTTAGCTGACTCTAAATCACGGCACGCCAACGCTGGAATAATTAAACTAGAAAACACCAGATACACCCCAACCAGTTGAACAGAGCTGGTAATGGCAATCGCAAAAATATAATAAAATAACGCCTTTCTTGCTGCTACAAACTTAAACCAGCAAAAAGCAATTAATACCGAAATAATTGCGACAGGAAGAAGCTGCTCCCATGTAATCCAAAGTATTTGCCCAACCAGTAAATCCTTTAGTTGCTGACCACCATGGGGGTTATTTGCCAAGAGCAAAAGGCTCGCCGTTGCTGCTAATACAAACACCACGCCAATGAACGCCTCTTGAAGATGTAACAATCGTTTTTCTAATAGCGACAAACCCCATGCACCTAACAACGCACTACCAATGGCTATTATCTGCACCTCAACACCGTGCGCATCAAACCCTAGCCAAAACGCAAAAATCACACCGGTTCCAGCAACTTGCGCAATGGCTAGGTCTATAAAAATGATGCCACGCTTAACCACTTCTTGACCCAATGGCACATGCGTCAGCAAGATGAGAAATCCTGCGACGAACGCGGGTGCAATAATGGTTAAATCAATGGCTTCCATTAATGATTTAGCTGCACTAATTGGTTAATTAAGCGCTCATACCACTGCACTAAACGCTCACCCGACGCAGGACTAAAGTCTAATGCTAACGTCGCCACACCTGTTTTATCAGATAACCAGTCTGCCGCTTTCTTATCTTGATAATTTGCGTAAACAATACCGTACACATCCGTTTGCTTAACTTGCGACACTAAACCACTGAGATGCGAACTGGTGGGCGGCACACCGGGTTTGGGCTCTAGTGCCGCCAGTTTATTCAAGCCCAACCATTGTTGAAGATACAGCCAATTATCGTGGTGAACCACAATCGACTGCCCCCGCAGTGGACTGGCCAATGAACGCCAAGCAACCATTTTTTCTTTCCATTCTTCTGAAAAAACCGCCAAATTGCGCTGATAATCTTCACTATTAGCAACATCAATACTAACTAATGTTTGCGTTACGCGTTCAGCCACTGTTAGCAACCGCTCTGGGTCAAGGTGAACATGTGGATTTCCAGCCGCATGGATATCGCCAAGACTACGATCCAACACCGCGGGCTTACCAAGTAACGTCATCGTATCCGTTGCCAAAAAATGCCCCTTTTGGCCCACTTGAATTGCAGGGTTACCCGATTTACGAATCAACAGCGGTAACCAACCAATTTCCAACTCTGCCCCCGTACAAACAAGCAAATCTGCCCGACGCGCTTTAGCAATTAGGCTAGGACGCGCCTGTATATAATGTGGATTTTGCTCATTGGAAGTCGCTGTATAAATACTGACATGCTCGCCACCTAAGGCCTGTGTTAACGACGCCCATTCTGGCTCGCACGCGAACACACGTACCTCACTATAGGCAGGTAGCGACAACAGACCAATGCCTAACGCAATTACGCTGCGTTTAACTAAGCTAATTAACATATGGCCCCCTAAAATGCGTGCGCGCCGTGGCTACCCAGGCTGTGTGTATATTGTATAAAGAGCTGATCACCCGTATCTTCATACGACTCGTCATGGTTATATTGCAAACGAATACGACTAAATTCACTTGGCACCCATTCCAACATAGCACTAAAACGCTTCGGTGTATGACCTTCATTATCAAGACCTGCTTCGCCCAATACATCAAAGTCTGAACCTGAGTTACTGCTATCAAGCTCGTCGTATCGCACACCCATTCGCCATTGCGGTTTAAACTGATAAACCCCTTGTGCGTACCAACCGGACTGGTCGCCATCGTAGCTTGTTTCCTCTAACGGCGCGCTGTTCAACAAGGCCACAACGCCATCTTCTTCACGCTCAAAGTATTCGAACTGGAATTTGAAATTGCGATTTTTCGGGTTCCCATTAGGTGCCCATTTGTACACCACATCAAACGCGTTGATATGACTATCACCAGCAAACGATGGAATCTCATCGGCACCACCGCCGTGACTATGCCCGCCACTGGTTCTGTCTTCAATATCATCAGCCCGCCAATGGCCTACGCCCATTTGCCAGCTGTGCTCAATACCAATATCACCACCAACATTTGCATAGGCCGTCCAAGCACCTACATCAGCTTGTTCACCACCTGCAGGAAAACGGCTACCTCTAAAGGCTTCTGCACCCACTTCAATAAATAAATCAGTTGGCGCAACATAACTTATCTGTACACCGTCATCATACAAACGGTTTCCGAATAGACCGCGATAAATTAATGGTGCATCCGCAAAATCCCAAGCGTGTTCATGTTGCTCATTCAAATAACCTAAATTGGATGCAAAGCGGCCAGCCTTAACGGTCACACCATGCCCTAACCCTAAGGTTTGAATATAGGCTTCCTCAAGCTCTAGTTCAATTTCGCCATCATGATCATCTAATACGATAGTTGCCTTCCCAAAAAACAAATTATCAATCGTTGCACTCATCACCAACTCTGTATGCCCTAGTGAAAAACCTTCTTCTCCAAGGCCTGCTTCACCTCCTAAGGCAAACCCAGGTAGTTCATAATCATCTGCCTCATTATCAAAACTGGCAAATCGACCATCTAAAATAAGGCTAATGTCTGGGTTAAAGTTACTCTTAGTAGAAAAAGAAGCCACTTTCTTCTCTTGTTGAACCATTTTATTTTCAACAACCTGAACTTTATCACTTGCTTGTACAGCCTTATTTTCTGCTTGTTCTAGCCGCTTCTCTAACGCCACGATGCGTTGTTCGTAATTACTTTTTAAGACTCCTAGCTGTTGTTTTAACAACTCAATATCACTCGCTGCAAATACCGAGTTCACGTTTAGTACGGCAACAACAACGGTCGCCAATAATGTGGTACGCATGTAACACTCCTTTAATTTAATACATATTACTAAGCAACCCACAAAGGAGCTGCTTCAAAAAAACCTGTAACACTAAATTAAGAACGTGGTGGTGCGCGAGCCTGATTCGCTAAAGAAATATGGGATAGGACGAGTGGTTGTCCACAATCCAAGAAAAATGGCGAGAAATCGCCAACTAAATTTGCCTGCGTGTCGCAGAATACCGCATTGCCAGAACGCTCAACGGTGGCAAAAACATCGCAGGATGCTTCGGCTTCGTGAAAATTATGCTCAACCGAGTGTGCCAGTGCAAAAAATTGCCCAGCGAGCAACACAACACATAACAGCGCAATGTTAACTAATTTAATTTTCGATTTAGCCAACGTCATTTTTACAAAACTAAAAAATCATTTATGAAATGATAGAAATTTTAGCATATCCTTTAAGGCAAAACGTTAATTATTACGAACAACAAACAAGTACCACTTCTATCTATCACCCCAAATTTTGGCCACTGCTCGGTCGTTTCCTAGAAAACCCACCACCTCACAAACCAACCCAACCACAAAAAATACAAGAAAAGGCACGAGACCACCTATTTGCCCAGATACAACAGTAGCTACCGCTGATACGCCCGATAATACCAAAAACAAGACACCCATAAACATCAGCACCTTTCGATGAGACGCTTTATAGCTGAATGCTTCATCGCCCGATTCAAAGCGGTTAAGTATGGGTGAGAATAGCTTTCTAAGTGATGCTTTCATTTATTAACTAACTAAGCAATTAAAAACCAAGACAATAATATTAAACATGTTTATTCAAACAATGAAGACAAACATTTAATATTATTTAAATAGTTACGCTTTTTCGTGTAGCTGAATATTAATCATCCGTACGGCAGCAGATATAGATGCAAACACTTGATTAGAATGAACACCACGCGTTTTGCGTTTTTTAAACGGGTCATCCCACGTAATTACACACTCGGTTAATGCACTGGTATGCCCGCCTTTTGGGATTCTAACCTCATAATCGACCAACTCGGGCAATACAACGTCATAATCAGCTAGTACTTTATTAATGGCATTGATAAACGCATCAAATCCGCCATTGCCATTTCCTGTTGACTCGTGCTCGCTGCCTTTTATATTAACTCTGATAGTTGCTGCAGATGACTCATCTAAACGGCTAGTAATAGAACAAGCTAATAATTTTATGTGTTTGTAACTTTCACTTTCTAATACGTCGGCAATGATAAACGGTAAGTCTTCTGTGGTAATCGTTTGCTTGGAATCACCCAAGCGCACGATACGCTCTAACACCTTCTTTTGATTTTCTTCAGATAGCTCAATACCCAAGCGTTCTAAGTTTTTGCTCAACGAGGCTTTGCCGCTCATTTTCCCTAAGGCATAACTGCGTATTCTTGAGAAACGTTCGGGGCTTAGTTTGCTTTCGTACAAGCCGCCTTTTTTATCGCCATCGGCATGAATACCTGCGGTTTGTGTGAAGACATCTTCACCAACAATTGGCGCATTGGCCGACACCCATTTGCCCGAAAAGTTTTCCACCATATTGCTCAAGCGAACAATATTACTTTCATCGATCGATAATTCCATACCCATTTTATCGCGCAATACTACAGTCACTTCTGATACAGACGCATTACCCGCACGTTCGCCTAAGCAATTAACTGTACAGTGAATGGCGCTAACACCTGCACGAACCGCTGCCATAATATTAGCTGTGCCGAGGCCGTAATCATTATGAGGATGAAAATCGAACTGCGTGTCTGGATAACGCGTACACATATCACTCAACGCATCAAATACTTCCTCTGGCGACATAACGCCCAATGTGTCTGGCAACATAAAATGATTGATGCCTGCATCTTTAATTGCGTCCATATAGGCAAACACGTAATCGGGGCTATCAGCATAACCATTCGACCAATCTTCCAGATACACGTTAACTTTTAGGCCTTGCTCTAACGCGTAATTAACCGTGTTTAATACTTGCTCTACGTGTTGCTCTAAGGTTTTTCCTAATTGATCTCGGCAGTGCTTTTCGCTACCTTTGGTCAGCAAGTTAATAACCTTGCCATTCGCCGCTACAATCCAATCAACGCTGCGCTTATGGTCGGAAAATCCCAACACTTCAACCGCATCACCAAACCCTTCAGCTTGCGCCCATTCGTTAATATTACGAACAGCCTCTTGCTCACCTTCAGACACACATGCGGATGCTACTTCTACACGGTCCACACGTAAGGACTCTAATAACGCCTTAGCCACACTGACTTTTTCAGCGGGCGAAAACGACACACCCTGCGTTTGTTCTCCATCACGCAGGGTGGTATCCATTATTTGAATGTGGCGAGGTGCCATTACATCACTCGTTAATTATTATGATTAGCCTTAAGACTTAAGCCCAAAGCCAAGGTAAGCGCTGTTTGTGACCTTCTTCAAACGCGCTAATTTTATCAACGTGTTTTAGCGTTAAACCAATATCATCCAAGCCATTAAGCATGTTGTCTTTACGAAATGGGTCAATCTCAAACGTAAAGCCATTTCCACCCGGTGTTGTGACCGTTTGATTCTCTAAGTCTACCGAAAAGCTCACGCCTTCGTTGGCATTAATTTCTTCCATTAATGCATCCAACTGAGCGGGCTCAACCACAATCGCTAAAATGCCGTTTTTAAAGCAGTTATTGTAGAAAATATCAGCATAACTGGTAGAAATAATGGTGTTAAACCCAAAATCTGCAATTGCCCATGGCGCATGCTCACGCGATGAACCACAACCGAAGTTATCTCCTGCCACAAGCACTTTTGCGCCTTTAAATGCCGGGTTATTCAATTCAAATTCTGGGTTATCTGTTACGCCATCTGCGTTATAACGCCAATCGTGAAACAAGTGCACACCAAAACCACTGCGCTCCACTTTTTTTAGAAACTGCTTTGGGATGATTTGGTCCGTATCAACATTATTACGGTTCATTAACGCCGCAACGCTTTCGTGTTTTTTATATTGTTCCATAGCCTTAACCTAATTTGCTGATATCAACGAAGTGGCCAGCCGCCGCCGCCGCCGCCGCCATTGCTGGTGACACAAGGTGAGTACGACCACCCTTGCCTTGACGCCCTTCGAAGTTACGATTTGATGTCGATGCACAACGTTGCCCGTCTTTTAGCTCATCGCCATTCATGGCTAAGCACATTGAACAACCTGGATCACGCCATTCCCAACCCGCATCTTTAAAAATTTTATCAATCCCTTCTTTTTCGGCTTGAAGCTTCACATGAACCGAACCTGGCACGGCAATAGCCGTAACGCCTTCTGCTACGCTTGTACCTTTTGCCATTTCAGCGGCATCGCGGAAATCCTCAATACGGCCATTAGTACACGAACCAATGAATACGTAATCAATTTCGATATCCGTCATTTTTGTCGAGCCTTCAAGATCCATGTATTTAAGTGCGCCTTCACATGCTAAACGTTTGCCTTTATCATCAAAGCTTTCAGGTGTCGGCACCGAACCGTTAACACCAACTACTTGTTCGGGTGATGTGCCCCACGTAACTTGTGGCGCAATATCCGCTGCGTTTAACGTAACAACTGTGTCGTATTCAGCACCTTCATCTGTCACTAAAGACTTCCAGTACGTTAATGCTTGTTGCCACTGTTCGCCTTTAGGTGCAAATTCTTTACCTTCAAGGAAATCAAACGTTTTTTGATCTGGCGCCACCATGCCTGCACGTGCACCGGCTTCAATGGCCATATTACAAACGGTCATACGGCCTTCCATTGAAAGCGCATCGATCGCTTCACCAGCATACTCAATCACATAACCCGTACCACCTGCTGTACCTGTTACGCCAACAATAGCGAGCGCAATATCTTTTGCAGTACAGTGTTTTGATAACTTGCCATCAACCTGCACCAACATGGTTTTAGATTTTTGTTGCGGTAAGGTTTGTGTTGCCATTACGTGCTCAACTTCAGACGTGCCAATTCCGAACGCCAAAGCACCAAATGCGCCATGCGTTGCTGTGTGACTATCGCCACAGACCACGACCATACCGGGGTGTACAAAGCCGTGCTCAGGTACAACCACATGGATAACGCCGTTATGCGGGCTTTCCATGTCGTACAAATTTAGGCCGTTCTCTTCACAATTATCCGCCATCGTTTCAATCTGTTTTTTAGCGATGGGGTCAGCAATAGGAAGATTACGATTTTTAGTCGGCACGCAATGATCCATTGTCGCCAAAATACTGTGGGGGTTGCGTACGGGTCTATCCGCCATACGCAAACCTTCAAAGGCTTGAGGGCTAGTAACCTCGTGCATTAAATGCCTGTCCACATACAACAAAGGAGCCTGGCCGGGTTCTTGGTGAACAAAGTGGCTTTCCCAAATTTTCTCGTACATTGTTTTTTTCATAATTCTTTCCAAAGCTAGTTCTTTTACCCACTAACACGTAGGGCTAAAAGGAATTAAATCGGCGCAAGGCCAAATGAACCGTGTATTTTCGCTAAATTTAGTCAACTTTGCAATTCCTACTCGTTTAAAACTCGCATCAATATCAAAAATGTAAGCGCCATTTTGCTAGAAAACCAACAAAAACCTTAACAGTTTTATTATATATGTTTTTTCATATATATTATATTTCATATATGCTAACCTATTTCCCATATGAGTGAAATTAAGGATTATCAAATAATGAGCCCCATACAGTTTTACAAATGCCTAGCAGATGACACGAGACTACGTTGTTTATTACTCATTGAACAAGAAGGCGAATTATGTGTTTGTGAGCTGATGGCCGCGATAGATGACATACAACCTAAAATATCCCGGCACCTTGCTCAACTACGAAAATGCGACCTTCTCGTAGACCGCAGACAAGGCCAATGGGTGTACTACCGCATCAACTCTTCATTACCGATTTGGGCAAAGTCAGTACTGTCGACAACACTAGCAAACAACCGCTCATTCATCATTAATGACATTGAGAGATTACAACAAATGAACAATAGGCCCGACCAACCAAAAGCCTGTTGCTAGCCGGAGAAAACATGACTATTAAAGTGGGAATTAACGGCTTTGGCCGCATGGGACGATTAGCGCTTCGCGCAGCATTTGATTGGGACGAGATTGAGTTTATTCAGATAAACGACCCTGCCGGCGATGCGGCAACATTATCACACCTTCTTACGTTTGACTCTGTTCACGGACGATGGCACCACGATGCAGGCCATCAAGGTGATGATATCGTCATTAACGATCAGGTCATTAAATGCACTCAACATTCCACTATCAGCGAAACCGATTGGTCGGACTGCGATGTGGTTGTCGAAGCCAGCGGAAAAATGAAAACAAAAACCTTACTCCAACAATACATCGACCAAGGTGTTAAGCAGGTTGTTGTAACCGCGCCTGTTAAAGAAGAAGGCATATTGAATGTTGTTATGGGCATCAACGAGCACTTATTCGATAAACAACAACACGCCATCGTGACGGCGGCATCTTGCACCACTAACTGTCTTGCACCTGTTGTTAAAGTGATTCATGAAAAACTGGGGATCAAGCATGGTTCCATGACCACCATTCACGACATCACCAATACCCAGACCATTCTTGATGCCCCACATAAAGATTTACGCCGTGCTCGCGCTTGTGGCATGAGCTTGATTCCTACGACCACAGGTTCTGCAACGGCCATCACGCACATATTCCCCGAACTGGCAGGCAAACTAAACGGCCACGCTATTCGTGTGCCCTTGGCTAACGCATCCATAACCGACTGCGTATTCGAAGTTGAGCAGGCGACAACGGCTGAAGACGTTAACCGGTATTTCAAAGAGGCTTCAGAAAATGAACTGTCGGGGATCTTGGGTTTTGAACAACGCCCGTTGGTATCCATTGATTACAAAACAGATCCGCGTTCTAGCATTATCGATGCCTTATCCACCATGGTCGTGAACGGCACCCAAGTGAAAATTTATGCTTGGTATGACAATGAATGGGGCTATGCAAACCGCACAGTTGAACTGGTTAAACTGGTTGGCGCGTAAAGTCTAAAACGCATGAGAAAATTAACAACACTCCCCTCTAATGTTCAGCAATATTTGCTGATAACTGGCAACTATTGGGCCTTTACGCTCACCGACGGCGCGTTGAGAATGCTCGTTATTTTGTATTTTCACGGGCTTGGCTACAAACCGCTAGATATCGCGTTATTGTTTGTTTTTTATGAAGCATTTGGTGTCATAACCAATTTGATTGGCGGCTGGCTTGGTGCACATATTGGCCTCAATCGAATCATGAACGCTGGGCTATTTCTACAAATTATTGCCCTCAGCATGTTGCTAATCCCAGAAACGCAACTAACTGTGCTGTGGGTAATGGCCGCACAAGCATTATCTGGAATAGCAAAAGACCTCAACAAAATGAGCGCTAAAAGCGCAATAAGGCTGTTAGTTTCCGCAGATGCTCAAGACACACTATTTCGTTGGGTTGCGGTCTTGACGGGTTCAAAAAACACACTAAAAGGCGCGGGATTCTTCTTAGGAGGCGCACTATTAACCGCTTTGGGGTTCCATGCCGCCATTGTGGGCTTGGCATTTGCATTGTTCTTAGTTTGGATTATTAGCCTAGTCTTTCTTAAAAAAGAACTAGGGAAATCTAAAGCCAAACCAAAATTCACTGACATCTTATCCAAAAGTAATGCTATCAACACCCTGTCCGCTACACGCATGTTTTTATTTGGCTCCAGAGATATTTGGTTTGTCGTCGCCTTGCCTGTTTACCTGTCCTCAACATTTAATTGGGACCACTGGCATATTGGAGGCTATTTAGCGGCTTGGGTTATTGGCTATGGCATTGTACAAAGCTGCGCACCTTATATTATCGGAAAGACAACAAGCAACGTACCAGATGGAAAAGACGCATTCATATGGGCGCTCGCTCTTTGTGCTGTGCCAGCCTGTATCGCATTAGTACTTAAATACAACTGGCAGATAGAAAACGCCTTGTTAATTGGGCTATTAGTCTACGGCATTTTTTTTGCTATCAACTCGTCGTTACATAGCTATTTAATTGTTAGCTACGCAGATGAAGATAACGTATCCCTTGATGTTGGCTTTTATTATATGGCAAACGCCATGGGGCGACTAATAGGCACCACTCTTTCAGGCTGGTTGTTTCAAACATATGGTTTAGCTGTCTGCCTTTGGACATCTGCAGGATTCGTCTTACTAGCCACCCTGTTATCGTTGGGCCTACCCAAACACTCAGCAACACAAACCATTTAAATCCTTAAAACAAAAAAAGGCCTCACAAAAGTGAGGCCTTAATATATGGAGCTGGTGAGAGGATTCGAACCACCGACCGGCTGATTACAAATCAGCTGCTCTACCGACTGAGCTACACCAGCATCAGGGCGGCTATTCTAAGCTAAATGCTCAAGCCGGGCAATAAATTAACAATTAATTTTTTGTATATTTGGTTCACTATCTTCAAAACGCAAACTTAGTTGCTTAAAAATATCATTTGGCTTAACTATATTCTCTAATCGGATACTGTATTTCTTTTCTGTGAGATTAGACAATTCAACATTAATTTGCATGCCCCTTAACTCTTGTAATTTTTGTTCCGCTTTGCTTTGCCGCGAATACAGCCCTAATGACACCTTCCCTTTGTCTTTTCCTTTTGGGATTAGCCAAATATCAGAGATACCTTTTGAGCGTATACTCGACGCATTGTTTACCGAATCTTGCCATCTTTTTTCTGCCGGGGAAAAAAGCCAATACCTTTCTTTCACCACTGTATCGTTGGGGATAACAAATAAATATTCAGACAGCCCGGCCAAAGAGTTACCAACGATGACCGCCTTATCTTTTTCATAGTCACCAATACTTAAGCAAAGCACTGATTCTTTCTTCTGCTCTCTATTTTTATTATCTTTGATTGGGCTTGTACCCTCTATTATAGTACGAGGAACAACATGCAATATTTCCAGTATGGCCTGATTGTATAACGGCACGTCACTATTATTTGCCACTTCACTCGTCTTCGTCAGACTCGCCCAAAAATACACCAGCAAATTAAAGAATATAAATAGTAGTAAAAAAAATTTCATTTGTGCTTAGCCGCTATCATTGCAATGCCATCAAAAATTAAATTTTCTTCTAACGAGTATTCAATATCTAACGTGGGTGTTATTTGAGCAGCAGCACCACCTGTTAGCACCAGTTTTATAGGTGAAGAAAACCTTGCTTTTGCATCTGCGACAGATTGTTTAATAAAAGCACTCAGCATGTTTATAACGCCAGACTCTACCGCTTCTCGCGTATTTTTACCCAACACGCCATTACTAAGTTGGTCTGTTAGCGCGATTTTGTGAGTATTGTTAAGAAGTGACCGCCTTTGTAATTGTGGCCCAGGGACTATAAAGCCGCCCATGTGCTGCCCATTTTTTAAAACAAAATCCATGGTTAATGCGGTCCCTACGTCTACAACACATAAGTTCTCATCAAATTTATTATGCGCTGCAATCACAGCAAGCCACCTATCAACACCTAACTGTTCTGGGTTTTCATACCCATTAATCACACCACACTCTTCCCTCATACTTTTAATAAAAAGAGGCGCCGGAAACGTATGATCAATAGCCCACGCACTGACTTCATTTTCGAAATCCGCATCGGCGACATTAGCGACGTATATGCCTGATAAAACAACATCTGTTAATCCATTAAATACGCCTGATATCGGAATATCTTTGTCTTCTATACACGTCGCTTCTACAATATCTGACTGCCTAAGCTGCCATTTAAGTCGCGTATTTCCTTTATCAATTAACAATATAGACATTCGTTTTACTCTAAACGTAAACTCACTTCACCGGACGTTATATGCTCAATTTCGCCCACACTATTTAACAATTTTAATTCACCTAATTCAGTTACCCCTTTCGCCACACCCAAAGAAGAAGTGGTTCCAGCAATAATCTTAACGTTCTTATCTTTGCAAGCATCATATTTATTCCACTCAGGTAACAATGGCTTTAGCCCTTCCGACTCAAACGCACTAAGCACTTTCAAGACCTGACCAATAAGCTCACTCGCTAATGCGTTTCGACTAAACGGCTTTCCCAATATAGCTTTTTTAATGTCTGTCCACGGCTGATTAATTTGATTGGCCTCCTGTGCTGTCATATTGCAGTTTATTCCAATGCCTACTATTGCCGTGTATTCATCTTGGCTTTCTCCCTGAATTTCGACGAGTATGCCAGCGAGCTTCTTGTCTTCAAATAAAATATCATTTGGCCACTTTAAGGCGTGCCCATTCAAACCAATATTTTTTAAAGCATGACAAACAGCAATACCACAGGCCAAACTAAGCCCCGATAAAGCCCCAATGCCAGTTTTAAAATTCCATAAAAATGAGATGTATAAATTTTGAGCGAATGGAGACACCCAGGCTCTTCCTAAACGCCCTTTACCTGATGTTTGCATTTCAGCGATGCACACCATGCCACTATTTAGTTTTTGAGACTGGTTTTTTTGCAGCAAATACTTGCTCGTAGAAGGCAAACTAGTTAAAAGCTCTAACTGACTTATAAATTTAGAGGATTCAGGCGACAGCCCCTCTAATATCAACTGTTTATTCAATAACTCAATAGGCTTAGCTAATCGAGTCCCTTTACCTTTCACAGCATGAAAATCAATCCCAAATTTTTCTAAATTTTTAAGATAATTCCAAATCGTGGTTCGGCTAACACCAAATTCTAACGCGAGCTGTTTACCAGAATAAAACTGTCCATCTGACAGGTATTGGAGTAGCTTAATTTCTGTTGTCGTTAATTCCATCGCAACAGGATAACAGCTTCCACCTTTTCAAAAAAGCAATCAGAAAACTACTTATGTTCGCGTATTTCATTCATTTGTTTTTGAACAACATGGCGAATTAAAATCTCTCTATCGTCTTCATTCAACCAACTGAATTCAACCGCAATTTTGTATTTCCCATCATCTTGAGGGTCGCACGTAACCACTTTAGAATAACTATGAATACAGGTTAGCGACGGGTTTAAAATAAACTTAAGCTCCAACATCGCATCAAGCTGTAATGCTTCATCTGTCGTAAAACCCAAACCAGATGCACTGATACTTACTGATTGTGTGTTCTTAGTAAACAATCCATCCGCACCCATCATCACATGACGAGCAATCAAATCAATTTTCTTTTCTATGTGCGTAAAGTAACGTGCAACTTCCGGTGTTTCTTTTTCTACATGTCGAAAATGTATACGAGATGCCGCTTTCATTTTTTCTAATTCGGTTGCGAGCGTCAAGCTGTCTGCTTCGTTAACCCGAAGACCTTCGTTATTATTCAACTCATCTTCAGTCGCCACTCGATAGTTCAATGCTATTTCATCATCTACCCTAAAAAAGTCCCTGCGTTCTTGATCGCTCATTCGCCTCTCACTACATCTAAAATTGGATTACTCAACGTTTGCGGCATCTCACCTTGAGTCAAAATAATTTCTACACGCCTATTTTGCGCACGGTTTTCAGGCGTATCGTTATCAACTAGAGGCACCGTATCAGCATGCCCATTAATAACCAGTCTGTTTTCATCCACCGACCCATCAGTCAGCAGCGTTTGCGCTATTGTTACAGCACGAGCGGCTGACAGCTCCCAATTTGACCTATACAAGCCTGATTTAATAGGGATGTTATCCGTGTGCCCAGCTACCGTTACCGTTCCTTCACTACCATTTACCACCGCCGTAATTTTATCCATAATGGGTATAAATTGCGGATTAAATTCTGCACTGCCTGATGAAAATGAGCCTTTTTCATGAATTCTTATGATGACCCGGTCAAGGTTAGTTTCGACACTGACTAACTCTTCTTCCATTTCTTCTATCATGAATTCTTTTATTTCTTCAGCAAGGTTTTCTGCATTTTGAATTTTTTGCTCAGTTGCTTCCACATATTCCGTGACGATTTGAGCTTTAGCTTCAACCTCTTCTTGTTTGGCTTCTTGTTCTTTTTTCTCTTCGGTATCTGATTCTGAGTCTTTCCCTAAAAATTCTTTTTCAGACTCGGTTGTTTGCTGCCTTACTTCATCAATTATAGTTGGGTCGCCGGCGGCAGGGCTAAAATGTTGAGCCACAACACTCGTCCCTTTAACTATTTCGTATGCAACAACCTGGCGTTGCACACCAAATGCATCATTTAATGATTCGGCCATTTTTTTAAACCGGTTGGCATCCATTGTCGCCATTGACAACAACAACACAAAGAAACACATTAATAATGACATTAAATCGGCAAACGTACCCATCCATGCAGGTAGACCTTCTACGCATTTTGGGCAATTATCATCACTCATACGTTAAACCAGGATAGTCGCTTAAGCTGCTTCATCTTCAGGCTCACCAATCGCAGAACGTTTACTTTCAGGTAGGTAAGTTTTAAGCAACGTTTCTAAAACGCGCGGGTTCATGCCATCTTGAATGCTTTGAACTGTTTCTAAAATGAGTGCTTTGTTGAGGCGTTCGTTATGGCTAATACCTGCCAACTTCGCTGACATAGGTAAAGCAAATGCATTCGCAATAATCGCACCATATAACGTCGTTAACAAAGCAACCGCCATCGCCGGACCAATAGCTGCGGGATCAGCCATGTTTGCCAACATTTGAACAAGCCCAACGAGCGTACCAATCATGCCCATCGCAGGGGCCATATCACCCACCGACTTCCACATTCTTTGCCCTACTTCGTGCCGTTCAATAGCCAAATCCATATCACGACTCAACAGTTTTTGAACCATTGTTGCTTCATGACCATCCACGCATAAACTAAGCCCTCGCTTGAGGAAATCATTATCAACTTCTTGATCTTCCAGCGCTAAAAGCCCATTTTTTCGTGCTATATCAGATAGCTCAACTGCTTGTTCAATCAACGCGACAGGGTCATCATTTTTATTCATGAACGCTTTAATGGCCACTTTAAAGGAGCCTAAAAACTCCCCTAATGACAGCTGCATTAATGTCACCATAAAGGTGCCCACGACCACAATAAGTACCGATGGCACATCAACAAACATGCCGACATCACCACCCGTTGCAATGGCTGCGATAATGATACCAAGCCCACCTACAAAACCCACCAGTGTTGCAATATCCAATGTTCTTCCCTTAATAGTTTTTAGTATCCAACACAAACAAGTCGGATTTACATACTAAAACTCTAGCAGAGAAATTAGATTATTGAAGTTTTTAGGGCGAATTTTCTTACATTTAACCTTTCGTGAATTTATGACGTTTTATGTGAATACCATTTTCAATATAAAAAAGAAAATAATAGCAAGGCCCGCACCAATTGGCAAAGTGATAACCCAAGACATGAAAATGCTACGTATCACACCAAGGTTTAACGCAGACATACCTCGAGCTACGCCTACACCTAATACAGCACCCACTAATGTATGCGTTGTTGAGATTGGCAAGCCAATTCCAGAAGCCAACACGACTGTTGTGGCTGCAGAAACTTCGCAGCAAAAACCACGGCTTGGCGTTAATTCCGTTATCTTTGTGCCAACAGTTTCAATTACCTTCCGTCCATACATCGCCAAGCCTAAAACAATACCCACACCACCTACAAACAATATCCAAATTGGCAAAGGCGACTTTTGCGAAAGCTCACCTGTTTCGACAATACTCGCAACTGCCGCTAAAGGGCCAATCGCATTTGCTACATCATTTGAACCATGTGCAAACGCCATTGCACAGGCAGTTAATAACATAAGTACACTAAAAATCTTTTCAACGTTCGCGTAATGAAATTTCATATCATTAGATTCTTCAAATTCCAACCGGCTTATTAAAAACTTACCTAAAAACATCACAGCCAACCCTACAATAGTAGCAGCGTAAACAGCCTCCCTTCCTGTGATCTCAAGGCCAACATGCTTTAGCCCTTTAACGATTGTTACCATGGCAATGATGAAGCCAACGAAGAAGACGTAAAACGGTACGTATTTTTTTGCATTATCTAAAGGTGCGTCTGTTTCTAATATTAATTTTTGCACACTTCTAAAGATTAAGAATGAAAGAATCGCCGCTAGTAAAGGCGAGGTTACCCAGCTCATGACAATCGTACCGACTTTGCCCCATTGAACCGCATCAGCCCCAACCCCAACGATAGCAAAACCAACAATTGAACCCACAATTGAGTGCGTTGTCGAAACGGGCCAACCTTTATGAGACGCTATCAATAACCAAGTTCCAGCAGCCAATAATGCTGCCAACATGCCCATCACCAGTATTTCAGGTGTCGCACCTAAATCAGTGACATCTACAATACCCTTTCGAATCGTCGATGTAACCTGCCCACCGGCCATTATTGCGCCTGCAAATTCAAACACTGCTGCAATTAAGATGGCTTGTTTAATAGTAATCGCTTTTGAACCAACGGATGTTGCCATGGCATTAGCCACGTCATTGGCACCAATACCCCACGCCATAAATAAACCAAAAATAACCGCTAAAACTAAATAAGTTGTTCCGTAATCCATCGTAAACCCCTTATTTAGACAACATAATTTGGAAACGACGACCAACGCGCTCAGCATCATCTGCAATTTCCGCGATAGACTCGATAATCCGGTACATAAACATCACGTCCACGGGATATAAATCCTTTTCAACTTCAAATAAAGCGTTGCGCAATTCAACCTGAATACGGTCAGTTTCAGACTCCAGATTATCCAGCTCTACCAACATACCTTCAACCACCCTCACTGCATGGCCTCTGAAACCTGTCTCAATCAGCTCATCCAATTCGTTAACTACTTTTAGCGCCTGGTGACAGGTTACAACCGTTGCTTTAACTAACTCAATGGCGCGTGTGCTAGCGTTTTTAGGGAATTGAAGCTTACGTCCAACAACAATTCCGGCGATGTCTCTTGCGCGATTAGCCAGTAAGTCTTGAACCCGTAATGAATCAAGTAAGTCTTGTCGATCAATAGGCATAAACAAACCGCTTGGCAAATGCTCGCGCAATAAATGCTTTTGGTCGTCGGCTTTTTGTTCCAGCGCCGCTATCTCGTGGTAAACCTTTTCCACCGCAGCATCATCGCCTTTCGCCATGTTTTCAAACAAATCGACTAACTTTGAAACACATTGGTCGACAAGCCTCATGTGCGATTGAAGAGGAGCTACGGGAGATGGGCCAAATATACCCGATAAGTAATTTTTAGATGCCATGATAATCTAACCTTCTTTAAGTTATATTTGTCGCACAATATAAATGTAAATGCTGAAATCACCTAGTAAAAGACAAAAAAAACCCGGGCATCATGCCCGGGCAAAAACGGAAACTGTTTTTAAATAACGCTCTTTAGAACTTAGCTTTTAAATCAATGTGCCAAGTATCAACATCTAAATCACCATTCAAGTCACCTACTTCAGCCACATAGTAAGTCGTTGCTAGACTGAAATTTTTATCAATCTTGTATGATAGTTTGAAACGGTGCCCTTCAGCATCTGTACGACCACCAGCAAAATCAGAATCATTGAATGCACCATTAACTGCGTTCAACTCTGTTTCCCGATAGTCGTAACTGGCTTTCCAAGCACCCACTTTCGTACCAACACCTACTAACCATGCAGAATCTTCGCCGTCATTGACACCATTTGCATCATTATTCGTAGCGTATTGACCATACAGTTTAATTGGCAAGCCCAAATCAATCGTCGTTTGGCCAAAGATTTCCGAAATTGAGAATTCAGTAGAATCATTGCCACCACCAGATATCAGATTATTATTTTTATCTTCATCATACGAGTAAACACTAACACCCACTTTAGTGTTGCCTGCTTTAACCGCTAATTGACCAAATTGTACTGTTTGGTCTTCATCAAAACTGTAACCATCAACATCATTTAGCACGAGGTGTCCTAAAGTTCCAATGACTTTTGCCCCCGCTAATTTTGTTGTATATCGTAACGTACCACCTTCTGGATTTACGTCACCATCCCAAATTAGGCCGGCACCGATAGATTGCCATGGCTTTTTGAATTTACCTCCGATTACTTCTAAGCCTTTTAATGGCGACCAGTTAATGTAGGCCAAATCAAAAAACACGGAGTCATTTGAAAAACCATCACCTAATGTTTCATTGGTTGATGTCGCACCACCTGCTGAAACTAAACGTACACCAGCTTTGACGTTATTTGTTACATCAGCATAAATACCAACACGGGCACGGTAACGTTGACGGTCTTCGCCGTCACCAGACCCTGTAACGGTATCTTCTGTTTGATATTCTTGACGAACGCGCAAATCACCTTTAATTTTTATTTTGCCAGCCCATGCCATTTTTTTAAGCATTTCATCAGAGGGCTTGCTCTGCTTATTCATCATATTTGACATTGACAGTTCTGTGTACTGATCTTCTGTAATAGCGCCATTAGCCTTTAAAATATCTAATAACTCTTTGTCGGCTGCAAATGCTGTAGGAGCAAGTGCAATTGAAGCACCTAATAATGTCGCTTTAAGCGCAATTGATAATGTTGTTTGTTTCATTTTGTCTTCCCTATTTAATAAATAATATTTTTCTGTAACACGGGGAGATTCTATCGAGCTTAAATGACAGTCTTGTGACAACCAGATGACAGTTGTTGTTTTTTTGGCAATTTACAACAAAAAGCCCGCTAGTAAGCGGGCTTGGGGGAGGGATATTGTTAAAGATTATTCAACCAACGCTTCTAGCTCATCAATATGGATATGCCTTACATCCTTACCTTTAACTAAATAAATGATGTATTCACAGATATTACAAGTGCGGTCTCCAATTCTCTCTAACGCCCTCGCTGACCACATTAAATCCAGTGATTCATGAATTTTACGCGGATCTTCCATCATGTATGTTATTTGCTGGCGTGTTAAATTCTCATAATCCTTATCAACTTTCCTGTCGTAGTTAATCACACTTAAGGCCTCCTCTATGTCTTTCCGAGCAAACGCATCTAAACACCTGTTTAGCATATCTTTAACACGTGCGGCCATTTGCTCAATACTGTTAAAGCGCTCAGGCATATTCACAGCCCGTTGGGAAATATCTATAGCTTGTCGTGCGATCCGTTTCGCCTCATCGCCCATCCTTTCTAAATCATTGGTGGTTTTAATGATGGCCATAATTAACCGCAAATCCGTTGCCGTTGGTTGGCGCATAACGATGATTCGGTTACACATTTCATCAATTTTGACATCCATTGTGTTTACCCTAACATCATTATCAATAACGACATCAGCAAGCGCTTTATCGCAGCTTATTAACGCCGTTATCGCCGCCTCAATTTGCTGTAAAACCAGCCCTCCCATGCTCAGCACACTGCTCATGACCTCATCAACTTCTTCATCAAATTTATGTGAAATATGTTGTCCTGTGTTCATCTTCTCTCCTTAGCCGAAACGACCACTAATATAGTCTTCTGTTTGTTTAACGGACGGTTTCATGAAAATAGTATCTGTTTGATCGAACTCAATCATCTCACCTAGATACATAAACCCGGTATAGTCTGAAATTCTTGCCGCTTGCTGCATATTATGCGTCACGATACAAATGCTGTACTTTTCACGCAAAACCGAAATCATTTCCTCAATCGCCAATGTCGATATAGGGTCTAATGCACTCGTCGGCTCATCAAATAAAATAACCTCAGGCTTTAATGCAATGGCACGTGCTATACACAGTCGTTGTTGTTGACCACCACTTAAACCTCGCGCATCGTCATTTAAACGGTTTTTAACTTCATTCCATAACGCCGCATCTTTTAGTGATTTTTCTATCACCTCTTGTACTTCAATTCGTTTTTTAACGCCTGTTAACCGTAAGCCATATGCTATATTTTCTGCAACCGTCATTGGAAACGGTGTTGGCTTTTGAAAAATCATCCCAACACGTTGGCGCAAGCGAATCATTTCAGCTTCCTTTTTAAGCCCTAAAATATCTGTATAAGCCTGCTCATCACTATTCAATAAATTGATTGCACCCTCATAATGATGCCCTGGATACAAGTCGTGTATCCGGTTCATAGCACGCAATAAAGTAGACTTACCGCAACCACTAGGGCCTATCAGCGCAGTCACCTTGTTTTTCTCAATGGGCAACATTATATTGTTTAACGATGGCTCTGGAGCACCACTGTAGGTAAACGTTAAACCTTGGACTTCCATCATATTAATCATCTATTAGCGTCTCGTTTTATTACTGGCATACCTGCCAATTATATTAATAAAAAGTACCATTGCCGTTAGCAAAAAAGCCCCTGTCCAACCTAATTGAACCATCTCTTCATCTGGCATCGTCGCCAGGTTATAAATTGAGACCGTTAACGATGGAAAAGTACTCGTTAAATCGGTTGACCAAAATTGGCTGGAACCACTGCTATATAGCAGCGGTGCAGTTTCGCCCACCACTCGAGCGAACGCTAACAATATACCCGTTAAAATACCCGCCCTTGCATACCTAATGACAATATTCATAGTCACGTGATATTTAGAGGCACCTATTGCCATGCCAGCTTCACGTAACTCGATCGGCACCAACTTCAACATATCATCTGTCGTTCTTACGATAATTGGCACCATTAATATAAACAGCGCTAACACACCTGCCCAACCACTGGTATGCCCCGTTGGTATAACAACAACGGCATAAACAAAAGTACCAACAACAATTGATGGCGCCGACATCATCACGTCACTTAAATCTCTTATAAACTCTGTTAACTTAGAATTTCCACCATATTCCTGAAGATACACGCCTGCAAGCATGCCCAATGGAATACCAAACAATGTTGCGATGCCTGACAGCATCAACTGGCCAACAATAACATTACGCAAACCACCATTAACTAAGTCATTAGTAAACACATGCAAATTAATCCCTGCCACACCTTTTATGCAAAGCGTAAATAAAATCCACGCTAAAAAAAACAGACCAATCATTGCCGCAGTCGTTGCTAAAACCAAAAACACTTTATTCATTAACAGCCGCATTACTTTCTCCTTAGGAAATAAAATTTCGCAACTATAATCACTAAAAAGCTCATTACAAAAAGTATCAAGGCAAGATAAAACAGCACCGACAAACTTAAACCGCTCGACTCTGCGAAACTATTCGCTAAAACAACCGGTATTGAATTCGTAGGGTCCGTCACTTTTCCAGCAAAGCTGTAAACACCGCCAATAACAAATGCGACCGCCATGGTTTCCCCCAAGGCTCGACCAAAAGAAAGAATAATGGAACCTATCACCCCAGCTTTTGCATAAGGAAATACAATATCTTTTATAACTTCAAGCTTCGTCGCCCCCATCGCATACGCAGATTCCTTAAGCATATCAGGCACTGTATTTATCGCATCTCGGCTCAAAGCCGCCATAAAAGGTATCACCATAACGCCTAACACCAACCCGGCGACCAATAAAGAAACGGTTTTGCCACCAAAAATATCAGCGATAAATGGGCCGAAGTAAAACAACCCCCACATGCCATAAATAATACTTGGTATTGATGCTAACAATTCAATCGCAATGCCAATGATTTTTGAAAAAACACCACCCGCAATTTCGGATAAGAACACGGCTATACCCATTGCAATGGGTATGGAAAATATCATAGCGATCATTGTTGAAAAAATAGTACCAACGATCGGAACCAATGCACCATAGACCACCTGAGAGTCATTTGAATCGCCTTCCGCATCATCGTCTGTTACAAAGTCTTCATCATCATCTATAAACCCTTCATCCTCAACAAAGCTGCTCTCAGATGATACTGAGTCGTTTGCCATGTCTTGAGGAGAGCTTCCACTCGATTGCTCAATTCTTTCTTCTACTGCCCATCTGGATTCAAAAAGGAAACCGGCCCCAAACTCTTGTATTGCTGGCTTTGCCGACAAATACAAGACAATGGTCGTTGCCGCTAAAATAACAAACAAAAGGCTAGCACTAATTTGGGCAAGTTTTTTAAAAATTAATTCCATGACGACATTTTCTCATTAAAAAACCTCCTCAACGACATATTGAGGAGGCCTTAAGTATTTTATATAGGGTAAAACTATTTCAAGCCCTTTTCTACCCAGTAGGCTTGAATCTTTTTAATAACCGCGTCAGGTAAAGCAACGTAGCCTACTTCTTCGATTAGGTTGTTCTTTTTTGTTAGCGCATATTCAAAGAACTTAATCACCTCTTTTGAATTTTCACTTTTTTGAGGTACCAGCGCGAATGTCGCTGTTACAACCGGATACCCCTTTGGTGGGTAGGCAATGTTTGCATAGAAGTCTTTTTTAGGATCCAAGTCGGCATAAACTGCGGCTGCTTCGAATGTTGCCGGCTCAGGTTTTACGAACATCTTTTCTCGGTTTTCAATAACTGCCATATCTAAACCGTTCTTTTTTGCATCAGCATAATCAACATAACCGATTGAAAATGCGTTATTTTTAATCGCGGTTGCCACACCAAAGTTACCCTTGCCTGCTACACGATTTTCGGATGGCCACGCCACTAATTTTTTAGCACCAATAGTTTTACGCCATTCCTTATTCATTTTGCTCAAGTAGTAGGTAAACGCAAATGTTGTGCCTGACTTGTCACTTCTGTGAACAAATAAAATATCTTCGTTTGGCAATACAAGTCCGGCATTATCCGCAGTAATAACAGGGTCATTCCACTTTGTAACCTTACCTAACATAATGCCCGAAATGGCAGCTTCGCTTAATTTCAAGCCGCTGACACCTTCAACATTGTAAGCAAACGTTACCGCACCAATTGCTGTTGGAAACTGTACCAAACCCGCTTTTGCTAACGAACTGGTTTTTAAAGGCTTATCAGAACCACCAAAATCTACGTGGCGTGCAGTCACCTCTTTAATACCGGAACCACTACCTGTTGGCGTGTAATTTACTTGATTGTTTGTATCGCCGTAATAAACCTTGCTCCATGCTGTATATGCTGGGTAAGCAAAACTTGAGCCTGTGCCCTGAATTTTAGCCGCATGTGCAGCAGCACCAATTGTTAAACTAAGCAACCCTAAGGCCAATGTTTTTTTCATATTCATTTTATTTTCCATATTTAATTTAATTTACCAGCAAAGTTTTGCTTTACCTTGGTAGCAACTGTAATCGTGGTATATGGCATTATAATGAACGTTATATGACAGCTTGATGACAACCGTTCACACGTATTATTTTGTAATATTGACTTTTGTTATTGGAAAGACACAGTGAAACCAACTGCCCTTACCCACGACACTATCAATAATCAAACGGGCATCATGTCTTTCCAATTCATGTTTAACTATTGCAAGACCCAGTCCTGTCCCGGTTTTATGCATTACATTATTCTCCGGCACCCGATAAAAGCGTTCCGTCAATCTTGATAAATGACGCGCTGAAATCCCCTTACCTGCATCCTTTACGGTAAGAACCCCCTCGCCCAACTCGTTCATTGACCAGAAAATATGTATATCCCCAGCTTTCTCAGAATAGTTAATCGCGTTAGTCACAAGATTTCTCAATACTGTCACCAGTGATGTTTTATTACCCCTAAGGTTTACTGTTGGTGAAACATCAACAATAAAGTTTTGTTCTTTAGCATCAGCAACGGGTGCCAGTTCAGATTTAATTTGCTCACAAAGACTACGAACATTGACCAGCACCTCCTTGAAATCAGCGCCCCCTTCTTCGAGACGACTCAGGGTTAACAGCTCCTCCGTCATGGTTTGCATCTTAACCACTTGCTGTTCTATTTTTTTCAGTGGTGCTCTCACGTCAGCGTCAATTACGTCCGAAGCAAGTAGCAATTCAGAATACCCTTTCATCACAGTTAATGGCGTTCTCAATTCATGTGATGCGTTCGAAACAAAATCTTTTCGCATTTGGCTTGCGCGTTCCATTTGCGAGACATCTCTGACTAACAATAACCGCTCATTGTCCCCATAAGGCAATAAACGCACTTCAAGTTTCTTCACTGGCCATTGGTCTTCTGATGTCGGCGCATCAATAGTCACCACCGCGCCCTTAGACCCGCGATTAATCAGCTCTGAAACTTTTGGGTGCCTCAACAAATGGTTTATTGGTAAGCCTATATCTCTTTTTTCCAGAAGCAATAACCTTGTGGCTTCATTATTAAACCATTGAATTTCATCAGATAATGACAATATAACCACACCATCTGGAAAGATTGAAATCAATTTTCTAAAGCGCTCTAATTGATACTTAACACTTTCTTTTTGCTCAAATCGCTGTTTTTTACATTGATAAATATAGCTTGATAGAAGCCCTAGTACCCCATTCTCATAAGGTAAATTTTCCATATTTGAGCTTTGCGCCCATTGATACAGCTTTTCAAGTTTATAAAGATATATAAAAATATAACCCACCAGAAAAACAGCGATTAGCTCAACTGTATATCCTGTTAACAAACCCACTAACACCAAAACTAAAAGGTAGAAAAATAGCCAGTTACGTTCAAATTTTGGCTCCAAATTCATGAGTTTTTACTCACCAGTTTGTAGCCAAATCCACGCACGGTTTGAACCAAATCAGCACAACCTTGCGCTTCTAATATTTTTCTTAAGCGGCGAATATGCACATCAACTGTTCGATCTTCGATATAGACGTTATCACCCCACACATTATCTAATAGCTGATTGCGAGAGAGTACTTTATTGGGGTTAGTCGCGAAAAAATAAAGTAATTTGTATTCAGTTGGGCTCATCATGATGTCAACGCCATTAAGACTCACCTGGTGACTTTCAGGGTCAATCTGTAAAGCACCCAAATTAATAATCGTCTTTTCTTCTTCGATACTAGACCGCCTTATAACTGCATGCATTCGCGCAATAAGCTCGCGTATAGAAAAAGGCTTGGTGACATAATCATCCACCCCTGTATTTAACCCTGACACCATATCTTCTTCTGAATTTCTAGCAGTCAACATGATAATAGGAATGCGTTTGTTTTCTTCTTGGTTTTTTAGAAATGCTACCCATTCCGGCCCACTAATCCCAGGCAACATCCAATCTAATAAAACAATATCCGGTGTAGAGTCGCGAAGGGACTCCTGAGCTTTCACTACATTTATACGCCAATCGACACTCATGTTATTGGCTTGAAGCGACATTTCCAACATTTCACCAATGTCTTCGTCATCCTCTACCAATAGAACTTTGATTTTTTCCATAACAACCATCTATATATTTATTGATGCAGCATACATCTCCATTATGACGACAATGTGACAAACTTAATACTAATCAATGGGCTAAAGACATTAGCCAAAAAAAATGACCACCACAAATGATTCTTTAAATGTTAACGGCGAGGCAAGCAAACTCACAATAATTAAAACTGATTTCATATTTTCAAAAACATCTCCTTGCGTCTTTAAGACATATAAATTAGTGCTCGCTACGCCTCGTTTCACCACCATTCGACGCCATTTTAATAAGAACTGATTTTTGCCATTAAACAATAAGTCAATCATTAAATTAATGAACTTTTAACGGCTTATTACCTTTGCTTCCTTTACAGCCTATTATTAGCAGTGAGGTTGTAAAAAGAACATCACTATAGAAAGTGTTAAGCTACACTCATAGCCTACAATTACCCGGTGTAACAAAACATGCTTTATAAGCACACCTTATTACTCATATTATTTAGCTTCTCGCCCCTAGTGCTAACCGAGAATATTATTGTTGGCAATTTTTCTACTAACAACCTATCTGGTTGGGAAGAAAAAGAGTTTGAAGGCAAAACCACATACCGATTAACACATTTTGATGGCCGTAACGTTTTAAAGGCCTCAAGCTCTAATGCAGCATCTGGTTTATTCAAAAAAGTGGAAATTGACCTCAACAAAACCCCGGTTATTCATTGGTCTTGGAAAGTAAAAAATACATTAAAAAGCCTAAATGAGCGTGAAAAGTCAGGCGATGATTTTGCGGCGAGAATTTATATTGTTTTTTCCGATGGCCCCTTTTTTTGGCAAACAAAAACGTTAAATTATGTTTGGGCAAATCAAGCTCAAACAGAAGACCATTGGCCAAATCCTTATACGAGTAATGCTCAAATGTTCGCTGTACGATCAGACAATGAAAACACTGGGCAATGGCACGTTGAAAGTAGAAATGTATTAGATGACATACAAAAAACGTTTGGCAAAACAGTCACAGATATTGAGGCGATTGCCATTATGACGGATACCGACCAAACAGGGACTTCTACTCAAGCATGGTTTGGTGATATTTGGTTTAGCGATCACTAACGACCGCTAAACCAAAATCATTACGCGACTAGCCTTTTTTAAACGTCAACACATCATCTTTAACATCAACACTAATCACATCACCTGGCAAAAACTTTCCTGCCAATATATCTTGCGCTAAAGAGTTTTCTAAACGTTGCTGAATAGCACGTTTTAAAGGCCTTGCACCATAAACCGGGTCAAATCCTGCGTCGCCTAGTTTATCAAGCGCCGCCTCGGAAACGTGCAATTCAATGTCACGCTCTAGTAACCGTTTGCGTAACACATCCACTTGAATCGTGGTAATCGCACGGATTTGTTCACGGCCTAATGGGTGAAATACAACGGACTCATCAATGCGGTTGATAAACTCAGGTCGGAAGTGGTTACCCACCACGTCCATCACCGCATTTTTCATTTCGTCGTAATTCGCCTCACCCGCCAACTCTTGAATACGATCAGACCCTAAGTTAGACGTCATCACTATCACCGTGTTGCGAAAATCAACGGTACGGCCTTGTCCGTCTGTTAATCGACCATCATCCAACACTTGTAATAAAATATTGAAGACGTCAGGATGAGCCTTCTCTACTTCATCCATCAAAATCACAGAGTAGGGTCTACGGCGAATTGCTTCAGTTAAATAACCACCTTCTTCATAACCAACGTATCCCGGAGGTGCACCGATTAAACGTGCGACGGAGTGTTTTTCCATAAATTCGGACATATCGATACGTACAATCGCTTCTTCAGTATCAAATAAAAACTCTGCTAATGCTTTGCACAACTCTGTTTTACCTACGCCTGTTGGGCCAAGGAATAAGAACGAACCGTTCGGACGATCGGGATCGGATAGCCCTGCTCGTGAACGACGAATTGCATCACTCACGGCTTTTACTGCTTCTTGCTGACCAATGACGCGTTTGCCTAAATTATCTTCCATTTGAAGCAACTTTTCGCGTTCACCTTCAAGCATTTTGGATACAGGAATCCCAGTCCATTTCGACACGACGTCGGCAATTTCTTCTTCCGTTACTTTATTACGCAATAATGTGAACACCTGGTCGTCATCACCAGCCTCAGCTTCTTTAATTAAATTTTCCAAACGAGGAATTTCACCGTATTGCAATTCTGACATCCGCGTTAAGTCACCCGCCCTACGCGCTGTTTCCATTTCCAATTTAACGCGTTCCAACTCTTCTTTATGTTGGGCACTACCTTGCATAGCTGCTTTTTCAGACTTCCATACTTCGTCTAAATCAGCATAGTCTTTTTCCAGCTCATCAATTTCTGACTCAAGCAATCCAAATCGCTTTAGCGAAGCCTCATCGCTTTCTTTCTTTAAAGCCTCTCGTTCTATTTTGAGTTGAATTAAACGCCGCTCTAGCCTGTCCATAGACTCCGGCTTTGAATCCATTTCCATGCGGATTCGACTGGCTGACTCATCAATTAAATCAATGGCTTTATCAGGCAGCTGCCTATCTGTAATGTATCTATGTGACAGTACCGCAGCCGATACAATCGCCGGATCGGTAATATCCACACTGTGGTGCACTTCGTAACGTTCTTTTAAACCACGCAAAATAGCAATCGTGTCTTCAACGCTTGGTTCATCCACTAACACTTTTTGAAAACGACGTTCTAACGCCGCATCTTTTTCAATGTATTGACGGTATTCATCCAACGTTGTTGCGCCTACGCAGTGTAAATCACCCCGTGCCAGTGCAGGCTTCAACATATTCCCTGCATCCATTGCACCATCACCTTTACCGGCACCCACCATAGTATGCAGCTCGTCGATAAACAAAATAACCTGCCCTTGCTGTTTAGTGACGTCATTTAAAACGGCTTTTAGCCGCTCTTCGAACTCACCGCGGAATTTTGCCCCGGCAATCAACGCAGCCATATCTAACGACAACAAGCGTTTGCCTTTTAAATTTTCTGGCACCTCACCATTAACAATCCGTTGCGCTAAACCTTCTACAATCGCTGTTTTACCAACACCGGGCTCACCAATTAATACTGGGTTGTTTTTTGTACGACGTTGTAGAACTTGAATGGTGCGGCGAATTTCTTCATCGCGACCAATCACGGGATCTAGTTTTCCCTGTTCTGCTCGCTCAGTTAGATCAATGCTGTATTTTTCAAGTGCTTGACGGTTTTCTTCGGCGTTGGGATCGCTCACCGTTTCGCCACCACGCACGCCATCAATCGCTTCTTCTATTAAACTTTTTGTAGCGCCAGTCTCTGCCAATGCCTTGCCAACAACACCTTTGTCATCCAATGCTGCCAAAACAAACAACTCACTTGAAATATAAGCATCTTTACGCTTTTGGGCCAACTGATCGGTAACATTCAACAAACGCCCTAAATCATTGGACATTTGAACATCACCCGCCGCGCCTTCCACCGTTGCTATTCTATCTAATGCCTCACCTAATGATGAACGAAGCTTATTGACATTAACACCTGCCAATTGAAGCAAATGGCGCACACTCGCGCCTTGCTGATCAAGCATCGCAATGAGTAAATGGACGGGGTCTATAAATTGATGGTCTTTGCCTAACGCTAAACTTTGCGCATCGGCTAGCGCCATCTGAAATTGGTTGGTAAGTTTATCCATTCGCATGATTTAAGCCTCATTAGTTTTGTCTGATGACTTATTAATGGAGACAAGTAGTCATTTTTTCAAGCACGGATTGAATCTAGGCGCCTTCGAAAAAGTTATTTAGTGAATAAAGCTGTGCAGCCAAGCAATTAAAAAGATACCTGCCAAAATCAAACTAATTTGTTCTATGGCAGCCGCCAAATTAACACGCTTATGTAAGGTAGGTATTAGATCTGCTACGGCAATGTATATAAAACTAGCTGCAGCAAATGCCAAAATATACGGCAAAATGTGTTCAAAGTCTGCAAGCCAAAAATATGCAAGCAAGCCACCCACTAGCGTGGCGACACTTGAAATCATATTATAAATAATCGCTTTTTTTCGCGTAAAGCCGCTTTGCAATAAAATGGCAAAATCACCAATTTCTTGAGGGATTTCATGCGTTGTAACAGCTAATGCGGTCACAACGCCTAAATGTATATCCGTTAAAAATGCAGCAGCAATCAATATGCCATCTACAAAGTTATGCACGGTGTCACCCACCAATATTAATGTGCCGGCAGACTTATGACTGTGTGCATTAACATCAACGTGCCCTTCGCAATCGTCATGATGACAATGACGCCAAAGCACGAGCTTTTCTAAGGTAAAAAAGAATAGCAACCCCGCAAGAATTGTCATCGATAAGGTGTGGAAATTTCCTACACCCACCTCTTCTAATGCATGAGGAATAAGGCCGACAAATGAAACGCTTAATAAAGCACCGGTGGCAAAACTAACGCTAAATGGTAAGGCTTTTGAGATGATTTTTTTTGGTAAAAACAAAACCAGCGACGCACCCAATACACTCAGAATAGCCCCGAATAAGGTAAACAGAATAATCCACGTTAAAACAGTCATGCGACAATCAAAAAATTAAGGTTGAATCCAAATTAACGATGCCATCCGCCCTGTGATGGGCTCTCGTCGATAAGAGTAAAATTTATTGGCCTGATTATACGTACAATATTCACCACCAAATATATTTTTTACACCACAATCCAGCAACGTCATACGCGCCAAGGCATACAAGTCTGCAAGAAAATGTGATTGATCAACTTGTTGAAATGCTTGTTTCATTATTGTTTTCTTTTCTACAAAGGCCTTTTCAACCTCTATGCCTACCTCAAACTTACCTGGCCCAATGGCAGGCCCACACCATGCTAATAATTCTTCAGGTTCGCCTAATTGATTAATCGTGTTTTCAACCACACCCGCTAACAAACCGCGCCAACCCGCGTGTAGTGCTGCGACGACAGACCCCTGTTTATTACACAACAATATAGGCAAACAATCAGCCGTCATAACCGCACAAACCAATCCTTTCTTCTTAGCAAAAGATGCATCCGCTTGAATAGGCGTTACACAGTTTTCATTGGTATTTTCAACGACTTTTATACTATGAATCTGATCTAGCCAAAAGGGCTGAGAAGGGAGCTCAGCGTGTTTAAACAAGTATTCTCTATTTTGTTGAACTGACAGCGCGTTATCACCCACATGGCTCCCTAAATTTAAACTGGCGTAAAAGCGTTCACTCAAGCCACCGTCACGAGTTGTTGTTAACGCCCTAACTTGGGTGGGCGCAGGCCAATCTGGTGTAATAACGTCCATTATTATTTTACTGGCGTCTCTTTTTCTAGCACTCGAACCAGTTCTGTCATATCGTCCGGCATATCGCATTGCCAAGAAATGTCTTCCCCCGTCAGCGGATGAACAACACCCAACCGTGCAGCGTGCAGCGCTTGCCGCCTAAACCCGCTTAATGTATCAGTCAATAATTCACTAGCTTTTGCAATCGCTCGATAGCGCCCCCCATACACCTGATCGCCAACGATGGGGTGTTTGATATGACTCATATGAACACGAATTTGGTGTGTACGCCCTGTTTCCAGCTTCACTTTCAATAATGTATGTTTAGCAAACCGTTTTTCCACACGGTAATGCGTTACCGCCTCTTTACCACCATTACGAACAGCATATTTTTTCCTATCTGTCGGATGCCTTGCTAATGGCTCATCGACCGTGCCGCCAGCCGTCAAATAACCGCGTACAACCGTTAAATACTCTCTTTCAAACGCACGTGCTTGTAATTGTTCCGACAAAATCTTATGTGCTGTTATATTACGAGCCACCATCAATAAACCACTCGTTTCTTTATCTATACGGTGCACTAAACCCGCGCGTGGCAACCCTTCTAAAGACGAATCATGATGTAACAACGCATTTTGCAATGTCCCCGCCCAGTTACCTGCTGCTGGGTGCACCACTAAACCGGCGGGCTTGTTCACTACAATCATCGATTCATCTTCATACACAATAGCTAAATCAATATTTTCAGCTGCTACTTGTAAGTTCTTATCCGCCACTGGGTTAATCGAAACCAATTCGCCGCCTTTAACTTTATCACGAGGGCGTAACAAACCTAAGTCGATTTTAATATGACCATCAACCAACCAGCTTTTTAAACGACTACGCGAATATTCAGGACATAATTCCGCTAACGCTTGATCCAACCTAAGGCCTGCCATCGTATCCGGAATGATTAATTCAATTTGTTCTTCAGTTTTCAAGCTAATATCATTGTAATAATTGGAGTGCTGCGGCATTATAACCGCTTAATTTGTCTCAACTTGTTATTTAAACCATGACTTTAGCTTATCGACCTTTTTTCAAACTTTTTTTACTTACTGCTTTATTTAGTCTTATTAGTGCCTGCAGCACGATGGATCTCGTTACACCCGATGAAGACGTTGATGAAAAAGCCAATTGGACTGCCTCACAGTTTTACGATGAGGCCAAAGCTGAGTTAAAAGATGAAAATTACCTCAATGCTATCGAATTATATGAGAGTTTAGAAACACGCTATCCCTTTGGCCGCTTTGCGCAACAGGCCCAAATAGATTTAGCGTACGCCTATTATAAAAATGACGACCCCGATTCTGCCATCGCCACAGCTAATCGGTTTATACGCGTACACCCTCGCCATGCCAGTGTTGATTATCTTTACTACCTTAAAGGCTTAATTAACTTTAATCGTGGTATTGGCTTTCTTGAACGCTATTTACCTACTGATAGATCACAACGTGATCCGGGTGCTGCCGTAAATTCACTTGATGATTTTGAAACGCTGCTACGCAGATTCCCAGACAGCAAATACGCTGCTGACTCTAAACAACGTATCGTCGCATTAAAATCCACGTTAGCCTTATACAACTTGAATGTTGCAAAATACTACATAAAAAGAGGCGCTCACGTTGCAGCGGTAAATAGAACTAAACACATTATTGAAAAATACCCTAGAAGCACTGCCGTGCCACGTGCTTTGCTTTTAATGGTCTCATCTTACAAAGAAATTGGTATGAACGATTTAGCGGCAGATGCACAAAAAATTTACAACTTAAATTACCCGAATGGCATGCCACCGTTAGATAACCCTGTACTGTCTAGAAAACCCACTACGTCTGAAAAAATATGGGAATTCCTTGAGTTAGACAAATAACGTTATTTCGAAGAAAACACCATCTGGCTATAACCAGACGTAATCGGGTAACGACGTTCTCGACCAAAAGATTTTGACGTAATTTTAATACCTGGCGGTGATTGGCGCCGCTTATACTCATTCTGCTCTACTAACCTCAATACCCTGTCCACCACAAGTGGTTCAAAACCCGATGCAATGATCTCTTCTCTAGATTCATCTTGCTCGATATACCTGGCCAATATGTCATCTAAAATCGTATAAGGTGGCAAACTATCCTCATCTTTTTGGTCTGGTGCGAGCTCAGCTGATGGCGGCCTATCTATCACTCTTTTCGGTATAACTGGCGATATCTCATTTCGGTATGTTGCTAAGGCATATACCATTAATTTAGGCACATCTTTTATTGGCGCAAAACCACCCGCCATATCACCATATAGGGTCGCGTAGCCAACACTCATCTCACTTTTATTACCGGTCGTCAGCAGAATTTTTCTTTTTTTATTAGAAATGGCCATCAACAAAACGCCTCTACAGCGCGCTTGTATGTTTTCTTCTGTCACATCATTAGCTAACCCATCAAAAGCATCCGCTAACATTGAAGAAAAAGCGTTCACAGCGGGTTCAATTGGAATAACGTCATACCCAACATCCATAGCCTTCGCTTGCTTTACTGCATCTTCATTACTCATGTCCGCCGTATAACGCGACGGCATAAGAAGCACTTCTACCTGGTCAGCACCTAACGCATCTACTGCAATAGCCATTGTCAGCGCAGAATCAATACCTCCTGACAACCCAAGAACAGCGCCAGAAAATTTGTTTTTAGTAACATAATCCCTTACACCTAACACCAACGCACTATAAATACTGGCGAAGTCTGATAAACCGGGTTTTTCCTCTTTTGAAACGGGGGAGACGTTGTCTTGCCTGGCGAACTCAACCACATCTAAAATCTCTTCAAACGGCTTTAGGCTTTGTGTTACCACGCCTGTTTCATTCATGACGAAAGACGCGCCATCAAACACTAATTCGTCTTGCCCCCCAATTTGGTTTACATAGACAATGGGTAAGTGTGATTCTTGCGCCCTATTTCGTAACGTCTCTCGCCTTTTGTCTAGCTTATTGAGTTCAAAGGGCGAGGCGTTTAAATTAATGATTACTTCTGCACCTGCATTTTTACTTTGAATACACGCACCCGCCGTCCAAATATCTTCGCACACGGTTATTCCAAACATCACCCCTTGAATTTCAACAACGCATGGACTCGTGCCCGCTTCAAAATACCGTTTCTCATCAAACACGCCATAGTTAGGTAGTTGTTGTTTACGGTAATTTGCCGTTAATTTGCCGTCATGAAGTACGGCGACACTATTAAACAATCCGCCTTCACCCCGTTCCGGATAGCCCAATATCACGTTAAGCATCGGGAATTGATTGGCAATATTATCTAGCTCGTACTCAACTTTAGAAATAAAGTCCGGCCTTAACAACAAATCTTCCGGCGGGTAGCCGGTAATGGCTAACTCAGGAAAAACTATCGCAGCCGCACCTTTTTGTTGAGCTTGACGACAGAACTCAATTATTCGGTTGGCATTTCCAACAATATTTCCAACAACGGGGTTGAATTGAACAATAGCAATTTTCATAACATCCTATTTTACTTAACTATGAGGCAAAAAAAAGGGCTGTAATAAACAGCCCTTTAAACAACAAAGAAAACCTTAGCCTAAAATTTCTTTCATTTTTGCGCCCATTTCTGTGGGAGATTTAACAATATGTACACCGGCTGCTTCTAATGCTTCAAACTTAGCATCGGCTGTTCCTTTTCCGCCAGAGACGATGGCACCAGCATGCCCCATGCGTTTTCCAGGAGGCGCTGTGACACCAGCAATATAACCAACAACAGGTTTAGTAACATGTGCTTTGATATATTCGGCCGCTTCTTCTTCCGCAGTTCCACCAATTTCACCCACCATGATAATACCTTTAGTATTTTCATCTTCTTGAAAACGAGAAATCACATCGATAAAGTTCATGCCATGAATCGGGTCACCACCAATACCAACACACGTTGTTTGGCCAAGCCCTGTTACCGTTGTTTGGTGAACCGCCTCATACGTTAATGTACCTGAACGAGACACCACACCAATACAACCTGCTTGATGAATAAAGCCTGGCATAATGCCAATTTTACATTCTCCAGGTGTAATAATGCCCGGGCAGTTAGGGCCAATCAGTACAACATCTTTATACTTCTCTAGTGAGGCCTTAACTTTAAGCATATCTAATACAGGTATCCCTTCAGTGATGCAGACGATAACTTTAATGCCTGCATCGGCAGCTTCTAATACTGCGTCCGCAGCAAACGGAGGCGGCACATAAATCATTGTGGCTGTAGCACCGGTTGCGTCTACCGCATCTGCTACTGTATTAAAAACAGGCAAATTTAAGTGTTTTTCGCCACCACGACCTGGCGTAACACCACCTACCACGTTAGTACCATATTCAATCGCTTGCTCTGAGTGGAATGTGCCTTGTTTTCCAGTAAAGCCTTGGCAAATTACTTTTGTATCTTTATTAATTAAAATACTCATTATTTTTCCCTACTTAAGATGCTGCTTTAACAGCAGCTTTTGCAGCCAGTGTTAAATCATCAGCAGCAATAATATCCAAACCAGAATCTTTCAAGATTTGGCGACCTTGGTCCGCATTCGTACCTTCTAAACGAACCACGACAGGGACGTTCACACCCACTTCTTTAACTGCCTGAATAATCCCGTCAGCAATTAAATTACAACGAACAATACCGCCAAAAATATTCACTAAGACTACTTTTACTTTATCATCCGATAAAATTAGCTTGAATGCTTCTGCAACACGCTCAGCAGTTGCGCCCCCACCTACGTCTAAAAAGTTAGCTGGAAAGCCGCCTTCTAACTTAACAAGGTCCATCGTTGCCATTGCCAAACCAGCGCCATTCACCATGCAGCCAATGCTGCCGTTTAGCGTAATATAATTAAGGTCGTGCTGTTGAGCTGCGTGTTCTTTTGCATCTTCTTGAGACGGGTCTCGCATCGCTACCATGTCCGGATGGCGATAAGCTGCGTTATCATCTAGGTTTACTTTGGCATCGAGCGCCATAAGATCACCTTCGCCGTTAACCACTAATGGGTTAATTTCAACTTGGCTCGCGTCTTTTGCTTTAAACATATCTAACAAGCCATTCATCACTTTAAATAACTGGCCCACTTGCTCACCTTTCAAGCCCATTTTAAAGGCCATATTACGGCTTTGGTAAGGTTGCAACCCTGCAACAGGATCCACTTCCGCCAGTAGGATTTTTTCTGGTGTTTCTTCTGCCACTTCTTCAATATCCATACCGCCTGCTTCTGACGCCATAAACATAATACGCTTGCTACCACGGTCGACCACAGCACTTAAATAAAGCTCTCTTTCAATAGGCTTCACTTCTTCCACAATCAAGATTTCTATAGGTAAACCCTCAGCATCCGTTTGTGGAGTGACCAATCGAGAGCCCAATAATTTTTTGCTGAATTCTTCAACTTCTGCAAAACCATCACACAGCTTAACGCCGCCAGCTTTACCACGCCCGCCGGCATGCACTTGGGCCTTAACAACCCAACGGTCACCACCCAGCTCTTTTGCCGCGTTCACCGCTTCTTTAATCGATCTTGCAGGCTTACCCATTGGAACAGGCACGCCAAATTCTGCAAAAACTTGCTTTGCTTGGTATTCATGTAAATTCATGTAGTTTCCTTAGTGTTTTTAATACGTTCCTTAACCACCCTAATAGTAAACTAAATATCAAAAAAAACCAGCCATACCACTATAATATTGGTATGGCCATAGAGGAAATCAATCCGAAACAAATTAAAACATGCCCGCTTGGCAAAGGCTTTTTCCTGCCTGCCTCTCAAGCTTGGGGAACATTAAATGTTTTCAATATCTACCAGCTGACATTATCCTCGGCTTTTTTAATGCTTTTTATCAGCAAAAAAGGCCCTTCCTTATTTGGTCAACTAAATCCATCTCTTTTTCTGAATACGGGTATTTTTTATGTTGCAGTGGCCATCGCCGGCCTGTTTTTTCTCAAAAAGAACACGCTTAGCTATGCAGCACAAGTTCAATTAAAGGTTGTTGCTGAAATTCTTCTTCTAACAATTATCATGCATAGCTCTGGTGGCATTACCAGTGGCATAGGTGTGCTACTAGCCGTCACAGTCGCTGCAGGCGGTTTACTAGCCGGTGGGCAATGCACCCTAGCATTTGCCGCCCTTGCAACTTTTTCAGTTCTCGGTGAACAGGCATACGCCTCCTACACACACGCATTTGCTTCAACAGCTTACACATATGCCGGCGTCCTCAGCTCATCTTTCTTTGCCATTGCTTTACTCGCAATGGTACTGGCTAAACGAGTTGAAGTATCAGAAGATATTGCCAAGCAACAAGGCAAAGATATTTACGACCTTGAACAACTTAATAGCTATATCATTAAACACTTACAATCCGGCATTATTGTTGTTGATGCTGATCACAATGTCCGCTTATCAAATGAAGCTGCTGCAGAGTTTCTGGGTAAACCTTTAACTTGGGGCAACCCCCTTTCATCCGAGGCCAGTGAATGCTGGCATTTATATAACCGTTGGTTGAGAAACTCTGAAAAAGACAATGCCGTTCTTAACTCAACATCAAACCATCAACGACTAAAGTTACGCTTCAATGCTTTAAGCAACCTCCGTGAACCTGCATTTATTATCTTTATCGATGATTTATCCGCCATTGACCAACAAATCCAGCAAGGCAAGCTCGCTTCTTTGGGGCATCTTACCGCGAGTATTGCACATGAAATTCGTAACCCTTTAGGCGCCATCAGTCACGCAGGGCAATTGTTATCAGAGTCAGAAGATATTAAAGATGGCGACAAACGTTTGTTAGACATTATTCACAACCATAGCGACCGTGTTAATAGTATTGTTAAAAGTATTTTGCAATTATCACGTCAAGAACAAACGTACAGTGAAGCTATTAATATTGAAGAATGGCTAGTACAGTTTGAAAAAGAGTTTAAAGAACAGTTTGGCTTGGATATACCACCTTTTACAACAATCCTACCTAGCAATGCCTTCTCTATTAATTTTGACAGCAACCACTTAAAGCAGATTCTTAATAACCTTTGTAGCAATGCTCTCAAACATGGTTCCAGTTTTGGCGAACCAATCACCATCACCATTGAACAAAAAACCAATAATCAACAAACCACCATTGCTATTAGCGACAAGGGCCCAGGAATTAACAAAACAATAGCCGAGAAGATCTTTGACCCTTTCTACACAACCTCCTCTACTGGCACCGGGCTTGGGCTATACATTTCGAACCAACTGGCTGAGATTAATAATGCTAAGCTAAGCTATCACCAGCCTCAGCACGGCGGTAGTTGTTTTACCTTAACTATAACTAACAAAAACCTTCATCAATGAGCCAACCTCTTGCACTAATCGTCGACGACGAACCGGATATTCGTGAGTTGCTTGAAATCACACTATCTAGAATGGGGATAGACAGCAAGTCCGCAGAAGACCTCTCAAACGCAAAAAAATTACTAAAGAACAATGACTTTGATATTTGCCTAACAGACCTGCAATTACCGGACGGCAATGGCTTAGAGTTAGTCGAGCATATTCAAAAATATTCCCCTTCTTTACCTACAGCAGTTATTACTGCCTACGGCAGCATGGAAACAGCCATCAATGCGTTAAAACTCGGTGCGTTTGATTTTGTTTCTAAACCGGTTGATCTAAAAATATTAAAAAACCTCGTTAGTTCAGCCATAAAAATCAATGATACCGTATCCCCTGTCGATAGACGCAGTCGCAACCAACTACTTGGTGACTCAGTACCAATCGCTCAAGTACGGGCAAAAATAGCCAAACTGGCCCGTAGCCAAGCGCCTGTTTATATCAGTGGCGAATCCGGTACGGGTAAAGAACTCGTCGCCAAACTCATTCATGAAAAAGGCCCACGAGCCGCTAAACCTTTCGTTCCCATCAACTGCGGCGCCATCCCCAGCGAATTGCTCGAGAGCGAATTATTTGGGCATTTAAAAGGCAGCTTTACTGGCGCAGTTAGTGATAAAAAAGGGCTATTTCAAACGGCTAATGGCGGTACATTATTTTTAGATGAAATCGCAGACCTACCCCTTCACATGCAAGTCAAACTACTGCGCGCCATTCAAGAAAAATCCGTTAGGCCGGTTGGTGGTGATCGCGAAATTCCTATTGATGTGCGCATCTTAAGTGCGACACATAAAAATTTATCTAACTTAGTTAACGATGGACAATTTAGACAAGATCTTTTTTATAGAATCAATGTCATTGAATTGCCACTACCTAGCTTACGCAGCCGCACAGAAGATATACCCGTATTAACGAATCATATATTAGAAAAACTCGCGGCTTCTTTTGAAGAAGACGCCAAAGAGCCTTCCAAAGAAGCACTTAAAAAGTTAAAAGGATACGCCTACCCAGGGAATGTTCGAGAACTAGAGAATATATTAGAAAGGGCGCTTACATTATGTGAAACGGCAGACATCATAGCTAACGACATCCACCTCCCTGAAGGCGCCCAAAATCTACATGAACAATCCTTCTCAACTGACAGCGTTCAGCTGGAAGACTATTTAGATACCCTAGAAAAACAAGCCATTGTAGAAGCGCTCGAAAAAACCAAATGGAACAAGACTGCCGCTGCGAAAGAACTAGGCATCACATTTAGAGCGTTACGCTATCGATTGAAGAAACTTGATCTGGGCGACTGACAAAAAAGGTCACTTTGTGACGCAACAAATCTAAAAACACTCATCGCGCGTACGTCGTAAAAATGAAACGTCGTACATAACGTACAAAAGGGTTTTACCCTAATCGAATTAATGATTGTGGTAGCCATTATCGGTATTTTGGCTGCACTAGCGATTCCTGCTTACCAGGATTACACCATTAAAGCGAAGGTTGCAGAAGGCGCATCAATGTCAGGCGCTGCTAAAACAGCCGTTGATATTTATTTTAGTGAAAACGGTACGCTATCAGGTGCAAACGGAGCTAGCACACTGGGTATTTCCGCACCTACCGCTTACAGCGCAAAATATGTGTCTACTGTCACCGTAACAGGCCTTGGGTTAATTGATGTTGAACTTAGAGACATAGCTGAACTTGGAACTGCTTCAGGCGCATCATTTAGAATGACACCTAATTCAAATGGTGGTTCGGCTCTACGGTGGTCCATTTCAGGTACAGGCAGCACACCAATGCCATCAAAATACCTACCTAAAACATAATATTAAGCAATTAATAAAAGGCGGCCTTTAAGGCCGCCTTTTTTATTTCTATTACTATACTAATCGTATGATGCCTCCATCACTATCTAAAGCGCACTTAGCATTTTTTCTTCTTGCTTTAGCACTTACAACTATAGCCGTATATCACCAGGGCATACATGGGCCTTTTGTATTTGATGACCACGGCAACATACAAGAAAACACACAAATAAGAATTACCGAGTTAACTCCGGCCACGGTAGCGGATGCTACCTTATCTGGCAGGGCAGGCCCTTTAAAACGCCCCGTTGCTATGTTGAGCTTTGCGCTCAATTATTATTTTGCTGATGGTTATCAATATTTTGCATTTAAATTAACAAACGTTTTAATTCAGGTAACCTGCGCATGGTTACTATTTATTTTTAGTCTGCAATTATTACGAATGCCTGTCATTGTGAAGAACAGCAACCTTCACGATAAAATCGTTCCATATCTTGCCTTCTCTATTGCCATGCTTTGGGCAGTACACCCAATTAACTTAACCAGCGTATTGTATATCGTGCAAAGAATGACTTCGTTGAGTACCTTATTTGCACTTGCGACGTTGATTTTTTACATTAAAGCGCGTCAAAACATAGCTAATAAACACCCCATAAAGAACTTCTTCACTTACATTACTAGTTTTGTTTGTTTCTTATTAGCCATTTTTAGTAAGGAAAACGCCCTCCTTATTCCTGCATATCTATTCCTCATAGAATGGATGTTCTTTAGTGATAAAAACCCTTGGACAAATTACTCAACTCTACCCATTCGAGCAAAGAAGTTCATTTACACCCTATTAGCGCTCTCCGCCTTCACTATCTTAATTTTAGCCTTCGATTATGCTGCTGGTGGTTATAGCAGCCGTTCTTTTACACTCATTGAACGCGTGCTGACCGAATCAAGAATCATCACTTTTTATATATCTCTTATCGTCTTACCACGCATCAATGCATTTGGCTTGTTTCACGATGATATTCAGCTATCCACATCTTTAATAGACCCATGGACAACACTGCTATCCATTGTTTTTATTATTAGCTTAGTAATTCTTGCCGTTCGCTGGCGCGTTAACAAACCCCTAGTATCATTTGGTATTCTTTTTTTCTTTACTGCACATTTATTAGAATCAACTATTTTCGGATTAGAAATTGCGCACGAGCACCGTAATCACTTGGCATCAATAGGCATTATTATTGCTTTAGTTGGGTTTTTTATTCACTGGCCATCATTTAACAAGCGTATTTATACAGCCGCCTGCTGCGCCTTTTTTATCGTACTCGGTGCAACCACCATGTTCCGAGCATATCAGTGGCAAAATGACTATACATTAGCCTCTTACGAGGCCTCACACCACCCAGAGTCACCCGCTACGTTAGCGCTGCTTAGTAATACCGCCTACAAATACCAAGAATATGGCGTTGCTGAAGAAGCCATTAACTCAGCACGAACATTACTACCGACTGAAAGCTCCTATGCTATTAACAGCTTGGTGATAGCTGTGTTATTAAAAAAACCTATTGATGTCACCCTAGTTAACGAAATTAATACGAAACTTAAAAACAACCCATTTTCGACATCAACACAAATTTCCTTTGCACATATCAGCACCCATTTATCAAAAAGTGAGTTTGAACCTCTAAGGCCTTATTTCATTACATGGCTTAACATTATTCTAAAAAATTTGGGGGCGTCGAAACAAGCTTCTATTTACCAGTACTTTTTAGCTAAAGCTTATTTAATAACGGGCAATACACTCGGCGCCATTAATGCTCACCAACAAGCATTTCATCTAAATAACGAGTTTCTTAACCCATTGTTTGAAACAGGGAATATTTTTTTAGCCCTTAAACAACCAGATAATGCTCGTATTGTCTTAGCTCAAATTGAAGATGCCAATACTAACCCAGCATTAACAATTAATTTCGACCGGCATATTAATGAACTTAAACTGGCTATTCAACAGATTGAGAACAACTCCTCAATACATTCACTAAAAGGAGCGTTAGTTAAATAGCTAAGTTCAACATATTATTAAGCGCCTTCTTTGCCATTAACTGATCTTCTTTAGACACAATGATTTGATTCACCACAACACCATTTGCAAGGTTTTCCATTACCCACGCTAAGTGCTGAGGGTCAGTTCTAAACATGGTTGAGCACATGCTAACAGTCGGCGACATAAAGTGAACTTCTTTGCCTTCGCCTTTAACTTCTTCCTTTAAACGATTCACCAAATTAAGTTCTGTCGCTACCAACCAACGAGTATTGGGCTTAGCATCTTTTACTGTTTTTAGAATCATTTCAGTAGAACCCACATAATCCGCTTTTTCACACACTTCAAAGTTGGCTTCTGGATGCGCGATAACCAACGTTTCGGGATAACGCTTTTTAAAGTCGTCAATTTGGCTTGCTTCAAACATTTGATGAACTGAACAAAACCCTTTCCAAAGAATGAGTTTTGCGTTGTTAATTTGCTCTTTTGTTAAGCCACCCATTGGTTGGTTAAAATTCCACACCACCATTTCATCTAATGGAATACCCATTCGGTAACCCGTATTTCTACCTAAATGCTCATCGGGGAAAAATAGAATCTTTTCGCGTTTTTCAAAACACCAGTTAAGCACGTGTTGTGCATTAGATGATGTACAAACGATACCTTCGTGTCTGCCACAAAAGGCTTTTAAGTCGGCGGCTGAATTAATGTACGTGACAGGCGTTACTTCTTCATCCGCATTGAGCACAGAATTTAATTCTTTCCAACTGCGCTCTACATTTTTTAAATTTGCCATGTCTGCCATGGAGCAACCCGCTGCCATATCCGGCAATATAGTCACTTGGTCTGGGCGCGACAAAATAACGGATACTTCCGCCATAAAGTGCACACCACAAAATACAATGTATTCCGCTTTAGAATCAGCAGCATGGCGGGACAGCTTTAAAGAGTCCCCACTGTAATCAGCATGCTTAAACACTTCATTACGCTGGTAATGGTGCCCTAATATCACACATCGGTCACCTAGCTTCTCCTTTGCTTTTAGAATACGTTGGTCGCATTCTTCATCACTTAATAAAGAGTAATCTTGAATAGCACGGGCTGATGTAGACATATATTTACCTATTCTGCTTCTAATTGTGGAGGCTTTCTTAAGCGAATGCCTAACTCTTTTAATTGCCCATCACTCACCATGGCTGGTGCTGATGTTAACGGGCAAGCGGCTGTTTGGGTTTTTGGGAAGGCCATTACATCTCTAATAGTTGAAGCACCCGCCATAATCATTACCAAGCGATCCAAACCAAACGCCATGCCGCCGTGTGGAGGGCAGCCATACTTTAGTGCGTCGAGTAAAAATCCAAATTTTTCTTGTGACTCTTCCGCATCCATTCCTAATAAGTCAAACACGACTTGCTGCATATCCGTTTTATGAATACGTATAGAACCGCCACCCACTTCCGTACCGTTTAAAACAAGATCATAGGCACGCGATAATGCGCCGCCTGTATTTGCTTTTAATTCATTAGCAGAGCAGGAAGGTGCTGTAAATGGGTGGTGAATAGCATTCCAACGGCTTGATTTTTCATCCCAATCAAACATAGGGAAATCAATAACCCAAACTGGCTTCCATTTACCTTCTAACAAGCCCTTGTCTTGACCAATTTTATCTCGCAACGCACCGAGCGATTCATTAACGATCTTCGTTTTATCCGCGCCAAAGAACACAATATCGCCCGTTTCAGCGCCTGTCCGTTGCATGATGTTTTCTACTACATCATCTGGCAAGAATTTCAGAATCGGCGACTGCAGCCCTTCTATACCCGCAGTTCGATCATTTACTTTGATATACGCCAAGCCTTTGGCGCCGTAAATACTTACGAATTTAGTGTACTCATCAATTACTTTACGGCTAAGTGAGCCGGCACCTGGCACGCGCAACGCTGCCACTCGTCCATCATCACTATTTGCTGGGCCTGAGAACACTTTAAATTCAACCGACGCCATCAAATCACCCACATCCATTAGCTTTAATGGATTACGTAAATCGGGGCGATCAGTGCCATATAGGTGCATCGCATCAGCATAAGTAATCTGCGGAAATTGTTCAGGTAATTGAACATCAATTACTTCGTTAAATAGACGACGAATCATGCCTTCCATTAAGCCCATAATTTGTGTTTCGTCTAAAAACGACGTTTCAATATCAAGCTGTGTGAATTCTGGCTGGCGATCTGCCCGTAAATCTTCATCACGGAAACAGCGCACGACTTGGTAATAACGATCCATACCAGCAATCATCAACAACTGTTTAAACAGCTGAGGGGACTGAGGCAATGCAAAGAAACTATTTTCATGCGTACGACTCGGCACTAAATAATCCCGCGCACCTTCAGGCGTTGCCTTTGTTAAGAAAGGCGTCTCAATTTCGTAGAAATTTTCATCTTCTAAAAAACGGCGCAAATTTAATGTCACATCACGACGCAAGCGTATTTTTTCCAACATTTCAGGGCGACGAAGGTCAATATAACGATAGCGCAACCGCGTTTCTTCGTTCACTTCAATATCACCATCCACTTGAATGGGTGGTGTTTCTGAACTGTTAAGCACCTCTAATTCCAAACCAAGCACTTCAACCTTGCCTGTTTTCATTTTATCGTTAACAGTGCCTTCTGGGCGCGCACGTACGCGGCCTTTTAGCTTAACAACATACTCACTACGAATGCTTTCCGCAATAGCAAATGGTTCCGCTCTATCCGGATCATAAACAACTTGCACAATACCTTCACGATCACGCAGGTCAATAAAAATAACACCACCATGGTCACGCCTTTTATGTACCCATCCACAGAGTTCAATTTCTTGACCCAAATGAGCTTCGTTTATTTCGCCGCAATAATGGCTTCGCATATTAATTCCTTACTGTGTAAATGGAAGAGTGGCTTATTTGCCGCTCGTTGAATCCTTTTTAGTGCTCTTTTTTTCTGCCGGAGCAGCAGACGAGCTTTCTGCTAAATTTTTCTTATTGGTACTTTTAAAATCAGTTTCGTACCAGCCTTCACCTTTCAAACGGAAACCTGCCGCCGAGATCTGTTTGGTCAGCGCGTCTTCACCACACTCTTTACAGGTTATTAACGGCGCATCACTAATTTTCTGCAAGGCTTCGCGGCGCTCACCACAAGCTTTACATTGGTATTCATAAATTGGCATTTTGTATAAGTACTTTTATGTGAACTGGGTATTTTCGGTGATTTCAACCGTCCATAGCAAGCAATGCATGTAAAATAACGGCATATTCTTTCATTTTATAGCCTTTTTGGCACAATCACATGAAACAGTTAACAATAACTAAGCCAGATGATTGGCATTTACACTTGCGAGATGGTGCCGCATTACCAACAACCGTGAGCTTTACTGCGCGTCAATTTGGCCGCGCTATCGTCATGCCAAACTTAACGCCGCCAGTTGCGTCTGTTCAAGCAGCCACACAATACCACGACCGAATACTTAAAGCCGCACCTGCTGACAGCAACTTTCAGCCACTTATGACGCTTTACTTAACAGATAATACGACCGTCAACGACATCATTGAGGCGAGTAAATCGAACGTTGTTTATGCCGCTAAGCTATACCCTGCCGGCGCAACGACCAATTCGGATAGTGGCGTAACCAATATATGCAACATGGCGACCGTTTTTGAGGCCATGCAAAAACATGCGTTACCGCTATTAGTACACGCTGAAGTGACTGACGCTGATATTGATATATTTGATCGCGAACAGGTGTTTATTGACCGACACTTAAACAGTATTCGTGCAGATTTTCCAGACCTTAAAATCGTACTTGAGCACGCAACGACAGAGCAGGCGATTGATTATGCTCTTTCTAATGATCACGTTGCCGCCACTCTAACGCCCCAGCATTTATTACTAAACCGTAACGACCTTTTAGCCGGCGGTGTTCGCCCACATAACTATTGCCTACCTATTTTGAAGCGAGAGAACCACCGACAAGCACTTCTTAAGGCTGCCACGAGCGGGAACCCCAAATTCTTTTTAGGAACTGATAGCGCCCCACATGCTGTTAACGCAAAAGAAAATAATTGTGGCTGTGCAGGTTGCTTCAGCGCACATGCAGCTATTGAGCTTTATGCAGAGGCGTTTGACAATGTAAATGCTTTAGACAAGCTTGAAGGCTTTAGTAGTTTTTATGGAGCAGACTTTTATGGTTTACCAAGAAACACTGAGCAAATCACCTTAATTCAAGAGAGCTGGCAAGCACCCGATAGCTATCCCTATGCCGGAGAAACCATCAAGCCCTTTAGGCAAGAAACTCCGCTTCAATGGCGCATTAAAGCCGGATAAGGCAACCAAGCCTTGGCTTTCATGCACGGCTATTTATAAAACTATTTCCACAACACATAAAAAAGCCCCGAACCGGGGCTTTTTTTATTAAGGCGACTACTCGTCGTCTAAAAATTCTTCGTCATCCATCGGTGGATTACCATCAAACACTAGATATTCACGACGCTGGAAGTAACTACTACGTAAAAACTCATAAGGGTCTAATGACGCTTGATCTAGCAGTTTTTTTGCTGAAATTAAATCTGCTCGTGTATCAATGGCTTTTAGCCCAATGACGCCCCACATAGTATGAGACTCTTCTATATAGTAAATTGGATCCACATTAGTATCTGCAACGATGCCCACTGTGTCTCTTAAGTTGCTTGGGCCAAGGAAAGGTAAAACAATATAGGGGCCTGTCCCCACGCCATAAGCACCCAATGTTTGACCAAAATCTTCATTGTGCTTTGGCATACCCATGCCCGTTGCTACGTCTACGAAGCCTAAAACACCTACTGTGCTATTCACTAAAAAACGTCCGCCATCTGAAGCTGCTTGGATTAATTTAAATTGAAGCACATCATTAACAAAAACAGAAATATCATTTAAGTTGCTGAAGAAATTAGTAATGCCAGTATCGACTATCTCTGGGGTAACAAACTGATATCCTTTGGCAACAGGTTCAATCACGTATTTATCGGCCGTTTCATTAAACGAATACACGCCTCTATTCACTAATTCCAGCGGGTCATTTTCCTTTTGTGACGTTAAGCTTGCGCAGCCAGACAACATAACAATAGCCAAAAGTGCGGCAACAAGTATTCCTTTTCTTTTTGCTTGTATAAGTAACATTAAGAACTTCTCCAACAATATTTTTTAACGGGTTAACCCTAGTTGATTTATTATAGATGAAATTAAACTTCATGACAGACTGATTACAATGACCGAATCAAAGCAAAACACAATGGCAAACCGATTTAGAGGTTATTTACCCATTGTTGTTGATTTGGAAACCGCCGGGTTCAACTCAGCAACTGATGCCTTGTTAGAAATGGCTGTCGTTATTCCCGAAATGAAAGAATCCGGTGAACTTGTCATACAAGCATCATATAGAGAACATATCGTGCCTTTTGAGGGTGCAAACTTAGAGCCTGCCGCCTTGAAGTTTAATGGCATTGATCCCCATCACCCCTTTCGAATGGCGATAGATGAAAAAGAAGCCTTAACTAATCTGTTCAAGCCTGTTAGGCAAGCCGTTAAAGACCAAGGTTGTACGCGCGCTATTCTTGTTGGCCATAACCCTGCCTTTGATATTGGGTTTATGAATGCCGCTGTTGAGCGCACCCAATTTAAGCGTAACCCCTTTCACCCATTCAGCACCTTTGACACAGCCACGCTTGGCGGCCTTGCATACAAACAAACTGTTCTAGCAAAAGCGGCGAAAGCAGCAGGCATTGAGTGGGACAGTGAACAGGCCCATTCAGCTCTTTATGACGCTGAACAGACGGCTCTTTTATTCTGTAAAATTGTTAATCAGTGGGATGCGTTTAGCTCTTAGCCGGAAGCGCATCAAGCAATTCTTTTAGCTCGCCATTTTCAAACATCTCTATCATGATATCGGCGCCACCTACTAGCTCACCATTTGCATATAACTGCGGGAATGTTGGCCAGTTAGAGTACGCCTTTAAACCTTCACGCACCTCGTCGTCGTCAAAGATATTTACATACGCGAATTCTGTTTCGCAAGCCTGTAAAATTTGCACTGCTTTGCTCGAAAAACCACACTGTGGAAAATAAGGCGTGCCTTTCATATATAGCAAAACAGAATGCCCATTAAGTTGCTCTTCAATTCTTTCGTTTATACTCATCAATCTAACCTTTTGAAATTTTAATAACGGAATTATACAGGATTTATAGCTTATAAACCGCTCTCTCCATAGCCTCCGCCGCCAGGCGTCATCACTTTAATACAATCACCTCGTTCAACATTCACGCTCGTTTTTGCTGCTAAGGGCTTTTCGTTTAACCAGTTTTTTCCAGCGTCACCATCTTCACCGCCTAACAGCCCCCATGCTTTATTTCTTCGTCTTTCAGTTAACAATGTTACCTGTGCCGGCGCTAAAAACTCCATTTCACGGACTATGCCATCGCCGCCATTATGCAGACCACCGCCACCCGACTTCCATCGAATGGCATATTGTTTCATTCGTAAGGGGTAATGCATTTCTAAGGATTCTATTGGTGTATTCAACGTGTTTGTCATATGCGTTTGTACAGCTGACAACCCATCATTAAGCAGCCCTGCGCCCATCCCACCACCTATCGTTTCATAGTAACTCCAGCTATCAGCCCCACTATTCAACCCCATTGCCACATTGTTCATACTGCCATGGCTCGCGGCCGGTATTTTTTCTGGAATAGCTTTACTCAGCGCGCCCATCACCACATCAACTAAACGCGTGCTGGTTTCCACATTACCGGCCGCTACAGCAGCTGGTTTTTCTGCATGAATAAACGAGCCTTTTTCAGCTAATATATCAATACGTTTAAAAACGCCATAACACGCTGGTGTATTATCTGGCATTAAACATCTAAAGACGTAACACACTGCCGCCGCAACAACCGACAACGGGCAATTAATATTACCTACCACTTGCTTATCAGTGCCCGCAAAATCTGCTATTACTTTTTTATTATCAATGGTGAGCTTTAGCCTAATTCTTATATTTTCTGTTCCCAACCCATCATCATCCATCACGTCCGTGAATTGATAAACACCACTCGGAATAGTTTTTAACAACCCCAACATCAATCGGTCACCGTAATCGTTAAGCTGACCAACAGCGTTGGCAAACTCACCCACACCGTAATCACTCACAATGGTTGATAGCCTTTCAATGCCTCGCCAATTTGCACTGATTTGCGCATTGAAATCGCCCGTTGATTCCACACTGTTCTTTAATTTATTTAACAATTGATGGAATTCGGGCTTCTTTTTGTTTTTTCTCACTATTTTCATAGGCGAAATAACCAAACCTTCTTCATCCAGCGACGATGATAGAGGCATTGACCCTGGAGACTCTGCGCCAATGTCCGCGTGGTGGGCACGGTTGGCTACAAACCCAACTAAATCATCATTTACAAATAGAGGAGAAACCAATGTAACATCAGGTAAATGAGTCCCTCCAAGATAGGGGTCGTTCAACGCCACCACGTCACCCTGCTCCCATTCAAAAAGGCTAACAATGTCTTGCATCGCATAGGCCATACTGCCTAAATGGACGGGTATATGAGCCGCTTGAGCGCACAACTTTCCGCCCACATCAAACACTGCACACGAAAAATCCAAACGGTCTTTTATATTAGGGGAAAACGCAGCGCGTTGAAGAATTGCGCCCATTTCGTCGCAAACGGACTCAATTCGGCTAGAAAATATACTTAATTGAATGGCATTCATGCGTGTTTAGTTGCTGATTTACAAACAGATAATTATAATAACTGATTAAACAAATAGGCAGTCGAATTAGACTGCCTTTTATTTTTGGCAAAAAGAAAAAAATCATGACCACAAAACCTACCCACATTATGCCCACTTACGCCCCCCTGCCTGTTAGGTTTATTAAAGGCGAAGGTTCCTGGCTATTTGATGATAAAGGTGACAAATATTTAGATGCCCTATCCGGTATTGCTGTCTGTGGATTAGGCCATGCAAATCCAGACGTTGGTGATGCTATTAGCAAGCAAGCCAATACATTGGTGCACACATCTAATCTGTATCATATTGACCAGCAAGAAAAACTAGCCGATAAGCTATGCGAATTAACCGGTATGCACGATGTTTTTTTTGCAAACTCTGGCGCAGAAGCTAATGAAGCTGCTATAAAAATTGCCCGCCGTTTCGCACACAGCCAGCAAATTCAAAACCCAGTCATTGTGACAGCCACAAACAGTTTTCATGGGCGCACGCTGTCAACACTCACCGCAACTGGCAACCCAAAAGTTAAAGAAGGGTTTGGGCCTTTACCCGAAGGGTTTTGCCATGTCCCATACGATGATATTGCCGCATTGGAAGAGCTAGCCGAGCAAAACAAAAACATCGTTGCTGTACTTATTGAGCCTATTCAAGGTGAAAGTGGGATTAACATTCCTGCTGACGACTACCTTAATAAATTACGGTCACTTTGCGACAAACATAACTGGCTATTGATGCTAGATGAAATCCAATCTGGCATGGCACGAACAGGTCGCTTTTTAGCAAGCCAACATAATGGTATTAAAGCAGATGTTGTTACCATGGCGAAAGCCTTAGGAAATGGCGTGCCTATTGGCGCCTGTCTAACATCTGGAAAGGCAACGGGGTTATTAACTACTGGGTCACATGGGTCAACATTTGGTGGCAACCCGTTAGCTAGTGCCGCCGCACTAAAGACCATTGAAATTATTGAGCGAGACAACCTTGCCGAACGCGCCAAACAATTGGGCGAATACATCGCCCAGTCTTTTAAACAAACGTTGAGTGACTGCTCATCCGTCATAGACATTCGCCATAAAGGTCTAATGATAGGCATCGAACTCAATAGCCCTTGCCTAGAATTAGTGATGCAATCGCTTGAAAAAAAATTACTCATTAATGTAGCCGCTAATAATATCGTTAGGCTCCTTCCACCTCTTACTATGAGCGATGAAGAAGCCGACATGATGGTATCTATTATCAGCGAATTAATAATTGCACGATAACCTTACCCTTACGTTAAAGTAACCGCTATGCAACCACGCCACTTTATAACCCTTAACGATTTAAGCGCCGACGAACTTCGCTTTATCATCAAGCGTTCAATAGAACTGAAAGCGATTCGTAACAATGGCACTATCCATGAGCCGTTAAAAAACAAAGTGCTCGGTATGGTGTTTGAAAAATCATCAACACGCACTCGCATTTCTTTCGAAGCAGGCATGGCGCAGCTTGGCGGCACCGCGTTATTTCTATCACCCCGAGATACACAACTTGGGCGCGGCGAACCTATTGAAGACTCTGCAAGAGTTATGTCCAGAATGATCGACGCAATCATGTTAAGAACCAACGAACATGACACAGTCACAACATTTGCGAAGCACTCGAAAGTTCCCGTTATCAACGGTTTAACCGATCGTTTTCACCCTTGCCAATTACTAGCTGACCTACAAACTTGGTTTGAAATGCGTGGCGACATTCAAGGCAAAAAAGTTTGCTGGGTTGGTGATGGCAATAATATGTGCCAATCCTATATGAATGCGGCAAAACTATTAGATTTCCAACTGACTATTGCATGCCCTGTTGGTTACGAGCCAGAAGCAGAGTTGCTTAGCGCTACAAAAAGCCATGTGGTGATGTATCATAATACGCAAGAAGCCGTTAAAGATGCTGACCTAATTGTTACCGATGTATGGGCCAGCATGGGGCAAGAACAAGAACAAAAGCTGAGAGAACAGGCATTCGTTGACTTTCAAGTAAACGACCAACTGATGTCCCTTGCTAAACCCGACGCTCTTTTCATGCATTGCCTACCAGCACATCGAGGTGAAGAAGTTAGTGCTGATGTTTTAGATGGTGAGCAAAGTGTTGTTTGGGATGAGGCCGAGAATAGACTTCATGCACAAAAAGCGCTAATGGAATTTTTAATTAATGGGCACTAAATCAACTATCAAACAATTAACCTAGGAACTATTCGTGAAGAAATTTTTATTTATTTTAATGCTATCTGTCAGCTCATCAACCATTGCTGCCACCGCGTATGTATCAGATGAACTTGAAATCATGGTGCGTTCAGGCAAAAGTTCTACACACCGAATTATTGCCACGCTTAAAAGCGGCACTCGCCTAAACATTCTTGAAAAAGATGCTGCCTCCGGCTACTCAAAAATACAACTAAAAGGCAATCGTGAAGGCTGGGTTCTAACACGCCTATTGCTTAACACCCCCTCTGCAAAAGCACGTTTAGCAAGAAGTGAAGCCGCCCTAAATAAATTAACAGCCTCTCATAAATTAGCAAAGGAACAACTCGCTGAGCTAAGTGAACAAAAAGGCTCATTAGATTCCAAGAGCTCTGGCTTAGAAAAAAATAATGAGCTACTGGCCAGTGAATTAGAAACGTTAAAACAGACCGCTAGCAATGCAGTTAAAACCCAAGAAGAGCGCGACCAATTATTACAACGTGTTGTTGGCATTGAACGCGAACTTGAAACCGTTAAACGTGAAAATGATGTTTTAAAAAGCAGCGATTCACAAGACTGGTTCCTAGTAGGTGCCGGCGTGCTGTTATTAGGCGTGCTGTTAGGCTTTGTTTTACCCAAACTAAGCTGGCGTAAAAAATCCTCTTGGGAATCTTCTTTTTAACACCTTTTTAATTAAATTATTATGACTGACAAAAAAAACACTGGTAGAACATTTTCCTCTCAAGTAGTAGATGGCATGGAACGCGCGCCAAGTCGCGCCATGCTTCACGCTGTTGGGTTTGAAGATGCTGATTTCAAAAAACCCCAAGTGGGCGTCGCATCAACTTGGGCGATGGTCACACCCTGTAATATGCACATCAATGGCCTTGCCGATGACGCGGTAACTGGCGTAGATCAAGCCGGTGGCAAAGGCGTTATTTTCAACACCATCACCATATCAGCTGTCTCTTATACACATCTCCGAGCCCACGAGACGGACTCCTATC
>CAJXSK010000001.1 GCA_913061075.1 uncultured Piscirickettsiaceae bacterium | reverse complement strand
TGTTTTATGGGATTGTATCCCACAAAACAGTATTATCGGGAATCCCGATAGTTTTTTATGTTGTTTTTGTATATATACCATAACTAACTGTAATATATGCATATTGTTAATACCTTGTTAATTTTATATTTCAATAAGTGGGATATAATCCTACATATTATTACACGTTGATTCTTAGTTTATAGGTGAATTATGTACAAATCTCCATTTTTAAATGAAATCAGTGATTTTATGATGGCTCGGCGCTACAGTAAAAGAACGATTAAAACGTATATTACTTGGATTCGCGCTTACATTAATTTTAATGATAAAAAGCACCCTTCTGAGTTGAGTTCATCTGATATCAAGCGCTTTTTAACACACCTTGCGGTTAACCGAAACGTTTCTGCTAGTACTCAAGCAATCGCTTTAAATTCGTTGGCTTATCTGTATAACAAGTTTCTTGAGCAACCTATTGAGAATATGGGGGATTTTAAGCGTGCGAAGCGACAAGCTAAATTACCAGTAGTTTTAACTCAAGAGGAAGTGGCATTGTTGCTTAAGCATGTACCGCAACAATATAAATTATTGATTGGTATGTTATATGGTTCTGGCTTGAGGCGTATGGAGCTTGTACGCTTGCGTGTGAATGATGTTGATAAAAGTATGAAGCAGGTTCGAATCTGGAATGGTAAAGGTTTTAAACACCGTTTTACCACATTGGCCGTTGAGTTGTTGCCTGCCATAGAGCAGCAAATTAAGCGAATTGAGTTATTGTTGAATGATGATTTGAAGAACCCTGATTATGCCGGTGTTTGGCTGCCAGATGCGCTTGAAAGAAAATATAATGGGGCGAATAAGACATTGGGGTGGCAGTACTTATTTGCTTCTGTGCGGTTAAGTATTGACCCAGAAAGCAATAAAATACGCCGGCATCATATGGATGAGTCGATGGTTAATAAGGTGATTAAGCAAGCAGGTAAAATAGCTGGTTTAACAAAGACGATTAGCTCCCACACTCTGCGGCATTCATTCGCTACGCATTTGCTACAAAGTGGCGTTGATATTCGTACGGTACAATCGCAACTAGGCCATGCTGATGTTAAAACAACGGAGATTTATACACATGTTTTAAAGCAGGGTGCTGATGGCGTTAAAAGCCCGTTGAGTGAGCTTTTAAAAACGATATAAATTGATAGGGCGCTTTATGTCATCGTCACCAATTCTTCTGCATTGGTTGGGTGAATGGCCACGGTGTCATCAAATTGTTCCTTCGTAGCACCCATTTTGATGGCAACAGCAAAGCCTTGTAGTATTTCATCCGAACTTTCACCAAAGAGGTGACAACCGACTACTTTTTCATCTGTTCCAACTGTTACTAACTTCATGGTAGTGGGTTGTTTGTTAGGTGTTAATGCTTGCGTCATTGGGTTGAAGGTAGATGTGTAAATTTTTACATCATCACCATGTGCATCTTTTGCTTGTTGTTCGGTTAAACCAATGGTGCCTATGGGTGGGTGCGAGAAGATAACGCTTGGAACAAGGCTGTAGTCTAGTTTTCTATCGATTTGGCCGTTGAATAACCGGTCGCTTAGTCGCCTTGCGGCGGCTATGGCAACAGGGGTGAGGGCGATTCTGCCGGTGACATCGCCTACTGCAAAGATATTGTCTTGCGTTGTTTTTTGCCATTCGTCGGTGTCTATGAAACCACGCGCGTTAGTTTCTAGTTGTGCATTTTGTAGGTTTAAGCCATCTGTATTGGCAGATCTACCTATTGCCCATAATACTTCGTCAAATTCGCCATCTAGTGCGCCATTATTGGTGTGGATAGTTAATTTCCCGTCGGCATTTTTTTCTATTGAAGTAGGTGATGATTGTGTTTCAAGAGCAATGCCTTGGTGGGCCATGGCTTTAGCGAGTTCTGTACCTAGCATGTTGTCAAACTGTCTAAGGGCTTGGTTACCACGCACGACTAAGCTGATTTGCGTGCCAAGTGCTTGGAATACACCGGCGAGTTCTACGGCAATAAACCCTGCGCCTATAACGGCTACTTTTTTAGGTTGTTGTTCTAATTCAAAAAAACCATCGGATGTGATGCCGTATTCAGCACCAGGAATAGATGGAATAGAGGGTTTGCCACCCGTGGCGATCAGGAAGCGTTCGGCCGTGTATTGTTTGTTACCGACTTGTATGGTGTGTTGGTCGATAAATGAGGCGGCGCCTTCAATGTTATCTACTTTGTTATTACTTAACCCGTTGGCATAAATACCATTTAAACGTTCAATATAGGCATCGCGTTTTTGTTTGAGTTCGTTCCAGTTGAAGCCATTTAGTGTGGCATCGAAACCATAGTTACTGGCTGTATTAATAATGTCTGCTGTTGTTGCGGCATACCACATAACTTTTTTAGGAACGCAGCCAACATTAACGCAGGTACCACCTAAACGAGCTTGTTCTACAACAGCGCATTTCGCACCGTATGAAGCAGCTCTGTTAGCGCCCGCAATACCACCACTACCGCCGCCAATTGAAATTAAATCGTAATCATATTTCATAGTAGTTCTAATAACTTATAGAGTCTAATTAAAGTAAAATGTTTTCTAATACTTTTTGGTAGGTTGCTGATAACGTGTCTAAATCATCAACGCTAACGCATTCGTTAATTTTGTGAATAGTGTCGTTGATAGGGCCCAGTTCAATAACCTGTGCGCCATAGGGGGCGATAAAGCGACCATCGGATGTACCGCCACCTGTTGATAATTCGGTTTGAAGACCAGTGACATCCATAATAGCTTTTTTAACCGCGCTTGTCAGTTCACCGCGTTCTGTAATAAAAGGTAGTCCAGAGAGATTCCAAACGAGTTCATAATTATCGGATTGCTGATCGATGATGTGTGTGATGCGGCTTTTAATTGTTTCTGGCGTGAGTTCACTTGAAAAACGTAGATTAAATATAAGTTCTAATGAGCCAGGAACAACATTGGTTGCGCCAGTACCTGAGTTAATGTTGGAAATCTGAAAGCTGGTAGGGGGGAAGTATTCATTGCCTTCATCCCAAATTTCAGCGGTTAAGCCTGAAAGAATAGGCGCTAATGCATGAATAGGGTTTTCAACTAATTCTGGGTAAGCGACGTGGCCTTGTTTGCCGATTAGCGTTAAGTAACCATTGATAGAGCCACGGCGACCCACACGCACCATATCGCCAAAGTTTTTATGACTAGACGGTTCACCGACGATGCAATAATCAATTTTTTCGCCACGGGCATTGAGTGCTTCCATGACTTTTACTGTGCCATTGGTAGCAGGGCCTTCTTCATCGCTGGTGATTAGAAAGGCAATAGAGCCGTCATGATTAGTGTGCTCAGCGATAAAGCCATCGCAAGCGGTCATCATGGCGGCTAGGCTGCCTTTCATATCCGCTGCGCCACGGGCGTAGATTAAGCCGTTTTTAATGGTAGGTTCAAACGGGGGCGTGTCCCATTCTTCAAGCGGCCCTGTGGGTACAACATCGGTATGACCGGCAAAGGCGAAAATAGGCGAACTTGTGCCACGACGTGCCCACATGTTCTTCGTATCGCCAACATTCATCCATTCAATAACAAAACCACGTTGTTGCAGATATTCGGCCATTAAATCCATACAGCCCGCATCGTCAGGCGTAAGTGAGGCTTTTTTAAGGAGTGCTTTGGTTAACTCGAGAGTTTCGCTCATGACGCTGTGAATAGTTGCTGGTAAGACGTATCAGAAAAGCCCAATTCAAGAGACTTTCCAGTGTCGAGAATAGGGCGTTTTATAATCGCTGGGTTTTCAAGCATAATGCTCATGGCGTGTTCTTTATTGATGCTATCTTTTGTTTCTTCGGGCAGTTTACGCCACGTTGTGCCACGTTTGTTCAGCATCGCTTCCCAGCCTAATGATGATTCAAGTGACGTTAATAACTCGTCCGTTAAACCAACTTGTCGGTAATCGTGGAAAGTAAACTCGACACCATTAGCCTCCAGCCATTTCTTGGCCTTCTTAATGGTGTCGCAGTTTTTGATGCCATACATAACGATGGACATATTAGTCCCTTAACAAGTCGTTTAAGCCTGTTTTGCTACGTGTTTTTTCATCAACTGTTTTGATGATGATGGCTGCATATAGACTGTGAGTGCCATCTTTAGACGGTAAGTTACCCGGCACAACCACAGAGTAAGGAGGAACGCGGCCGTACATAGTTTCACCCGTTTCGCGGTTATAAATTTTTGTGCTTTGGCCAATGTAAACGCCCATTGAAATAACAGAGCCTTCGCCAACGATAACGCCTTCAACGACTTCTGAACGAGCGCCGATAAAGCAGTTGTCTTCAATAATAGTTGGGCCGGCTTGTAATGGCTCCAACACACCACCGATGCCTACGCCGCCTGATAGATGCACGTTTTTACCAATTTGTGCACATGAGCCAACGGTTGCCCAGCCATCGACCATTGAGCCGCTATCAACATACGCGCCAATGTTAACGAACGATGGCATTAATACGACGTTAGGGCCAATGAATGAGCCCGCACGAACAACTGATCCCGGTACAGCACGCATGCCGCCTTTTTTGAAGTCAGCTTCTGAGTAGTTAGCAAATTTAGTTTCTACTTTGTCGTAGTAACCGTTGTTATCACCATCCATCACGCGGTTATCGTTAATTTTGAAGGACAGTAGCACAGCTTTTTTAAGCCATTGGTTTACAACCCAATCACCATCTTTCTTTTCAGCAACACGGCCTTCACCGCTATCTAACATGGCAAGTGCCTGTTCAACCGAGCTGCGAATTTCTGTTGATACGGTAGTTGAATCGAAGTCTGCTCGGTTATCGAAGGCTTCGTTAATGATATTTTCTAGGTTTGACATGTTTTTCCTTAGTTTTATTAAGTTTTATTAAGTTTAGTTTTTAAAGTGATTGGATGAAGTTGTTAATTCGGTTAGCTGCTTCTATACATTCTTCCACAGGGGCAACAAGTGCCATACGAATATGGTTTTTACCGGGGTTACCTTGGGCTGTATCACGAGATAAATATTGCCCGGGTAACACTGTCATGTTTTGTTGTTCGAATAATTGTTGGGCAAATAGGTCATCCGCAATCGGGGTTTTTGCCCACAGGTAAAAGCCAGCATCGGGTCTGTTGAGTGACATGTTGTCGCCAATAATGTTGATAACTGTATCAAACTTTTGTTGATAAAGCGCTCGGTTATGTTCAACGTGCGTTTCATCTGACCAGGCTGCAATGCTCGCGTGTTGTGTTGGTACGGGTAATGTGCAGCCGTGATACGTACGGTAGCGAAAATACTCGTTGATAACGCTCGGGTCACCTGCCACAAAGCCCGAGCGCAAACCAGGGGCATTAGAGCGTTTTGATAAGCTGTGGAAGACCACGCAGCGCGCAAAGTTTTTGTTACCCATGTTAGTGCTGGCTTCAAGCAGACCCGTTGGTTTAATTCCATTTTCAGGGTAAATTTCTGAATAACATTCATCAGCGGCAATAATGAAATTGTATCGATGTGCGAGTTTAATTAAATTTCGTAACTGTGTGTTGCTGTGTACTGCACCGCTCGGATTGCCAGGGTTGCAAATATAGAGTAGCTGGCACTTTTTCCAGATAGATTCATCGACATCGTCGTAATTTGGTAAGTAGTGATTGCTTTCATCGCAATTAATAAAATGCGGTTGAGCGCCGGCTAGCAAGGCAGCCCCTTCGTAAATTTGGTAAAAAGGGTTGGGCATCGCAACAATACCTTGTTGCGTACTATCGATAATACATTGAGCAAACGAAAACAACGCCTCACGTGTGCCACTAACAGGCAAAACATGATCATGTGGGCTAATGTCAGTAGTTTCTATGCCGAATCGTTTACATAACCAAGCTGCAATCGTTTCGCGTAATGAGTCAATTCCACGGGTGTTAGGGTACTGGCCTAAGCCTTGTAGGTTATTAACTAGTGCGTCGGTAATAATTTGTGGAGTAGGGTGTTTAGGCTCACCAACAGATAAGGCAATATGATTCAGGTGTGCTGGTGGTTTGACACAACTTTTCAATTGAGCTAATTTCTCAAATGGGTAGGGTTGTAGAGAGTTTAAGTCAGGGTTCATTGCGCCAAATACTATTTCAAAGTGGAGTAGTATAAATTATTCGTCTACAGGTTAGAATTAAAAGCCATTATAGATTGCCAAAAAAAGACGTTAATGAGACCCAATTTATTACAAATATTTGCTAAAGCACCCGTTAGTGGCGAGGTCAAAACACGTTTAGCAGCAGATATTGGTGATGTCGACGCTTGTGAAGTATATAAGGAACTGCTATCGAACACATTGAAAAACGGGGTGTCTAAAGACTGGCAAAGCGAAATGTGGTGTACACCAGATGATCAGCACCCATTTTTAAAAAAACTTAGTGAACAATATAAGGTATCACGGCGTATTCAGTACGATGGCAGCTTGGGCCAGCGTATGTTAAGCGCACTTCAACATGGCCAGATAAAGGCGCAAAAGGTGGTTTTGATTGGTTCCGACTGCCCGGTGATGTCATTAGATACGATTCAAGCGGCGTTTAATGCGCTAGATACCTACGATGTTGTGTTCTCACCAGCAGAAGACGGAGGATATGTTCTGGTTGGTTGCAGTAGAACGAGTGAAGAAATGTTTGAAGAGGTTGAATGGAGTGTTGCAGAAACGCTAGAACAAAGCATGTCTGCATTAAAACGCTGTGGTTTGTCTTACCAGTTGTTACCAGTGTTATGGGATGTGGATACGTTAATAGATTTAAAGCGCTGGCAGGGTGTTAGTTAATAAAATTCCAACAAGGAAAATAGACTCGTAAATATGCCTAGATATAGCGAGCAAACGGCCCGTGTTGTTAGTGGTAGGTATTCGTTATTTTGAGGAGTGGTTTTCAATGAACGATTGCATCACTGGTAGAATGCCGGCGCCTAATTGCACATCTTGCACAATGTCCTTTTCAATAAGGACGGTGGTGGGTGTTGCACGAATATTAAATTTTCTTGCGGCCTCAAGGTCTTTAGAGATATCAACACTGATAATACTGGGGTTTTGATCGCTTTGTTCTATAACCCATGGCGTTATACTTTTACAAGCGCCACAGCTTGGTGAATGAAAGTAATACACCTGCCAATCGTTTTGATTATCGCCAGCATCTGGGTTTTTTGAACCAATTAACCTAAAGCGGGCTAAATAGATGTTGCCGAAATAGCCAACTAAAAGCACGAGGATAGCGGCGAGAAATACAGCGGAATAGTTCATATAATTAAAACCGAGTTAGTGAAGCTATAGTATATAGCTTAATTTTAATCGGTGTGATTGATTAAGGTGTTTGAAAAAATCTTAATTAATAATTATAAGTAAGGTTAAATTCCCACCTTAAGTTATTGATTTTTATTGATATTAATTTATTAATAAAATTTTTGATTGCTGGAGGGTATAATACCTATAATCCAAAAACTTGTAAAAATTCAATTTAAATGAAAGCGACTAACGCGCCTAACTTGATTGTTAGCTCAGAGAATCTAACTAAAAAATACGGTGATATTTCAGTTGTTGATAAGCTTAATTTATCAATAGAGGAAGGTTGTTTTTGTGGAATTCTCGGGCCCAACGGTGCAGGTAAAACAACAACATTAAGAATGTTCGTTGGTTTGTGCCCAATTGATGGCGGCTCTTTGACATTATTTGATAAATCGATGCCAGAGAATGCCTCTGTTGTTCGCGAATCAGTAGGGATTGTCCCGCAAATGGATAATCTTGATCCTGACTTTACGGTTGAAGAAAATTTAAGTGTCTATGGAAGGTTTTTTGGCCTTTCATCATCTGTTTTACAAAGCAGGATACCTGAGCTATTAGCATTCTCATCTTTGCAAGATAAAGCTAACAGTAAAATATCAGAGTTATCAGGCGGGATGAAGCGCCGCTTAACGTTGGCTAGAGCGCTAATTAATAAGCCAAAACTTCTTATCTTGGATGAGCCTACTACCGGTTTGGACCCTCAAGCACGTCAGGCCATTTGGCAGAAGCTGCGCGAATTAAAAAAGCAGGGGTTAACGTTAATCCTTACAACACATTACATGGAAGAAGCAGAAAGGCTATGTGATCGCGTGATTGTTATGAACCATGGTGAGATAAAGGCAGATGCGCCACCTAAAAAATTGATACGTAAAGAAATTGAGGCCCATGTTCTTGAAGTTCATGCCGCAGAAGATGATTTACTGTCCCGTATTAAACAAGACACATCAGTTGCACGGTTTGAAAAGTCCGGCGATATACACTTTTTTTATGGTGAAAAGCTGACGCAAGCGTTAGATATGTTGGAACAATCATCGCATGATGATTATTTGTTTCGTCCTGCAAATCTTGAAGATGTTTTCATTAAGCTAACGGGTAGGGACCTTCGTGAATAAGTTACGTCTTTTTTTATCCAGAAGCACATCTATTTGGTCTCGCAATATACGTGTTTGGGCTAAGTTAGCAGGGCCATCATTAATGGGCAACTTTGGCGAGCCATTTTTGTATTTGCTTGTACTAGGTTATGGCCTTGGGCAGTTTGTTGGGCAGGTAGAAGGCCTAACATATATGGCATTTTTAGCATCAGGGGTTCTTTGTACAAGCGCGGTTAACTCAGCCAGTTTCGAGGGTATGTATTCTGCTTATACGCGTATGGATGTTCAACAAACATGGCTTGGTATGTTATCGACTCCCGTGAGTATTGGTGAGGTGGTTTTTGGTGAAATTTTATGGGCGGCAACAAAAAGCTTAATTAGCGTTACGGCTATTTTAATTGTTGCGACTGGGCTTGGTTTGGTCGCTGACTTATGGGCGCTTTTGATCCTTCCCGTCGCCTTTTTAACAGGCTTGTGTTTTGCATCTTTAGCGCTTTTAGTAACATCTAGTGCTAAAAGTTACGATTTCTTCTTATATTACACAACGTTGTTTATTACACCGATGGTGCTGTTGAGTGGCGTTTTCTTTCCTATTGATACGTTACCTATGGGTGTGCAATGGTTGGCGAAAAGTTTACCTTTGTACCATGCGATATCACTTGTACGGCCATTAATGACGGGCGGGGAGTTAAGTTATGTTATTCCTCATTTGTCGGTTTTGATGTTATACGGTGTAACCGCAGGGCTTTGGGCGACCTCTAGAATAAAGAAAAGGCTCATTAAATGAGCCTTTTCTTTTATTATTAAACGTTTGTTATATTACTGAGGAAGTACAACTTTATTACGGCCAGTCTCTTTTGCTGAATAAAGCGCTTTATCAGCTCTATCAATAAACTCATCGACAGTATCATCTGTTTTCAAAAGACTAACACCTACAGATAGTGTGACTTTGCCAATGGTTTCACCACTGTCTTTACGTTGTAATTTGCTGTTTCCCATCGCGATACGAACTTTTTCTGCTAATTCGAATGTTTGGTCCATGGTTTTATTATGCAAAATAACAGCAAACTCCTCACCTCCATAACGGGCAATATGCTGCTCTTCTCCAAAAATTTGTTTCATTAATGCAGAAACATAACGAATAACGCGGTCGCCAACTAAGTGACCAAAACTATCGTTTATACGTTTAAAGTGATCTATATCAAGCATAAGAAGGTGATGCGTACCGTCACCATTTTTTTCATGAACCACTTCATTTACATAGGTGTCAAATGTTCCTCTGTTTTTAAGCCCGGTTAATGCGTCTTTTTCAGCCGTTGCCTTAACGGATTGAAGTTCTGCTTTTATTTTTTCAATTTCTTTATTTGAAGCCTCCATCCTTTGCTGCGCCTCTTGGGTGCTTTTTGCCATTGCGCGGGTGTCTTGTAAAATTTGTTGCAAAATCATTGCTGTCGCATCAGGGTCCGACACTGTCGTCAGTTTTTCCGCGTGTTTGGTTAACGATTCATCAAAATTATGCGTATCTTCATTAACATGTTGAATTTCATCGGATGTGTTGTGAATAACCTTTTCTAACCCTTGTTGTACTTGTTCTTGTTTGCCTAGTGCATGCCCACCATTTATATATTTGTCATATAGCTCTGCCATTAAGTTCTCTGAAAAAGCTTTCTTTTCGGATATTGTGTTGTCTATGGTCTCATTTAAGGCTTGAGACTCGCTGGCAATATAATGATAAATAACGGCATAATTAACGGGTGTGGGTCTTAAACCATGCTTCGTTAATAAGGGTATCGTTTGTCGTAAGTACTCAGATGATTTGGTTATAGAGTCTTGTTGTTGCATGGTTGGGATGCCTTTTAATGTCGCTTTTATAATTATAAAAAATGATAGGAGTTAATTCTGTCGTTAGATTAAGACTAGTTGAGATTTTAAATTTGTCACTCGTATATTAAAATATATTTTGACTGGGTTGATTATTCATGACCTAGTGTGGTTGAGAAAATGAATACCTATAACGAGTGCTATTTTTTTTATACTCTATAATTATTAAATAAAATAAACGTTAAATCTAAACTTTTTGAACCTAGTTAAAACAAAATACTTACTGTTACTCTTCGTGCTTACATTGTTTGTTTGTACAAGTGTTTCAGCAGATTTGTACAAAAAAGTTGACCGGTATGGCCATACTTTTTATACAGATAAGCCGGATACGGGCGGTTATAAGCTGATTATGCGAACACCGAAAAAAGGTACAGTGGCTTATAAAGACTTTACAGCTAACCGAAAACGTCATGCGCCGAATATTCGTGAAGAATCACGTCGTTATCGTGTTGACCCTGCCTTAGTTATGGCGTTAATACATACTGAGTCGGCTTATGATCAAAAGGCCGTGTCAAAAGCAGGTGCTGTTGGCTTAATGCAATTAATGCCAAAAACAGCGCAGCACTATGGTGTTAAAGATCGAACTAATGCTAAACAAAACATCAAGGGCGGCACGCGTTATTTACGCCATTTATTAGAACGTTATAAATTTGATATAAGATTGGCCTTGGCTGCCTACAATGCTGGTGAAACGGCTGTTGCAAAATATGGCAACAAAATACCGCCCTATGATGAGACTCAGAATTACGTCAAGGTTGTTGTCTCAAGATATCAAAAGTACATGGAAATTGGGGCAAGCTTGTGACGCTTGAAAAATTAGTTAATAGCTCTACGGATTTAGCATCGTTACCAGACGTGTGTATACGCTTAAATGCGGGCATAGATGACCCTCATTTTGCGGCGAGTGATCTTGCCGAAATCTTATTACTTGATACAGCACTTTCTACCGTGTTATTAAAAATAGTTAATAGTGCGTTTTATAGCTTCAGTACACCAATTGAAACAATCTCTCGGGCAATAACGGTGGTTGGTATAAATGACCTTCGAAATTTAATTTTTGCTGCCAGTGCGGTAGGCGCCTTTAAAAACATCGCCAGTGATTTGGTGGATATGAATGATTTTTGGATTCATAGTTTGTATACGGCGGTTTCTGCAAGGTGCTTAGCAAAACATTATTCAGTGCTACACCCAGAACGTTTGTTTGTGATGGGCTTGTTGCACGATGTGGGGCATTTGATCATGTATCATCAAATGCCAAAAGAGTCGTCTGATGTATTGATGAGAGCAGAAGCTGAGCCTGATTTGCTTTCACAAATTGAAAAAGACGTGTTTGGTTATACACATGCTCAAGTGGGTGCTGCATTGCTGAAAAAATGGCGTTTACCGGATAGCATTGTCTCAGGCGTTGGAAATCATCACGTAACTAAAGCCGCGGGTGATGCTGCTATAGAATCAAATATTGTCTATATAGCTAATCAGATGACAGCGGTTCTTGAACACGGAGGCCCGTTAGAATCGTTGATGGAAAAGCTGGATTTTGAAAAAATGGCTGTTTCTGAAATATCAGAAAAAAACATGCAACTGTTAATTCAAAGCATTCCAGAACTTTTTGCAGAATCAAAATCAATTATTACACCGATGGCAATTTAAGGTTACCTATGCGCTTACTACACACCATGTTAAGGGTTGCAAATTTAGAGAAGTCGATAGAATTTTATACACAAATATTAGGCATGGAATTACTCAGAAAAAATGAGTATGAAGAGGGCCGTTTTACACTAGCCTTTGTTGGTTTTCAAAAAGAATCCGATGGCCCTGTTATTGAGTTAACGTATAACTGGGATGAAAAGGAATATGAGCTAGGTAATGCGTTTGGGCACATTGCAATCGAAGTTGATGATGTCTACTTAGCGTGTGATGCTATTCGTGAAAAAGGTGGTGATATAGTGCGCGAAGCGGGCCCTATGAAGGGCAGTCGCTCTATTCTAGCTTTTGTAAAAGACCCAGATGGTTACATGGTTGAGTTATTGAGCCCTCGTTAAAGCACTTTATAATCAAAGTGATTTAGCAATTGTATTAGTTTAATAAGTGGCAGGCCAACCAGTGCATTCGGGTCATCGCCCTCAATTTTTTCAAATAAGGCGATGCCTAATCCTTCTGATTTAAACGCTGCAGCACAGCCGTACGGTTTATCAATGGATACGTACTGTTCTATTTCAGATAATGTTAGTGACTTCATATTAACGTGACAGATATCAACGTCCGTTTTATATTCGCTTGTCTCAGAATTTAACACGCACACGCTGGTATAAAACACTATTTGCTGTCCAGATGACTGCTTAAGCTGGGCTATAGAATTTTCACTATTACCCGGTTTATGTAGTTGTGTGTCTCCAAGCATCGCCACTTGGTCTGAACCAATGATAAGGTGATTAGGGAACTGCTGTGCTAATGCGTGGGCCTTTTCATTGGCTAATCTGGCTGATAGGTTGATGGGGGATTCATCATCATGCTGGCATTCATCAACATCTGCTGATGCACATTCAAATGTGGAGCAAATTTTTTCAAGAAGTACTCGCCTAAAAGGAGAGCTAGATGCTAATACTATTTTGGGTGAAACTTTCATATAATAAACAAATTAGAAGATTGGACCTATTTTAACCTCATGAACAACACATTACAGATAGAAATTGACCCTTTACTTTGCGCTGAGCAAGGTCGTATTTTCGAAGGGCAAATAAATACTAAAGAAATGCCTCGCGTAGCGGACGAATTAGGCGAATCAAGTAGCGATATAAAGGTGATCCTAGAGTTTTCTCGACGTAATAAAATTATTGTTGTGATGGGTCGGATTTCGGGGAATCTCATGTTACAATGCGCGGCTTGTTTGGAAGCCATTGACTTCCCGGTAGATATTAACCTCAATTTGGCCATTGTTAAAGACGATTCATTAACAGCCATATTGCCGGAAGGGCTTGACCCTAAAGTGGTTGAGGATGGGAGGCTGATGTTGAGTGATGTTGTTGAAGACGAGCTTGTTTTGGCGTTGCCGGATATAGCCAGACATGATAAGTGCCCAATTGAGTTACGAAAAGTTAGTGCTAGCACTGATTTTGTTGAAGAAGTAAATGTTAAAGTAAACCCTTTTAAAGTCCTTGAAGGCTTTAAAAAAGATTAATTCTCTGGAGATATTGAGATGGCAGTTCAAAAAAGTAAAAAATCACGTTCAAGACGCGGCATGCGTCGTTCACATGATTCATTAGAAGCAAAAACGCTTTCTACTGAACCTACAACAGGCGAAGTACATTTACGTCACCACGTAAGTGCAGACGGATTTTATCGTGGCGAACAAGTTATTGCAGATAAAGATTAATTAATACTTAGGCTTACCAAGTATTAAATGCAACGTACTGTAATAAGGTTAAACAATGATGTTTAACGCAAAAATTACAGGAACAGGTAGTTATTTACCTGAAAAAATTGTTACCAATAAAGATTTCGAATCCATCATCGACACCACAGATGAATGGATTTTTGCGCGCACTGGCATTAAGCAACGCCACGTTGTGGCGGCTCATGAGTCGGCGTCCAGCATGGCCGAAATTGCTGCAAAAAAGGCGTTAGAAGCGGCGGGCATTCAAGCGAGTGACATTGATTTAATAATTGTTGGCACAAGCACGCCCGATAAAACATTTCCTAGTACTGCCTGTTTATTACAAAATCTATTGGGTGCTGGTGACTGTGCAGCGTTTGATGTTCAAGCTGCGTGTTCCGGTTTTATTTATGGGCTTGGAATAGCGCATCAGTTCATCAAAGCAGGTGGCGCAAAAAAAGCATTAATTATTGGTTCTGAAGCGAACTCACGCATCCTAAATATGGAAGACCGCAGTACCTGTGTTATTTTTGGTGACGGTGCTGGTGCAGTTGTATTAGAAGCGTCTGAAGAGCAAGGTATATTATCTACGCACCTCCACACAGACGGGCAATATCAAGACATGTTATTTGTTAACAACCCGATTAAAGACCAGAAACAACACGGTGAACAAGCTTACATGACTATGTTGGGAAATGATGTTTACAAAGTGGCTGTTAAAACACTGGGCAGAATTGTTGATGAAACGCTAGATGCTAATAATATGCAGAAATCGGATGTGGACTGGTTGATCCCCCATCAAGCGAATATTAGAATCATTTCATCCGTGGCAAAAAAGTTAAATATGCCAATGGAAAAAGTCGTTCTAACCATTGAAAATCAAGGCAACACCTCTGCAGCATCAATACCCTTAGCACTTGATTTAGCGGTTAGAGATGGGCGAGTAAAACCAAACGATGTGGTATTAATGGAGGCGTTTGGAGGTGGGTTTGTTTGGGGCTCTGCTTTGGTAAGAATGTAATACTAATAAAATCAATAAATGATGACTAAAAAAAATGTAGCGATAGTTTTCCCTGGGCAAGGGTCTCAGGCAATAGGAATGCTGGGTGATTTGGCAAGCCAATTTTCAATAATAGAACAAACGTTTGAAGAGGCATCAAGTGCTTTGGGGCGCGACCTATGGGGAATGTCTCAAAATGGGCCAGTAGAAGACCTCAATCAAACTCAAAACACACAACCATTGGTGTTAACGGCTAGCGTTGCTATGTGGCGTGTTCTGCAAAGCCAAGTTGATGTTCAGCCGAGTTACTTGGCTGGCCATAGTTTAGGAGAGTACACAGCACTCGTTTGTGCAAATAGTTTAAATTTCGTAGATGCTGTAAAACTGGTAGAACAACGGGCAACGTTCATGCAACAAGCTGTTCCTGAAGGCCAAGGTGCAATGGCTGCTATATTGGGATTGGACGTGGCTGTACTACAAGGAATTTGTGCTACAGCTGCAGAGAGTGATATTGTTTCTGCCGTTAATTTTAATGCGCCGGGTCAAGTGGTCATTGCTGGAAATACAAATGCAGTCAATCGTGCAATTGAATTGGCCAAAGAAAAAGGTGCTAAACGTGCGCTTACTTTGCCTGTTAGTGTTCCTTCTCATTGTGATTTGATGCTGCCAGCTGCTGAAGAACTTTCAACCGCTATGTCGATTATTAATTTTTCTTTACCAACAACTCAGGTTATACATAACACAGATGTTACAGAACATAACGCTGTGGAAGACATTAAACAAGCACTTGCAAAACAGCTGCACACACCGGTTAGGTGGGTTGAAACGGTTGAAAAACTTACCAACTCAGGTGTTGCCTCTATTATTGAGTGTGGCCCTGGAAAAGTGTTAAGTGGCCTAAATAAGCGTATTGATAAATCATTAGAACTCAATTCGTTAGGTGATGAACGTTCATTGAATAAAACATTAGAGGCATTGTCATGAGTCATAAATGTATAGCGTTAGTAACGGGAGCAAGTCGTGGTATTGGTAAAGCCATTGCTCAACAATTAGTTGAAGACGGTTTTTTTGTAATTGGTACAGCTACCTCAGAAGGTGGCGCTAACAATATTACAAGTTATCTAGCTAGTTCAGGTGCTGGTATGGTGCTTAATGTTACCGATACGGTGTCCATCGCATCTGTTATGGAAGCAATAAAAAAAGAATACGGCGTACCTACTGTATTGGTTAATAACGCCGGCATTACGCGTGATAACTTAATGCTCCGGATGAAAGATGAAGAGTGGGATGACATCATTAATACCAATTTGAGTTCAATTTTTCGATTAAGCAAAGCTTGTTTAAGAGGAATGATGAAAAATAAACAAGGTAAAATCGTTAATATAGCATCGGTTGTTGGCGTTACAGGTAACCCTGGCCAAGCTAATTACGCGGCAGCTAAAGCAGGAATTATTGGTTTTAGCAAATCTCTCGCTCAAGAAGTCGGTTCTAGAAATATTACTGTTAATACCGTAGCACCAGGTTTCATCGATACGGACATGACCAAAACATTGACTGATGAGCAACGTACTGCGCTATTAGGCGGTGTACCGCTGGCTAGGTTAGGTGACCCAAAAGAAATTGCTTATGCGGTTTCTTTCTTATGTTCAAGCAAAGCGGAGTACATAACTGGCGAAACATTACATGTTAATGGCGGCATGTATATGTCTTAATTTGTTACTTTTTTAGCCATAAATAGCGTTATTTGTTATAAAAACTTTTAACTTAGGCGAATAATTAATATAATACCCATATCGCAAAAAATATTTTGCGTTCCATAAATACAGAGGATATACAAAAATGAGTAGCATTGAAGAACGCGTTAAAAAAATCGTTGCTGAACAATTAGGCGTAAAAGCAGAAGAAGTGACTAATCAAGCATCATTTATCGATGATCTAGGTGCGGACTCACTAGATACTGTTGAACTAGTAATGGCTCTTGAAGAAGAGTTTGATTGCGAAATTCCTGATGAGCAAGCTGAAGGTTTTACAACAGTTCAGCAAGCGATAAATTACGTTAATAATAACGCAGAATAATTTGTCTAAATAATTTTTGATAGGCACGGTTTTCTGAACCGTGCCTATTTTCATTTTAAGCAGGGGTAACTGTGTCTAAACGTCGAGTAGTTGTTACGGGATTGGGTTTACTATCTCCAGTTGGTGGTAATGTTCAAGAGTCTTGGTCTAATATATTAGACGGGAAAAGTGGTATTGGACCGATTACTCGTTTTGATACGGAAGGCTTCCCATCAAATTTTGGCGGTGCAGTTAAAAACTTTGATGTTAATGATTACATGTCACCTAAAGATGCCAAAAAAATGGATCCCTTTATCCATTATGGTATCGCTGCTGGTATGCAAGCACTAGATGATTCAGGGTTAGAAGTAACTGATGAAAATGCTGAGCGAATTGGCGTAGCAATTGGTGCTGGGATTGGTGGTATTTCCGGTATAGAAAAGGGCTACGATTCTTTTAAAAAAGGTGGCCAAAGGAAAATATCTCCTTTCTTCGTACCTTCAAATATTATCAATATGATTTCTGGTAATTTATCGATCATGAAAGGCCTTAAAGGCCCTAATTTTGCGATAGTGACCGCTTGTACTACCGGTGCCCATAATATTGGCGATGCAATGCGTATTATTCAATACGGTGATGCAGACGTGATGGTGGCGGGTGGTGCTGAAATGGCAACGTCAGTTACGTCCTATGGTGGTTTTTCATCAGCACGGGCACTATCTCGTAGAAATGATTCCCCAGAAACAGCGAGTAGACCTTGGGATAAAGACCGCGATGGATTTGTGTTAAGCGATGGCGCAGGTGTTTTAGTGCTAGAAGAACTTGAACATGCGAAAAAACGTGGTGCAACCATATATGCTGAACTGGCCGGTTATGGCATGAGTTCAGATGCGTTTCATATGACAATGCCATCTAAAAATGGTGATGGAGCTTATCGTTGCATGAAAAATGCATTAAATGATGCATCTGTTGATCCACAAAAAATCTCTTATATCAATGCGCATGGCACATCAACGCCAGCAGGTGATATTGCAGAAACGCAAGCGGCTAAAAAACTGTTAGGCGATTTTGCATACAAAGTGCCTATGAGCTCAACAAAATCTATGACAGGACACATGTTAGGTGCTGCAGGTGGTGCTGAAGCAGTTTTCTCTGTACTAGCTATTCGTGATCAAGTGGCGCCACCAACAATTAACCAATTTACGCCAGACCCAGACTGTGATTTGGACTATGTACCAAATCAAGCGCGCAAGATGAAAATGGATGTGATTGTGTCAAATTCATTTGGTTTTGGTGGTACTAACGGCACATTGGTTTTCAAACGCTTAGAATAAGTATAAGTAGGCATGGCTGAATGGCCTTAATTATTGAAGATTGTGGGCATTATTCTAAGGCATTACTAGACAGTGATATTGATCTACTGTCGTGTCATGAGCTAAATCCTGTTCGTTATCCCTATTTATTAGAAAGCCACCGTTATATAAACAAACACTCACGTTTTGATATATTGTTTGCTTTTCCAGGTGAGCAAATACGGGCGGAAAGTCTCTCTCAAAAAAACTTTTTTAATCAATTCGATGAACAGTTTTTAGATAAATACGATAAAGCTACTTCATGCGATGACATGCCATTTACAGGTGGATGGTTTATCTTCTTAAGTTATGAGTTAGCAGGCTTAATTGAACCAACATTATCAAATATTACTGAAGGCTTACGGTTGCCGTTGGCTTTGGCAACGCATATTCCTGTTGCGATTATTAAAGACCATGAAGCACAACAGAATTGGATGGTCTGTGAGTCTGGGCAAGAACCCCTTTTAAAACTTGTTTACGATGATTGTTTGAAATCGAATATTAATAAGTTGTCGAAAAAAGTTTCTTTTAATGTACCCAAGACTGAGGACAAGCGTTTTTTAAGTAGCGTCAAGAAAATTCATCGCTACATTAAAGAAGGCGACACTTTCCAAGTTAATTTATCTAAGCAATGGTATGCTAAATTAACGGATAACAGCGATTATGTTGATGTATACCGAGCACTTAAGTCTGCTAATCCTTCACCTTTTGCAGGGCTTGCGAAAATTGATAACCACTCTATTTGTTCAACGTCGCCGGAACGTTTAGTTAAAACAGAAGGTGATGAAATACATATGCGGCCGATTGCAGGAACAAGACGACGCAGCTCGGATAAAAATAAAGATAAGGCGTTAGCTAATGATTTGTTGTCTAACGATAAGGAAATGGCCGAACACATTATGTTGATTGACCTCGTTAGAAATGATTTGGGGCGGGTTTGTAACCCGGGCAGTATTGTAGTCGATGAGAAAATGACATTAGAGTCTTATGCGACTGTACATCATATTGTTTCAAATGTACGAGGCCAGATTAAACAGGGCGCTATTTTCCCTTCTGATATTATTAAGGCTGTTTTTCCAGGGGGTACAATTACAGGTTGCCCAAAAGTGCGCTGTATGGAAATTATCAACGAACTTGAAGACGAACCACGGGGCGCTTATACAGGCTCAATGGGGTATATTAATTACAACGGTGATATGGATTTAAATATATTGATTAGAAGTGTGGTTGTTAATGGCCAAGAATTGGTTTTTAGGACGGGCGCAGGCATTGTTGCCGATTCAGTCGCATCAGCAGAGCTTAAAGAAACCGAACATAAAGCAAGAGGCATGCTAAATGCGTTAGGTGGTGATCATGACTGATTATTTAGTCAATGGTAAAGCAGGCGGTTTAATATCAGTTCAAGATAGAGGGTTTCAATACGGCGATGGTTTGTTTGAAACAATGCTTGTCGAAAACGGTAACGCTTTGTTCTTGTCGGAACATTTAGATAGGCTCAGTTATGGCTGTAACGTTTTAGCATTCCCCTCAATAGATAGAAAGCTGCTAGAGAGAGAAGTAAATGAAATAGTTTCTAATAATCAATTTGGCGTCTTAAAAATCATGTTGTCTCGAGGAGAATCGGAACGTGGCTTTTTAATTCCCGATAAACCAAAAATCACACGCGTTGTCACTTTTTCAAGTTCGCTTAAATCTCATATGGACGTTAAGCTTCAACACGTTAATATAACACTCTGTAAAACGAGGTTGAGTCAACAACCATTGTTAGCAGGCATTAAGCATTTAAATCAACTAGAGCGTGTATTGGCTCGTTCTGAGTGGAAAGATACGACAGTATCTGAAGGTTTAATGTTGGATAATGAAGGCCATGTTATCGAAGGAACGATGAGTAATGTATTTGTAGTAAAAGAAGGTGTTATAAAAACGAGCGATCTTAATTATGCAGGTGTTAAAGGTATTATGCGTGACTTTATTCTTAAACGTGCCACTGAACAAGGATATGATTGCCAGGTAACAAACTTAACGCTAGATGATGTACTTAATGCAGACGAGGTATTTATTACAAACAGTTTAATATTATTAAAAACAGTTGCTAAATTAACGTTTTTAAATAGAACGGCTACGTATGTTGAAGGCCCTGTTTCACCTATCATGTATGGTGCTATACGGGATGAAATATTAGCGCGACATGGAGAGCGTTCGTGATACGTTTGATTGGTTTTTTGACTGTCATTTTAAGTATTTCGCTAGGCTGGTTTTGGATGTCTTATCAGCAGTCAATAAACAGCTCATATATCAATGATGATACGGGCTCTATTGTCGTTACGATTAATAAAGGTGATTCGTTTAATAAAATAGTTGGGCAGTTGTCAGAAAAGGGCGCTGTTGAAGCTAAGTGGTTCAAGTGGCTGGTAAGAGTCGAAGGTAAAGCAAATAAGATTCAAGCAGGGGAATATGAATTTTCTCCGGGTTTAACGCCTGTTCAAATACTGCAATTTTTGGTTAAAGGCAAAGTCAACCAATATGCCGTCACGTTAATAGAGGGCCAAACGTTTAAGCAGATATTACAAGAGTTACATGAGCACCCCGCCATCAAAAACACCTTACCTATTACAGCCAAGGTGTCAGACTATTTAGAGTTGTTAAATTTCCCGGAAAAACACATAGAAGGCTTGTTGTTACCAGAAACCTATTTTTTTATTAAAGGCACAACAGATAAAGAAATAATCACTCGAGCTTACCGCAGTATGCAATCATTCGTTAATACTGCATGGCAAGAGCGTGAAGTACATGACAAGATTGAAAGTGTATACGATGCTTTGATTTTAGCGTCCATTGTTGAAAAAGAAACAGGGGTAGCCAGTGAACGTAAACAGATTGCAGGCTTATTTATACGGCGTCTTGAAATCGGTATGAAACTACAAACAGATCCAACAGTTATCTACGGAATGGGGGACATCTACAAAGGTGATATTCGATTTAGGGACCTACGAAAAGATACCCCATATAATACGTATACACGTTATGGTTTACCGCCCACGCCGATTGCTATGCCGGGTAAGGCATCCATTGATGCTGTACTACACCCAAAAAAGACACGCAGCTTGTATTTTGTTTCTAAAGGCAATGGAACGCACTACTTTTCAGAAAACCTCAAGCAACATAATAATGCGGTTAATAAGTATCAACGAAAAAAATAAAAATGAATAAAGGAAAATTTATAACATTAGAAGGTGTTGAAGGTGTTGGCAAAACAACCAATTTAAACTACATCGCCAATTTCTTTATCGAAAAAGGATTTGATGTTGTAACAACCAGAGAGCCCGGTGGAACGCCCATTGCTGAAAATATTCGACATATACTGTTGGATCATAATAATGAATCTTTATGTGGTGATGCAGAGCTGTTATTAATGTTCGCTGCTCGTGCGCAACACGTTGAACACGTGATAAAACCTGCATTGGCGTTAGGGCAATACGTTATTTGTGATCGTTTTACTGATGCAACATATGCTTATCAGGGTGGCGGACGACATTTTCCAATGGAATCAATTGCGTGGCTAGAAAACTTTGTTCAGAAAGGTTTTTCGCCTGACATGACGATTTTACTTGATTTGCCAGTGGCAGAAGGTTTGAAACGTGCTGCCAAAAGAAGTGAACCTGATAGATTTGAATCCGAAAAACAATCGTTTTTTGAAGATGTTAGACATGTCTATTTACAACGGGCCGCTGAAGATAGTACTCGGTTTAAAATTATCGATGCGTCTCAAAACATCAAAGGGGTAGAAACACAAATTTATACGCATTTGAAAGCAATCGTAGAATCTTAATATGAATGCTTCTTATTACCCTTGGCTAGAACCATATTGGAATAAGCTTCACGAGTACAAACGCCAAAATGCTTTTCCAAATGCCTTATTGATTGTTGGTAAACAAGGGTTTGGGTATGAGGCATTAGTACAGTTATTTGCTAACAGTGTTTGTTGTACCAATACTAATTCTGATGAATTAGCTTGTGGTGAATGTGATGCGTGCCAAATGTTTAATTCAGGTAGCTATCCAGATTTCAAATACATTAAACCCGAAGAGGGCGAATCGACAATTAAGATACTGCCAGTTCGTCAATTGATTAAGTCGCTTTCATTAAGCCGTCAGTATGATAAGCAGCGGATTATCATGATTTCACCCGTTGATGAAATGTTGTATCAAGCATCCAATAGTTTGCTTAAAACACTAGAGGAGCCAAATGAAGGGACAACCTTGATTTTAATAGCACATGATTTAGCAAAAGTACCTGCGACTATACGTAGCCGATGCCAATTAATCTCATCGTATTCGTCTTCAAGTGTAAGCATGTTGAGTTGGTTAGAAGAGCAAGGTTGCCAACAGTCACAAGCATATCTTAATTTGGCGAATGGCTCGCCCTTAAATGCGGAACAACTTTGGTTAAGTAATGCCGTTGATTCGCGAAATGAGGTTTTTGAGATGTTTTTAGGTGTTGTGAATCAGAAAATTGACCCGCTAGCGTTCTCTGAACGTTGTTTTAAGTTAAAAGAGTATCCATTATCAATTTGGATTTCGTCTTGGTTAGCAGATGCTATCGTTCTCAGTAGTACCAAATCAACAGAGTCGTTAACAAATACGGATTTAACTAGCAACTTGAAAATTCTAATTAACACGCTACACTTAAGGAAACTATTTGCCTTATTTGATGAGATATTAGAGATATCTAAATTCGAAGCAGGGCAAGTAAACCAACAATTATTACTGGATAAATTTGCAATCAATTGTTTTGCAAAAGATTAACATTAAAAGGTTTGTAAATGGCAGCTCAAGATAACAGTGCAAGACAAGGAATATTATCTTTAACGATTAAAGATAAGAATGCGTTGTATGCAGCATTTATGGATTATGTGAAAGGCGGTGGATTATTTATCCCAACGAACAAGCAATACAAACTGGGCGATGAGGTTTTTATGTTGTTAAGTTTAATGAACGAGTCTGAACGCATTCCCGTTGCAGGTACAATTATTTGGATTACACCTGTTGGTGCCGAAGGATCAAGATCTACGGGTGTTGGTGTTCAGTTTAATGATCAGGATGGTGGTGCGGCTCGTGCAAAAATAGAAACCTATTTAGCAGGTACTGCTGCATCGGGTAGACCCACACATACAATGTAGTTCACGTTTTACGTTATAATTTAATTTTACGGCCTTTAGGGCCGTTTTTTATTTTAGGAAAGCAATATGTTTATAGACTCACACTGTCACCTAGATCGCGTAGACCTTGAGCCGTTCGGAAATGACCTTAACCAGTTTTTAGATGCATCTAAAGCGGATCAACTTGACCATATGCTGTGTGTTGCTATTAATTGGGAAGATTTTCCAGCGATGCGAGACTTAGTGACGTCTCAATCTAATATTTCACTGTCAGTAGGTGTTCACCCTAATGAAGTAGAAGGGCATGATCCTTCTGTTTTAGAGCTTGTTGAAGCGGCGAACCGTGATGGAGCTGTCGCGATAGGTGAGACAGGGCTTGATTATTGTCGTTTAGATGATGGCGCGAATGTCGAATGCCAGCAAAATAGATTTAGGAACCATATTAGAGCGGCAAGGCAAACAAATAAGCCGATTATTGTTCATACTCGTGATGCAAAAGAAGATACATTACGAATTATAAAAGAAGAAGGAGCGGGTGAAACGGGTGGAGTACTGCACTGTTTTACAGAAGATTGGGAAATGGCAAAACAGGCACTAGACCATAACTTTTATATTTCCATATCAGGTATCGTCACGTTTAAAAATGCTAAACAAGTGCATGACGTTGCTAAAAAAGTACCATCAGATAGGTTGTTGATTGAAACTGATTCGCCTTATTTAGCGCCAGTTCCTATGCGGGGTAAGCCAAATTATCCGAATTATGTGAAATATGTAGCGGAGCGCGTTGCTGAGTTACGGGGTATTAGCGTTAATGAAGTGGCTGATATGACGGCCAATAACTATCACGCATTATTTAATAGAGGCTAAATTTTATCGTTTGACTCGTTATTTGTCAGAAGGTACTGAATTTTATCAATAACTGCACTTTGTTCTGTTTGCTGTTTTTTGGATGACTGGAGTTGTGCTTCAAGCTGTTTGTTATTATTTTGTAATTGATCAATTGTTAAGAGCGCCTGCTCAAGCTCAATATCTGTTTGAGTTTTGAACTTGCTAGAAAACCGTTGTTCGTATGTTGATAAGTTGCTATTGATTAATTGCTCAAAGTCTTTGAGAGTAAATTCTTCAGTTTTAATAGTGTTGTCGAGCTCATCAAATAGATTGGTTATGGGTTGGTCAAAATGGCGTTGATGGCAATCTAGAAGTTGTTTGTGTAAGTGTTTAAGGTCATCTTGGCTGCCGTTAAATTGTGAAAACAAAAGAACCGCATTATTCTGGAAATTTCTTAGATTTTCCCCAGTTTTTTCCTGATAAATTTTTTCTAATGTAAAGGCGGTTTCTTTCAGTTGTTCAGTAGGGAAACCTTCCTGTTCCATTAATGAGTAGAAGTTTCTTAAGCTATTGTTTTAGTGATTTTTATCAATCGCTTGTATTGCAGGTGAAGGTTGAATTGAATAGGCTTTATGATAACTCTCTATTAAAGGTTCAATTAAGGCCGCTACATATTGTTTATCTAATGAACCGTTATTCAGTTGTTCGGTACAAAATAATGCCGAACTATTAAAATCTAACGGTTTAGTTAAGCTATTAATTTCCCCGATTTTTTCCCTTACAGGAGAGCTTAAAGGTTCAATGTCGCTTGCCTCAACGTGCTCTTGATTCTCCCAGTACTCACTGAAAGATTCTGTCTCAGTCGTTTCTAGTTGTTCATTAAGACCTTTTGCTAATGTTTTAAAACATCGGCTAGCAATACAATCGGGGCTTAACAAAACCGCTGGGCATTGAAGGCTAACAGATGAAATAACTGTTTCATCAACTTGAATGAAACCTAGGTACTCTATGTCAACTTCAATGTATTTTTTTACAGCGGATTCAAAACGTTTATATATGGTTTGGCTGTTATCAAAATCCAACGCCATATTAACCAATATATAAGAGGTTCGATCAAAGTCTGAACGTTTTAAGACTTTCAATAAGGAGAAAGAGTCCGTTAAGGACGTTGGTTCAGGGGTTATAACAACAATTGGAAATTGCGATGCCTTAACAAAATCTAAAACATCATCCCCAATGCCGGCAGCTGTATCTATGATGAGGTAATCGAATTGTTGTTGAAGTTCGTCTAATGCATCGATTAAAACAGTTTTTTGTTTCGATGACAGATGTGCATATTCGGAAATCCCTGTTGCTCCAGGAATAACTTTTAGGCCGCGGGGTCCATCTACCATTATTTGTTTGAGTGTCTTATCACCTGATAATAGGTCGTGAAGCGTATACTCAGGGTGGATGCCTAACAATATATTAATATTGGCTAAACTGGTATCTGCATCAAAAACACAGACTTTTTTATCTAAAGCAGATAATGAAAGAGCCAAGTTAGTGGCCGTGCTTGTTTTGCCAACGCCACCTTTACCACTTGTGATGGTAATGACTTTAGCTTTTAGTTTTTTTGATTTGCCGATAGCCTTATCACTGTATACCAATTCCATGTATGCCTTTATCGTAATCTCATTACCAATTTTCCTGAATATATTCTACCAAATAATATAATATATTCCGAATCTTTTGCTGCTCTAACGAATAATTAATAGGTGATTTTATATGGTCGGTTTACGTAGTTATTTTTCGGGCATGGCACTTATATTTAAACCGGGTGTTCGTCGCTTTGTTTGGATACCGTTCGTTATTAATTTATTGTTGTTTAGCTTGGCTAGTTGGCTATTGTGGACATATATGTCTTCGATGTTAGATAATTTATTACCTACATGGCTAGATTGGTTATCTTGGTTATTAATGCCGTTATTTTCAATAATGACCTTATTGCTTGTTTACTTAAGTTTTTCTTTGCTTGCGAATATTATAGCTGCGCCTTTTTATGTGTACCTGGCTAGAGGTGTGGAGCGTCATCTAAATGGTGAATTAAATGAGCCGAGTAATAATTACTCTGTAATTAAAGAGGCGTTGTCTATTATGGGGTTAGAACTTAGAAAATTAACGTACTACTTAGTCCGGGCCATTCCTTTGCTTATTCTTTCAATTATTCCAGGTATTAATATTATTTCGTTACCGTTGTGGCTATTGTTTAGTGCTTGGTTTTTAACGTTTGAGTATATGGGGTATTTTTTTGAGAATCACCAGGTGATGTTTAAAGAACAAAAAACACATATGCAAAGCGATAGGGTGAATCACATAGTATTTGGCTCAATAAGCCTGTTTGCGGTGTCTGTGCCGATATTTAATTTATTTTCGCCAGCGATTGGTGTTGCAGGAGCAACAAAAATGTTAGTCGAAACCAAACGCTATTAATTAATGACCGAGGTGGTTTTACAAACCTATTTCTATGTAAGGCATACCATCTTTTATGCGGTTGATTGTATGACGGGTTATTTGGTTAGTTAAGTCAGTGTCTTTGCTAGCCGTCGCTTTGATACGGGTATAGTTAGGCGTGTAACCAAAGTAAGTGCATTGTTCACTATCATCACCCGGTTTTTTTTCTTCCCATAGAATAGAGACGTCTTTCCCCAACATCTTTTCAATACCTTGGACTTTTAAATTATTGGCAAGGTTATGCAAGGTTTTACTTCTTTCTTTTTTTATAGGTTCATCAACTTGCAAGGGAAGATTAGCGGCTTTGGTGCCATCACGTTTCGAATAACTAAAAATATGGATATGTGCAAACGCCATTTCATTTACAAATTTAAGCGTATCTTGCCACTCTTCCTCGGTTTCCCCAGGGAAACCAACAATAATATCGGTGGTTATATGCAAATCAGGTATAGATTTTTTAGCGCGTAGGACGAGCTGTCTAAACTCATCGGTTTTACAGCGTCTTGCCATTCTCCTAAGAACAGTATCAGAGCCACTTTGAATAGGTAAGTGCATATGGGGCATAAGCCGAGAGTTTGAAAATAAATCAAAAAAGTTTTCAGGTAAATCCCATGGTTCAAGAGAACCCATTCGAATTCTTGGAATAGTCGTTTTTTCCAAAAGAGATTGTATTAATTCATATAAATTACTGTCTATATCGCTACCGTAACCCCCTAAATGAACACCGGTAATGATGATTTCATTAATGCCTGACGCATGCACCGCATTAACTTCATTTATTATGTTATCAATCTTTTTGCTCTTTTCATCACCTCTAGCAATGGTAACAATGCAGAAAGTACATCGGTAACGGCAGCCATCTTGAACTTTTATAAAGGCGCGTTGGCGGCCCCTTGAAAAAAGTGCAACTTCGCCGGGTTCTGTAGAAATAGCCGGCATTGCGTTTTCATTTAAACCTTCTAATGTGAGTTTTACTAAGTCATCTTTTTGCGTGTTACCTACTAATAAATCAACGCCCTCTAGTGAGGTTGCTTCTTCAGTATTTAAGGTCGCGTAACAACCGCTCAATACCAATTTTGCATGTGGATTGGCTTTTTGGCTTTTTCTAACCAGTTGGCGAGACTTCCTGACAGCGCCTTGGGTGACAGCGCACGTATTAATAACGAGGATATCCGCGTCTTGTTCATCTTTAGTAACTGGGTGGCCTTGTGACGTAAAGTCGCTGGCCCAAGATTCAATTTCGGCCTCGTTTAATCTACAGCCTAGCGTTTTTAGGTGTACGCGCATGGGTTTTTATAAAGAGTCATTAAAACGCATATTTTACGCTATTTGCTTTGCTTACAAATAAAGTCGATAACTTTTTGTTGGCAGTCATCGGTGTTTTCATACAATATTCCATGCCTGGCGGAGCTGACCCATTCATAAGTAATGTGACGCTTAGGAACTTGATTCAACAACTCTTCCATGCTTGCTGGATCTACAACAGGGTCATTGTCGGCTTGTAATAAGAAAGTAGGGCAATGAAGTTTTTTTATTTTTTGGCGTGTTTTTGTGATCAATATTAATAACTGGTGAATAGCTGCTATCGGTACATGTTGGTAATTTAATTGTGGATGCTCAGGTGAGTTATCTTTAAAAGGCATAATGCCTTCAGAGTTGCTGAATTTTTTGAACAGCTTATTGGTAACATCGGCTACTTTAACAAAATTCACTAATGGATCTTTAAACGTAAGCGGGGTTGAGCAGGCCGTAACCGATTGAATATTAAAGTTTCTATTAGTGGCGCTCATTAGGGCTAAAAGGGCGCCACTTGAGAAACCTACAAGGTGAACCTTTGTACTATAACAATGCGCTATTTTTATGCTTTGACGAACTGATTGGTACCAATCTTGCCATGTTCGTTCATGTAGATCCCATGGAGACGTGCCATGGCCTTTTAGCCGACAAGCAATGACGTTGTAGCCTAATGCTTGTAGCTTGATGCCCAACGGTTTAAGTTCACCAGGCGTTGCTAGAAGACCGTGTACTAATACAACACACTCGCCATTGGGGTTTTTAGGGATGCATTGAAAAGGTAAAGCGGATTGTGACAGTATTGTTTGTTGTTGGTTAATTTCTTGATGTTTGCTTTTATTGTATTGAGCGAAATCCCATTTATATTCAAGTTGCTCGTCTTCATTAAGCATTTTTGCAAAATCATCTAGTTTTTTATTTAACTTGAATTTCAAACTTGCATTTATGGCTTCTTGGACCTGTGAAATGGGCGCTACTTCATTAGCATTAACAGCAATGGGGTTTTTCAAACGAATACTATCGAAATCGTTATCCGCCGTTAGCTGTTCAGTGAAAGTGTAATAAGCGCCCGACGATTCGAGTAAATTGGCTTGATACGCACCTCTAAGAAATAGATTGAATGTTTCACTTTGCGTCGTTAATAAATTTCGGTAAATAGACGGGTTTTGAAGTGTTCTGTGAAGTACTAAGCCATCGTATTTTTGAAGCGTTTTAATGCTGCAATAAATCAAGTGGTGCAGCTTTTTTTTGTTAATGTGCGTGTTGCCTTCTGCCAGGAAGTACATAATTATACTAGAGGCGATATGAGCAATATTAATAGTGACATTGGCATATATGGTTTGCATGTAGTCATCGCGAATTTTTTTTGTATTACGTTGGTAACTCATCCTAAACAATATGTTGTTGAATGACTCATCAGAGCGCACGGTGTTAAAAATTTTACTCAAACTTAGTTCCGCATTATTTACAAAGGCTTGAGTCGTAACAGATTCAAATTTTGTCCAATAATCCTCAACGATAATAGATTTGCCGAGATGGATATCCATATCTGTGTTTTTTAATAAAAAATTACCTTCGATTAACAATTCCTCAGAGAGTCTTTTATGCAAATTTTTCATAAAAAATTGCACACTATCTTTAAGCGCATTGTCACCAATTCGTAAGGGGTAAAACGTAATATTACACGGAACGATGATGGTCGGTTTTTCGCAAGCAATAACTAACTGTTCGATATTACTAAAGCCTAATTCATAGGCCCAAGCCTGAATGGGTTCGTATTGGCCATTTTTATGAAGTTCACGTACAGCTTTTTTAAATATGGTGATGGCAAGAGCAATAACCGCTGGCCCTGTGTGCAGTTTTCTTCTTTGATTATTGGCTCTTGAATAAACTTCATGTTGACCTTTAGAGTTTATGGTTCGCCTGTCTTTAACAATTCCCCCTTCGGGGAATGCAACTAATTTATGGTTATGAAAAATATCTTTAGAGACATCGTACATCAGTGATTCGGTATCGTTGGGTATGCCGCCAAGGTTTGATAAATAACGCCCAAACAGATTGTCTGCAAACAGCTCTTTTGATGCTATTGACCGAGAATAAAGTTTTGTTTTTTCATAAATGAGGTATTGAGGAATAAATGCTTCAAACCGAGCAAAGTGGTTAAATAAAAATATATCACCATCTTGCCAAGCAGATTGGTTTCCGTGTGTACGAATAGTCAGATTAAAAACTTTAAATAAAGCTTTCATTGCATGATAAGTCCAATCGTAAGTATCTGGATTTAATTCGTGTTGTTTTGAGTTGTTGCTTATACTCATGGTTTAATTAAAGCTTAATGCACTTAATTTTATAGTAGTTGATTATGGATGCTAATTCTTCAAAAACTTATGTTCAAATTCCTCATCTAAAAAACAATGAAATCCATGTTTGGAAAATTGATTTGGAATCAAACATGACGTCTGAAGAAATGACTATCATAAGTGACGAAGAAAAGAAGAAAGTGAGTAGGCTTCGTACTTTAAAAAATAGGGAACATGCATTAACTATGCGAGTGCGTTTGAGACAATTATTAAGCCGATATCTAATGCTTGCACCGAATGACGTTACGTTTGATTTTGGTGAGTTTGGTAAGCCTTATGTAAAAAACTCACCGGTATTTTTTAATCTGTCAGATTCAGGAAATACTGCATTGGTAGCCATTAGTTTATGCGAAGACGTAGGTGTTGATATTGAATGTTGGCGCACGATAGATAACATGGAAGGAATGGTGAAGCGTAATTTCTCCGATGCTGAAAAACTACAATGGTTGAATGTTGATAAAGAGCAGCAAAAAGAAATATTCTTTAACCTTTGGTCATGCAAAGAATCGTTTATTAAAGCGACAGGTAGAGGTTTAGGGTTAGGTGTGGCGCGATGTGGCTTTACGATTGAAAAACCTCACACACTTGAAGAATGCCCGCTTGAATATGGTGTGCCAGATGAATGGTCTTGCGTCTCCTTAGGTATCTCCACCAAGACCAGTGCGTCGGTTATGATTCGGCGTAAACAGTGTGAGGCGACGGTCTATACATTTGACCCTGAAATTCCTCCTCAGTTGACGTAATCGCGTTTAAAATAGCTATAATTTTTAAACGCATTATTAATAGAGCTCAATCTCTACATACATTATGAATGATTTCCCCCAAACACTTGTACAAGCATTAGACCGGAATACTCAGGCTAATAAAACAATAACGTACATTAGCGGCCAGGATAACGAACGCGAAGTTAGCTACCCAGAATTAAAGCAGCGTTCACTGGGGTTGTTGCACCATATTCAACAAAAAGGTGCATCAGAAGGCGATGAGTTGATTATTCATTTGGCTGAAAACGAACAGTTTATTGATACCTTTTGGGCCTGTCAGTACGGCGGCATTGTTGCTGTTCCATTGGCGATTGGGACAAGTGATGCGCACCGTCAAAAAGTGTTTAATGTGTTTGAAAAACTTGAAGCGCCGTATATAGCAACGACTAGAAAGGCGCTGCAACGTTTAAAGGTGTATGCCGACGAAAATGGTAAGTCATTGTTGTACGATGAAATCCAGCGTAAAGCGGTGATGTTGGATCGAATTGAAGAGTTTAATACGCTTGGACAATGCCCTGATATTGTTCCAGAACGAACATCGTTTATTCAGTTCTCATCCGGCTCTACCGGTGACCCAAAAGGCGTTGTGTTAACGCATAAGAATTTGGTGACGAACTTATATGGCATCATTGAATGCAGCCAATTTGATGAAAGAGACAGTTTTTTTGGCTGGATGCCACTAACGCATGACATGGGTATTATCGGTTTTCATTTAACACCTTTGTTTGTGAACATTAATCAATTCATTATGCCAACGGAGTTATTTGTTCGTCGGCCAAACCTTTGGCTTGAAAAGATAAGCGAGAAGAAAACCACGATTATTGCCTCACCTAATTTTGGATATAAGCATGTTTTAAAACGTTTCAAACCAGAAAATCAATCAAACCTAGATCTTTCTGCCGTTCGTTTAATATTTAATGGTGCAGAGCCCATATCAGCAAATTTATGCCGAGAGTTTAATGCCGTGATGAAACCGTTTGGTTTAAGTGATGTTGCGATGTTTACAGTCTATGGTTTGGCAGAAGCGTGTTTGGTCGTCAGTTTTCCAGAGCTGGCCCAGAAGCTATCGACCGTTCATATTATTAGACGGTCTTTAAGTGAAGGAGAGCCTGCCAAAGTTGTCAGTACAGCGACAGACAATAGTGTTGAATTAGTGCGCTTAGGCACTGCTATCACAGGCACTGAATTGGCCATTTTCGACATTAATGGTGCGCGTGTTGATGATAATGTTGTCGGGCGAGTTTACATTAAAGGCGATAATGTGACGGCTGGTTACTATCATGCTCCGGAGCTTAATGAAAAACTAATAACACCTGATGGCTGGTTGGACACAGGCGATCAAGGGTTAATTAATGAAGGCCAATTGGTATTAACCGGGCGCACTAAAGATTTAATCATTGTTAACGGTTTGAATTATTACGCGCCAGATTTAGAAACAGTATGTGAAGGTGTTGATGGGATTGAGCTTGGCAAAGTATTAGTGTGTGGTATTTATAACGATGAGGAATCTATCGATGAGTTAGTCGTTTTTGTACTTTATCGTGGCGAATTAGACGGTTTTTACCCGATTACAACTGATGTAAGGCGTGAGTTAGGTGAAAAATCGGGACTAGACGTTGCGCACGTATTACCGATTAAAACAGTCCCAAAAACGACCAGTGGGAAAGTACAACGTTTCGCTGTGTCCGAGCAGTTTTTAGCTGGCGATTTCGATGAGGTTGTTGCAGCCCTGACGGAAATGTCCGAAACAAGGTCTTCTACAGGTATGGCCGCTGGAAGCTCTATTGAACGCTTGCTATTAGAAATATGCCATTCGGTCGTATCGGATCAAAAAATAGGTATCAACGATAATATTTTTGAAATGGGAACAAGTTCATTAAAATTAGCCCAAATTCACGAAAAAATTGATGAAGAATTTCCTGATGTTGTCGACTTGGCGGATTTCTTTGATTATCCAAGTATAGAAGAGCTGGCTGTATTTATAACGCAGAAAACAGCGTCGTAAGAAGACAATTATTGATTAATCGTAGATAGCGCGTTTGCGTTTCCATTTGCGGTTAGACCACATCCAGTCTTGAGGGCTAGCGAGAATCATCTTTTCTAGCGCACGTGCATACGTTTCGGTTAATTTATAACCATCTTTTTGGTAAGGCGCTTCACCTAATAATTCAAAATAGACCTCATAATGGCCAAGGCTCAATTTACGCATACCCACAAATACTGTTGGGTACTTGGTCATATGCGCGATTTTTTGAGAACCGACTGCAAACGAACTTTCTTGGTTTAAAAAAGTTGTCCAATATTTCTCTTCTTTTCTAACAGGGGATTGGTCAGCAACCATTGCAAAACCACGTACTTCTTTGCGGCGTTGCATTATTTCAATGAGCGCATTTTTATTGGGTATGGGGCGAGCATCAAAACGCGAACGAGACTTCTTCATGTGTTCGTCAACGGCTAAATCATGTAAAGGCTTGTAGACCACATCAATTGGAAAGGACAGCTGCAAGCTGCAACCAGCTAACATCCATTCCCAGTTACAGTGATGGGCAGCAAGCATCATGACAGATTGGTTCTTCTTGGCGAACTGTTCAATAACCTCAGGGTTTTTTAAATGAACACGTTTGCGTATTTCATCTTCTGTTAGGTTGATGGTTTTAATCGATTCAACCATGGTGTAGACCAGTGTTTTAAAGTTAGCTTTTGCTAAGTTTTTGAGCTCGTCATGAGACAGATCTGGAAATGAGTTTTGCAGGTTTGAGTAGATAACATTACGTTGCCTTTCTACAAAATAATAACCAATTAAATAAATGGGGTAGGCTATGGCATATAAAACAGGTAACGGTAGTTTTGCCGCCTGTGGGTAAAGCTTTGATATAAAAGATTGTCGATGTTTAGCCATTAAAACTAAGTTAAATAATTAGGAGTTAGTTATTCTACCAAAGCTAAAGAGTTACTTGTTAATGAGGATTAGGCAAAAAACAAATACGCAATACAAATGGCGACGATAATGCCAACGAAATCAGCAAATAGACCACATGCAACTGCATACCGAGCCTTTTTAATACCAACAGCACCAAAATAGACGGCCAGCACGTAAAACGTTGTTTCCGTACTACCTTGCACAATAGAAGAAAGCCGGCCAGCAAAGGAGTCAGCACCGTGTATTTGCATGGTTTCAATCATCATCGCACGAGCGCCACTGCCGCTCAGTGGTTTCATGAAGGCAGTAGGTAATGCATCCACAAATCGATCATCTAATGAAAAAACTGAAAGAAATGAACGTACACCGTTTAGGGCAATATCTAAGGCACCGCTGGCACGAAAAACACCGATAGCAACTAGCATAGCAACAAGGTAAGGAATAATCATAACAGCTGTTTGGAAGCCGTCTTTAGCGCCTTCGATAAACGATTCATAAACATTAATTCGTTTTCTCAACGCACCTGCCATAAAGACAATGATTAACGTAAAAATGATGAAATTGCTAACAAGGGCTGATTGTTGTTGCATAGCGATTTGTTCGAGACCAGAAAAATACATCAAGATGCCTGCGACTAGCGCACTAAAACCACCGAGGTAAGCCAATATAATAGGGTCGTACAATTTTATTTTTTGGACGCTTGCAACCGCAATTAACCCCGCCATTGTTGAAGCATACGTGGCAATTAAAATAGGAATAAAAACATCCGTTGGATCTGCCGCGCCCATTTGAGCTCGGTAGGTGAAAATGGTGAGAGGGAATAGAGTTACCGCTGATGTATTGATGACCAAGAAAAGAATCTGTGCATTGCTGGCAGTATCTTTCAATGGGTTTAATGTTTGTAGATGCTGCATGGCTCTAATGCCAAGAGGCGTTGCTGCATTATCTAATCCGAGCATATTGGCAGACAGGTTCATGACCATAGCGCCAAAGGCAGGATGATTGGCGGGTACTTCAGACATCAGGCGTTTTAATAAAGGACTCAAAAAGCGAGTTAATAATTCAATAAAGCCACTTTTCTCGCCAATTTTCATTATGCCCATCCAAAAACATAAAACACCGGTTAGCCCCAGGGCAATTTCAAACGCAGTTTTGGATAAAGTAAACGTGGCGAGCGTAATGTCGTTGAAAGCCGTTGTATCACCTAAAATAAAAAGGCGATAAGCAGCACAAAGAAAGGCGATAAAAAAAAAGCTAAGCCAAATAATATTTAACATAAAATAAGCTGTTCTAAGGCGCCTGATAATTTCCATAAACTTTACCACAGCGAAACGATGACAGATAAAAATATCAACAATATTGGCATGATGGGGTTCTGGGGACATTCCGTCATAATGTAACACTTATCGCTACAGCCTAGGTATCATAAGTCCTACAGAGGCACATTAACCTTCAAAATCGCTGTAATATTCAATTCATAGTAGTATTTCAGGTTTTGCGAGAAGCCCATGTCTTATAAAGAACGCCTAACCATACTCCACGAATCAGAAATTAACGATTTATATGGTGTTCCCAGCCTGTCACTTGAAGAAAAACGTGTCAGTTTTGCGCTGAATGACCTAGAGCAGGACGTCATTAAATCCATCAGGGATCGTAATCATAAATGCTATGCCATCGTTCTTCTGGGCTATTTTAAAATCAAGCCCATTCAACTTAACCTGACTTACAAGGTGCTACAGGCAGACTTGGCTTTTATTGCTGATGAGTATTTCTCCAAGTTTAAAGCCCCGCGTTTCAGTGTTAGCCGTATGCAAAAAACGCGCATCTACGACAAGATTCTCAACCTGCAAGGCTTCAAAAAATGGGATGCGGAACAGCATCAAAAACCTCTCATTACCTACTTACAACAAGTTGCTAAATCCTGGATTGAACCACGTTTTTTATTTGATTCCTGCACTGAATACCTTGCCCGAAATCATATCGCTATCCCTAGATATAGCGTACTCCAGCGAATTATCAGTCAGGTCATAAAGCAGGAACGTAAGCGTATTTCAGACACATTAAAAATAACGATATCAGATGAATTGACTGCTAACCTAGCCGATTTGGTTGATGGAGAAAGCCCACTAACGATCAAAGAACTGAAACAGGCAGCGAAAAGTTTTAATGGCTCTGAATTAGAAAAAGAATTGAACGTCAACAAGCTCATTCAGCCCTGGATGAATGAAGTGAATCAGGTGGTACCTGCTCTGTCACTATCGCAACAAAACCAACTGCATTATGCGACGATGGTTGATTACTACTCTATTACCAAACTTAAACGCTTCGACCGAGGCACACAGCAGCTGTATTTACTTTGTTACCTTCAAGAGCGGGCACAAATCAATATTGAGCGATTAGCCGATGGTTTTATCTATCATCTTCGCAAACTGCGTGAAAAAGCCAAGACATACGCCAAAGAAATGGCCTATAAAGATTGGGAAGGCGCTGCGGCGAATGTCAGCAAAGCCGCTGAGCTACTATACTTTTTTATTGATGCTACCATTGATGATCAAGTGTCATTTAAACAAATAAAACAACGGGTAAAAAGCTTACTTGGAGAGCGAGAAATAGAATCACTGTGCTTGTATCTGAAAAAGCAAAAGCGCACAAAAGATGATTATATCTGGGAGTACTATGATCAACATGAGAATCTGATTGAGCAGTTGATACGCCCCCTTTTTTTATGCCTGACATTTGAAGGATCAGACAATACACAGGCTTTAGCTGCACAGCTTGGGGCAATGCAGAGCGAGTGGTTAGAGTCTGGTGAATTAGCGTCGTCAGATCGACGATTAATTCCAACTAAACATCAATTATATGTGATAGATACGGATAATAACGTAATTTTTAAACGTTACGAGATGCTACTGTATTTATCCGCTCAAACTAAATTGAACGGTCAGCTCTTTATACCGACAGCCATTAAATATCGGGCATTACACGATGATCTTGTTGGTGATATTCCTTGGGAAGAGAAAGACAAATTGCTCAAAGACTCCCTGTTAGATAGCATGAATACTGAGTCTGCCCAGCTTATCAAATCAATGGAACAGGCGATGCGTGATAAGTTACAGCGAGTCAGTCAACGTATTGATGAGGGTGATAATCGAAACGTAATATTACGCAATCGCTCCGGAAAAACTCAATGGCGGTTGCCGTATTCAGGCACAAAAACGGCATTAAACAATCCATTTTTTGATCGCATGAAGTCGATCAATGTTGCTGATGTGCTGCGCTTTGTTCATCAGGAAACAGGCTTTCTAAAGCACTTTGAGCATGTTCGGCAAGTGCGGTCAGGGCAAAACAATCATTTGAATGATTTACTGGCAGCCATCATTGGTAATGGAACCTATTACGGTTTACATGGCATGGCCAGCATATCTGATCGCTCATACGATCATTTACGCACAGTACAAGCCAATTATTTGCGTCCTGAAACGCTAAACCTCGGCAATGATGCCATTAACGATGCGACAGCAAAGTTAGCTATTTTTAGGCATTACAATATTCAAGAAGGACTCATTCATGCCAGTGCCGATGGGCAAAAATTCGAATCCCGGTTAGAGACGTTTAAAACCCGATATTCATCGAAATATTTTGGTACGAACAAAGGCCTGACATCGATGAACCTGATTGCCAATCATGTCGCTTTGAATGCTAGGATTATTGGTTCTAACGAGCATGAATCACATTTTATTTTGGACTTACTTCATAACAACACTTCAGAAATTAAACCGGATATATTATCAACGGACACACATGGGGTTAATCATGTGAACTTCGCCCTGCTGGACTTGTTTGGCTATACCTTTGCTCCGCGCTATGCACAGTTTGGAACGGTGATATCTGATCTATTTAATGTCAATGAAGGAAAAGATAATAAGGTGACACTTTCATTGAAAAAGCCTATCAATACAGCACTGATCATCGATGAATGGGATACAATTCAACGCATTGTGATCTCGCTACAGCAGAAGACGATCACACAGGCAACACTCGTTAGAAAGCTATCTGGTTACAGTCAAAACCATCCTTTATTGAAAGCTCTGACGGAGTATAATCGCATGCTCAAGGCTATGTATTTATTGGACTATATTGATGATGCTAGTTTAAGAACTTATGTGCAGCGAGCCTTGAATCGCGGGGAAGCTTATCATCAACTACGCCGCGCCATTGCGCATGTGAATGGTAATCGTTTCCGAGGGAAGTCAGACGACGAAATTGTTTTGTGGAATGAATGTGCCAGGCTATTAACCAACGCCATTATCTATTTTAATTCACTCATACTGACGCGATTGCTTGAGCATTTTGAGGCCGAAGGAGATGATAAGAAGTCCGAAATTATCAAGCAGGTTTCCCCAGTGGCCTGGCACAACATCAATTTGAACGGAACTTATAGCTTTAGCTTTGAAAAAAACCCACTTGATTTAGATGAGATTATGCAATCAATCGTGCAAAATGATAATTAAGGTTCCTCTGTAGCCCCTATAATACATAGGATGTAGCGATAAGTGTTACATTAGGACGGAATGTCCCCAGAACCCCATGATGAAATTACTTAATATTATGGAGCAACTGCGTGATTCTGAAACGGGTTGCCCTTGGGATATTAAGCAATCGTTTGAGACGATAGCACCCTACACAATTGAGGAAGCGTATGAAGTAGCAGATGCTATTCAACAAAAAGATATGGATGCGTTACGAACGGAATTGGGTGACTTATTATTTCAAGTAGTGTTTCACTCAAAACTGGCAGAAGAGCAGCACTCGTTTGATTTTGACGATGTTGTGACGTCTATCTGTGAAAAGTTAACAAACAGACATCCTCATGTTTTCGCAGGAAAAGTAATTGCAGAATCTGACTTGGCGAAACATTGGGAAAACAGTAAAAGAAAAGAGAAAGGTGATGCGGATTCACTCGGAATTCTGAATGATGTGAATTCAAACCAACCGGCAATTAATCAGGCTTTTAAGTTACAAAAAAAAGCGTCATCAGTTGGGTTTGATTGGCAGAGTGTTGAGCCTGTTATTGAAAAATTAGATGAAGAAATCGCAGAAATTAAAAAAGAAATCCCATTAGCAAATAATCAATTGCGTATTGAAGAGGAGCTAGGGGATGTTTTATTTAGTTGCGTTAACCTTGCGCGTCATTTGGATGTTAATCCAGAATGGTCGCTACGCCGTGCGAATGATCGTTTTACGCAACGTTTTAACTACATAGAAGACCAGCTTAAGCGTTTAGGTGCTAGCTTTGAAAATAGTACCCCCGAAACGTTAGATAAACTATGGAATGAAGCAAAAATTAATGGTCATTAAGAATATGTTGTTATGCAAAATTTGATAGATAACGAAAAAACTTAGGATTTTTTAATTAGTTTTAGTATACTCGATATTCAGTAGAGTTAAGTCGAGTGATTTTTGGAAACAACTCACATTAATAAGAAGCTTTAACCTACTGATTTATATATATTTTTTTGAGAGGGAATAAGATGTCAGAAAGAGTTAAGGGTATTGTTAAATGGTTTAATAATTCAAAAGGTTTTGGATTTATTCAACCGGATGCTGGTGGTGAAGATGTTTTCGTTCATTTTAGAGCGATTCAGGGTGATGGTTTTCGTACACTTAAAGAAAATCAAGCTGTTGAGTTCACGGTTACTACTGGCGAAAAAGGGCTTCAAGCTGAAGAAGTCGTTGGCTTAGAGTAAGTTGCTAATCGCTATTTTTAGCGATTAGATCAAATGGCTCGTAATAATACCTATCGGCAATAGTCATTATTGCTGATAGGTTTCTGATACGTATTGTTCAACAATTTTTTGAAACTGTTCTGCAATGTCGTTTCCCTTTAGGGTGACATTTTTTTGTCCATCTACATAGACAGGTGCGACTGGCTTTTCACCTGTGCCAGGTAAGCTAATGCCAATATTTGCATTTTTGCTTTCACCTGGGCCGTTTACCACACAGCCCATCACGGCAACTTTCATATTTTCCACACCGGCATATTGAGTTTTCCATTCTGGCATTTTGTGGCGTAAAAACGTTTGAATATCTTGTGCAAGTTGTTGGAAATAATCACTGGTTGTTCGGCCACAGCCTGGGCAGGCAATAACGGCAGGTGTGAAAGAACGGATGCCCATCGATTGTAAAATTTCTTGAGCAACGATTACTTCTTGGCAACGATCACCACCCGGTTCAGGTGTTAATGAAATGCGAATAGTATTACCAATGCCCTGTTGGAGTAATATGGCTAATGCAGCGGTTGAAGAGACGATACCTTTACTGCCCATACCCGCTTCGGTTAAGCCTAGATGAAGAGGGTAGTAACAACGTTCAGCTAGATCTTTATATACGGATATTAAATCTTGTACGCCACTCATTTTGCACGACAAAATAATTTTGTCTTTACCTAAACCAATTTCAACGGCCTTTTCAGCACTTTCAAGTGCTGACGTAATAACGGCATCATGCATAACAACAACAGAGTCTCGAGGTGTGCTTGACTTGGAATTTTCATCCATAAGGCGCGCTAAAACAGACGGGTCTAAGCTACCCCAGTTAACACCAATGCGTATTGGTTTGTCGTATTTAATAGCAAATTCAATCATTTGTGTAAACTGCGGGTCACGTTTACTGCCACGTCCGACATTGCCCGGATTAATTCGGTACTTAGCTAGGGCCTGAGCACAACATGGATATTTGGCAAGTAGCTTATGACCATTAAAGTGAAAGTCACCAACTAATGGGGTATTGCATCCGAGTGCATCCAAACGTTCACGTATTTTAGCCACAGCGGCGGCAGCGCTGTCTGAATTAACGGTTATACGAACCAGCTCAGAACCGGCTTTTGATAGCTCTATAACTTGTTTAACGGTTTTATTAATATCTGCTGTATCAGTGTTAGTCATGGATTGGATAACCACGGGGTGGTCTTTACCAATGTTAACGTTACCAACTTTTACGGTGATGTGAGTGCTCATGTTTAAATTGTTTATGAAATGATGGTTAATGTCTATTATATTGTTTTTATGCACGATAAATATTTTTAAGCAATTTAATCGTATGAAATTTTTTACATGTTATCTGGGTCAGACTATATATGATTGAAACGATTGCCATTTTCTCATTAATACTTTTGCTTGCTATTTTACTAGAGCCATTGTCAAAGCGCATAAATTGGCCTATGTCCACCATGTTGGTATTAGCTGGTTTTGTTGGTTCTGAGATATTGGTTTTATTAGGCATTGATACGGGGCTACGGTGGGACGACTTTGTTGCAATTATCTTGCATTTATTAGTACCGATTATCGTGTTTGAATCAGCGTTTAATGCCAATTTCAAAGCATTGTTATCAAATCTGGGAGCCATTCTCTTTTTAGCGGTTCCATGTATGTTTCTAGCGTCAGTAATCACAGGGGTTATGCTGTTTTTTGGCATCGGTGAGCCGCTTGGATTCCCATTAACGTCTGCGCTATTAACAGGCATTATTTTATCTGCAACTGACCCAGTTGCTGTAGTTGATATTTTTAAAAAATTAGGCGCACCAGAACGTTTAAATGCTTTGCTAGAAGGTGAAAGCCTATTTAATGACGCAACGGCTATTGTTGCCTATTCATTGTTAATTTCATTTGCTGTCAATGAGTCACAAATAATCACGTCAGGTGATGTTGTTTTGTTCTTTCTAAAAAATGCGATTGGCGGTGCCATAGTCGGCTTATTGATTGGTTTTCTGGCATTTTTATTATATAAAATGACTGCCAATCATTTTGGTCATACCTTGTTTGGTTTGTTGGCAGCTGTTTATGCGTTCTATTTGGCAGAACATGTTTTTCATGTGTCGGGGATTGTGTCTGTATTAGTTGCAGGGCTGTATTTGGGGGAACGATATAGAAACAGCGAGAGCATTGATCAACAATTCGCAGCAAACTTTTGGGAATTAAATGCTTACATTTCGAATGCCGTGTTATTTATTTTGGTAGGTGTCACCATTACAGTCTCTATGTTTACGGGCCAATGGTTAGCCATGTTGATAGGTATTGTGGCGGCAACCTTTGCACGAGCTATGGTGGTGTACGGCTGTATGCCTCTACTTACAAGCTTGCCAATGGTTGAAAAAGTCGACATAGCAACCAAAAATGTGATGATGTGGGGTGGGTTAAGAGGCGCTGTGTCTTTGGCGCTTGCGTTATCAATTCCTACAGATATAGTAGGCTGGTATACGATCCAATCGATTGTTTATGGGGTGGTTATATTCACCCTATTTGTTCAAGCGCCCTTTATGGAAAAACTGGTATTAAAGGTGTTAAAAAAATAACATTAGTTTGCCTGCAAGTAATCATCAATCAGTTTAAAGGCACGGTCAATGATTGATTCAGGTGTGTAGAAATGGGGAGAAAAGCGAATTCCACCACCGCGTTTGGCACATACAACACCGTTTGAAACAAGGTATTCAAACAAGTCTTCTGTACTAGCTCTGTTCGGCTTGAATACAATAATGTTATTGCCTGATGTATTAGGATTGGTTAATAGCGTTAAGCCATTGTTTTTTTTGACCAAATCAATTGTATATTGCCCACGTTCAATAACGCTTTTTGCAATATTATCCATGCCAATATCTAATAGCATACCAATGCTGGCAGACAATGCATGAATACTGAGCATATTAGGGCTTCCACATTCAAAGCGGCGTGCGGTGTTAGTCTCTTCCCAAGTAGTGGCATCGTAATTGCCCATATCTTCAACCATATGCCAGCCAAACTGGGTCAGTTTCAATTTGTTAATTGAGCTTTGTTTGCAATAGAAAAACCCTAAACCTTCAGGACCTAGCATCCATTTATGGCCATCCGCCATTACAAAATCAGCTTGGTACAGTTGCACATCAAATTCAAAAGCACCAACCGATTGTATGGCATCAATACAAAATAAGACCTTATGTTGACGGCAGGCTTCGCCTAGGCGTTCAAGGTCAATTCGTAAGCCTGATGCATATTGTGTTGAACTAATCGTTAGTAGGCGAGTATTGTTATCAATTTGATGAATTAGTGCATCAGTTGGGTCTTCGCAGCCTTTAAGGTGTGTTTTTTTAACAATAACTCCCTGGTTAGCTAAAGATTCCCATGGAATCATATTAGAGGGGAACTCTTCATCACTGGTGACGATATTGTCGCCTTTATCCCAGTTCAGGCCGTAGGCAACAAATGACAATGCTTCAGATGTGTTTTTAACCAGTGCAATTTCTTTATGTGATGATGCATTGACCAACGTGGCAATTTGTCGCTTTAATCGTGCTTCAACTTTTAGCCAGTTAGAATATTTCTTGGAGCCAATCGTTACGTTTTCGCGACAAAATGCGTTAACTGCTTGCTCAGTACAACGTGGCCAAGGTGCAACTGCTGCATGATTAAGGTAGATAACATCGTCATCTAAATCAAAGTGTTGGCTAAATTCATTAGTCATAATTGTCGTCACATAAAAAAGATTCATTCTATCCTTTTTTAGCAACTCCTTATAGACTTAACAAAACAGTTGAAGGGTAGTTAATCTATGTTGAATATTGGACACCGTGGTGCGATGGGGTATGAACCTGAAAACACATTGTTATCGATTCAAAAGGCAATTGAATTGGGTGCAGATTACGTTGAGATAGATATCCATCTCGTGGATGGTCAGCTAGTCGTTATTCACGATGAAACCCTCGATAGAACGACTAATTTCAAAGGCTTTCTCGCAAACTATACATTTGAAGAACTAAGAAAAGCGGATGCCGGCAAAGGTCAACAAATCCCAACATTAGACGAGGTTATTGAGCTAACAAAAAACAAGGTGGGGCTTAACATTGAATTAAAAGGGAAGGGCACAGCTCAGCCGGTTCAACGCTTACTGTCGAGGTTAACAACGGAGCATAAAAGCAGCATATTAGTCTCATCGTTTCATTTGCATGAGTTAGTGTTATTTAAGGAACTCGATAAGACAGTGAGAATAGGCGTGTTATCAAATAAACGTATTGAACAGGTCTTGCCTAATGCGGTTGAGCTGAGCGCTTTTTCTATTAATATTGGCACAAAGGCAGCAACACAATTATTTGTTGATAAGGCCCATCAAACGGGCTTTAAAGTGTACGTTTACACAGTAAACACGGTAGAAGAACAGCTGCAAATGAAAAACCTTGGTGTAGATGGCGTGTTTAGTAATTATCCAGACCGGGTATTAGACAGTTAAACGTTTTAAAGTCGAACGGGTATAAAGCAAGGTCACCAGCATGCTTGCTAAAACTATTAAAGCAACTGAACCAAATAACCATTCAATAGAGTAACCCAGTACGGTTATTAAGTAATAATTGACGGCGAGAGGGACAATTAGCTGTCTGAACAAACCCATTATTAAAGGGAAATCTGGCTGCTTTACTGCTTGCAAGGTTGCCACACTAATAAACAAAGAGACATAACAGAAGAAGGCAAGGGCATCGATCCGTAAATAGGTGACACCTGTCGTGATAATGTCTTGATTAGCACTGAAGATGCCTAGGATATAAGGGGATGTGAAAATCATCAATGGGATACTAACAATTGAAATACCAAGACCAAGAATCAACCCTTTTCTGTAGGTTTCTGAAATACGTCGGTAATTATTAGCACCATAATTTTGCCCAGCAATAGCTAAAACAGCGCTGTTTAAACCCAATGCAGGCAACAGTAACACTTGTTCAATACGTAAACCAACAGAATAGCCCGCGACTGCATAATCACCAAAATTACTGACATAACCCGTGATAATTAAGCTGCCAATAATCATGATAAAAAAGTTGCCACTCGCGGGTAATACTTGTCTTAATATATCTAAGGATATGGATAAGTCGAAATGGGGTAACGGAGGGTAGCCAAGCCTATCCCGAAGAACTTTAAGTAAATACACAGCAGACGCAATCTTAATAAGAAGTGTGGCCCACGCTAAGCCAGACACACCCATATCAAGCCCAAATGTTAATAGAGGGTTTAATACCAAATTGGCGAAAAAACCGATAATTAAGACATTTCGGTTGGTTTTAGTGTCACCAAACGCCATTAATGCACCGGCAGCAATACTGCTTAGGGCAAAAGCAATATTCCCACCAATCAGTATGTGTATATATTCCAACGCAAGCAGTTTGGTTGAATCACCCGTACTTAACCAAGCGATACAAGGTTCTGCAAATACAAAACCAAGCACAATAATAATGAAAGAAAAAACAAAGCCAATCGACATTGAGTTATGAATGATTGCTTTAAGACGAGCTGAGTTCCTTTTTGCGGTTTCAAACGAGACCATCACCGATGTGCCGTTTTGTAACCCCGCCAATAAGCCAATAAATAAGTAAAAAACAAGGCTTGAAACAGATAGGCCAACTAAGGCATCGTCAGATATTTTTCCTGCAAACCAATTATCAGTAAGGTTGTATAACGTGTTAAACAGCATTCCCATAGATGCGGGAATGGCTAACCTAAATAGGTGTTTATAGATGGAGCCTTCGGTAAGTTCTGCTTGAGTGGGCATTTAAAAAATTCAGCGAGTGTTTAAGTTATAAATTATACGTTTGTTTATTTGCTAACGAATGCTTATATTCGGAATAGGGAAGAGTAAATAGAGTCAGTTAGAATTAATGTAACTATAAATTGCGAAAGGATAAGGCGAACGGTAGAGTAAAAATACAAAAGTGATAAATTACAAATTTAAAGGACATTAAGTCGCATGAAACAATGCACAAGCTGAAAAAAAGAAGGCTGAAGCAAAGTGTGGGGGTGTAATCCCCCCATTCGTAACCGAAGTTAAAAGTAGAGGTTAAGCTGCATTCAGTAATTGTCTGGGCGGTATGCCTCCAATCGCTGTATGCGGACGTTCATTATTGTAAGACCAAAGCCACTTTGTTGCCAATAATTGAGCTTGCTCAATAGACTCAAACAGGTGTAAATCGAGCCATTCATGGCGAGCTGTTCGATTAAACCGCTCAATGTAGGCATTTTGAGTGGGCTTGCCAGGCTGAATATAGAGCAACGTTATTTGCTGCTTTATTGTCCAGTCTTTCAACGTTTGGCTGATATATTCCGGACCGTTATCACAACGTATCGCTAACGGCTTTCCTCTCCATTCAATAATTTGCTCCAAAGAGCGTATGACTCGAGAGCTTGGTAATGAAAGATCTACATCAACGCCTAACCCTTCACGATTAAAGTCATCAATCACATTAAAAGTACGAATGCTTCTGCCATCATTTAATGTGTCGCTCATGAAATCCATCGACCAAACTTGATTGAGCGCCTCAGGAACACTTAGGGCTTCAGGCTTGTCTCTTTTGATGCGGCGTCTAGGTTTGATTCTTAAATTCAACTCGAGCTCCCTGTAGATGCGATACACACGTTTATGGTTCCAGCCATCGCCCTTGATGTTGCGAAGGTATAAAAAGCACAACCCAAAGCCCCAACGCTTATGCGTGGTACTTAACCTGAGTAGCCAATCAGCTATTTCAGCGTTTTCACTGGATAGTTTTGCCTGGTAGCGGTAACAGGTTTCGCTGATAGAAAATACCGCACAAGAAATTCTGATATTAGCCTTGTTCTGAAATACTGATCTTTGCGCCATCTCTCGTCTTCGGGATGGCTTTACCACTTTTTTTCAATGGCCTCTAGCAATCTCAGCCTTGAGCTTTTCTTCAGCATACATCTTTTTAAGCCGCCGATTTTCATCTTCAAGCTCTTTCATTAGCTTCATCAACGACGCGTCCATGCCACCAAACTTGGACCGCCACTTATAGAACGTCGCATTACTCATGCCGTGCTCTCGGCATAAATCTGGCACCAGTGCCCCTGCTTCATTTTGTTTCAAGATCGACAGGATTTGGCTGTCTGTATATCGTGATTTCTTCATAGAAAACTCCTTTATTTCATTATAAGAATTTTCTACTCAAAACGTCGGTTATTTATTGGGGGGATTACAGATGCATATAGAAATTACACATTTTATTATTAACGCTTTTGTTGTGTTTTAACTTGGGTGTTGGTTTGGTTCGTACTCGGCAGGTAAGAAATAATGACGAAACTAATAACCGCAACAGCAACCCCAACAATTATTCGAGAAATAATTTTCGATGAAAAAATTCACTGCACTATATTTGAACGAGACAACTCTCTGTCTCCTTTAGGTGTGCGGCCATTCCATCTCACAGCAGCCGCATGCTCGCCAACTTGCATATGGTCTGGCAAAACAGAACCCTCAGCAAAATCATTCTTTATCAGCCAAGCCGCGCAATCTAGTTCATCTTGCGAATCTTGGGCAGGGCCAAATTTAAGAACTTTAATTTGTAGCTTTTGATCCACAGTGTTTATCCCTAACAGTGTTAATAAGCGGAGCCAATTGTCCACGTATTAAATAGTTAGATCGGAACGCTCGCTATCGCGAGCCTTCCGATCTAACGGCAGCCGACAATGAAGCATTGTCTTAGTGAGACTACACCGCTTCGCGCTCCGTCTAACAAAGACAATCAACGGGGCACTTTGATAATGACCTTACGAGTAATCTCATGATAAAAGCGCCCGTTATTGTCGGCTGCCGATATAGGTGGATAGCTGTTCCACGTATTTTGATATTAAAGGCCAAACACGGATGATTTAAATAGATAATAAACCTCTATTCAAATCCGCTGTAATATCCGTTACATTTTCTAAACCAACACCCAAACGTACTAACGAGTCTGTAATGCCTGCTTTATTGCGCTCATCTTCCGTTAGTCTTCCATGTGTTGTTGTTGACGGGTGTGTAATCATGCTTTTTACATCGCCTAGGTTGGCTGTTATAGAAATCATTTGAGTGGCGTCTATCACTTTCCATGCGTTTTCTTGGCCGCCTTTAACCTCAAAGCTGACGATGCCACCAAAACCTGTTTGTTGTTGTTTGGCTAATTCATGTTGTGGATGACTTGATAACCCTGTGTAGTGAACTTTTGCTACATTAAGTTGCTGATCTAACCAATGGGCTACAGCTAGGGCATTGGCACAGTGTTTTTCCATACGAAGTGATAATGTTTCTAAGCCTTTATGGAACACCCATGCGTTAAACGGGCTCATGGTGGGGCCTGCCGTACGTAAAATGGGGTACAGCTTTTCTTCTATCAATGCATTCGCACCCACGACTGCACCACCAACACAACGCCCTTGCCCATCTAAGTATTTAGTGGCTGAGTGAACGACCAAATCCGCACCGAGTTCAAGCGGTTTTTGTAGTACAGGTGTACAGTAAACGTTGTCTACTATTAATAGGGCATTGTTGGCATGTGCTAATTCGGCCAGTTGTTTAATGTCTGCCAACGTACCCAATGGGTTTGACGGTGTTTCTATAAATAAGAAGCGCGTATTACTTTTTATGGCTGTTTGCCATGCGTTGATGTCATCTAAATCCACAAACGTGGTTTCTATGGCAAAACGCTGCATGATGTTTTTAAAAATGAGCGCCGTATTACCAAACACACTGCACGAACACACGACATGGTCTCCTGAGTTGAGCAAGCCCAAACAAACTGTGTTGATGGCAGCCATACCTGAAGATGTAGCCATGGCACGTTCTGCCCCTTCCATAACGGCTAAGCGTTCTTCAAAGGCCCTAACTGTTGGGTTAGTAAAGCGAGAATATATATTGCCACTTATTTTGCCAGAGAAGCGCCCTGCTGCTTCAGCAGCATTTTTGAATACATAGCTTGATGTAGGGAAGATTGCATCGCTGTGCTCCCCTTCTGGCGTTCTGTGTTGACCTGCGCGAACACCTTGTGTTTCTATTGAATAGTCTTTCCAATTTTCGTTTGACATGGCGTATATCGTTTATTGGTTAGTTGGTGTTATGTAGCTCAATAACTGTTTGGTCTAAATTGTTATCTGTTTTTTGATCGTCTGAGCGGTTTAGGCCTTGTTTTTTTAGGTATTCATTGCTGACTGTATTCGTCACGTATTTTTGATTAAAACAAGCCGCATCAAAATCAATAATATCAGGGTTACGTTTACGTACAGATTCGTATAAATCGTCCAAATCTTGGTAAATTAACCAATCTGCACCAATCGCTTGTTCCACTTCTTCTATCGTCCTATCGTGAGCAACCAATTCATCAACAGCCGGCATGTCAATACCGTACACATTGGGGTAGCGTACCGGTGGTGCAGCCGATGCAAAATACACTTTGTTTGCCCCCGCTTCCCTAGCTAGTTTAATGATTTGGCCAGATGTTGTACCACGAACGATAGAATCGTCCACCAACAAAACATTTTTACCTTTAAATTCTAAATCAATGGCGTTGAGCTTACGACGCACTGATTTTTTGCGCTCTTGTTGGCCCGGCATTATGAAGGTTCTACCAATATACCTGTTCTTTATAAACCCTTCGCGGTACTTAACATCGAGCATGTTGGCGAGCTGTAATGCCGATGTTCTGCTGGTATCTGGAATCGGTATCACTACATCAATGTCATGATCGGGTTTTAGGCGTTTGATTTTTTCTGCCAGTTTTTCGCCCATTCTAAGGCGCGATTTATACACAGAAACGTTGTCGATAATGGAGTCTGGGCGAGCCAAGTAAACATATTCAAAAATACAAGGTGTTAATACTGGGTTTTCTGCACATTGTTGCGTGTGTATGACACCACCTTTTTTAATAAATACAGCTTCGCCGGGTGATATATCTCGAACTAATTTAAAACCTAGTGTATCGAGCGCAACCGATTCAGACGCCAGCATATATTCATTGCCACTGTCTGTTTCACGCAAACCAAAACAAATAGGGCGAATGGCGTTAGGGTCTCTAAAACCAACAACGCCAAACCCTGTAATCATAGCAACAACGGCATAGGCTCCTTCGCAGCGTCTATGAACCGCAGCTACTGCTTTAAACACATCACTTTCATTCAGTTTTAATTTACCTAATTGCTGAAGTTCATGAGCAAAGATATTGAGTAAAATTTCGGAATCAGAATTAGTATTTATGTGGCGTTGATCTTCAACAAACAGCTCTTCTTTTAACGCTTCTGCATTGGTTAAGTTACCGTTGTGCGCCAAGGTAATACCAAAGGGAGAGTTAACATAAAATGGCTGTGCTTCTGCAGAACTTGAGCACCCAGCTGTTGGGTAACGCACATGTGCAATGCCCATATTACCTTTGAGTTCTAACATGTGGCTGGTTCTAAACACATCTCGAACAAGGCCATTTGCTTTACGCAAATGTAAGTGACTGCCTTCACAGGTAACGATACCTGCAGCATCTTGGCCACGATGTTGAAGTACGGTTAACGCTTCGTACAGTTCTTGATTAACATCTTGTTGAGCAACAATTCCAGCTATTCCACACATAGTCGTTTGAACCTAATAATTTAGTAAGATAAATATTTCGAAATACCTTCAGGTATTTGAGCCCTTAACCATACAGATAGTTCCTGAAATGGACCAATAAGCGTTGATTCTGCCCACCAAGGATCTTGAGGGAGAGGTGTTAACCCAGCCAGTAAAACCAGTACTGACATTACAACAACACCCCGAGCAATACCAAAGATAAACCCGGCAAAACGGTCTGTGCCTGTTAACCCCGTCATTGTAATGATTTGACTGACTAAATAAGACAACATGGCGCCCAATATAAGTGTTAACAGCAATAAGCAGATAAATGCAGCCGCTACCCTTGCTGATGGCACGTCTATATAGTCTACAAAGTATATTGAAAAAGCTTGGCAGTAGTTAATGGCAATCCAAATAGACACCAACCAAGTACCTAATGAAAAAGCTTCTTTAATAAGCCCTCTAAACAAACCTATAACAGCCGAAACAAAGATAATGCCAATAATGACAAAATCAACCCAAATAAGGCCTTCTATGGTTACATCAAACATTGTTAGGGATATTGAACAACAATAGCTTTAGTCAACTTTTGTTTTTCTTTGACGACAACGGCCAACTTATCGGCTTTTTCTTTACTTAATTCAGGGCCTATTCTAACTCGATATATTTCAGTTTTATTGCTTGTTCCAGGGTCAACGAATGCTGTAAAACCAGCTTTTTTAAGTGTTGTCGCAAGTGCATCAGCATTTTTTTGATCTGAGAAACTACCCACTTGTACAACCCAGGACGTTAAGGCTTTAACAGGTGCTTTTTTCGGCGGTTTAGGGATGCTCGGTTTTGTAATGACGACCGATTTATCTTTATTGATTTTAACTTCTGCTAAACCATTATTGCTAAGTTCTGGCAAAGGTGTAATGCCTAGCTCTATTTCCGCAGGCGGCTCTGGGATTTCGATAGATATCGCTTCTGGATCAGTCGGTTTTTGACCAATCAACATCGGCACAAAAATAACAGCCAAAGCAATGATAATGGTTGCACCAATCATCCGTTGTTTTAATGGTTGTTCCATAAGCCCTTACCCAATGAATAATTTAATATTATAGCGCTTCTAAACACCCTTCAACCACATAAAAAGAGCCAAAACAAACAATCAAATCATTTTTATTTGATTCTTCTTGTGCTGCTGATACCGCTAATTCAATAGATGGGTAAATAATAGATTCACCAACACCATTTTCTAAGATGTTCTGCTCGATCTCAGCAGTCGTTGCTCCTCTGCTTGAACTAAGAGGGGCTACGTACCATTTTTCAACTAGACCTTTGAGCGGCAGCAAAACGCCAGCAATGTCTTTGTCTGACATAATTGAAAACACCGCACGTATTTTTTTATCTGAATTATGTTTTTTTAGGTAGTTCGCTAACACTTGTGCTGATTGAGGGTTATGCGCCACGTCCAACAGTAAATCGGGCTCGGCAGCGATAATTTGCATTCTCCCTGCTAATTTACAATGAGATAGTCCAGTCTTTATATGTGATGCCTTAACAGGAAGTTCTAACGAAATATGCGCTAACAAAGTGATGACGGACGCTGCGTTATAAATTTGATGCTCACCAACTAAGGCAGGAAAAGCATATTCTCCTGCAAAACTATGATGTGCAATAAGTCGCCATGACGTCTTATTAATCTCCACATTAAAATCGGGCCCAACGCACAGTAAATCTGCGCGTAATGATTGTGCAAAATTAACAAGAGATAAAGGAACATCAACAGCGCCACAAACCGCTTTTTGAGACGCTCTGAAAATACCGGCCTTTTCAAAAGCAATATTGGAAATATCTGAGCCTAACCAATCGACATGGTCTATACCGATGCTCGTAATCAGCGCCGCATCTGCATCAATAATATTAACGGCGTCTAATCGACCACCAAGCCCTACTTCCAGTATTCGAACATCGACTGATTCATGCTTAAAAATTTCCAGTGCAGCAAGTGTTCCAAATTCAAAATAACTTAAACTGATGTTCGCACGGGCTTCATTTATCTGCGCAAAAGATGACACGATAAGAGCGTCTTGAACAGGTATTCCATTAACCCGAATTCTCTCGTTATAGTGTTGAAGATGCGGTGTGTTATAGACCCCTACCGTATAACCAGCAGCTAATAAAATAGCCTCCAACATGGCTACGCTAGACCCTTTTCCATTGGTTCCAGCGACCGTTATTGTATAAACAGAGTGGTTAGATTCTTTATTAAGCGTTTGGTACACCTGATTGGCCCGAGATAACCCAAGGTCAATTTCTGATGTATGGCAGCCTTCTTGCCAACTCAGCCAGTCGTCAAGTGAAGACGTTGCCGTTAGCTCGGATTCGCTCGACGTTACTATTGGCCGTCCTCAATTACATCTGCCACAGGAATATCTTCAGATACTGACTCTTCAGCAATCGGTTTCATTTCGCTGTGCGTTAACATTGATAATATCGATGCGATTTTTTCTCTCAATTCCCGACGGTCAACAATCATGTCTATAGCACCGTGTTCAAGTAAAAACTCACTTCGTTGAAACCCTTCTGGTAGTTTTTCGCTCACTGTTTGTTCTATAACACGTTGGCCTGCAAAACCCACCAATGCATTCGGTTCAGCGATATGAATATCGCCGAGCATCGCTAAACTAGCAGATACACCGCCCATTGTCGGGTCTGTTAACACAGAGATAAATGGAATCTTTTTCTCAGCAAGTTTTGCAAGTGCTGCACTGGTTTTAGCCATTTGAAAGAGCGAAAATAGTGACTCTTGCATGCGAGCGCCGCCACTGGCTGAAAAGCAAATTAAGGGCACATTAGCCTCTAATGATTCATTAACGGCACGTACAAAACGTTCGCCAACAACAGACCCCATTGACCCGCCCATAAATGAAAAATCAAAAGCCGCTGCAACAATGTCAGCTTCCATCAATTTTCCCTTCATAACAATCAATGCATCGTTTTCACCGGTTGCTTTAACAGCCGCCGCATGCCTGTCTTTATATTTTTTGCTGTCTTTAAACTTTAATGGGTCTTTTGATTTGAGGTTGACACCAATTTCGACCCTATCACCTTCATCTAGGAACATATTTAAGCGAGCACGCCCCGTTAAGCGTTGGTGATGCTCACACTTAGGACAAACACTGAAGTTTTTTTCAAGGTCTGTTTTATATAAAACGCTTTGGCAACTATCACACTTACACCATAAGCCTTCTGGAACTGACCCCTTCGTTAATCCATCGATTCGGATTCTGTCTGGAATTAAATTTTCAAACCAACTCATTTTGTCACCTTCTGATTATTTGGTTGCATTCGCATCCATTGCTAAGCGCATGCTATTTAGTAAATCAAACACTGCTTGTTCTGCTTTAGACGTGCCGTCATGGTCAGTAATACAATTAATCAGCGCACTACCCACCACCACTGCATCGCCTATTTTAGCAATATCTGAAGCAATGTCAGCCGTTTTCACACCAAATCCAATCGCTACCGGAATATTAGTATGCTGTTTAATTATTGAAACCTTCTCATTAATCTCTGACAACTCGAGGTTTGCCGAGCCTGTCACCCCTTTTAACGACACGTAATAAATATACCCTTCTGCAACGTTCGCTACCTTTTTGATGCGCTCTACAGTACTCGTTGGAGACAATAGAAAAATGGGTGCAATGCCATGCGCTTTATAGGCTTGAGTTAGCTCTTTACTTTCTTCTGGGGGAATGTCTACCGTTAAGACGCCATCAACGCCGGCTATTTCGGCTTCTGACGCGAAAGCTTCATATCCCATGAATTCAATTGGATTTAGATACCCCATTAACACAATAGGCGTTTTTTGATCTGTTTTACGAAATGATTTAACAATATTCAAAACACCTACCAACGTCATACCCGCATCTAAGGCACGTTCACTGGCTCGCTGGATAACTTGGCCATCGGCCATCGGGTCAGAAAATGGCACACCGAGCTCAATAACATTTGCACCCGCTTTCACCATCGCATGCATGCACGACAGCGTAAACGACCCACTCGGATCACCAGCCGTTACAAAAGGCACAAGTGCTTTTTGCCCTTTAGCTTTTAATTCATTAAAACAGATTTCTAAACGACTCATAGCTCAATACCTTCAAGTTTGGCTATAGTGAAAATGTCCTTATCACCACGACCCGATAAATTAACCAAAATAGTTTGATCTTTATCCATCGTTTTAGCCAATTTAAGCGCGTAAGCTACTGCATGGCTTGATTCTAGTGCAGGAATAATCCCCTCAACCATTGTAAGCGTATGAAATGCGTCAAGGGCTTCATCATCTTTTATACCCACGTAGTTAGCACGGCCAATGTCTTTTAACCATGAATGCTCCGGGCCTACGCCAGGGTAATCTAGCCCGGCTGATATCGAATGTGTTTCAATAATTGAGCCATTATCATCCGCCATAATGTACGTTCTATTGCCATGTAAAACACCAGGTCGTCCGGCTGCCAACGGTGCAGAGTGTTGCCCCGTCTCTATCCCTAAACCAGCCGCCTCAACACCATAAATATCGACACTTTTGTCGCCAATAAAGGGGTAAAACAAACCAATAGCATTTGAACCACCGCCAACGCAAGCAACTAGAGCATCAGGAAGGTGCCCTGTTTTATCAAGCATCTGCTGACGGCCTTCACGACCAATAATGGTTTGAAAGTCTCTAACCATCGCTGGATATGGGTGTGGGCCAGCCACAGTTCCAATAATGTAGTATGTCGTATCTATATTAGTCACCCAATCACGCATCGCTTCATTCAACGCATCTTTTAATGTTTGCGAACCCGATGTAACGGATACCACTTCTGCACCCAATAATTTCATTCTATAAACATTGGGTGCTTGGCGTTGAATGTCCTCTGCCCCCATATACACAACACATTCCAAACCAAGGCGAGCCGCTACAGTGGCCGTAGCCACACCGTGTTGGCCTGCACCCGTTTCAGCTATGATTCGTGTTTTACCCATACGTTTGGCCAATAATGCCTGGCCTATCGTATTGTTTATCTTATGCGCACCCGTATGGTTTAAGTCTTCACGCTTCAAATAAATTTGTGCGCCGCCATTTTCCACACTTAATCGTTCGGCATGATAAACCGGCGAAGGGCGCCCAACATAATTTTGTAAATCAGCGTCTAATTCCTTTAGAAACAAAGGGTCTTGCATGTATTTTTTGTAGGCATTATTAAGTTCTTCAATGGATTCCATTAAAGATTCTGCAACAAAAACACCGCCATAAGGACCAAAGTGCCCTGTATCATCAGGTAAATTGTAATCCTCTATCGCTGCTTGTTTCTCCGAATCATTCATCGGCACATTTAACCTCTTTCATAAATTGTTTAATTAATGGGTGGCTTTTCACACCTTTACTTTTTTCTACACCACTACTAACATCAACTGCATAGGGGCGTGTTTGTTTAATAGCATCAGAGATATTATCTGGCGATAAACCTCCAGCAAGAATAATCGGAAGCTCACACGTTGTTTGCAATAAGTCCCAATCAAACGTTTCGCCTGTTCCGCCAAACTTATCTTTATCAAATGCGTCTATCAGCAACCCAGAAGCGCTGTGAAATTGACGACTCACGTCTAGCAAGTTGGTGGTTTCTTGAATTCTAATTGCTTTTATATACGGTTTACCAAACGAAGAACAATATGCCTCATCTTCATCACCATGGAACTGTAATAAATTAATATTAAGGGCGTTAGATGCGTTTAAAACAAACTCATATTTAGCATTAACAAAAAGCCCTACTGTATTGATAAATGGAGGAATTTTATTAAATATTAATTCTGTTTCTTCAACTGATATATAACGAGGGCTGGGTTCATAGAAAACAAAACCAAGTGCATCAGCGCCTTCACTAATGGCTGCTTTTGCATCGTCATAACAAGTAATACCACAAATTTTAACGCGTGTTCTCATCTAAATTAGTTTATTAATAGTTGAAAGTGTGGGGTCAATTCGTTCGCCAAATGGTTCAAATGCACGGTGAATAGGCAGCCCAAAGTACTTAGGGTAATACACCCCTTTAAAATACAAGCCCGTGGGCCGTGCTGTTGCACCAGCAGCTTTACGGTCTTTAGCGTGAAGCACCTCAGTCAACCAATTCGGCTCCTTTTTACCCAATCCAATAGGCAGTAAAGAGCCCACTATATTGCGAACCATATGGTGCAAAAACGCATTGGCTATCACGTCTATAATTACTTTGTCATTATACCGTTTAATATTTATCCAATGTAGCTGTTTAACGGGGCTTTTAGCCTGGCAGTTTTGAGCTCGAAAAGACGTAAAGTCATGCGTACCAACCAAGGTATTCGCAGCAGTTTGCATCAGCTGCTCATCTAATGGTAAATGAATAGTCGTCACATGATTTCGATGTAGTGCCGATTTTATAGGGCGATTAAGGATTTCGTATCGATAATAACGAGCCACGGCTGAGAAACGTGCGTGAAAATCATCTTCTACATTTTTATGCCAAATAACCCTTATATCATCAGGTAAACTGGCATTACAACCAAATACCCACTCATGTGCTGAACGAACTTTTTCTGTTTCAAAATGAGCAACTTGTTCGAAGGCATGAACACCTGCATCGGTACGCCCTGCACAAACAATGCGCACCTCATGATTAGCGAGCTTAGCCAATCCATCTTCTACTTTTTCTTGAACAGTTAGCTCTGTGCTTTTTTGGCGTTGCCAACCGTGATAACGACTGCCATCGTATTCTATGCCTAACGCAATTTTCACGACAAACTCTAACTAGCAGTACGTGCTGAATGCATTAACTGTTTCATATCACGCACCGCAAGATCTAAACCAGCAATAACGGCTCTCGCAACAATAGAGTGACCTATATTCAATTCTACAATATCAGGAATGTTAGCGATACTTTTAACATTATGGTAATGCAAGCCATGGCCGGCATTAACTTGTAGGCCTAATTGGTCAGCATAACGCGCTGCGTGTTGAATGCGCTCTAATTCGAACTGTTGATCCTTTTCATTTTTAGCATCGGCATAACATCCCGTATGAAGCTCTAGCATGGTGGCCCCTGCTTCTTTAACCGCTGTTATTTGTTGTTCATCAGGATCGACAAATGGTGATACTAAAATACCTTCTTTTGACAATTGCTGACAAGCTGACTGAATATTCTTAAAATTATCAGCAACATTCAAACCACCTTCAGTAGTTAACTCTTCTCTTTTTTCAGGCACCAAACAACATGAAACAGGTTTAACATCACAAGCAATATCAATCATTTCGTCGGTAACAGCCAGCTCGAGGTTCATTCTAGTATGCATGTATTTGCGTAGGGCATATACGTCAGCATCTACAATATGCCTACGGTCTTCACGCAAATGAACAGTAATGCCATCAGCTCCTGCCCTTTCCGCAATAAAAGCTGCATCCAATGGTGATGGGTAATCTGTACCACGAGCATTTCTTAGTGTCGCCACATGATCAATGTTTACGCCTAGCAATATGGGTTTTTTATTCATTGTTTTATAAAAATAATTCTCGGCTTTTTAAGATTTTACCATCCAATTGATAATCTATTAAACGGCGCATTAGTTTTTTTGCTTGAATCAGCTCCTGCTTGGTCGCCAAGCAATTGTCCCTTAAGTTATGTAACGTAGAACCAGATATGCGCTGCTCGTTAGATGAAAAAGATGATTCGACAACTCCTTTACCAATAACATAAGTGTAATCTAAGTCCGCGTCGATTGGAGCGTCACTGTTTGCCACATGATCCAGTTGCAAACCGTATCCTATCTCTTGCAGCAATATTTTTTCAAATTCTCTCAGATGATTTTGAAGGTTTTCATTGCTGGCCAATTGGTACATCACTTGTTGATACGCTGTAAATAACACCGGATGGCCGTCAAACTTATGTAGCAGGTTTAGAATCAACTCATTAACGTAAAACCCACAATAAAGCCCATTGCCTTTTAATGTATTTAATTCACCTAATTGTTCCGAGGATGTTAATGTTTTAAGGTCTGATTTCCCAACCCAAGACACGGCCAGCTGCCTAAACGGGTGCAATACCGAACCAATTTTAGATATTTTTGCTTTGGACCCTTTAGAGATAATTGAAACAACACCATAATCAATAGAAAACATCTGGTGAATAACGCTGTTTTCTTTGTAGCTTTGGCTTTTTAGAATAAATGCCTGCTGATGCTCAACACGATTCATTTAACTAATAATCTGTGAATTACGAATCCACGTAACCGAGACTGGCTATCTCTCTTTCATTTTCTGACCAGCCTTTTTTAACCTTTACCCATAGACTTAAATAAACCTTACTATCTAACATTTCTTCAAGGTCAATACGTGCTTTCATGCCTGTATCTTTTAAACCGGCACCTTTAGGGCCAATCACTATGTTTTTCTGACCCTTACGTTCCACCCAAACAGTCGCATATATTCGAACAATTTTTTCTTCAACTTTAAACTGTTCAACGCTAATACTTAATGAGTGAGGCAACTCTTGCCCTAATCGACGAGTGAGTTTTTCACGTATGATTTCGGACGCCATAAAACGTTCAGACTTATCCGTTATTTGCTCTTCTGGAAATAACGGCGTTCCTTCTGGTAATAAATCCAAAATAAGTTTCTCAAACTCAACTAACTGTTTGCCCGTTAAAGCTGAGATAGGAATAATTGATTTAAAATCATATTGCTCACTAATCCTTTCTATAAAAGGCAATAGCTTTGATTTATCAGATACTTTATCAACTTTATTTAATGCTAATACAACTGGCGTACCAGCCTCTTTAAGCTTTTTTAATATTGCATCGTCAATGTCATCCCATCTTATGTCATCTTTCAACCAAACAATGACATCAACGCCCAGCATACTGGCATCAGCTGTTCTGTTTAGGTATTTATTTAACGCTTTCTTACCACCTAAGTGCATACCGGGGGTATCAACATAAACAACCTGTGATGTTTCTTCCGATTTAATGCCTAATATTCGGTGGCGAGTCGTTTGTGGCTTGCGCGAGGTGATACTAACCTTCTGCCCCAGTAAGTAATTAAGTAAGGTCGATTTGCCTGCATTCGGCGCACCAATTAAGGCCACATAGCCACTTTTATATGAAGAATTAGACATTGAGTATTTTAAGGGCTTTTAAGGCCGTCTTTTGTTCTGCTTTTTTCCGGGAATTAGCCTTAGAAAATATAGGCTCTTTAATACCAGAAACAACACATTTTATTTGAAAAATTTGATCGTGGTCTGCACCTGTTGTAGAAATAACTGTATACGCTGGTACGCTTAGTCCACACGATTGTAGGTGTTCTTGAAGTTTAGTTTTAGGGTCTTTATCTGCTGTTTCAACCGATAAGTTATCTAGCTTTTTTTCAAACACAGATAAAAGCCAAGTTTTAGTGTTAGCAAAGCCTTGGTCTAAATAAAGCGCCCCAATAATCGCTTCAAATGCATCAGATAATATTGACTTTCTACGACGCCCGCCACTTTTTAGCTCCCCTTGCCCAAGCACTAATTCTTCACCAACCTGGTGCTCCGTAGCTAACTCAGCTAGCGTTTCACCATTAACCAAACTGGCCCGAAGCCTACTTAAAACGCCTTCGTCAGCGTTGGGGAATTGTTGATATATTTTTTCAGCTATAACAAACCCTAATATTGAATCACCTAAAAACTCAAGGCGCTCATTATTACTGTGGCCAACACTACGATGTGTTAATGCCTGCTCCAAAAAATCTGTACGGCCAAACTTAATACCGAGTTTTTGTTGAAGACGATCTGAATTAAAACTCAATGTATTTTAATGCTTATAAGTTAACAATAAAGTTATCACTAAACGATAAGACGATATCCACATTCCCCATGTAGTCTTCACGCACTTCATAGGTAACATCAACTTTTAAATCTCCCGTGCCTCGTTGAACTTTAATCGTTTTACGGTCAACGCTGGTCACTTGGTTTACATTAAACTTTTTCTCTAGTTTATCTTTTATCGCCGCGGTAGACATTGATCTAATGGCCGGGTCAGTTTCTAACGATTCTAATGCTTTCTTAACCGACAAGTGTTCCATATAGATAGGAAAAACCTTAAGCACACTAAATACCACCATGCCCACAAAACCTAAAACGATAACCAAGCCGATAAACGTGAACCCTTGTTGTTTGTTCTGTTTCATATTCTATCCATTTATTAATTAAATACAGTTACACCAATAACAGTATAGCTTACTTGATTGATGTACCTAACCTTGACCAACTTATACCACCATCCCAATTCATCCATATCATAAAAGCCTTACCAACAATATTAGCTTCAGGCACTGTTCCCCAATAACGGCTATCGTTACTGTTATCTCTATTATCACCCATCATGAAGTACTCCCCTTCAGGCACAACCGTCTCACCTTCAATAGATGGGCGCTCATCCATTACCAATATTTCATGTTCAAGGTTTGGCATTTTTTCCAGTTTATGCAAAGCATTCGTCATATTCGACCCTTGCCCAACACCTTGGTACAACCCTAAATCGTCTTGGTTGAATTTCTCACCATTGATATAGATGTATTTATCAAAATAAGCAACTTTGTCGCCAGGTAAGCCTATCACCCTCTTTATGTAATCTAACGATTCATCTTTTGGATAGCGAAACACCATAACATCGCCTCTTTTTGGCAAACTGCCTTCAGTCACTTTGGTATTAATGACGGGCAAACGAACACCGTAAGTAAATTTATTTACCAAGATGAAATCACCAATCAATAAACTTGGCATCATAGAACTAGAAGGGATTTTAAACGGCTCAACAATAAACGAGCGTAGCACTAGAACAAACAACAAAACAGGGAAAAAAGACTTTGAATACTCAACTAATAAAGGTTCTTTACGTTCATCTAAGACGTCTTTATTTTTTATCTGCAACAACAAATATACGCCCGATATAATACCGGTTACAAATGTCGCTAGCGTTAACGCCGCTGAAAAATCAAAATGCATTGTAAACTCCTTTAATCACTACCTAGTTTTAAAACAGCCAAGAATGCATCTTGTGGAATTTCAACATTGCCCACCTGCTTCATACGTTTTTTACCTGCTTTTTGTTTCTCAAGTAATTTTCGTTTTCTTGAAATATCACCACCGTAACATTTAGCTGTCACATTTTTCCTAAGTGCTTTAACGGTAGAGCGCGCAATAATTTTCGAGCCTATCGCCGCTTGAATTGCTATTTCAAACATTTGCCGTGGAATCAGTTCTTTCATTTTTTCAACTAACTCCCTGCCTCTATTTTGGCTGATATCTTGATGAACAATCAACGATAAGGCATCTACTCGATCACCATTAATTAATATATCTAATTTAACCAAAGGCTCATGCTGAAAACGCCTAAATTCATATTCAAAAGATGCATAGCCTCTGCTCACTGACTTCAATCGATCAAAAAAGTCTAGAACAACTTCACTCATTGGCATTTCATAACTGAGTGATACTTGCTTACCCATATATTGCAATTTTGTTTGAACGCCACGTTTTTCCGTACATAAAGTAATCACATTTCCCAAATATTCTTGAGGAACGAGAATATGTGCCTCAATAATTGGCTCGCGTATTTCATTAACGGTTGAAATATCAGGAAGTTTGGCTGGATTATCTACTTCCACCAAGTCCCCCTTATGGGTTAGCACCTGATAAATAACAGTCGGTGCCGTTGTAATTAAATCTAAATCGTATTCACGTTCTAAGCGTTCTTGAATAATCTCCATATGCAGCATCCCCAAAAAACCGCACCGAAAGCCAAACCCTAATGCATCTGATGTTTCAGGTTCATAATTTAAGGACGCATCATTGAGTTTTAACTTATTCAGTGCTTCACGGAGATTCTCATAATCAACGGAACTGGATGGAAACAATCCAGCAAAAACACGTGCTTGTACTTTTTTAAATCCCGCTAAAGATGCATCAGCTGGATTATTAGACAACGTTATGGTGTCCCCTACTGGCGCCCCGTATATATCTTTAATGCCTGCCACCATAAACCCAACATCACCTGGGTATAGAGCATCAAGAACTTCTCGTTTAGGATTAAACACACCGACTTGGTCAACTAAGTGAATATCATTAGAAGACATCATTTTAATTTTTTGTTTCTTTTTAATCGTGCCATTAACCACTCGAATCAAAGAAACAACACCTAAGTAATTATCAAACCATGAGTCAATAATAAGTGCCTGTAATGGCGCATCAGGATTACCAACCGGCGCAGGAACATGTTTAACTATTTGTTCTAAAACGAGATCTACACCAACGCCTGTTTTAGCACTAATATGTGGCGCTTCGAGGGCTTCAATTCCTATAATTTCTTCAATTTCTTCGGCAACGCGATCCGGTTCGGCTGAAGGTAAATCAATCTTATTTAGAATAGGTAAAACTTCTAGCCCTAACTCTATAGCGGTATAACAATTAGCAACACTCTGGGCTTCCACACCTTGCGCTGCATCCACGACTAACAGCGCACCTTCACAAGCAGCTAAAGAACGTGATACTTCGTAAGAAAAATCGACATGGCCCGGTGTGTCAATAAAATTCAACCTATAGATCAACCCATCTTCAGCCGTGTAATTTAGTGTGACACTTTGCGCCTTAATGGTAATGCCACGTTCACGCTCAATATCCATGGAATCAAGTACTTGTTCTTCCATTTCACGATCACTTAAACCGCCACACATATGAATCAAACGATCTGCAAGTGTAGATTTACCATGATCAATATGTGCAATAATTGAAAAATTTCTTGTTAAATTAATATCTGGCACAGTAATTCTCATCAATTAAAAACGCCTCAAATGAGGCGTTTATTTTTATGCCGCTATTGTACCCTTTATTTTTTCAACGCGAGAAATATTGGATTACCTTGCCTATGAATTAAAACCGGCACATACTTAGAATTTGCAGCTTTTTTAACTAATTTACTTAGGTGTTTAACATCTTTTACGTTCACACCGTTAAATTGCATAATAAGATCGCCACGTCGAATCCCTGCCTTCTCACCAGCCCCTTTTTCAGTCTGCTTTACTAGAACACCAAAACGTTTGATATCAAATTGACTGCGCATTTTATCTGTTAAATCAATAACAGACATGCCTAACAAGTTATCTGATTTCTTTTTCACAGGTGCTGGTATTGTGGGTTCAGCAACATTATCATCTGGCAAACTTTCTAATTTAACGTTTATTTTTTTGGTTTTTTTATTTCTGATAATTTTGACACGCGCTTTATCTGAAATATTGGTAGAACCAACGAGTGGCGGTAATGAAGAAGACCTGTTAACAACATTTCCATTAAATTCGATAATAATATCGCCTGTTAATAGCCCTGCTTTTTCTGCTGGGCTATTAGGGATAATTTGAGAAATCAAAGCACCATGAGGCTTGTCCATATCAAATGACTCGGCTAATTCACGTGTCACATCTTGAATCCGTACGCCAAGCCAACCTCGATTAACACGGCCAGATTGTTTAAGCTGATTGCTGACATTCATAGCAACATCAATCGGTATGGCAAAAGACAAGCCCATAAAGCCACCCGATCGGCTATATATTTGTGAATTAATACCGACCACTTCACCTTTTAAATTAAATAAAGGGCCACCAGAATTTCCAGGGTTTATAGCCACATCCGTTTGAATAAAAGGCACGTAATTTTCTTGCGGTAAACTACGCCCTTTCGCACTAACAATGCCCGCAGTAACGCTACTATCAAAACCAAAAGGCGAGCCTATTGCAAATACCCACTCACCAACTTTAAGGTTTTTTGATGAACCGAATTTTAAAACCGGTAAACCCTTCGCCTCAACTTTTAATAATGCAACATCTGTACGCTCATCACTACCAATTAACGTTGCTTTAAGTTCACGACGATCTTGGAAACGCACAATAATTTCATCTGCATTTTTTACAACATGATGATTAGTTAACAAATAACCATCTTCAGAAATAATAAAACCTGACCCTAATGAATGTGCCTCACGCTGGGGTCTTCTTTGTTGCCCTGGTGCCCCGAAAAAGTGCTTAAACAGATCATTATATTGGCCATTTTCTGGCAACTGTAGTCCATTAGGCGGTACAGAACTGCGAACATTCTTTGGTTTTTCTGTAGTACTAATGTTCACAACGGCATTACTATGATTTTCAACCAATGTTGTAAAGTCTGGCAAACCATTAGCTATACTTGTATTTACCACAAACAAAAGTGACATTACGACCAGAAGGTAACTATTTTTTAACTGTTTAAACATTAAATTGCTCTCCATACTTATAAGTCTCATTAAAAATAAATGGGGTCGCTTAATTGATTTTCAACACAACGGGGTTAAGTTTATCTAGATTAAAAAAGTAACTACCAAATTTTTTCAAGCCTATAAACGAACCACCCAAGCCTATTAAAGCAAACGCTATAATCAACAGCTCGTTCGTGATGTTCAAATAATCTGTAATGAACGTACCCAATATTGCAAACACAAACATGACAATAATGGGTATAAAATAAATGAGCACCGTTAACCTAACAAGCGCCTGCTCCTCAAGTCCAACTGTTACATAATCACCAATTTTTACTGGCAAGTCAGTATCTAAATTCAATTCGATACTTTTATTGGCGAAGTATTTAGAAAGAATCGATGTCGAGCATGTGTCAGATTCTTTACATCCCCCACAAGCACTGCTTTTAATTGTTTGAAGTGTAACAACTCCCTTATTGATATCCTGTACTGTTGCATTTTCTTCAATCATAAAATTTACCGAGATATATTAGTCGCAATTTTTTTAACAATAGCTAATGGCACATCCCCACTAACAACCACCTGTTGACCATCAGAATTAATAACATATTTTTGCCATGCATCACGCTCATGATTAGCTTCTATAGTACTACTGACAGCATGATGAGGGTTAATCATCACTGTAATCTTAGAAAACCCATCACTCAACATAAACTGCGTTTCAATTGCGTCGCCATTTAGTACGTCGATACTGTTAACAATTTCGTATTCATCTGGCAACCACCCTAATTTTATTCGCTCACTCAAGGGCTTAAGTTGAACATCTAATTCATAAAATTGTTCTTTGTCTTTTGATACTATCAGCTTATGTTTCTCTTGCTCTTTAAAGACTAGAGACGTGCACTTTATTCGTTCAATTAATTGACCATCCGTATCCAACACATCTACTCTCAATATAATAAAATTGCTTTTATCAATCCAATATACCCGACTGTATCGACCTGGCAATTTAGCCATCACCGACAACCTATACGTCTCACGTTCTGCAACTCGTTCGGCATTTTCAACGACCTGTATTGAATAATAATTACGTGCTTTTTCTAGGCTTGAAGAAAGCAGTTCTAGTTGTGAATTGAGAAACTCTTTTGGGTAAGAAATCTTCTGCTCTGTCTTAGCATCGTAGTAACTGACTGCCATTGGCGAATTGACCACCTCAACATCCACGTCACCTGATAAAACAGTTCGTTTATACCGCCTTTTATTTACAACGCCACTATAAACATCTGAAAACTGCATCCCTGATGGGCGGATATTTACATAGCTGGCGTAATAGTCGTTCGGTGTAGACGGTTGAAATATGTTGTTTATAAGTTTTTTTGGAGAAGTTTCAGCCGGAGCAGCTGAAGAGACAAACATGACAAGAAAAAAAAGAAAAAAAGGTGCGTTTCGAAAACGACTATTACCCATACTTAGCGTTACTTAAATAAAAAACCTATGAAGTAAAAAGAATAACAGGTTGTTGTTATTTTTCAAAGTCCACTAAGCGTGTTTTGGGTCTCAAGCTTTGTTCAACATCACGCTGAGCATTAAGATATTCTTCTAATTCTATATTATTAGGCTCATCTTCAAATGCGACCTGAGTGTCTTCAATTTGAATGCCTTCAGCATAAGGCGACAATGAGTCAGTATTAGATGGGCCAGGGAAAACATTAAATAAAATCATCGAAATAAACGCAAATGAGGCTGCAACAGCCACGCCAATATAAGGCTTGTTATTCGCCTTTTTAACATGAATAGGTGCCAGTACTGCAGGCTCTTCTTCTAGGGCTTTTTGAACTTTTGCTAAAAAACCTTCTTCATAAACAACAACTGTTTCATCTCGTAACGCACTGCCAATAAGCGCATAACGATCCAATTTTTTGCCAGCTTGACCTTCATCGCACAGTGTTTCAATTGTTTGTTCGGAATTTTCTGGGCCCAATTCACCATCTAGTAGTGAAGATACATGTTGTAAGTGTTTTTCTTTCATATGCGTAAATAGACCGGCTAATTTAATAAAGGTTCAATTATTTTATCAATTGCTTCACGTGCTCTAAATATTCGTGATCTAACAGTACCAACAGGGCAATCCATTTTAACGGCAATTTCATCATAACTAAGCCCTTCTAGCTCCCTTAATCTAATCGCAGTTTTTAAATCATCAGGTAATTGTTCAATCGTTTGCTGAATTTTTAGACGGATTTCTTCAGTTAATAACAAATGTTCTGGTGAATCAGCTTCTGTTAACAAATACGCACCATCATAAGTTTCTGCTTCTTCAGCATCGACTTCACTATTAACGAAACGTCTAGCTCTTGATACTAAATAATTCTTTGCTGTATTCACGGCAATTCTATAAAGCCATGTATAAAACGCACTATCACCTCTAAAGTTCGGTAGTGCACGATATGTTTTAATAAACGCCTCTTGAGCAACATCTTGCGCTTCTGAGGGGTCTTTCACATAACGCATGACTAACTGTAAAACTTTTTGTTGATGGCGTAAAACAAGCTTGTCAAACGCCTTCTTGTTTCCTTGCTGGACTAATTCCACCAATAATTGGTCATCTTCATTAGTCATTGCAAATAGTGTTGTCGATTTTAGTGAATTTGAACTCATTCTAAACTAGATTAGCCTTAAGTTTAAAAGTTACAAATGGTTTTGTTATGCTTTTATAAATAAAATCGTGAATATATCTCTTCAAGCTTGGTATTATCATCGCAATATTTAACCCCAACAACTTATTTAACATGCAGAAATCGTTATCTTTTGATGTCATTATAATTGGCAGTGGTGCCGCCGGACTCGGCTTGGCCCTATCTCTTCCAGAACATTTAAACATTGCTGTTCTTTCAAAGCTCGACATGAACGAAGGAAATACTTTTTATGCACAAGGCGGTATATCAGCTGTTTTAGATAAAAAAGATTCTATTCAGTCGCATATCAAAGACACGTTAATTGCTGGAGCAGGCTTATCAAATGAATCCATTGTTGAGCTCGTTGTAGAAAACGGTAAGGCAAGTATTGATTGGCTTATTGAAAACAATGTTGCATTTTCAGTTGATCAACCGTCTAAAGGGCAAGAGAAACTACACCTATCGCGCGAAGGTGGGCATTCACATAGACGTGTTGTTCATGCTAACGATTCAACAGGCAAAGAAGTACAAACATCATTGAGCGACTTAACTGTTCAAAAAAAGAACATTAAAATCTTCGAACATCACAATGTGATTGATTTAGTCACCTATCATCATAAACAAAATGACCAAAAGCATATTAATGGGTGTTATGTACTCGACACGAAAAAAGACACCGTTATTAGCATGCAAGCACCCTGCGTTACGTTAGCAACCGGTGGTGCAAGCAAGGTTTATTTATATACAAGTAACCCGGATGTTTCAACCGGCGATGGAATAGCAATGGCATGGCGTGCTGGCTCACGGGTAGCCAATATGGAGTTTATGCAATTTCATCCAACGTGTTTATTTCACCCTGAGGCAAAATCATTTCTAATCAGTGAGGCGGTTCGTGGTGAAGGTGGTTTATTAACATTGCCCGATGGCTCACGTTTTATGCCCGGCTTTGACAAAAGAGCAGAGCTCGCCCCTCGGGATACTGTTGCTCGAGCCATTGACCATGAGATAAAACGCTTAGGGATTGATTCTGTCTTTTTGGATATGAGTCACCGTACATCAAAATTTACCAAAAATCATTTTCCGATGTTACATAAACGTTGCCTTGAATTTGGATTTGATATGGCCAAAGAGCCAATCCCCGTTGTTCCCGCAGCTCACTATACTTGTGGCGGCGTAATGACGGATGAGAATGGCTGCACTGACATTAAGGGACTGTACGCTATAGGCGAAACCGCATTTACTGGCTTACATGGTGCCAACCGCTTAGCAAGCAACTCAATTTTAGAGTGCCTCGTTTTTGCCCGACAAGCATGTAAGCATATTACCGAGTCATTTAGTCAAGAAACAAAACTACCTGACATAAAAAAGTGGGATGATTCTCGGGTTATAAGCTCTGACGAAGCCATTGTTGTTTCCCATAACTGGGCTGAACTCAGACAATTTATGTGGGATTATGTTGGCATTGTTAGAACGACCAAACGTCTACAACGTGCCAAACACAGAGTTGAACTATTAAAAAAAGAGGTGTCTGAATATTACAGTAGCTTCCATGTCACCAGTGATTTCCTCGAACTTAGAAATCTATTAACAACAGCCGAACTGATTATTGATAGCGCCTTAGAACGAAAAGAAAGCCGGGGTTTACACTACACCTTAGATTACCCAAATACAGATGATAAAAACTTTAAGCGTGACACTATACTAACCCCAAAGTAACATGGTACTAGTCGTTCAGCGACACACAGTAAAGGCACACTAAAGGTTATTTCTGACCATCTCAACAATGCCAGCTATCTCAGCATCGCTTGGCTCAGTTTGACGCAACATATAACTTAAAATCTCTGGGTCCTCTATATCAAGCAACTTTGTGAACGCTTGTTTCTGTTGTGTATTTAATTCATCATAGAATGAATCTACAAATTTTGTAAACACAACATCAAGCTCCTTTACGCCACGTCGGCAACGCCAAAGGAGCTTTGATTTTTCGGACATTAGGCTATTTTACGTTCAACTAATAATTTCTTAATTTCTGCAATTGCTTTCGCTGGGTTTAAGCCTTTAGGACATGTTTCAGTACAGTTCATGATGGTATGACAACGATACAACTTAAAGGGATCTTCTAATTCATCCAAGCGTTCGCCCGCATTTTCATCACGTGAATCAGCTAACCAACGATAAGCTTGCAATAAGATGGCTGGGCCTAAATAACGGTCACCATTCCACCAGTAACTAGGGCAAGATGTTGAACAGCAGGCACATAGAATACATTCGTACAGACCATCTAATTTTGAACGGTCTTCTTTTGACTGAAGATGCTCACGATCTGATGGCGGCGGTGTATCTGTTTGAATCCAAGGTTTAATGGATGTGTATTGCGCATAGAAATGCGTTAAATCAGGCACAACATCTTTAACCACTGGCAGATGTGGCAATGGGTAAATTTTAATTGGCCCATCGATATCACCGATATCCTTTGTACAAGCCAATGTGTTTTTACCATTGATATTCATCGAACATGAGCCGCAAATACCTTCGCGGCATGAGCGACGGAACGTTAACGTTGAGTCAACTTCGTTTTTAATTTTGATAATCGCATCTAACACCATCGGCCCACAAGTATCTAAATCAAGATTATAAATATCAACACGTGGGTTCTCACCACTATCGGGATCCCAGCGATACACATGTACTTCTTGTACATTCGTAGCACCTTCTGGTGCTGGGTAAGTTATACCCTCTTGTACTACCGAGTTCTTTGGAAGTGTAAATTCAGCCATTTATTTATCCTCGTTAAGTCTTAATAGACACGCTTTTTAGGCGGAACAACGTCCACATCATCCGACAATGTGTACATATGCACAGGGCGGTACTTAATTTTTACTTTATTCTTTTCGTCAAACCACATAATTGAATGCTTATGCCATTTTTCATCATCACGATCTGGGAAATCTTCACGCGCATGACCACCACGGCTTTCTTCGCGGTTTAACGCACCTTCAATCGTTACAGCAGCTTGAGATAACAAGTTGTCTAACTCAAGTGTTTCAATAAGGTCTGTGTTCCATATAAGCGAACGATCTGACACCGATACATCTTCAAATGATTTGATAACGCCTTTCAGTTTTTTAACGCCTTCTTTCATGGAGTCACCCGTTCTAAATACGGCAGCATGCATTTGCATGGTTTTTTGCATATCTAAACGAACCTCAGATGTTTTCTTAGAACCGTCTGCATTTCTGTACTTGTCTAATCGAGTTAATGCCTTATCGCAGGCATTCTCATCCAACTCTTTATGATCAGCGCCCGCTTCTACAACTTCTGCAGCTCTAATCGCTGCTGAGCGACCAAATACAACCAAATCAAGCAGTGAGTTAGAGCCAAGGCGGTTAGCACCGTGTACAGACACACAGGCCGCTTCACCAATAGCCATAAGGCCTTCAACGATGGTATCCGGATCTTTTCCTTTCAGCGTAACCACTTCGCCTTTGTAATTAGTTGGTATACCACCCATATTGTAATGCACAGTAGGTAGTACGGGAATTGGCTCCTTACTTACATCAACACCAGCAAATATTTTCGCACTTTCAGCAATACCCGGTAGACGCTCTTCAATTACTTCTGGGCCTAAATGCTCAAGGTGAAGGAAAATATGATCGCCATCTGGGCCAACACCACGACCTTCATTTATTTCAATGGTCATAGAACGACTGACCACGTCACGCGATGCTAAATCTTTAGCATTTGGCGCATAACGTTCCATAAAGCGTTCGCCTTTAGAGTTAGTTAAATAACCACCCTCTCCACGCACACCTTCAGTAATCAAACAGCCCGAGCCATAAATGCCGGTTGGGTGAAATTGAACGAACTCCATGTCTTGTAAAGGCAAACCGGCCCGTAACGCCATTGCATTACCGTCACCAGTACACGTGTGGGCTGATGTACAAGAGAAGAATGAACGACCGTAACCACCGGTTGCCATCACCGCCATGTGTGAACGGAACAAATGCAATGTTCCATCATCCATTTTAAGGGCTAGCACGCCACGGCAAACGCCATCGTCATCCATAATCATATCAAGCGCGAAGTACTCAATAAAAAACTCAGCATCGTGCTTTAAAGATTGTTGATATAAGGTATGAAGAATCGCGTGACCTGTTCTATCAGCCGCCGCACAAGTACGTTGCGCAGTACCTTCACCGTAATTAGTTGTCATGCCACCGAATGGGCGTTGGTAAATTTTACCTTCTTCAGTACGAGAAAATGGCACACCGTAATGCTCTAATTCTACAATCGCAGGAATCGCCTCACGGCACATGTACTCAATCGCGTCTTGGTCACCTAACCAATCAGAGCCTTTGACGGTGTCATACATATGCCAACGCCAATCATCTTTACCCATATTTCCTAACGCAGCACTAATGCCACCTTGTGCAGCAACGGTATGGCTACGTGTTGGGAAGACTTTAGTAATACACGCTGTTTTAAGGCCTTTTTGAGCCATACCAAACGTGGCGCGTAAACCAGCACCACCAGCACCGACCACTACAACGTCATATTTATGTTCGGTAATCTTGTAATCTTTAATATCCATCAAACTCTAGCCTCCAAGGGCAATACGAACAACCGCAATAACAGCGGCTGCACCTAATAAAAACATTAATAAATTAGTGCTCATAATGGCAATAATTCGAGCTGCCTTGTGGCTAATATAGTCTTCAAAAATAACTTGCATGCCAAGAGCTGCATGGTAGAAAGCAGCAACAACTAAAGACACAATAAGCGCTGCAGACCACGGTGAACCTATAGATTCAAGCACTGTTTGATAATCTGACATACTTAATATTGCTACTTTGAAAGCAAACCATATTGTTAATGGTATTAATGCAATTGCTGTAACACGTTGTGCCCACCAGTGATGTAAGCCATCTTTCGCTGAACCAAGGCCTTTGGCCTGGCCCAAGGGTGATTTTAAACTCATCTTATGCTCCTATACCGAATGAAAAGGCTATAACCCAAACAAAGAAGGTTAAGAACCCTGCTGCACCAATAACAATTAAAGATGATTTTTCGACCGCTTCTTTTTCAAAGCCGTAGCCTGCATCCCAAATCAAATGTCGAATACCATTAGCCAAATGAAAAAACAAAGCAAATGACCATCCAAATAAAATAAGCCGGCCAAAAAAACTGCCCATAAACGATTGAGCTGACATAAATGCTTCTTCACCACCAGCAAGTGCCATTAACCACCACACTAGAACAATTGAGCCTATTGATAAAAACGCTCCTGTTCCACGATGCACAATGGAAATCAATGCCGACAAAGGCAAACTGTATACATCCAAATGTGGAGACAGTGGTCTGTTGTTGCTACTCATATAAAACCTCTAAGTTTAAATAATGTAATGTTTCAGAAATCTATGCAACGGCCGTTTTTTTCCCAGTCGCCATAACGTGTTGGCTCTAACCCTTTCCGACCGTTTAACTCTTTTGATTTTATTGTGGGTTTAGAGTCGGTTTCATGAAGTAAAGAACTCGATTTTTCTTTAACTTTATCTTTTTTACTTTCTTCCATAATTCCCCCTACGCACAAAAGAGTAAGATTAAAACATACATGGTTTTTATTCAAGAATAAGTTTCTGTTTTTTGTGCTGCAACATAAGTATGATAGCGCTAAAATAAGGCAACGATATACAACAATATATACTAACGTCTAATGAGCAGTTTTTACGATCTAAACAACAAAAAATCCGTTATTTCATTCAATGGCAACGATGCTGAAAATTTTTTACAGGGACAAGTGACCTGTGATGTTGCAGATATTGAAAACAATGGAGGAACAATGGGTGCCTTATGCAACCCTAAAGGCCGTGTGATTTGTTTATTCCACCTCATAAAACAAGCTGATACCTATTTTATGGTGCTTAATAGTGGCTTATCTAAGCTCATAATAGACCGATTACAAATGTACAAATTCAGATCTGACGTTCAAATCAAAGATGTTTCCGAGCAATATACTATTTTAGGTGATATCAATACATCTATTCAAAAAACGGATGACACTATCGACTCGTTTGCAACCGTCATGTACGGAGCTCAAACCATTGTGAGTTTAACCCTCATTGAAAACATGTCATTAAAACTCGCCATAGAAAGTAATGCACTCTCTATAACTCAAGACACAATAGAATGGGACAGAGCCCTAACAGATGCCTGTTTGCCAGAAATAACACCGGCTACCAGTGAGCTTTTTATCCCTCAAATGCTTAATTTAGACGCACTTGATGGCATTAGTTTTCAAAAAGGTTGTTACACAGGTCAAGAAGTTATTGCACGCCTACATTACAAAGGAACGGTAAAACGTCGGCTTTTCTCATTTGAGAGCGATATTGTCATCCCTCCGGGAATAGACATTCTTACAGCAGATGACAAGAATAGCATTGGCACCATTGTCAACTGTATCCAACATGTTGACTCGGGTTACTCTGGTACAGTTATTATTAAAAATAATTATTTTGACCAAGCTACAATTAATAGTGATGAGTTTGGAAAAATATCCATTAACCCGCCGCCCTACTCATTAAACTCATAAGGGATTGTTTCGGTGTTGTTTTATTGATTCAACAACGCCGATAAATCTTGTGTAATATCATCTGTTAGCGATGACTGTGTCGCTAATAACCGAGCTTTCCCGAACTTATCAAATACAAAAACCGCACCACTGTGTGACACATCATAGTCACCTTTCTCATCTTCTTCGCCATAACCAAACGTAACCCGGTAACGCTTGGTCATCTCTTTTATGATGGCATCATCTCCACGAAGCCCAATAAAGGCCGAGCCAAATGCTTCCGTGTATTTTTTTAACTTTTCAGCTGAATCACGCTGCGGATCTACAGATATAAATAACACGTTCACTGATTTAGCCGGCTCACCAATTTTTTTTATAATGGTTGACCATTGGTGCATCGTTGTTGGGCAAATTTCTGGGCAACTGGTAAACCCAAAAAAGATAGCAACCGTAGATCCTAGGTAATCTTTTGCTGTCACCTGCTTATTATTTTCATCTGTTAATTCAAACTCCAAATCAGGAATAAGCCCTGTAATATTTGTCAATTTGGTTGGTTCTGTTTTTGCACAAGCCTCCAAAACCAACAGCACGAATAATACGATTAAAACCTTAATTAATTTCATTTTCTTGTCTCTTCTGATATTTAAAACGACGTTGTAATACTAGCACTAAGCCTAGTACGCTCATCATGCTCGCGGGTATCCACGTAATAACACCGCCATATATTTGATCAGCCAACGGGCTGATTGGCCAAGCACGTCCACAAACCTCATAGACATCATAAACAACTGAATTGGTGAGCGTTAAATAAGCACCAAGTAATTGCTGAGGCACTACAACAACTATTAGCATCACAAGTCTAACGGCAAAACCTTTCGACTCCCCTTGCCAATCTGGCCCCAGCACTAACCACCAAAAAAGCATGCCATCTAAAAGCATTGACCAATTCATAATGTAGTACAGCTTTTGACTAAGCATTGCTGCAAAATGAATGTCTGGAATCAACCAAAGATAAATCAAACCGACAAATATAATCGGGGCTACTACAGGGTGCTGGATTAACCGGTAAGTCAGTTCAACGGGTAACCGTAAAATAACAGGTATTGACGTCCAATGCTGCCCAGCATTAGGTAATGCTCTTCTTATTAATTCCATACCACCAAGCACCATTAATAAGGGCGCTAGATGGTGAAGCACCAAATGTTGAAAGCGATGAACCCAAAACATGTATTGCGAGAGATAATCCAAATAAGTATGCGAGACGATATAAATTGAGATTAAACCCGTATAGAAGCTTATTGCTTGCCAGTAATACTTGGCTCCCTTTTCAGCTTCAGGCGTGCGACGCTGCCCAAAAAAGTACAACGCACCTAACACACCCAAAAACAAAACCAACATGGGAGAGAACTCCCAAGGTGTCAAAAACTCGGTGACAGACATAGCTAATTAACTGTAATACGTTACTGTTCAGGTCGCATGTGTGGAAATAAGATAACATCACGAATTGAGGCTGAGTCGGTTAAAAACATCACTAAACGGTCAATTCCAATGCCCTCGCCTGCTGTTGGCGGCAAGCCAATTTCTAACGCGCGAATATAATCAGCATCATAATGCATGGCTTCATCATCACCGGCTTCTTTGTCTTCAACCTGTTGTTTAAAGCGTTCTGCTTGATCTTCTGAATCATTTAACTCAGAGAAACCATTCGCCACTTCGCGGCCACCTACAAAAAATTCAAAACGATCAGTAACAAACGGGTTCGCATCACTTCTACGCGCTAATGGCGATACTTCGGTTGGGTATTCCGTAATAAACGTTGGTTCATGAAGTTTTTCTTCCACTGTTTTCTCAAATATTTCTATTTGGATTTTACCCAATCCATAACCAGCTTCTAGCGGAATATATAAACGCTCAGCCACTTCAGTAGCCGCTTCTTTCGTCGCTAAGTTCTCTTCGGTGATATCTGCGTTGTAATGCAATATTGATTCAATCACGCTCATGCGTCTAAATGGTTTTGCTAAATCGTAATCAACACCTTGATAATGCACTGTCATTGAACCCAAAACAGATTGTGCTAATGTGCGCAGCATATCTTCAGTTAAATCCATCAAGTCCTTGTAATCCGCATAGGCTTGATAGAATTCAAGCATGGTGAATTCGGGGTTATGACGCGTTGATAAGCCTTCGTTCCTAAAACTGCGGTTTATTTCAAATACACGTTCAAAGCCACCGACGACTAGGCGTTTAAGGTAAAGCTCTGGAGCGACACGTAAAAATAACTCCATATCCAAGGCATTATGATGCGTAGCAAATGGCTTAGCTGTCGCTCCACCAGGTATAACGTGCATCATCGGTGTTTCCACTTCCATGAAATTGTTATCCACCAAGTAATGACGAATAAAGCTAACCACTTTGCTACGAATTTGGAATACCTTACGCGAGTCATCGTTCATGATTAAATCAACATAACGCTGGCGGTAACGTTGTTCTTGGTCCGTTAAACCATGGAACTTTTCAGGCAATGGCTGTAACGATTTAGTCAGTAAATTAATTGATGAGACGCGAACGGACAATTCATCTGTTTTGGTTTTAAATAACACGCCTTCAACTGAAATAATGTCACCAATATCCCAGCCTTTAAATGTTTGGTAATGGCCTTCTGGTAAGGTATCTCGTTGTACGAATAACTGCATCCGCCCTGTCATGTCTTGCACGTGGGCAAAACTCGCTTTACCCATCACACGTTTGGCCATAAGCCGACCCGCCAATGACACACTAATGTCTTTTTCAGCTAACGTTTCTTTATCAAATTGGTCGTACTCGGCGTGCAAGGCTTCAGAAAAATTCTCGCGTCTAAAATCATTCGGGTAAGCATTACCCTGTTTTTTAATTTCAGCCAATTTTTCGCGTCGAACAGCGATTAATTTATTTTCATCTTGCGGTGCTTGTTCTTTTTGATCACTCATGTCTTAAATTCCACTTTTTAAACTAGCTTCAATAAATTGATCCAATGCTCCATCAAGCACGGCCTGTGTATTACCGGTTTCTACACCGGTGCGTAAATCTTTAATTCTGGATTGATCCAGTACGTACGAACGTATCTGACTTCCCCACCCAATATCCGACTTACCTTCTTCTTGGGTTTGCTGGTCTGCCATTTTCTTCTGCATTTCTAACTCGTACAACTTGGCTTTTAACTGTTTCATCGCCGTGGCTTTATTTTTGTGTTGAGAACGATCATTCTGGCATTGAACCACTGTGTTTGTTGGCTCATGGGTGATACGCACCGCAGATTCAGTTTTATTCACGTGCTGGCCACCCGCGCCACTAGCGCGATACACGTCAATTCTCAAATCAGCAGGGTTGATATCAATTTCAATATCATCGTCTATTTCTGGTGATACGAAAACGGCGGCGAAAGAGGTATGACGACGACTACCTGAATCGAATGGAGATTTACGAACTAGGCGGTGTACGCCAATTTCAGTCCGTAACCAGCCGTATACATAATCACCTTGAATTGAAATAGTAGCGCTTTTAATGCCTGCCACATCACCCGACGACACTTCAATTAACTCTGTTTTAAAGTCGTGCTGTTCAGCCCAACGAAGGTACATGCGCAATATCATTTCTGCCCAATCTTGAGCTTCAGTTCCACCAGAACCTGACTGAATATCTAAGAATGCACTGTTCGCGTCCATATCACCAGAGAACATCCGTTGAAACTCAAGATTGGCTACTTTTTTTTCGTAAACAGTCAGCTCATCATCAAGGGTGCCGACCGTTTCATCGTCATTATCTTCAACGGCCATCTCTAGTAAATCGTTTACGTCGTCGAGCCCAGATGTTAATTCAGTTATCGTATCGACAACCAATTCCAGCTGACCTCGTTCCTTACCCAAAGCTTGCGCTCTAGCAGGATCATTCCAGGCCGCAGGGTCTTCAAGTTCTCTTAAAACTTCAGTAAGACGCTCATGTTTCGTTTCAAAGTCAAAGGTACCCCCTAAGCGAAATCGTCCGCTCTTTAAGGTCTGATATTTTATTGGTAATCGGGTTTAGCTCACGCATTATCGTAAAGGTTACTCTGTTGTAACGGGTTCTTCAGCGCCTTTCAACAAAGCATCCAATGTGTGCCACGGCAACGTTGCACACTTTACACGTGCTGGGTATTCACAAACGCCAGCTAATACAGCCAATTTTCCTAAGTCGTCCATTTCGACGTGCTCGCCTGTTGCCATTTTATGAAACAGTGAAAACAAATTTTGTGCTTCATCTTCTGTTTGGCCTTTAACGATATCCGTCATTAATGAGGCTGATGCCGTTGAAATAGCACAGCCTTGGCCTTGAAAACTTGCATCGCTAATTTTGTTACCCGTTAGCTTTATAAACAACGTTATACGATCACCGCACAGTGGATTAAAACCATCTATTTGACGGTCTGCATCGTCCATTGCACGAAAGTTTCTAGGGTTTCTATTGTGGTCAAAAATAACTTCTTGATACAGGTCTCTTAAATCATCTAACATTAGCCAAACATCTCAATTAAGTTTTCAATTCCAGCCATTAACGCGTCCACTTCTTCGTGCGTGTTATACATAGCAAACGACGCTCTGGCCGTTGCCGGCACACCGAAGAAATCCATCACAGGCATCGCACAATGATGCCCTGCCCGTACTGCTATACCTTGGTGATCCATCATGGTGCCAATATCGTGCGGATGAATACCATCCAATACGAATGACATAATCGCACCTTTGTTTTCAGCTGTGCCAATAATTCGCAATTTGTCGATTTTTTTTGATTGCTCTACTGCATATTCAAGCAAACTATTTTCGTGGGCCGCTATTGCATCTACGCCAATATTTGTTACGTAATCAATAGCTGCGCCTAAGCCAATTGTTCCAACAATATTCGGTGTGCCGGCTTCAAATTTATACGGCACTTTGTTGTAAACCGTCTTATCAAACGTGACAACACTTATCATGTCACCACCAGCTTGATACGGCGCCATTTGTTCCAACTGCTCCATCTTGCCATACAGTGCACCAATACCCGTTGGGGCATATAGCTTGTGACCAGAGAACACATAAAACTCACAATCTAACGCTTGCACATCAACTGTAATGTGTGGAATCGCCTGCGCACCATCTATTAACACAGGCACATCAAACTGATGCAGCAAATCAATCATTTGCTTAATGGGGTTAATCGTTCCCAAGGCATTCGACATATGCGAAATAGCAGCAAACTTTGTTTTTTTACTGACGAGCGCCTCAAACGATTCAAGTATTAATTCACCCCGCTCGTTTATTGGCGCTACTTTTAATACAGCACCTGTTTTTTCGCACAACATTTGCCAAGGCACAATGTTCGAGTGATGTTCCATCGCAGTAATAAGCACCTCGTCACCCGCAGAAAGTTTCTCTGCAAATGCGTTTGCAATGAGATTAATTGCTTCAGTTGCGCCGCGCGTAAATACGATTTCTTTTTCCGACTCAGCATTCATAAACTTCGCCACCGTCTTACGCGCATTTTCGTAAGAAAGCGTCGCACGCTCGCTTAATGTATGCACACCACGGTGAATGTTGGCATTGTCGTTTTCGTAATAATTAACAATGCTATCTATAACCGTTTTAGGTTTTTGACTGGTCGCCGCATTATCTAAATACACCAATTTCTTGCCACGTATTTCTTGGTCAAGCACGGGGAAATCTTGGCGTATACGCTCTACATCGTAACCATCAATATTTGTTACTACTTGATTCATAGCCACTCTAATTTCATGCCTTGCTGTGGGAAACGTTTTACAAGCTCTTCTAACACTTTAAGGCGTAAGGGTTGGTAGTCGATTCGTTCGACCATTTCATTGGCAAACGCAAACGTCAGCATGTTTTTTGCCATCGCTTCATCAGCACCACGTGAACGTAAGTAGAAAATAGCTGCATCATCTAATTGCCCTACGGTCACACCGTGCGCACATTTAACATCGTCCGCATAAATTTCAAGTTGTGGTTTCGTGTCAGCTTCCGCAGTATCTGATAACAACAAATTACGGTTATTCATTTTCGCATCTGTTTTTTGCGCATCTTGAGCCACAATAATTCGCCCTTGAAAAACACCCCGCGAACGGTCATTCATAATACCTTTATACGTCTCGTTACTAATCGCATGCGGTTGCGCATGGTTTAATCTCGTATGGTTGTCCATATGTTGGTGATCTTCAGCAATATACAAGCCATCTAAACTGCAATCAGACGCTGTGCCTAATTCAGCATGGATTTCAGCACGCGATAAGATGCCACCAAATGTGTAGTTATATTGTTTAAATATGGCATCTTTTTCTAGGCGCGAATAAACACCAGCGATGTGATATGCCTTTAACGATTCAACTTGTAATCGGTTATGTGATAAGTGCGCATTCGACTCAACAACAATTTCCGAGATGACATTACTTAAGTAACAGCTATCATCAATACCATGATAACTCTCAATAATAGTTGCTTTAGATGATGCCTTCGCCAATATTAAATTACGGCAGTTAGAAATACTCAGCGCACTTTTTTTTGTAGAAACAAAGGCGACTTGAATAGGTTTTTCAATGACTGTATTTTCTTCAATTGAAATAACTGCGCCATCAGTAAACAGGGCTGTATTAAAGTTAACAAACCCTAATGCAGGTGTTTCGACCACAGAATCAAGCAACGATTTGATGAGTGCTTCGTTATCCGCTAAGCCTTCGCTAACTGACGAAACCACAACACCCTCTGCCAGCGTTTCTACAGATGACAATTCAGCCTGATAAAAGCCATCAACGAACACAAGGTGATGGCAATCATCTATCAATACTGTTTTTAGAAATTCAGCATCAACATTACCGGCCTTTTTGTTTAAACCAAATTGGCTTTTTTCAATTGGTGTGATATTTGTATAACGCCACTCTTCTTCACGCGGTGAGGGAAACCCAGTTCCTTTAAACTCATCAACGGCTTTTTTGCGTAAACTATTAAGCCAATTTAAGTCGCTGCCGCACAGTGATTTCTCTTTAGCAATTAACGTCTCAAAATGCGCTGTAGGTAAATGTGTAACAGACATAATTAACTCGCTAATTTTTCATCAATCCAAGCATAACCTTGCTCTTCTAGCTCTAAAGCTAATTCAGGGCCGCCCGATTTAACAACTTTGCCGTGTGCTAGTACATGCACATGGTCAGGTTTAATGTAGTCCAGCAAACGTTGGTAATGTGTAATCAATACGAACGAGCGCTTAGGGTCACGTAAACGATTAACGCCTTCTGCAACAATTTGCAACGCATCAATATCCAAACCTGAATCAGTTTCATCTAATAAACAAAGCGAAGGTTCAAGCACCGACATTTGAAGAATTTCATTGCGTTTTTTTTCACCACCTGAAAAGCCTTCATTGACAGCTCGGTATAAGAACTTCTCATCCATCTCCAAGTCTTTCATTTTGCTTTTTACTGTTCCAATAAAGTCCATTGCGTCTAACTCAGATAAGCCTTGGAATTTACGAATACCATTCAATGCTGCTTTTAGAAAATAGATATTGCTCACACCCGGTACTTCTACTGGGTATTGAAATGCTAAGAAAACACCAGCCCAGGCGCGTTCTTCAACACTCATTTCTAACAAATCTTTGCCGTTAAATAGCACACGACCTTCCGTCACATCATAGCCTTCACGGCCTGCAAGAATGTACGACAAAGTACTTTTACCTGAACCATTTGGTCCCATAATCGCGTGTACTTCGCCCGTGCCAATTTCTAAGTTGATACCTTTTAAAATCTCTTTACCTTCGACACTAACGTGCAAGTTTTCAATTTTTAACATGTTCTTATTCCTAAATAACGTTTAATTTATGCCCTTGGGCATGAGTTCCTTATCCGACACTACCTTCAAGGCTAATGCCTAATAGAGCTTGTGCTTCAACGGCAAACTCCATGGGTAATTCTTTAAACACTTCCTTACAGAAGCCATTAACAATCATTGATACCGCATCTTCTGCTGATATGCCGCGCTGCATGCAGTAGAACAATTGGTCTTCACTGATTTTAGATGTGGACGCTTCGTGCTCAATCGTCGCACTCGGGTTTTTTGTTTCAATGTACGGGAACGTGTGTGCTCCACATTGGTCACCCATTAATAGTGAGTCACACTGTGTGTAATTACGTGCATTTTCTGCCTTACGACCAATCTTAACTAAGCCGCGGTAAGTGTTTTGACCTTTGCCCGCAGAAATACCTTTAGAAATAATAGTACTGCTGGTGTTTTTACCGTGGTGGATCATTTTTGTACCCGTATCCGCTTGCTGGTAATTATTGGTTAGTGCCACTGAATAAAACTCACCAATTGAATTATCACCCTTCAAAACAACACTTGGGTATTTCCATGTAATGGCAGAGCCCGTTTCAACTTGTGTCCAAGACACTTTTGCGTTGTCGCCTCGACATTCAGCACGCTTTGTTACGAAGTTGTAAATACCGCCTACGCCGTTTTCATCACCGGGGTACCAGTTTTGTACGGTTGAGTATTTAATCTCTGCATCCTTCAAAATCACCAATTCAACTACCGCCGCATGAAGTTGGTTTTCATCTCGCATTGGTGCTGTACAGCCTTCCAAATAACTAACATGGCTGCCTTCTTCAGCAACAATCAGTGTCCGTTCAAATTGACCTGTGTTTGCCGCATTAATACGAAAGTACGTTGAAAGCTCCATAGGGCAACGTACGCCTTTAGGAATGTACACAAACGAGCCATCACTGAACACAGCCGCATTCAATGCAGCATAGAAATTATCGTATTGAGAAACCACCGTACCTAAATACTGTTTAATCAGTTCTGGGTGCTCTTTAACCGCTTCAGAGAACGAGCAGAAAATTACACCTGCTTCATATAACTTATCTTTAAACGTAGTCGCAACAGATACACTATCAAATACCGCATCAACCGCCACACCCGCTAAACGCATTTGCTCTTCTAACGGAATACCTAACTTGTTGTAGGTGCTAATAAGCTCTGGATCAACCTCATCTAAGCTTTTCGGGCCATCAGCCATGCTTTTTGGTGCGGAATAATAGCTTATATCTTGGAAATCAATTTTTGGGAACTCAACAAACGACCATTCAGGGTGCTCCATCGTTAACCAGTGGCGATACGCTTCCAAACGCCATTCAAGCAAAAACTCTGGTTCTTCCTTAATCGCAGACAGTTTTCGTATTACATCTTCGTTTAAGCCCGACTCGAAAGAATCTGACTCAATATCAGTCACAAAACCATCTTTGTACTCTTGACCAATCATGTCCTTTAAATTTTCATTAGATGCTGACATCTAGTTCTCCACGTTTAAATCGTTTGATTTTGTTACCGTAGGTAGTCCAACAGTAACTGCTTGTTGACGCACAGGCGCCACCATATCCGCCAATGTAACCGCCTCTAATGCCGTATACACTGCCCTATTAATTAAATTCCAATTACCTTTAATCTCACACGAAGACTCTTGCTCACACGTGCCGTCACTTGTAGTGCATTCCGTCATGCCAATAGGCCCTTCAATAGCCGTAATCACCTCGGCAACATTCGTTTCATTGGGTTTATTGGCCAACGCATAGCCGCCTTTTGACCCACGATATGAAATAAGAATATTGGCTTTAGCGAGTAGTTTTAATACTTTACTCACCGTCGGTAACGCAACGCCAGTATCCTGCGTAATATCAGACGCAGCGTGCAACTCATCAGGCTGATGAGCAATATGCGTTAATATTACCGTCGCATAATCTGTTAATTTACTAACTCTAAGCATACAATCCTCTTATATAGGACTATTTTAGTACTATATTAGTTCAGTGTAAATAAAGGATTGATGAATTAGAGTGTAAAGGGGGTTGTTAATTGGGGTCTGTCCTCGATTTACATTAAGGGGTCGCTACCCTTTATATAATATGGCATGAACTGTAATTTAAAACTGAAACTGAAAAACATTATATTAATCCGCACAAGGTAAACAACGCGTGGTGGTCGGATCAATTTTTAGGCGGCGCTCATCAAGTTCTTCTCCACAAACATAACAATAGCCATACTCACCTTCTTTTAAGCGTATAAGAGCACCGTCAATTTTAGTTATGTGAAGCACTCGGCGCCTAGATGTTTCAAGTTCCATTTCTTGTACTTGCATTGCATCCATACGTGATAGCCGACCTAAACGCGCCTGATCTAACTCTAATGGTTTATTCGTTTCTTGAAATGCATCTTCTTGAGTTTGCAATTCAGCTTTTAAGCTAAGCAATGATTTTTTGATGCGTCTCTCATCCATATAACGTTAAGGAGCACCAACAAGATTAATACGGAATTTTTCATTTGCAAATTCAATAATATCGCCGGATATTATCTTTTTCCTTTTTTGCGTTTCAACTTTTCCATTTAAAAGCACCATACCATTCGAGATAACAAGCTTTGCTTCACCACCGCTTGGCACTAGCCCTTCGAACTTTAATATTTTGTATAACTCGACCGGTTCTTTTGATATTTCTATAGATTGCATTGTTTAAATAAAATAATGAACAAACCACATCATATCAGCCTTCATGCTTTATTTAAGATACGACGTCGATAAACAATCATCATAATCAGTATTAAACAGAACACACTAACAGCCGCTGGAAAGAGCATTGTCGTTACTGAATACAACTCTAATGCTACCAATGAAATAATATTTCTTAACAAGATGATTGAATAAAAATGGATACTTTCTTCATTGGGAAATGAATATGCCTTGCGTAGTGTTGGCGCCAACCCAAACACATCCACAGTTGTTAAGATAATAACCGCCCATAACGGGTCTGCAGTGACATACCAAAACGGTATAGATGACATGGCTGTTAGAAAAAACACCCAATCCAGCCGCGTGATTTTTATATCACCTATGTTTTTGTAGGCAAGGTACGCAACATAGCAGGTGATGATGGCCGATACACCTGTTGGCCAAGCCCCTGCTCCACCACCGCCTTCAATTTGTGCGAAAAATACGATAAATGTAGTGGTCGCCCAAATTATCCACGAAAACATATGCGGTTTGAATTCGCCCAATCTAATGGAGCGAATATAGGGATAAAAACCATAAAAGGTTAATGCAATGGCCAAGATACTTAGCGCTTCTTTGGTCATTGTGAATTACCTTTGGAACCTATCTAACTTAATAGGTTTAAAGAACATGCCTGACCATCAACTGAACTTTAGAATGCCCTAGGTATGTATTCACATCCAACTGATAAACCAGCGTCATTTCAGCCTGACCAACTAAGCTATCTGGATTATCTACATTAAAATATATTGCATCTAACCTTCTGCCGGATGACATGGTTTCTAAATCAAATTTAACGTGTTTTTGACCTAGAATTCGTGCGTTTTTTACTGAGAACGTCCCTACAAATAATGGCTCTTCAAAGGATTGCCCCCAAGGGCCGCCTTGCCTTAGCAATTCGGCTAAATTTAAGTTAATGTCGTTATCGGGGATTTCTCCATCCACTAAAAACACGTTTTCTGGTTCTTTATTATCTAAACGTTTTTTAACCGCCTCGTTAAATAATAAAGTGAACTCTTCTAAGTCACGTTCTAACAAACTCATTCCAGCAGCCATTGCATGGCCACCAAATTTCTTCAACATTTCTGGGTGCTGACAAGCAATATCATCCAAGGTATCACGGATATGTAGGCCCTTTATTGAACGCGCTGAACCTTTTACTTCGCCATCATTTGCTTTCGCAAAAGCAATCACAGGTCTGTTTAATTTTTCTTTAATTCTAGAAGCCAATATACCAATCACACCTTGATGCCATTGATCATCGTACAAACAAACACCCCATTGACTCGTGTCAGTTTCTTCTATGTTTAGTTTTTCAAGAATTTTGTATGCATCTAGTTTCATGTCTTCTTCTATTGAACGACGTTCTTCGTTCAATAAATCTAACTGTTCAGCGATTTGCATTGCTCTAGACTCATCATCAGTCAGCAAACACTCAATTCCTAGAGACATATCATCTAACCGCCCCGCAGCATTTAAACGAGGGCCCACTGCAAAGCCTAAATCACTCGAAAATGTACTTTTTAGCTCTCTTTTGGCCAGCTTCAATAAGGCACGAATGCCCGGTACACACTTGCCTTGTTGGATACGTAACAAGCCCTGCTGAACTAGCCGTCTATTCACATCGTCAAGAGGTACAACATCAGCCACTGTTCCAAGGGCCACAATATCTAATAGATTGGCCAGGTTAGGCGCTGGTTGAGCTTTATATTGCCCTAAGGATTTATATTTAGACCGCAGTGCCAATAAAACATAAAACATAACCCCAACACCGGCTAACGCTTTACTGGGGAAACCGTCACCTTTAAGTTGCGGGTTTACAATTGCATTGGCTATGGGTAACTCTACTGGGGGTAAATGATGATCTGTAACAATAACCCTGCAACCTTTAGATATTGCATAAGCGACACCTTCAATGCTCGATATGCCGTTATCAACTGTAATAATTAAATCAGAGTTTTGCTGTAAAGCGACGGCGGCTATTTCAGTCGTCAATCCATAACCAAATTTGAAACGGTCTGGAACGACATAATCAACGTGTTTTGCACCTAATAACCGCAAACCTCTTACTGCAACAGCACAGCTGGTCGCTCCATCAGCATCAAAATCCGCAACGATAAGAATTTTTTTATTGTCTTGAATCGTTTCAATTATTAAATCAACCGCTTTATCAATACCCAACAAAGAGTCAAAAGAAGGCAGCTTATTTAATGAACGGTCTAGTTGCTCATTATTAGTAATACCTCGATTCAAATACACCCGACGCAAAACCGGGTGCACGTCTGATGAAAGATTGTCTTCAAGAGTTAAAGGCTTGCGCGTATTTACTACAACGTTACTGCTGCGCGAGTTCACCCGAGTTTATAGTTTATCCAATATCGCTGCTTTAACAGCATCCAATGAAGCATCAATAGCTTGTGGATTAACCGCACACTGAGAAATTGCGGTATCAGGGTCTTTAAGACCATGCCCTGTTAGCGTACAAACAATCGTGCTGCCTTCAGGAATTTTACCATTATTAATATCTCGAATAGCGCCGCCAACAGATGCAGCTGACGCAGGTTCGCAGAAAATACCTTCTTTTTCTGTGAGTAGTTTTTGAGTGGCTAGAATGTCCTCATCAGACAATAAGTCAAACCAACCTCCTGATTCTTTTTGCGCTGCCCAAGCTTGATTCCATGACTGAGGGTGGCCAATACGAATGGCTGTTGCCACTGTTTCTGGATCATCAATCATTTCACCTTTCAAGAAAGGTGCTGCACCAGTTGCTTGATAGCCGACCATAATGGGCCGTTTATCAGCTGTAAATTTAGAACGGTCGAATTGACAACCACCATCACAAAATGCACAAGCATCCGTTACATGACAATCTTTCGGTTGAGCCATTTCGCTGTAGCCAATCCAATGCGCAGTAATATTCCCAGCATTACCAACGGGTAAACAATGGTAGTCCGGTGCTTTACCCAAGGCTTCTACAATTTCGTAAGCCGCTGTCTTCTGGCCTTGCAAACGATATGGGTTGATTGAGTTTACGATAGTAACCGGCGCATGCTCAGCCACTTCTTTAACCAATTGCATACCGTGGTCAAAATTACCTTTAATTTGAATAATCTCTGCGCCGTGCATCATTGCTTGCGCTAGTTTACCTAACGCAATTTTTCCTTCTGGAATAAGTACAAATGCTTTGATACCAGCGCGCGCTGCATACGCAGCAGCTGAAGCAGACGTATTACCCGTAGAAGCGCAAATAATCGCTTTACTGCCCTCTTCTACCGCTTTAGTTACCGCCATCGTCATACCACGGTCTTTAAAAGATCCGGTTGGGTTTAACCCTTCATATTTAACGTAAATATCAACATTTTTGCCGATAAGCGCGGGTATGTTTTGAAGTTGAATAAGTGGTGTATTGCCTTCACCAAGACTGATAAGGCGCGTGTTATCTGAAACCGGTAAAACAGCTTTAAATTTATTGATAAGACCGATGTAACGATTACCTGATGCCATGATTATTCCTATTCTAATGATTCGACACGAATGCGAATCGCCGGTTCGTTGATTGAATCCAATGACTCAATATCAGTTAATGCAGCCAGTAATGATTTTTCCACAACACAGTCTGTTAGTAAAATCACTTGGGCGTTTGCACCACGTTTCGCTGGTTCTTTTTGCTGAACCGCTTCAATGCTGATACCATTATCAGCTAAAATAGTTGTTATTGCAGCCATTACACCGGGCTTATCTTTAACTGATAAACGTAAATAAAAGGCTGTAGTAACGTTTTCAATTGAAAGAATAGGTAATTCTTGCAATTTATCCGGCGCAAAGCCAAGTGCTGGCACATAATGTTGAGAAGGCACATCTAACACACGACAAATATCCACAATATCCGCAACAACTGCCGATGCGGTAGCGTCAGCACCTGCACCAGGGCCATAATAAAGCGTTGAGCCAACAGCATTACCATTCACTACAACGGCATTCATCACGCCATCGACATTCGCAATGAGCCTTTTTTCAGGAATTAATGTCGGATGTACACGCATTTCCACACCTGAATCAGTTTTTCTGGCAACACCTAAGTGTTTAATACGGTAGCCTAACTCTTCTGCGTAAGTAACGTCTAACGGTGTGACCTTTGAAATACCTTCGGTATATACTTTTTCAAAGTTTAGTGGCATACCAAAAGCCAACGAAGCCAGTATGCACAATTTATGTGCAGCATCAATGCCTTCTACGTCATATTCAGGATCAGCTTCAGCATAACCAAGTTCTTGAGCTTCTTTTAGAACGTCAGCAAAATCGCTACCTTTATCACGCATTTCAGTAAGGATAAAGTTACCCGTACCATTAATAATACCGGCTAACCATTCAATACTGTTTGCACTTAAACCTTCGCGCATTGCTTTAACAATGGGAATACCACCAGCAATCGCCGCTTCGTAAGCGAGTGTTACGTTGTTTTTAGTCGCAATAGCAAACAACTCATTACCGTAATTAGCTATCAATGCTTTATTCGCTGTAATGACATGTTTACCCTGCTCAAGCGCTGCAATAATAAGCGATTTTGCTGGCTCTTCACCACCCATTAATTCAATAACTATCTGAATGTCAGGATCGTTGATAATTTCGTCAGGGTTTGTTGTTAGTTTAATACCATCGGTATCGCAAATACGTGGCCGTGTAATATCACGCGCGCTCGCCTTGGTTACAATTACTTGGCAACCCGTTCGCCGAGAAATATCATTGCTATTTTTAGCTAAGACATTAACGGTTCCGCCGCCAACAGTACCAAGGCCCAATAAGCCAACTTTTACAACGTTCAATTGATTTCCCTAATGTTAGATTAAGGGCGAGATTATACAGGAACTCATGGTCTTTAAAAAAGCGCGTTATTTACTATTCGCCTTAAACATTTGCTTAATACCACGCACTGCTTGGCGCGTTCTATGGCTATTTTCAATTAGACCAAAACGGACGTATTCGTCACCAAAATCACCAAAACCAATGCCTGGTGAAACGGCTACTTTCGCTTCTTTAAGTAGTTTTTTCGAAAACTCTAATGAACCCATCTCACGAAATTCTTGAGGTATTTTTGCCCAAACAAACATGGTTGCTTTTGGTTTTTCAACCTCCCAACCAATTCCATTTAGCCCTTCACATAAAACATCTCTGCGTTTTTTATAGAGCGCGCGAATTTCATCAACACAATCTTGCGGGCCTTCCAGCGCAGCAATAGCCGCTACTTGGATTGGTGTGAACATGCCGTAATCTAAATAGGATTTTATACGCGCTAATGCGCCAACGAGTTCTTTATTTCCACACATAAAGCCAACACGCCAGCCTGGCATATTGTAGGTTTTAGATAAGGAATAAAATTCAACGGCAATATCTTTCGCACCAGGCACTTCAAGAATTGATGGCGCTTTGTAGCCATCAAATACTATTTCAGCATAGGCATTATCGTGCACCACCCAAATATCATGCTCTTTAGCCATTTTGATAACTTTTTCGAAAAACTCCAAATCAACACATTGTGTTGTTGGGTTTCCCGGAAAATTAAGAACCAACATTTTTGGTTTTGGATAGGATGTTTTGATTGCTTTTTCTAGTTCAGAAAAGAAATCCACCTCTGGGCTGATAGGCACATGTCGTATATCAGCACCGGCAATAACGAAACCATAGGGATGTATAGGATATGCAGGGTTAGGAACCAATACCGCATCCCCAGGACCTAATGTAGCCAAGGCTAAATGGGCAAGGCCCTCTTTTGAACCAATAGTAACTATCGCTTCAGTATCATAATCAAGATCAACGTCATATTTGGACTTATACCAGCCACAAATAGCTTTTCTTAATCTTGGGATTCCTCGGGATACTGAATAACGGTGTGTGTCGCCACGTTGTGCTGCTTCAGTTAATTTATCAACTATATGCTTTGGCGTGGGTTGATCAGGATTACCCATCCCAAAGTCGATAATATCTTCACCAGCTGCCCTCGCTTGCGCCTTTAGGTCATTAACAATATTAAAGACATACGGTGGTAAACGTTTGATTCTGGAGAACTCATGCATGTGCGTATTTTTATTTCAGCAGAAGGTAATAATGAGCGCGTTACATTACCCATGTGGATTTTAACTGTCAATATAAATGTAACCTAAAATGCTCTATTGAATAGGCATAATGATACGACTATTCAATAGAGCCTTTTAAATTACGTTTAAGACATTTGCCATAAAAGCAAATTGCCTTCTGTTTAATTAATGAATAAGCGCCGACTGTGAAAAGCCTTCATTTTCAAGAATAACTTTTGTCGATTTAAGTGCGCCCATTTGAATTTGTCTAACACGCTCGCGTGTTACACCCATTTCATGCGCAACATTTTCTAATGTAGAAGGATGGTGCCCTCTGATACCAAAGCGTCTAGCAATTACTTCACTTTGCTTATCCGTTAATTGATCAAGCCATTCACCTAAGTTTTCTTTAACTGCTTCACTTTGTAAAATATCTGCTGGTTCTTGTGCTGAATCGTCAGACACAGTATCTAATAATTGTTGTTCTGAATCTTTGCCAGCTGTCACATCTATAGAGGTGACATTCTCAGCATGTAAACGGAACATTTTTTCTACATCCGCAACAGGTTTACCTAATTCATGCGCCACATCTTCTGCAGTCGCTTCCGTATCGTATAGTTGACTTAATTCACGCGCCTTTTTCAAATAAATATTCATTTCTTTAATGATATGAATCGGCAAACGTATCGTTCTTGTTTGATTCATAATGGCACGTTCAATTGTTTGGCGTATCCACCATGTTGCATAGGTAGAAAAGCGGAAACCTTTTTCAGGATCAAACTTTTCAACCGCTCTAATCAACCCAAGGTTACCTTCTTCTATAATATCTAGAAGCGGTAAACCACGTTTCATATAGCGGCGTGAAATTTTAACAACCAATCTTAAGTTGCTTTCTATCATTCGCTGTCTTGCAGGTTGGTCGCCTTTTTGTACAAGTCGGCCCAACGTGATTTCTTCTGCCGCTGTTAACAGGACAGATTTACTGAGTTCATTTAAATAAATTTGAATAGGATCAACAATTTTCTCAGCTTTTTTAGCAGCTGCTGTCGTCGCTGCCAGCTTAGTTTTTTGCTCATAATCTAATGCGGCATTATTGTCTATCATTTCCATATTGTTTTTTTGCATTGTTATCCCCTCTTAAAGTGTTGGTAAGTACCTCGTTACAGATACCGATTTTCCTCTACGTCTAATTTCAAAAAACACAATTGAGCGTTTTTTATAATCCAAACCTATTTCGGCAATTGCTTGCCCTCTCTTTATAAAAGCCCCTTCTTTGACCAATAAACGTTTATTAAACCCGTATGCACTTAAAAATTCTTCATTGTGCTTTATGATCAAAAGGTTCCCATACCCTTTTAAGCCACTACCTGCGTAAACCACTTTGCCGCTTTCTCCACTACGGACTAGTTCGTTTCTTTTACCAACCAGCGTTACACCTGTATTACCATCATTCTTTTCTATCTGCCTAACCTTTATCGGCCACCGCCATTTTAACTTTAATGTTTTTTTATAATCATTTGAAGTTACGCCTTTAACCTTATGTTTTTTATATAACTTCTTCTTATTATTTATTTTATTTTTAGTCTTTTTTGACTGTTTTTTCGGTAAAAGCCTAAGTTTCTGACCACTAAAAATAGTGAACGGTGTTGAGATGCCATTCCACGCAGCTAGATCTTTATAGTCTTTTCCGCTTTTCCAGGCGATGGAATACAAGGTGTCATTTGGTTTAACAACATATGAAACTGCATGTGTACTTATGCTGTTGTTTTGATTAAGAACAGGAGCCTGAATATTGTTTGTGCTGCATGAACTTAGAATTAAACCTAACAGCACATACAGTATTTTTAATTTATCCATATGGAATAAAAGCCTAAACAACGGTTTATATTTATATTAATTTAAATTTATAAACTGCAACGCCAATTATAAGTATGATGGTAACCAACCAACCGATGCGTTCAATATGCTTGCTTAAACCGTTTCTTAAGTCATCCCCTCCCAACTTCACCAGATAGGCAACGAGAAAGAATCTAGCACCACGCCCTAAAATTGACGCTAATATAAACGGTACGATAAACATATTTAACAAACCTGCGGTGACAGTAAACACCTTATAGGGAATAGGTGAAAATCCAGCAATCAGTATTGCCCAGAACCCCCAATCAACAAACCACTGCTTAACAACTTCAAATTTTTCTGTATAGCCCACTGTTTCTATAAACGGTTCAAGTAAGTCAAAAGAAAAATAACCAATCAAATAACCAATGATGCCACCGACAACAGAACCGATCGTTGTTATAAGAGCAAAGTGAAAACTTTTTTTAGGCTTAGCCAAACACATCGGCGCTAGCATGACGTCGGGGGGAATCGGAAAAAACGAAGATTCTGCCAAACTCAATAAAAATAAGTACCGGCTAGCAAACTTATGTTCAGCCCATCCTAATACTTGGTTATAAAGATTTTTAAACATAACAACTCAATCCTATTTACACTCTTCCTTTAAGAAAGGGAACAAAACTAACGGGCTCAATAACTTCTACCTCGTAGGCTGAAGCTGTTCGGGTTATTCTTTGTAATTCTTGCTTACCTTCTACACCAATAGGTATGACTAGTTTTGATCCAATCTCAAGCTGCTCTAACAATTTCCTTGGAATTTCAGCAGGCGCCGCCGCCGCCAATATTCCTTGGTATGGACCACATGCGTTCCAACCCCACCCACCATCTGAGTGACGGAAGCTAATATTTCTATACCCTATATCTTCTAACACATCCTTAGCTTTATCTTGCAAAGGCCTGATACGTTCCACAGAAAACACTCGGGGTATTAAGCAAGCCAACACCGCAGATTGATAACCAGAGCCTGTACCAACTTCTAGAACGTTTTCCGGCATACCATCTTCTATCAACAGTTCCGTCATACGCGCCACCATATAAGGTTGCGAAATTGTTTGCCCCATGCCAATAGGTAACGAGGTGTTTTCGTAGGCTCTGCTAGACAATGCTTCAGCAATGAATAAATGCCTAGGCACTTTACTGATAGCCGCCAATACACGCTGGTCTTTAATACCTAATTGTCGGAGTTGGTCAACGAGCCTGTCTCGCGTTCGTTGAGACGTCATCCCAATACCTTGGTGCCTAGATTGTGTCACTGAAAGCCTTCAATCCATTCGGATAAGTCATTCAATAAACCATGATTAGTAAGATCAATCTTTAACGGTGTAATAGAAACAAAATTATTAGAGACGGCATAAAAATCAGTTCCTTCACCAGCATCCTGTTCTTTTCCTGGCGGACCAACCCAAAATATTTTTTTATTTCTAGGGTCCCTAGATTCAATAACCGGTTCTGCACGGTGGCGTTGCCCAAGCCTTGTTGCTTTATATCCTAGAATATCACCCATAGCCACATCAGGCACATTAATATTCAAAATGGTATCTGATGGAAGTGTTTTATTATGAAGTTGTTTACATATTAATGTTGCCACATGAGCGGCTGTATCAAAATGTTTTGGGGCACTCGATGATATTGAAATAGCGACCGATGGCAAACCTAAAAACCGCCCCTCAGTAGCAGCAGCGACAGTACCCGAATACAGAACATCGTCTCCCATATTTTCACCATTATTGATGCCTGAGAAAACAACATCTGGTTCTTTATCTAACAAACCTGTTAAGGCCAAATGAACACAATCTGTGGGCGTGCCATCAACACTATAAAAACCATTGTCTTGCTGATGAACGCGCAAAGGTAGTTCTAAGGTTAAAGAATTACTGGCTGCACTTCTATTTCGGTCAGGTGCGACAACTGTCACCTCAGCCTGTTGTTTTAAAGCGTCTGATAAATAAGTGATTCCCGGCGCGAGATATCCATCATCATTACTGATTAAAATGTGCATTATTAACGTCTGTTTTTATTTGCTAAAATACTATTATGACAGAAGACAAAATAAAACATCTAACTTCAAACGACGATTCTCAACTGTTCAGAAGCTCAGTAGGTGAAATAAAGCGAATACAGTCTGACAAACTAACGCCAAGCCCACTTTCATCCAAGTCTAATAAGCAAGTTAATATAAGACAGCAGCACCCTGTAGAACATAAAATTACGTATGAACAGACAGTTGAAGGAAACGAGAGTGTGTTTTTTAGCCGCGAAGGTGTCGATGGCAAAACATCCAAACGAATCAAGCGAGGCGATATTCAGATTGCTGATTGTTTAGACTTACACGGGCTAACTGAAAAAACTGCAAAGAACACTATTAACCAATTCATAACATTGAACCATGATCACTCTAACCGATACATCATGATTGTTCACGGCAAAGGCCACGGCAGTAATAAGAAATACCCAGTCTTAAAAAACCTCACCGTCAATCTTCTTAGTTCGCACCCCGATGTTATTGCTTTTACCTCAGCGATTCAACATGACGGTGGAACAGGTGCCGTATATGTATTGTTAAAAAAATGATGCGTTAGCCGGTATTAAAACGCATAAACAACTAACAAATATGTACCTAATACTAAACGATACGCAACAAAGGGCCACATACCCATTTTTTCAAGCGTTTTTAAAAACAACGCGATACAGATAAACGCACTAATTGCTGAAATGACGGTACCAGATATGATGGCAAACCAATCAATCGTTAATGTACTATTAACTAACTCGACCGTTTTTAAACTTCCAGCTAAAAATATTAATGGCACCGATAGCAGGAATGAAAATCTTGCACACGCTTCACGCGTGAGCCCTAGAAACAACCCACCAGTCATCGTTATACCTGATCTTGACGTACCCGGTATTAAAGCTAACACCTGAAAAAAACCAATAGTAATGGCATCTTTAGCATTCAATTGATACTCGACTCTAACGCGTTTCCCCACAGCGTCTGACCACCACAATAACAACCCAAAAACAATCGTTGCTACGGCAATAACAACCGGCGACCGGAGCGTGCTTTCAACAAAGTCGCCGAACAACAACCCGAACACACCAACGGGTATCGTTGCTAATATGACATACCAAGCCAACTTACTATCAGTGGAGTGTTGTCTCTGAAAAACAGAACTAAACCAAGCTTTTATTAAACGAACGATATCTTTTTTAAAATAACTGACAACCGCCGTTAATGTACCCACATGAACCGCTACATCAAAAGCCAGCCCTTGGTCTTCCCAACCCAGCAGTAATGGCAATAAAATTAAGTGAGCTGAGCTCGACACTGGTAAAAATTCAGTCAGCCCCTGCAACAACCCTAAGCTTAAAATTTGTTCAAAATCCATTTATCTTGCTCCGTTCTTTAAAATAAACAACTCTCTTAATACTGCTGTCGCATAACTTCCAGAAGGCAGTTCAAAAGAAAGCTGTTTAGTCGTTTCATCAATATCTTTAATACACATTTTCTTGGGAAGCACCCTTAATGCTCGACGCGAATAGGCGACCTTTTCTCTTAAAAGTCCATCACAAAAAACAGCATGCTCTTTTAAAATCAACTGTTCAATATCTTCCACAACACTATGAGTAGTTGCTGCTCCAACGCCGTACAACGGACCAGAAGGATGAATATCATGGGACTCTAATCTATCAATTATGTCTTCAGTAATACTCTCTTCAACAAAAAACTGCCGTGTGCCTGCCAATACAAACGCATCGCCCGTTAACCCTTTATTCCACGTTCCATCATTAACACGCTGCGATAGGACCAAATTAAATAAATAAGAACGCACGGCAGACAACAATAGGCCTTTCACACGTTTACTTTTAAAAACATCACCTTTCGAAAAAATATCATACGCCATCAATAAGTTATGCCCATTGCGGCCAAAACGTTGCTCCATAAAGTAGTTTGGAACACCGTCATTTTTGATAGTTAAAAAAGTCTTGTGAAACGATTCTTCATCTACAGCGCAATTCTTAATGGTAATTGTAAATGCATTATTTTTAATTGCCCCTGTTCTAAGCTTTTTTTTATGTCGTGAAACGCCTATTATGTTTATATTATCTGAATTAAGTTCGCTCCAGTCAGGCGCGCTTTTACCAGGGAGATGTACACTGAACGTTTGTGTCGTAACAGCATGGCGATCTTTCATTCCTGCGTACGCAACATCACGTCTTTTAACAGATGAAAATTTTGCTAACATCTGCGCAACATCATCTGTATTTAATGCTGTTTTTTCGATTGATAGAAATACATGCTCACCTTCCCCACTTGGTTCAAATGAAAGCCGTTCATTAACAATAAAATCTTCAGGTGTACAACGAAAAGCCCCTGAGCCTAAGGCCCCATCATTAGAAAATGATAATTGTGGCACGTGATGAGTGAACTCTTCAGAAGGCGATGGTTTTGAATCTAACAAAATAGTGATTTATGTGTTCTTTAGCAAAACAACCGCATGAACCTCTATACCTTCTTTACGGCCAGCAAACCCCATCCCTTCGGTCGTTGTTGCTTTCAAGTTAATTAAGCCACTTTCTGCCTTTAGATCCGATGCGATATTGTTTGCCATTGTCGCTAGGTAACTGGCTAATTTAGGTGCTTGGGCGATAATAGTGATGTCCGCATTGAGCAAAGATACTTTCTTCTCATCTAGTAAAGCTGCAACACGCCTTAATAAGATCCTGCTATCTATATTCTCATAATTAGCATCAGTGTCTGGAAAATGCTGTCCTATATCTCCTAACCCTGTAGCCCCCAATAACGCATCACACAGTGCGTGTAACACAACGTCACCATCTGAGTGCGCTAACAAGCCAAATTCATATGGAATATCAACGCCGCCTAGAACTAATTGTTTATCTGCAACAAATCGGTGTGCGTCGTAACCATGCCCTATTCGCATTATGAATTCTCCTGCTTCTCTACGTAGTAATCTGCTAATGATAAGTCAGATGACGTGGTGATTTTAATGTTGTCTGTTCGGCCTTCAACAAATCCAATAGAACCGCCCATTAGTTCAACCGCATGCGCTTCATCTGTTACCGGTTTTCTTGTAGCGCTTGCATTTGCAATAGCGTTTTTTAATTGGCCAAGTTGAAACATTTGTGGCGTCAGCGCACGAAATATTATTTTTCTATTTAATGTTTCCAAACTTGATTTTGAGACTTTTTTTACCGTGTCGTGGACAGGCGCGGCTAATATAGTGCCTTGGTCTGTAGCAACCGCATCTTCAATTAATAAATCAATATCACTTGCCATTATGCAAGGGCGAGCAGCATCATGGACTAATACCCAGGCATCTTCCCCATACGTTTCTTCGGCAACAACCAAGCCATTGAGAACTGAATCTGAACGTTCCCTCCCACCGACAACTTGTGTTATCCGTGGGTCTTTAAAAAATCCAGACGAGGGCCAATAACTGTCATCTTTGTTTATTACCACAATGATTTTTTCGATGCGTGCACAAGATAACAGGCGCTCAAGCGTATGATCTAGAACGGTTGACAAACGAAACGGTAAATACTGTTTAGGCACGTTCGTTTTCATACGTTCACCTATGCCAGCGGCAGGAACAATACAGCATATGCGAATGTTCTTGCTAGTCACACTACGGCTCTACGATTTGAAAGAACGTTTCATCTTTACCTACGAGACCCAAGTCCCGTCTTGCCTTTTCTTCAACGACATCTTTGCCTGTTTTAAGGTTTTCAACTTCAGCTTGAAGCGCATTATTACGAGTTTGCAGTGCGCCGTTCTCTTCAACCAACATCTCAATGCGATCTTCTAATGTCCACATTTCTTTTATATTTCCGTCTAATATCCACAGTTTGTATTGCAGATAAACGAAAAGAATAAGAAGAATTGCAACCAGCGCTTTCACATTAGCTTAATGTATTTAAACGCTGACTTCCCTGCATAAATAGCCTGGCTGCCAAGGTCTTCTTCAATGCGTAACAAGCGATTATATTTTGCAATACGATCTGAACGACAAAGCGAGCCTGTTTTGATTTGCCCAGAACACATAGCAACGGCCAAATCAGCGATTGTTGTATCTTCTGTTTCGCCTGAACGGTGTGAAACTACTGACGTATAGTCCGCCTCATGCGCCATGTTGATGGCGGCTATTGTTTCAGATAATGTACCAATTTGATTAACTTTAATTAAAATGGAATTAGCTATATTTTTCTCAATCCCTTGTTTAAATATTTCAGGGTTAGTCACAAACAAATCATCACCGACTAATTGCACTTTACTACCAATAATATCGGTTAAATACTTCCAACCATCCCAATCATTCTCATCCAAACCATCTTCAATACTGATAATTGGATACTGATTAGCCCAACTAGCAAGAAAATCCGCCATTTGTTGCGAATTAAATCGTTTATTCTCAGATGCCAAATTGTATTCGCCATTTGAATAAAATTCAGAGCTCGCCACATCTAAGCCTAATGCAATGTCATTGCCTATTGTTAAGCCGACGTTCTCAATAGCTTGAAGGATTACCTCAATTGCCTCTTCATTAGACGATAAATCCGGTGCAAAACCACCTTCATCCCCAACTGACGTACTTAAGCCTTTCGCTAATAATACTGATTTAAGGGCATGAAACACTTCAGTCCCATAACGCATCGCTTCACTAAAGTTCGGTGCGCCAACAGGCAATATCATAAATTCTTGAAGGTCAACGCTATTGTCCGCATGAGAACCACCATTAATAATATTCATCATCGGTACTGGCAACAAAAATTCATCCTTGCCTAAATATCTATAAAGAGGCACATTGCCTTCATTTGCTGCTGCATGAGCCGCAGCAAGAGATACGCCTAATGTTGCGTTAGCGCCTAACCGTGCTTTATTATCTGTTCCATCCAGCTCAATCATTTTACTATCGATAGCTAATTGATCCGATGCATCCATACCTACAAGAGAGGCTTTAATTTCGCCATTCACATGGCCAACAGCTTTTAAAACACCTTTACCACCATAACGACTTTCGTCGCCATCACGTAATTCAATTGCTTCACGTTCACCTGTTGATGCACCTGATGGCACCATTGCTGAACCAACAACACCCGATGCTAATGTCACATCTGCCTGTAATGTTGGATTACCACGTGAATCTAAAATCTCACGTGCCTTAATATCTACAATCTCAGCCATCTCAACCTCAATAAATTAAATTTAAAAATCACCACGCATAATGCCAGCATTTTTGACAGCATCATCTATTTGTTTCATTACACTTAATAAATCTTTCATCTTATCCAACGGTACAGAATTTGGGCCATCACTAAGGGCTTTTTCTGGATCAGGGTGTGTTTCCATAAATACGCCCGACACGCCGGCAGCTATAGCAGCACGCGCCAAGGTTGGAACAAACTCACGCTGTCCGCCTGATGTGCTACCTTGCCCACCGGGTAATTGAACTGAATGCGTTGCATCAAATACAACCGGTGCACCCGTCTCACGCATAATAGTTACCGAACGCATATCGGATACTAAATTGTTATATCCAAACGACGCGCCACGTTCACACACCATAATATTTTTATTGCCTGTCGAACGCGCTTTATCAACCACGTGTTTCATATCCCACGGAGCAAGAAATTGACCTTTTTTAATATTTACCGGTAAGCCAGTTTCAGCCACGCGCGTGATGTAATTAGTTTGTCTACATAAAAATGCCGGCGTTTGTAGCATATCGACTACTGAAGCCACCTCGTCCATCGGCGTGTCCTCATGAACATCCGTAATAACAGGCACACCTAGTTGATCCTTAACTGCTTGCAATACCCTTAAGCCTTCTTCAATCCCAGGGCCTCTAAAACTATCCACAGATGAGCGGTTAGCTTTATCAAATGATGACTTATATATAAAGTTGATACCCAGCTCATCTGTCATTTCTTTTAACGCGCCGGCGGTATCCAACGTCATCTGCTCGCTTTCAACAACACAAGTGCCCGCAATTAAGAAAAAGGGCTGATCTATACCTACATTAAATCCACAAACATTCATTAATATTCCCTGTTATTTTTTTGAAGCGTTATCCGCTGCCGCATTTACAAAGCCACTAAACAGAGGATGTCCTGACCGCGGTTTGGATGTAAATTCTGGATGAAACTGACAAGCCAAGAACCAAGGGTGATCCTCTATCTCAACGATTTCTACCAAACGACCATCAATTGATTTTCCTGAAATTTTCAAACCTGCTTGTTCAAACTGCTCTAGATACGTATTGTTAAATTCATATCGGTGTCTGTGTCTTTCTGTAATAACATCTTTGCCGTACATTTTATGAGCGAGTGAATCTGGAACCAGTTGACATTTCTGCCCACCTAAACGCATTGTTCCGCCTAAGTCAGAATGCTCATCCCTTATCTCGACATTACCATCTTCCGTTTGCCATTCAGTAATTAATCCAATAACAGGGTGTGGTGTTTCAGCCAACAATTCAGTACTGTGCGCTCCTTCTAAACACAATACATTTCGAGCATATTCAATAACAGCTGTTTGCATACCTAAGCAAATACCTAAATAGGGTATTTTATTCTCACGTGCATAACGAATAGTAGAAATTTTCCCATCAACACCACGCTCACCAAAACCACCAGGTACAAGAATCGCATCTGCTTTGTCTAATAGGCAAGTACCTTGTAGTTCAATTTCTTCAGAATCTATATTAAGTATTTCAACCTTAGTCGCCGTGTCAATGCCCGCATGAATAAGTGACTCAGTTAAAGATTTATATGCATCTGCGTGATCAATATATTTACCTACTAGAGCAATTGTTACGGTATTTGTTGGTGAAAACAATCGATCGACAACCCGTTGCCAGTCAGACAAATCAGCCTTTTTGCTATCCAAATGCAATTTCTTAACGACAATCTCATCTAGCGCTTGCTCATGAAGCATCATAGGGATTCTATAAATAGTATCCGCATCTAAAGCGGATATAACTGCTTTTTCTTCTACATTCGTGAATAAGGCGATTTTACTTCTATCGGATGCACCTATTGGCCTATCTGATCGACAAATCAAAATATCTGGCTGAATACCTATGGTCCTTAATTCTTTAACCGAATGCTGAGTAGGTTTTGTTTTTATTTCTTTAGCAGCAGGAATATAAGGCACTAAGGTTAAGTGAATAAACAGACACTTTTCATCGCCCAATTCAACGCGCATTTGCCGAATGGCTTCTAAAAAGGGTAATGACTCAATATCACCAACTGTGCCGCCAATTTCGATTAATGCTACATCAACACCTTCTGCGCTACGAATAATGTTCTTTTTTATTTCATCAGTAATATGAGGAATTACTTGAACTGTTCCACCTAAGTACTTTCCCTGGCGTTCTTTTTTTATAACGCTTTCGTAAATCTGACCTGTCGTAAAGTTATTCTTCTTAGACATGACACTATTTGTAAAGCGCTCATAGTGACCAAGATCCAAATCTGTTTCTGCGCCATCATCTGTCACATACACTTCACCGTGCTGAAAAGGACTCATCGTTCCAGGATCCACATTAATATACGGGTCCAGCTTAGTCATCGTGATTTTTAAGCCACGTGCTTCAAGAATAGTTGCCAGCGAAGAAGAGCATATTCCCTTACCTAAAGAAGAGACTACGCCGCCTGTAATGAAAACAAATTTAGCCATACACTGAATATAAATTATGCTGTAAAAAGTTGTAACGCATTATACGTCAATCCGTTAGAAAGATTACGACGACTAGCAAAAAGTTTAGTAAAACTCAGTTAATCAAAAAATCCGGTTGTTGCCATTTAATCTGATAGCCTTGTTGATTTGGTTTTGCTATAAACGATGCATTAATCCAATAACCCGCTACCGCAGCTAACTCATCATTGATATAAACCAAAGGAACACGTTGCCTAATCCATACGGGCACTGCTCGCTCATTCAAAAGCTTTTTAACTTGTTTCGTTCCTTCCCTACCTTCAATTTTTAGTTTTTCTCCACCCTGCCTGAATTTGATCGTAATAAGCGATGACGTCCAAATATCTTTAGAGATCCCCTCTCCATCTGTTGGCATTAGCATCAAGTCACCTAGGGAGTGAGGTAAAGAGCATTTATCGCCTTTCCAGTCAATAATATCCCCAGCAGGAATAGCTGACAATTTATTTAATAGGTATAAGCATTGCTGATGACGTCTAACCTCGACATCATTCCACTGCAAAATTGGGGATTTATCATCAATTGCATTCACAACGCCTTCTACTATCTCATTAAGAATTTTTGATGATGGCATTGTTACGTCATTACATTTTAACCAATAGCGGTAGATAGCTCTTTGTTCAGCGCCATCTTTTAGTACTAATGAACTAATATCTAATATTCGAGGTTCTTGCGCATTAATATATTGAGCTAAATAGTTGTCTAATACATCAGATGACTCAGCACAATGACTAGCTGTTCTAGCGGTCGTTCTTGCAAAGGCCGGCCAACGTTCTTTTATTGTTGGAATAACATTGTGCCGTAGGTAATTTCGGTTGTAGTTGAGCTCTTTGTTGCTTGGGTCTTCGATCCAAGATAAGTTGTAATGCTCAGCATAGGCTATGATAGACGCTTTATCTAATTCAAGAAATGGTCTAACTAAATGGCCTTTTGAAAAGGTATCAACTTTTGGCATGGCGGCCAAACCATCAATGCCACAACCCCTAAGGAGTTGCAACATCAGCGTCTCAGCCTGATCGTCTTGATGCTGAGCCGTAAACAAAACCACCCCCTGATTTACAAGTTTTTCAAACGCGCCATAGCGAGCTTTTCTTGCAGCTTGTTCAGGGCCATCGTTATTCACATCGCGCGCATCAACCTTTATAGAATTAAAACGTATGGAGAGTTGTTGAGATACGGCGTTACAATGCAGCCTCCATTTGTCGGAGTCTTGATGTAAACCATGATCAATATAAACAGCTTCTACATTTAAAGAGGGTTGTTTTTCTTGAAGCTCACTACACGCATGCAACAGCACGTGTGAGTCTATCCCGCCACTGTATGCAACTAGTAACGTTTCACAGCCTGGCGTTAGTTTGAGTGCTGCATTAAGGCTTTGAAGAAAACGTTTCACCGTAAACCCAAACAACTCAATGTGTTAGAGTTATGATTCCTCGAATTGTCCATAACGCATCAATTTCTTATAGCGTTCTGAAACAAGCGTCTCTGCAGGTTTGCTTTTCAATTCTGAAAGTTGCTGAAGCAATACGCTTTTAATACCTTGCGCAGTCTGCTCTACATTTCTATGAGCGCCACCAAGAGGCTCATCAACAACACCATCAATTAAGCCATTAGCCAATAACTTAGTAGATGTAATCGCCATTGCCTCAGCCGCTTGTGATGCTTTCTCTGCACTTTTCCATAAGATGGACGCACAGCCTTCAGGAGAAATAACGGAGTATGTACTGTATTTTAGAAGGTACAAACGATCACAAACACCAAGGGCAAGCGCACCACCAGAGCCACCTTCACCAATAACCAAACTGATAATAGGCGTTTTTAGCGTAGACATTTCTAGTAAATTACGTGCAATCGCTTCGCTTTGGCCGCGTTCTTCTGCACCAACACCAGGGTAGGCACCAGGCGTATCGATAAAGGTAACGATAGGCACATTAAAGCGTTCTGCCATTTTCATCAAACGCAATGCTTTCCTATAACCCTCTGGTCTAGGCATGCCAAAATTACGTTTTATTTTTTCTTTAGTATCCCTACCTTTTTGATGTCCAATTAACATCACAGGCTGGCCATCTAAACGTGTTAGCCCACCAACAATTGCCTCATCGTCTGAGAAGTGCCTGTCTCCATGCAATTCAACAAAACCATCGAATATTTGTTCAATATAATCCAAAGAGTAAGGACGCAAAGGGTGTCTTGATAATTGTGAAATCTGCCAGTCAGATAGTTTCGAAAAAACGGTTTCAGTCAATCCTTTGCATTTTTCTTGCAAGCGTTCTATCTCTTTTTGAAGGTTAATCTCGTTGTCATCGCCAACGCGCCTTAACTCTTCAATCTTTTCTTCAAGATCAACAATCGGCTGTTCAAAATCTAAGTAATTTATATTCATGTGGTTATTTTATCGTGAGTATGTGGCTTGCGTCGATGACTATTTAAAAACGAACAAATTTATTCTGTTCTGGTAACATTTTCTTTAATTCTTCAATCAACGCGTCTTTAGGATAAACAGACCAATCTTCGGATAAACCAATCGCTGTCGATGCATTGTTTGAAGCATACTTTATCTTGATTGGGCATTCGCCGCCCTTATACATTGCTATTGTTTTATGTAATTGGTTAACAACGTTATCAGTTGTTAGGTCGGAATGTTCAGTCAATTCTACCAAAATATTTTTAGCAAACTTTTCACGTGCTTGTTCAACAGTCAAAACAGTCTCAATGCTCACCCTGTTTTGTCCCGCGAAATCATCAAACGATAGTCCGCCTGAAATAACCACAATGTGTTCAGCTAAAAGCATTTCTCTATATTGTTCGTAAACCTCTGTATAAGCTACCAGTTCTAGCCTTGCACTGCCATCATCCAAAATAATCGTTGCGATTTTAGACCCTCGTTTAGTTAAACGGATTCTTACCTCTAAAATCAAACCTGCAATTGTAACTGGCTTGCCTTTAGACCGAAATTTATTGCCACCTTGCGGCGTACCTAAATCCATTTCCACTAATTTAGATAACTTGCCCGATACGATTGCAGACATCTCCTCTTTAACTGAATCAAATGGATGCCCTGTTAGGTATAAGCCCAACGTTTCTTTTTCAGCTTTGAGCCGAACGTCTTCTGACCACTCTTCGACATCATCTATCTGTAATCTAGAGCTTACATCAATTGTTGATAAGCCAAAGATATCATTTTGACCTGCTGAATCAATTTTATTTTGCTGTTCCGCAACTTGTAAAACATTCGGCAAATTATGCATTAACCTTGCGCGGTTTTTATCAAAACAATCCAATGCACCTGATTTAATCAAAGCCTCTTGAACACGTTTGTTGGCTTTTCTTATATCAATGCTTTTGGCAAAACCTTCGTGGTTTTTGTATGCGTTTAAAGATGCCCTTTCTTCAATTATTGACTCAATGGCCGCCTCACCAACACCTTTGATAGCGCCAAGGCCATATAATATTTCACCTTCATCATTTGTCGTAAAACGATACTCTGATTGATTAATGTCTGGCGGCAAAATAATTAAGTCCATTTCCTTACATTCATCAATGAGCATCACGACCTTATCCGTGTTGTCCATATCTGACGACAAAACAGCAGCCATAAAATCAGATGGGAAATGCGCTTTCAACCAGGCTGTTTGATAGGCAATTAGAGCATATGCTGCAGAATGTGATTTATTAAAACCATAACCCGCGAACTTTTCCATTAAATCGAAAATATATGTTGCAGTTTCGAGCGCTACATCATTGGCTACGGCGCCTTTCGTAAACATCTCTCGTTGCTTAGCCATTTCTTCGACTTTTTTCTTACCCATTGCGCGACGCAATAAATCAGCCCCACCTAACGTATATCCAGCCAGATCTTGGGCAATTTGCATTACTTGCTCTTGATATAGAATAACCCCATTGGTAGGTTTAAGAATTGACTCCAGCGATGGGTGTGGATACTCGGCTTTTTTGCGGCCATGCTTTACATTGATGTAATCATCGACCATGCCAGACTCAAGAGGACCAGGACGGAATAATGCAACCAACGCAATAATATCCTCAAAACAATCTGGTCGAAGACGACGAATCAGGTCTTTCATACCTTTGGATTCAAGCTGGAAAACTGCTGTCGTCATATAACTTTTAAACAAATCGTACGTTAACTCGTCGTCTCTTGGTATCGAATCAATATTAACGAGCTCTTGCCCTTTGCCTTTTAGGCTTTTATTGATGTTTTGTAGCGCCCAATCAATGATTGTTAAGGTACGCAGTCCCAAGAAATCAAACTTGACCAAACCAACGGCTTCAATATCATCTTTATCGAATTGGGTAACGAGGCTACCCCCACCTTCTTCGCAATACAAAGGAGAAAAATCAGTTAACTTGCTTGGTGAAATAACCACGCCACCAGCGTGTTTACCGGCATTTCGAGCAACACCTTCCAGCTTTAAAGCTAAATCAATGAGCTCACGTACCTCATCCTCATCCTCATATGCTTCTTTTAAATCAGGGCTTTGCTCAAGCGCCTTGGTTAACGTCATACCTATTTCAAAAGGAACCGCCTTAGCCAGTCTATCTACAAACCCATAGGGGTGAGAAAGCACTCTGCCAACATCCCTAACAACCGCTTTGGCTGCCATGCGCCCATACGTAATGATTTGAGACACTTTGTCATGGCCATACTTTTCGCCAACATATTCGATAACGCGATCTCGACCATCCATACAAAAATCGATATCAAAGTCTGGCATAGACACACGCTCAGGGTTCAAAAACCGTTCAAACAATAAATCAAATTCGATAGGATCAATATCTGTTATTCGCATCGCATAGGCAACAATAGAACCCGCTCCAGAACCACGACCTGGCCCTACTGGTACGGCATTATCTTTGGCCCATTGAATAAAGTCTGCAACAATCAGGAAGTAACCAGGAAAACCCATCTGACATATAACATCTAATTCTCGTTTTAAACGCTCTTGATATACTCGAGTAGTCACTTCATCAAAAACAATACGACCAGCTGTTTCAGATATTCTTTTTTGCAAACCCTCCTCAGCTAACTTGCCGATGTATTGGTCTATCGTTAAGCCAGCCGGAATAGGGAAATCAGGCAAATAGTTCTTTCCCAATGTTAGTTCTATATTGCATCGCTGAGCAATATGCACTGTGTTTTCTATTGCTTCAGGTAAATCTTCAAACAGCGCCTGCATTTCTTCGGCCGATTTAAAATATTGTTGAGGCGTATGGTTTTTAACACGCCGCGGGTCCCCCAGAACACGGCCTTGGTTAATACAAACCCGAGCCTCATGAGCATCAAATTCTTCTGCACGAATAAAACAATTTCCGTTCGTTGCGACGACAGGAACAGTAAATCTTGATGCCAATTCAATTGCTTGTTGAACATATGACTGTTCGCCTTGCTTTCCTACGCGTTGCAATTCAATGTAAAAGCGATTTCCAAATGCATCAACCCATTTTTCAAGTGTCTTATTCGCCACATCTTGGTTATTACCAAGTAGATGTTGGCCAATCTCTCCATCCATTGCGCCAGATAAGGCAATCAGCCCCGCGTTTTTAGATAAAACCTGTTCACTTGTTAAATATGCAATACCCTTTTCTTGCCCATCAAGGTACGCATCTGAAATCAATTCAGATAACCCTAAATAGCCTTCCCTATTTTGCACCAGCAACGTGAGTAAATAAGGCGTCTTTTGATCGGCCGTATCTTTAATCAACACATCAGCCCCAACTATAGGCTTAACACCTGAGCCGATCGCTGAACGATAGAACTTAACCGTTGCAAACAAATTAGTGTGATCAGTGACAGCTACAGCCGGCATGTTCAATTTTTTCGCTTCTTTAACTAAAGAATTAACGCGTATCAACCCATCAACTAATGAGTATTCAGTATGATTTTTTAGGTGAATAAATTGCGGGGTATTACTATTCATTTAGCATCCTTTTCACAGGAGAAAAAGAACGGCGGTGTACATTTGACACCCCCTTACTTTTAAGTAATTTATTATGCTCCGCAGTCGGGTAACCTTTATGTTGGGCAAACCCATAACCAGAGTAAAAAGCGTCTAACGTATTCATGTGATCATCACGATATACTTTCGCAATAATGGAAGCTGCTGAAATTTCTTCAAACAAATCATCGCCCCCTTTGATACATTCACCATCTACCTCTATTTCCGGGTAATAAATTCCATCCACACGCGCATAATCAGCTTTAATAAGTAAACCTTCATAGGCTCTTTTCATTGCTAACAGACTCGCATTTAAAATATTTATTTCGTCTATTTCTAAGACTTCAGCACGACCTATAGACCATGCTACCGCATCACGTCTTATAGACTTATCCAACGCTTCCCGTTTTGATTTTGTTAGTTTTTTGGAATCAGCTAATCCATCAATTTTTTTACTTTCATCTAAAATAACAGCCGCGGCAATAACGGGGCCAGACAAACACCCGCGCCCGACTTCATCAAGCCCTACAATCAGTGCGTTACTTTTCAAGGGACCCTTCTATGACATGATGTACAACTTTTGCAGCTTGATAGTCTGCATTACACGTTAACCGTTCTTTCAAATTAGCAAACTCATTTAACATATCATTCGTCATTTTAGGGTTTGATAATAATTTAATTAATTGTGTTGATAAGTTATTTGGCGTTGCCGCTTCTTGCAAAAATTCAGGAACCACTTCTTTGCCAGCAATTAAATTTGGCATTGATACATACTGAATGTTGAGCATTTCAAACGTTTTTATTACCCAAGCCGTCATCGTAGATACTTTATAAGCCACCACCATCGGCTTCTTCAACAACATAATCTCCAATGTGGCCGTCCCAGATGCCACCAAAACAACATCGCTAGCCGTAATAAGCTCACTGGCACCGGTTACGTGGATTGAGACATCTAACGTCGCAGCATAAGGTTCGTAACACTCTCTAAAAGCATCCGCCGTTGCGTCATCTGACATCGGCACTAAAATTTTGAGGCTGTCGAATGCTTGTTGACATTGTTTGGCGGCCTCTAGAAACAGTAATCCGTGTTTTTGAATTTCACCCAAACGACTACCCGGCATTAACGTTAGAACAGTATCTTCTTTTTTCAGACCGAACCGTTCGCGACTATCAAACGTTACAGTTTCTTTACTCAGTTTATCTGCTAATGGGTGACCAATATAATAAGCTGGGACGTTTTTATCCTTAAAATACCCTTCTTCGAACGGGAAGATACACAATAAAGCATCAAGTGCACCTACCAGTTTTTTTATTCTTTTAGGGCGCCAAGCCCAAACCGTTGGACTTACATAATGTACTGTTTTAATTTGACGGTTATGTAAAGTCCGTTCTAGTTTTAAATTAAAGTCAGGTGCATCAATACCAATAAAAACGTCAGGTTTATCGCTTAATAATGTAGCTGTTAATTCTGCTCGTAACGTTAACAAGCCAGGCAAATGTTTAATGACTTCAAATAAGCCAAAAACAGACAGCCGGTGCATTGGATAAAGAGATCTAAAGCCTTCTGCCAACATTTTTGAACCACCAATGCCATAAAAACTTGCAAGGGGGTAACGTTTTCGTAATTCTATTATTAGCCCAGCACCCAATACATCACCAGAATGCTCTCCCGCCACAATTGCAATTTTCATAACAACACACCATGTTTTTGGGTGAACATTTGAAAGGATATAACTAGTAAAAAAACACCTAACCTAATGTGAATGTTAACGAAGAATACTGCGGTTAGATGACTTTAAAAATGCAACCATAGCTTGCAGCTCAGGTATTTTTTCGGCTTTTTCTTCTAGTTGTTCACTTGCAACTGAAAGCTTCAAACCCGATTTATATAATATTTTATAAGCTCGTTTTACTTCTAGAATTGCTTGTTTAGAAAAACCTCTTCTTTCAAGCCCAACGACATTAATACCATGGGGTTGAGTGGGCCGGCCTCCAACCATTACATAAGGAGGGACGTCCTTAGTTATAGCACTTCCCATCGCTGAAAAGCTGTGTTCACCTAGCTGACAAAATTGATGAACGATTGAAAAACCACCTAGAATAACTGAAGAACCAATATGAACATGCCCGCCTAATGAGGCGGCATTTGCCAAAATAACTTCATTAGCAATAACACAATCATGAGCAACATGAGAGTAAGCCATTAATAGATTTCGGTCGCCAATTGATGTCGTGTTTTTATCCTGAATCGTCCCGCGATTAATGGTGGTAAATTCACGAATAATATTCTCATCACCAATTTCTAAAAACGATTTCTCGCCCGCGTATTTTTTATCCTGTGGGTCTTCACCAACAGAAGCAAATTGATAAATATGGTTATTCTTACCAATCGTTGTTGTCCCATTAATAGTGACGTGTGGGCCAATGACAGTCCCTTCATCAATAGAAACATTAGCACCAATAACGGTATAAGCCCCGATAGTAACATTATCTGCAATATTCGATGTTGCATCAATAATCGCTGAACTGTGAATCATTTAGTAGACTCCTTTGATGCACACATTATATCTGCGGTTACAATAAGTTGATCATCGACCGTTGCTTGTACATTAAATGACCAAATATTTCGCCGGTTCTTTTTAAAAACAGCTTCTAACATGAGCTGATCCCCAGGCACAACGGAACGTTTGAAACGTGCATTATCAACACCAACTAAATAATATTCCCCAAACGGCTTGCCTAGGGCATCTAGCGTTTTCATCGAAAGCAACCCCGTAGCTTGCGCCAAGGCCTCTAAAATCATAACACCTGGCATAATGGGGTTATGCGGAAAGTGTCCCGTAAAAAAAGGTTCGTTATACGTCACATTCTTGAGAGCAATTAAGCGCTCCCCTTCCACAAATTCTACGATTCGATCAATCATCAAAAATGGATAACGGTGCGGTAGGAACTCCATTACTCTTCTTACATCATCGTGTTCCATTTATACCCTTTATTTTTTTAATACTTGATTAATTTTTCTGGACAATCTATCTAGTTGTTTAAAACGTACTGCATTCTTCAACCAATCACTGTTCTTTTGAAAAGGCGTGCCTGATGAATATGCTCCAGGTTCTTTTATTGAATGCGTCACCATCGTCATGCCGGTTATATGCACTCCATCAGCAATACTAATATGCCCTACAAGCCCCACACCACCAGCCAGCGTACAATGCTTGCCTATGGTCGTGCTACCAGCAATTCCAGCACAACCAGCAATAGCAGTGTGATCGCCAATAATTACATTATGTGCAATCATTACTTGATTGTCTATTTTAACGCCATTACCAATAATTGTATCTTCTAATGCGCCGCGATCAATGGTTGTATTCGCACCTATTTCAACATCGTCGCCAATCAGTACTGAGCCAATTTGAGGGATTTTTTGCCAACCTTGTTTATTTGGTTTGGGAGCCAAACCAAATCCATCACTGCCAATAACGGCACCTGGATGAACAATGACCCGGTGACCAATATTAACTTGGTTACAGAGTGTGACATTAGCAAATAGTTGAGCATCATCACCAATTTTAACGCCTTCTCCAATAATAACCCCAGCTCCAATTGAACACCCTTCGCCGATTTGAACATTATCAGCAATAATAACATGTGGGCCAATGTAACAAGATGTTGGCATGACACTTGTTTCAGCAATCACAGCTGTCGGGTGAACAGACCGCTCATTAACAATAGAAGAATGTAAGATTGTTGCTGCTTGTGCGTAAGCTAGATAAGGATTATCTACAATCAACGCATTAGTTGGGCAATCGTTCGCATAACCCTCAGATAAAACAACAACACCTGCATTGGTAGATAACAATGCAGGTGTATATTTTTTATTGTAAATAAAAGACAGTTGCTGTTTGTTTGCATCAGTCAAGGTCGCACAACCATTAACAATATGCCCACCATCGCCTTTTAGTTCCGCGCCTATTTCTTCAGAAAGCGCCTTGAGTGTAATATCCACCGACACTTTATTTGCTAATTATTTAGACAAACGTTGTAATACTTTTCCTGTTATATCAACTGTTTTACTCGCAAAAATAACGCCATCTGCAAGAACTAAGTCGTATTTTTCTGCTTCTGCTAAGGCTTTAATCGCTTCACCAATAATCCGTTGAATTTTTGTGAGCTCTTCATTTCTTCTTAGATTAAAATCTTCACGAAATTCTTCTTGGTCACGTTTCAAATCACGTTTTTTCTCAAGAACGGTACGTTGTAATTTTCGGCTCTCAGTTTCGCTCATTAACTGAGCGTCTCTAGCTAACTTTTCATCTAGCTTTTTAATCTCTTTTTGCGTAGCAATTAAACGTTTTTGACGTGGCGCAAATTCTTTCTCTAATGCTGCGGTTGCTTTACCAGCTTGTGGGGCTTTAGCCATAATTCTAGCGCTGTTAACAACACCAATTTTTATATCAGCCGCTACTGATAAGTTTGTAAATAAAACAATAAATAAACTTAAGGCTAATATGTATGTTACTTTTTTCAATTTAATCTCCTATTCAATAAAAACTTATATACCCGAACCAAATGAGAATTGGAAAGCCTGAAGTTCATCATTCTCTTCATCATTTAAAGCGGTTGCTAAACTAAACGACAGTGCTCCAAATGGTGACAACCATTTAGCTGAAACACCCGCTGAGTATCTTAACGCACCTAAATCCACTTCGTCATCATAAACATTACCTGCATCAATAAATGCACTCAATCTAACTGTTTTGCTTTCTGCTGCGAAAGGAACAGGGAAAATATACTCTGCATTACCGACCAATTTAACACTACCACCAACAGGGTCATTAAAGATATCCCTAGGGCCTAGCGTATTATCTGTAAACCCTCTAACAGACCCCTTGCCTCCTGCAAAATAATTTTCAAAGAATGGTAGTGACTCAGCATCACCATATGAATCACCAAAACCGAAGTCAGCGTTTAGATATAATGTTGTGTGCTTTGTAATCGGGATATATTGTTTTTGGTTGTATGAAATCTTATAAAACTCAAGGTCTGACCCTGGAAAAGTAACAACGCCTGACAACCTCTTTGAACCACCTCGAGTGGCAAAAACAGCCCTATTTCTATTATCAGTACCCCAGGCACCAGATACTTTTAAATTCGTATATGAATCACCGTTATCTAAAACAAAATTGGCAATTTGTCCATTTATCAGCCTATTAGCTTCTAACGGAGTAAAGCCAAGGTCTATTTCAGTAAATTCGAGATCAATGCCTAATCCAATCTTATCTGTTTCATTCAGCGGAAAACCAAAGTTAACACCCGCATTAAATGAATCCGTTGTATAAGATGCTGTGTTCGCCTCGTCTGAATCAGTTGTTCTGTAACTTATATTGTATCCACGGCTAACACCATCTACTGTGTAATATGGATTCGTATAACCAAGGCTATAGATAGTGTTTACAGCACTGTTGTTGAAACTTGCGCTGACACGCTTGCCAGTTCCCAAAAAGTTATTCTGACTAATACTCGCGTTTAACACGAGCCCTTGAGATTGCGAGAAACCTGCACCTGCCAGTATATTACCTGATGATTTTTCCGAGACTGTATACTTAACATCCACCTGATCCGTTGTTCCAGGAACGGCGGGGGTCTCAACATCCACGTCATCAAAATGGCCTAATCGTGATAACCTTGCCTTTGAATGCTCAACGCTAAGTGTTGATATCGCTGACGCTTCCATTTGTCTAATTTCACGGCGCAATACTTCATCTCTTGTTTTTGTATTACCTTCCATAATGACACGGCGCACATAGACCTTTTTGCCAGGATCAACAAAAAAAGTAATCTTTACCGTTGATGCGTTATCATCAATTTCAGGAATCATATTTACGTTCGCAAATGAATACCCATTATGACCAAGGATCGTAGAGATGTTTTCGGATGTCTCCGTCGATTTCTTTCTAGAAAACACATCCCCTGGTTGAACAAGAACAAACGGTATTAATTTATCAGGCGCAAGAATAAGCTCACCTGCTAACTTAACTTCATTTACTGTATGGACGTTACCTTCATTGACATTTATGGTTATAAAAATACCTTGCTTATCAGGACTGATAGTAACCTGAGTAGAATCAACTTTAAAATTAATATAACCTCGATCTTGATAAAAAGAATTTAAGCGTTCTAAATCCGCCGATAATTTTTGCTTTGAATATTGGTTGCTGTTGGTATAAAACGAAATAAGCGTAGGACCAGTTAACTCAAAATCTTTTAGAATTTCTTCATCTGTATACGCTTTATTACCCACCACATTAATCTTTTTAATACTCGCAGCAGACCCTTCTTCTACTTCTAGTAATACAGACACTCTGTTTCTTTCTAACTTAGTAACCTTAGCATCAACTGTCGCAGAGTATTTGCCGTTATTATAATATTGGGTTAACAGTTCGTTTTTAACTTTATCTAGCACTAATGGGTTAAACACTTGCCCGATAGCCAACCCAACATCTTTAAATGCTTCCAGCAACGTTTCGGATTCAATATCATCATTACCTTCAATATCAATACTGGTAATGGCCGGACGCTCAACAACATCAATGATTAACGTTTGATTGTTTTCACTGACTTCAACGTTCTTAAAAAAACCCATTCGAAAAAGGTCTCGAATAACATTTTCAGACTTTGCATCTGTAAATTGCTCACCAACTTTTACTGTTAACGCGTTAAATACTGCACCTGCAGTTATACGCTGCAAACCATTAACTTTTACATCTTTAACAATAAATGGCTCTATCGCTAGGGCTGCGTTCGAGAATAGCAAAACGGCAAACAATAATAACGCGCTGATTTTTTTCATTACAGTTGGAATACCTTAGAAAAATAACTTAATCTAGATAGTGAAGTATAAGTAAATCACCACACCTACTCAATCTTTTATATGCATTTATGTTAAAAAGCGGCTCAAATCAATAAACACCGCTAATATCATGACAGCGAACAGAACTGACATACCTACCCGCATAGACATTTGCATGACTTGTTCGGACAACGCTTTACCCCGAATACCTTCAATAATATAAAAAAGCAAATGACCACCATCTAACATTGGGATAGGCAAAAGATTCATTACACCTAAACTTATGCTGACGAAAGCTAGAAATTTTAAAAAAGGAATCAACCCAAAAGATGCTGTTTGGCCTGCGTACTTAGCAATACTAATTGGGCCACTCAAGTTTTCAACGGATGCTGTGCCAATCAACATACGACCAATCATTTTTAGCGTCAATACAGAGTAATGAGTTGTTAATCGAGCACTTTCAACAATTCCATCCAAAGGGCCTAAAGAATACTCCGTAGTGTATTGCTCATTAATGGACTCGTCGATATACACAGATGCACCTATTCGTCCGAAAACCTCACCACCTTCTTTAACTTCAGCTGGCGTTACATCCGTTGAAATGACTATTCCTTTCCGTTCAACTTTAATGGGTAACTTAATGTTTGGACTAGACCGAGTTACCTTTACCCAATCAGCCCAACTTGAAACAGGTTTTTCGCCAACTGATAAAATCATATCACCGTTTTTCAAACCTGCTTTATCAGCCGCTTCGCCTTTAAGCACCTCGTTTAAAACAGGCAATAAAGCCGGAACTTGCGGGCTTATTCCAACACGTTTATTTAACAATTCAGGCTCAATTGAAAAGTCGTCACCAAAAGATAAGCGTCTTTTTTCAATATTCCCACCCGGTTTAAGCACTGTTATCTCTACGGAACCTGAATCTAAAAGTTCACTTAAGATTAGTCCGTTAGCGACACGCCAAATAGTTGCCGGATGATCATTTACTGCTGTAATTTCATCACCAATTTCCAATCCAGACTCTATTGCAATACCTGCTTTATCCAGCTCTCCAATAACCGGCCTTAAGCCGTTTTCGCCCATCGTTAAAATTAACCAAAAAGCCAGTATTGCAAAAATAAAATTAAACGCTGGGCCAGCTAGTACCACCAATATTCTTTGAGTGAGGGTTTTATTGTTAAATGCCATATGTTTCTCATGGGATTCTACTGTTGACTCAGACTCATCTAACATTTTTACATAACCGCCCAATGGAATACCCGCGATGACATATTCTGTTGGATCATTCTTTCTATAAAAGCTCAAAAGGGGTTTACCAAAACCAACAGAAAAACGAAGAACTTTCACACCACATCGTCTAGCCACCCAAAAGTGGCCAAACTCATGGACAGTCACCAAAATACCCAATGCAACCACAAATGATAAGATTGAAATAATGATGCTCATTAAATAGCCTCAACCAACGTTGATGCTTCATGGCGAGCCAAACCATCAATTTGTAGGATTTTTTCAATTGAATCTGCTGTTTGATTTTCCATACTGTTCATAACACGCTCTATAACGTTTGAAATATTAGTAAACGACAACCTACCTTGTAGAAATGAATCAACAGCAACCTCATTGGCAGCATTAAGTATCGCAGGCATAACACCTCCCGCGTTTTGCGCATCAAACGCCATTTTTAAACAAGGAAATCGCTCTAAATCTGGCTCACAAAATGTTAATGTTCCATGCTTAGTCAAATCCAACCGCGCTACGCCACTCGCGATGCGGTTAGGCCAAGCAAGCGCATGTGCTATGGGTGTCTTCATATCCGGATTCCCCAGCTGGGCTAATACAGACCCATCTTTATAATCGACAAGCGAGTGAACAATGCTTTGTGGGTGAATGACAACATCAATGTCAGTTGCGGGCGTATTAAATAAATAACTTGCCTCAATGACCTCAAGGCCCTTATTCAACATCGTTGCAGAATCTACGGATATTTTTTTACCCATTGACCAATTTGGGTGGGCACAAGCTTGTTCAGGTGTCACACTTTTCAAATCATCAATACTTGTATTTAAAAAAGGCCCGCCAGATGCTGTTAATATTAACTTTTGAACACCGTCCGCTTTTTGCCCTGTTAAATAACCACTTGGCATACATTGAAAAAGCGCATTATGTTCACTATCCAGAGGCAACAACTCAGCGCCATTAGATTTAACCGTGTCCATAAAAAGCTCACCAGATACGACCAGGGCTTCTTTATTTGCTAACAAGATTCTCTTTCCAGATTCAGCTGCACTTAAGCACGGCAACAATCCTGCTGCGCCAACAATGGCTGCGACAACAATATTTACATCCGACAACTTCACCACATCACATAAAGCTTGTTGCCCAGATAATACAGTCGTCCTAGAAGCAACGTCTTTTAGTTTTATAGACAGCTGTTTTGCCAAGTTCTCGTCTGAAATAACAGCGTATAACGGGTTGAATTCAATACATTGAAGATACAATCGATTTATGTTTTTGTGAGCCGTTAAAGCGATTACATCATATAAATCTTTGTTTAAACGTAATACGTCTAACGTACTAACCCCAATAGAACCGGTAGAGCCTAAAATGCAGACTCCTTTCATAATTGGTGAACAAAAAGGTAAAGGCATGCAACAAAGAAAGGGCCCGCTGCGATGAGGCTATCGAGCCTATCTAGCACACCACCATGTCCCGGCAGTATAGAACCACTATCTTTTACACCAGCTTTTCGTTTCATTAAACTTTCAAAAAGATCACCATAAACTGACACAAAAGCAACTGTTAAAGAAATAGCTAAGAAAACCACTGAGGAAGAATAGCCTATATATTCCAAGGCAAAGTAACTAAAAATAAAACAAGCTATTAGGCCGCCTAAAACACCTTCAATTGATTTCCCCGGACTAATCGCAGGTGCAAGCTTATGTTTACCAAACGCCCTACCAGCAAAGTATGCACCACTATCCGCAATCCATATTAACAATAATAGATACATTAATAATGAATTACCGTCCGTAAAGCTAATGCGAAGTAAATACAAAGAAAGCCAAGTCGAACTAATTATAACGGCACCTAATAAAGATAGTGTTACAACGTTAGCGTTAACCCCCATCAACACATTTGGGATAGTAATAAGCATGGCAACGGTTATTAACCAAAACCCTAGCATAAGATACATGATCAATTGATGTGATTCAGTACTTAAATAAACGCTCGCAACCGCTATCAGCAAACATGTAACAGAGTAGAGTGCTTTTAATAACCTATTTTTGATTCCAGATAGTGAGGCCCATTCGTACGCGCCAATAAAAACAATCACACTTAATACACTCAAGAAGGTAATGTCAGTTGAATATAAAACCAGCCAAATAACGACAGGAATAAGAAGTGCTGCCGTTATTAACCTTTTGACTAAAGAATTCATTATATTATTTTAAAGAAATTTAGTGACTATATACTAATTAGTTTACGACTTATTAGACGTGGCTTTATCTGTAACTTGCTCACCTGTTTTGCCAAACCTTCGTTGCCTGTTAGAAAAATCTTGAATAGCCAAATCAAACTCACTCTCATCAAAATCAGGCCATAAAACATCCGTGAAATATAATTCACAATACGCTAGTTGCCATAATAAGAAATTACTGATTCGGTGATCACCACCTGTCCGAATAAATAAATCTGGTTCAATAATACCGGCCGTACTCAAAAAATCATTAATATTTAAATCAGCATATTGCGCCTGATCGAGCTTTTGATGATGAGACGCATCAAGCATCGCTTGTGCTGCTTGCTCTACATCCCATTTGCCACCGTAATTAGCCGCAATGACTAATGTCAAACCAGTATTGTTTTCGGTAAGCGTTTGCGCCTTGATAATTCTCTTTTGTAAAGAAACAGAGAATGCTGTTGTATCACCAATAATCTTCAAACAGATATTGTTTTTATGCAGTTTTTTTACTTGGGAATCTAATGTCGATGCAAAAAGCGCCATCAACACATCAACCTCTTTGCGAGGCCGTTGCCAATTTTCACTACTAAAGGCGAATACAGTTAATACGTTAACGTTTTTGGAAACACACGATTCTATTGTTTTCTTTAAAGCCCCCACACCCGCCTTATGTCCAAAGGTTCTTGATTTACCTTTGTTAGTTGCCCAACGACCATTACCATCCATAATAATGGCTATGTGACGCGGGATATTAGGGTTAATACTGCTCTTTGACAAAGTAAATTCCTTTTAGTATCAAAGTAGAATAAAGTTCTTAAGTTCAATCATAGCGATTAACTATAGGTCGTTAACTCTAACTACATTGACATTAAATCTTTTTCTTTGACCTCTAAAAGCTTATCGACTTCTCTAACTTGAAGATCAGTGATTTTTTGGATTTTGTCTTCACCAGTACGCAACTCGTCTTCAGTGATCATTTTTTCTTTAAGCGCTTCTTTACATTCTGAATTAGCATCACGTCGAATATTACGAATAGCAATTTTCGCATTCTCCGCTTCATTACGAACAACTTTTACCAAGTCTTTACGCCTTTCTTCTGTTAAAGGTGGCATAGGCACACGAATAACATTGCCAGCAGTAACTGGGTTCAAACCAAGATCAGCCTTCATTATTGCCTTTTCTACAGGCCCAATCATCGTTGCTTCCCATGGCATTATTGACAATGTTCTCGCATCTTCAATATTAACCGTCGCGACTTGATTAAGCGGCGTATCTACGTCGTAATATGAAACAACGATATCTTCCAATAAACTAGGATGTGCACGCCCCGTACGGATTTTCGTTAACGCTTTTTGAAAAGCCTCTACCGACTTTCTCATACGAACATTTGAATCTTTTTCAATATCTTCAATCATAGTTTTCTCTGTATAATTATTGGACAAGTGTCCCGATATCTTCACCGCCAACAACACGTTTAATCGCGCCTTTGTCGAAAATGTTAACAACGCGTAGTTTCAATTGGTGATCCCGACAAAGCACTAACGCTGTAGCATCCATCACATTCAAACGCTTATCAATTGCATCGTCAAAACTAATTGAAGGATAAAACTCAGCGTCCGGATTGGTCATGGGGTCATCCGAATACACGCCGTCCACTTTTGTTGCCTTGATGAGCAAGTCCACATCAACTTCAATGCCTCTTAGGCTTGCAGCTGAATCGGTCGTAAAGAATGGGTTACCTGTACCCGCTGCAAAAATAACGACACGGCCTTTTTCCATATGGCGTATCGCCCTGCGTCGCTTAAAATCTTCACAAATCTGATTAATTTGCAGTGCAGACATGACTCTTACTGACTGGCCTAGTGACTCTAGTGAGTCTTGCATCGCCAGTGCATTAATCACTGTCGCCAACATCCCCATATGATCACTAGTAACACGCCCTAGAACATCAGACGCCACCTCAGACCCACGTAAAATATTACCACCACCAATAACCAGACCAACTTCAACGCCTAAATCACAGAGCTCTTTGACTTCCTCGGCTAATCGAAGAACTGTTGCCCCATCAATACCACCGTCAGAGTCACCCATAAGGGCTTCTCCGCTTAGTTTTAGCAGTATCCGCTTATACGCTAGTTTTGTCATTTATTATTCGCCTCGTACTTGAGCCATCACTTCAGCTGCAAAATCCTCTTCTTTTTTCTCAATACCTTCGCCTACTTCAAAACGCACGAATGATTTAACTGATGCATTGTTTGCCTTCAGCAACTGCTCAACTGTCACATCGCCATCTTTAACGAAAGGCTGGCCAAGTAAGGTAACACTTTTCAAGAATTTTTTAACTTTTCCAACAATCATTTTTTCGATGATTTCTGCTGGCTTGCCACTTTCAGCAGCTTGGCTTTTGAAGATTTCTTTTTCTTTCTCAATTTCCTCAGCAGGTACTTCCTCTTCAGAAATGCATATTGGTTTAATAGCCGCAATATGCATCGCTATATCTTTCGCCAACTCAACACTTCCACCTTCAAGCTCCACTAGAACACCAATTTTAATACCGTGCTTATAAGAACCAACAATTGTTCCACTCGTTTCAATTGTTTTAAAACGCCTTACATTAATATTTTCGCCTACTTTAGCAATTAACTCACGACGTTTATCGTCAACAGAAACCGACTCACCAGTTACTTGAGCAGCATTTAATAATTCAACACTCGCAACATCATTATTAACAACTGTATTTGCAACAGCTTGAGTAAAGTTGATGAAATCATCACCCTTCGACACGAAGTCAGTTTCGCTGTTTATTTCAACAACTGATGTTTTAGAACCATCACCTGACGTTGCAATGGCTATAAGACCTTCTGCAGCAATACGGCCCGCTTTTTTATCTGCTTTTGCCATGCCCGATTTACGCATGTTTTCAATCGCCAGCTCCAAGTCACCTTCTGTTTCAACCAACGCTTTTTTGCACTCCATCATGCCGGAGCCTGTTCTTTCACGTAATTCTTTCACCATTGCAGCTGTTATGCTCATTTCTTTGCCTCTATTTCTATTATCTGTAATTTATACCCGAAGGATATAAGCTTTATTGAAAGCAGCACCATCGCCACTTTGTTAGTCTTTATAAAAACGCCCCCAATCGGAGGCGTTTATACTTTTTAAAAAGTAGTGCTTAATCTTTTGTTGCGGCAGGTTCAGCTTTTACTTTCTTTTCTACTTTTACTGCTGGTTTGCTTGGCTTCTTTGAAACGGCCTTAGCTACTTCTTTATCGCTAATTAGTTCCTTAATAATACTCGCTTTACCTTCAAGAATTGAACCTGCAACACTTTGACAGTACAACGTCAATGCACGAATAGAATCATCATTACCAGGAATAACGTAATCTATTAGATCAGGTTTGTTATTTGAATCAACAATACCAATAACTGGAATACCCAGTTTTTTTGCTTCTTTTACAGCAATTTTTTCATAGCCTACGTCTAATACAAAAATTGCATCAGGTGGGCCTTTCAATTCTTTAATACCGCCAACGCTACGTTCTAGCTTTTCTAGTTGACGCATAAACTTAAGGCCTTCTTTTTTGCTAAAACGATTTAAGCTACCGTCTTCACGCATTGTTTCAAGCTCTTTAAGTCTATTGATAGATTTTTTAATCGTACCAAAGTTAGTCAACATACCACCTAACCAGCGGTGATCAACAAATGGCATATTGCAACGTTTTGCTTCAGTAGAAACTGTTTTACGCGCAGATTTCTTTGTTCCTACAAATAATATAGTGCCTTTTTTAGCCGCTAAATTATTAATGAAATTTAATGCATCATTAAATAAAGGTAATGTTTTTTCTAAGTTAATGATATGTATTTTGCCACGCTCACCAAATATGTAAGGGGCCATTCTAGGGTTCCAGTATCTTGTTTGGTGACCAAAATGTACACCAGCTTCAAGCATTTCGCGCATTGTTATATTAGACATATTTTTCCTATTGTTATAGCCTTTCAGCTTTACTGAAAAGACTCGGGTTGTAAACTACCAAGCATCCCAAACGGTAACCTGATTTCTCAAGCACCCTACCGGATGTGCTGATGCATGTGATCGTTGTGCCAAAATCGGCGATGCTTTATACCATATATCAATGATAACGACAATTTAAACCGGTATAATCGTTCATTTTAACCCTTACTACAGACTTAAGCGAATCATATGGCCATCAATATTAAAACGCCCGAAGAATTAGAGAAAATGCGCATAGCCGGTAAATTAGCAGCTGATGTACTCGATATGATTGGAGAACATGTCACTGCTGGTGTAACCACAGAAGCTCTTGATCAGATTTGCCATGATTATATGGTTAACATCCAAAAAACCATACCAGCTCCATTAAATTATCACGGTTTCCCTAAATCTATTTGTACATCTGTTAATCATCAAGTGTGTCACGGTATTCCGAATCATAAAAAACTTAAAAATGGCGATATTATTAATATTGATATCACTGTTATAAAAGATGAGTTCCATGGTGATACCAGTAGAATGTTTGTTGTTGGGCAGCCCAGTATCTTGGCAAAACGCTTAATAGAAACCACTCAAAAATCCATGTATTTAGGTATTAGCATGGTAAAACCCGGTGCCAAGTTAGGCGACATAGGTCATGCCATTCAACAGTATGCAGAAAGAAGAAAGTACTCTATTGTTCGTGAATATTGCGGCCACGGCATTGGCCGAGTCTTTCACGAAGACCCTCAAGTATTGCATTATGGCAAACCAGATACGGGCACTGTTCTTGAAGAGGGCATGACCTTCACTATTGAACCTATGGTTAACGCCGGCAAACGTCATGTGAAAATGTTATCCGATGATTGGACGGTGGTTACAAAAGATCGAACGCTTTCCGCGCAGTTTGAACACACATTAGCCGTCACTGCGACAGGCTTTGAAATTTTCACCTTACGTGAAGAAGAAATTATTGAAGCCGACCATATTCCAACGGATATTTTTTAGCCGTGAGCGAGCTCAATAGTCCAAATCACATATTGCCGTCAATAGAACAGATTAAAGCAGATTTACACTCTCACCAAATCAAATTTTATGAACGTTTTGAGTCTGGGAATGGGATCGAAGATTTATTGGAAGTCAGAAGTAACCATATCGATCAAGTACTCACAGATTGTTGGCGATCTATAATTGGCGTAAATTTAAGCGGCTTAGCCCTTGTAGCAACCGGCGGTTACGGTAGAGCAGAATTACACCCCTATTCGGATATAGATTTATTAATTATATTTGAGGAAGAATCCTTCGAAAAATACAAATCAAGCCTCGAACTGTTTTCTACTTTTTTATGGGACATTGGTCTTAAACCCGGGCTTAGCGTTCGAACAATTGAGGACTGCATAGAACAAGCAAAAGACGATATAACCGTCATAACCAACTTAATGGAATCACGCTTAATAACCGGCTCAGAACCTTTATTCAACGAGATGAAAGCACAGACATCCGCGGAACATATTTGGCCCTCTGTTGATTTTTTTCATGCGAAAGTAAAAGAACAAACGTCCCGACACTTAAAATTTGGTGACACAGCCTACAACCTTGAACCCGATATGAAAGAAGGGCCAGGGGGCTTACGTGATATTCAAAACATACAATGGATTACACAACGTTACTTTGGCTCTAACTCTTTAGGGAAGCTTGTAAACCATGCCTTCTTAACTAAGAATGAATACAGAGCGTTAATTAAAGGTCAAAAGTTTCTTTGGCAAGTTCGTTTCGCCCTGCATTCTTTAGCAAAAAAACCGGAAAACCGTCTTTTGTTCGACTATCAAAAAGACCTGGCGCTTATGTTTGATTTTGAAGACGGCGAAAATAATCTTGCTGTTGAAAGCTTCATGCAACTGTATTATCAAACGGTCATGGATTTAGAAAGAATCAATGAGTTGATACTTCAAGTTTTTAACGAAGCGATGGAAAACAAAACGTTTGACATAACACCTATCAACGAATCTTTTCGCGTCGTCAACAAAGGTATAGAAATCACCCACGCTGACACCTTCAAAAACAACCCTTCCGACTTACTCGACATCTTCTTCAAAATACAAAAGATTCCAAATATAGAAGGCGTACGCTCAGGGACTATTCGTCAAATTCGCGAAGACCTACATTTAATTGATACTGACTTTAGACAAAACAAACAAGCACAAAAAATATTTTTAGACATCATTCGTCACCCGCATGGCATTACCCATCAATTTAGGCGAATGAACCGCTATGGTGTTTTAGGTGCTTACATTCCTGCTTTTAAAGATATTGTTGGCCGTATGCAATACGATTTATTCCATGCCTATACAGTTGACCAACACACATTGTTTTTGGTGAGAAACCTACGCCGCTTTGCTCTAGACAAACATAAAGAAGAATTACCTCATTGCAACGAAGTATATAAACATATCCAAAAACCAGAATTGCTTTATTTAGCTGGGCTTTTTCATGATATCGCCAAAGGTCGTGGCGGAAATCACGCTACATTGGGGAAAGTTGATGCAATAGAATTTTGCCAACAACACAACTATAACGAATATGACGCTACACTTGTTGGGTGGGTGGTAGAGCACCATTTAATCATGTCGATGACAGCGCAGAAAAAAGACATTAATGACCCATTAATTATCCACAAGTTTGCTAGTAAAATTGGCAGCCTTGAGTATCTTGACTACTTATACCTTTTAACAGTTGCTGACATGAAGGCCACCAACCCAAGTTTATGGAATGATTGGAAAGCCACCCTATTAAAAGATTTATACACCAATACTCAAAGAGCTTTACGTCGCGGTCTTGATTCACCTGTAGACAACCAAGACGAAACTCAAAATATGCAGCATGAGGCTCGCTTAAAACTTAATGAACACGGATTAAGTGATCAGCAAATTAATAAAATATGGAGCGGTATCGATAAAGATTACTTTTCAAGATTCTCAGTAGATGACAGCGTCTGGCATACATTATCCATTGCATCCTGTTCTGATGATGACATTCCTATGGTACTTATACGCCCACAAACACAACGGGGTGGCGCTGAAATATTTGTGTATTCGCAAGATCAACGGGGTATGTTTGCCGTTTGTACGGCAACACTTGACCAATTAGGGCTAAACATATTAGATGCCCGTATCATTACAACTGATAAAAATATCGCCCTTGTCAGCTTTCATGTTCTCGAGAGTAATGGCGAACCTATACCTGATTTATCTCGAGAGCAATCAATTGCAAACACTCTAAGGCAAAATATACTTAATCCAGAAAACACCTCATTATCTGTCGATAGACACAAATCACGTCAAACGAAACACTTTGACACTGAAACAACTGTTAAATTCAGCATAGACCCAAACAATAGATTCACCATCATGGAAATTGTCACGCATGATAAACCCGGTGTTTTATCAACCATTGGTGAGTGTTTTAGCCTGTGTGACATCAATATCCGTAATGCAAAAGTCGCGACAATAGGGTCACAAGCTGAAGATATCTTTTTTATTACTAATAATGACAATAAGCCGATTACAGACCAACGTGTTTTAGAAAAACTTCAAAATTTACTCATCAAAAGATTACTTTAGAGATGCTAAGTCACCGGTACATTTTTGATAAATCACTGGGATCGGCATTAAAGAAATACCGTAATCTTAGAGACCACATTAACCAGACTGTTTTATAAATACCAAACGTTTGCCACCGTCTAACAGATGTAACTACGTTGGCTTTTAAACAAATCGGTGATGCGTGTTTCTTTAATTTCTTACTGATCGCGACGTCTTCCATCAACTGAATATCAGGATAACGACCTACTTGTTCAAAAAGGTTTTTTGAGACGAACATCGCATGGTCACCTGTCACAATTCCCGTCAAACAAGAACGGATATTCATCATTTTCTCTATCACTCGGAAAGCTATATGTTTACCGTTCAACTTGACGTCAAACCTACCCCAACGTTTATCATGTTGACGCATGTTACTTATAATTTGCATTACGCCCGCTTCAGGCACAAGGGTATCGGCATGTAAAAACAACAAGAACTGCCCTTTCGCTACTTCAGCGCCTTTATTTAATTGGGCAGCACGCCCTGTCGGCGAAAACATAAACTTATCAACAAGGCCATCAGATATTTCACTTGTATTGTCAGTACTACCGCCATCAACCACTATTATTTCAACACCTTGTTTTCTAACAGCTTGTAAGACCATTAATGTTTCAGGCAATGTTTCTGCTTCATTCAGCGTAGGTATAACAATTGATAGGACCGGCATTAACAGCAGCTACCACCTACTTTAGCATTACCGTGAATACTACCTTTCGTTTCACTCGCAGGCCTTACTGTACCTGCAGGCACACACCAAGCTTGGCCTTCTGTTTGTTCAGCAGGATTAATGCCAATAAAGTCATCGCCGTACGGCCCGCTCGTTAAAAAATTAAACGTGCGCTCACATACTGCCATGCGTTTACCGCGATAAAACACGTGGCCTTCATCATCGGTTGTTTCAGCATACGGGCCTTTGTAGATAACCGCATGGCCTTTATCGATACATGGAACGTCATCACCTTTTGTTGCGGTAATAGTGACTGAACGAAACTCTATACCGTCGACCACTTGCCATGGCTCTGAATCCCATTTATCGCATTTAACGGCTCTAAAACCGGCTTGTTTGAAACTTTCTAAAAATTCATCTTCTAGAAATGAACCTGAAATACAGCCCGACCATAACTCTGGATCAGCTTTTAAATGGTCAGGTATAGCTTCATCGGCGACGATATCCGACATAGCAATTCGACCACCCGGCTTTACTACACGAAAGATTTCTTCGACTAGCTGTTTTTTATCACCATCATTCACCAGATTGAGCACACAGTTCGATAAAACCAAATCAACCGAGTTATCTGCAATCATTGGTTCGCTGCTGTCAGGCTTATCTAGAGACAGCGACAAGTCCTGAATTTGTCCTTTTACAAAACTTACTTTATCGCCGCCAAGTTTCTCCGTCATTTCTGGCTGATACTTTCTCGCCAACGCTAACATTTCATCGTTCATGTCCACGCCTATTACGCGACCCGTCTCGCCGACCAGTTGTGCAGCCATGTAACAAATTTTTCCAGAACCAGAACCTAAATCTAGAACCACATCACCATTTTGAACGTAACGTGATGGATCTCCACAACCGTAGTCTTTTTCAATCACCTCTTTGGGCAACATCGCCAACAATGTGGCATCGTAATCCACTGGGCAACATAGTGCAGGTTGTACGGCTTCTGCGCCTTCGGTATATCGTTCTACTACACTGTCTTTCATGTCCATTTATTTGTCCTTATGTTAGTGAACCGCCACAGCTGGAGCCGCTACCTGCGGTACATCCATAGCAATGGTCGGCTATTGTTATTGTTTGTTGATTAAAGTTTGTATCTAAACAATCAGAAATATGTGTTTTAGTGCCGTTAACACCGGCGGGTAATTCCAACATTTGATTAAAATCGCAGTCGTAAACAAAGCCTTGCCAATCAATACTTAATATACTTTTACACATCAAGTTACCAAGGTTTACAGATTGATAAGATGCTTTAAGCAAGTCCATATACTCATCAAAAGTTCCTTTTGATATGAGTGTACTTCCAAATCGTTTTATCGGCATATTGGTTATCGTTAACAAACGATTAAAGACAATACCAAAGTTATCAAATAAATGTTGTTTATATTCAAGCTCCAACGTTTCTTGATTGGGTGGGAGCTGCGCGCCTTGCGGGTTATAAACCAAACTTAGATCTAATTCTTTTCCATACCCTAAAGTATTGAGTTTTTGCAGTGCAGTAACACTATTATCAAACACACCATTGCCGCGTTGCGCATCCACGTTATCACTTGAATAACAAGGCAATGAAGCAACAATTTGCACCCTATTATCAGCCATGAATTTCGCCATGTGCTCGTAACCTGGCTCTTCTAATATGGTTAAGTTACATCGGTCAATGATCGTTAAACCGCGCTTAACCGCTTCGGTAACAACATATTCAAAATGCGGATTCATTTCTGGCGCACCGCCCGTTAAATCTAACGTTTTAATGTTTTGCTGGTCGATAAACTCGAACAAGTGATCAATCGTTGCCTTGTCCATCAACTCTTTTCGGGTTGGCCCTGCATTAACGTGGCAGTGTAAACACGACAAGTTGCATAAGTAACCTAAGTTAACTTGCAATGTATCAAGCACTCCCCTCTTTATAGTCGGAAAATCTGTCTGTTTTAATTTTGGTAGCGTGGCATGCATAAGCGTTTACTGTTTTCGTTTGGCTAAATGATAACGCTCTAGTAACGCTAATAGTTTTTTAGGTGCGTGATTTTTCTTCCAAACACCCGCAGTATATTTATTTGCTTCAGCCCAAGTAGGGTAGGCGTGAATCGTACCCAGTATTTTATTCAGACCTAAGCCATGCTTCATTGCCAGCACAAACTCAGGCAGCATTTCACCAGCGTGCTCACCAACAATGCTTACCCCTAATATTTTATCTTTACCCACAGGGGTAAGCACTTTAATAAACCCTTTCGTTTTGCCATCAACAATTGCACGATCTAGTTCATCTAATTGAAATACGGTGGTTTCAACAACCAGCCCTGCTGCTTTCGCTGATTGCTCGTTATAGCCCACACTGGCAATTTCTGGCTCTGTGAACGTCACTCTAGGAATCACTCTACTATCTGCCTTAAAACGCCATATGTCGCCAAACAAACTGTTAACAGCGCTATACCATGCGTAGTGTGCAGCGGTATGGGTAAATTGATAAGGCCCTGCCACATCACCACAGGCATAAATAGTGGGCACGCTGGTACGCATGTATTTATCAACCTCTATTGTTCCAGAGCGTGATGTTTGAACATCTAGCTCTTCCAGCCCAAAACCGCTAATATTTGCTACACGCCCTATCGCGAACAACACGGCATCAAATTCAACATGCTGTATTTCACCAGTCGTCGATTTTAACGCGACCATTTGCTTGTCGCCCTCAACACTAAACGATTCGATAGATTGGCTGAGTCGTAATCCAACACCCTCAGCTTCTAATTGTTGTGTGAGCAATAACGACACATCTTCATCTTCTGGCCCCATTAACCTATCAGCCATATCAACAAGAGTGACCTGACAACCCAAGCGATTAAAGCTCTGCCCTAATTCACAACCAATCGGCCCGCCGCCAACAACCAACAGCCGTTCAGGTCGCTCTCGTAACGACCAAATAGTATCTGACGTGTAATAACGAATTTCATCCAACCCTTCTATAGTTGGTACACGTGGTTTAGCGCCCGTGGCAATAATGATATTTTGCGTACTCAGGTTTTTGCCATTCGCCACTACATTCCAAGGTGATTCAATTCGTGCATCACCTTGCATGCATTCCACACCTAAATTGGTGTAACGCTCAACAGAATCATGTGGTTCAATTTGCGTAATAACTGACGAAACACGCTCCATTACTTCGGCAAAATCAAACTCTGCTGATGCGCTTTTAATCCCATAACGTTCACTACGGGTTAAATCCGCTAAAAAACGTGAGGATTTAATCAGTGATTTTGAGGGTACACAGCCCCTGTTTAAACAATCACCACCCATCTTGTCTTTTTCAATTAACAATACCTTCGATTTTACCGCGGCAGCAATATAGGAACTAACTAAACCCGCTGAACCGCCGCCAATCACAATCAAGTTGTAATCAAATGATTCGGGTTTTTTGTAGGCCTTTAACACCTTATATCTACGAATAATGCCCGGTAGCGCTTTGGCAAATAACGGAAACAATCCCAACAGCGCAAACGAGACAGCAACGGTTGGCGACAATATATCGCTCACCTGTTGAATACTTGCTAATTGCGTACCCGCATTCACGAATAGGATGGTCGCGGGAAACATGCCCAACTGACTCACCCAAAAATAGGTGCGTAGCTTTATCGGCGTTAAGCCCATCAGTAAGTTAATCAACCAAAACGGGAACACCACAATTAAACGCAAAGTGAACAGGTAGAACGCACCTTCTTTTTCTATACCCGCGTTTATATCTGCCAATTTGTCAGAGAACTTACTCTGAACGGTGTCACGTAGCACATAGCGCGATAGTAAAAAGGCCAAACTTGCGCCAATTGTGGATGCAAACGACACCAGCACAACACCCCACCACAAGCCAAACACTGCACCACCTGCCAATGTAAGAATACTTGCACCGGGAATAGAGACTGCTGTAGATACAATATAAATAACAAAAAACCATGTCGATACTTGCCAGGGGTGAGCGTTGTAATAGTTTATGAATTCTGCACTTTTATCTTTTAAGGTGGCTAAGTTTAAATACTCATGCAAACCAAATGAATAAAAGCCGATAACAACAAGCGCTAATACAGCCACCAGCCATAACTTTTTAGATTTAAACATCAGCAAACCCCCAACATCGCCAACCCCCAAACGCAGGATAATAAAGTCCTAATTTAATAGGCCTTGAATCCAAATTACTCATCAGTTTTGCATATTGCTCAAGTTGTGGTTTGTATCGGGTCATTTCAGTATCTAAAAATTCTTCTTTGTTATTGTCGTCATGGCGACTGGTTTTATAGTCGACTATCCACCGCGTGCCCTCATCAACAAAAGTTCTATCTAAGCGGCAATGCACAACAGCATCGTCAACAACACCCGCCAACGCTAATTCAAATTGACTGTCTTCGTGTTGATTATTAAGAACCCACTGGCCGCGCTTATCTTTCACACAATGCAACAAAATTTGTCCTACTCGTTCGACTGCCTTTTTAATATCTTTAGGCAACACACCTACTTCTAGTAATTGGTGCCGAATGGCTTGTTGTTCACTGGCATTATTTGTGAAATTGAACTCACCACGTTCACCCAATATTTGCATCCATTGATGGCACACCGTACCCACCGACGCGGCCAAATCCGTTGCCCAGTCAAACTCAATAAGATTAGTTTGAGGCTGAATATTTGTATTAACTTTATGCTGATAATCTAAAGTTGAATAATCAACTTTATTAACATTTACTATACTTAATTTATTTAAATAACAATTAGTTATTGTTTCTTTATGATGCAGTTTATTACTATAAAAATTAACATCCACTTCGTCTTTTATGGTTGGCCAAAGCAAGCCTAACAAGGTGTTGTTGGCCGGTGTTTTAGGTTCGCCTTTCCTCTCACCCATCGTCAAACAAAAGCTTAAATGCAGTTGTTTTTTTGCCCGTGTCGCAGCCACATATAACAAACGTTGGCTTTCATGCCGCGCCTTGTTTTGCTCTACTCTACTTAAGTAGTTAGCAATCGCGTCATCTTTATCTGCACCTGTTTCTTTAATCGGCGCAATCATCAGTTCGCTTTCGCCCGGTATATCAGATGGTCTCTCTAACCATGCTAATAAACGCTTATCATCATTGCCTGCTTTTCTATCCAATCCTGGCAAAATCACATGGTCAAATTCCAAACCTTTTGCTTTGTGTATTGTCATTATTTGCAGTGTATTAGACGCATTCACATCAGGCGCGGCGTAGAGTTTTTCTACTTGTTCTTGTAATACAGACAAATCGATTGATCCTCTCTCTGCCTCTAACGCTACCAAACAATCAAAGAAACGTTCGCAATCGGCCAAATCAGCGGGGGACGTTAAACACTCTGGGCCTAACAATTCCAACCATAAGCCTTTTACCGTCTCCGCAACACTCATGCGTTCTCGGTGACTTAACGCAGCACCAAATGCATGCATCACATGGCCTATAACCACTTGCCCTTCTTCACTCAATGTCTGAATGCTTTCGCTGTTGTGTAGCAGCGAACTCACATTCTCACTAGGAAAGCCGTCCAGCAAACAATACATATCCTCCAAACTCAACGCACACCACGGCGCACGTAGTACGGCAAGCCACGCAATTCTATCAGCAGGGTGCAAATAAGCCCGCGTCAGCGACATTAAATCAATCACCGTTTGCCGCGTGTTCAGCGGGTCAATATCCGTTGCTTGATATGGCACACTTGCTTCATTTAGGGCAATAACTAACTCAGTTAAACTTTTTCTGCTACGTACTAATACGCCAATCGTTTCCTCTGGCATATCCTGCTTAATTTGTTGCACTAGTGTCAGCAAACCATTGCCCTCATCAATCCTAGTTTCATAGGGGTAATATTGAACCGCCTTGCTACCTGCTTCCTCTGTTTTATAAGGCACTGACGACTTATAAGAAATAGCGCCGCTAAACACATTATCGACCACTGGCATTACATTGCTAAATACTGTGTTAATCCAATCCACGATGGCTTGTTGCGAACGGAAATTTACAGCAATATTAACCGGCGTAATATCCGTCACTTCGCCTAAACCATCTTCTTGTGTTTTTAGAAACAACCCCACTTCCGCTTGACGAAAACGATAAATTGACTGCATCGGATCACCCACCAAAAACAAGGTACGGCCATCGTCTACTTGCCAGCCTGCCACTAGGTCTTTAAGCAACATAAACTGCGTTTCGGATGTATCTTGAAACTCATCCACCAATAGATGCTGCAACTGATAATCCAGTTTTAGGCCGACATCCGTCATACCTGTTGCATCATGTAGCGCATGGCTTGCAGATAAGGACACTTCGCAAAAATCCACACAACCGCGTTGTTGAAACACTAAGCGCAAATGCGCCACGGCTTGTGGCAACGCCAATAATAGCGCTTGAATAATTTGCCATTGCTGGTCACTGTAAACAGGGTTCGGTAAACAGCGTAACCAACTCATGGCCTCGGATAATTCGTCGTTCTCACCCAGCTCAAGTAATAACGCTTTGTACTGCTTTTTCTTATCGGTAAACAGCGCCTTATCATCTTTATCTTTAGCTTTGCTGGGCGCAGGAAACCCAATGTTGGCATCTGCTTGTTTTCGCCATGTATCCGAACCCGTCAGTAAGAAATCGCCCAGCGCTAACCAATTTGGCAATGAGCCCGCTGATGTGTCTGTTAGATCAAGCTCATCTGCCAAACGGCAGATGGCGGATTCTTTATCTTCAATATACGACCCTGCAAACTGCAACAACTCGCCCAGCCATTCAGCTTGTTCTTGGCTAAAGCCTTGAGCGATATCTTCCAACACACCTCCAACCGTGCGCGTTAACACACCTTCTAGCACGTCTCGTTTAGCCAAATCCGAGTCACCCGACAACACATGACGCAACCACTGGTCACGCGAAGCCAACATGGTAGATATCAAGCCTTCAGCACGTGTTAATTGATTATCCACATGTGCCAACAACAAACGAATCGCTTCACCAACGGCATCATCACTGTCTAACTCGTTTAAACAGTTTCTAGCCGCCTCTGTGTACAAATCACGCGCATCTTGCTGAATACTCGGTTGTGAGCCGAATCGGGCCGTCACCGGCATTTGCTTGGTTAAGTGCGCGCACATCGAATCAATCGTTTGCACGCGCAGTCGATTAGGGTTTTGTAGCAAATGCCATTCGTAGTCGGCATCACGCTGTAACACTTGCCTGGCTAACGCCCATGTTTGAGCTTCAAATTCTGTATCAGGACAAGGTTTTGTCGCCAGCTTTATCGATTCAATAATCCGCTGGTGCATTTCTGCCGCGGCTTTTTTAGTGAACGTAATCGCTAAAATTTCTTCTGGGTTATTAACAATCGTTAGCAAGTGTAAAAAGCGCAGCGTTAACAAACTGGTTTTGCCCGAACCTGCAGGCGCTTGCACAATAAACGACCGGCTAACATCCAATACTTGTTTACGTTGCGCAATATCTTGTAGCTTACTCATCGTCAACACCCACTAACTCAGCTTGCTCATTAATTCGGCACAAGCTGGTTAAATCGCAATAATCACAGGCTTTATCCGTTGGACTGACTCGTGCATCGCCTGCTACAAACTCATTCGACAGCGCGCCTAATACTGCTTTCCAGTGCGCCATTTGACTGCCCCAATCGGGCTTATCCGCTTTTTTACTGTCATTTAGATTTTTTAAGCTTGAAAAATGTTCGGCACTATCGCTTAAGCCTTCATATTTAATCCTGCCTTTTTTCAATTGCGCAAAACTCATGCTGCTAACACTCGATTGAAGCGTGTCACTACCAAACACGCTATACAGTGGTAATTGCGGTTCTTCTGGGCGTTCACCAAACCATTTATTGATGCTGCTCTCGCCTGTTTTATAGTCAATAATCGCCGTTGATCCATCCTGCAAGGTATCAACACGATCAATTACCGTATTCAAATGAAGTTGCCCAACGGTTAACGTTTGATTTAACTCAGTTGCAGTTACGTCAAACGGCTCGCGTTGTGCATCTATTGACAACCAATCCAATAATAATTGCGTTATGCGTTGGCTTTCTAATTGCCCGAACGCTTTCTTTAAAATAGGCGTTCGAATGCTCTCTTGCTGAATAACCGTTTTCACGACAGATTCAACTAAACCGACTTGTTCATCAGCTGACAAAACACACAGTGCTTGATGCGAGCCTATTCTTTGCCATACATTTTCTAAACAACGATGAACAAGGCTTCCTCTCAATCGCGCATCAATACCCGGTTCTGGCTCTTCCATCGCATTGGCCCGTAGGCGATGGTGCGCAAACGCTTTAAACGGACATGCGGCTTGGTCTTTAATAACCCCCACACCACCTTTTGCAATCGCTGTCGGCTGTACCACTGGGCCAGTTATATCGTCTACCTGGCTCATCGCGTCACTGCCTAGCCGTTGTTCAATTCGGTTGACAGGTTGCGCCTTCAACAGCTGCTCTTTGTTGATAATGGAGTAACCTTCTATTAACGGGCTGATGGCTTGTTCGGTATCGCCGTTTGATTGTGAAAAACTAAACACTACCGTTTTCGCAGCACTTGCCCAATGTTCTGTTACATGTTTTGCGTATTGATATTGATGTTCGGCAGATGATTGGACTAAGCCTTGTTTGCGCTGTTCAACAATCGGTAAAAAGGGATTAGGTTGTGGCGCTGGCGGCCATGTTTTATCGTGTAAACCACACACCCACAACGCATCAAAGGTATGCCCTGCCGCTTCCATTACACCCATAATTTGAATCGGTGCTGGTGCCGTTTCAGGTTGAAACACTCGTTCACCCAGTAAACGACGCAATGCACTTAATGCCGCACTGTAATCAATCACGTTATACACAGCATCCAACGTTGCAAAGGTTCGCAATACATCATCCCATGCTTGAAACACTTGGTATTCGGTAGAACTTAACTCGCGATCACCTTGCGCGACCACCGCCGTTAGTAACCCCCTAAACACACTCACCCATTCAGATGGCATCACGCGGTTTGGTCTGGCATCTAACCGTTCAGTCACTTTATTTAAAGACAATAACAACATCGGGCAGAGTGACAACTTATCTTCAAATGGTTGTAAGGCGTTTACTAGCTGCTTAACTGAACACGTTAACAAGCCTCTTTTACGCAGCAACACTTCTAATCGCGCCCGATTACCCCACTCGGCTTGTCCGGCTGAAATAAACGACGAACGCAGCAATAAACTCAACTCGCTTAATGATAAAGCCTGACTGAAAAACTGTAATAAACGCAAACTTTGTTGAATAGGTGTATAAGCTGATAACGCCAGACCTAACGACACGTTATAGGGCTTCTCAAAAGGCACATCCACCGCATAAGTTTTGCTGGGGTAAAAGGTGTCTTTAAATGCCGCTTCAATCGTTTCGCGTTGTGCGTTCAAATCTAACACTACTAGGCCGATAGAAGCATTTGGATACTCTTCCAAACACTCTCGCGCCCATTGCGCCATTAACGCAGCCTCTTCCTTCTCATCACTTGTTCGAAAAACGTGTGCTTGAGATTCGCTAACACTGGATGAATATTCAACAACATCACAACCGTTACGTTGCAAGAGCTCCCAAAACGCCTTTTGCGTTGGCGTAAACACATCAAAACCTGCCAAAATAATTTTTCCAGGGCAATGGAAATGAGCCTGTTCAAGCATCGCACTCACACATTCAAGCAACTGAACGTTATCTATCCAATTACCCTTCGCTAATTCTGCTTTATAGTCCGTATGCCATTGTTCAAACATCTCCAAATCAAGGTGTGCCGAAACATCGTGAGAATTACTCTGAGCAATATCCCACTGAACACCTAATTGCCGCGCCTTATTCGCCGCTTTAGCAGTCGCCGATACGTTTAATAATTCAGCGCCAGAGGTGTTTCGGACAACGCTTTCCCACAACACGAGCGATTGCTCCGGGGTCAGTCTTGTTTTTTGAATGGTGCTCGCTAACTCTTCATTAGGTTCACCATCAAAACGGTTTTGCCATTGCTGTAACAGCCACGCATCAAAGGATAGAATAGTCGGCGCAACCCAAGCTTTAGCACCTTCCTCTATGGCTGTTCTTTCAATTCTATTTTGTAAGTATCGCGCCAAACGCTGGTTAACTGTGAGCAACACAGCACCTTGTTTTAAAGCCAATAAAGTATCAGAAAAAGTCATCCGCCAAGCGTAACAAAATCAACGGAGCAAATCAGAAAAAAAAGACTTACTTTTTAATAATCAAGCAACCGTTCGATACCTAATAATTATTTCGGAAAAAGGTTTATTATTTTTTTATCCAGCTTTTATCCGCTAACTGGACAAAACGACCAGCGCTCGTTTTTCCAATGGCTTTCTTCCCTGCTAATTTCTCTATGACACTCAGTGACTTTCCAACTTTTGCAGCAATCTCAATATATTTTTGTTTGCGTTTTGTATTGATGTCACCAATAAGTGATAGAACATCCGTAGATGATGAACCAGTTGGACTTGCCAAATATCCTGAAGGGGTTTCGCCCACTAAACCTTGGTTTTTCGCGCTTTTTAAATCAAGAGCAACGCTAGCGCCCGAAGCGAGCATAATTAAAACAGCCAATACGTATTGTATATATTTCATAATAACCTCCCTTAAAATAAACCAGAGTCTTCTGATAATATTGAATCAAGCTCTTTATCAACTTTGACTCTAATCTCATGTTCGATTTTTACATTTAAGTTAATCGTAATAGGTTTATCTGATGCCTCTACCCTAACGGTTGGTGTGCACCCCGTCGTTGATATCAGTAACAAACACATACATGTAAAACTTGTTACAACAATAATTTTTTTCATGCCACACTCCTTTTGTTTATTGGCAATAATATTGATCAGTTGACGTGGTTATTTTAGAGCCAACAAAATCCTCAATTCGTGAGTTGATCCCAGACTGTATACGCATCGCTTCTATGGCTCCTTTCAACCCTACTTCGGTATTTAGGTTTAAGTTTATCGGGCGACCATTCGCAACGTTTGGGTTGTTTCCAGCAATAGTCGATTTCAAATATAGCGTGTCATCATCGTAAACTATTTTGCTATTAAGCGTCGTGTAGTTAAAGTCTTCTAATACGTCCAACGTAAGCTTTAGCTGTTCATTAATATCATCGCTTTTACTCAGCGGCGTGGTATAGCGTATTTTGCCACGTTGAATACTATTTATTTCGCCATTAAGCACGTTAATTTGCCCATTAGAATAAAGCAAAGGAATATGCCCCGATAATTTACCCGTCGTGTGCAAACCATCCATTTCTTGGGTCCCAACCAACTCAGACAAATCCAACTGTTTAACAATTAAATCCAATTGCACATCTTTACTCAAATTAATATCTTGCTCTCTAATTTCCACAACACCTGAAAAAACATTCGCCTTCAGTAACGGTATTTTAAAATGCCAGTCATTTCCGGCATCATAAAGGGCACTTTTAAGCACAACATTATCGGCTTTTATACCCATATTTAGTGCTTCAACGGTGCCGTCAATATTTACATAAAACGTATCAAATGTTACAGCCGGTTTCGTTTTGCCTGATTTTAATTCTCGCAAAGGTGAGCTTAACTGAAACTGAACTCCCTCAAATGTACCTTCCTCATATATTCCTTGGCCGTTATTTAACGACACGTCTAACTGTCGAAATTGTACAGCAGCTTCACCCAACTCAACTGTTATCTGCCCTGTAAAGGTTCCGCCAGAAAGGTCGAATGGAAGTATCGATGTATTTAACCATTGTCGAAGGGTTTTATCGCTCGAAAAAACGTGATCCCAGCGCACATCAATTAAATGTCCCGTTTGTTGAATCGATGACCAACTAGCGGTTAGTAAAGGGTCATTACAAATATTTACGACCTTAATATTAGCCTGATTAACGTTTAAATATTCCAAAGAAAGTTTACTTTTAATGCCCATTGGGGGAATGTAATACGAATCTCCCGACACAACAGCATCCATGGCATTAGTCGTTAAATGAAGGTTGACTTTATTATTCTTCACATCACCCTTAAATTGAAAGTCCAACAGCTTCATCTCGGCATCATTAGAAACAAAATCAGTGCCATTTAATGAAAACTTAAACGTTGAAACATCCCCTGTTTTTAAATTTACGTTAAACCCTTGTTTGGGGATAATCAACGACACAGCCTTTGCTGTATGTTCATTAAAATGCACGGAATGCATACTAAGAACATTGTTTGAAAACGGCTTGATGGTTAATAGGTCGCTGTCAATTGCGATGTCGCTGTTAATTAGCGCGTTTAGGGAGCCTATAGATAGGTTTTTAAACTTAAGCGGCCCCTTAGCAGCTAAATCCATACCGCCTTTAAGTCGAAAACTACTGTTAACGCCTCCCTCATTGTCAGACATATTGAAGGTCATATCGGACAATTGTATGTCTACTAACCGGCTGCCTTTTTCAACGTATTCAAACGCAAAATCACCAGCACTAATCATCAAGCCCTCACCCAGGTCATCTTGTAAATCATATTCAATGACGATAGGATCAGTAATCTTGGCGAAAATCGCCCCCATTATTTCATTATTTTCATGCTGAAAAACAACCCGACTTAACTCTCCTTCTGCCTGTACAAGTACCTCATCATTAACCACGAGGCTTAAACCCATCACCCCCTTATTCAAGGAATGCTCGATAGTCGCATTGACACGTAATTGAGTCGCTTTTCGGCTACCCCCATCTGAAACAACCGCCGTATCTAACACCTTACTTAATGCAGTAAAGCGAGTTATTTTATCCAGCGCTAGAACTTGTTTAGCTGGTAATGAAAACTCAGCCGTGCTGGCAAATTGATTGTCATTAACAGTCAATAAAGCACCATCCGCCACCTCCAAACTGAACTGCGCCAAAGAACTCGCCAGCTGCAATTTTCCTTCTAAGAAATTATCACGTTTCCTTAGGGCAAGAGCCAATTCCAAAAATGGTTTAGAATTTATTTTCGATAAGATAAAATCCATGTCATTTGCAGTGCTGATATTCAACGAAACATCAGCATGTTTCACCGGTAAGATGGCCTTTATGAGATCAGTTTTCAACCTAGCTCGGGCTGCTAACCCCGTGCTAGAAAAATCTGCGGTAAGACCTGATAATTTAATCTCAGGGGTATCAATAACTAACGAATCAATCGCTAAATGAGTATCTGGCAGCTCATCGAACAAAGCACTCGGTAATAAATCAAAAAGATCTATTTCAGCCAACGGTTTATCGTCAGTAGACGTTGCATTCTGTCGCAGCACATTAATTGAGGCGATATGAAGCAAGTTAACCCCCGTACCGGCATTATTTAATACGACACGTACGTTATTAATCTTTATTTCGGTATCGTCTTCTAGAGTAAAAGTTAATACATTTAGTTGAAATGTCTTAGACGTAAAGTCAACCCAAGAGGGGCGATTGAAATGCATATCTAATAACTCAACTTGCTGCTCAACTAACGCATTTTCAACCAGCTTATGAGCCAGCCATGGCAGTGCTACGTATAGCGAACCTAGTAACACACCTATAACCGATAGCCCTATAAACACACCACGTAACACACGCGCTATTTTGCGAATCAAGGTGGGTTACAAGCTATAAAATTCATTCTATAAGACTAACAAAATATCAGCGTCATTATTTAGAAAAAACCATTTTTATAAATTGGCAAATAACACAGCAAACAGCTTTTTAATTAACTAGGGCACTACCTTTTAAACTAACTTCAGGTGCGTTATAGCTCATCAAAACAAGCAAGAACCACCCGCTTAAATTTTATGTAACGCCTGTAATGGTTCTGTTGTTATGTCTTCTACAGCATTATATTTTGTATTTTCTTCAACCAATTGAATCAACGTTGAGCCTTCCCATACCAGTTTTTTATTGGCATAAAGCGTTTCATTTAAGCGGTTTATTTCAGCCTTTAAATCATTATTAATGTATAAATTCAGGCTATTAATTTGGCGCGTGCCGTATTGAGATTCAGCCCAATTTAACAAAGCTTTCATAGCATCCTGAGCGTTATTCTCTACGCATGCCTTACGAAGTTCTTTTAAAGATACCTTCTTTGATTTAGGCAACGTATAGCTGCCTTCTGCTGACTTTTTATTACGACGTTGGGCAATCATCCAAATTATCGTTATTAACCAACCCAACGCTAACACTATTGCAGCCCACATCCAAAAACCCGTGTACTTTTCCTGCACTAGAGCAGTAGCTTCAACCACGACAGGCTCTGCTGCTTGTAGTTTCGCGCCTGCTTCCACGCTATTCATTGATGCCACAGCAGTCACTGTAACAGCTGGAATCGTCGCCATTTCCATTTGATGTGTTTCGGTGTTGAACCAAGGAATACTAATAGCCGGGATTTCATACTCCCCCGCTTTAGACGGAATAATCGCAACTTTTTGTTCCCTTAATGCAATAACACCTTCAACCTTTTTCTGGTCGCGTAACATCGGTTGATCGGGATACATTTTTATATCTTCCGATGTGTGTTCAGTCACTAAGTCGGGTAATTGGCTTGAGCTAACGCCCTCTGCAAGCACAGTTAATGTTCGCGTTAATGGTTCCCCAACGGGTACTGTCAACTCTTCATTCGACCACGTTTGTTGCACATGAATATTTTTGGCTGCTAACCAATGTGCAGCGGTAAACGTATCGGGAATAGGAAGAACATTAACGTCAACACCTTTTGAGCTAATAAGTTTTGTTTTCATTCGATGCTGATTAAAAACACTTCCAAATTGAAAAGGTCTTTCATTTGTTACGATTCGCGCCGTTAATTCTAACGGCGGAATATTTATAGCACCACTTTGCTGTGGAAAAATAGCATAAACACGTTCAAATACAGAATAGTTAACGCCATTTATTTGCGTGCTATATTGCTTGTCTTCACCCAACTTTTCCACAATGGCGTTTTCTAACGTTGGCTCCGTTAATGATGCTTGTTCAAGTTGCACACGTTGGTACAGACGCACGGTATACAAAATTTGTGATTGGACGTAAGCCTCTTCTGTATTTGCTTCTACTTCCAAAAACAACTCATCGGTTGAGGACGCTGTACTTGCAGCGGCGTTATCGACGACGGTAATTTTTAATGGCGCAGTTACGTCATCCCCAAAACTTACTGATGGAATAACCAGTTCACCGGCTTCTTTTGCCAGTACATCTAGCGCCCAAGTGATTTGGCTTGATGATTGCCCATTAACCCATGACGATTTGGTGTTTTTCCTTTGATTAAGTACCTTTAATTTTTCGTTTAACGGTGAAAAATCGGGGTCGTTATCTGGTGATTCTGACGCATTGAACAGTAATTTAAATGATTCGTTTTGCACAACTGGGTTTCTATCAACCGATACGACTATATCAGCTGCGTTTGCCGTCGTAACAAGCATCATTAACATGCATAAAACACTTATGTATTGTTTGAAAAAACTATTGAGTTGTTTGAACATACGTACCTTACCTAACGAGTTTTGCGCCGTTGGCCATATTGATATTTAAATTTTCGTTTTAACAATCCGGCTGGATCATCTTCTATCCTGTTCAACCATTGTTCTGCTGCTTGTTTCTTTTCATCGGACAGGGATTGCGGTTTTGCTTGCTCAGCCTTTTTTTCTTCGTCCGTCATTTCATCTTGCGATTGTTTTTCTGACGGTTGTTGCTCTTTTGGTTCCGCGTCTTGCTCCTTTGCTTCCGGATCAGGCTGTCCTTCACTTTCTGAATCGTCGCCGGCCTCTTCGTTCTCAGGCGGTTTTTCACCATCTGATTTATCATTATCTTGCGAATTTTCTTTGCTGTCTTCTTTTTGTTCGTCGTTCTGTTGGTCTTTACCTTCTTGCTTATCGTTATTTTGCTTTTGCTGTTCTTGCTGAGCGTCTTTCACTAATTTCAAATTGTGCTTTGCATCGTTATTATTGGGGTTCTTTTTCAACGCGCTTTCATAGGCTTCTATCGCCTTTTCATAATCGCCTAATTTTGCGTATGCATTTCCTTTGTTATACAGGCCGTCTGTAGTTTGGCTCTGCTGTAATTGTTCAACCGCTTGTTGATAATCCCCTGCTTTGTATTGCGCAGCCGCCTTCCATTCGGGCGCTTCGAAACTCTCAGCCGCTTGTTCAAACTGCTCTTTAGCGAATGCTTGTTGCGCTTGCTGGTTTTTGGTTGTCCACAAATCGTCCCATTCAAACGCATAAGAAGTATTGGGCATTGGTAATATCACCAGTAAACACAGCACAAGAAAACCTTTACGAAAGCTCAATGCGGCCAAGGGCAGCGCCAACAGTAGTAGCCAAGCACCCAAATCATTCCATTGCTCTATCACCCCACTTTCTTGTTCTATGTTGGCGTTTGTTGTTCTGTCAAAAAAGTTGATGAATGATTTAATATCTCGATCATCTGCTGTCATGGTGTGATAACGCCCTTTTCTTTGTTGTGCAATGGCCGATAATTGCGATGCCTTTAATCGAGCTAAAACAATATTGCCTTGTTTATCCTTCAAAAAACCACCCCGTTCCATTTTAACCGGCCCCCCGTCAGCTGTTCCAACACCTAGCACCGACAATCTATAGCTCGCCATCGTATCTTTATCGAGCACATCGTCATTTTCAATAGCATCAGTTATCAACAACACATCACCTTCTTGTTGTCCGGTTTGCGCCAATAAGTTCACAGATTGTTGAAGTGCAGCAACTGTATTTTTTCCCGCTGCCGGCATAATACTGCTTTCTAAGGCGCTTAATTGGTTCTCAATGGTTGCAATGTCATTGGTTAAAGGCGTAACCGTAAACGCATCGGCTGAATACACCACCAACGCCGTTAACCCATCTTTTCTTTGACGAAGAATATCTGCAATTTTAAATTTAGCGCGCGCAAGCCGGCTCGGCTTTATATCCGTAGCGTTCATCGTTGGCGATAAATCTAACGCGATAACTAAGGCTGCATCACTAGTAAATGTGGGCGTTTCTAATCGTTCCCAAGTTGGCCCCGCCATGGCAACAATACCTAGTATTGCGGCACTCATTAACACCGCTAACATGCCATACGATTTTGTCGTTGCGCCTTCCTCTAATATATAGGGCATTAACGCGTCATCACAAACCGCTGCCCAATTTCCACGATTAAACCGCTGCCTTAAAAATAATATAAAAACACCCGTTGACGGTAACAAGGCGAATAACCACAAAGGCCGAATAAAATGAAAATCTGTCCAGTTCATGAACGCCTCACCCTAAACCAAGCCAAAAGCAGCATCAAAAACAATGCGCTCGCTAAGGGCCATGGGTATAGTTCTTTCATTGGCCGGTAGTATTGTTTGTCTTTCTCAACGGGTTCTAATAAATCCAGTAACTTATAAATACCATCTAGCTCTTCTTGATTACGTGCTCGAAAATAACGACCTCCTGTTAACTCTGCTATCGTTCTTAGGGTTTTTTCATCCAAATCACGTGATGGGTTAACGCGACGATTACCAAAAAAACTGCGCACAATTTTTTCGTCCGCACCCACGCCTATCGTATAAATTTTAAGATTAATATCCGCCGCTAATTGGGCTGCTTGCAAAGGGGAAATCTCGCCCGCCGTATTGGCGCCATCGGTCAATAAAATCAATACACGACTGTTCTTCTTTTCATCTTTTAAATGCTTAACCGCCAAGCCAATTGCATCGCCAATGGACGTTGCCGGTTCATCATCTGTAATGCCAATAAAGGCCTCATCTAATAATGTCGACACGGTTTTGCGGTCAAACGTTAACGGCGTTTGTAAATACGCCGTTGTGCCAAACAAAATAAGCCCTATTCGGTCGCCTAATCGACGATTAATAAACGCCGTTGCAACGCGTTTAGTGGCAGTTAATCTATCGACAGGCTGGTCATTAATAAAGAAGTCATCTTCATCCATACTGCCAGACACATCAATCGCCAACATCAAATCACGCCCGCTAACAGCTTGTTCAATTGGTTCACCCAACCATTGTGGCCTGCACGTAGCCAACACCAACAATACCCAGGCGATACTTGCCAGCCATATTGGCCAGTTTTTATTAGCCGCCATAGAAACATGGCTAACCTGCCCTAGCTCTTCTATAAACGGCATTTTTAATGCGGCATCTCTCGTTACCGCTTTCGGCGGCATTAACCAACGCACCAACAACGGTAATGGCAAGGCCAGTAATAACAGGGGCCATTCTATGTGAATCATGACGGTTGCCTCGCTAACCATGCTTCGCATAACGTTATTAACGCGTCAATGTCGACGGTCTCTGTTACCAAACGCTGGTAAGGCGCATCGACCAACAAACGCCCGATACCTGTTTTGAAAGGCGCATCGTCCATAGCATTATCCAAGTAATCCAACCACGCATCGCCCACTAAACCCGCCACGTTTTCGCGTGAATCTATACTAATCGCCACGCGCCTTAAGCACGCAGAAAGCGCTTTAATCGTTTGTAACACATCGTCTTTGGCGTGTTGTTTTATGTCCTGCAATACTATCGTTGCGTCTTTTCTTGCGGTACGTCGCGTCAGCCGTTTATAGAAGAGATAACCACCATAAATAGCTGCAATAACCATAACAATAAGCAACCACCAACCTATCGCCAATGGCCACCATGTTATTGCATCGGGTAGATGTATATCTTTTAAAGGAAGCTCGTTAACCATTAGCTCAGTACCGTAAAGGGGTCATCTGTGGTCGAACACTGTTTTAGCGATAGCCGCCACGTCGCGCATAATTTTTTTAAACGCGCCTCGCGTTCAATAAAATGCTGCAAATACCCAGCGACTTGTTGTTCATCTTGCATGTCCACAACCGTACTTTTCTCACCATGGCTGAAACGGTAGCGCCCTTTAGCAGGCAACGTCCGTTCTATCGGGTCAAATACTTGTAACAGCACTAACTCACAATGACGTGCCAATTTTGCCAGCTGTCGCTCAACGTTATCGTTTAAGCCACGGAAATCACTGACGATGTAAACCAAACTTCCTGGGCGAGCGTGTTGTGATAACCGCTGCAATACATCGTCTAAACTGATTTCTTTTGCTTCGACCAACGCTGGTTGAACCAAGGCGTTTAAAAAATGTAAAACAGACGCTCTGCCAGCCGCAGGTTTTAATTCCTGACAACCGTGTTGCGCAAACACTTGACCGCCGACCTTATCGCCATTGGCTTGTGCTGCCCACGCAATAAGCGCGGCGATGTTCGCAGCCTGAACCGATTTAAACACGCCTTGCGTGGCAAATTGCATTGCCGCACGCATATCTACAGATATAAAAACAGGGCGTTCACGTTCTTCATGAAATACTTTGCTGTGTGCTTTGTTGGTTCTGGCTGTTACTCGCCAATCAATCGTACGAACATCATCGCCAGCTTGGTATTGGCGCACTTCGTCAAATTCCATACCACGGCCTTTAAAACGAGACGCATAACCACCGCTTTGATTGGCTTTTATTCGCCCTCGCTGAATTTTCATCAGCGGTGCTTTGCTTGCCAAATCTATCAATGGTTTTAACTGAACAGAAACCCGCTCGTTAGGTACAGCCGTATCGTTCATTTAGGGCACAGAAATTCTTGCAATCAGTTCATCAATAACACGGTCTTCCGTGATGCCTTCGGCTTCAGCCTCGTACGATAAAATAATTCGGTGGCGAAACACATCATGCGCCATGTCTTGAATATCATCCGGCGTAACAAAGTCCCTGCCCTGCAACCATGCTTTTGCACGTGCACAACGGTCCAAGGCAATGCTCGCCCTTGGACTAGCCCCATATTGCAGCCAGCCAGCTAAGGTCTCGTCATAGGCTTCTGGGTTGCGCGTGGCTAACACCAGTTGCAATAAATAATCTTCCAGCTCATCACTCATGTAAACATCTAATACTTCTTTACGTGCAGTAAATAAACTCTCTTGCTGCATCAATGCGCTTGTTGGTTTTGCAGTTGAATCACCACCCGCTTCTTTGCGCGCTAAGTGTAAAATTTCTTTTTCATGTACCGCATTCGGGTAATCAATTTTAACGTGTAACAAAAACCGATCTAACTGAGCTTCTGGCAACGGATAAGTACCTTCCTGTTCTAGCGGGTTTTGAGTCGCCATCACCATAAATAATTTTGGCAAACTATAGCTGGTACTACCCACGGTAATTTGACGCTCAGCCATCGCTTCTAGCAATGCCGCTTGTACTTTTGCAGGCGCACGGTTAATTTCATCGGCCAACACAAGGTTATGAAACAATGGGCCTTTTTGAAAGGTAAATGTGCCGTGTTCAGGCCGGTAAATATCAGTACCCGTTAAATCTGACGGTAACAAATCCGGTGTAAACTGCACGCGGTGAAAATCCGCTTCCACCCCATTACTCAATACATTAATGGCACGAGTCTTAGCCAGACCTGGCGCACCTTCTACCAAAATATGCCCATCAGCCAGTAAAGCAATCAACATGCGTTCTACCAACGTATCTTGACCAATAATATGTTGACCAACGTAAGTTTTAAGTTGTTGTAGCGCCGTTTGTGTATCGCTCAAACGTGATTCTTCCATCGTTCTTTATCCTTTACGCGTAATTTTTAAATAAAATAATAAGGGTAGACCGTCGTTTATTAAACTTTATTGCACATTGGCCAAAGCTGCCCCGTTAAACAACGTAATATACCGGTATATTTATTGGGGCGCATGCCTTTAAACACAACCCACCTTCTCAAAAAAACTTAACTAAATGAACCCAACTGAAACAGACATCGTAATTATTGGCGCAGGCGCTGCTGGTTTAATGTGCGCCATAGAAGCCGGAAAACGCGGCCGCAAAGTGGTGGTGCTCGATCACGCCAATAAAGCGGGCAAAAAAATACTGATGTCCGGTGGTGGGCGCTGTAACTTCACTAACATGGATGTGAACGCGGATAATTTTATTTCTCATAACCCGCACTTTTGTAAATCGGCGCTTAGTCGTTATACCCAATGGGATTTTATTGCACTGGTCACCGACTACAACATTCCCTACGAAGAACGCAACCACGGCCAATTATTTTGTAAAGACAGCGCTAAAGACATCCTCAATATGCTGTTATCCGAATGCGCACACGCAGGCGTTGAAATTCGCCTTAACTGCACCATAGAAAACGCGCATAAACCGGATGATACCTACCTGATTAAAACCTCATTAGGGGATTACACCGCAGAGTCGCTCGTTATCGCCACCGGCGGTTTATCCATTCCTAAAATGGGCGCAACGGGTTTTGGTTACAACATGGCGAAACGCTTTGGGCATATCGTTCACCCCACCACCGCAGGCCTTGTACCGTTTACCTTGCAAGATAATGACAAAAACTGGTTGGCAGACCTCTCGGGTATCGCCATTGATTGTGTGGTGAGTAATGAACGCACCAGCTTTAGAGAAAACATCCTCCTCACTCATCGCGGTTTAAGTGGCCCTGCCATCTTACAAATATCGTCGTATTGGCAAGCGGGTGAATCCGTCAGCATTAATCTACTACCGGATATAGACACAGAAGCCCTACTAAAAACCAAACAACAAGAACAACCGAAAACGCATTTAAAAACCATACTGGCTGAACTGTTACCCAAACGCTTTATCACCGCGTTACTAGACGAAAAAACTATCAACCAACCACTGCAATCCATATCGCACGGCCGCTTTAAAGCCATCGCCAAACAACTGCACGAATGGCAAATAAAACCCAACAGCACCGAAGGCTATAGAACCGCAGAAGTAACACTGGGTGGTGTTAATTGTGATGAACTGTCATCACAAACAATGGAATCTAACTACTCAACAGGGCTTTATTTTATTGGGGAAGTGGTGGATGTGTCTGGATGGTTGGGTGGCTATAACTTCCAGTGGGCTTGGGCATCAGGCTGGTGTGCGGGGCAAGTTGTATAAGGTGTTTTTATAGGTAGTGGCTGATTTTTACTGATTATCAACTATTTGATAGTGATTCGCTGCCGCGAGGCGCGTTCATTTTTTGCGTTGCCAAAAAACGAACCAAAAAAGGCAACCCTAAAACCTCACCCAAGGTTCCCTCAAGCGGGATGATTTTATAGCCACTGTGGAACTCGCGTACAACATGCTCAAACAACCACAGCGGAACGCCCTATAAAAACAACTAGCTTTCGGTAAGGTTAAAAGGGAATAAAATCAAAAGCACAAAACCCAATTCCCATTCATCGCGTTAAAGAACTAAAATTAATCGAGTCTGACCCTTTTGCTTTAAATTGATAACAACTAAACAATATTAGCTATGTTAATCTTTAACTTGGAATAAACAGAATAATTCCCTGTTAGCTCTTTATTATCGTATTAACAGGAATTTTATTCCCACTATATAAGAAAATTAAAGGGAATTATGATTCCTGTTAATAACAAGTTAAGTCTTCAAGGAGAATTCATTGCAAGCAGCAACAATAAAATTATTTCTTGTTCATGGAAGTCCGAATGGGCTTAGAACTGCAGAACTTTCCAACTGGTCAGGAAAGGCTATTGCAGCGCCTCGTACAGAAATTCCTGATCTAATAAAGCGAGAAGAGCTTGCAAGTCCTGGATTCTATCTCTTAACAGGTGTTGATCCCGAAACAGGAGATCGCGCAATCTACATTGGTGAAGCAGAAAACGTAGCAAATCGTCTAAAAGGTCATGCATCAAAAGACTTTTGGAATGCTGCCACTGTATTTGTGTCAAAAGATGAAAACTTAACAAAAGCACATATACGCTACTTGGAAGGTATATTGATAGAAAAGGCAAATAATAACAGCGCTGCTGTTGTTATGAATTCCGCAAGCAGTGGTGCGAAACTACCAGAATCTGACGCAGCGGAAATGGACGTTTTTTTAGAGAAATGCTTACAGCTTTTACCTGTTTTAGGTGTACCTGACTTTAATGAAAAAATAGATCAAGCAAGTGAAGCCCAAGATCTTCTCTATTGCAAAATAAAAGGACTTGTTGCAACGGGAAAACGAACATCTAACGGCTTTATCGTCTTCGCTGGTTCTCAAGCGGTTTCAGAACACAGAGCCTCAGCGAAGACGATAAGAGAAAAGAGGGAGCAGCTAAAAGAAAAGGGTTTATTAGAGCAGCTAGGTGATCACCTAATTTTTTCCAAAGACGTAGAGTTTGGTTCGCCAAGTACTGCTGGCGGAGTGGTTCGAGGTGGAAATACTAATGGGCTTACAAACTGGAAAAATGCTAATGGCGCCCAGTTAAAAGAAATAGAGGCAAATGAAACTTAACAAACGGCTGCACCGGACAAATTTTACTGTCACCTTTTTTGTTCCAAAAAAGCCGCCACCAAAATTTGCTCGGTGAGCTGAGCGTTAGGCTAATAAAGGATACTCGATGCGAAGATTCATATACCTGTTGTTGGTTGTTACAGTTTTTTCATCTTCATTGACCGCATGCTCTAAAGCCGAAAACGACAATACGAGCATTGAGGCTGAAGTAGCAAAAACTCCCGAAGATGCGATTAATGGTCTAATAGCTGCATATGCGGCTAATGACCTTGATTTGATACGTCAATCTCTTGGCTCTCATCATAGATTCGGAAGCAACATAGTTGATGGATTAGATTGGTTGGGTAACTGCCTGAAACTGATGGGTCAGTGCATTAAAACGCCAGTTAAAGTGGTAGAAACTAAGACGGTTGGCAATGAGATTGCTGTAGCAGTTTTCGCAAAGAATCTAATCGGCGCACCAATGAGTGTCTGGTTTATAAGGTCTTTAGAAAATGGCAGTTATAAGGTTACGGGAATGAATACCAGATTTGAATGTGCACTTAAAACGCCAGAACAAAAGGCGAAAGATCGCGAAGAACGAGAACCCGGCGACTACAGCGTCTGTTAGCCTAACATGGCGATGCAGCCGACCGTCAAAAGCCGTCGTCGGCTGATCTAGGACGTTATGGCCTTAGAAAATTAAAGGGGACGCTATGAAGTTCCCCCACTAAACCTTTGGTGATGTTTGACACCACGATGCCAACGTATCAACCCACGCTGGATGCTCATTGAGGCATGGGATTAAATTTAGCTCACTTCCCCCTGCTTCTTTAAACACTTCGTCTGCGCGAATGGCGATTTCTTCTAATGTTTCTAAACAATCTGTTACAAAAGCCGGGCATATAACCAATACGTTTTTTACACCGGATTGGGCTAATTCGCGCAAGCGATCTTCTGTATTTGGCCCCAACCATTTAGCGCGGCCTAGGCGAGATTGAAAAGCGACAGAGTACTTATCTGATGGTATCCCTGCCTGTTCAACAAAGCATTGTGTGGTACGCATAATTTGGTGGCGGTAACAAGTTTTATGCGCCTCGTTGGGTTGTTGACAACAACCTGAACCTTGTAAGCAATGCTGAGCGGTTGGGTCACGTTTTGTTATATGCGACTCGGGCAGGCCATGATAGCTAAAGACAATGTGTTCGTACGTTTGTTCCAAATAGGGTTTTGCACTGAGTACTAGAGCATCAATGTAGTCTGGTTGGTCATAAAACGGTTCAACCACGTCCAGTTTAATGTTTAGCTGATGTTTTTTTATAACGCGTTCTGCTTCCTCAATTGAGGTGGTGACGGTGCTATCGGCAAAGTGTGGGTAAAGCGGGATGTAAACCACTTCTTCAATACCAGGCTGTTGGCTGAGCGCTAGTAGTTCAGTTTCAATACTCGGCTTGCCATAACGCATAGCCATTGCTACGGGCATTTCTAATTTAGCCTGCAATGCGTTTTTAAGCTGATCTGACAGAACAACCAATGGCGAACCTTTATCTGTCCAAACACTTTGGTATGCTTCTGCCGAGGCTTTGGGGCGTGTTGGTAGCACAAACAGGCTGACAATCATTCGCCGCAGCAACCACGGTAACTGAATGACGTGGTGGTCCATTAAAAACTGATTGAGATAACCCCGAACTGATGCTGTGTCTGGATTATCTGGTGAACCCAAATTGGCCAGTAGTACCGCTTTATTAGTCATATTGAGTTTAATTTTTGTTGGTTAAAACGTCTGTTAACGCTAGTTTTAGGTCTGTATAAAAGAAATGAAAACCCATTGCTTGTGCTTTCTCAGGAATTGTTCTTTGGCCGGTTAACAATAAACCAGACATTTCGCCTAACAGGGCTTTAAGTAACCACGCAGGTACTGGAATAAACGCATAGCGATGGAGTACGTCGGCCAATGTCTTCGTAAATAGTTTATTCGACACAGGGTTTGGTGAGTTAGCATTAAACGGCCCTTCTGCCTGATTATTGTTCGCTAGAAATGCGAGCAAGTTGACCATATCCTTAATATGTACCCAAGGCATATATTGCTGGCCAGAACCGAGTCTGCCCCCAACACCTAATTTGAATGGTAATAGTATTTTATGCAAAAAACCACCGTTCGCTGCTAAGACTAGCCCCGTTCGTACTGTGCAAACACGAACACCAAATCGTGAAGCGCGCAAGGCTTGTTGCTCCCATCCCTCGCACAATTGATGCGTGTATTCATCAACAAAGTCACTTTGCTCTGTTAAAACAGTGTTTCCGCCATCGCCATACCAGCCAACGGCTGAACCGCTGATTAAACACTCTGGAGCGTGTTTACGTTGCGCTATCCAATCGACTAGGTGTCTCGTTAGATCTATTCGACTTTTTTCTAACGCGGCTTTACGTTTTTTTGTCCACGGTTTATCAGCAATGGGTTCGCCTGCCAAGTTGAAGACCCAATCAATTTTTATCTCCGCATCAATGTCAGCTAGCGACTGAATGCCCTTAACCTGCTGGCCGCATCTATCTTTAACCATTTTAGGATGTCTACTTAACACGGTAACGTGGTGATTTTGGCTAACTAATAAATCACATAACGCTGATCCAATTAAGCCTGTTCCACCTGTTATAAGTATATTTTTCATCGCAACGATCATTAATTTATTGATTCATAATGACACATATCTATACAAAATAATATTCTTGTATAAGTATTTGTTAATTGGTAATCTAAAACACTGTTCTTAAGAGCCATTAACAATGAAAATAAAAGTAGGCATCAGTAGTTGTTTGCTGGGCAATGAAGTGCGTTTTGATGGCGGACATAAACATTCTCACTTGTGCAGTGACAACTTATCACGCTATTTTGAGTTTATACCCGAGTGCCCAGAAGTTGCTAGCGGCATGTCAATCCCTCGTAAACCCATACGCCAAATTGGCGACATTAACTCACCTAGCGTTGTTGCTGTACACGACAACAGCATAGATTATACCGACCAACTGAATACGTTTAGCAAAAACAAGGCCAAGCAATTAGATCATCTATGTGGCTATGTTTTTATGCAAAAATCACCCAGTTGCGGTGTTTTTCGGGTCAAGGTATTTCAAGAAAGCGGTTACCCAGCCGCCGAACCAGGGCGTGGGGTTTATGCAAAAGCGGTTATGGATGCTAACCCATTATTACCCGTTGAAGAATCTGGCCGATTAGAAGATGCTGTATTGCGGGAAAACTTTATCACCCGGGTTTATGCATACCACAATTGGCAACAATTAAATAAACAAGGGATTAGCCACCACACCATTATTGAATTTCACGCCAGTTATAAATATTGCCTTATGGCGCGCTCTCCGACTCATTATGTTGAACTGGGGCGACTATTAGCCGATGCTGGGAAGCATGATGTTGATGAATTAGCTAAGCGTTATTTTAGCTTATTGATGGAAAAACTGAGTATTCTAGCCACCCGTAAAACCCATACTAATGTGTTGATGCATTTACAAGGCTATTTGAAAAAGGTCTTGTCCGCTAAAGAAAAACAAGAGCTCGCCAATATCATTGACCAATACCGCACCAATCAAGTGCCATTAATTGTTCCGATTACCCTACTTAAACACCACTTTAGTAACCACCCTGACCCCTACATTGCTAAACAGGCTTATTTGCAACCCTACCCCGACAATTTGAGTTTACGAAATGCCATCTGAACAAGCATTTACTATTGGTGATGTTAGCCAGCAAACTGGCGTTGCATCTGTCACCTTACGTGCATGGGAACGTCGATATGGATTAATTAAGCCACAAAGAACACCAAAAGGCCACCGCGTTTATAACCAAAACAATATTCAGCAAATTCAACACATTTTGTCGTGGCTTAATCGCGGCGTAGCGATTAGCAAAGTGCCCGCGTTGCTTGCCAGTGGCAAGTCATCCAACGATATACCATCAACTGATGAGCAATGGGTAAAACAACAAAACGACTTGCTAGCGGCAATAATACAGCTTAAACAACGCGGCTTAAACCAACTGCTTGACGAATTGAACAAGGCGGCGCCCTTTGTCACGTTATGTGAGCAGGTATACCAACCTTTACACGCATTATTGATACAGCGCTGGCAACAGCAACCGTTAGGCTACCAACTGGAACAACAATTGTGGCAACAGGGCTGGCAACGCCAAGTGTTGATTGTGACGTTACGTGCCGACAAACAAAAAGCACAAGAGAATTGCTACTTAGCGAGTCTAGATGTAACTGGACCATCGCAAAATTACTATTTGCTACATACCCAGCTATTGCAAAGCGGCATTCGCGTGAATGCCTTTAATACAGTTGATGATTTAGCAGGCTTAGCACGATTGAATAATAATGCGGAATTGCCATTAATAATTTTTGCAGATCAACGCGTAGAGCAAACAACATTCAATCAATTATCTAAGTTAAGCAACTTGTGGCAAGAAGATATCATCTGCGTAGGCCGCATGGCTGATATTCACGATAAACAACTAGCTGATATACCCCTTAATTCGGTTGGCGGCAACATGAGTGAATGTTGGCACTCAACAGTTATGCAAGCTTGGTTGGCTAAATTAAAAAAATAATGTCACAACAATTAGTTTGGTTTCGCAATGATTTGCGCATAAAAGATAATCCGGCACTTTTTCATGCTTGCCAAGCAGGGCAAGCTGTAACTGCGATTTATATAGCAACCCCAGATCAATGGCAAAAACACGATGATGCTGAAGTTAAAATAGATTTCTGGCACCGCAATCTTTTTGAACTAAAACAAGGTCTGGCTAAACTTAATATCACACTTCATTTTTTTGAGGTGAACAGCTATCAGCAAATACCAGATTTAATTGCCACTATTTGCCAACAATGGCAAATCAATCAATTGCATTTTAACCAAGAGTACCAAGCCAACGAACAGCAAAGAGATCAGGCCGTTATGGAGCGTTGTCAAAAAATGGGACTGTCATATCAACACTATCATGACCAGTTACTCTTACCACCGGCGAGTTTAAGGACGAAAGCAGGCACACCCTTTAAGGTGTTTACGCCTTTTTCAAAGCACGCTAGACGCTACCTATTGAATTCGTTTCATGTTTACCCAGCGCCAGATCCTTGTATAAAAACGACTGTTAATACGTTAGAACAACAATGTGATTTGATAGACATATCGTGGCCAACGGTGTCGAAAAGTCTGCGTTATTTTTGGCCCGCAGGTGAGCAAAAAGCCATAGCGAGACTAGCCGACTTTTGTCAACAACCCATCCGAAGTTACCAAAATAACCGCGATCTACCAGCAATAGCTGGCACCAGTCGCCTATCGCCTTATTTGGCGAGCGGCATTATTTCAATCCGCCAATGTTGGCAAGCTTCTGAACAATACGGAGAAGCTAATGCAGACATACGTATTTGGCAAAATGAATTGCTATGGCGAGAATTTTACAAACATACACTGATTGATTACCCACAAGTTTCTAGGCATAAACCGTGGAAAATACAAACTGAACAAATTGAATGGCGACATGATGACGAACAATTAAGCGCATGGCAGCAAGGTAAAACTGGGTTTCCTCTAATTGATGCGGCTATTCGACAACTACTGGCGCGAGGCTGGATGCACAACCGTTTGCGGATGGTAGTCGCCATGTTTTTAACCAAGCATTTATTAATTGATTGGCGTTTAGGTGAGCGTTGGTTTATGCAACATTTGATTGATGGCGACCTGGCGGCAAACAATGGGGGTTGGCAATGGTGTGCATCAACAGGAACTGATGCCGTTCCCTACTTCAGAATTTTCAATCCTGTCACTCAATCACAACGGTTTGATCCGAATGGCACCTTTATTCGCCATTATTTACCCGAGTTGGCTCACTTGTCCGATAAAGAGATTCACTTACCGAACGTTAAAAATAAGCCTGAGAATTACCCAGCACCCATTGTAGATTTAAAGGTTTGCAGGTTAAGGGCTCTTTCTGTTTTTAAACAACTAAAACAAGATGTTAATTAAAGGATAAAACAATGCGTTATTTTATATATGGTTTTCTTTTCATTCTATCTGGCTGTGTTGGTTTGCCACCCGGCGTTCAACCCGTTTCAAACTTTGAGCTTAATAAATATTTAGGTAAATGGTACGAAGTTGCTCGACTAGATCATTCGTTTGAAAGAGGTTTAAACCAAGTAAGCGCAGAATACAGCTTGAGAGAAGACGGTGGTGTAACCGTTCTCAATCGTGGGTTTTCATCAGAAAACAATGCGTGGAAAGAAGCGTTAGGTAAAGCCTACTTTGTTAACGAACCAAACGAAGGATATTTAAAGGTTTCATTTTTTGGCCCGTTTTATGGTTCGTATATTATTTTTGAGTTAGATAAAGAGAATTATCAATATGCCTTTATATCAGGGCCCGATAAGGATTACTTATGGCTGTTATCAAGAACCCCCTCCGTTAAACCAGAGATTATGGAAAAGTTTATCTCAATGTCTAAAGAACGGGGGTTTAACACATCACAATTGATTGTTGTTGAACATAATTAACACGTAAACTGTATCAGCGGATTTTAAAATTATTGGAACACACATGGCGAAACTTTTTGACCCCTTTCAAATAAGAAGCCTGACACTGAAAAATCGTGTCTGCGTTTCACCAATGAGCCAATACAGAGCAAAAGACGGAGTGGCCAATGATTGGCACTTTGCACACTTAAGCCGATTCGCCTTAGGCGGTTGCGGTATCGTATTTACAGAAGCAACTGCCATTTCGTCAGATGGACGGCGTACGCACGGTGATCTAGGACTTTGGAATGACCATCAACTAGACGCATTAAAACCAATCACTAAGTTCATTAAAGCCGAAGGGTCAATCGTAGGCATTCAACTCTCACATGCAGGTAGAAAAGCCAGTGAGCGACGCCCGTGGCATGGTGAATCGCCTGTTAACGAACAAGACGTTAAAGAAAGAAACGAAGCGCCTTGGGCTGCAATAGGGCCTACAAACGAGCCTTATGGAAAAGAGTGGCCTGCGCCAAAAATAATGACTGATGAAGATATTCATCAAATTATTGAAGATTTTGGACTAGCCGCAGCACGAGCTGATTCAGCAGGTTTTGACGCCATTGAAGTGTATGCCGCCCACGGGTTTTTATTGCATCAGTTTTACTCACCTTTATGCAATACCCGATCAGATCAATGGGGCGGCAGTTTCGAAGGTCGTATTAAACTCGCTTTAGACGTCGCGTCATCCGTCAGAAAAAATTGGCCTGCAGAAAAGGCATTATTCTTCCGCATATCAGCAACGGATTGGATAGACGGCGGTTGGACTGTTGAAGATAGTATTCAGTTGGCTAAAGCACTTAAAGACCGGGGTGTAGATGTGATTGATTGTTCGAGCGGCGGCATTGGCGGCCCACACCCGCCGATCTCATTCCCTATTGGCCCAGCTTTTCAAGCAGGTTTTTCCAAAGAAATACGCCAGAATGTCGATATTGCAACAATGGCGGTTGGTTTTATATGGGATGCGCGTGTTGCAAATACGGTTATCGAATCGGGGCAAGCCGACCTTATCGCCATTGGTAGGGAGTTATTGAACAACCCTAATTGGCCTTTACAGGCAGCTAAAGAAATTGCAGCGGATGATGATTATTCCCTATGGGACCCAGCCTTTGGTTGGTGGCTAAACAAACGTGAACGCGTTATGCGCAAATTAGGACTCCGTTAGGCCTGCATACAATACCTAACTTAATACTAAACAAGATTACATTACTTAAATTTATAAAGAGAGCAAAAATGAACAACCATGATGAACTACCCACCGAGCACCACGACCCTTTAATTTCTGTTTTACATAAGGCGATTAAACTTGCCATTAGAATATTAGCTGTGTTGATGGTACTGGTTATTTTTTGGGGCGTAGCCGATGTTTTGTACGTCATGTACAACCAGCTTATTGCGCCTCCTTTTTTACTGTTAAGCCTGTCCGATATCTTTAAAACGTTCGCAGCATTTTTAGCCGTCTTAATAGCAATCGAAATTTTTCAAAATATTGTTTTGTACCTAAGAACAGATGTATTTCCATTAAGATTAGTTATCGCAACCGCCATGATGGCAATGGCTAGAAAGGTGATTATTATTGATTTTAAGTTTGTAGTTCCAATGCATATGTTTGCATTAGCCAGCATTATTTTGGCATTAGGCATCACTTATTATTTGTTAGGAAAAAATAAAGATGATGTCGTTAAACCATGAAAGCATTATTACTCGTCGCACACGGTAGCCGGCGAAAACAATCTAATGACGAGGTTGTTGCCTTAGCTGAAAAGCTTAAAAATAGCTGTGGTGAGCAGTACGACATTGTTAAGTCTGCATTTTTAGAGCTTGCCGATGTGTTGATTCCTGAAGGTATTGAACAATGTATTTCAGATGGCGCAACGTCTATTATTGTCTTGCCCTACTTCCTTAATTCTGGACGCCACGTGTTTGAAGACATACCCAACATCATTAATATTTGTACAGCTCAACACCCAAACATTGATATAAGCCTTGCACCCCATTTAGGTGCTTCTGAGTTAATGGTGGATTTACTGGTTTCATCTGCCGTTAATGCAAAATAAATTGAGGCTTAAATATCTAAGCGTGGTTTTCGTAAAAATGTAACGAACAAAACAGCCCAAAAAACTACGCTAAATACAGTAAATTCAACCGGCATATGTATGACGACAGAAGACAATTTGCTTGCAGCCCAATACGAAGCAGGCCCAAATATACTCCCCAGTACTGCGGCAAGCCATAGCTTACCGTTTAACCAGCTATAACATTTTTCAAACGTTATAGAAAAAAGCACCCATAGTAGCAATAACCAAAAGGGTAAAGCCGATGCGTTACTAGCGAACTCAATTATTTGAAGTTTGGCTAAACTCCAGTCTGTAATACAACCAATGCTAAACATAATCAGTTTCGGAGAAAAGTACGCTAAATAAGAACTGGGTTTTTTCTTATATAAATCGACCGTCAAATAACACAAAATCAAAACGATTGCGCATAAGTAAAGTGGACTCTCATGACCTAAAACCAGTAGTAACCAGCCGGTTTGAAATAATAAAACTGTTTGCCACAAATTGATGGTTATTTCTCCAAGGGGGTAAGTGACATTGGAACACGCGCCAATGGTTTAACTAAGTGTAGTTGAGAGACACTAATGACCTGTTCTTTAAAGCCACCTTCACAATAACTGAAGTAGTATTCCCACATTCGTATGAACGCGTCACTGAAACCTAGTGCTTTTACCTCTTCAATGCGCTCTTTAAACGACCTTTTCCATTCATTTAATGTTCTCGCGTAATGCGTACCGATGTCATCCAAGTTCGTTATTCGAAGGTCACCCGATTGAGTTAAGCTATGGCTGATAGCGTTAACAGACGGTATGCAACTGCCGGGGAAAATATAGCGTTTTATAAAATCCACTTCAGTTTTTGCGCTATTAAAACGCTGATCACTAATCGTGATGGCTTGAATTAACATTTCGCCATCATCTTTTAGAAGCCCACTGCATTTTGCAAAAAAGGTATCAAAGTATTGATGCCCAACCGCTTCGATCATTTCTATAGACACCAGCTTATCGTACTGTCCTGTAAGTTCACGGTAGTCTTGTTTTAATAAGGTAATTTTACCGCTTAAGCCTGCTCTCTCAACTTGCTGTTGTGTATGCGCATATTGCTCTTCAGAAATTGTAGTGGTGGTGACGTGACAACCATAATTTTTGGCTGCATACATTGCAAAACCACCCCACCCCGTTCCAATTTCAATCACGTGATCTTCAGGCTTTAAGTTTAAGCGGGTACATATTCTTTCTAATTTGTTGATAGAAGCTTGTTCCATCGTGTCGTCTGGCTTGTAAAAAATACCCGACGAATACATCATCGTTTGATCAAGAAATAACTTAAAAAAATCATTCCCTAAATCGTAATGAGCAACAATATTGCTTTTACTGCCCGTGTGCGTATTTTTATTTAGCCAATGAAATGCTTTTTTAATCGGGGTCGTAAAGCTTGCTAGACCAGATTCCATAGAGTCCATAACAGATTGATTTAGTGCAAAGAGTTGAATAACCTTGGTTAGGTCAGACGTGCGCCAGTAATCACTTATATAAGCTTCGGCTGCACCTACGCTACCACCCAATGCGATATACCAATAAAACTCGCTATTCACAATGTTCATTTCAACGACTAAATCGCTACGTTTATCGCCGGCAAACGTTTGTGTTTCTCCATTATCCGTCAAGGTTAGCTCGCCGTACTGAAGTTGACTTAAGTGCTTAAACACGGCCCTTTTTAAAACCTTAGTGAAAAAGGTACTTCTACTACTGTTTGCTTTATTTTCTAAGTGTTCCGTTAGTTTTTTTACTGATGCTGAATTACTCATATAAATCCTTTAACTTAGCTTTAAACGTTGTTATGTTTTTATCCTATTTGTCAGTTACTTAGCACTGTGACTGTCGGGGTGATCATAAAAAGGTATTTTTCTTAACCATAGTTTTAATGATTGCCAATAAATACCGAAAACCACTTGCCACGTCATCAGGGGGAACTTTACGAGAGCAGCACACAGGTTTAAGGCATTAATTTCTTTGCTCTTTAAGGACAAATTGACGTCAAAACACGTCACTTCTTCTTGTGTATTTTTCATGTACACGGCCAACTTATTATCCGGCGTGTTAAATCGCCAAAAATATTGCATATCCATTGGTAAAAATGGCGACACGTGGAATTTCTTTTCAAACTCACTTCTAACCACTTTGCTTGTTTTGTTGCTTATATCTGAGGGTCTATTGTCTAAAACATAACAATACCGTTCATTCCACGGCGTGTTATTTATTTGGGCTACTATGAAGTCGAGCGTTTCGTCGTCTTCGTTAAAGCAATAATAAAAAGAAACGGGGTTAAAGCAATACCCAAAATACGTTAGGTGTGTCAGTAATCTGATAGGCCCTTTCGGGATAACGCCTAATTGAGATTCAACTTCATTCTTAACGCCGGTTTTAATACAGCTATTTTCGTCGGCTAAATATTTTTTTGTGTGGAAACTCGCCACGTTAGCTTTGTTCAAAGACCAAAGCCAAAAACGATCAAACAACGTCGGCAGTTCATCAAGGTCCAAGTACAACATAAATATATTGTATTGAAATTCGTTTTTTTTAGGTGTAAACCGCCTATGTCTAACGCGACCTGTGAATATTTTACTTTTCACTTATTTGGTCCCTATCGAAGTCTTCGAGTGCTTGTAATGCACTAACAACGCCATCTTCGTGAAATCCATATCGCCAATAAGCGCCGCAATAATAGGTGCGATTTAGGCCATTTAATTCGCTGTGTTTTTGTTGTGCTTTTACACCATCGATACTAAAAAATGGATGCGTGTATTGGAGCTCCTTAATAATTTTATGGGGGTCAATCGCTGTTGTATTATTGAGGGTTACATTAAATGTGTAATCACTTTTAAGTGACTGCAGGATGTTCATATTGTAAGTCAGCGCAACGCGGTCTTTTTTTTCTTTCAACAAGTGATAATTCCAAGCACCCCATGCTAGTTTTTGTTTAGGTAATACGCTTTCGTCGTAATGTAATACGGCTTCATTATCGGTATAAGGTATTGCACCCAACACTTCGTTTTCTAGTGTCGAAGGCTCAGCCAACACACTTAACGCTTGATCACTGTGCGAGGCGATAAAAATGTAATCAAAACGTTCTTCATCATGTCCTATCGCTTTTACAAAAACGTCGCTCTCTGTCCTACGTACGTTTTCGACGGGCGCAGATAAGCGAATTTTATCTTTATGTTCTGCAATAAGTGGTTTTAAGTATTCAGAAGAACCGCCTTTAATAACGAACCACTCGGGACGCACATCAACCGATAACATGCCGTGGTTATGGAAAAACTGGACGAAAAAACGGGCCGGAAATGCAAACATGCTGTCATGGTCGGTAGACCAAATTGCAGCGCCCATTGGGATAATATAATCATGGATAAATTCTTTATCGTATTTATTATCAGATAAGTAATCACCCATTGATATCGAATGCGTTTCGTCCGATAACAGACTGAGGCTTTCTTCGTTAAAGCGTAATATTTGTTTTATCATTCGATAAAAACGAGGCCTGAACAAGTTACTACGTTGAGCGAATAATGTATTTAGATTTGTACCGTTATACTCAAGGCCCGTGCGTTCATTTTGGACACTAAAACTCATATCACTTGATTGGTAAGCAACACCTAATTCTTTTAATAAGTTAAGAAAATTTGGGTACGTTTTTTTATTAAAAACAATAAAGCCCGTATCAATAATTTGCTTTTCACCACCCAACTCAATCGTGTGGGTATGCGTGTGTCCACCGACATAATTCTCGGCTTCAAAAACGGTAATATCGTGCTTTTTATTTAGGTGATGCGCAGCCAAACTTCCAGCTATACCTGTACCAACGATAGCAATTTTCATAGGCTAGATTCTGGCACTGTTTTGCTTAATATTTTTGCAGCCAATCCAGCCGGTAAATAAGAAACTATCTTTAAAAAATACGTGAAACGCTTAGGAAAGTGGATTTCCGTGGTTTGTTTTTCCAAATGCTTAACGATTGTATCGGTTGCCTCTTCAATGCTCACCCTAAACGGCATATCGAAAGTGTTTTTATCAGTTAACGGCGTTTTAACAAAGCCAGGGCATATCCAACTAACGGCTATATCTTTAGGAGCAAGCTCAATTTTCAACCCTTGGAATAAATTTCTGATGGCAGCTTTACTAGCTGAATACGCTTGTCCTGAAGGAAGCCCTTGCCAACTAACACTAGAACTCATACCAACCAAATAAGCATTTTTTGACTCTTTTATTAACGGCATTGCAGCTTCAATTCCTCTTACCATGGAAAAATAGTTCGCTTCTATCATTCGTTCAAATGGAGCCGCAGAGAAGTTATAAACATCAACATATTCAGCGGTACCCGCATTAAAAATAACGCAATCCAGCCCGCCCGCCGAAGCTTTAATTTGGGCTGCTATTTTTTTATTTACGTCAGCAGAGGTTAAGTCGCCTGACAATATCGTTACCGACGCATTATCCGCAAAGTTTTCGTTTAACTTGTCGACATTTCTAGCACTAACGAACACAGTGGCACCTTTTTCAGCTAATTGATTAGCCAAACCCATACCGATACCGCTTGAAGCCCCGGTAACCCAAACATTTTTACCTTTAAAATCATATATCATTAGAGCTTCCGTTTAATCCAAGTTATTATTGTTCCTATCACCGGAATTTGTTCGTACAACATTTTTCCTGCATCAAAGTAATCTCGGTGGTAGTTTATTTTTTCGTTTTCATCCGTTTGTAAATGTGTAACACCTGCCACAGCATAAGGTTTCCCACCATTCAGTTTTGAATGAGTTAAGGTCATAGTCCAGGTGATAAAATGGGTGTTTTCAAACGACTTCACCTCTATAAAGTTAAAGCTAATTGAAGATACGTTTTCGTATAAGTCAGCAAAATAAACCGTTAAACCATCAAGCCCCTCAACTTTGTTCAAGGGGTCAATAAACGTTATACCTTCACTGTAAAGCTCCCCCAATAACTCGAGGTTATCTTTGTGAAGTCGTTGATAGATTTGAGTGAATTTATCAGTGATCATAACTATCTCCTTGCAATCTCTTTTTGCACTTCGATGGGAATCGGTTTCAGATCCCAAACCAGACCACACCAACTCATTATCTTCAGCACGTAAAAAGTAATATCAAGTTCCCACCATACAAAGCCCTGTCTCGCGCTCCCAGGATAATAATGGTGATTATTATGCCAACCTTCACCTAACGTAATAATGGCTAACAGTGCGTTATTACGACTGTCATCAAGCGTATCAAAGCGTCGACTGCCGAATTTGTGTGCAAGAGAATTTATTGTGTACGTTCCGTGGTACAAAGCGACCGTTGATATAAAAAAACCCCATATAATCATTTGCGCCCCAGTTGTTTCCAAATGCGGGTAATAAGTAGCCATTAGAAAACCCACGCAATAGAGGGCAATAATTAACACTAAGGGTGCCGTTATATCGAACCGGTCAAGCCACCTTAATTCTGGGAATTTATTAAAGTCTTTTATCTTATCCGTTCGCGTTGGGAGGTTTTTGGGGGATAAGAACCAAAGACAATGGCTCCAAATAAAACCTTGTAATCTAGGTGAATGTGGATCATCTTCTTTATCAGAAGCATGATGATGGGTTCTATGATGTGCCGCCCACCATAATGGGCCTCTTTGCGCCGAACTAGCCCCCATAAACGCAAAAAAGAACTGCATAAAACGCGATGTTTTAAACAGTTTATGTGAAAAATATCGGTGATAAAAACCGGTGATAGCAAACATCCTTATAAAATATAAAGCAACTGCGGTCCACATGGCTATCCAGCTAAAACCCACCCAAATAACGGCCAATACCATTAAATGCATAAAAACAAATGGCGTTACCTGGCTCCAGCCCAGTTTATTTGGATTTTCAGTTTCATCTTGATTGACACTTGATTTAGCATCAAACCATAAAAGCATGGGTTTTAATCTATTTAGCAAACGCATTTACAACACTCTATCTTCTATACAAGTTCTTACGTTATTTATATCACTTTGGATCATAGCTTCTTTTTGAATCACGATATCGATACGTCCCAAATTAACACCCCATTTACTGATTTCTGTTGAGCCCATAAGCGTCGAGCTATCTACTAACGTTAACCAATCATCCATTGCCACAATGTATTCAGTGTTATCAATGTTAATTTTTAATTGGTAATTTAAATGTAAGCTATCGCCAAATACTTCACCATTGGCAATTCCAACAACGTCGCCTGCTGTTCCTATCCAACCCTTAGGTGTTTTGTCAAAGACCCAGTCACGGTTTTGACGTTCACCATCATCAAATAGAAAGACTTCTTCTAGCCTAACTTTATCCTCCGTACTAAAGGCGACAATGTCAGCCGCAAACTTTCGATTAATTTGACCATTTCTTGATTTCACTAGGCCTTTTGCACATAGGTTTCCTTGAAAAAAGGATTCGAACTGAAAACCAGGTGTTTTATTACGGTATTTATTAGCGTCTATTGCACAACCGCTTAATATGGAAACACCTAACACCATACAAAATAATTTCATCACTGCCTCAATCTAATTGACATAATAAGTTGTACGTAAAATAACACGGATTGGATTAAAATTATTTTTTTGATCCAATCTGCGTTATTTGTCGTAAAACCAAGTAGAGACTAAAAAGATACGTAGCCTTTACAAAAAGTTTTTATTAAATATGAATATGCAAGCGCAAAGACAAGTAAACGAAAACTTAGTATATTGGTCAGCTCATACTATTCTTCGGCAACCAATTTATTCATTTATGGGCGAGCCATCACCAAGCAAGGCGGAGCAAGCAAGTCTGTGCAAACAATACATGCATGCGGTGGCCATTGAGCAAGATAAGAACGCATACAGGGCTTTGTATTTTTACTTCGCCCCCAAGGTCAAAACATTTTTCAAACAACAGGCTAGCGCAAGCCACGCTGAAGAGATGACCCATGAAGTGTTCATACGTGTTTGGCAAAAAGCCAACACATACCAAGCTGACAAGGCAAACGTTTCAACTTGGATTTTCACCATCGCTAGAAATTTAAAAATTGATCTACTTCGACAAAAAAGAATTATTGAAGTCAAGCTAGACGACTCTCATTCTGACCTTCATATAATTGAAGACGATATTCACGAAGAGCTTATTAGTGCCGACGATAAAATTAAACTGGCTAATAATTTTAAGTATTTAAGTAACGAACAAAAAAGCGTTATTTTAAAAGTTTATTACGAGGATAAAAGTCATCAATTAGCAGCTCAAGAACTTGACTTAACATTAGGTGTCATCAAGTCTCGAATTAGAAGCTCACTGAAGGTTTTGCGTCACCATATAGGGAGTCGAGACGAATGAACAACCACATAAATACTGAGTTATTATTAAACTATTCAAATGGAAATGTAGAACCCGCATTGAGTTTGGCCATCGCTCTGCATCAAAAACAATGCAAACCTTGCCGACAAAAAATTGCAGCTATAGAGTCTTCTTACGGCCAGAATCTCGAATTATCAGAAGCTTCTCGCATTGAAAATAATAGCTTTGAGCGTTTAACAGCTGATTTAGATAAATTACCAACATCAGACAATGATGTTTCAAAAACTTCTAAAAGCCTTTATAAGAAAAATATCGATATCGATGATTTTGGCGAAGATGACACCTTAAGTTATGCCATTGCCGCAATAAATAGGCCTTTATTTAACCAATTATCCGATTTTAATTACGATGATTTCGAGTGGCAAAAACTCTCATCCAAAATATCATCTGTTGCACTGGAGTTATACGATCCTAGCTTTAAAGTTAATTTGTTACGTTTTTCACCCCATACCAAAATCCCTAAGCATACTCATTTAGGCAAAGAGTTCACGTATGTTATTAAAGGTGATTTTAAAGACCACAAAGGTAAACATAACGCAGGTGATTTTATTGCGTGTGACGGTTCTGATGAACATAAACCTATCGTCGGCACCTCAGGTTGTGTTTGTTTAGCAATAACGGATGCACCCTTACGTTTTACTGGCTTATTGGGCCCAATATTTAATAGATATGCGAGCTATTAACAACGTTCTTTAATTAAATCAGGTAACAACTAAATCATTTTGAAAAAGCTTCTACGTAAAACTCTTATGGTGTTACTTGTACTACAAATAGGCCTCGTTTGTGCAAATGAAAGTGCTCAGAATGACCTAACCGTCGTCGGCCGTTCAAACTTTAGTGTCTGGTTTTGGGATATATACGATATTGAATTAAAGACGCCCAGTGGGATTTACGAGGCAGGAAAATTCCCCTTGTCACTAGAATTAACTTACAAAAGAGAAATATCTAACGTTGAGCTTGTGGATGAAACAGTAAACCAATGGGAACGTTTCAATATTAGCGAAAACCAGAAAAAAAATTGGGCGAAACAATTGTTAGCGATATGGCCCAGTGTTAAACCCGCAGATAAGATTACGTTTTACATCGATAATGAAAAAATCACCTACTTCTATTTTAACGATCAATTTATAGGCAAAATAGATCAAACAGGGTTTTCAGACGCCTTTGCTTCAATCTGGCTAGGTCTAAATGGTCCTTATCCTGAAATGACCAAAAAATTAATTGGTTCTACGTAATTTGAAACCATCAGCCAACTAGGCTGAACAAATACAAATGAACAACATCTAAGCTTAAACAATTGCGAACACGCTAACTTTAAATAGTTGTTTACGAGAAAAATGTTAACCTGACCCGAATTATTTCAACTGAACAAAGAATAACTATGAAAATATGTGGTGTAGAACTGTCTGGCAATGATGCTGTTATTTGTTTACTTCAATTTGAGCATCAAAACTTTAATTTACCCGATTGCAGAGTCCGTAAGTTGAGCATACCGAAAATTCATACGAGGGGTGATTTACAGCAGTTTCAAAAAGCCTTTGAAAAACTGATGAGCGACTATGGCGTTAAGCGCGTTGCCATTAAAGAACGTGCGCTAAAGGGCAAATTTGCCGGTGGTGCTATCGGTTTTAAGTTAGAGGCTGCTATCCAATTGATTGCCGGTATTGATGTGCTGATGCTGTCGCAAAAAGACATCAAGTTAGCGCTGTCGGAACGCCCTGTTCCTATTAGCTTTGCAGAAACTGGGTTAAAGGTATTTCAAGAAGCCGCCTTTACTGTGGCTTATGTTGCGCACGTTATGGAATAAGCTTTAAAGAATTAGAGGGCGGCATATGTTATTGAACCTATCTAGTATTGATAACTTGGACTACAAAATATGAATTTTTTTCGACTTCTTACCTATCTTTGTTTTTTTGTTTTATGTGCATTCGCATCCACTTCTGTTGTTGCTAAGGAAGCCATAAATAACAAAACAATTGAGTTACAGCTTAAGCAACAACAAAATACGATTGAGCTTATTTCTCCAGTACTTTCTGAAAGTTCTATTGATGAAGTTCGTTTATTGGAATTCCGTCATACGCTCAAGTTGTCACGTACATAATTACAAAACATTGCCACCATTATTAAACCGGTTGTTGACAGTTCGCAAGCTGATCTTGCCGATCTTGGCGTGGCTCCAGAGGACGAAAGCACGACGGTTGAGCCCGACAATATTCTGAAGCTACGTGCTGAGTTAACTAAGGAGTCTCTTGCCACAGAGGGCTTGTTGAAACAAGCCGAAGCTCTTAGCTCTAAAGCAACGCGTCTTTTAGAAAAAATTACTTCTTTGAGACGAGGGTTGTTTTTAAATAGACTCTTTGAGCCACAAACATCCCCTTTTAATATAGACCTATGGAAAGGAGCTATAGATACCTACATTGCTCAATTATCCAGCTATAAACTCGTACCTCAAAACATTGGCAAAGGCGCATTAGTTCCAATCACCATTTCTAGCATTCTCTTTTTTGTGATCTTTTTTGTGGCCGCTTTTTTATCTAAAAAAAGGTTACGCATAAAACTGCAAGATGATGATGGGAAACAAAGCATTTTTTCAATGGTTTCAGCGTCCTTATTCTTAGCATTTGTCGCAATAGGGCTAGGGCTGTTCATCATTTATCAAACACTCATAACCCAACACATTATCAATGATACGAATGGTTTCTTTATTCATAAGTGTCTTATGCTGACAGGGTTTTTGTTTTTTGTTTATTTAACGACGAAACGTTTTTCAAACACGAAAATAATTCGTCCGTATTCACATCATCTAATTTTTGTAATAGCGCTTTTATATTCAACAGATGCTTTGTTCCTTGATAGTGGAAAATTTATGGGAATGCCTCTAGAATTTGCTGTTGTCCAAAGCTATATCGTGACGACTATTTTTGCATCCTTATTGGGGCTTTTTTCTTTTTTTATTTTGAAAGGGCCAAAAGACACTACCCGTTATTTCTTTCCACGCCAGACATTTATGGTGCTTCTGGCCATTACCTTGTTCATTATCGTCGCTAATGTATTTGGATATGCTGCCCTAAGTCGCTATCTGTTTGAATCGTTGGTTCTTGTCTTTTCTTTATTGGCAGCGACCCTTGTCATAAGAGCGATAATTCGCCCTTATCTATCTCGGATAGATAAGCTTTTAGCTCAAAATAAAACAGATCAAGACACGGAACACCTCATATACTTTTGGCTTTGTCTGTCTGTTGATCTAATTTTATTCTTAATATGCCTTCCACTGGTTGCCGGAATTTTTGGCACCGAATGGCAATATATTCAAGATACGATAAAGCAAGCTTTCTTTGGCTTTAAGATTGGAACTATGACGATCTCGATTGCAAATATTGGGATTGGTTTGATTGTATTTTTAAGCTTGTTATTTATTACGCGCATTGTGCAACGTATTTTAGATAAAAAAATTCTCCCTAAAACCAAAATGGATGCGAGTATTCGCCAGTCAATAACCCAAATTTTGGGTTATGTTGGGTTTATTATTGCTCTGATGGCTGGTATATCGGCGCTTGGTTTTGATTTAACAAATTTGGCGTTGATTGCAGGGGCGTTATCTGTAGGTATTGGTTTTGGCTTGCAAATTATTGTCAGCAATTTCGTTTCTGGTCTTATTTTGTTATTTGAACGCCCCATTAAAGTTGGAGACTGGATTATCACGAACTCTGGTGAGGGGATTGTGAAACAAATTAGCGTGCGCGCCACAGTCGTTGAAACGTTTGACCGTACCTCGATTATTGTTCCAAACGCTGAACTCATCTCCTCCTCTGTTAAAAACTGGACACACGCAGATAAAATTGGTCGTGTCATTGTCACTGTGGGCGTGTCCTACTCTTCTGATCCACAGCAAGTGCGTGATATTCTGATGGAGATGATTACCCAAAATATAGAGATAATAAAAAACCCTAAGCCAGTGGTTTATTTTAAAGATTTTGCAGATAGTGCCTTGATATTTGAAGTGCGCTTTTTTATCTGGAATATTCAGGATATGTATACAATTTCAAGCAAGGTACGTTTCGACATTTGGGACGCCTTTAAGGACGCTGGAATTGAGATTTCTTTCCCTCAACGAGATTTACATATACGTACTGCGCCTGGATTAGAGGGAATATTAGATGGAAAATAATCATATTCTTTATGCCTGTAAGCTTAATGGAGATGGAACGAGCGCGTTGCTCGAAGAAACACAGATTTCAAATGCGATCAGTGATGAAGCCAAAGTTTGGGTTCATCTGGAGGCGGAACACCCGCAGAGTCGCCGTTTGCTTGAAAGGGAGTTTCCTTATTTAGATAGTCTTGTTATTGACGCTTTATGCGCTGATGAGACAAGACCCCGTATCCTTGAGTTCGATTATGGCGCTCTTTTGATTTTGCGCGGTGTTAATTTAAATCCAGGTGCAGAGCCTAATGATATGGTTTCTATACGCTTATGGGTTGATAAAAACTATGTTATCAGCTTGCGACGCCGTAAATTAAAAGCTGTTCTTGATATTCAAGAGAAGTTGAAAGCAGGGAAAGGCCCTAAAAATAGCGGCGATTTTGTGACGACTCTTGTTGCAAGTCTATTTGAACGTATGGAGCCCATTTTTTCTGAAATAGATGAGAAACTGGATGATGTTGAAGAAAGTGTTATGGAAAACCCGGATACGAAGGAGCGACAAGCAATCACTTCTATTCGTAAGGATGCGATTATGTTTAAACGTTATATCGCCCCTCAAAGAGACGTGATTGCAAGTTTACGTGTATCCGATCAGCCTTGGTTGGATCAAATGCATAAGCGCCGCTTACAAGAAGCATTAGATCGTGTAATTCGGTACGTTGAAGATTTAGATACCATACGTGAAAGAGCACAAATAGTTAAAGATGAGCTGGTAACGGGCCTTTCAGATCGGCTGAATAAAAACATGTATATGCTTTCGGTTGTTGCGGCTATATTTCTGCCATTAGGGTTTCTAACAGGCTTGCTAGGCATCAATGTTGGCGGCATACCCGGAGCAAATAATGAGGCTGCTTTTTGGATATTTATGGGGATATTGGCTTTTATTATCGTGCTTCAAGTTTGGCTGTTCAAAAAACTAAAATGGTTTTAGAGTTTTAAAAATTCGCATATTCTGCGTTTTCTAGGTTCAAATAACCATTACCTATTTAGAATAATATAGTTTCGTGTCTTATCAATTGAGTTCCCACGACATTTAAACAAATTAAACTTCCCCATTTCCAGCCTTTTAATTGGTTCAATAATGAGCCCTACAATTTTTATACTTCTAGTAGACTCTACACCTTCTAAATTAGAGACGAACTAATCTATATAAACACCCTTCCAACGTACACCCAGTTATGTGATATAGTCCGCGTTCTTGTTGTTCTTTCTACGTTTTTTCTCACCGTAGCATCAATTTCATCCTTTCTATCGTTGTCACTTATTTCCGGCTTCGAGTTTTGCAACACCGTGTTGTTCATCTGTAATTTGTATCTGTTTTAGTGCTACGCTGCGCTGTTTGCCGCCTGCTATTTTTAGCTTTGTGCCGGCAATATTTTCTATGCACTTGATATTTATCAAGGTTTTTAAGCATCACTTTTTGAGGCACCATGACGACTGACACCAACGATACCCAAGAGCAACAACCGACCATTCTTTCCTTTGCAAAGGATTTACCCAACATCTGTTCGCTTGCTGGATTAGCTTGCACTATTTTGTCTATCTACTTCAGTATTATTGGGGTTTATGAAGCCGCCATGATTGGCATGATTTGGGCCGTTGCGTTTGATTGGGGCGACGGCATGATTGCGCGAAGAATGAAAGGCCGAACGGCGGATGACCAAACATTTGGTGTGCAACTTGATTCGTTAATAGACATTGTTAACTATGGCGCGGCGCCGGCCATTCTTCTTTTAAGCTACGGACAATTCGAACCATTATTTTTAATTGGTGCCTTTATCATGCTGGCGACCAGCGCGCTACGGCTCAGTTACTTCAATACGTTTGGTTTATCTGGCGGCACTAAGTACACCGGATTAGCGCTGGACAGCAACAGTATCATTCTGGTTTTCATTTTTCTATTTGAAGGGCTTTTTAGTATGGGTAACTTCTCTATCGTTCTTTACGTTAGCGGCTTAACACTGGCGGCGTTGAATGTATCCCAAATTAAAACACCGAAACTTAATGGCAACCCCATTAATATTTATATGCTCGCGTTTTATACGCTAGCGACAACCGCGTTTTATGGCTGGAAACTTTTATAAAAAGTCACCTGATTCATAAAACACACACTATTTTATTTTAGGAGTTAATTAACACAATGATTGTATACACCGTAGGCACGTTTGATTTATTACACGTAGGACACCTTGCTTTATTAAAGTACTGTGAATCATTGGGTGATGTTGTGGCTGTGGGTGTTGCCTCCGACAAAGTGGTACATTCTTACAAGCCCAATATGCCTGTTATTCCACTTGATCAACGATCTGAAATGCTGAATGCCTTGAGCTGTGTTGATATCGTTCGCCCTTACCATGAACTTGAGTATGTTTCTGGCTGTAAGGCGTTGGATGTAGATATTTTTGTCGTGGGCGAAGATTGGGGCAAAAACCCGCATAATATCGCGGTGGAATCGTATTTAAAAAGCAAAGGGAAAGAAATTATTCAGGTGCTTTATAATCCTCGAACATCGTCCAGTAAAATCAAACTGGATACCATCGCTCAATCCCATATCAAACCGTATTTAGCGCAAGCGATTGCCTAAAATCGTTTAACCGGTTGTTGAGCGAACATTTGCCCTGTTCGCTCAGCACCTAATTGGATAAACTGTTCCTTCATGCTAGGTCTTATGCCTAACAACATAAAGGACAAACAATGAACGTTTACCCCATAGGATTCAACCCCACTTATTCAGAAAGCAACCCCAGCGTAGAAGACATTAGCAGCCTCAGTGGTTATGCCTTTTTAGAATTTGGTGCGCCTTGGTGCGGACATTGCGTGGCGGCGGCTTCTGCCATTGAACACGCATTAACCCCCCTTCAACTACCCCATATTAAAGCATACGACGGCAAAGGCTTACCTTTAGGCCGCGCATATAAAATTAAGCTATGGCCTACGCTGATTTTGTTAAAAGATGGCATTGAACTAGCGCGCGTCATTCGCCCCACTTCCGTTACTGACATAAGCGAACTTCAACAGTTGGTAACAACTTAACTTTATCGCTTTTATATTGATTAGCCCACTCAGCCAAGATTTGTTTTAGGCTTTTCACACAAAGATTAATGCTTCAATTATCTCATGTAAAAGAAAGATTCTTTTAACCAAGCCGGTTTATAGAACTAGACGAACATGAAACAAGAGGAAAGGTCGATGAATCAATCACGCATCCAAATTAAGTTTAACGGTCACAATGGTGACGCACTATCAGGTTTACTAGAGCTACCCGATGGCAAAACACAGGCGTATGCTTTATTTGCTCATTGTTTTACATGCAGTAAGAACATTGCGGCGGCCACGCGAATTTCGCGCGCCCTTAAAGAAAATGGTATCGCTGTGTTACGGTTTGATTTCACTGGGTTAGGCAATAGTGACGGTGATTTTGCTAACACTAACTTTTCCTCAAACGTTCAAGACTTATTGGCAGCAACAGCGTATTTACGTGAGCACTACCATGCGCCTGCCTTACTTATTGGTCACAGTTTAGGTGGCGCTGCGGTTTTACAAGCAGCGTTGAATATTCCCGAGGCGATTGGTGTTGTCACCATAGGTGCACCATTCGATGCACAACATGTTATGAAACAATTTCAGTGCCAAACCGAAGAAATTGAAACTAACGGTGTTGCGGAAGTTGATTTAGCAGGGCGAAAATTTACGATTCAAAAACAATTTTTGGATGATTTAAAGAACCAACAGCCGATGAATATTGGGCAACTTAAAAAAGCCTTGTTAGTGTTTCATTCACCTTTAGATCAGACTGTTTCTATTAACGAAGCTGAAAAAATATACGTTGCCGCGAAGCATCCTAAAAGCTTTATTTCGTTAGATAATGCGGACCATCTTTTAACGAAAAAAGAAGACGCTGCGTATGTGGCCGAAAATATTGGCACGTGGGTTAAACGGTATTTACCTGAACTCAATATTGTCAATTCTGCAGAATCTAACATAACAACTGGCAACGTCGTTGTTAATGAAAAAAACCAACAATTTACTCGCAACGTGACTACGGATGCACACCAATGGATTGCTGACGAACCCAAGTCTGTCGGCGGGAGCAACTTGGGGCCTGACCCTTATGAACACCTGCTTGCAGCATTAGGCACGTGCACATCGATGACGATTCGTATGTACGCTAATTTAAAGAAAATAGCGTTGGATGATGTGAGTGTTGAATTATCCCATAGCCGCATTCATGGAGAAGATTGCCAAGCCTGTGACGAGCAACATAAAAAGATTGATGTAATTGACCGACAAATAACACTGAAAGGCAACCTGACAGATGAAGAGAAACAAAAGCTACTTATTATTGCCGACAAGTGCCCTGTTCATAAAACTCTGCACAACAAGCTGCTTATCCAGTCTAAATTAGTCCGCCAGTAAGTCCAAAAAAGATTGAGCAATAACAGTGACTGTTTACTGTGCGTCTAATTTATTTTGACGCTGATCGGCACTTTTTTGCAAAACATTCTCAATATTACGCGTTTTATCTAGGGCCTTTAAGTGCCCATCAAAGACGGCTGCCCTATCTTCTTTAGCTTTAGCTGCACTGCCATCATCTGTACAGCCTGTTAAGCTAACAATAAATAATGTTACTAGTAAGAAAAGATATTTCATTTGCGCGGCAACGACATTAACCTTTATGTTCAATGCGGGCATAGACAGAAGAACTACCGTCTTTGTTGAGCAGTAAAACATCGTAATCATCATACCGGTCACCCATTTCCATGCCTGGGCTACCTATTGGCATTCCTGGTACAGCGAGACCCAACGCATTTTTGGGCTTTTCAACTAAGAATTTTTGCATAATATCTGCCGGTATATGCCCTTCGAATACATACCCTTCTTTAGAGACACCTGTATGGCAAGATTGGTATTGGGGGGCAATACCAAATTTTTGTTTAACTGCATTCAAGTCGGCGGGGTGATGCGTAGTGGCATCAAAACCTTTATCATCAATGTAGTTAACCCAGCGCCCACAACATTCACACGTAGGGCTTTTAAAAACATCTAATTTAACATCTGTGAGAGCAACGCTAACTACTTCTTTTGCGTCGGTTGTGGTCACTTGTTCACTACATGCGACCAAGCCAATAATGACTAACAAACATAGTGTTCTTTTTGCGATTAAAAACATCGAATTCATCATAATATCGACCATTTATTCTTTAAGTTTAATAGTTAACTGACCTTGTTCAACTTGGATATTCTCCACGCCTTCAGAAAATGATTTCCAAAATCCTTCATCACCACCAAACTCGCTGACCAAATCGACATTTTTTAGATTGCCAAGCCATGCATTGGGCACGGGCACACCCCATAAGCTAACACCTTTCAGAATAACGATTGGCCTTCCATCTTTGTAAGCCAACTCTGCACCGGCATTTAACTTTAACGTTTTACCGCCCATAACAGGGAAGTCTGGGTCTAAGGGGATAATCACTTTTAAACTAGCAAGGTTATCAGATAAGTCGATAGCCATTTGATCCGCAAGATCTGTATTTCTAGCCAACATTGCATTCACTTCTTTTTCGCTAAAGCCCACTTCACGCTTAGCACCCACTTCTGTATAGGCTTCTGGCTCTAGACCGACGGGCTCTTCATTTGGGTTTTTACTAGCTAACGTTGGTAAGCCAAATTTTTTAAGCTTTTGATTAAGCACCACTTCTTCTTTAGCGCTTAGTTCTACTTCATCAAACTTTTTAGGGAACAAGTAATAATTTAACACGAAGACGGTAACAATCGCGGTCACTATAATAGTGACTAACACGATGCCCGCTGTTTTTAAGCAACCACTTTTACTCTTAGCCCCGCCTTCTTCAGGCTCTAAGTCAATATTCATTGATTTAAGGTCACTCATTATTATTCCTTGTGTTTAACTTGTACATAAGGTGTTCTTTATACACAAAAATGGGTTTCTTTGCACTTGTGAACGATGACTGCGTTTACAATTTTATTTAACCTCGTACAATGTTATCAATTCACTATTAACAAGGCCTTAACATGCTGCTCGTTATTTCCCCTGCTAAAACACTGGATTTTGATTCGCCACCCAGCGTGTCACAATTCACACAGTCTGATTTTTTGTCTGATTCGGCTGAATTAATTGACCAGCTTAAAACGCTCTCACCAACGGATGTGTCCAATCTGATGAGTATTAGTGAAAAACTAGGTACGCTTAATAGCAATCGTTTTATCGACTGGCAGCTACCGTTCACCGAAACCAACAGCAAACAAGCCGTGCTTGCCTTTAAGGGTGATGTTTATGAAGGTATGGCTGCTCAAAGCATGTCTGAAGATGACTTGGCGTGGGCAAATGGGCACTTACGCATTCTTTCTGGTCTATATGGCTTACTTAAACCATTGGATTTAATACAACCCTACCGCCTTGAAATGGGTACAAAACTCAATAACCAGCGCGGTAAAAATCTATATGAGTTTTGGGGCACACAAATTACCGATAAAATTAACGGCGAATTAGCTGAACAGAAAATGCCTGTGCTTATTAATTTAGCGTCGAATGAGTATTTTAAATCGGTTAAAACCAAACTATTAAACGCCGCTGTTATTACCCCCGTGTTCAAAGACTGGAAAAACGACAAATATAAAATCATTAGCTTTTATGCGAAAAAAGCTCGCGGCATGATGAGTGCCTATATTATTAAAAACCGACTTGAAAGCCCTAGCGATATTAAACAGTTTAATACTGCCGGTTATGCTTATTGTGCTGAACAGTCTACAGAAAGCGAATGGGTGTTTCTACGTAAGGACGCAGCTTAGTCCTCTAACGCTTCGGCTTCCATTGATAAATATACTTGGTAAGCATTTTTTCGGTTCGCCTCTTTAAAGGCAGGTAAGTTAGCAAACTCAGACCAATCTGTTTGTTTATAGGCCTCATCAAACGCTTCCAACTCTTCCACAGCTGCGCCCATTTTCTCTCTAATAAAGGCTAAATAGCGCCGTGTAAGAGAGACTGTTTTTGCTGGTTCTTTAGCGGCTGCACCATGCCCAGGCACTAAGCCTTGCAAAGATTGCATTTCCATTTTTTCTAACGTTTTAAGCCAAAAACGGGTATCTGAACTGCCCAAATAAGGTACACGCCCTTCAAAAATAAGATCACCAGAAAATAACACACGATCATTTTCTATGTATAAGGTCATATCACCATCAGAATGAGCAGGGCCAACAACATTTATTAAAAACGTTATACCTCCTAGGGTAAATGTTTCAGCTTTATCTAATAACCTATCTGGTTTAACAATATATGTATCATCATCAACCCACGGGTAAAGTGAAATACGACGTTCTTCTAACCGGTTTATTCCAACGTCTGAATCTATGTATTTATAGACACCAACCGGTGCTATTATTTCTGCACCGAGTTCTTTAAATACTTGCGCACCATAAATATGGTCTGCGTGATAATGACCAAGAATCAGTTTAACAATTGGCTTGTTTGTTACCTTTCTTATTTCGGCAATGAGTTGTTGTGCTAATGACGGCGACCCTAGCGCATCGTAAACAACAACGCCCTCTTCCGTGATAACAAACCCTGAGTTTGAGATAAAGCCTTCATTTTCGGTAGCTGCACCAGAGGCCCCTTTTACGTACCAAACATGTTCAGAGACTTGAACCGCTTTCATCTCTACACCACTAGCAGCATACTCAGGCGCTGCAAATAAGTTATTAGTAAACAGTAATCCTATTAAAAATAAATACTTTATATAACCCATCATCCGCTGATTATTACCAATCGTTATTAGTCGTTCACCAATATAACCCGTATTGCATCTAATTTGAAGGATACGCGTTCAATGTAAGATTTAAGGTCGCTAATTTTTGACTCTAATTGAGTTATTTCACTTTCACGAATACTAGGGTTCACACGCGACAAGGCTACAAGCCTGTCCAAGTTTTGTGTTTCTTGCTGTTCCATTTTTTGAATGCTGTCAAGAACCAACGTTTGCTGATCATCAACAACCAATGTTTCAGCCTTAGCAATCAACTCTTTTATCGGCTGTTGTGCATGTTCAATAATATTTAGTGCGGCCGATTTTTTAACGAAACTTAGCCTAGATGCAATATGCTCTGGTTTTAGGATATTGGTCATATCCAGCCCATTTGACGCTACCACTACCCGTTTCATTGTTTTGGGTAAGTAGCGGTGAAGTTGTAAGCGTTTTGGCGCAGGACAATGCGTGGTAAATATCGCTTCTAAAATTAACGTACCTGCCGGTACGGGCGGCAAGGCAATCGTGCAAAATGTTGCATTACCAAAATCACTGTTAATAATTTGTTCCATTGCACCAGTAACAATGGGGTGTTCCCATGTTAAAAAATGGAAGTCTTCACGAGATAATGCAATTTTACGATTAAACGTTGCCGTTAAACCATCTTCAGTTAAGCCTGGCAAGTTTTCCGCTTGCATATGCCCTGTTGGTTTTAAAATGATACTGTCATCACTATGGTGTTGTTGCTCCACACCTAAGTTTTCAAATACGTCTTCCATGAATTGTGACAATTCAAGCTGGCTTGATGAAAAATTGATTTCCTCTACTATCGACGCCGCTTGTTCGGTTCTGCATGAGTTAAGTTCCAACATTAAATCACGGCCCGCTTGCATCTCTTCTATGCTTTGCTCCATTAACAGAGCCGTTTTATCAATGACCGATTGGAATGCTTCGTCTGACTTGCCTGCTAATAATACTTGTTTAAGATCATCTTTAACGGCCGCATAGACATGGTGCCCAGTAGAACAGACCGTCGAAAATGCATTCAGACCCTTGTCATACCATTCCATTAACATCGTTTGTGGAGAGCCTTCAATACAGGGCACATGAATATGTACTGTGTCGGTTTGGCCAATTCGGTCTAATCGCCCAATTCGTTGTTCTAATAAATCAGGGTTTAAAGGTAAATCGAATAATATCAAATGGTGTGCGAATTGAAAGTTTCGGCCTTCACTACCAATTTCTGAACAAATAAGTATTTGTGCACCCTCTTCCATATCGGAAAAGTAGGCCGCCGCTCTGTCCCTAGCAATTAAGCTCATGCCTTCATGAAATACTGACGATGAAAGCACCGTGTGCATTTTTAAATACGCATTCAACTCTTCAGCCGTTTGTTGTTGAGCACATATTAACAACACCTTTTCATCTTTATGTGTTGCTAACCAATCCAGTAGCCAAGTAACGCGCGTATCAGAATCAAGCCAACGATCACCCAGTAATAATTCAGGTAGCAATGCTCTTTTTAGGGCTAAATCGACATCGGGCTCATTTTCCACATCAACCGTTAAGGCAGGTAATTCGTACGAATGTAACTCGCGTGATGAGAACACGTCAATATTGTCTCGGGTGTTTCTAAACAGAACACGCCCTGTGCCATGTCTATCTAGCAGTGCATCAATAACCGCATCCAACGTCAGATCTTCTTCTGACATCGTCTCTTCACCTAACAATTCAAGTAATTGCTGGTTTATGTCAACATCTGCGACGACAGTTTCTAGCGATGTTTCTTCAACTAAGCGCTTGATAATATCGTTAATCTTTTTATAGCCTGCCTGCTCTTCTTTAAAAGCAGCCAAATCATAATAGCGGTCTGGGTCTAATAGTCTTAAACGCGCAAAGTGGCTGGTAACACCTAATTGTTCTGGTGTTGCCGTTAACAAGAGTAAACCCGGTGTCTTTTGGGCCAATTCTTCGATACAACGGTATTCGTTGCTCACGTTATCTTCATTCCAAAATAAATGATGTGCCTCATCAACAATCATCAAATCCCAATCAGCGGCTTTTGCCAACGCATGATATTGCGGTTGTTCAGAAAGAAACGATAATTGGCACAACACTAACTGAGCCGTTTCGAACGGATTGATATCCCCTTCTTCTCGAATTGCTTCACAACGCTCATGATCTAAAATGGTGAACGAAAGGTTAAATCGACGTAACAGCTCAACCAACCATTGATGTATTAATGCATCAGGCACAACAATCAGCGCGCGTTCGATAGAACCCGTTAGTAACTGTTGGTGCAAAATCAATCCGGCTTCGATAGTTTTACCCAAACCAACTTCATCTGCCAGCAACACACGTGGCGCACTACGTTCGGTTACTTTGCTAGCAATGTAAAATTGATGGGGTAGTAATTGTACTCTTGGCCCCGTTAATCCATAACTTGGGGAAAGGTCGAGTTTACGTTGAAAGTCCAACGTTTTAAGACGTAAGTCAAACCGTTTATTTTTATCAATTTGACCAGTAAACAAACGGCTTTGAGGTTCATTAAACGCACCAACGCTATCCAAATCAATTTCATGCAGGATAACGTCTTCACCTTGACCATTGGTACACAAATACATCATGCAATGGTTGTGTTCTTGGGTTTCGTTAATCGTTAATACATCACCATTATTGTGGCGAACACTGTCATCAACGTTATATATGACCCTGCTTAACGGTGCGTTGCTAAAGGCGTATATCCTTGTTTCCTCTACTGCAGGATAAAAAATGGTGACATGACGGCCTTCTAAGGCCTCTACCATCCCTAAGCCTAACTCAGACTCTGAATGACTAACCCAACGCTGGCCGGGATGAAAAACTTGCTGACTCATTGACTAATAGCCCTACCGCTTAATATATTTGCGGGGATGATAAGAGTTATTGCTACTTGCCGCAATACAAAGTTAAACCATTAAGCTAATAGTGCTTAGCATCCAAATCGCGCGTTAAACGAATCTGTGCTGCAATTTCTTCAATTGAGATTGACGTAACGTTCAGAAATGGAATATTTTCCGAATGAAACAACTCTTCAACTTGGGATACTTCTCTCTGGCATGTCCGCAAAGATGCGTAGGGGCTACCCGGTCTTCGCTCCTCGCGAATTCTACTTAACTGTTCTGCGCTAATGGTTAATCCAAACAGCTTTTTCTTATGCGGTTTAATGGGCCTTGGAATGCTGTAATTATCCAAGTCACTGTCTGTAATTGGGAAGTTCGCCGTATAGATACCGTATTGAAGCGCAAGAAATAAAGACGTTGGCGTTTTACCTGTTCTTGATACGCCCACTAATATAACCTCTGCTTGGTCATAACGATCCAACCGAGCCCCATCATCATATTCAAGTGCATAGTTAACGGCTCTAATACGTGATTCATACGAGCCTTTATCAACCAAACCATGGCTTTTACCCACCTCATGCGAAGACTCTTGGCTTAAATCCGCCTCCATTCTAGAGATGTAATCATTAAATAAATCATAGAATATACAATCACTTTCAGAGACTATCTTACGTAATTTATCATCAGTGAATGTACTAAAAACTAACGGACGCCCCTCACTAACAGTATACGAATTATTTATTCTTTCTTTAACTGATTCTGCTCTAGATTCCGTATCGATAAAAGGGATAACGTGACGTTCACGTTCGACACCTTCAAATTGTGTTAACAAACTATTGCCCAATGTTTCAGCTGTAATGGCCGTTCTATCTGATACAAAAAAGATTGTTCTACTTTTCATTGAATAATTTGATGGTTTTTTTGTTAAAATAACTGATTAACTCAAATTTTAAACTAAACAAAGGATACTAAGTTGGAAGATTACATAGTTTGGCTCAATTCTACGGGCATGGATGATGTGGAACACGTTGGTGGTAAAAACGCATCTCTTGGAGAAATGATTTCTAATTTAGCGTCTGTTGGTGTGGATGTTCCTGGTGGCTTTGCTACTACAGCTAAAGCTTTTAGAGAGTTCCTCTCACAAAGTGGAATTGATGACAGAATAAACACGAAACTACGTGCTCTTGATGTTGACGATGTTAATGCGTTAGCCAAAGCCGGTAAAGAAATCAGGCAATGGGTTATTGATACGCCATTCCAACCCGCATTAGAAGGCGCTATAAAAGAAGCTTATGCAACCATGCAAGCTGAAGCAAAAAGCGAATTCTCCGTTGCCGTTCGTTCATCAGCAACGGCTGAAGATTTACCCGATGCATCGTTTGCAGGGCAACAAGAAACGTTTTTAAACGTTGACGGCATTGATAATGTCATCCACTCAATTAAAGAAGTGTTCGCGTCCCTTTATAATGACCGCGCTATTTCATACCGTGTTCACCAGGGGTTTGAGCACAGCGAAGTCGCCCTTTCTGCGGGTATTCAACGCATGGTACGCAGTGATATCAGCGCATCTGGCGTATTGTTCACACTAGACACAGAATCTGGCTTCCGCGATGCAGTGTTCATTACTTCCAGTTATGGCTTAGGTGAAATGGTTGTACAAGGCGCTGTAAACCCTGATGAATTCTACGTTCATAAGCCAACGCTAGAAGCCGGCCGCCCTGCCATTTTACGCCGCAACTTGGGTAGCAAGCTCATCAAAATGGTCTATAACGACGAAGTTGGCGACCCAGTTAAAATCATTGATACCGACCCTGAAACACGCGGCGTTTATTCACTTACCGATGCTGAAGTGGAAAAGCTATCTAAAATCGCTATAACGATTGAAAAGCACTATGAACGCCCTATGGATATTGAATGGGCTAAAGACGGTTTAGATGGTCAGTTATATATTGTTCAAGCTCGCCCTGAAACAGTACAGAGCCGTGCTGGTAAAGAAATCGAGCGTTATAGCTTAAATAAAACTGCTAACGTATTGGTTGAAGGCCGCAGTATCGGGCAGAAAATTGGCAAAGGCCCCGCGCGTGTTATTTCTAGCATTGCGCAAATGGACCAAGTACAAGATGGTGACGTGCTAGTCACTGACATGACCGACCCTGATTGGGAACCGATTATGAAACGCGCCTCTGCGATCGTCACTAATCGTGGCGGAAGAACCTGCCATGCTGCGATTATCGCGCGAGAGTTAGGTATCCCAGCCGTTGTTGGTTGTGGCGATGCCACTGACCATATTACTCAAGGTACTGAGATCACTGTCTCTTGTGCCGAAGGCGACACCGGTTTCATATACGAAGGTTTGCTAGATTTTCAAATTGATAAAATCAATTTAGACGAGATGCCAGACATTCCTGTAAAAATAATGATGAACGTTGGCAACCCAGACCGTGCGTTTGATTTCGCATCACTACCACACGAAGGTGTTGGCCTAGCGCGTTTAGAATTCATCATTAACCGGATGATTGGTATTCACCCTAAAGCATTGCTGGATTTTGATACCTTACCTGCTGATTTACAGGCAACTATCAATAAACGTATCTCTTGCTACGACAGCCCAAAAGACTACTACGTTAAACGTTTGGTAGAAGGCATTTCAACCATTGCTGCGGCGTTTTCGCCAAAGTCCGTTATTGTGCGTATGTCTGATTTTAAATCTAACGAATACGCTAACTTAATTGGTGGCGATCGTTATGAACCAGACGAAGAAAACCCAATGATTGGCTTCCGTGGCGCATCGCGTTATATCTCCGAATCGTTCCGCAAATGTTTCGACATGGAATGCGACGCACTTAAATTTGTTCGAGATGAAATGGGCTTAACCAACGTTAAAATCATGATCCCATTCGTTCGCACGCTAGACGAAGCACGCCAAGTAACCGAGTTGTTAAAAGAAAATGACATTGAAAGCGGTAAAAATGGCCTTGAACTGATCATGATGTGTGAGCTGCCATCTAACGCACTCATGGCTGAAGAGTTCCTAGAATACTTCGACGGATTCTCTATTGGTTCAAACGATTTAACGCAATTAACACTAGGCCTTGATCGTGACTCCGCATTGATTGCTCACTTATTTGACGAACGTGACCCGGCTATTAAAAAACTACTGTCAATGGCGATTCAAGCTTGCCTCAAAAAAGGCAAGTACATTGGCATCTGCGGCCAAGGCCCATCCGACCACCCAGATTTAGCCAAATGGTTAATGGAAGAAGGTATTGAAAGTGTTTCACTGAACCCAGATACCGTTATTGAGACGTGGATGTTCATGGCTGGCCAAAAAATCGAAGGTTAATCAACTAATGACTATTACAACATTCAATCCACCTGTTCGCACACTGATGGGCCCCGGCCCATCCGACGTTCACCCTCGTGTATTATCTGCATTAGCACGCCCAACCATCGGTCATTTAGACCCTAGTTTTGGCATGATGATGGACGAAGTAAAAACACTACTTCAATACGCCTTTCAAACAGATAACCAACTCACCTTCCCTGTTTCTGCGCCCGGTTCTGCCGGCATGGAAACCTGCTTTGCTAATCTACTAGAGGCCGGCGATACCGTTATCGTGTGCCAAAACGGTGTATTTGGCGGACGGATGAAAGAAAATGTTGAACGTTGTGGCGCTATTGCCATTATGGTTCAAGACGATTGGGGCCACGCCGTTGACCCTCAAAAAGTTGAAGACGCACTAAAAGCGCACCCTGAAGCCAGCGTTTTGGCTTTTGTTCATGCTGAGACCTCCACCGGCGCATTATCTGATGCTAAAACACTGTGTACCTTGGCCCATCAATACGACTGCTTAACGATTGTAGATGCCGTCACGTCGGTTGCTGGCTCAGAACTACGCGTTGATGATTGGGGTATTGATGCCATTTATTCTGGCACTCAAAAATGTCTTTCTTGCGTTCCAGGGCTATCACCAGTCAGTTTTAGTGAACGTGCTCAAGAACGTATCAAACAACGCAAAGAACGCGTTCAAAGTTGGTTTTTAGATCTAAATCTAGTGATGGGTTATTGGGGTAGCGATGGTGGCCGTTCTTATCACCATACAGCACCGGTTAATAGTCTTTACGCACTTCACGAATCGTTATTAATGCTTCAAGAAGAAGGCCTAGAAAACGCATGGGCCAGACACTCAACACTTCATTCTGCATTAAAAGCTGGTTTGGAAGCCATGGGTATTGGTTTTGTCGTACCGGAAACATCTCGCCTACCACAGCTTAATGCTGTAACTATTCCAGAAGGCGTTGACGAAGCTATTGTACGTAAACGTTTACTTCATGAATACAACTTAGAAATTGGTGCTGGCCTTGGCGCACTAGCCGGTAAAGTTTGGCGTATCGGTTTAATGGGGCAATCTGCTAACCCTAGCAATGTTATGTTCTGTTTAGCATCATTGGAGTCTGTATTAAGCGACATGGGTGCTAATATCAACACGGGTGTTGCTTTGCCAGCAGCACAAAAGGCAACCTTTAAATAATTGGAATTGAATAATGGATAGACTATTTATTATGCTGCAACATGTGCTACCTAAGCACATGTTATCTGCACTTATGCATAAACTCGCTCGTTGTAAAACACCGTGGGTTAAGAACACCATTATCAAGCTCATAATCAAACAGTTTGGTGTTGATATGTCTGAAGCTGCCGAATCAGATCCTGAGGCTTATGAAACATTTAACGCATTCTTTACAAGGACATTACGTGAAGATGTTCGCCCCCTTGAAAAAGGGCGAACCACTATTGCATGCCCCGTTGATGGTGCCATTAGCCAAATTGGCAGCATAGAAAACGGCGAAGTTTTTCAAGCAAAAGGCAAATCATTTAACCTGTCCGCTCTACTGGGCAACGATGAACTAACGAGCCAATTTGAAGACGGGCAATTTAGCACCATCTACTTATCACCGAAAGATTATCATCGTATACATTTCCCTATTGGCGGCACACTTAAAAAAATGGTTCACGTGCCGGGTGAATTGTTTAGCGTTAATCAAACAACAGTGAATGCCGTTGATGAATTATTTGCACGTAACGAACGCGTCATTGCGTTTTTTGACACGCCTGCTGGCCCGATGGCAATGGTGATGGTCGGTGCTGTTTTTGTCTCCAGTATTGAAACAGTCTGGTATGGCGAAGTGACACCACCCCGCCACAATCAAGTGCGCCAATGGACTTATAACGATAAAAAACTAAAGTATAAAAAGAACGATGAAATGGGCCGCTTTAATATGGGCTCCACTGTCGTTCTTCTCTACGGCAAAAATAGAGTCACTTGGGCAAAAGATTTAGCCGAGGGTGACACAGTACGTCTTGGCCAAGTGATTGGGAAAATCAAAAAATAAACTAATGCCCATTACACAAAACATTTCTAAATGTTCACTTGCATGGTTAGGCTTATTTCTAGCTGTATTTGTTTGGTCAGCCATTGAGCCTAAAGACTACTTTACCTGGTTTTTAGAGGTCCTTCCTGCTCTAATCGGCCTTGGCTTTATCATCTGGACCCGCAGCTCTTTTCCTCTTACGTCACTCACCTATCTCCTAATCTTAATTCATTGCATCATACTAATGGTTGGCGGTCATTACACCTATGCAGAAGTACCTCTATTCGACTCAATAGCTGAATGGATGGGATCCAGTAGAAATAATTACGATAAAGTCGGACATTTAGCACAAGGATTTGTTCCTGCAATTGTTGCCAGAGAAATTTTGATTCGACAATCCGTCATCAGCACACGCGCCTGGCTGAACTTCTTCATTATTAGTTTTTGCTTAGGCTTTAGCGCCTTTTACGAATTAATTGAATGGTGGACAGCGTTAGCCGCGGGTGAAGATGCAGAAGCCTTTTTGGGCACTCAGGGATATATTTGGGACACCCAATCAGATATGGGTATGGCATTAATCGGCGCCATTACTGCATTGCTATTGTTATCACGTTTTCACGATAAGCAATTACGCTCTATTGATAGGAAAAGTTAATACCTCATCAATTGATGCCGCTTTAGTCATTAACATCAACAAACGATCCAAACCAAGCGCTACGCCAGAACAGTTAGGCAAGCCTGTCTCCAATGCGGCCAATAAATACCTGTCCATTGGCACACTATCCGCTCCAACGTCCCGCCTTTCTTCTAGCTCTTGTTGAAAACGTTGCTGCTGTTCCGAAGCATCCGTTAACTCTTCGTAACCGTTTGCTAATTCAATGTTGCTGAAATACACTTCAAACCGTTTAGCAGTGGGCGACAAACCTTCACTAAGCTTGGCCAGCATAGCCATACACACAGGATAATCTGTGACGATATAAACAAGGTTCGGTTTTAACTTTGGTTGGATATATTGGCTAAACACATAATCCAAACAGTTCGACAAACTATCGCCACAAACGCTCGCCATTTCAGGGTTTCCTTCAGAAGCAGCATATGCCAGCAACTCTTCAATAGTCGCCTCATGGGGGTTTATATTCGTATAACGGTGAAATAAACGTTCATAACTAACACTGCTAAATGATAAATTTTCGTTAAAACAATTCATCAACAATTCGAGTATCTCTTCTATCAAGTCAGCCATTGTAAATTCAACTCTATACCATTCAAGTAACGTAAATTCAGGATTATGGTATCGACCGGATTCGCCTTGCCTAAATGATTTAGCAATTTGAAAAATAGAGCCCGAGCCAGATGCCAACAACCGCTTCATAGCAAATTCTGGTGACGTTTGAAGATAATAAGGTCGTTGGTTAAACGTAGTTGAAAAACTGTCTAAATTCACGTCGCAACTAGCGGATTGAGACAAGATTGGCGTATCAACTTCCAACACCCCTTTTTCTGAAAAAAAAATCCTAATTGACTGATATAACTCAGAGCGCTTATGTAATAAAGCCGCCGAACAAGTCGGCGGCCAATGTTTGTTATCTTGCTTAGACAATGTTTAAGTTAACTTTTTACTCGCGCAGAATATTCACCCGTACGAGTGTCTACTTTTATCACTTCACCAATTTGCACGAATAAAGGCACACGGACTACTGCGCCTGTTTCTAGCGTCGCTGGTTTACCACCGCCACCCGATGTATCACCTTTTAAACCCGGGTCAGTATCAGTCACTTCTAGTTCAACAAAATTTGGGGCTTCAACTGTTAAAGGCGACCCGTTCCACAACATCACTGTGCATTTGTCTTGATCCTTCATCCATTTTGCCGCATCACCAACAGCGGCTGCATCACCAGATACCTGTTCAAAAGTTTCATCATCCATAAAATGCCAAAATTCACCATCGTTATACAAGTACGACATTTCTATTTCCATCACATCTGCGGCGTCGACCGTTTCTCCAGACTTAAACGTACGATCAATAACACGACCTGTTTTTAGGTTACGATATTTAACGCGGCTAAATGCTGGGCCTTTGCCCGGCCTAACAAATTCATTCTCTACAATTGTGCAAGGAGAGTTATCCATCATTATTTTAAGCCCGCTTTTAAAATCGTTTGTACTGTACGTTGACATATTAATTCTCGTTATTTAGTTTAATAGTTTTAGAGTTATTCTTTGTAAAGCTTATTATAATGCTTCGGATGGACAGCGTTGTAAAAATTTCTAACTCCCAAACTTGGCAACAAGAACTCAGTGGCGCATTTACGCAGTTAGATAAATTGTTAGCCTATCTAAACCTAGATATTAATGATTTAGAAGAACATGAAAGAGCTAACAAATTATTTCCATTATTAGTGACACGTAGTTTTGCCTCAAAAATCAATAAAAATGATCCGCTTGATCCATTATTAAAACAAGTTCTACCACTGCCCGCAGAATTAGACAAAAACACGTTATTTACACAAGACCCTGTGGGGGATGATAAAGCAACCATATTACCTGGTCTGATTCATAAATATTACGGCCGCGTGTTGCTAATTGTAACCGGTGCTTGCGCCATTCATTGCCGCTATTGTTTTAGAAGAGCATTTCCTTATACTAACAATAGTTCAACCCCAGCACATTTTGAAAAAGTATTAACGTATCTAAAAAACCACGAAGAAATTGAAGAAGTCATATTAAGTGGTGGAGACCCCCTCACTCTCAGTGATCAACGATTAGCTAATGTTATTGAAGCATTACAATCCATCAAACACATTAAGCGTTTACGCATCCACACGCGACTTCCCGTTGTCTTGCCCAATAGAGTCACAAACAGACTTATAGATATAATAAAGAACACGTCTCTCAAAACAATTTTTGTTTTACACGTTAATCACCCCCAGGAGTTATCTGACGATGTGGAACGTGCGATAAACACGTTAAAAAAAGCTAAAATTTCATTATTGAACCAAACAGTACTTCTAAAAGGGGTTAACGATAATCCAAAAACGCTCATCGACTTAAGTTACAAGCTGTTCGATAATGACATTCAGCCCTATTATCTTCATTTATTAGACAAAGTTGATGGCGCGGCACATTTTGATATAGCACAAAAGGATGCGCTCGTTATTTACAAAAAAATACAACAAATACTTCCTGGTTACCTTGTTCCAAAACTCGTTACTGAAGTTCAAGGAGAAGCCAATAAAACCCTAATAACTTAAATACTTATAAGTTCTGTAGACCAACTAGTTAGTTTTCAAAACTCAACTATACTAAGTCTTAATCAAAGACACTATTTTTTGTTCATGGAAAACAAATCGTTTCAAAAATCTCAAGAAGATCGACTTCGTAACCCAACGAGTATAATCGACACGCAAGTCTTACCATTTTCTCCCACGGATGACGGTATTAGCAAATGGCTTCAAAACCTTCCCATATTAAATGTAACTGTTATCGGTGAAAATTTTAACATTGCAGCATCAGCCATTCTCACAAACAAACTTAGCGATAAAACCAGGTTCACATTAATAGAAAAGATCATTCCCAATTTATATGTGTTTTATGATGAATGTATTAAAGAAGTCATCGATGCTAAGTTTCCTCTAGAAGATAAATCAAACTATTTGGTAGAAAAACTACTGTCAGTCTTGAATGCATTCATAGATGTATACGTAGATATTATTAAATCGGACAGCTTTTCTTCTGAAACATCCCATATGAATCAGAAAGAACACCGTATATTTAATCAACACCAACAAGCGATTATCATTCATAGAATATTAAGCCTCTTGAGTCTTATCCAACTTTTCTCTTCATTAACTTATCGCACAAGCGCGGTTTGCAATTGGGATGAAACCAACGCGTTGCTATGCCATGCTCAAAATTACGCGTTGGATAATATAGAAACTGGAATAAATAGTGAAAATAAACATGCATCCTCCAACATTACTAACGAGTTCATTAAAATAAATTATACCCACCTTGCTTTGTTGAATAGATTTCGTCAGAGAGATATTTTAAAGATTCACGATATTATTAATAGTCAAGCACAAACTGTTTCACTAACTAAAGAAAAAACCGAACACACCAGTTTTTTTATTAATCCGTATAAAAATCTAGAAGTTACAAATATTAACGCTTATCAAGAACACGAAGAAAACATTCTTTTCTTTGAAAATGAATTATTAACGCAACACTTCACATCACTGGCGTTAGATAAATCTGCAAATAAAACATTACTAAACAGTGCTGTCATTCAAAAACTACTGCCCTGCTGGCAAAAACCGCACAATCGACAATTTGCCCGCACGGACGAGTCAAAAGAAATCGTTATTTACCCTGGGTTTAAAAACATTATTAAAAAATTATTTCCCAATGATACCCCGTCTGTTTCACTTGGTAGAAAACCGACAGGCAAAAAACAGAGTACATTTGGCCTATCCAATGTTGAAATCATACCTATAGAAAACAACCCTTTTGCGAATAACACTCATGGTAATAATTTTTTAAGAAGCGAGAAAGATATAGGTCGTGTTATTAAAGAAACAGATCACAAAACAATAAAGTCAGTGGATATATGGAGCAAAAATAAAAACACCAAACAAACCGGAAATGCGAATCATTTAGATGCTATTCAAAAAGACTCTAGTGCATCTGGATTCAGGTTCAAAGTTTCGCAAGAAAATAAATCTTTACTACAAGCAGCTGATTTAATCGGTATTGAGACAATAAAGGAAAAAAAACTTGAACTTGCAATCATTCGTCGCCTTGATAATCTTGAAGGTGATGGAATTTCATTAGGCGTTGAACTAATAGCACCCAATATCAAATTGGGTGTTATATGCAATACTGATAAATCAATACGCTCTAGAGAGGTTCTATTTTTACCTAGCGTTGAAAAATTAAACCAACCCGATGCAATTATTAGCATATCCCCGCTAGAAAACACCCGAATCAATTTAGAATTGAAAATTGAGAGCCAGCTAGAAACCTACACCATTTCTAAGTTAGTTGAAACAAATGCCGTATTCACACGATATACCCTTCAAAAAACAATCAAAGAAGGTTAAGGTAAACCTACGTAAAATACTTCTGGTACCTAAATGGACGCTGTTAGTACAAGTTCTAACATTCTGGTGATAAATTTAAGCAAGGATGAGCAAACATTATTATCGAAGAGCTTACTCAACTTTCCTAACGTTGTCGTTCAATATACAAATTTCAAAAACTGTATAAAACATATAAAGAAATTACAAAAAGTTGATTTAGTTTTAATAAACTTCAATAACCATACAACAAAAAGCATTCAGCAACATTCACAATTGAAAGCCGAGCTGCAACAAGTACCCAAAATAATCTTTACTGATGATTTAGAAAAATTCGATATTAATTCTTTTGGAAATAAAGTAATTGATATTCGAACATTAAGCCCTATTCACTTAACTACAAACTCAATTCATAGAGAACTTAACTTCCAACACCATCGTTCATTATTTCATGTGTCGAGAATTAAAGCCAAGAACGAACATTCTCGTTTTGACTCATTCTTAAACAACACCGAGGATGGTGTTGCACTTATTCATGATAATCAATATTGGTCTGTTAACGATGCATACAAAAGAATATTTAATATTCCCGACGATGAAAAATTAACCCAAACCACTGTCAAAGAATTTAGTGAATCAAGCTCTTCCACGAATCATTCCGATAAAAAAAGTACTTTAAACACATCACTTGAATCGTTGCCAGACAACAAAACAAGTTCTGTTTTAATTCAAAAAAGAGGGGGCGAATCATTTGTTACAACAATTTATAAAACGAAATGCTTGGTCGCCAATAGCTTGTGCACTCAAGTACTTGTTCATAACCCGGATGCTTGGAGCAACATAGATAAAGGCTTTACCGATTTGCGCAGCTTTGATCATGAAAGCGGCATACATAACAAAAAATTCATCATCGAACATATCAACAGCAAAGTCCAAGAAGAGTCTACACAGGGCTCTTTAGCAGTGATTTTGATTAATGATTTTCGTCAAATTAGGAACAAGTATACACTTCAGCAAACAGACAAAATAATACACTCAATAACATCAATTATTAAAGAATCATGCGGTCAAGGAGATGTACTAGCCAAATACGGTGATTCTATTTTTACATTATTTTCATCGGAATTAGACCGCTCGGACTTTTTACTACATTGCCAAAAAATTATTACTCTTACAAATGATACTATTTTTGGAGAAGAAAGTGATTATATTAAAGCGTCGCTAAGTATCGGCATTAGCTTTCTAGATCAAAGAGTTACATCAGCAGAACACCTTATATCACAAGCAGATAAGGCATGTGACAAAGCATCCAATAATGAAGGTGAAAAAATTCACGTATATGACTCAATAAGCACACCCATTAATGAACTAATTGAAGAAAAACAGAGTGTAAATCTCATTCAAAGTGCATTAGAGGAAAACCGCTTACAAACACTTTTTCAACCTATCGTAGATTTGTCAGAAAAAAACACCGAAAACTATGCCGTACTTCTACGCATTATGGATGAAAAGAACAAACACATCCCTCCTGATAGCTTTATCTTAACAGCAGAAAAAACCGGTCTTATATCTCAGCTAGACGAGTGGGTTCTACGTAATACTATTCAACAAATTAGGCAAGCTTCACGGCAAGGTGTTAAGCGTAAATTTTTCATAACATTATCTATCAATACGTATAAATATGATCAATTCATCGAAACCTTAATAGCCGATGTAAAGTTTTATGGTATCGACCCAAGCCTTTTAGTGTTTCAAATTAATTTTTCTGATTTAAAAGATGATCCTGATACGTTAAAAGAGTTTATTTCTATTGCTAAAGATGAATGTGGTTGTCAAATAGCATTTGATCAAGTGGGTTTCACTGAAATCACCGACGCGTTATTAAAAGAGTACTCTGTGGATTATCTAAAAATTGACGGTTCGTTTACTCAGAGTTTACTAAACGATCCCGCGTCAAAAAAAGTGATTGAAAAGCTTGTTAAAGTAACAAAAAGAAACAATGTTAAAACAATTGCAAAGTCTGTAGAAAATGCAAACGTTCTTGCTATATTATGGAATATTGGCATCAATGCTGTGCAGGGGTACTTTTTACAAAAACCTGCTGACAAAATGGTCTTTGATTTTAGTCTTAAAGACTAACTATTCGTTTGCAACACCATGTGGCACATGCCCTGTCGCTACGTGCTGATTAGCTGAATCACAATGCGTTGTTTGGTCATCAAAAAATATATCCGCACCAAAAGATTTAAGAAAAACACCTTTTTCTAGACCGCCCAAAAACAATGCTTCATCAATTCGAATATCCCAAGACCGTAATGTTCTTACGACGCGTTCATGCGCTGGTGCTGAACGCGCAGTTACAAGCGCCGTTCTGATAGGTGATTCTTCCTCATTAAAATGGCTTTGTAAATTATGAAGTGCCGACAAAAATGATTTGAATGGTCCACCAGACATCGGTTTTTTGGCATCTAATTGCTCATTTTCTGTAAATGCATCTAAACCTTTCTCTTTATAAATACGTTCTGATTCGTCCGAAAAGATGACAGCATCACCATCAAAAGCGATACACAGATCGCTATTCTCGCTATCATTAGCTTTTCCAGAAAGAATAGTTGCAGCTGCATGGCCAGTATCTAATGCCTGGCGTACATCGCCTGGAGAGGTCGATAAAAAAAGATCTACATCAAAGGCTGAAATGTAAGAAAAAGGTGAGTTGCCGCTCGTAAATGCAGCCCTAGTGATATCTAACGCATGCTCTTTTATCGAGTTAAAAACTCTCAGCCCAGTATCAGCACTATTACGAGACAGTAAAATAACCTCAACTAATGGTGTTGGTAAGCGATGATTTAGTTTCAGTAATTTTTTTACTAAGGGATAAGCAACCCCTGGGTTAAGCACTTCATCTTCGCGCGAAATTTGATAGGCACAATACGCCTCTTTCCCTTCTGTCTCAAATATCTTATTTGATTCTACCAAATCAAATAATGCCATTGATGAAATGCCAATAGTTAACTTTTTTGACTGAAAATTACTCATCCAAATATCATCCATTAAGTATTATGCTTACATCATAATTTAAATATAAAAAAAATGCCCCAAACGGGGCATTTTTCAAACAAATAACACTTATTACATACAATCAACTACGAAACCAGCACGGTTGAAACATGTGCCTGCTTTAACAGTTTTAAGACTAATTTTATCGTCAGTAGTTAATGGAGCAACAGTTTCTTTAACCTTAACAACAGCTGCTTTAACTGGCGTCATTTTTTTAACTACCTTCTCCTCGCAAACATTAAAACCAGCCCTGTTCACACACCCAGCATCTGGTTCTGATGACGCCGGAGATGAGCTGTTAGATGAAGAAGCAGATGCTCTATAATCTGGCCCTTCTGATGAGGGAACAGTTGCAATAATATCGCCATTTTTTGCCATCTTGAGCGTTCCAGCAGCCACTTGTTTCCTATAATCATAAAGATTAAAACGAAGCGGTTTGCTTGCATCTTCAGGAAGCACTTGCACAGTGCCATTATTCACAACAATGTCGAATAACCTTGGATCACCAGACTGTGCCCAAATATAACTATTTGCAGCCACAGAAGGTTTAGAGAATGTAGCAGAATCATTATCAGCAAACACTAAACGCAAACCGTCAGAATCTAAGCTAGCAGAAGCTATGCGGCCAGAAAGTGCTGGTGGTGGAAACACTGACGTATGATCGAGCACCAATACACTGTCTACTAACTCAGCGCCTTCCCTTTCAATTGATAACAACAGGTCAAGGTCAATAAAGATAGCGCTTAATAAGCCGTATAATGGAATACCAAGAACTCGCACATCGTCAATCTCGTAGACTAACTTATTGTCACCATTAAGAACAATTTTACCACCTAGGTCTGCAGGTAACCAAATACCTGGAAACCAACTCCAAAGTTTCAGATCTCCTTCAACTTCTAAGTAATCATCTTTTGTTGTGATAGTTAACTCATCTAGAGGACGTGGCCAATAATCCAAAATATGATTATTGAATAAGTCGGTGATAACTTGAGGACTCAAAACAACCGAGCCACTATGAACATTGATCGTAAAGCTTTCAACATCATCAAATACAACTGGATTACCCGCCACTTTAGGTTCAAGCGTTACTTTTAACTTTTCGATGTAAAAACCAATATTTTCTACTACGTCAAAATTAACGTTTTGTAAGTACATTGAAACATTATCAGCACCAGAATCGCGTTCAGTTGTCTCCCTCAAATCACCCGCTTGCATACCTGATGGTATGTTTTTTTGTTGCCATTGTGCACGAGCATTTTTAAGGTCTTGTTGTTGCTTATTGATAAATGAATCAGCCATTAAACTGCTTGAAACTCCAACAGTTAACAGCATGCCCATTGCAATTTTTATAATTTTTTTATAATGCATTTTATTTACTCCTAATCAGGTCAGATGCCGTTTTAATTTTTCAAATAGGCCAATATTGCGCCATCTTCTTTTACTTTCAAATACCCTGCTGAAAGCTGATCTCTATAATCATATAAACAAAAATCAAGATCTGCATTTTCTGAGGCACTCATAACTTGCACCCTAGCATTCGTTGGCACTGCCTTCATAAATTTAACATCACCGCCCTTAATTAAAATATAGCTATTACTGTCAGCTAATGTAGAAGCGTCTGAACCACTCCCATTATCAAACGTTAACACTAAACCGCGATCTTCCATGGAGGCTGTTGCGATGTTTAAATTAAGTGTAGGTGGTGGGAAAAGTTTTAATGTATCAAGAACAACCGTGCTACCTATAAGATTAGCTCCAGGTCCTCTAACCGTTAATAGTTCGTCAATTTCAACGTTTGCTACTTTAAGAACTTTTGTTGCATCTTGACCATCGGTAACCACTTTCCAAGGACGGTATTTTAAAATATGTCCATCTTCTAGTTTAATATCACCCTTAAGCTCAAAAGGAACCCACAGGCCTTTTCGTATTAATTGACCACTTAATGTTAATACATTCGTTGCTGTTTTAACCTTGATATTTCTTAACGTTGCGCCCTTAAATGCAAATACTTTTTTATTTAATAATGCTTCAAGTTTAGCGCTATCTAAAACAACACTACCTTTTAAAGGTGTAAGAGAAAATGAAGTTGGGTCATCAAATACTAAAGGTTGGGAACTGTCATTTGGCGTAGCTTTTACAACCAAGTCTGGTATATAAAAGCCTATATTATCAACAACTCTAAAGTTTGAGTTTTTAATATATAAAGTACTCCCATCAGCACCGGAATTACGATAATCAGCTACCTGGTACACCTTCGCAGCTTCAAGTTTTGGTTCTACAATGTCAGTTTCTGTTTCGTACGCAAACAAGAACGCTCCGTAACCTAGAAACATTAATCCTGTTACTAATCTCAGGCTTGTATGCAACATGCCTTCCTCCTATTTAAAGTTTTTATAATTATTTAGCGAAAAATCGCTTGTATGAATAGAACACCGTTGAACAAATAAATCAAGTATTTTGCACCCAAAAGCCTGTAAACTTTATTCTTGGGAACGCCCTACATCAATAATTATTTTGTTTGTGAAATGATGAAAGTGGACCCACTGCCATGCTACATATAAAGCCAACACACTCAAACCTGCTGCTATTGTGAACACCCATTCATGACCAATTAACGCCCAAAAGTATCCTGCTATCAAACTTCCGCACATACCACCAACACCAAAGCCAATGCTACTGTATAGCGCTTGACCTTTTACTTGGTTATCACCCGTAAAATGCTTATGAACAAATTGAATGCCAACTAAATGAAACGCACCAAAAGATACTGCATGTAGAGTTTGGGCTATGATCAACATGGTCATATTGTTTAGAAACCAGCCCATTATTAACCATCTCACTATGGTTAATAAAATGCTTATCAACAGAACGTTACGTAACGATAAATAGTTGAGTATCCGTTGCATCAGCATAAATAATACAATTTCAGCGATAACGCCCAATGACCACAGTAAACCAACTTCTGTTTCTGTAAATCCAATTTCATTTAATGAGATTGAAAAGAATGAGTAATATGGACCGTGTGATGCCTGGATAAGAAAAAGGATTATAAAAAAAGCAATTGTTTGTTTGTTTTTTAAAAGCGACAACATTGAACCTTCAGCTTTTGAGGTGTTAACCCGTTGATCACCTCTAACAAACATGCTTGCCAATACAACCAGACTCAAGATAACTAATGTTATGACCGGCCAGTGCTTAAGGCCAATAAAATCTAAAACCCAACCGCCGCCAGCAACCGCTAGAATAAAACCAATCGACCCCCACAAGCGAATTTTGCCGTAGCTTTCTGTTTCATCCCCTAATAAATTCAATGTCACCACTTCAAACTGTGACAATAAAGCGTTCCAAAAGAAGCTAAACAAAAAACTAATGATAATAATAGTCATCAACGTATTATTCATCAGCATAAAACTAAAAAACACAACACTTAACAATGCTGCGAGCCTAACCATTTTTATGATTTCTTGGCGCCCTCCTGAAATCCATGCCCATATATTTGGCGCTATAATCTTAGTCCCTTGGATGCTGGCAAAAACAAGACCAATTTGTGCAGCGACATAACCCAACGACTGTAAATATAGCCCCAAATAAGGCATTAATATCCCTAATGAAGCAAAGTAGAAAAAGTAAACACTTGAGAGAGCCCAATAAGGCTGAGAAGAAGAACTCATTAATTAATCATTTTGCACTTAATATCACCAGTTATCTTTTTAAAAACAAAACACTAGCAATAACCTTTCTTAGCCAAATGACGGCGAAGTTAAGTACTACTTGATTTCAGCAGGAATAATCGGGACAGTTGAATTCACATCAAAATTTTGAGCTCGATGGCGTAGTACATGGTCCATAATAATGATGGCCATCATTGCTTCTGCGATAGGTGTCGCACGTATCCCAACACACGGATCGTGGCGGCCTTTTGTAACCACCTCAACAGGCTCACCTGAGGTATTAATGCTTTTACCAGGAATACTTAGGCTGGATGTCGCCTTCAAAGCGATACTCACTAAAATATCTTGCCCACTTGATATACCACCTAAAATACCACCTGCATTATTACTTAAGAAACCATCAGGCGTGATCTCATCACGATGCTCTGTGCCTTTTTGAGTAACGGCATTAAATCCAGCACCGATCTCAACGCCTTTTACTGCATTAATACTCATCATCGCATGCGCAATATCCGCATCTAAACGGTCAAAAACAGGCTCGCCTAAACCAGGAAACATATTACTAACGACAACATTAATACGCGCACCTATCGAATTACCTTTCAACGCCTTCATATAGTCTTCAATCTCTTGTTCTTTATCAGGGTCTGGACAAAAGAATGCGCTATTTTCGATATGCTTCCAATCAAGCTTTTCAGTTACTACTGGGCCTAATTGGGCCAAATAGCCTTTAATGTCAATTCCATGAGCAGCTTTCAAGTATTTTTTTGCAACTCCGCCTGCTGCAACTCGCATAGCAGTTTCTCTAGCTGAGGAACGACCACCACCACGGTAGTCACGAAACCCGTATTTTTGATGATACGTGTAATCCGCATGCGCCGGTCTAAATTGATGCATGATATTGCCGTAATCTTTAGAACGTTGGTCTGTATTTTCAATGACCATTCCAATCGGTGTGCCCGTTGTTTTACCTTCAAACACACCCGATAAAATTTTGACTTTATCGGCCTCTTTTCTTTGCGTTTCAAACCGAGATTTCCCTGGTTTTCTACGATCTAAATCGTCTTGTAGATCGTCTTCAGACAACTCTATACCCGGAGGACAGCCGTCTACAATACAACCAATAGAGTGACCATGACTTTCGCCAAAGCTAGTTACAGTGAATAATTTTCCAATTGAATTTCCAGACATTTTTATATTGTATCTCTTTCAGTTAGGCAGGTTAACTAGAAACTGTTGCTTATGTTCTAACAGCTGCCTTTTCGTCAACATAAAAACGCCATGCCCACCATAATCAAACTCTTGCCATAAAAATGGTACTGTAGGATAACTCGCTTGTAATAATTCATCAGAATTACCAACTTCTACGTACAAAACCCCGTCGTCAGTTAAATACTCTGATGCATCGAATAAAATTTGGTGCACTAAATCCAGCCCCATTTTTCCACCATCAAGCCCTAAGCGCGGTTCTTTACTGAACTCCTCAGGTAAGCCATCCAGCTCTTCATGCCCAACGTAAGGCGGGTTGCTAACGATTAAGTCATATCCTTTAGCAGGCACATCATTCAGCAAGTTCGACTCGATGGTATTCACTCTAGCTGTTAAATGATGGCGTTGGATGTTTTCATTTGCCACAGCCAAGGCATCCGAAGAAATATCTGCCAAATCAACCAACGCATCAGGGAAAGCCGTTGCGCATGCAATACCAATGCATCCACTCCCCGTGCACAAATCCAAAATATTTCTAATATCGTCATTCGCTAAGAATGGTTCGAACCTTTCTGCAATTAACTCTGCAAAAGGAGATCTTGGAATTAAAACATCTTCATTTACAAAAAATCTTAGTCCAAAAAACCAAGCTTCACCTAAAATGTAAGCCGCTGGGATTTTTTCCTCTACACGCCGTTTATAGCATTCTTGAATACGTGTCTTATTCTGTAAATTGACTGTTTTTTGATAAACAGATTCATCAGTCTTTGTGATATCACCCGTTATGGTCAGTACAATATAAGCTGCTTCATCAAAAGCCGTGGATGTGCCATGCCCATAATACAAATCGCTCTCCACAAAAAGTTTTTCGCCAAACTGAATATAATCTAAATTTGTGACTAATTTATCTAAATAATTTTCCATAAAACCCAAATTGCGACTATATTTATAATAATTAAAGTATTTTAACTGACATCCCGAACTGATAAACCTTATTCGCTAAACCAATATGGACTCAAGAGCTCTAAAAAAAGAAGAAATCATCTCACTTTTTCCTATCAGGAATTTATCCGATAGCCAAAAACAGCTCTTGTTAGATTCATACAAAACAGTGGAAGCACCCGCTAACACGCTTATATTTTCTCAAGGCAGTAATGATACTAGACAAATTTATCTACTTGAAGGAAAAGTAAAGCTTACCGACGCTAATAAGAGAGAACGGATCATTGAAGGCGGCGGTGTTGAGTCACGTTTTCCGTTAGAGAACAATATTCCTCGCTCCGCTACTGCTGTAGCCTTGAGCCCTGTCAGTTTTTTTGTTATTGAAAAAGAGGCCTTGGAAGGCCTAATGAATAACGAGACTGTTGGACTCACAAATGAGAATGTAGACGTTGAAGAAATGCACGAAGAGTCTTTGGTTTACAACCAACTCTATTTTGAGGTTTCTCAAGAAATTCAAAATAACCGATTAGAAATTCCCTCAATCCCAGATACCGCCATAAAGGTACGTAAAGCGATATCTGACCACAATATCTCTTCAGATAAAATCGCCCGAATTACTCAGGTCGACCCAGCCATTACAGCGCAATTAATAAAAGTCGCTAATAGCCCATTATTTAGAGGCCGTGAAAAAATTGAATCATTGCCCCCAGCTATCACCCGATTAGGCTTAAAAGCCATTGGTAATTTGATCACTAGCTTCACCATGCGAATGGTCTTTAATGCTAAGACCAAAGATGTTAAGGAACAAATTTCGCAACTTTGGTTACACAGCCGCGATATTGCTGGTATCTGTGCTGTCATAGCGAAAAAACTTAAAGGCTTCGATGCTGACAAAGCACTGTTAGCTGGGTTGGTTCACGACATCGGTGCCATTCCCGTTTTAACGCATGCCGACAAACATCCGAACTTAATGTCTAATATTCAGGAAGTTAATAAAGCTGTAACAAAGCTAACACCTACGGTCGGTAAAATGGTCCTAGAAAAATGGAACTTTACTGAAGACTTTCATTCTGTCGCATTAAACGCCGAAAACTGGCAAAGAGAAACGGATGCGGCGGGTGATTACACCGATTTAATTATTGTTGCTCAGTTATTAAGCTTTGAGAATACAGAACAAAGCGATAAATACCCTATGGCAGATGCTGTACCAGCCTATAGCAGGTTAGAAGCTCTATTGAAAGACCCTAGCGACTCCATACGGGTAACTGAAAACGCACGCGAAGAACTATTGGATATTCAGCAGCTTTTCAAGTAAAAAAACAACGGTATTTATTATGAAAATACCCAACATTACAATAACACCACCGGCCAGTTCACCCTCCTCTTCCAGCTCACCTCTTGAGAACCTTAAAACTGGCCAGGAACTCTACGCTAAGATTGTTGAAAACATCCCATCTAAAAACGAAGTTATTTTTCAGTTAGGTAACAAATTAGTTAGGGCATCAAGCAACGCAACATCGACGCTCGGCCAAACCGTCTTAGTTCAAGTTGAAAGAAAGACTGGCGAAATCATCTTGAACGTAAAACAACAAACCCATTCACCTAACTTTATAAACTCAATATTACGCCATACCTTACCCAAACAACTTCCAATACAAGACTTTGTTTCGCCGTTAAAAGAGCTCAATAGAAATATCAACACGTCCTACAGCACAGCATTATCAACAAATGCCTCAATAAAACAGTTCAGTACGCTTACTAATGAAATTATTCGGACATCACCTACGATTAATTCACTCTCAACAGCAAACGGTATTAAAAGCGCAATACAAAACTCCGGCGTATTTCTGGAACACAACGTCGTTCAAACTATTACAAAACCAGCAGCAACAGCAAATAACGCATTAATTGATGTCGTTAATAAAAAACCGGAACAATTACTTACGAGCCTAAACAATCAAGCCCTTTTGACTACTAAAATGGGCAATGATTTATCTAAAGTAACCTCAGTAGATTTAAAAGCCAACTTGGTTAAATTAATTAGTATCTTAAAATCATGGCCTGGCATAAACCCCTCTAACGCTGGGCTAGCCAAAAGCATTAAAAGCGAACTAACTCAATTAAGCAAACAAACTCAGCTACAAACCAATTCAGCGTCTCAAAAATTACATTTGCAGGTTCAAGACGTGTTAAACAAAGTAGAAGGAGCCGTGGCAAAAATCACCATTAATCAGTTAGCAAACGCCAGCTCAGACACTGCAGTACGACAAGCCTTACAGCTTGAAATCCCTTTTTATAATGGACAATCTGAAGATGCTCTATTTATCAAAATCCAACAAGATGATACGCCCAATAAAACCAAACAAATTGATAACAAATGGACCGTTTCTTTGGAAATGAATCCGCCAAATCTAGGCCGTATAAAAAACAAACTAACCTTACAAGGGGAGCAAATTAGCTCAAGTTTTTGGGCCGAAAACCAACAAACAGGTGAACTTCTTAAACGTCATTTGAACATGCTGCATGAACGATTCCGTGTATCAAAACTCACTCCTACGTCACTTGACGTACAAACTATGATTGAGCCTGACCTTGAAAAAAACACGTCTATGACGTCTAACTTTAACGAGAAGGCTTAATGAAAGAAACTATTAACCCGCCAGACATTGCGGTTGCCTTAAAATATGACGGGCAAAACGCACCAACGATTTCAGCCAAAGGTAGGGGCGATATTGCCCAAGAAATTATCGACATAGCATTGGCAAATGATGTCCCGTTAGACAATAACCCTGAGTTAGTGAAATTACTCAGCAGCATTCCACTTGGTGATTCAATTCCAGAGGCTCTTTATATTGCTGTTGCAGAGGTGATTGCCTTTGCTTATTTACTGTCTGACAAAGTACCAGAAGGGTTTAGTGAAACAGACGGCTGATCATTTAAGCCTTATGCAGTCTAAGCAAAAGTGTCGCTTCATCTAATGTCAAATTACATTTTTCTACGATTTCATCAGACGTGGCACCTTCTTGCGCTAATTTAATTGCATTTTGAAATTCTTGAAGGTGTTCGGAAGAGTCACTTTCTTCTAATTCTTCCAATCGTTCTAATAGAGAACGCACTCGTTTCTCTGTACCACCTACCCTCTCATCAACCCCAAGGCCACTTGCACATAAAGCTGATACATCATGCTGCATCACTTCAATTTTCTTCCATAACTTTTCAATTTTTTGATCGTAAGAATTGATTCGTTTTTTTTGTTTAAATATTTGCATTAACGCAAATACCAAAACCACAATAATAGTCCCAACCAAAATCATCATATAACTATCCATTTCGCTTACTCATCGATTGCTGTGGTGCATGTGGCGTTTAGGCATCATCGTCTTAAGAATTGATTAAATCTACTATTGCTTGCTTTTTCTAGTTTACGCTTTCTTTCTTCTTGTTGCTTTGGCGTAAATTCCTTCGCAACTTTTATGGGTATGTCTTCGTCACCCACAGATTCTTTTAAAGCGTCACGTAATTCTTCCACCGTGCCTTCCACGGGCTCAATCTTAGAACCGTCCTTATCAGCAAAACGAGAAATAGCATTAGATTGAATAACAATAACAACCCGTCTATTTTTTTCTCTACCTTCCCGCGTTGTGTTCTCCTCAATAGGGTGAAACTCTCCATAACCCACAGCCGACAAGCGCCTTGGTTTAATTCCATATTTAGCAAACAAATGCACAACGCTAGCGGCTCGGGCTGCTGATAGCTCCCAATTAGAAGGATATTCAAACGTATTAATCGGTTGATTATCTGTAAACCCCTCAACCTGAACTTGATTATTTAACTTACGAATCGGTTTTGCCACCTTCCATAAAACGCGAAGCGCCTCATCAGATAGAGTAGCATCACCACTACCAAATAGCATATTACTGTTCATTTCTACTTCAACCCATAAATCGTTTTTTTCAACGGACACGAGGTCTCTATCAATTAACGGCGACAGTGCCTCTGTTAATTGATTGCCGAGTGCTTCTAACACGTCCGATTCTTTTATTTTTTGCTGCTCATTAACTAAATTGTCATCTTCAATATTGACAGACTGCTGGTTAGTTTCTTCCGCATATAAATCGGGTATAGGCTTATCTCCAACACTTTCCAATTCAATCAGCTTATCAATCAGCGCTTTATTTTGAAGGATGTCGCCAATTTGAATGGGCTCCATCGTTCTTACTGGCCCACTAAAAGCACCATCTAATGTACTGGATAACACCCTATATTTACCTTCATTAACGGATGAAACAGAATACATTACTACAAAAAAAGCAAATAAAAGCGTTATAAAGTCAGCATACGAAACCAACCACCTTTCGTGGTTAACGTGTTCTTCTGCTTTCTTTTTACGCCGAGCCATCGTTATAAATACCCCTGCAACTTGATTTCCACATTTCTTGGGTTTTCACCTTCTGCAATGGCTGTAATCCCTTCTATTATCATTTCGCGAGATTGTGAGTGCAGTTGAATTAATGCCTTAAGTTTTGCTGCAACTGGCAAAAACAATAGATTGGCAAGGCCAACGCCATAAATCGTCGCCACGAAAGCCGTTGCAATCCCTGCCCCTAATTTACTGGGGTCAGACAAATTCTGCATCACATGTATTAAGCCCATTACCGCACCAATAATACCCACTGTCGGTGCATAACCGCCCATTGCTTCATATACTTTAGCAGCCTGTAATTGTCTGGATTCTAACACCTCTAATTCAAGCATTAAAATATCTCTTACTACCTCTGGCTCACCACCATCAACAAGCAACTGTAACCCCTTACGAGCGAACGGATCACGTTCTTCTTCTACAACACTTTCAAGACCGAGCAAACCTTCTCTCCTAGCAATGGAACTCCATTCCACAACCTTTTCAATGTTGTTCTTTAACTTTAAATTTGGCGGGAAGAACATCCACACGAATAACTTTAATGATAAATAATATGTTTTAGCAGATGATTGCAATAACGCAGCACCAACCGTGCCGCCAATAACAATTAATGCCGCTGGCCCATTCACTAATCCACTTAAGTGGCCACCTTCTAATACATTGCCACCCAGAATAGCACCAAAGCCAATAACCACGCCTAAAATCGTTAAAATATCCAAGTTACAATTCCATTAATTCATCTTCATCACAGACGTCGAGTTACCCTTTAGTCCAAACCATTTTTAGCACAAACTTTTTCGAGCTTCTCTTTTAACGTTCCAGCTGTAAATGGTTTGACAATATAACCGTCAACTCCAGCGTTAGCAGCCTCTACAATTTGTTGTCTCTTAGACTCCGCCGTTACCATTAAAACCGGCATATTAGCGGTAACTGGGTTAGCTCTTACATTTTTCACAAGTTCTATTCCTGTCATACCAGGCATATTCCAGTCTGTCACTAAAAAATCATAATGCCCAGATTGTAATTTCGGCCACGCCGTTTGCCCATCATCAGCTTCGTCCAAGTTGGTAAATCCAAGCTGTTTTAATAAATTTTTCACTATTCGCCTCATTGTAGAAAAGTCATCGACAATTAGAATTTTCATACTTTTATTCATTAAGAAAACACCTCAGAGACATAACGTAGTTATCTCGTTAACTATCGACCACTTTATAAGTAAGTTTAGCCAACATTTAAGAATTTACTGTGGTTGATTTAAAAAAATCAGTATTAGGGGGAGAAATGTGCAAGTCGAGATTTTAAACGAAGCATTGCTTGGTTGTTTATTTGACACGCTCGAGACTCACTGACGTTAAGGATTTTGCCAATTTCCTTTAGATTTAGTTCGTCGTCGTAGTACATAGAAATCACCAACCGTTCACGTTCAGGCAGCCCTGCAATTTCATTTATCAACGCGACTCTAAAGTCTGCTTCGTTTATATTTTCTAAAATATTTTCGGATGTAGACCGGTCATTATCACCTTGCAAATCATTCGTGCTGAATAAGCGGCAACAACTGCTATCGTTTAATATTTTATGGTAATCATCGAGGGTAATTTCTAATAGTTCTGCAATTTCAGTATCACGCGCATCTCTACCCGTTTTTTGTTCAATTTTTTGCATCACCTTTGTTATTTCGCGCGCTTTTCGATGCACAGAACGTGGCGTCCAATCATTGCTACGAACGTCATCTAACATTGCCCCTCTAATACGAATACCCGCATAAGTAGTGAAACTAGCGCCGTGAGTATCACTAAAATTATTAGATGCTTCCAGCAGGCCCAGCATGCCTGCTTGAATGAGGTCTTCAACTAAAACGGTATCGGGTAATTTTGCAAGCAAATGATAAGCAATTCTTTTTACTAATGGCGCGTGTTTAGCTACCAGTTCCCCGGCATCTTTGGCCTGCAAATTGGTATACATCGCAATACCATTCACACTATTGACGCTCCTTCATTTTTTGACTGTATTAACCGCTCTACAAAGAATTCCATATGGCCACCTGCGCCACGTTGCATTGGCCACTTATCAATCTTACGCGCAATATTTTTGATTGCCAACGAGGATTCCGCATTGGGCATCGATTCAATAACTGCTTGTTGTTTTTGAACCGCTTTTCGGAGACCTTTATCAAACGGTACCGCACCAACAAAATGCAGCGCAACATCCAAATAACGGTCTGTCACCTTACACAATTTTTGATATAACGCTTTACCATGATGCGCCGTTTCAACCATATTTGTTAGTACATGGAAGCGACTTAACCCATGATCTCTATTCAATAATTTTATTAGGGCATACGCATCTGTTAGAGACGTTGGTTCATCACACACAACAATGATAACTTCTTGACAAGCCCGTGAAAAATTAACCACACCACCATGAATACCCGCGGCTGTATCAACAATCAACACATCAATATCATCACCCAGCTCACTGAACGCATTAATAATACCGGCTTGTTCCATCGTGCCTATTTCAGCCATTTTTTGCATGCCTGATGAAGCTGGAATCACCTTCAACCCTTGCGGGCCTTCTACCATTATTTCATTCAGTGTCTTTTCACCGTCTAGCACATGAGAAAGGTTATATTGAGGGTGCAACCCCAATAAGATATCAACATTTGCTAGCCCCATATCAGCATCTAATAAAGCCACTTGTCTCCCCAGTTTAGATAAGGAGATACCAAGGTTTACAGAGAGATTGGTTTTGCCAACCCCGCCTTTTCCACTCGCTATTGCAATAACCCTAACGGGCTTTGGTTCTGTCATTTCAAGTCCTGAGGCTTGGTTCAACCCCTGTTTAAATAGTCGCATATTGCGTTTGTTCACCAATTAACACAGACAACGCAATATCCATATCATCTGCCGCTTCAACTGGCTCGTCAAAACCAGCTAGCAAGCTTTCTGGATTTGGAAAGTGTAAGTCTTCCGGTACACGTTGACCGTCTGTCACAAAGCACAATGGTATTTGGTTTTCAATAATGGCAGATAAGGCACTACCAGGGCAATCGGTTTCGTCTAGTTTCGTTAAAATACAACCTTTACGCTTAGTACTGCTGAAAGTTTTTAATATTTCACGCATCGCTCGGCTTTCTGTTGTTGCTGAAACGACTAAATAATTATCAATATTGAGTGTTTCATCGGCCAGCAATTCCAACTGTTCTGTCATGCGTATATCTCGTTGACTCATTCCCGCTGTATCAATGAGCACTAGCTTTTTGTCAATAAAGTCTGACAAGGCATTCTTTAAGTCATCCTGGGTTGACGCAACACGCATGGGTACGCCCAAAATTTTAGCAAAATTACTCAATTGCTCGTGTGCGCCAATGCGATAGTTATCTGTTGTTATTAGTGCTAACTGATTAGTACCATATCTCATTCTAAACCGTGCTGCTATTTTTGCGATCGTCGTTGTTTTACCAACACCTGTTGGCCCGTATAAAGCTACAACCCCACCTTCATCAAGCAGTGGATCATCCAACACAGGAATACACAACGATATTGCTTTGAGACACTTACGCCAAGACTCTTCTATCTCATCTTCTGTAATACACGTTTCAGCTAGTTTTAAACTCAGATTTTTTGAAAACCCCGTATCCAGTAACCGACGTATCACGTCAATTCGCACTGGGTTTTGTTGTATTTTATCGGCCCACGATAATTCGTTTAATTGCGTTCTAAAATCATGGCGCATTTTTTTTAATTCTTCTTTAACCGCCTTTATGGCTGGGTCTTCAACCCACACCGATTGGTTTGGTGTGCGGACGTTATTTGCGTGTGTTTTTGCTTCACGCTTTACACGTATAGATTTAGGTTTGGCTGGAGTGAAATCTTCACGGAATGCTTGCTCTGGCGGTTCTTTCCAATTGATAGATAATGTATCTTGCTTTAGCTTTTCATCCAACTGAACATCTATAGCACGTTCTTTTTTATCAAGCTGTTGCTGAATAACATTCTCGTCATAATCCATCGCCGCAACAATTTCGACACCATTTTCTGCTCGCGTATTAGACAAAATGACGGCATCTGGACCAAGCTCTTCTTTAACTAAGCGTAATGCTTCGCGCGTATCTGCCGCAAAAAATCTTTTAATCTTCATGTTTTTTTCCCTTTAACAACTCTAACCATTTTGACCAACGCTCCCAACTACGCGAACTTGGCGATCTTCAGGTATCTCGTTATACGACAACACATTTAAGTTGGTGATTGAATGCCGTACAAAGCGTGCCAACCAGGGTCTTAAAAAGGCTGACACTAATAAAACGGCATTTTTCCCTTCCATTTCCAGCTTTTGTGTACTGGCTTCTAATGCTTTGATCATTCTTTCTGCTAACCCTGGCTCTAACCCTGCGCCACCATCTTCTGACGCTTGTAGACTCTGTTGCAATAAGCGTTCCAAGTCTGGGTCTAGTGTAATAACCGACAATTCTTTATCTAAGCCACTGATTTTCTGGACAATTGAGCGGCCTAACGAAATACGAACAGCTGCTGTTAACGCGCCAGTATCTTGACTCACCACACCATGTTCGATCAATGTCTCTGCAATCGTGCGCATATCACGTACTGGAATGCTTTCTTGTAATAGGTTTTGTAATACCTTCACCACCGCGCCCAAAGACAATGTTTCTGGCACAAGGTCTTCCACTAGTTTCGGCGCTGACTTTTTCAATGTATCCAGCATTTGTTGCACTTCTTCATGCCCCAACAGCTCATGAGCATGTGTTTGTATAACTTGGCTTAAATGTGTCGCTACAACCGTACCAGGGTCTACCACGGTATAACCATAGGTTTGCGCCTGATCTTTTTGATTATTCTCAATCCAAATCGCATCTAAGCCAAAAGCGGGGTCTTGTGTGGCTATACCCTGTACTTCGCCAAACACTTGGCCAGGATTAATCGCCATTTCACGATCCGGGTGAATTTCTATTTCACCAATATTAACGCCCATTAACGTTAACCTATACATGTTAGGAGATAAGTCCAAGTTGTCTCGAATATGTACAGGCGGTATTAAAAACCCTAATTCTTGAGATAGCTTCTTACGCACACCTTTAATACGCGACATCAACTCACCGCCCTGCGTTTTATCAACTAACGGAATCAATCTATATCCCACTTCTAAGCCAATCATGTCAACCGGTGCAACATCGTCCCAGGTCAACTCTTTAGGTTCGTCAGATACGGCCTGAACAATAGGTTCGGGCTCAACAAACGCTTCCGCCCTTAATTGCTTTTTGTAAATATGAAATGCTGCATAGCCTATTCCTCCAGAAATAGTAAGGAAAACAAAATTTGGCATCCCTGGAATCAAGCCCAGCAGACCAATAACACCTGCCGTAATCGCTAATGCTTTTGTATTATTTAGAACCTGAAACGATATTTGTTCACCCATGTCTTGTGAACTGTTCACCTTAGTTACAATAATCGCTGTCGCTGTCGATAATAGCAACGCTGGAATCTGCGCCACTAAACCGTCACCAATTGTTAGTAAGGTGTAATATTCCATTGCTTGCGAGAAAGGCAAGCCGTGCTGAATAGTTCCTACGCCAAGGCCACCGACAATGTTAATCAGTAAAATCAAAATCCCTGCGACAGCATCACCACGAACAAACTTACTAGCACCATCCATTGACCCATAAAAGTCAGCTTCTTGGCTAATTTCTGCTCGCCTTTCTTTCGCCTGATCTTGTGTCAAAACGCCTGCGTTTAAATCTGCATCAATCGCCATTTGCTTACCCGGCATAGCATCTAACGTAAACCGAGCACTCACCTCAGACACCCTACCCGCACCCTTGGTAACCACAACAAAGTTTATGATGATTAAAATACTGAAAACAACCAACCCTACCGCGTAGTTACCGCCAATAACAAACGCGCCAAACGCCTCAATCACCTTACCCGCCGCATCACCACCATTATGGCCCTCAAGCAGCACCACTCGTGTTGAGGCTACGTTCAAACCAAGCCTTAATAAAGTTGCAATGAGTATAAAGCTAGGAAAAACCGCAAAATCAAGCGGCCGGTGTGAATACACCACCACCAATAAAACGATCAGTGACAACGCTATATTAAATGTAAACAGTAAATCTAAGGCGATGGGTGGCAAAGGCAACACCAACATAGACAGCATCACCAACACTAAAATTGGTGCACCTAATCCATTTCGCGCAAAGTCACCCATTAGTTTTGTAAAACCAGCAAAATTCATATCAATTATTCGCTCTATTCATTTGTTAATGCGTCCTGTTTGCGTATTGTTGGTATTCATCTGGAATAGAAACATCCTTTGGTGGCTTAGGCTTTTTCCAACGTTTTTCTGTTGCCACACGTAGTTGGAAAACATAGGCCAACACTTGTGCTACTGCCAAGTACAATCCCTTAGGTACTTCTTGATCTACTTTTGTGGAGAAGAACAACGCTCTTGCTAACGGCGGTGAACTGACCATGGTGACGCCATTGCTAATGGCAATATTTCTAATTTGTGCAGCAATATAGTCTGAGCCTTTTGCAACGACCATCGGCGCGCCAGTACCACTTTCATCGTATTTCAACGCAACAGCAAAGTGCGTTGGGTTCGTAACGATCACATCTGCTAATGGAACTTGCTCCATCATGCGACCTTGCGACATTTCTTGTTGTAACTGCCTGACCTTACTCTTAACTTCTGGACGGCCATCCGTTTGCTTCATCTCGTCTTTTATCTCTTGTCGTGTCATTTTTAATTTTTTCTTATGCTCCCAAATGCTAAATGGCACATCAATAGCAGCAACAAGTAACAAAGACGCACATAGCACTACAAACGATAGACTCATTAAATCGCTGGCATGGACAAGCGCACCGCGTAAAGACATTCGACTAAACTGAATAAATTCATGTAGGTACGCATTGGCTAGCAAAAACATAATGCCTAAAACCAACACAAACTTAAGTAAGGACTTTAGCAATTCCACCAAACTTCGTATGGCAAACATCCGTTTAAAGCCAGATAACGGATTCATTTTTGAAAACTTTGGCGCCATTGCCTCCGCACTAAAAGCCCATCCGCCCATAGCGATAGGTCCAGCGAGTGCTGCTACCATCATGGCTGCTAAAAAAGGCGCTATAAATCCAACAGCATGCTGCATAAAAAGCTGCAACCGCATCACTGTCGCAATAGGGTCATAAATCAGCGACCTATCAATAGAAAATGATTTTTCCATAACAGTCCACATCCCTTTGAAGATTCGATCACCTGCCATCCATAACATAGTGGATCCCACCATGAGTACAACAACTGTATTCAATTCTTTAGACCGTGCTATGTCACCTTTTTTTCGGGCATCATCTTCCCGTTTGGCCGTGGGTTCCTCGGTTTTTTCTTGGCCGCTGTCTTCTTCTGCCATTGCTAGCTACCTATCCGAAGAAATGCGCCAATAACACCGTAACTCTCAGCTAATAAATTACCGAAACTACCCATCACAGCCGGTACTGTTACCCACATCAATAAGGCGCCCAATACCAGTGTAATGGGAAAACCCACAGCAAAAATATTAAGCTGAGGTGCTGCTTTCGTCACAACCCCAAATGCAATATTAACCATCAATAATGATGTAATAGCAGGTAAAGCCATTAATAAACCAGCAGAAAATATTCGACTTGACCATGAGATCATGCCCCATATATCAACTCGTTCAATGCCATTTAATCCGATGGGTAAGGTTCTAAAACTATCAACCAACATCTCGATTAAAACTAAGTGCCCGCCCACCGTTAAAAAAAACAATGTGGCTAACACCAAATAAAATTGACTTATAACCGGCACACTCACACCAGACGTCGGATCCACCATAGATGCAAAGCCCAGCCCCATACTATAAGCGATACCTTGCCCTGCAAAAACAATGGCACTAAACACCATTTGCAAAACAAAACCCATCATGATGCCGATTAAAATTTGCTGTAAACCAATCATTATTCCCGCATGGCTAAATACATCGACTTGGGGAGGCTGTGGAATGAGCGGAATTGTAAAAAAGGTTACCATTAACGACACACCAATCAGTATACGATTATCAACAAATCGACCGCTAAAAATAGGAATAGCGACGAACATCGCACTCACCCTCAGTAATGGCCAAATAAACGCACCTAACCAGGCCATTATTTGTGCTTCACTGACCATCATCATGTTAGTTACCCACCAACCATATCAGGTATTTGTAAAAATATATCTCGTGTAAAACCTATGATTAAACGGAGCATCCAAGGGCCAGATATAGACAATACTATTACTGTAATCAATAATTTAGGAACAAAACTTAAAGTCATTTCATTTATTTGTGTTGCTGCTTGAAACATCGCCACCAATAAACCAATGGCAAGCGCAGACAACAAAATTGGGGCGGATAACATCACGGTGATTTGTAATGCTCTTTGTCCTAGCTCCATCACACTATCAGGCGTCATATAGGTATCCTTTAGTTAAAAAAACTAGCGGCTAATGTTTCCATAATAAGCGCCCAGCCATCGACTAAAACGAACAGCATTAACTTAAACGGTAGTGAAATAATTAAGGGTGATAACATCATCATACCCATCGACATTAAGACACTCGCGACGACCATATCGATGATTAAAAACGGTATAAAAATCATAAAGCCAATTTGAAACGCTGTTTTAAGTTCGCTGGTAACAAACGCTGGCAATAACAGCGACAACGGCACATCTTCCGATGATTGGATTGGCTCAGCACCTGAAATTCTTGCGAACATTGCCAGGTCACTATCGCGGGTTTGTCTCAACATAAATTCGCGAAAGGGCGCTATGGCTTTGGGAATAGCAACATCTGCAACTATTTCATCATTTAAATAAGGCTGCAATGCCTCTGTATTAGCCTTTTCAAAAATGGGCGACATAATAAAAAATGTTAAAAACAAGGCCAAACCTAATAAAATTTGGTTACTCGGCGTTTGTGGTGTACCCATCGCCTGACGAAGAATCGACAGCACGATAATAATTCGCGTAAACGACGTCATCATCACCAACAGGCTTGGTAGCACGGTCAGCAATGTCATTACTGCTAGTATTTGCAAGGTGACGGAGTAGCTTTTTCCATCATTAGCGATGGTAATCGCCTCTAGCCCTTGTGCCGCAAAAGCGCCACCTGGCATGACTAATAAACCAAATAAAATACAGCTGAAAAACTTACTCATTGTTCTGCCTTTTTACTCAAGGCATTGCGCATAGTTTCTTGGAAGTTACTCGTTTGTGACGCTGCAATATCAGTAATTTCACCCTTCTCGAATGTATGTAATGTTTGAACCCGCCCTGGCGCCACGCCCAACAAAAGGTGCTGTTCACCTGCTCTTATTAGCAACACTTTTTCACGATGCCCTACAGAAATACCTGACACAACATTCATATGCCCAACTTGATTAACACCAAACCCACTAAATCGTTTTGCTATCCAAGCGACAATACCTATAACAACCAAAACCGCAAATAAACCTATAGTCCATTCACTAAGATTTGCTGTCGAAAAAGGCTCAACACTTTTAGATCCAATGACTATTTTTTCTTCGGCATAAGCGGTAGTTGAACTACATGCTGTCATAAACCAAAAAGCTTTATAGGCTACTTCACGCATTATTTAAGTTTCTTAACGCGTTCCGCAGGGCTAATAATATCGGTTAGGCGTAAACCAAATTTATCGTTAACAACAACCACTTCTCCACGAGCAATCAGCGTACCGTTAACTAATACATCCATCGGTTCGCCAGCTAATCGGTCAAGCTCAACAACGGAACCTTGATTAAGCTGAAGTAAATTACGAATGCTTATTTTAGTATTGCCAACCTCCATCGAAACCGTAACGGGCACATCTAAAATAACGTCTAAGTTCAGTTCACTATCATTGCTAGAAATGCCCTTATCTGACACTTCGTCAAACGATGCCGCTTCAACACCCGCTTGTTCTACATCTGCCACTTCTACTGCTGCACCCTCATGCTCCGCGCCATCATTAGTTTCGTTTTCATCATCGCTCATAATTTATCCTTCTTTGAGTGTCACTTTTTTAACTTCATCTCGTTCGAACTTTTCTTCAAGCTGAACGGCATAATAATCTTTACTAACCCCTAATTTCCCTCTAAATAAAGGCATCTCACCCGATTCTATAATCACTTGTTCAGGCATATCTAAGGGAATAATGTCACCTTCTTGAACAGCTAAAATTTCCTTAAGCGACATCTCTTTTCTTAAAAAAGTTGTATTCAATTCCACTTCAGCCGTTTTTATTTCGCTTCGTAATGTGTTCTTCCAGCGGTCATCTCCATCACCACCATCACTCTGGATGCCTGCGTCCAATAGCTCTCTAATCGGTTCTAACATTGAATAAGGCAAGCTGAATTGTATATCTCCCCCGCCCCCTTCAAGCTCAAGGTGCAACGTCGAAACAACCATTACCTCGGTTGGGCTAGCAATATTGGCAAACTGTGGGTTAACTTCAGAATTAACATATTCAAAATCGAGATCTAATACAGGCTCCCAAGCTTTTTTTAAATCTGTAAACACAAGGTCTAAGATAAATCGCACTACCCGAATTTCCGTTGCAGTAAACTCTCGCCCTTCCACTTTGTTATGAAAACGCCCTGAACCTCCGAAATACGTATCAACAATTGCAAACACAAGGCTTGGATCTAATACAAACAGTGCTGAACCACGTAGCGGCCTAATTTTTACAATATTTAAATTAGTAGGCACAAACAAACTGTGCACATACTCAGAAAATTTGAGCATTTGTATTCCAGAAAGGGAAATTTCAGAAGAACGGCGTAAAAAATTAAACAAGCTAAACCTAAAATGCCGAGCGAAGCGCTCATTAACCATTTCAAGCGTTGGCATCCTGCCGCGAATAATTCTGTCTTGGCTCGTAAAATCATAACCCGATGCTTCGCCAGGAACACCAGCACCTGTTTCAGTTTCTACATCACCATCATCAACGCCATGCAGTAACGCATCAATTTCATCTTGGGATAATAGATCCGCGTCTGACATTTATTGCATCACCAAATCTGTGAAGAACACGGCTTCGGGCAAGGCTTTAACCTTTCTTTCTTTCAATACCTTGTTTATTTCTTCAAGTATTGCCCCTTGAAGTTTTTGCTTTCCCTCTGCCGTTTTAAGTGCATCTGGGTTTTCAGCAGATAACAGTAGCAAAATATTATTTCTTATAACCGGATCGTGCAATTTGATAGCATCTAAACTAGATTCACTTTTTGCCATTACGCTGATAGATACTTTCATCACCTTAATACCTGAACCTTGAAAGTTCACCATAAAAGCAGGTGTTAACGCTAAGTAAGCTGTCTCAGTCCCTTCTTCAGCAGCAGCCGCTTCATCATCGCCCTCTTCACCGTCCTCGGTTTCTTCTGTCTTCTCGGCAGCGGGGTCATCTGAAGCAACGGGCTCTTTTGCGTCAAAAAAACCTGTAAAAAATAATGTCGCACCAACAATAATTAATAAGGCCAAAACACCACCAACAATCATTATGATGAGTTTTTTTGACCCTCCCTTACCTTCTACAACCTCTTCTTGTTCTTGATCTTCTTCAGCCATCACGGCACTCCCTACACATAAAGTTTAAAGACAAGGCAAGCAATAGCTATGCCATTATTTATTACTATGTAATTCAATCACTTGCAATACGTTTATATAAGAATGTCAATTACAAGTCGTCATTATAGGCACGCAAGGTATTTGTACGTCAAAATTCAGGCACACATAAAAAAGCCAAGACATACGTTATGCCTTGGCTATATTTTTTACGCAGCTATTAAAAAACTACTTACATTAAGTAGCGTCAGGCAAAATCACTGAACAACCCATTATATTGTCGTTGTTGGTTATTCTCTTGCTGATCAAATATTGACCCATCGGCATTTAAAGCACCATCAGCAACACCATTATCGTCAGCATTTTGGCTTTCGGCTTGCTGATCACGCTGTTCAGCAAATGAATGTTGTGAAATATCAACATCCACCACATTAACATTTTGGTCGCTCAACATCTCTCGTAATCTTGGCAATGCCGCATCTATGGCTTCGCGGGTAGCGCCGTGTTGGGCAGTAAATGCAATCGTAGCCTGATCATTCTGCATCTGTACTCTCACTTCAATAGGCCCCATATTCTGAGGCGTGATACGAATTTGTGCCCCACTCACAGACTGGTTAACCATCCATTGAATACGCTGCCCGAACTCTTGTCCCCAACGCGTACTATTCATGGGCGTATCCAATTGAAGTGTTGGCTTATCGGCACTCAAAGGAGTCATGTTAAATGATTGGTTATTAACACCCGCCGCATTGTTCAATGGTAACTCTGCCGTACCCGTTGACTTAACCCACCCGAACTCATTACCCAATTGAGTCAGTGAATCAGCTTTAAACAACTTATCAGACATCAAGGCTGAGATGTCAATTTGCATTGCCTTATCTAAAGCAGGCGTAGCATTAAATGGGTTAAGGAAATCGCCAACACCTGCCTTACCATTTAACCTAATTTTATCCACTGGCAGTTGGCTAGATACCAACATCGACGCAATTTGAGATGATGAATCAGTCGCTTGAGCTAACGGGTCAAAAACAATATCAGTAGTAATAGCACCAAGACTTGAAGAGACTGCATCACCTAAAAACGTTTCATCTATCGTCTGAATACCCAGATCAACAGATGAAACATTTTCTGCCGTTATAGGCAAACTATTGCCACCTTTAATCGAAAGGCTTAATTCATCAGTTAAAGCACCTTCATCAACCATTGCCGTGGCCACTAGCGGTAACCCCGTTGCTTCTTCTTGTCCATTCTCAGCAACGACAGAACCATCAGATCTATCATCTAACCGGGTAGATTTATCATTAACATGACTGCTCTCAACTAAAGATTTCGAAGAAGCGTGTTTGTCATCTACTCCCTTTGTAGACCTCTTGTTTTCTATGTTTTCAGCCTTGTTACGTTCTACACTGTTAGAAGAATGCCCTTTATCTTTAAGCCGATCAACATGGTTATCGAAATGTTCAGAGAATTGTCTATTCGAAGCATTATTATAAGACCCAGCCCCAATATCAGAACTTAAGTTAACGGCGTTATTTATAGGTAAATTTAAAGCCACGGGTACTGCCATTGCGTCGTCCTCCTAGTACATAATAATGATGTCAGTTATGAACAAAGCAAAACCTATGCCACTAAAAACTACACATGTTTTTAAATCCAATTAATCCTAATTTTTATATTGTGTTGCTTTTTTAAAATGGTTAAAAAAACACAACAATTTGAAATAAAATATGAAATAAATAGCATATAAACCAAAAAGTTAACTTTATAACTATACCAGTAAAAAAATGTTGCTTTTATGCAACCATGTACTATATCATTACACTACTAATAACTATAAATGTTAGTAACTTTAATTAAAGCTATCTATTAAATAAAAACTTAAAGGGGAACTCAATAATGAGAACATTTAACAAAACACCACTAGCACTTGGAGTAGCAGCAGGCATGGCCATGCTTGTTGCATCTACAGGCGCTCAAGCGGCAAGCGCGGGTACAGACCTTAACTTGTCAGCACACACTATCGCAGGCGGCATGGCCGGCGCTGCATACACTAAACCACAAGAAGCTTCGGCTTCTGTTTTCGGCAATCCAGCCACATTAACGCAGTTTAAAGGTGTTAACTTTAACTTTGGTGCAACACATATCTTTTTAACAGATGTTGAAGTTAATCATACAGTAACGACAGGTGACACCCCAGGTGGCGGCATTGCTGGTGCACTATACGACCAAGGCAACATCACTGATTCAACAACTAGCAGCCATACTTCAGATGCCGATAACTACATTGTTCCTACATTGGGTATAGCCTTACAAATTTCACCAAAACTATTTTTAGGTGTTGGTTTAGAGGCTGATGCTGGTTTGGGTGCTGATTATCGTGATGACCCGATTGATGTAACAGGTGGCACAAATTTAACACAAAACGACGGCATAACTCCCCTTAGTCCTGCAACCATTCCATTGTTAGTTGAAGTAATATCTTTTAACGCAAATATCGCAGCTGCATATCAAGCAACAGATAAACTGTCTTTAGGTGCTGCAATTACAATTGGTTTTGGCTTAGCACAATTAGGCACAGCAGGCCAAACAAGCGGTTTAAGCAATGCCTTCTTTGATGTTGCTGGTGACTCTACAGGCGCTGGCGCATTTGGTGTTGGCGGTAATGACGAAGGTTTAAATATCTTTAGTGATTTTGGTGGTACTACAGCATCAGTTCATGACCTAGCACTTGGCTGGTCATTAGGTGCTACCTATGAAGTAAACGAAAACATTATGACAAGCCTAGCTGTTAAAGGCCCTGTTAAATATGAATTCGAAAATATTATATACATGGAACCTACGTATGCGAACGGTATTGGTGGTCTAGTTGGTGCGGCAGGAGGTCTTGGTGCTGGCTGGCAAGGGCTTGAAGTGGAACAACCACTTGAAGTTATTATCGGTGCAGCTTACGAAAAGGGCCCTCTATTAGTAGAAGCCGATCTTATTTGGAAAAATTGGGGTGATGCTGCAGCTTATGAAGATGCATACGAAAATCAATTCAAACTTGCCTTAGGCGCACAATACACAACAGGCAAATGGTCTTTCCGTGGTGGTTATAGCTGGACTGAAGAGATATTAAGAGACACACCTAATACAACATTAGGTAGCTTACAAGGCGTAGGGTCTATACCTTTGGGTGATTTAGCCGCAGGTACCGACGGCGTACTTGGCATACTACCAGGCACTCCACTTCCAGCTGGAATTAACCCTGTTGCAAATGTTGCTGAAGACGTGATTAACATTGTCCAAATGTCTTTACTTCCTGTTATATGGCAGCATAATGTTACTGCTGGTGTTGGGTACAACTTTACCGATGCTGTGAGCGTTAATGCATTCGCATCTTATGCATTTGGTGAATCTGAATCACGCACAACCAACAACCTATTAGAAGTTGCAAACTTGGTTGGGCCTGCGGGTGGACTCGGTGTTAACCTACTTGACATCTTCGGCCCTGGCGGACTTAGTAATGACACTATTGCTCAAGATGGTTTTGCTAGCGGTGAAATTGAACAAGACATAGGTGCAGAGGTCTTCGTGGGTATTGGTATTAACGTAGAACTACCATAATCTAACTAAGATTACTTGTTGTAAAAAAACCCTGCTTCGGCAGGGTTTTTTTTACCTAATAAACTTGCTAACAATCAACAATCGGGGACAGACCACAATTAAATTAAATTAAATCAACTTAGCCGGCCGGTCGCCCAGCCTTTCTACGAACAACCCGTTGCTTTAATGCATCACTTATTTCTTCTGTAAAACGACTATCACCTAATACAAAGTTGCCATTCGTTGCTTCACGTATGTTGTTAACCAGCCTTGGCTCTAATCCGCCTTTAAATAACTCACAATAATTCTTTTGTCTAAGCTTATTTGTTACACCTAAGCTTTGATATATAAAATGTGGTGTTAGCTGCTCACTAACTTCACCTTCAGCATAATGACGGTAGCTTGACCATTTATATTCTTCAAGTTTGTTTACCATATTCGCGCGAACTGGGTTTAATTCAATGTATCTCTGGCATATCAACAAATAGTTATCTTCTTGTGCTACACAAGATCTAAACCGCCCTTCCCATAAGGTGCCGCTTCTCTTGTATGTACGATTAATATATTGCACATACCGTTGCCCTAATCGCTTCCATCAATAAGCCAATACGTTCTTTCTTTTTTGGTGTAACAAGTAAATGAACGTGATTGGTGATTGGTCATTAGCACATAGGCATGAACTGCACATTCGGTGGATTTCGCATACTCAAAAAGCCATTCAAGGTATGTTTGATAGTCCACATCGTCGAAAAAAACAAGCCTGTCGATTGTTTCCTCGCTGGATAATGTGTAGTGGTATATTCGGTACAACTAGGCGTGGCCGCCTTGGCATTATTTGTCCTCCTTGACAAGTTTGCCCTATCTTAACATCACCTTTAAACGTGGTCTGTCCTCAATTAATTCAGAGTCTTAGAATTGTCTCCTTCCCCCTCGCAGGAGGGAAGGTTGGGATGGGAGTTGAAAACTCTGGACAGGCATCACGCTAGTTTTGGGCATTTTACCCCCACCCTAGCCCTCCCCCTTAAAGGATGAGGGAATTATGATTCGTCACAGCAAATCACTTCCACTTCGCGTCATTAGAAAATAAGACGCATACAAAGTGTTTACAAAACAAACCAAAGAGATTCTTTACATATTGCGCCGATATTGCCCACCCACTTCAAAGAAAGTATCCGTGATTTGACCTAGAGAGCAATAACGCCCTGCTTCCATTAATACATCAAAGACATTTTCATTGTTTTGTACAGCTTCTTTAAGTGCTTTTAATGCTTGAGTTGCCTTGTCTTTATTATCCTCATGACAGGCATTTAAACGGCTTAATTGGCTTTGTTTCTCTTCTTCTGTTGAGCGCGCTAGTTCAATCGTTGTTTCTAGCTCATCTGCATGTGGGTTTTTGAACGTATTCACGCCAATAATAGGCAAGTCACCTGTGTGTTTCAGCATTTCATAATTCATGGATTCATCTTGAATTTTGCCGCGTTGATATCCGGTTTCCATTGCACCAAGTACACCACCACGTTCTGAAATACGTTCAAACTCACGTAGAACCGCTTCTTCTACCAAATCGGTTAGCTCATCTACAATGAAGGATCCTTGTAACGAGTTTTCATTTTTCGCTAAACCGTATTCTTTATTAATAATTAGTTGAATCGCCATCGCGCGGCGTACAGACTCTTCTGTAGGAGTTGTAACCGCTTCATCATAGGCATTCGTGTGTAGGCTATTACAGTTATCATTAATAGCTATTAATGCCTGCAGCGTCGTTCTGATGTCGTTAAAGTCCATCTCTTGTGCGTGTAAAGAACGACCAGACGTTTGAATATGGTATTTAAGTTTTTGTGAGCGATCGTTCGCGCCATATTTAAAGCGCATTGCCACGGCCCAAATACGGCGAGCCACTCGGCCCATCACCGTGTATTCCGGATCCATACCGTTCGAGAAGAAGAACGATAAGTTAGCCGCAAAATCATCGATATCCATGCCGCGAGACAAATAGGTTTCTACATACGTAAAACCATTCGACAAGGTAAATGCCAATTGAGAAATCGGGTTCGCACCGGCTTCTGCAATATGATACCCAGAAATAGACACTGAATAGAAGTTGCGGACTTTCTTTTGAATGAAATACTGCTGAATATCACCCATCATTTTCAAACTGAATTCTGTAGAGAAGATACAAGTATTTTGGCCTTGGTCTTCTTTTAGAATATCGGCTTGCACAGTCCCGCGTACATTGGCTAGCGACCAATTTTTAATCTCATTTCGTTCAGCTTCGCTGGGGTAATGGCCTTTTTCGGTTTCAAACTTTACACACTGCTGATCAATCGCTGTATTTAAGAAGAATGATAATAACGTTGGTGCTGGACCGTTGATAGTTAATGAAACAGATGTTGTAGGCGCACATAAATCAAAGCCATCGAACAATACTTTCATATCATCCAACGTAGCAATAGACACGCCAGAGTTACCGACTTTTCCGTAGATATCTGGACGTACGCCCGGGTCATTTCCGTATAGCGTTACAGAATCAAACGCGGTTGATAAGCGTGTTGCATCTGAATTTTCTGATAACAATTTAAATCGACGATTCGTTCTAAACGGGTCACCCTCACCTGCAAACATTCGCGCCGGGTCTTCGCCTTCTCGTTTAAAGCCAAACACCCCGGCTGTGTAAGGGAAGTTGCCTGGTACATTTTCTTTTAACAAGAAACGTAGCTGCTCGCCATCATCTTCAAACACAGGTGTTGAAACTTTAGGAATACGCGTACCCGACAATGAATACGTTGAAATATTGGTAGTGAACTCTTTGTCGCGGCTATTAGTCACGTATGTATCTTCTTTATACGCTGTTTTGATGTCTTCCCACACTTCTAACAATCGTTTGCAGCGTGGGTCTAATGCATCTTCACGCTTCGCTATTTGCTTGGCAAACGCATCATCAACATGTACTTCATCACCAAGCATTCGTTGCGCTTCTTTTAACTGCTGGCGTTCTCTAGCAACCGTTACCTGCTCTTTAATCGTTTTATGGTAATCACGCACTGTTTCGGCAATTTCAGCCAAATAACGCTGACGTTCTGCCGCAATAATGGACGAACTGGTTGTTGAACGCTTTGCCTCAACGGGTGCGAAAAATTCGCCTTCCCACGTATTCAACGCTTTGCCTTCAAATGTTTTTAATAAACCTTGATACAGCGATGTCACGCCATCATCATTAAACTTTGACGCAATGGTGCCATATACCGGTAAGTCTTCAACCGGTGTTGCAAATAACTCGAAGTTACGTTGATATTGTTTTCTAACATCACGGTAGGCATCTTCGCTGCCTTTGCGGTCAAACTTATTAATGACCACTAAATCTGCAAAGTCCAACATATCAATTTTTTCTAATTGACTGGCTGCGCCAAATTCAGGCGTCATCACGTACATGGATGTATTAACGTATGGCACGATGCCCGCATCGCCCTGACCAATACCCGGCGTTTCCACAATGATTAAATCAAACCCAGACACTTTGCAGGCGTTGATGATATTCGGCAACGCTTCTGGCACCTCGCCTTGGGTGTTGCGCGTTGCAATAGAACGGAAATAAATATTCGGGTGATTAATCGCGTTCATACGAATACGGTCGCCCAGTAAAGCACCACCCGTTTTACGTTTGGTTGGGTCAATCGCAATAATGGCGATTTTTAACTCCGGCAATTCCAGTGTAAAACGACGTATCAACTCATCCGTTAACGATGACTTACCTGCACCACCAGTGCCTGTAATACCCAATACCGGTGTTTTAGCATGTTCTGCAGCGCCTTCTGATAGCACGGCAACCTGTTTATCAGACACTGTTTTTTCATCCAACCCAGTAATTAAGCGAGCTAGTTTTCGGTATTCGTTACTTGTTAAATCATCAAAGCTTGTGGGAATATCTTTGGTGGCTAAGTCATAGTCCGAGGTTTCAATCATCTCGTTAATAATGCCTTGCAACTGCATTGACTGGCCATCGTGTGGCGAGAAAATATGCGAGACGCCATACGCGTGCAGTTCTGCAATTTCTTCTGGCACAATCACGCCGCCGCCACCGCCAAATATCTTAATGTGACCGGCGTCTTTTTCTTTTAACAAATCAATCATGTATTTGAAATATTCAACATGACCACCTTGGTACGAGCTAATAGCGATGCCATGCGCATCTTCTTGAATAGCCGCATTTACTACTTCTTGTACTGACCTATTGTGGCCTAGATGAATGACCTCTGCGCCTGTTGATTGAAGAATACGACGCATAATATTAATCGCAGCATCGTGGCCATCAAACAAGCTGGCGGCAGTAACAAAGCGCACGTGGTTTTTAGCCTTATATTTAACTATTTTATGCGGGTCTATAACGGTTTCTTCTGCTGCTGACATGTTCTACTCCTAACAGTTTTGTCTTAATTCAATACGCCTGATTTTGCCCGAAATGGTTTTCGGTAATGATTCGACGTATTCAATTTCGCGCGGGTATTTATACGGCGCGGTTATTTCTTTCATAAATGTTTGAATTTCTTTCGTTAGCTCAGGGTTCCCTGTGTAGCCTTCGGCCAAAATAATATAGGCTTTTACAATTTCGCCACGCGCCTCATCTGGCTTGCCAATGGCAGCCGACTCTAAAACAGCAGGGTGTTCTAACAATGAGCTTTCTACTTCAAATGGGCTGATTCTATAGCCAGATGAAGAAATAATGTCGTCTGAACGGCCAACAAACCAGAAGTAACCATCGTCGTCCATCATGCCGTTATCACCGGTGTGATACCAACCGTTTTTAAAGCACTTAGCCGTGGCGTCATCATCTTCCCAATAACCAGCAAACATACCCGGTTGAAGAGGCTCAGTGATTTCAATAGCAATACTACCGGTAGAATTTGCTGCGAGAACATGCCCATCTTCATCCACAATCTGCACATTAACCCCTGGAACCGGCTTACCCATTGAGCCCGGTTTCACCGGCAAACAAGGATAATTTGCAACTATATTAATGGTCTCTGTTTGCCCATAACCATCATAAATATCCGCTCCAGTGGCATCTTTCCAAACTTTAATCACTTCTGGGTTCAGCGGCTCACCCGCGCCGATTGCGTGACGAATTGAACTAAGGTTATATTTCGACAAATCCATCTGAGCAAAAACTCGGTAGACTGTTGGCGGCGCACAAAATGTCGTTACGCCTAGTTTTTCAATTAAATTCAAATGTAATTCCGCATCAAACCCAGTGCCGTTAAACAACACCATCGCAGAGCCCATTTGCCAAGGCGCATACAACATGCCCCATGCTGCTTTTGCCCAGCCCGTATCCGACAATGTCCAATGAATGTCGTTTTCTTGCAAGTCCATCCAGTACTCGCCTGTAATGGTGTGAGCATGTGCGTACGCATTATCTCGCGCCACCATTTTTGGCATACCGGTTGTACCAGACGTGAAGTAAATCATCATTAAATCCGATGCTTTACTGGGTTCTAGCTGTGATTTATCTAGTGACTTGTCAAAACTATTTGTCAATTGCTTAAACGTTTTCCACCCGTCTCTTTCCTCACCTATAACAATCAACTTTTCTAGTGTTGGACAGTTGTTCTTAATCGCTTCAACTTTACCTGCATTCTCTGACGTAACAATCGCCATCGTCGCTTTCGATCGGTTGATACGGTATTCGATATCTTTAGAGGTTAATAAGTTAGTGCCCGGCATGGTAACAACGCCTAATTTGCAGCAGCCAATCATGATGGCATACCATTCAGGGATACGCGGAATCATTACGAAAGCCAGCTCACCTTTTTGCGCACCCAACTCTAACAAACCATTAGCAAACTGGTTCGAAATATCGCGTAAATCGCTGAATTGATGGTGTTTTATATTTTCACCAGCACCATCAATTTCAATAAAAGCCAGCTTATCTGCCGTGTCTGCTCGCTTATCGATGACATCAAAACCAAAGTTATATAACGCTGGTTTTTCTAGCTTAAAACTCTCTTTTGTGGATTCGTAATTATTCATGTTTGGCATATGAAACCCCTTACATTTAGCTGGTATTTAGCAAATAGTCTATCATTTTCTAATGCACATTAGAAATTATAATAGGATAGAAATCTCAAGGTGTTTACCCCCTTGTTTTAGGGGCGAATACAAGGCGTTCAATATGGTCAGGAAAGTTAATCCAGAAACAAATCTATCTGAAGTGGCTTGGTTGGGTCGATAGCATACTGCGTGAAATCATTAACCCCGTTTTGGCGTAAAATCTCCTCATCACTAAAGAAGTTGCCTGTATGTGCTTTACTGTCTAGCTTGAAAATTTCACATGCTGCATCAGCAACAATGGCTGGAGTGCGGCAGTTTTCGATGTTAACCATATTTTTAAACATTGCTAGTGCCGCTGTGCCAATAACCGTTTGCGGCCAAAGTGCATTCACAGCAATACCTTTTGGTTTGAATTCTTCAGCCATGCCTAATACGCACATACTCATTCCATATTTCGCAATGGTATAGGCTGTGTGGTTTTTAAACCACTTTGCGTTCATATTTAGCGGTGGTGATAACATTAATATGTGGGGGTTTTCTGCTTCCGCTAAATATGGCAATGCTGCTTGAGAGCAAGCATAGGTACCCCGCGTATTGACGCCCATCATCAAGTCGAACCGTTTCATTGGGGTATTATGCGTATCCGTTAAACTAATGGCGCTGGCATTATTCACCAATACGTCAATTCCTCCAAAGTGCTCTGCCGCTTGAGCCATTGCTATGGCGATGCTTTCGTCATCTCTAATATCTAATTTAATGGCAAGTCCTTGCCCACCTGCATCATCTACTGCCTTAGCAACGCTGTGTATGGTTCCAGGAAGCTTTGCATTTGCTATATCCGACTTAGCCGCTATAACAACATTTGCGCCTTCACTCGCCACGCGCAATGCAATTGCTTCTCCAATTCCACGGCTTGCACCTGTAATAAAAATTGTTTTTCCTTTTAGACTATTCATGGTGTTTTCTTTTAGGTCATTCATATGGGGACTCTACTTACATTATTTAAACATGGCCTCACGTCGCTCACTAAACGCCGTCACTCCTTCCGTAAAATCATGTTCTACCATGCAAGAAAAGAATGTAGATGCCTCTACATCAAGACATTGTTTCAATGAGGCCTCTGGGCTCTGGTTAAGCAAAGTTTTTGTACGTGCTAAAACGGTACTTGGTCCATCACTTAATTGTTTGGCCAGTTTATTAGTTTTATCCAGTAGTGCATCAGCAGACACCACATAGTTAACCATTCCCCAACGTTCTGCTTGTTCGGATGAAAACCGCTCACCTGTCATTGCTAATTGCATCGCGCGTTTTTGCCCCACTACACGAGGCAAAAAGTACGTCATCCCGCCATCAGGTGTGGTGCCAATTTTGCAATAGGCAACCGATAAAACAGCATCGTCAGCAATAACAACCATGTCGCAAGCCAACATAAGGCTTAAACCAAACCCAGCAACTGCACCTTTTACGCTAGCGATTACCGGTTTATCCATGGTGGTTAAGTTCATAATCGCATCATGCAACAGGTCAAAAATATTATTTGGTAACGCACTTTCACCCTCTATAGCAAACGCATCAACAAGGGATTTGAAATACTCAATATCACCGCCCGCCATAAAGTGGTCACCTGCTCCACTGACAATGACGCACTTAATAGTGTCATCATTTTTCAGCGCCTCAGTGCATCTAAACAACTCAAGTGCCATATCTAAGTTAAGCGCATTTAACTTATCTGGGCGATTTAAAATAAGCCGTGCAACGACACCATTTTTCTCAATTAATACTGACGGCATTTTTCTTCCTTAAACATGAACTTGATCAACAGTCTGCCTTTTTTTTGTTTTTTTGCAACAAATAGTTTGCCACTTCATTAATTTGAGCGTAGAACTAATACTAATTCTTGCATAAAGACAAGAATCTTTAACAATTAATTAGGAGAGCAATACATGAAGCTATCTCATTCTAAGGTCCTCGCGTTAACTCTTGCGTCGTCTCTATCACTTATTTCAACCGCGTCTTATTCAGCTGCTTTTGGCATTGCTGAAAACAGTGCTTTAGGTTTAGGCAATGCGTTCGCAGGTGGTGCCGCATCAGCAGAAGATGCTTCTACCATTTGGTATAACCCAGCAGGTATGACACGCATTAAGGGCAACCAAGTAGTTCAGGGTGTTCATCTTATTGCACCTTCTTTTGATTATGATGACGAAGGAAGTACAACTGCATTAGGCGGACCTATCGCAGCTGATACAGCTGAAGACGGCGGTCGATTTGCCGTTGTTCCTAACTTCTTTTATGTACACAGTTTAAGTAACGACCTTAAAGTTGGCGTTGGAATTAATGCCCCTTTTGGTTTAGCCACCAAATATGGAAACGATTGGGTCGGCAAATACCACACGATTGAAGCTGAAATTGTAACTGTTAATGTCAACCCCGCTATTGCTTGGCAAGCAACACCAGACTTATCTCTCGGTTTTGGGGTGAACATTCAGTATATAGAAGCTACGCTTAACAATAAAATCGATTTCGCCAGTGCCTGTGTTGGTACGGCCTTAGCAAACGCAGTACCAATAGCTGTCTGCGCTGGGGTTCCTGCTGGAACCGATGGCTTTTCACAGTTAGAAGCTGATGATATTTCATTCGGCTTCAACTTTGGTGCGCTATATCAATTGTCTGAACAAACACGCGTTGGCTTAGCATATCGCTCTGAAATTAGACATAAATTAGAGGGCGATGCTGATTTTGATGTGCCTGCAGCTGTACCTTCTATACCTTTCCTTGGTGGCGCAATAGCAGCCAATTTTGTTGATGCTGATCTTGAAGCTCAACCAGACCTACCAGCTAGCTTATCAATCAGTATTCATCATCAATGGAGCAGTAATATCGCTGTTATGGCAGATGCAACTTGGGTGGGTTGGAGCTCTATACCAGAATTACTCATTTTATTTGATAGCCCATTAGTTTCAAGCGCTGAAGAATTAAAGTTAAAAGACAACATTCGCCTATCTATTGGCGCAACATACACAACAAATGGTCCATTCACATTCCGTACGGGTTTCGCTTATGACGAAGGCGCTGCTAGAAATGCGGCATCACGTTCAGCAAGGTTCCCAGACAATGACCGCTATTGGTTAACATTTGGTGCTAGCTACCAATTAAATGACAGTATGTCTATTGATACTGGCTACGCACATATATTCGTACCTGACACCAAAATCAACCGTGTCGGTGGTTCAAGCAGTCTACTTTCAGGCGAGTACGAATCAGCTGCAGACATTCTAAGCGCGCAACTTCGCTGGGATATGTAAACATTTATGTTTTAGCTCTAAATAAAAAAGTCCCAATATTGGGACTTTTTTGTGTACGATTATTAAACAGTAACGATGATTTAGTGTCTAAATGACAAAGGAGAACATCATGGACAGGCCTTGGTTAAATAGCTATCCCGACGGCGTTGATGCTGATATTGATATCAATAAATACAGCTCTGTTGTTGAAATTTTTGAAAAGAGCGTTGCTCAATTCGGCGACCAACCTTCTTTTAGTAACTTTGGAAAAACACTTTCTTACAATGAATTCGCACAAGCCACCAGCTGCGTTGCGGCTTATTTACAAAACACATTAGGGCTAACAAAAGGTGATCGTGTCGCGATTATGATGCCTAATTTATTACAAAATCCTGTCTCTATTTTTGGCGTTTTAAGGGCTGGGCTTACGGTTGTTAATACTAACCCACTCTACACCGCGCGTGAATTACGTCACCAATTAAAAGACTCGGGCGCTAAAGCAATCATTGTTGTAGAAAACTTTGCAAGCACTGTGGAAGAAGTACTAGATGACACCGACGTAGAACATGTCATTGTCACCAAGATGGGCGATATGCTCGATTTTCCGAAATCATTAGTAATTAATTTAGTCGTTAAGTACCTTAAAAAAATGGTGCCTAGCTATTCATTGCCTAATGCTATTTCATTTAAAACAGTTCTATCCGAAGGCGCTAACCTTTCATTAACGCCTGCTTCTCTCAACCACGATGACATTGCCTTTTTACAATACACCGGTGGTACAACAGGCGTAGCCAAAGGTGCCGTGTTAACACATAAGAATATGGTTGCGAATATGTTGCAATCAGCCGAGTGGATTAAGAACGACGTAGTACAAGGTGAAGAAATTGTCATTACCGCATTGCCGCTGTATCACATCTTTTCGCTAACGGCGAACTGCTTAGTTTTTATGGAGGCTGGGGCAAAAAATATATTAATCACTAACCCTAGAGATTTCGAAGGGTTTGTAAAAGAACTTAGTAGTATCCCCTTCACCGCTATGACGGGTGTAAACACCTTATTTAACGCATTAATTAATACTGAAGGTTTTAAAGACATTGATTTCTCAAACCTTAAAATCACCTTGGGCGGCGGCATGTCGGTTCAACCGGCCGTTGCTGCACAATGGAAACAAATAACAGGCTGCACCTTATCAGAAGCCTTTGGTTTAACTGAGACATCTCCTGCTGCTTGTATTAACCCACTTAATCTTAAAGAGTATAACGGCAGTATCGGCTTACCCATTCCATCAACCTATTGCCAACTGATGGATGATGATGGAAATATTATTACCAATGGTGAACCCGGCGAACTAAACATTAAAGGGCCGCAAGTAATGCAAGGGTATTGGAATTTACCTGAAGAAACAGCCAACGTTTTATCTGATGACGGCTGGCTTAAAACGGGCGACATCGCGAAAATGGATGGAGATGGCTTCTTTTATATTGTTGATCGTATTAAAGATATGATTTTAGTCTCAGGTTTTAATGTGTACCCCAATGAAATAGAAAATGTCATTGTTGAACATGAAGGTGTTCTCGAATGTGGCGTTATCGGTGTCCCCGATGAGAAGCGTGGTGAAGCCGTTAAAGCGTTTGTTGTTCGAAAAGATGACTCTTTAACTGAAGCTCAACTAGCTGAACATTGTAAAAAGAACCTTACCGGATATAAAACACCTGACAAAATTGTGTTTATTAAAGAGTTACCTAAAACCAATGTTGGCAAGGTTCTACGCCGCGAATTAAGGTCTTTATAATACGTTGATATTGTCTTTTAAATGTTAATTTCAACATTAACTTGACGTTAACGTTAAGTTAATGCATATTACGTCATATGAATATTAAATCTGCAAATACAGAGCTTTATACCGCTAGCGAATTAGGTGAAAAGCTAGGTGTGTCTGCTCGCACCCTGCGTTTTTATGAAACAAAAGAACTAATAAACCCTACGCGGGTTGGTAACCGCCGAATCTATAACTATCAAGATAACGCAAGGATGACGCTAATTCTTCGCGGAAAAAGAATCGGTTTTTCTCTGGATGAAATAAAAGAGTTTTTAGATCTATACGATGCTGACCCTAGTCAGGTCAAACAAATAAAGCTATTACACGCTGGTGTTATGCAACGTATAGAGCAACTAAGGCAACAACAACAAGATATCAACTTAACATTGAGTGAATTAGAAGACATTCACCAAGCAACTACCCAAACACTACAAAAACTTTAATTAAATAATGGAGTTATTATGAAAAACGTCGTCATAGCAGCCTATGTAAGGTCCCCTCAAACTTTTGCTCATAAAGGCAGCCTTGCTAAAGTTAGGCCTGATGATCTCGCTGCACAGGTTGTTTCTGGGCTTGTTTCTAAAACAGGTGTTGACCCAACAACAATCGAAGACATTATTATGGGTTGTGCTTTTCCAGAAGGCGAACAAGGTTTTAATATCGCTAGGCTTGTTGGCTTAATGGCTGGTTTACCTCAGTCTGTTGCGGGCGTTACGGTGAACCGTTTTTGTGGCTCCTCGATGCAAGCGATACATATGGCTGCGGGGGCCATTCAAATGAATGCGGGTGATGCCTTCATTTGCGCCGGCATAGAGTCAATGAGCCGAATTCCTATGGGCGGTTACAACCCCATGCCAAGTCCTGCATTGTATAAAACACTACCGGCTGCATACATAGGCATGGGTGAAACAGCTGAAATTGTCGCAAAAAAATACAAACTAAGCAGAGAACAACAAGATCAGTTTGCGGTTTTAAGTCAGCAAAAAGCGGCGACCGCATTTAAAAATGGCTATTTATCAGATGAAATTATTTCGATTCAAACCAAAAGTGGCACCGTAGATACTGATGGTTGTATTCGCCCAGAATCTACCGTTGAAGACTTGGCCAACCTTAAACCGGCATTTTCTACCGATGGCTCTGTTACGGCAGCATCCTCATCTCCACTAACAGATGGGGCATCAGCCACACTTGTATGCAGCGAAGAATATGCAAAAGAAAACGGCCTAACACCACTTGCACGAATTAAAAGCATTGCTGTGGCAGGCTGTGCACCTGAAACAATGGGATTAGGCCCAATCGTCGCTACAAATAAGGCCTTACAACGGGCTGGTTTGAACATCGAAGACATTGATATTGTTGAAATTAATGAGGCTTTTGCAAGCCAATCTATCGCTTGTATTCAAGACCTAAATATACCTATGGAAAAAGTTAATCTTGACGGCGGAGGCATTGCATTAGGCCACCCTCTTGGAGCAACTGGCGCTCGCATCACAGGTAAAGCAGCAGCACTATTAGTGCGTGAAAACAAACAATATGCGTTAGCAACGCAATGTATTGGTGGTGGTCAAGGTATCGCAACCATTTTGGAGTCAATCTAATGAAAATTGAAACCGTTGCCGTTATCGGCGCTGGTGTTATGGGCAGTGGTATTGCCGCTCAAATTGCCAATGCAGGTAAAAAGGTCTTATTATTAGACATCGTTCCCGAGGGCGCTTCGAATAAAAATATTATTGCCCAAAGCGCCATTCAAAAATTACTTAAAGTGAAGCCTGCAGCCCTGATGCATAAACGTAATGCTAAGCTCATTACCGCAGGGAATTTAGAAGATAATTTAAACAATTTAGCCAATGTGGATTGGATAATTGAAGTCATCGTCGAACGTTTAGATATAAAACAGTCCTTGTACAAAAAGATTGATGCTGTTCGTAAACCCGGCAGTATCGTTTCTTCCAATACATCAACTTTACCATTGGCCGATTTAACCGCTGGCCTATCAAAAGAATTTAGTCAAGACTTTCTCATTACTCACTTTTTTAACCCACCTCGTTATATGCGCTTATTAGAGGTTGTTCAAGGCCCTAATACTCGACAAGATGCCGTCGATTCAATCGCAGACTTTTGCGATCTTGAACTTGGCAAAGGTATTGTTAATTGTAATGACACCCCAGGTTTTATTGCTAACCGAATTGGCGCTTATTGGATGCAAACAGCCATGCTAGAAACACTCCGTCTTGGGCTAACAGTCGACGAAGCAGATGCTATTTGCGGCAGACCGATGGGCATTCCCAAAACAGGTGTCTTTGGCCTAATGGATTTGGTTGGTATTGATTTAATGCCACATATATTAGCGTCCATGGTTCATTCATTACCCAAGTCCGACGCCTTCCACGAGCAAGCCGTTATGCCTGATGTTGTTACCAACATGATTAAAGCAGGTTATACCGGACGTAAAGGTAAAGGTGGCTTTTATCGATTAAACAAAAGCAGCGGTAAAAAAATCAAGGAGTCCGTTAATCTAACAACTGGCGACTATGCAACCAGCCAAAAAGCTCGTTTAAAATCATTAAAACCAGCCATTGCTAAAGATTTGCGAAAGCTGGTTAGTTTTGATGACAAAGGCGGTCAATTTGCTTGGTCTGTATTAGCAAAAACACTGACATATTCTGCCGGCCTAATTCCAGAAATAGGCAACAATATTGAAGCAATTGACCGCGCCATGAAACTTGGCTACAACTGGAAATATGGCCCCTTTGAACTGATTGATAAATTAGGCGTCGACTGGTTTGTTGAAAAACTGGAAGCTGATAATATAACTATTCCTCCTCTTCTAGCTTCTGCTAAGGGTAAAAGTTTTTACCGGTTTAAGGATAATCAACGTCAATGCTTAAACTTAAATGGCGAGTATGAAACATTACTACGTGGTGATGGTGTCATCTTACTAGAAGACATTAAACGCAACCAACAACCCGTTAAAAGCAATGCATCCGCTAGCTTATGGGACATTGGTGACGGTGTACTTTGTTTAGAGTTTCACAGCAAAATGAATTCTATCGACCCTGACATACTCACCATGGTCGGCAAAGCCATTAAGATTATTCCAAACAATTACAAAGCGCTTGTTCTATATAACGAAGCCGAAAATTACTCTGTCGGAGCAAATATTGGTTTAGCGTTATTTGCAGCCAATGTCGCTGCATGGCCACAAATAGAAGACATGGTGAAATCGGGACAGGATACATACAAAGCACTCAAACATGCCCCCTTCCCTGTTGTTGGCGCTCCTTCTGGCATGGCACTTGGCGGCGGTTGCGAAAGCTTGCTACATTGTGATGCAATTCAGGCCCATGCTGAATCTTATATCGGCCTAGTTGAGGTAGGCGTTGGTTTAATTCCTGGCTGGGGTGGTAGTAAAGAAATGCTGACACGGTGGATGACAAATAGAAAGCGCCCTCAAGGCCCTATGCCAGCAATAAGCAAAGCCTTTGAGCTGATAAGTACTGCAACTGTTTCGACGTCTGCCGCTGAGGCAAAAGGCCACTTATTTATGGCTGCTACTGACGGTATTACGATGAACCGTGAACGCTTGCTATTCGATGCTAAAACAAAAGCGTTAGAACTTTCAATGGATTACCACACACCAGAAACGCCGGAAATCTCGCTACCAGGAGCAACAGCACGAACTGCTCTCAATTTGGCTGTCACTGGTTTTGTACAGTCTGGAAAAGCCACAGAATACGACGGTGTTATTGCTGATCAGCTTGCGCTTATTTTAAGCGGTGATGATACTGATATTGCAGAACTTCATTCAGAAGACGACCTCCTAACACTTGAACGCAAAGCTTTTATGGCACTGATTAAACAAAACAGTACATTAGACCGTGTTCAACACATGCTTGAAACTGGCAAACCATTAAGGAATTAATTATGGCACTATTTAAAGCCCCCCTTGAAGATATAAAGTACCTCACTAATGAGTTTATAGACACCTCTAAACTCAGTGATGTTCCAACGTTCTCAGATATGACACCTGATTTAACGGATGCCATATACGATGAAGCGGCTAATATTACTGCGAATTTACTTTTCCCCCTAAACCGTACAGGCGATGAACAAGGCTGTACTTTAATTGATGGTGCTGTAACAACCCCAGACGGTTTTAAGGAAGCTTATAAAGAAATGACCAGCGGTGGCTGGGGAAGTTTCACCTGTGATCCTGAATTCGGCGGACAAGGCCTACCCCACTACATTGCCAACTCAGTCGACGAAATGGTTGTCTCAGGCAATATATCTTTTAGTATTTACATGGGATTAACGATTGGCGCCTATAACGCTATTCATAAGTTTGGTGCTGAAGAACTTAAGCAACAATATTTACCCAATATGGTGTCTGGTAAATGGAGCGGCACCATGTGTTTGACTGAACCACAATGCGGTACTGACTTAGGATTAATCCGTAGCAATGCAATCCCTCAAGAAGATGGTAGTTATCAAATAACCGGCAGTAAAATTTTTATTTCTGCAGGTGAACACGACTTAACCGAAAACATCATACACCTTGTATTAGCAAGAACACCTGGGGCGCCTGAAGGTATAAAAGGTATCAGTTTGTTTTTAGTTCCTAAAATAAACCTTAATAAAGACGGTTCTCTAGGTTCAGATAATAATGTTGTCTGCAGCGGTATAGAACATAAAATGGGCATCAAAGCATCAGCCACTTGTGCGATGGAGTTCGAGAATTCAACCGGCTACTTAATTGGCGATTTGAACAAAGGCATGAAAGCGATGTTTGTGATGATGAACAGTGCGCGTATCCATGTTGGCATACAAGGGTTAGCACTGGCCCATGCCTCCTATTCAAGTGCCGTTGATTACGCAAAAGAACGTTTACAAGGGCGCTCAATAACAGGAACGAAACAGCCTGACAAGCCTGCTGACTCTTTAATTGTACATCCCGACATCAGGCGTATGTTAATGACAATGAAGTCCTATACTGAGGGCTCACGAGCCTTAAGCACATGGTTATCTTTGCAATTAGATATATCTCACCATGCAAGCGATAAACACGTCCGAAAAGAAGCAGATGAGCTGATTTCATTACTGACCCCCGTTTTAAAAGCTTTTTTAACCGATATTGGTGAAGAAGTAACTAGTCTTGGCATTCAGGTATATGGTGGACATGGATATATTAGGGAAAACGGAGTAGAACAGTACCTTCGTGATGCACGTATTTGTCAATTATATGAAGGTGCAAATGGCATTCAAGCACTTGACCTAGTAGGTAGGAAATTACCAACACATCTTGGCCGGTCATTAAGGCACTTTTTTCACCCTGTCTCAAATTTCATTGAAAAAAACCAAAGCAACCCAGAGTTAGCGCCTTTTGTTTTACCACTAGCTAAATCTTTTGGCAGACTACAAAATGCCACCTTATTTATTGCTCAAAAAGGTTTATCAAACCCAGATGAAGCTGGAGCGGCTTCAACTGATTATTTGCGTCTTATGGGACTTGTAGCAATGGCATATATGTGGGCGCAGATGGCAGAACAAGCTCATGCTAAAACAGGCAATATGACAGAGACTTTTTATAATAATAAAATAAAAACCGGATTGTTCTTTATGCAAAAAGTATTGCCCCAAACGAGCTCGCTTCTTTCTACAATAATGGCGGGTTCAACAAGTTTGATGGCATTAGATGCAGATCAATTTTAATTGATTAAAGTAACAATACGAACATACAATTCAACGCTAATAAAAACTGTTAATTGTTCACTGGGGTAATCGTACCCCAGTGTTTACAACTTGGACACATCCAGTTTAATTTTTCCGAATCAAACCCGCATCTGTTGCAAAGAAAGTGGAGACGCTGATGGTAAAGAGCATTTAGTGCATCAGATAAAGTTTTAATTTCTAAGTCACCTCTTTTATCAACAAGCATTGATGAAAGTTTGGTTATATCGCTCAAACGGGGGCTTTCAGACAATTTATTTTTTAGGAATACAACCGCATTCTCATTGCCCTTTTGCTCACTTAACGCCAACACAAATGCATTGGTCAATAAGTCCGAGTTAATTTCTGACTCAACTATCGCTAAGAACTGAAGCTTCTCATTCTGTTTTTTGAGTTGGTTAAAACACAATATAAACATTTCTAAAAACACCGGGACGAAATTATTATTCTGCTGCTTAATGGACATTAAGTATTCCAACGCCACCTTATATTTTTTATTAACTAGTTCAATTTCAGCATTGATTAAATTAGAGCGAACACATAACTGGTCATACTTTAACGCTTTTTTTAAATTAGACTTTGCTTCTTTGGCATCATGCGAATTAATCAACATAAGCGCTAATTCACAATGTAAATGAGCCAATAAAACATGTTGAGGGGGTGAGTCTAAAGATTGTAGTTTCCGGGCATAATTAATGGCTTTAAGCCATTCTTTCTCTTGTTGATAGATAGAAAGAAGTTGCTTAGTAACATTTAAGCGGTGCTCTGGATGCTGTTCTAATTCGAGGAACAAAGATTCTGCTCTATCTAACAAACCTGCATGCATGTAGTCCATACCCAGTTCATTTAAAACGCCCAAGCGAACAACATGCCCTAATTCAGGACGAGCCATTAAATTTTGATGGAGTCGGATAGCCTTTTCTACTTCACCGCGCTTTCGAAACAATGTTCCCAATGCAAGATGCACTTCAATTGTTTCACTATCAATTTCAAGAAGGTTAACGAATACATCGACGGCTTTATCTGATTGTTCGTTAATCAGGTGGTTTAGACCTTGAAAGTATGTTGAATGATCTAAAGTAGAATGCTTGGTACTATTTTTATAGTGTTTATGCGCCACATACCAACCTGTAGCAGCTGCTACTGGAAGTAATGCGAGGGCTAATTCAACCATTAATTCGAAGAATTAACAGGGAATGTCCTAAGGTTAGTGACTTCTTTATTTATGATTGAAGCTTGTTTAGATAACGTTGATATTTTTCTACGTAACGTTAAGTTTTTAAAGAACCCCACCGTTAACCCAAGCAATACCCCAATAACCAACGTCGTAAGCAATGCAAAAGATAAAGGCATTTCCAACCAACCGTAATAATAATTTATATTAATGGGAGCTGAGTTTGATACAGACAATACGAACCCTAATGCTAGAAATACAATGAAGTGTAATAGATATATAAATTTCATAATTTAATGTTTATCAAGTGCAATAAAAAATCAATCGGTAGATTAACAGGTTACTTTATATTCTTATATGAAAAAAGCCCCTAAAGGGGCTTTTCTTAAAACTTTATTTTATATTTCTCTTTAGAATCATCAACCCTGGTTCTTAATTCTTTTCCAGGCTTGAAGTGTGGAACATATTTACCCGATAGTGCTACAGCCTCCCCATTCTTAGGGTTTCTCCCTACTCTCGGTGGCCTATAATGCAATGAAAAACTACCAAAGCCTCTAATTTCAATTCTATCACCCGATGAAAGTGCTCTGCTCATTTTTTCTAACACACATTTAACAGCTAACTCCACGTCTTTATGTGGTAAGTGTAATTGCTGCTCTGCTAATTTTTCTATTAATTCCGATTTTGTCACGTATCGTTCCTTATAAAGAGACGAGGGGCTTTATCCCCTCGTCTAACTTAGCTTTATTTATCCATTGAGTTTTTAAAAATATCGCCTAATGTTGGTGCACTTGCATTTTTCGCAGAGTAATCACTAACAACAGCTTTCTCTTCATCAACATCTTTTGCTTTAATAGACAAATTAAGTGTTTTATTTTTACGATCTATACCAATAAACTTAGCTTCTATTTCATCACCTTCATTCAATAGATTTCTTGCGTCATCCACACGGTCTGTTTGTAGTTCAGAAGCTCGTAAATATCCTTCAATACCATCTGCTAATAAAATAACCGCGCCTTTAGCATCTACTTCTTTAACAGTACCTTTAACAATACTATTCTTATCATTATTGCCTAAAAACTCTTGGAATGGGTCTTGATCTAATTGCTTAATACCCAATGAAATACGTTCACGATCTGGGTCAATTGCAAGAATAACTGTTTCTAGTTCCATACCTTTCTTGTAGTTAAGAAGTTCTTCTTCACCTTTATCGTCCCAAGAAATATCAGACAAATGAACCAGCCCATCAATATCGCCATCAAGGCCAATAAAGATACCAAAGTCAGTAATAGACTTAATAACACCTTTAAGCTTGTCACCTTTTTTGTGAATAGCTGAGAAGTCTTCCCAAGGGTTACCTTTACACTGTTTCATGCCTAAAGAAATACGACGACGAGTATCATCAATTTCTAATACCATCACTTCTACTTCATCACCTAAAGAAACTACTTTAGATGGATTAACGTTTTTGTTAGTCCAATCCATTTCAGATACATGAACTAGGCCTTCAATACCTTCTTCAATTTCAATGAAACAACCGTAATCAGTTAGATTAGTCACCGTACCATTCAATCTAGATTGAACAGGGTAACGCTGTAGGATATTTACCCAAGGATCTTCACCTAGCTGTTTCATACCTAAAGAAACACGTTTCTTCTCTGGGTCATAACGTAAAACAGTTACTTCTAGCTCTTGGCCAATTTCAATTACTTCTGACGGATGCTTAACGCGTTTCCATGCCATGTCAGTAATATGTAACAAACCATCCACACCACCTAAATCGATAAATGCGCCGTAGTCAGTAAGGTTTTTAACAATACCTTTAAGTATTGCACCTTCTTTAAGGTTTTCTAACAATGCTTCACGCTCAGCACTGTATTCTGTTTCTAATACCGCACGACGAGAAACAACAACATTGTTACGTTTTTCATCTAGCTTGATAACTTTGAATTCTAGGTCTTTACCTTCTAAGAAAGTTGTATCTCTTAATGGTCTAACGTCAACCAATGAACCTGGTAAGAAACCACTTAAGCCGCCAACTTCAACAGTGAAGCCACCACGAACTTTTCCAGTAATTACACCAATAACCGTTGCTTTTTCTTGCTCTGCTTTTTCTAGCGTGCGCCAAGCAGCTGCTTTTTTAGCTTTGTCTCTAGAAAGTAATGTTGCACCTAGACCATCTTCGACCATGTCTAATACAACTTCTACTTCATCGCCAATTTCTACTTCTAGTTCGCCTTTTGCATTAACAAACTGCCAACGAGGAACATTGCCTTCAGACTTTAGACCCGCATTTACAATAACAGAGTCGTTATTAATATCTACTACCTGACCTGTAATTAACGTGCCGGGAGTTAACTCTGCTGCTTTAATGCTTTCTTCAAATAATTCTGCGAAATTTTCGCTCATGATATTCTCTTTATGTTTCTTTTCTATCAGGCTAGAGCTGAATATGAAAAGGTTAAGTTAAAAAAAGATTTAAGCCTTTGCAGCCCAAATCACCTATATTTAGTTTAGTTATTTATATAATTGACTATACGATTTACAACATCATTTATTTCAAGATTTGATGAGTCTATAACCAACGCATCATCTGGAATTATTAACGGTGAAGCTGAGCGGGTTTTATCTCGCTCATCTCTTTGTTCAATATCTTCAATAACGGTGCGAAGGTTAGCATTAATTCCTTTCTCAATCAACTGCTTATAGCGCCTTTTGCCTCGCGTTTGTGCATCTGCAGTTAAAAATACCTTGTATTTGGCATTTGGAAACACGGTGCTGCCCATATCACGACCATCAGCTACTAACCCTGGGGATACATTAAAGTCCCGTTGCTTATCCAATAAGGCTTTTCTTACCGCCGGATATACCGCTATTTTAGACGCGACATCACCTATTTCTTCACTCTGCAACTTATCTTGTATTTCAACGTTGTTAAGTATTACAACCCACTCCTTTACGTTGTCTTGCTTAAACTCAATGTCAATATTTTTAGCTAGATCGCATACCGCTTGCTCTTTATTCAGATCCACGTTAGCTGTTGTTACTGCAACGCCTAATGCTCGGTATATGGCGCCACTATCTAAATAGTGCCATGCTAGCTTTTCAGCTAAGCATTTTGATATTGTTCCTTTCCCAGAGCCACTCGGACCATCAATGGTAAGAACGGGTGATATATCTTTCATTAAACTTTTGCTTTAATGTTAAAGCCGCATCCTGTTACCAATTCAACAAAACCAGGAAACGATGTGTTTACATTTTCACAATTGTTCACTTGAACGCCATTCTGTGACACAAGACCCGCTACTGCAAAAGACATTGCAATTCGGTGGTCATCATGACTTTCAACAACGCCACCTTGAATTACTCCGCCATTAATCACCATACCATCGGCTGTCGCTCTTGCATCAACACCAATAGTGCCTAAGCCTTCTGCCATGCTTTGAATCCTATCACTTTCTTTTACACGCAACTCTTCTGCCCCTGTTAACACCGTCTTCCCTTTCGCACAGGCTGCAGCAACAAAAATAACCGGAAATTCATCTATAGCTAATGCCACGAATTCTTCTGGTATATCGATGCCTTTTAATTGGCTTGATTTAACGCGAATGTCGGCGACCTTTTCACCACCAATAACACGTTCATTGATCAAACTAATATTCGCGCCCATCGCCAGTAAAATATCAATCACACCAGTTCGTGTTGGGTTAATGCCAACATGGTTTATGGTGATATCTGAGCCTTGCGTAATTGATGCTGCCACCATTAAAAAAGCAGCTGAAGAAATATCTCCAGGCACATCAATTGATGTAGACGTAAGCTTTCCACCACCCTCTAACGAAATTGTATTACCTACCCGTTCTACAGGGTAACCGAAGCCTCTTAACATTTGTTCTGTATGATCCCGAGTAATAACAGGTTCTGTTACCTCTGTTTTACCTTCTGCGTACAACCCAGCCAACAATATACAAGATTTAACTTGTGCGCTGCCCATCGGCATTAAGTAATTTATTGGCGATAAAGATGCCACGCCATTAATTTTTATGGGTGCTGTACCTTTTTCATTACTACCAATGTTTGCACCCATTTCTTTAAGCGGGTCTAGGACACGTTTCATTGGCCTTCTAGTCAACGAGGCATCACCTGTTAAAACAGAATCAAACGGTTGCCCGGCCAACAAACCTGCTAATAACCGCATAGAGGTGCCAGAGTTGCCAACGTACAGTTCTTCATTTGGTGCTTTTAAACCTCTCATACCCACACCGTGAATACGAACTTGGCCTTCACCGAATCTTTCAATATTCACGCCCATACTTTGGAATGCTTTTAGTGTGGCTAACGCATCTTCAGCTTCTAAGAAACCACTGACTTCTGTAACACCTTCAGCCAAGCTACCCAACATTATTGAGCGATGGGAAATAGATTTGTCGCCTGGCACTCGAAATATTCCAGACAAGCTTGTACTCGCTTTCGTTAAAAAAGTATTCATACGTTCTTTATGATCGACTTTGTAATGTTAAAAATTTCTCGCGAGCCGCTTGTGCTGATGCAAACAACTCACACAAACCATCTTTATTAGAAGACTCAATTAAACTTGAGATATGCTCGTTAAGCTTTTGATATTCATTAAGTAACTTAACTATTTGTTTAGAATTTGCCATGCATATATCTGCCCACATTTCTGGGTTACTAGATGCTATACGTGTAAAATCTTTGAATCCACCAGCTGCGAATTTAAAAATTTCTTTTTCATCTTCTTTGTTTTTTAGTAGCTCAACTAATGCAAAAGCAATAACGTGCGGAAGATGGCTTGTTGCCGCCAATACTTCATCATGATGTTGAACAGTCATTTCCGTAACACTAGCCCCCATCCCCTGCCACCAAGTAGAACATGATTCTTTAAACGTTGAGTTTGTTTGCTTATCTAGGGGGGTAATAATGGTTCGCTTTCCATCAAATAACGTATCAATAGATGCTTCAACACCGTTATTTTCAGAACCCGCAATGGGGTGTGCCAAAACAAAATTATCTGGTACTACACCGAATACTGCCTCAAGTGATTTAACAACGCTTTCTTTTGTAGAGCCAACATCTGTATATAAACAATCTGATGACCATACCTGCTTAAGAGCAGAAAATATACGTTCAAAGGAGCCTACTGGCGTGCAAACAACAACAATATCTGCACCAATAACAGCTGACGTAATATCTGTTGAATAGCTATTGATAACACCTAACTCAACAGCCCGTTCTAGATTTTTTGTATCTCGCCCTACCCCAACAATTTGTGAACATAGGCCTTTTTTTCGGGAGGCTCGTGCAATGGACCCTCCAATTAAACCAACGCCGATGATGCACATTTTATTAAACACAGGTTAATACCTTTTTAAGCGCTTTCAGCAGTAGTTCGTTTTGTTCTGCTGTACCAACAGATACTCTTAAGTGGTTCGGCAAATCATAACCAGATATTGGCCTAACAATAACGCCTTCATGCAATAATTTTTCGTAAATTTGCACAGCATCACCCCCAACATCTACGGTAATGAAATTACCTTTTGACGGGATATAATTTAAGTTTAACGCCGAAAAACCACCTTCTAGTTGTTTTAAACCTTTGGCGTTTAGCGCCCTCGTTTCAACCAAATAATCGTCATCTGCCAATGCTATCTTTGCCGCAACTAATGCCAAAGAATTCACATTAAAGGGTTGCCGAACCCGGTTTAATAAACCGGCTATTCCTGAATGACAAATGGAATAACCAACTCTTAAGCCTGCCAAACCATAAGCTTTTGAGAACGTTCTAGTCACAATCAAATTAGGATAACGTTGAACCCACTTAACACTCGCACTATCGTCATACGTTTCGCTGTATTCACAATACGCTTCATCAAGTACAACAATAACGTGTTGTGGAAGTCCATTTATGAAGCCTTCCAGTTCTTCATCACTTAACCAAGTACCCGTCGGATTGTTTGGGTTCGCTATAAACACAACGGAGGTTTTATCGTTTACTAAACAACGCATCGCTGCCAAATCATGCCCATAAGGTTGCTCTGAATCAGGTGAACAAGCCTTGGCTACTCTAGAAACAGCACTAACTGATTGCGTTGCGATTGAATAGACAACGAATGCATGCTCTGAAAACACTGCCTCTCGATTTGGACCAAGAAATGCTCGCGCTATTATATCCAATACATCATTTGAGCCATTCCCCAATGTAATCATGTCATCAGTTATAGCGTATTTCTTGGCTATCGCTTGTTTTAAATAAAAACCATTGCCATCCGGATATTGAGATATATCTTTACTCGCCATTTCAATGGCTTTTAGTACACGTTTACTCGGCCCCTTAGGGTTTTCGTTTGAAGCCAGTTTAATGATGTTTTTTAAGCCTAATCCTCGCTCTACTTCCTCAATCGGTTTACCGGGTATATACGCGGTTAATCCTTTAATGGACGGTATTACTAAATCATCAAAATATTTTTTATCGTGCATCAATCTATCAACATTTCATCATAAATTTAGATAACAGCCTTTGGATACGATCCAAGTACTGTCAGAAAATTTACGTTTGACTCAAGTTCTTTTAAAACTTTTGAAACATTTTCATCATCTTTATGCCCATCAATATCAACAAAAAAAACATACTCCCAAGCACCTTGGCGAGAAGGGCGTGATTCGATTTTATTAAGACTAATGCCTGCATAGGCAAACGGTGCAAGAACACCTTGTAATGCACCTGCGACATTTTTAGTAGATATCAACATGCTAGTTTTATCTTCACCACTAACTGGCACTTCCCTTTCACCTATCACTAAAAATCGCGTGGTGTTATGCGTTTCATCTTCAATATGGCTCGCCAATCTGTTCAGCTGATAAATATCTGCCGCTATTTCACCCGCTATTGCTGCGGCTGTTGGTGTTTCAGACGCCAATCTTGCTGCTTCAGCATTACTACTAACAGCAACCACTTCGACTTTCGGGATATTTGTTGCCAACCATTGTCTACATTGACCTAGGGATTGTTGGTGAGAATACACTATTGTTATTTCTTTCAAGTTAGACGTTTTAGAAAGAAGATGGTGATGTATTCTTAGTGCAACTTCACCACAAATACGCAGCGAAGAGGACAAAAATGTATCTAATGTGTGAGTAATAACGCCTTCAGTTGAGTTTTCAACAGGTACAACACCATAGTGCGCATTACCTGTCTCGACCTGATGAAACACATCAGAAATTGTGGATGTTGCCTGTGTGTTAACAGCGTGTCCAAAGTGCTTAAGTGCAGCTTCTTGCGTAAATGTTCCAGTAGGCCCTAAAAAAGCAATTGTAAGGGGCTTTTCTAGCGCCAAACACGACGACATTAACTCACGATAAATTCGCGCCACATCTTCGCCATCTAAAGGCCCTGGGTTTGTTTCCTTAACCCGCCTTAAAACAGAAGCCTCGCGATCAGGTCGGTAAAAATCACCCTCCTCTCCGTCTGCAATTTTAATATGTGCAACATCTTGCGCTAAGCACGCGCGCTGATTGAAGAGTGTTAATAATTGATTATCTAACGCATCAATAGCAACACGCAGATCTGTTAACGATTTATCAACACTCATAATTCAATCCTAAAGGGTTCTTACTGAAAGCACACCCTCAATACTCTTAATTTGGCCAACAACATCATCGGTTATTTCAGTATCAACATCCAATAAAGTATAGGCTATCTCTCCACGTGATTTATTCAACAAATCCAATATGTTGTGGCCTGAATCCGCTAATATACTTGATATTTGGCCAACCATATTGGGTACATTTGAATTAGCTATCGCCATTCTAAAACCAACAACACGCGGCATTTTAACTGCGGGAAAATTTACTGAGTTTTTGATATTGCCATTCTCAAGAAAATCTTTAAGTTGATCAGCAATCATAATCGCACAGTTTTCTTCAGCTTCACCTGTAGACGCGCCCAAGTGAGGTAGCGCAATCACCTTAGGGTGATCTTTTAATAAGTTACTAGGGAAGTCACATATATACGCATAAAGCTTACCTGAATCTAACGCAGCCACGACGTCTTCGTCGTTAACAATACCATTTCTAGAAAAATTCAAAATAATAGCGTTATCATTCATCATACTGATACGGCTCGCATTCACTAAGTTTTTTGTCCCTTCATTAAAAGGCACATGAATAGTAACGAAGTCAGATTGAGCTAACAGTTCATCAACTGTATTTGCAGAACCAATTTCTGCTGACAACTGCCAAGCACGCTCAACAGTAATAGCAGGATCGTAACCCACAACATTCATTCCTAAATCTCTAGCTGTATTAGCCACAGATGTTCCAATAGCGCCAAGTCCAATTACACCCAGTGTTTTACCCGGCAATTCAAAACCAACAAAATTCTTTTTAACTTGCTCTACTTCTTTCGCTATTGACTCATCACTGCCTTCTAAATTTTTAGCACATTCCCATGCTTGGCAAATGTTACGACAACCTAACAACATACCCGCTAACACAAGTTCTTTAACAGCGTTTGCATTTGCACCGGGTGCATTAAAAACTGGCACACCGAGCGCACTCATTTTTTCGATAGGGATATTGTTAACCCCCGCTCCTGCCCGTCCAATAGCCAATACACTGTCTGGGATGACTGCATCGTGTAACTTTAACGAACGCAGCATATAAGCATCCGGGGCTTGTAATTCAGATGCTACTTCGTAATTATCTCTCGGAAACTTTTCTAAACCTTTTACAGAAATATTGTTTAATGTTTGAATCTTGAACATGCTATTTACCTTTAATATTTAATCTTATTCTATTGATTATTAAGCGTTATTTTTTTCAAAATCAGCCATAAAACTAACCAAATTATCCACACCTTCTTCAGGCATGGCGTTATATATACTCGCCCGCATTCCGCCAACAGAACGATGGCCTTTTAATGTAACAAGCCCTACTTTCTTAGCTTCAGCTAAAAACAAACCATCTAACTCACTGTTTGCCAAGGTAAACGGTATGTTCATTCTTGAACGGCTGCTTACCTCGACAGGGTTACTGTAAAAATCTGAACCATCAATTGCTGAATACAATTTAGTTGCCTGTCGAATGTTTCGTTGCTCAATTGATGCAACGCCACCTTGACCTTTTAGCCAATCAAACACCAAGCCCATCAAATACCAACTGTATGTTGGCGGCGTGTTTAACATTGAACCTGCATCGGCATTTTTTTGATAATCAAATATAGACGGTGTGCCTTTAACAACCTCGCCCATCAGATCTTCTCTAACTATTGTTAATGCAATACCTGAAGGACCCATATTTTTCTGACCGCCGGCATAAATGACACCGAACTTACTGACATCAATTTCTCTTGAAAGAATGTTTGACGACATATCGGCCACTAGTGTTAGACCCCCAACATCAGGAATGCTCTGAAACTCTACACCGCCGATTGTTTCATTACTTGTATAGTGCAAATACGCTGAGTTTTCATCTATATCCCACGTATTCACTTGCGGAATTGACATAAATTTATCAGCTTCAGATGTTGCTGATACTTTTACATCGCAGTGAATTTTAGCTTCAGAAATAGCTTTTTTTGACCAAGCACCGGTATTCACATAACAAGCTGATGTTTTACCGCGCAGTAAATTCATGGGCACCATTGAAAACTGCCCAGTCGCTCCACCTTGCAAAAACAACACTTTGTAATTGTTTGGAATATTCAATAACTCACGAACATCCGCTTCTGCTTTTTCAGCTATCGAAATAAAGTCCTTACCACGGTGGCTCATCTCCATAACGGACATACCTGCACCCTGCCAATCTAACATCTCATCGCGAGCTGTTTCTAGTACTGGCTCAGGCATTCCTGCGGGTCCAGCACTAAAATTAAATAATCGCGTCATTCAAAAACTCCTATTAGTTATAATTCATCGTCTGAAGATGGCGATACGTCATCTTCATCTACTTCTTCACTTTCTAAAAAAGCAATTCTATCTAAGCCAATCACCTTTTCATTCTTGCCTGGGCGAATTACACGCACACCTTGCGTGTTTCTCCCAAGCACTGAGATTTCGTTTGTACGTGTTCTTACTAACGTACCACCATCAGTTATCAACATTATTTCATCGTTGTCATCCACAAGAACTGCACCCACAAGCACACCATTTCTATCGCTTGTTTGCATTGCGATGACACCTTGCCCACCACGCTTATGAATGGGGTACTCTTCCACTTTAGTACGCTTGCCATAGCCATTTTCAGTTAGTGTTAGAACCGTGCCTGGTTGAGAAATTATCAATGAAATAATTTGCTCACCATCCTTTAATCGCATTCCTCTAACACCACTGGCTGTTCGACCCATTGGCCTAACATCGGACTCGTTGAAACTAGTCACTTTGCCAGAACTTGCAAATAACATAATGTCTTTTTGACCATCCGTTACATCCACGCCGACCAATTGATCGCCTTCACGTAAATCTATTGCAATTTTGCCACTTGAGCGCGGTTTTTCGAATTCTTTAATAAGCGTCTTCTTCACCGTGCCAGACTCGGCTACCATTAAGATATACTCATCGTCTTTAAATTCACGTATCGGTAAAATAGCATTGATGCGTTCATCACTTTCCAATGGTAGCAAGTTAACAATCGGCTTGCCGCGAGAAATCCGGCTCGCCACAGGCAAGTTAAAGACCCTTAACCAGTAAACTTTACCTTTACTTGAAAAGCATAAAACCGTGTCATGTGTATTAGCGATAAATAACTTATCTATAAAGTCTTCATTTTTGGTATTTGCCGCTGTTTTACCTTTACCACCGCGCCGTTGTGACGTGTAAGTTGTTAACGGTTGTGACTTAACGTAGCCTTCGTGCGACAACGTGACCACCATATCTTCTTCAGTAATCAAATCCTCTGCTGTCAGATTTAAGAACTGCTCGACTATCTCGGTCCGTCTGTCTTCTTTGTATTCTTCAACCAGGTCAATTAACTCGTCTTTAATAACAGTCATTAATCGTGTTCTGTTAACGATGATATCTAGCAAGTCATCAATTGAAACTAATAGGTCTTTATATTCTTGGAGAATTTTATCTTGCTCAAGACCTGTCAAGCGGTGTAAACGCAGCTCTAAAATAGCTTGCGCTTGTGCTGGCGATAGATAATATTTTTTATCAACCATGCCATAGTGTTCTTCCAGCTTATCAGGGCGTGATCGGCTCGAGTCTGCTTTTTCAAGCAATTCTGCCACTAATCCAGGTTGCCATGCCGCTCCCAACAAAGCCTCTTTAGCTTCTGCCGGGTTTTTTGCTGCCTTAATCATCGCGATCATGTCGTCAATATTTGACAATGCAACTGCCAGCCCTTCTAACGTATGCGCGCGTTCTCGTGCTTTACGTAAAAGGTACACTGTACGGCGCGTAACAACTTCACGCCTATGATCAATAAATGCGTCTAATATTTGCTTTAAATTCAAACATTGCGGACGGCCATCGATAAGCGCCACCATGTTGATACCAAAAACATTCTGTAACTGCGTTTGTTGATATAAATTATTAATAATTACTTCAGGAACTTCAGCACGCTTAAGCTCTATCACCATCCGCATACCGTCTTTATCAGACTCATCACGTAGCCCAGAAATACCTTCTAGCTTTCCATCTTTAACTAGGTGAGCAATTTTTTCCATTAACCGTGCTTTGTTAACCTGGTACGGTAATTCAGTCACCACAATTGAAAGCTTACCCGTTGTACTCTCTTCTACATGATAACGAGCACGCAGATAAATGCGGCCTCGCCCTGTTAGATACGCTTCACGAATACCATCAGCGCCGTTAATAATACCTGCCGTAGGAAAATCCGGCCCAGGCACATGCTCCATCAATTGATCAATCGTCGCATCAGGTTCATCAATTAAGTGAATACACGCTGACGTAATCTCAGCCAAGTTATGTGGCGGAATATTGGTAGCCATGCCCACAGCGATGCCCGCAGAGCCATTGACAAGCAATAAAGGAACCTTTGCCGGTAAAACTGTTGGCTCATACTCCGACTCATCATAGTTGGCACTAAAATCGACAGTTTCTTTATCCAAATCCGTCAACATTTCATGCGACAACTTAGACATTCTGATTTCGGTATACCGCATAGCAGCAGCTGAATCACCGTCTATAGAACCAAAGTTACCTTGCCCATCCACCAACATATGGCGCATAGAAAAAGGCTGGGCCATCCTAACAATCGTGTCATAAACCGCCGTATCGCCATGCGGGTGGTATTTACCAATCACATCACCAACAATACGTGCGGATTTTTTATACGGTTTATTCCAATCATTGTTCAAAACGCTCATGGCGAATAACACGCGACGATGAACTGGCTTCAAGCCATCTCGAACATCAGGTAACGCTCGGCCGACAATGACACTCATCGCATAATCAAGATACGACTGCCGCATCTCATCTTCAATATTGACGGGTATAGTTTCTGTTGTGAGCTCAGCCATTTACCAGTATCTCCACATACATATAAGCAGTTTTAGACCCAACAACAATAAGCAAATGAGCGCTTTATAAAACCGCTGTTTTTGTAGCCTTTGTTATTGGAAAATTAAACGGAAATTATACCTTATTTAGCCCCGCACAAGGTACTCTTGTTTTGTCTTATATAAGCGTCTTAACCGGCACTAAATGACGTGTTGCTATCCAGGGGTTCAGCGCGCACCTCACCACCACTACAGACTTTATTTCGACCCGAGTTTTTGGCTTTATACAAAGATTTATCAGCCACTTCTATCAAGACCGCTCCATCTAATTCTTTAAACGCTCTTGGCTTGTCAACGATGAACGTAGATGTGCCGATAGATACCGTCATTTTTAGCTTCTTACCGCTTTGTAACGTTAGTGGACAAGCTTCAACACATGCACGCATCCTTTCCGCCACTTCATTACCTTTTAGCTCAGATGCCGTCGGTAGTAGCACCACAAACTCCTCTCCGCCATACCTCGTCAAAATGTCATTGCTTCTCAATTGACTTTTTAAGGCATCGGCAACGTGCTTCAATGCTTGGTCTCCAATTTGATGACCATAACTATCGTTAACTTTTTTGAAAAAATCAATATCAATAAACAGACACGTCAAATCATCTGCCGTTCTTAGCGAACGCAATATTTCTTCATTAAGGCGTTGTTCAAAAAACCGTCGATTATTCACTCCTGTTAACGTATCAAAGAGGCTACTGCGGCTTAGTTGCTCGAAATTACTGGTGTTTTCAAAGCAAACACTTAATACGCTGCTTAATCGTTGCAAAAAGTATGTATCCATCGCGGGCAAGAAACGCTCACGGTCTTTACTACCAAGCACTAAACAACCCAAATAAACGCCACGCCTAACAAGCGGTAGCATTGCGACCGCAACTGGTTTTTTATTGTTTTTTGGCCAAAACTCGTTACTCAACACATCGTTCGACATACCTAACAGAATACGTTGCGCAACACCTAGCTTTTCCTTAAACACATTAACATTTTCAAGCAACATTAAATTTGAATAGTCATCAAATCTAAAACCATCTTCTGACAAAAATGTTTGCACCTCTGCTTTCTTATCCGCCAACACCAAGCAAAGCGAATCCAAATCAAATGCTACTTGAATATCGTCTAATACGTGCTGAACAAGATCCTTCAAGGAATTTAAAGACAACAAACGCATTTCCAGGTCTTGAAAACGTTTCAACGTTACTTCATTTCTTTGGACGCGTTCAATAAGCCCATCCAAATGGCTTTGCAACATACAAACCCGCGTTTCTATATCTTCCTTATTCATAGAAATAAAATAACATCATTTCTTCACCAAGTTAATAAATTCCAACTCGTTGATGACGTTAACGCCCAACGATTCTGCTTTGGCTAATTTTGACCCTGGACTCTCTCCAACCAGCAAAAAATCTGTTTTTTTAGATACGCTGTTAGTCACTTTTGCGCCCAATGCCCTTAACTTATCTTTGGCTTCGTCACGCGTCATTTCTTGTAAACTGCCCGTCACCACGACCACTTTGCCCGCTAATACCGAATCCTGGTGTGACACTGCTATCATCTCTGGCCATTGAACACCTCGGTCAAGCAATGTTTGTATCACGTCTAAATTATTCTGTTGGCGAAAGAATACCGAAATGTGTTTGGCGACAACAGGCCCTACATCATCGACCGTCAGCAAATCCTCTTCACTCGCATTCATCAAGTTTTCTAGCGTGTAAAAGTATTCAGCCAAACTAATGGCCGTTACCTCGCCAACTTCGCGAATCCCTAGCGCATACAAAAAACGTGGGAGTGTCGTTAAAAGACTCTTCTCTAACGACGCTAATAAGTTATTAGCAGATTTCTCAGCCATCCTTTCTAACCCTGCCAACTGCTCTAGCGTTAGCGCATATAGGTCTGCAGGTGTTGAGATCATAGATTGCTCAACTAACTGCTCTACAATTTTATCTCCTAACCCATCAATATCCATGGCTTTACGAGAAGCGAAGTGCTTAATCGCTTCCTTACTTTGGGCACGACAAAACAACCCACCACTACAACGTACAATTGTTTCGCCCTCAACTCTATCCAAGTCTGATTGGCATACTGGGCACACCATAGGTAAAACAAACTGGACTGTATTGTTTGGGCGCTTATCTAACACCACTGAAACAATTTCAGGAATTACGTCGCCGGCTCGGCGAACAACGACCGTATCTCCCACACGCACATCTTTACGGTGGACCTCTTCTTCATTATGTAAGGTGACATTTGTAACGGTTACACCACCAACAAAAACAGGCGCCAACCTTGCCACTGGCGTTAATGCCCCCGTTCTTCCTACCTGTACATCAATATCAAGCACCGTCGTCATTTTTTCTTGAGCAGGGAATTTTCTAGCAATCGCCCACCGCGGGGCTCTAGAAACAAACCCCAGCTTATCTTGCAAACTAAACGCATTCACCTTGTGTACTACGCCATCTATTTCATAAGGCAAACGAGGACGTATATTCAGCAGCGTGTTGTACGCCTCATCACATTGATCAACCCCTATTGCCTTCGTTATTTGGTCGCAAATTGGCAACCCCCAAGTTTCAAGCAATAAAAACAACGCGGCGAGCGTGTCCGGTATAGTCATCCCATCACAATACCCAACCCCGTACACATAAAATGCCAAAGGCCTTTGCGATGTTATTTTGGAGTCAAGCTGTCTTAAACTGCCGGCTGCTGCATTGCGGGGATTAGCAAATAACTTTGTGCCGTTTTTCGTAGCCTGCTTGTTAAGCAACTCAAAACCAGACAAGGGCATAAACACCTCACCTCTAACCTCTAATTCAGGCGGGTAATCATTTCCACTTAACAACAAAGGAATAGCGCCAATGGTTTTAACATTCTCAGTGACATCCTCGCCCGTCTTACCATCTCCACGTGTTGCTGCTTGAACCAACCGCCCTTTTTTGTACAGCAACGAAATGGCAAGCCCATCTAATTTTGGCTCAATGATGTATTCAACATCACTGTCATCTTGTAAGTTTTTCCGAACACGGCTATCAAACGACCTAAACTCTTCTAAGCCAAAAGCATTGTCTAGCGAGAGCATTGGCACACGGTGCTTAACTTGCTGAAAGGTGCTTAACGGCTCTGAGCCTACTCTTTGCGTAGGCGAGTCAACTGTAATTAGCTCAGGGCAAGCTGCTTCAATATCTTGAAGCTCACGCATCAACATATCGTAATCAAAATCAGATATTTGCGGTGCGTCTAACTGATAATACCGCTGGTTATGGCGATTTATTTCCTTACGCAGCTGTTGAGCCCGCGCTATCTTATTGTTAACACCTGTCATATAACGCGATCATTTGAAAGCTGATCGCGAATAACATCAATTTTTTCAAATGTTAGCGGTTGCATGTCAGCATTCATTAATTCGCAATCAAACTGTTGGCAAATTGCACGTGCTGATTCCAACATTTCATCAAACGAGGCATTGGCTTCGATCGATTGGTTAGCTTGAAAGAAAAACACGAGACCTTTCGTCTTGAAATCATTCATATTCCCCACAGGGAATGTTCCCGGTTCCATCAAATTAGCCACATGAAACAATTGCGTCTCTACACCTTGTTCTCGCTGATATCGGTGAAAAATACCCATATCACCAAATTCCAAGTTCAACTGTGTAAACATATTGAGCAAATCCACACCTTGAATTTGACTTGAATCATTAGGCACAGCCACAAGTTGAACAACCATCGCTTCTTTAACAACTGGAACCGTTTCCGCACTTGAGCGCATTGTTTCCGGCTTTACCTGACTAGTATCCACCGCCTCAAAATGATCGATATCTTGTTTCTCAGGCTCATCAAAAGCAGACGTTTCATCGACTACGTTTGCGACTGGCGCGCCATCGCTAATGACCGGTTGAACTTTAGTTGCTTCATCAAAAAAATCATTTTCTTGTTTGGGTTGGTTTTTTATTTTATCGTAAAAAAATATGCCTAAAAGAACGCATATTCCAACAACAACCAACAGCAACCTTAAGGCACTTTCTTCCATTCTTTATCCTAAAACCCTAATTAATCTAACTAACAACCATTTCAGTCGCTTCTTCAATATCAACTGATACGATTCGAGAAACCCCTGGCTCTTTCATTGTAACGCCTGATAGGTGATGCGCAATTTCCATTGTCGCTTTATTATGAGTGATTAGTATCATCTGAACCTGCTTAGACATTTCTTTAACCAACTCGCCAAAGCGGCCCACATTGGCTTCATCTAACGGCGCATCCACTTCATCTAACATACAAAAAGGTGCCGGATTTAAGTCAAAAATAGCAAACACCAACGCAACTGCTGTTAAGGCTTTTTCGCCCCCCGAAAGCAAATGAATAGAGCTATTTCGTTTGCCGGGAGGGCGCGCCATAACCGTAACACCCGTATCAAGAATATCGCCGCCCGTCAGTTGTAAATACGCATTACCCCCACCAAATAATTTGGGGAAACGCTTCTCGAAACCACTATTCACTTTATCAAACGTTTGCTTAAACAGTGTTCTGCTTTCTTTATCAATTTTTTCAATGGCTGCAACTAACGTTTCGAGCGCATCGGTTAAATCTTTTTGTTGGTCCGTCAAATACGTCTGACGCTCAGACTGTGTTTCCAGCTCTTCGATAGCCGTTAGATTAATCGGGCCAAGACGCTCAATTTTTGATGTCAGCTCATTCAACTGATGCTGCCAACCACCCTCTTCAGCATCATCTGTTAAAGAACTAAGTACCTCATCAAGGTTAATACCCGATTCTTGAGATTGCTCTACCAAGGTTTGCTTGCGGACTAATACTTCTTGATGGTTCACTTTAGCCGTTGACATATTCTCTCGCGCTACCTGAACATCATGTTCTTTACCACGCCTGCTTTTTTCTATTTGCTGAATAGTTTGTTCAAATCGCTCAACCGCTTGCCTTTCTTGAATTAGCTCAGCTTCAATTTTAATTTTATTCTTAAGCAATACGTCCAACTCTTCGCGCTGCTTATCTAACGGCTGGTCGCCACGTTGCAACACTTTTTTTGCCTTACCCCGTTGCTCTTCTGCTTGAAGCAACTTTTCCTGAATACTGTTTAGGTTCTGTGTTGTCAGCGCCTTACTCGACCGCAACGATTCTAACTCTAGCATTAGGTGATGGAGTTTTTCGCGTTCAGAATGCAGCTCAGTTCTGGCTTCATCCAGCGCTAATTTGCGCACGGACCGTTGCTCCTGAAAGCTTTCTCTTTGCGCTTCAAGTTCAGACGCTTCGTTAATCGTTTCTTCGAGTAGTTTTTTACTGGTAGCCAACAATGTTTCATCTTGCTGTTTTTCTTGTAACGCAACACGTAAATCATCCGCTATGGAGGAAAGGCGATGCTTCGCTTGATTGATTTTGGATGTTTTTTCAGACATCCGCAATGCCAATGCAGAAACCTGCTTAGCCATATCCGCTTCCGCTTGATGTTGTTGTTGACGTGCTTGTTCGGATTCCACCAAACCGCTTTGCGCAAGCCGTAATGCCTGTTCTGTATCGGCAATTAACACATTCAACTTAGTCAAACGGCCAATAACTGATTTCTTTTCTTTCTCTAATGAGAGCGCACTGCCTTGTTTGTCTTCGCTTTTAACAAACACGCTATCACAATGTAACCAAACACCTGTTTTTGTAATTACAGATTCCCAAGCATCCAATTTAGGCAGCAAGTGTTCTGCCTCGGCAAGTGTTTCAGCGTAGTGAACACCTTCAAATAAGGAGGCGGGTATGAAAGATGAGTCGATTAAGTTCGCAAGGCTAGTCGACGACTTCTTAGCATTTGAGACTGATTGTTTACTTAACAAGGTGATGTCAGCCCCTTGTAAATCATTCAAGCCTTTCATTGCATGGGCTAAATCATCAACACAAATAGCCTGCAACGATGAACCCAATACAGTTTCCACCGCTCTTTCCCAGCCATCTTTAACTGATAAGTGCTCAACAAATCGAGTGGATGTCGATAAATCAAGCTTGTTTAGCCAATGCGAGACTGCTTTTTGTTTATCCCCCAAACTGGACTGCTGAAACATCTCTATTGATGCTAATCGTCCCGACAGCCGAGCATGTTCAGCTCTATGTTTCGCCAAACTTTCATTATGCTGATGGAGTAAATCTCGCGAATCGGTTATTTTCTTTTGCAACGCTTCTACAGTTAATAAGGAAGCCTGGTGCTGCCTAGCCAATTCATCGTGGTTTTGTTGAATATCTGACAAGCCATCCGTTAATATCACTTGTTGTAAGTTATTCTCTTCTCTTTTTGCAGATTCTATTCGGTTCGACAACTGAATTAAGTGCCGATCAAATTGGGTGATTTTAGCTTTTTCCACATCAATTTTTCGCTTTGGCTCAGCCACTTGATATGTAAAATCATCCCAAATTTTTTGCCATGCGTTCATTTCCTCCTCCGCAGTCTTTAAACGCTGAATGATATCCTTTTCACGCATCTTGGCTTCTTCGATAAAACCTTGATTCTGCTCAATTTTGTTATCGGTTTCTAATAGCCTGCCTTTTCCATTCGCAACATCCGTTTCAGCACGTTGAATTAACTGGCTGCTTTGCTCATAAAGTGTCTGGTGTTGTTCCAGCTCAGACTTTTTATGTTGGAGCGCTTGTTCAGCTTTGGCAATTTCTGACCCAATCGCATAAAATCCAGCTTGCACTTTGTTCCACTTCTCACGTTGGTCATTGTAGCCTTCACGCTGCTGTTCTAAATTTTTCTCAAGCTCACGCTGACCTGTGACAATTGACTCTACCTCTAGACTAAGTTGGGTTAGTTTTTGCGTCTGCTCTATATCTAAAACATTTAAGGATTGCCATTTAAGTGCAAGTAGCTGCGCTTTAATTTTACGCTCATCTGTTTTTAATGCTTTATATTTTTCCGCCGTACCTGCTTGACGCTTCAAGTGGCGGCATTGTTTTTCTATCTCTTCGCACAGGTCGCCAATACGCTCAAGGTTTTCGCGCGTTCTGCGCATTCTATTTTCTGTATCTCGTCGGCGTTCTTTATATTTAGAAATACCCGCCGCTTCTTCAAGAAACACACGAAGCTCTTCAGGTTTAGCCTCAATTAACCTTGAAATAGTCCCTTGCTCGATAATCGCATAACTTCTTGGACCAAGCCCTGTCCCCAAGAACAAATCTGTAATGTCTTTGCGTCGGCAGCGCGTACCGTTCAGAAAATAGGCAGACTGTCCTTCACGGTTTACTTGTCGTTTTAAAGCAATTTGGCGATTACCCGCATATTCGCCGGTAATGGTTCCATCTGTATTATCAAAAATTAATTCTACGAATGCTTGTCCAACAGGCTTACGTGTGGATGATCCATTGAAAATAACATCGGCCATTTGATCGCCACGTAAGTTTTTCGCAGAACTCTCACCCATCACCCATCGAACAGCATCAATGACGTTGGACTTCCCACAGCCATTTGGGCCAACAATCCCGACCATATCACTCATAAAAGGGATGGTGGTTGTGTCAACAAATGACTTAAAACCAGAGAGTTTTATTTTTTCCAAACGCATCGGTTAACGATACATGATTGTGCTTTTTTCATAAAGACGAATTATTGTGAATTCACCTTAATATTTATAAGAAAGTTGGCGTTTATAACGTCTTCTAAAAATAATCCATGTAAAATGCGCCAACACTATCCAAATGAACTTGAATATTATGAGCACAACGCCTTCTACAGATTTAGAAACCTTTCCAAACCCTAATTCTGGCCGTGATTACACGATAAAAATCGACACGCCCGAATTTACGTGCTTGTGCCCAAAAACAGGCCAGCCGGATTTTGCGACATTACGTTTAGAATACGTACCTAATGAATCTTGTGTTGAATTAAAGTCGTTTAAACTCTATGTGTGGTCTTATCGCGATAAAGGCGCGTTTCATGAAGCCGTTACAAACCAAATTCTTGATGATTTAGTTGTCGCATGCCAGCCAAGATTTATGCGACTATCTGCTGACTTTAATGTGCGTGGCGGCGTCTATACAACGGTTGTTGCTGAGCACCAAGCCCCTAATTGGACACCTAACACACCTGTTCAATTACCCTAACTTTAATCCTGTAAAAAATCAGCACAGGCGAGATAGAGGGCTATTTCGCTTAATCCAATGCTCAATTAAACAACGTTTATTGTTCAGTTTAAATTCATCCGCACGATTTATCCTAACACTGCACCATAACTAAACTGCTCTGCAGTTAAGGATAATATTATGAATACTTTTTTAAGAATTGTTACATTAACAGCGGCGACTACATTGTTGTTCGTCAGCGGCCAATCTATCGCGCGCAGTGGTGTTAGCTCTGGTTACGACCAGTCGCATCATCAACATCACTATAAAAAGCATCATTACAAACATTCGTATAATAATCGCTATAAACAGCAAAGGTACGACAACAAATATCGCCATAACGAAAAACATCACTACAAACCTAAGCACGACTACTCTTATAAACGGTATGGTTACAGTGAAAGGCCTCGCCACTATGGTAACAAGCATCATAACTATCAACGTACGTATCAAAAACCTTATTATGCAAAAAACTCGCATGCTTATAGGCATCAACAGCATTACTACAAGCCAAAACATGCCATTAGACAGTTAGTACGACATGCATATGGTTACCCAAATCATGGGCTAAATATTTACTTGAAGTTTTAGGCTTACATTTAGCCAATTCAACAGACTTCCCCCTCCGTGAGATTTTACTCTCACACTTAAAAGGCGAACAATTTACATTGTTCGCCTTCTTTTTGGGGTTAGCTTATTTTGCTAATGTTTACAGTAATGATTGTAAAAGCTTATTCAAACGATGTACAAATGTAGCTGGGTCTTCTAATTGACCACCTTCGCTTAACAACGCTTGTTCAAACAATAAGTTTGATAAATCAGAAAAACGATCATCATCTGACTCATCCTTTAACCGTTGGATAAGCGCATGATCTGCATTCACTTCAAACGTCGGCAAACTTGGTGGCATATCTTGCCCCGCTGCTTTCATTATCCGCTCCATGTGCGCACCCATTTCATGCTCATCCGCCACTAAACAGGCTGGCGAGTCAGTTAAACGTGAACTAATTCGAACCTCTTTCACTTTGCCGTCCAGCACTGTCTTAATTTGCTCAAGCACGCTGTTTAATGATTCATCTTCTTTCTTTTCATCTGCTTTAGCTTCTTTGCCATCTTTATCAATGGCAGCCAAATCAATATCACCTTTAGCGACAGACTGTAAAGATTTGCCATCAAACTCTGGCATATGTTGAACCAACCATTCATCCACATGATCCGTTAACAACAATACTTCAATATCTTTCTTTTTAAAGACTTCAAGGTGAGGGCTATTTTTAACCGTTGCATACGCACTACCCGTTAAGAAATAGATTTTCTCTTGGCCTTCTTGCATGTTTTCAATATAAGCCGGTAACGTTAATGTTTGCTTACCTTCAGTTTTAGTTGATGCAAACCGCAGTAATTTAGCAATACGGTCTTTATTTTTTGCATCTTCAATAGGGCCTTCTTTAAATACTGGACCAAACTCTGCCCAAAAGGTATCAAACTTTTCCGGGTGTTTTTTAGACAAGCCTTCAATTAATGACAAGACTTTTTTAACGGCACCGGCTTTTAACAAATCGATCTGTTTGCTTTGTTGGAGCAATTCACGTGACACGTTTAACGGCAAACTATCTGAATCAATAATGCCCTTCACGAAACGCAAGTAACGTGGCATCAACTCACCACCTTCCATTACAAACGTACGCTTAACGTAAAGTTTTACGCCGCTTGTTGCCTCTCTATCCCACATGTCAAACGGGGCTTTCGAAGGCACATACAACAACAACGTATATTCGCTTTTGCCTTCCACCTTACTGTGGCTATAAGCTAGTGGATCTTGGTAATCACCGAGTGTTTGCTTGTAAAATTCGTTGTAGTCTTCTGCCTTCAGTTCGCCTTTAGACTTTGCCCATAATGCAGTGGCACTGTTAACGGTAATATCATCTGGCTCGTCTTCTTTTTCTTCATCTTTATTCTCGTTCTTCATCACGATAGGAATATCAAGATGTTCTGAGAACTTATGAACAATGGATTGCAAACGATGGCTTTCTAAAAACTCGCTTTCACCTTTTTTAAGGTGTAAAACAATATCTGTACCACGCGTTGCTTTCTCAACTGTTTCAATGGTGTACTCGCCTTCACCTGCAGACTCCCACTTAATGCCAGCCGCTTTATCTTCGCCTGCTTTACGCGTTATAACCGTTACGTTATCAGCAACGATAAAACTTGAATAAAAGCCCACGCCGAATTGGCCAATCATTTGACTATCTTTACTCTCATCACCGGTCAACGATTCAAAGAATTTTTTAGTGCCTGAATGGGCAATTGTACCAATATTTTTCTTAACTTCTTCCGCCGTCATACCAATGCCATTATCAGAAATGGTCAATGTACGGGCCTTTTTATTAATGGAAAGGCGGATTTTCAACTCACCGTCACCTTCATATAACTTGTCGTTAGATAACGCCTCAAAACGCAATTTATCCGCCGCGTCTGATGCATTAGAAATCAATTCACGTAAGAAAATTTCTTTATTACTGTAAAGGGAATTAATAACTAGGTTTAAAACCTGTTTAGTTTCTGCTTCAAACCCTAATGTTTCTTTCTTTGCTTTCTCTTTTGTCTTACTCATTTTTAAATCCAAAATTATTAATTTGATACTTATAACTGGTGATTTAATTCAATTTTTCAAGTCTTAAAAAGAAAACCACCTAAATTAATTCGTATGTTCTAAGTTTTCACATGCCTATGAAGACCGCTTTCATCTTCAAATATCTTTGTATTCGAGTTTAAAAAAGTCTTATGTAAGTCCACTGAGTCACTCACACCTATAGCATCAAAATTCCGCTCTAACCATACCGACATTTCTTCTCGGCCTTTATCACGCAAGGATGTTAGAAAATCCCAATCAGAATTAAATTTACTACTTAATGATAAGTCCACTAATGCATCGTCTGCCCGTACGGAATGTACAAGAATATTCTTAAAATCGGCTTTATGTTCTTCTTTGAGCATTTCGTGCTCAAGTAATTTTTTCACAAACGCTATTGAACGCATTTCTGATAACAACGATGCGTTAAAACTAATTTCATTAATACGACTAACAATTTCTGTTGCCGTTGTTGGCGTATCAAAACGATTTATTGGATTGATATGTACGATTAATAAATCCCTACTATCTGTTTTGTAGAAGAGAGGAAACAAGGCCGGGTTTCCAACATAACCGCCATCCCAATAGTCTTCATCGTCTATCGATACTGCTTTAAATATCAACGGTAAGCAAGCAGACGCCATGGCCACATCTAACGTAACATCTTTAGTATTAAACACACGCACTCTGCCACTTTGAACATGTGTTGTACTAATGAACAACTTGATGTCGTCATCTTTATTCAAGGCTTCAAAATCAACTGCATCTGCTAATACATCACGCAATGGGTTCACATTAAATGGATTAAGTTGCTCAGGTGAAAAAACACGCGACATGAAATCTGTCACCATGAAATTTAACGTATCAGGCACTTTCCATGGCATATACTTTTCTAGAGGCCATTTGCTCATTGGCTTCATTGCTTTACCCGCTTCTGATATACGCCACCAAAAATCATGTAGGCTCTCACGTGCTTTCTCTGGGCCACCTTTCTGCATTCCCGACGCTAACACGCAAGCATTCATCGTGCCCGCACTGGTCGCACAAATGCCATCAATACCAATACGACCATCTTCTAAAAGCTTATCTAAAACACCCCAAGTGAATGCACCGTGCGCTCCCCCGCCTTGTAGCGCAAGGTTAATGGTTTTTTCTACTTTACTACTTTGTTGTGTCATTAATTTAGTTACCTACGTAAAACGATTATTTAGTGCCCAAATAGTCATGTAAGACACGACCATAAGGTAGCGTTAAGTCAGCGATGAAATGCATCCCACCAACGACCTGCTTAACGGGTAAGTCAGCCACAGGTGCATTTACATGCGGAATCAAATGCAAACGAGCTGGGCCCGACCAGGCGCCCTTTATATCAATATCGGCCAAATTGTATGCAACCAACTGCGCTATCGCGGGCGTTCCATCAACATCAGGGATAAGCTTCAGGTTAACCTGTGTCGTCATCATTTTGTCAGTTAACGTATCGACACAACTGGTACACACCACCTCATCATGTAAGTTATACGTTAGCTGTTCTTGCTTATAGCGCATGGTGCCCATCGCAACCCGTTCCCCAGCGTAATCCAACGTGCCTGTTAACGTGTCTTCTTGGGTGCTTAATGTGGGTTGTGCCAATTTTTTTGGGAAACCCCAAATTTCTCGACCACCCGAAATAGGCGACTCAATATCCAAATACATTTGCGATGTAAAGTTAACAGCTTCGCCTTGATAGCTGGCAGGAATAACAATGCCACTTTCTGTGTAACTACCAAATCCAGAGCTATCTGGCATCTTAATGAATTCGTATAACACCGTATTAGAACCATCTGGTTCTAGTGGCTCAGGTAATTGCGCGCGAATAGCGGCAGGATCTGATTCATACGTAATAATCAGGTACTCACGGTCTATAAAACGATACGGGCCTTTTGGGTAACTCGGTGATGCCAGCGGCATCGATGGTAAGTTTAAAATATCTTTAGTGTTCATTTGCTTTTTCCAACGCGTTTATTAACCGGCAGTCCAGCCGCCATCAACAGAAATATGAGTGCCTGTGATATTTTCCGCAAACTCAGAACACAAAAATAAAGACGTACCAGCTAACTCTTCAACCGTCACAAATTTCTTAGTCCACTGAGCCGACAATAGCACGTCGCGCTTCACTTCTTCTTCACTAATACCGCGCGCCTTAGCAGTATCTGGAATTTGTTTTTCAACTAAAGGTGTCATCACATAACCCGGACAAATTGCGTTGCAGGTAATATTGTCTTCAGCCACTTCTAAAGCAATCGTTTTAGTAAAGCCCAACACACCATGTTTGGCAGTCACATAGGCTGATTTAAACGGCGAAGCAATAAGCCCATGAGCAGACGCAATATTAATGATCCGGCCCCAGCCTTGTTTTTTCATATGTGGAATAGCGGCACGTACTGTATGAAAACTCGAAGACATGTTAATCGCTATAATCGCATCCCACTTTTCAGGTGCAAACTCTTCGACAGGCGCAACATGCTGAATACCCGCATTGTTAACCAAAATATCAATTGAGCCGAAAACCTTCGCTGCCTCTTCAACCATCGATGTTACTTCATCAGGTTTGGTCATATCAGCACCGTTATAGATACACTTAACACCTAGCTTTTCAATCGCAACACGTTCTTTTTCGATCTCGACAGAATCACCAAACCCATTCATCATAATATTGATACCTTGCGCAGCAAACCCTTGCGCAATGCCCAACCCGATACCCGATGTTGAACCTGTTATTATTGCTGTTTTTCCTTTTAAATCCATTTCTCTACCCTACAATCATTTAGTGAACAATTACGTCAATATAAATAGAACGCCATATTAAAACTAGAAGCCATATAACGAAAAAAAACCTTGGGAAATAATCGTTAAAACAACTATTTTCCAAGGCTTTTTTTTGTAAATTGGTAGCGGGGGCTGGATTTGAACCAACGACCTTCGGGTTATGAGCCCGACGAGCTACCATACTGCTCCACCCCGCATCAATTTAGAGGCGGAATAATACTAGATATACTGTCTATTTACAATCTAAATAGACAAGATTTATAAAATAAATTGGTTTGTTAGGTATAAACACAAGGCAGCCATTAATCCGGCCAATATATCGTCCACCATAATGCCAAATCCGCCTTTTACGTGCCTATCTAGAAGGTTAATTGGCCATGGTTTTAAAATATCGAACACCCTAAAGTATATAAACCCTAGCAATACATTTAACCAACTAAATGAAACCCACAGCATAGTGAGCAAAAAGCCTGCAATTTCATCCCAAACAATCCCGCCATGGTCATGAACACCAATATCATCAGCCGTTTTTCCACAAATCCAAATACCGACGAATGAAATGATGACCAGAGAGGTCAAATAAACATTCTCGCCCATTTGAAACAAGCCATAATAAATAGGAACAGCCATGAGCGTGCCTGCTGTACCTGGTCCCTTTTTCGCCAAACCAGAACCAAAACCAAATGCCAATAAATGCACTGGATTTTTTAGCAACTGTTTAAATGTTGGTGTTTTATTTGTCATGGCTAGTCTCAGAGGCGCTACTATTAAAGTGCTGAAATCCCTTATCAATCGTTTTTTCAGAACCATCTGGCAGCACAACAGTTAAACCATCACCCGCCTCAATACTACCAATTTTAGTTATTGATTTGTTTGCGGTCAGTTCCGCGATTGTTTTATCATTTGTTAATGCTTTAGGTAGCGTAAAGCACAGCTGATAATCATCGCCCGTTGAATAGGGCCATAGAGCATCTTGTAACTCTTCAATATGTTCTTTCACCCTGTCTGACATCGGCAAGTTTTTATGAAAGACTCTGGCTGCAACGCCACTGGCATTAAGGATATGCGTAAGGTCTGCCGCTAGGCCATCAGAAACATCTATACATGCGCTAGCAAGCGGTAATAGCTGTTCCCCTAAATCGATGTTTGACGTAGGTTTTAAGTACTGAGCTAAATCCTCATCTGAAGCATCAGTTGCCGTTTGCTGTGCTTTTATTAAACCCAACCCCGCACTGCCAATTGTGCCAGATACATACACGCCGTCGCCTACGTTTGCGCCTGAACGTTTAAGCGCTTTACCTTTTGGCAACAACCCCATAACGGTGACACTAATGCTTAACGGCCCTTGTGTTGTATCACCACCAATCAATTGCATCGAATGGCTTTGAGCTAGCGATAAGAAGCCTTTGCTGAATTCTTTCACCCAATTGTCATCGGCTTTTGGCAATGTAAGCGCAAGTGACACCCAAGCAGGTTTTGCCCCCATCGCGGATAAGTCGCTTAAGTTTACTGCTAATGATTTATGCCCTAATAAATAAGGGTCGCTGTTCGATAAGAAGTGAACCGTTTCAACCAATGTATCCGTGCTAACAACCAATTGCATATTAGGTGGGATATCAACTAACGCACAATCATCCCCAATGCCTAATGCGGCAGGAAATGCAGCATCAACATTCTTATTGAAATATTGATTTATTAACGTGAATTCAGACAGCGCCATATCACGGAGATTGTTACTTAGCTTTCTTAATATTAGCGCTAATCTCAACCGCTCTCGATTTCTTAGCTATCTTGTCCAGCACACTGTTAACGAACGTATGACTTTTCGATGAGCCAAAACGTTTTGCCAACTTAACAGACTCATTAATAGCCACTCGGTATGGCACTTCGGGCTTAAACAATAATTCATAACTACCCAAACGTAGAACCGCTTTTTCAATCGGGTCTATTTTCTCTAAATCTCGTGAAGTGAATTCGCTAATAACCGTATCCAGATCGCTAATTTTATCAACGACGCCTGTTAACAAACCGATGAAGAAGTTTTTATGAAATTTGCCGTACTCAGGATCACCTTCAAATTGCTTCTGCAACTCTTCTAAGTTCTGACCTGTTACTTGCCATTGATATAGTGCTTGAAGTGCAACCTGTCTTGCACTACTTTTAGGTGAACTCATTCGGCGTCTAACACCTTTAATACGTTAACCATCTCAATGGCTGCCAACGCAGCTTCTACACCCTTGTTACCCGCTTTTGTACCAGCGCGCTCAATAGCTTGTTCAATAGAATCTACCGTTAACACACCAAATGTTACGGGTAAGTTTGCTTGAAGTGAAACCGTTGCTAAGCCTTTAGTCACTTCGCCAGACACATATTCAAAATGCGGCGTGCCGCCACGAATAACCGCGCCTAAACCAATAATAGCATCGTATTTACCTTGTCCTGCAATGCGTTGCGCAGCCAATGGCATTTCAAATGCGCCGGGCACTTTCACCACATCAATATTTTTGATGTCTGCACCGTGACGCAACAATGTTTCAATTGCACCACCTTCTAACTGATCGACAATAAAGCTATTAAAGCGACCTACCAACAAACAAAAACGTGCATCGCGCACAATCATATTGCCTTCAATTATTTTTACATCTGCCATGTTAAAACCTGTGTATGGTTATAAATTATGAGTAATTATATCAGTGTTCGTTACTGCTAATCTAAAGAGACGTGTTCAACAATCTCAATATCAAAACCCGCTAAACCCGTATATTTCGTTGGCGTGCCAATCAGTTTTAATTTCTTGATCCCTAGATCGGATAGTATTTGACAACCAACACCCACTGTTCTCGAGTCGACCGACTGCTGAGTAGTAGGCTGATCCACACCTTTTTCTTTCATTTCTTGCTCGTGAATGAACTCAACAATAGATTGGTCATCTTCTTGGTTACGAATCAAAATGAGCGCGCCCCGCCCCTCTTCAACAATTTTACGCATGGCCCTAGGCAATGGATAATGGTCACTTTCTTTGGCATGAAGCAAATCAGCCAAGGTACTTTTTGCATTTACGCGAACCAATACGGGCTCATCTGTATTCACATCGCCATGTGTTAACGCCAAATGCAATTTGTTACCTATCTGGTCTTGGAATGCATGTAATCTAAAGTCGCCGTATTCCGTTGGGTATTCGCAGCTACTCACCCGCTCAACATTTTTTTCATTCTGAATACGGTAATGAATCAAATCAGCAATCGTGCCTATTTTAAGCTCGTGCTTTTCGGCAAACACTTTTAAATCATCTCGGCGCGCCATGCTGCCATCGTCATTTAATATTTCAACAATCACCGCAGCCGGTTCGCCACCGGCCAATCTAGCTAGATCACACCCCGCTTCTGTATGGCCAGTACGATTTAACACCCCACCCGGTTGCGCCATTAACGGAAAAATATGCCCTGGTTGAACAATATCCGTTGGCTTTGCATCTGGCTTCACCGCCGCCAAAATAGTTTTTGCTCGATCTGCTGCTGATATACCAGTTGTCACACCTTCAGCCGCTTCAATAGACATCGTGAAGTTGGTTGAAAAAGCCGCTTGATTATCATTCACCATCAACGGTAAGCGTAATTGCTGACAACGTTCACGCGTTAAGGTTAAGCAAATCAACCCTCGCCCATAACTCGCCATAAAATTAACATCTTGAGGGCGAACGTGCTCAGCAAGCATCAATAAATCGCCTTCGTTTTCGCGATCTTCGTCATCCATAATGATAACGATTTTGCCTTGCTTCAGATCATCAATGATTTCTTGAGTAGTATTCATTACGTGTGTTTGTACAGAATTTGCGGCTATTGTAGCCGATTAAGCCGTGACTATTTACCGATTTATTACTTAATACAGCGTGGTTTTTGCTCGCACTTAAGACATGAACCCATTTTTTTCAAGTAAGGCTTTGTAATCAACCGTTGGCTCCGTTGTAGATTGACCCAACATTAATCTCTCTAGGTACCGCGCAATCACATCGACCTCTAGGTTGACAGCATCGCCCACATTGCGGCGTCCTAACGTTGTCATCTCTAATGTATGCGGCACAATATTAACGGAGAAAGACACATCATCAACCGTGTTGACCGTAAGGCTTATGCCATCAATACAAATAGAGCCCTTTTGCGCAACATAGCGTGATATCTCAGCAGGCATTTCAAAGGTAAAACGCACAGAACGCGCATCGGGTTTGCGTTCTAATATACGGCCTACGCCATCCACATGGCCACTCACCATATGGCCGCCTAAACGTGTTTGTGCTTGTAATGCGCATTCTAAATTGACCGGTGAACCTGCTTTTATATCAGCCATTGTTGTGGCCGATAATGTTTCATTCGACACATCTGCAACGAACTGCTTTTCAGATAATTCTATAGCCGTTAAGCAAACGCCGTTAACGGCAATGCTATCGCCCAGTTGAGCATCGCTTAAATTCAAATCGTTAGTCGCGACCGTTAAACGCACATCGCCTTGTTGCTGTTCAACACGTTTAATTTCACCTATCGCTTCGATAATGCCTGTAAACATCTATGCCTCTTTATTTACGCTATACGTTAATTTAATGTCATTGCCCATCTTATCCATTGACGTGTAATTCAACTGAATACGGTCAGATAACTGGGAAATAGTCGGCATTGCAAACGCACCACGGGCATCAGCGCCCAACGCACTCGGTGCCATATAAACAATTAGCTCATCAACAAGTCCCGCTTGTAAGCACGCGCCGTTTAATAACGCACCCGCCTCTATCATCACCCTATTAATGGGCTGCTCACAAAGCCATTTATGAACGGCTTGCAAATCCACTTGGCCTTTCGTATCAGCCGCAACAACTTCAACGTTACAACCTGTTTCACGCAAGGCTTGTATGGCTGACACGTCAGTACTGCATGTTAATAACGTCACGCCAACGCCGCTATTGAACAAGGCTGCATCTAGCGGTGTTTTTAGTTTTGAATCTAACACGACAATGTGCGGCTGCTTTATTACGCGGTTGCCTAGCCCATCTCGCGCTGTTAATTGAGGGTTATCAGTTAAAACCGTTCCCACGCCCGTTATCACAACGTCGCTTTGGGCGCGTAAGCGGTGTACATCTTCTCGTGCTTGCGCCCCTGTTATCCATTGGCTTTCGCCGGATGCCATGGCAGTTTTTCCATCTAAGCTCATCGCCACTTTGCTCATAATAAACGGTTGCCCCGTTTTCATTTTATGAATAAAAGCCGTATTAAGCGATTCAGCTTCTTCTTCCATTAATCCAATGGAAACATCAATGCCAGCGGCACGAAGTCTTTCAATGCCTTGCCCAGACACGAGTGGATTTGGATCCTGCATCGCGATAACAACGCGTGCAATATTTGCGCCTATCAGCGCATCAGCACAGGGAGAGGTTTTGCCTTGGTGACTACACGGTTCAAGTGTTACGTAGGCCGTTGCGCTTATAGCCGCATCACCTGCTTGTTTTAACGCGTGGACTTCCGCATGTGCTTCACCAGCTTTTTCATGCCAACCTTCGCCAATAACTTGATTCCCTTGAACAATGACGCAACCCACACAAGGGTTTGGTTTGGCGCTGTATTTTCCCTGCTCGGCCAGTTCTAATGCACGAGTCATAAATCGTTTGTCGTCAGACGAAAACGTCATATCAATCGTTACTTTTTAACGACTACTGACGTTAACGTTAATGGCTCGCTTTTTTCACCCTTCTCAAGCGAATCAATCACATCTCTAAACTCACTGATGTCTTCAAAACTTTTATACACCGAAGCAAAGCGCACATACGCCACATGATCTAAATCTTGCAACTCTTCCATCACCAGTTCACCAATTCTCATGGACGGAATTTCACGTTCACCCAAGGACAATAGCTTTTTCTTAATACGACTCATCGCCGCATCAATGTCTTCACTCTTCACGGGCCGTTTTTCTATCGAACGAAGAAAACCCGCACTGAGTTTTTCTTCCCAAAACGGCTCACGAACGCCATCGCTTTTAATCACGCGTGGTAAATTTAACTCGGCCGTTTCGAACGTTGTAAACCGTTCTCGGCACGCTTGGCATTCACGGCGTCTACGCACACTATCCCCTTCCCCCGCAAGGCGCGAGTCAATAACGCGTGTATCGCTGTCGTTACATAAGGGGCATTGCATGCTGTTAAACCCTAGTCTGCGTAAACAGGCAAACGTTTACAAATGGCCAGCACGTTTTGTTTCACTGTTTCTTGAACCGAACCATTTTCAATATCATCCAAAATGTCGCACATCCAGCCCGCTAGGTCTTTACTGTCTTGCTCGTTAAAGCCACGCGTTGTAATCGCTGGCGCACCTAAGCGAATACCACTGGTTACAAACGGAGATTGTGGGTCGTTTGGCACAGAGTTTTTATTGGTCGTGATGTTCGCCACTTCCAACGCCGCTTCTGCTGCTTTACCGGTTAAGCCCTTGTCGATTAAATCAACCAAGAATAAATGGTTGTCCGTACCGCCAGACACAATGTTGTAACCGCGTGCTATAAACGCATCAGCCATCGCACTCGCGTTTACTTTTACTTGTTTTTGATACGCTGTAAATTCTGGTGATAACGCTTCTTTAAACGCCACTGCTTTAGCCGCAATCACGTGCATAAGTGGACCACCTTGCGTACCAGGGAACACCATTGAGTTTAGTTTTTTCTCAATCTCAGGATTGGCTTTAGCCAAAATAAGTCCGCCACGTGGGCCGCGTAATGTTTTGTGTGTTGTTGATGTTGTTACGTCTGCGATATTCACTGGGCTTGGGTATTCGCCAGCCGCAACCAAACCTGCAACGTGAGCCATATCAACAAATAAATACGCGCCAACAGAATCCGCAATGTCACGAAACTTTTGCCAATCCATCACCCGTGAATACGCAGAGAAACCAGCCACAATCATTTTAGGTTTATGCTCAGTCGCTAAGGCTTGAATCTCGTCGTAATCCACTTCGCCCGTTGCATCATTCAAACCGTATTGAATCGCATTAAACAATTTGCCAGAAAAATTCACTTTTGAACCGTGGGTTAAATGTCCACCGTGCGCCAAGCTCATGCCTAAAATGGTATCGCCCGCTTGCAGCAACGCTAAATAAACGGCCGCGTTCGCTTGCGAACCAGAATGCGGTTGCACGTTGGCATAATCCGCACCGAATAATTGCTTAACGCGGTCAATCGCCAATTGCTCGGCAATATCCACGTATTCACAACCGCCGTAATAGCGTTTACCCGGGTAACCTTCGGCATACTTATTCGTCAGCATAGAACCTTGCGCTTCCATAACACGCGGGCTCGCGTAGTTTTCAGATGCAATCAGCTCAATATGATCTTCTTGACGCTGTTCTTCTTGTTGAATAGACGCCAACAGCTCATCATCAAACCCTTCAATAGTCATGCTTTTTGTATACATTAAGTTGCCTCGTGCTTTTTATAGATGGTGGATTAATTTAAGACCGCTAATTTTACATCATCTAGTGCCTAACACGCTAGAAAAGCATTCAAAAACACAAGAAGCGACTTTTAACCTTCCCTTTATCGCGCTTATTGTGATTTTGAACTTAACTCCCCTCCTATCGCGCCCGTTAAAGTTGCTTTGAATTGGATAAGGTAACGCGTTGCTTGAGCGCAGCGAGTTTAGCGCTACCCCAATTCAAAGGAGCTTTAATGGGATGCAAGCGATAGTGGGGTCGCCTTTTCTTTGGTTCGTTACTTTTAATCTCACTTGGCGATTGTTCTTTAATCGCTTAGTGAGATTTATGCCTTTAGGTGCTGGCGAAGCAAAAGAAATGAACGCCCTCGCGGCAGCGAAATATCAGAAACTTTAATCACTATTTAATTAAACCGGAACAACTTACGAAAAAGCATAACCTACTAATACACCTTTAAATAAAACCCAACCTCAGTAATACTAAGCACCATCATTTAATCAACACAAAACACATTCCAATGGCTCAATACATCTTTACCATGAACGGTGTTAGTAAAATCGTTCCTCCTAAGCGCAAAATCCTCACCGACATTTATTTATCTTTTTACCCCGGTGCAAAAATTGGCGTATTGGGTTTAAACGGTTCCGGCAAATCTACCCTACTTAAAATTATGGCGGGATTAGATACCGATATAGAAGGCGAAGCACGACCACAACCCGGCATTAAAATTGGTTACTTATCGCAAGAACCCCAGCTGGACGAAAGCAAAGACGTTCGCGGTAATATTGAAGAAGCATTAGGCGATTTCACCAATGCTCAAGCCGAACTGGATGCCGTATACGCCGCCTACGCAGAACCCGATGCCGACTTTGATGCATTAGCAAAAAAACAAGCCGAATTAGAAAACATACTTCAAGCAGGCGATGGCCACGACACCGACCGCACCATGGAAATTGCCGCCGATGCGCTTCGCCTACCGCCTTGGGATGCCGATGTAAGCAAACTATCCGGTGGTGAAAAACGCCGCGTAGCGCTGTGTAAATTACTGCTCTCAAAACCCGACATGTTACTGCTGGATGAACCGACCAACCACTTAGACGCGGAATCCGTCGCGTGGTTAGAACGCTTCCTGCACGACTTTACCGGCACCGTTGTTGCCGTAACCCATGATCGGTACTTCTTAGATAATGTTGCGGGTTGGATTCTAGAGCTTGATCGCGGACGCGGCATTCCGTGGGAAGGCAATTATTCATCGTGGTTAGAACAAAAAGACGCGCGTTTAGAGCAAGAACAAAAAGCCGAAGCCTCACAACAACGTTCCATTAAAAAAGAACTGGAATGGGTGCGCTCAAACCCCAAAGGCCGCCATGCTAAAAGCAAAGCGCGGATGGCACGGTTTGATGAACTGCAATCTAAAGACTTCCAGAAGCGCAGTGAAACCCAGGAAATTTACATACCACCCGGCCCACGCTTGGGTGACTCGGTAATAGAAGCCGTTAACGTCAGCAAAGCCTTTGGCGACCGTGTGTTGTTCGACAACCTAAACTTCAACCTGCCGCAAGGCGGCATCGTCGGCATTATCGGTGCCAACGGCGCGGGTAAATCCACCCTGTTTAAAATGATGGGCGGGCTAGAAGAAACCGGTGGCGGTGAGATTAAAATAGGCGAAACCGTTAAGCTCGCCTACGTAGACCAGTCACGCGAAGGCCTAGATGACAACAAAACCGTATTCGAAGAAATTTCCGAAGGCAACGATGTAATAACCGTTGGCACCTACGAAACCCCTTCACGCGCCTACGTTGGCCGCTTCAACTTTAAAGGTTCAGACCAACAAAAACGCATGGGCGACCTGTCCGGTGGTGAACGTAATCGCGTGCATTTAGCCAAAGTACTTAAAGAAGGCGGCAACGTCTTACTACTGGATGAACCCACCAACGACCTAGACATTGAAACCCTCCGCGCCTTAGAAGAAGCCCTACTCAGCTTCCCCGGTTGCGCCGTGGTTATTTCGCATGATCGTTGGTTCTTAGACAGAATTGCCACCCACATGCTAGCATTTGAAGGCGACAGCAATGTGGTATGGTTTGAAGGTAACTATGAAGATTACGAAGCCGATTTAAAGCGTCGACTGGGTGCTGAAGCAGACCAACCTAGACGGATTAAGTATAAAAAATTGGCTGGGTAGGATTAAATTAACTCAAAGGGGTTATGTTGGATTAAGTTGGCTGGCCCCTTTGATTTTAAAAGACGTAATAGAACAAAACTCGCTAATCAATATCATCCTTACCTATCAAACGACTTAAAGGACTCTTAACACCATCAGCACCTTGCTTAAGCACATGTGTATAAATTTCAGTCGTCTTTACATCACTATGCCCTAGCTGCTGTTGCACCGTTCTAATATCAGCGCCATTTTGTAAAAGGTGTGTAGCAAAAGAATGCCTCAACGTATGAGAGCTGACTTGTTTCCTAATACTAGTCTTTAAAGCAGCTCGTTTAAGAGCCTTATTAATACCGGTTTCATCTATGTGATGACGACGAACCAAGCCACTGCTCGGATCGACACTTAACTTTACAGATGGAAATAAATATTGCCAGCCAAGTGATTTATTAGCATTTTTATATTTTCGATCTAGCGCATCAGGCAACCACACCCCACTGTATTACTCTTTTTGCAAGTCTTCTTCTAAGTAGCCCTCAACTTTTTGAATTTGACGCTTAATCCCATGAGCCAGTTCAACCGCTAAAGTCGACAGCCGATGCTTAGCTCCTTTGCCATTCCAAACACGAACTTGCTTTAAATCTAAATCAACATCATTAACTCTCAAACGCACACATTCCATTAACCGCAAACCAGAACCATATAACAGACCTACCGGTAATTTATAAACTGGATCAAGATTATGCAATAGGTTCATAACCTCACCTTCAGTTAACACAGTTGGGAGCCTTGGTTGTCTTTTTACTCGATTAAACTCAGATAAGTTACCCAAGGGCTGTTCAAAAAACTTGTTGTACAAAAATGCCAAGGCATTCAACGCTATTTTTTGCGTGCTGCTAGAAACCTTACGCTTGACTGAAAGATACGTTAAAAAATCTTCAACGTGCTTTGCATGTAACTCCTTTGGGTGAGCTTTCTTATGATAAAGAATATAACTTCGAATCCAGTATAAGTAACTTTTAATGGTACGTTTACTATAACGACGTACCGTCATATACTCTTCCACAGAAGATAAAAAAGGTGATTTAGACATTGAATATCCTTTTCGAGTCTATAAATTTATAAAATGACTAGGATGGAATCCTGGTTAACAATGAAAACCAAGTCAATAGACTTTTTATTTATCGAAAATACAATGAGTTACATGAGAACCACAAACAAGGAAGTTATAAAACAGGGATTCCTTATAATATTGATATATAGGACAGTGTCCTGTATATCAGGCTGTTAAAAGGACACTTCGCTCTGGCTCAGTGCCCTTTTAACGTTCCGTGTTGTCGGATGCCCTGCCAAACCATCGTGTTAGTAATCCGCTACGCGTCCTACTAACAAGACGGTTCGTCAGGAAAGCTTCCCGTATAATATGATAAGCCTTCGGACTCACCAATTACACGGGAAGCTTTCCCGACAACACGGAACGTTATATTTGCAAACCAACCACCGTGCAAGTCGTAAAAAATTATGAAACGGAGATATAAGAAGTAATGATAAAAACAGACATTTTTCAATCCATCCTAAAAGATAGCAACTACAATTTATCGCTGTTCTCGGATGAGGAAATTGAAGATTTACGGCAAAAAGTTATTATCAAGGAAACCAGAGGTAAAGATACTCCTTTCATAAAATGCGTCGTTAGAGATAAAGATATTCAACTTAAGCCTGAAGAGGTGGTCAGGCAGCTATACGCAACAAGGTTAATAGAGCAGTACGGTTACCCGAAAAAGCGCCTTGCCTTTGAATATGCAGTTACCTTTGGGCGCGAGAAGAAAAGCGCGGATATTGTCATTTTTGACAAGGACCGTACTGATACCCCTTATGTCGTCGTTGAACTAAAAAAGCCCAAACTTAAAGATGGAAAAAATCAACTTCGCTCCTATTGCAACGCAACGGGTGCGCCCATTGGCGTATGGACAAATGGCGAGAAAATATCTCACTACCACCGCAAAGATCCAAATTATTTTGAAGACATCACGGACATTCCAAAAGAGAATCTAACGCTCAAAGACATACTGAGCGAGCGCTTCACCCTGCGCGACCTAATTATCAAAGACAAAATCGCCAATGAACGAAAGTCATTGAAAGACATCATTTTGGAAATGGAAGATGAGGTTCTCGCCAATGCTGGCGTGGATGTATTCGAAGAAGTATTCAAGCTCATTTTCACTAAACTCTATGATGAATTCGGCAGCAAAAAAGATAAGGATATTATTGAATATCATATTGACCAGAATTTGGATGAGGAAGAAAGGGGCGATTACGAAAAACTAAAAGGATGCCTTGAAACACTTAACGACAAGAAATTTCGTGTTATGGAGTTCAGAAATACCGGCCAAACCGATTCTGAATTAAAAAAGAAAATTCAGGAGTTGTTTAACGAGGCAAAAAACCAGTGGCATGGCGTATTTCCCGAAGGGGCGTCTTTTGAACTTTCCGACAGCCATTTATCTGTATGTGTTTCCAGCTTGCAGGATGTAAAGCTATTCAATTCAAACTTGCTGGTGGTCGATGAGGCTTTTGAGTATCTGGTCAATAAATCCTCCAAAGGGGAAAAAGGCCAATATTTCACACCGCGCCACGTCATTGATATGTGCGTGCAGATGCTCAATCCCACGCGCGGGGAATACATGATTGACACAGCATCCGGTAGCTGTGGGTTTCCGGTGCATACGATTTTCAAACTCACCGGACATTTGTTCACCAACGCTGAAATTCCTGACGAAGAAAAACAGCATGTACTCAAGGTGTTTGGAATCGACTTTGACGAAAAAACTGTGCGAGTTGCTCGTACCCTCAACCTGATCGCGGGTGATGGTGAAACCAATGTTCTGCATCTCAATACGCTGGATTTTGAGCGTTGGTGTGACAAGACCGAAAAAGATCCAAAGTGGATTAATACCTACGGCAAAGGTTTTGACCGTCTGAAAAAACTTAGAAGCGACAAGGACGAAAACAAAAATTTCGACTTCGATATTTTGATGGCAAATCCTCCCTTTGCAGGAGACATCAAAGAAAGCCGCATCCTGCACCAGTATGAATTAGGCTTTAAGGGTAACGGCAAGGCACAAAGCAAAGTCGGGCGTGATATTCTATTTATTGAAAGAAACCTGGACTTTCTCAAGCCGGGTGGCCGCATGGCGATTGTTCTACCACAAGGTCGCTTTAACAACGCTTCAGACAAGAATATACGTGAATTTATCGCCCAGCATGGCCGTATCCTTGCCGTGGTAGGACTGCATGGCAATACTTTCAAGCCCCACACTGGCACCAAAACCAGTGTGTTGTTTGTACAAAAGTGGCATGACGAGCTTTGCCCGAAAGTGGAGGATTACCCTATCTTTTTCGCTGTCAGCCAAAAAGGCGGTAAAGACAACTCCGGCGATTATATCTATGTCAAAAACGGTAACGGCCAATATAAGTTGGATAAAAATGGACATTTGATTGTTGACCATGACCTGCACAACCACGGCGGAGAATTACCTGATGGTATTACGGAAGCATTTATTGACTGGGCTAAAGTCGAGAATTTGTCGTTTTGGTTGGAGGGTTAAGAATGCTGATTTCAGCTGTTAGAAAAAGTGAATTGAACGCTGAATTCAGAATTGACTCAGAATACTACAGCCCTGAAAACTTGAGAAAAGAAGATGCAGTTCTCAATCATAATCATGAATTCCTTGGAAACCTTTGTGGTCTTATTGCTGGGCCTTTCGGCTCTACGGTAACAGCTGAGCGATATGATGAAAATAGCGGAAAGCGTTATATCAGGGGAAAAGACATACAAACACCTTTTGTCGTTGACGCTGATCCTGTGTTTATTGAAGGAGGACTGTTTGATGAATTGCCACAGTTTCATCTGAAAGAAAATGACATTCTTCTTACAGTTGTTGGTATGAATTTCGGTAAAGCAGCGATTGTCAGCAGTGAAGATATTCCTTCAATATTTAGCTGCAAAAGCACATTGATTCGAAATGCCAAAATAAATGTCTGGTACCTGTTGACGTATTTATCATGCGATGTTGGTCACGGTCTAGTTCGCAGGGGTCAGAGAGGTGCGGCACAACCCGGTATAAACCTTTTTGATATAAAAACGGTTCCGGTTCCTATCTTTAGCGAAGATTTTCAATCGAAGGTAGAATATCTAGTAAAAACAGCAAAAGACATTCTGAGAAAATCAGCTGCATCATTCGTCGAGTCGCAGGATATTTTGCTTTCTGAGATCGGCTTAGACCATTGGCAACCAAAGCATCAACTCTTCTTTGTCAAAAGCTATTCAGATACTGAACAGTCCGAACGCGTTGACGCTGAATACTTCCAGCCAAAGTATGAGGAGATTGAACAAGCAATAAAAGAGTATTCTGGTGGCTATTCAACTATTGGCGAAGAGTTTAAGCAGAACAAGAGCACTTTTAAAATTGATGATAAGAAAGTTTATCAGTACGTGGAAATTGGCAGCGTTAATGTTTCAAATGGAGAAATCATTCCAAATGAGGTTTTAGGTGAAGAATTGCCAGCCAATGCCAAAAGAGCATTGAAGAAGGGCGACGTAATTGTTTCGAAAGTCAGGACATACAGAGGTGCAATAACTATTGTTGAGGAAAGTGGATATGTAGGAAGCGGTGCATTCACTGTGCTTCACGAAAATGACCGAATTAACAAAGAAACACTCCTTGCTTTCCTTCATTCGAAGCCACTTTTAGCATGGTCACTAAAGCCAAACACAGGGACATCATATCCAGTCATAGTTGACAACGACATTTTAAACTTACCTATACCCCTTATCCCTGAGTCCAAACAAACTAAAATCCAGGAAAAAGTCACCGAATCATTCAGCTTTCGAAAGCAATACAAACATTTGCTGGATTGCGCCAAGCGTGCTGTTGAAATTGCTATTGATAAGGACGAAAAATCAGCGAATGCCTGGCTAAAAGATCAGGCGGAGGTCTAAGGATGCCTGCTGACTATAAAAAGGAGTGGATGGAGAAATCCGCGATAGATTATTTCTCACCATTCATATCGCTATGGCTGGCTTGTAACTCATGGTACATGTCACATTATTCAGATTTGAATGATCTCCATCCGGGAACAAATGGGGCTTCAGATCGCGACTTTATTAATAAGCTCAAAGACGATACGAGTGGCAGAAATCATTTCTATAAAAAGTTTGAAGAGTTGATTGATAAGGTCGGAAAGGAGGGCATTGCCTTTCGAACTGACCTTGAATTGCTTCATTATGCGCTAGACCGTGCAAACCTTGAGCCTGAGAGAGTTTCATCATGTTCTCTACGTAGCGCAATCGTAGATTATCAGGATAAAGATAATCCGATTGACCTAATAAAATCACCACGAATCAATCAGGATGGCTCCGTTCATGCCAATGACGAAGCTGATGTCATCAAGCTTGATCAACTTTTCATTTCAAGCAATCGACAACATTGCTTCGCTGGATTGTTTGAAATTATATATCAGGTACGAAACATGCTCGTGCATGGCAAGCTCAATCCAGATAAAGACGAGCATGATGTAGTGAAGTATTGCTATCGCATCCTGTGGGAATTAATGAACTGATGGTGAATGCAAATATAACAAGTCAAAGCACTCGGACGCAGCAAAGCTGCGCCGGTGTTTGAGGCGTTAGGTGCCTTTAGAGATCACATGTCGAAAATAATATTAAAAGGATTTATCATAGTTCCGGCAGAAGACCTTTCTTCTGTAAAGGAAGAATTAATCAATCATAAGAATCTCACACATGATGAGCCAGGATGCTTGGTTTTTGAAGTTATTCAAGATTCAAATAATCCTAACCGCTTTAGTGTGCACGAAGAGTTTGTCAATAAGGTGGCATTTGAGTCTCATCAGCAAAGGGTAAAAAGCTCATATTGGGGGAAAGTATCAGCCAATATTGAGAGACATTATGAGATATTTGTGTAAGCGCATAAAAATGTATAACGAGACAGGGGGTCTCGTTAATGTAACTGTTATGTGTAAATAGTCATGAAAGAGATATTCGAGAAATTAACAGATTATACTTTGGCTTTAAAGGAAGGTCTGGCAACCACTAATCAAGCTAACGAACGACCATTACTAACAGGTCGTTTGGCAGTGGCAGCCGAAATGTATGCACTGCTTCATCAAACAGAAAATGTGTCGGCTATCCAAGAGTTAGCACAATCTGAATTGAGAGCTCATGGTTGGTCGTTTATCTCAGGTCAAGCGGGTGAAAACATTGCTAATAAATGGGTGGCATTTACTAATGCAATTGGTATCAAATAATAAAACACATAACAAAGTGCTTAACTCGTTCGCTCCGCTCACTGGCATGCTCCGCTCGTGCCTCGCTGCGCACCCGTTAGCACGGCGTTAGTAGGCCAAAAGCATGAAGTATATTTTCGTTATCTTTCTTATATTATGCTCGGCAGCACTTGGCACGATATATGGTTATAAATTAAAGGGGTCGGTGACAAATAAGAATCACTTGCATCATTCCCCTGCCGCTTTAAATTGATTTAGAATGATTTCTTAACGATGACAAAGGAGTTGTCATGCCAAGAAAAACACGGATGTATGTACCTGATGTTCCTTGCCACATTATCCAACGTGGCAATAATCGCCACGCCACTTTTTTTGCTGAGCAAGATTACCTTTTTTACCTTGAGTGCCTTTTTGATGCGGCACAAAAATACCACGTTAATATTCATGCTTACGTGTTGATGACTAATCATGTTCACCTGCTCATGTCTCCTGCGGAAATAGATTCAATTAGTTTAGTCATGCAGTCTATTGGTAGGCGTTATGTTCAATACGTAAACAAAGAATATAAACGCACTGGAACTCTTTGGGAGGGAAGACATAAGGCAAGCCTTATTGATGCTGAACATTATCTGTTAGCCTGTAGTCGGTATATTGAAATGAACCCTGTTAAAGCTAATATGGTCTCTCACCCTTCGCTTTATAAATGGTCAAGCTATCTGTGTAATGCAGAAGGTGAGGCTAATAAGTTAATTAGCCCACACGAAACTTACTGCCGACTGGGTTTGAACAGGTTTGATAGGCAACAAAGCTATGCTTTGCTGTTTAAGAATGATGTAGATACCAACAAAAACCGAACTATTCGTAATGCGGTACAGTTTTCTATGCCAACCGGTGATAATTTATTTAAAGCTCTAATTGAGCAGCAGTTAAACAGGCGCATTGGGTATGCGAATAGAGGAAGACCTAAAATTGAGAGGTAGACTTAATGCAATTAAGTCTCACTTGTCACCGACCCCTTTTGTTTGTTGATTGAACATGGCACGCATGAACGTTTTTACCGGGATTTAAATCGGTCTTAATTCAGCACGACTCGATTAGTTTTATTCACCAAACCTAAATTCTTAACAAAAAACTGATGAGTTCAATTGATGACTATTGGTTAAATTAATTATTAAAAAATATGCAGTCAGACCCCAAGAAATTAGTGGGAAAACACGCAAGTCTTACCCATTCAGAGTTAATGAAGGTGTTGTCACATGTTCAACGAAGTCAGGGTGATTGGGTTTTGCATACCTTAATGGTAGAAGGTTGCAACGTGCCTTTTAAATTCAAGCGTAAAAGTGAGCACCAAACCTTAAAAGGTGCCAGAGTAAATATGACGTATTACCCCGCACAGGAAACTGTTGTCGACATTGATTTAGATATTATGAAAGTCGTGCGTATAAAAAGGGGCTGATCAACTTCGGCGGGTTAAATATAAGTAGTGAAACGACTACTACCCCAATAAACGGGCGCAAGCTGAAGCTCCCTTTAATTTAACTGTTAATGCCCACTAGCGGCTTTCAACGCCGTTTTAATTGGCACATTAAATGCGTCGCCATTCACTAAAAAATGAACCCATATACTAGCGGCATATCCTAGCGCAATAGCCCATGTCCATTTTAGATGGGCCATGAACGTATACACACCACGCGCTGTGCCCATAACAGCCACACCCGCAGCCGAACCAATCGATAACATAGAACCACCGACACCGGCTGTTAGCGTAACTAATAACCATTGCCCGTGTGACATATCAGGCATCATGGACAATACTGCAAACATCACCGGAATATTATCAATAATCGCTGATAGTACACCCACAAGAATATTGGCTTCGGTTGTTCCCAGGTCAATGTACATCAATTCAGATACGAGCGATAAGTAACCCAATGTACCTAAACCACCCACACATAAGATAATGCCATAGAAGAACATTAAGGTGTCCCACTCAGCGCGTTCTAGTGATTTAAATATATTGAAATGGCTTTTATGATGATTACCGTCATCTTCAGTTGCGTGTTTGACAATACCTTCAAGTTCCAAACCATGTTCACCCATTTGTGCTTCAAAGTTCGCTAACGAAGCGTCGCGACGTTTTAGATAATAACCGTAGAATTTAAGGAAGCCTAGACCGGTCATCATGCCCATCACTGGCGGTAAATGCAGGAAGTTATGTGCACAAACAGCCATCGTAATCGTAAGTATAAACAAGCCAGTCACCACCCATGCACCGTGCCCCAAGTGATATTCGGCATCCACTGCTTTTGGTCGCTCACTACTGACAGCGAATGACATGATGATGGCGGGGATCAACCAGTTAACTAACGATGGTGCAAACAGTACGAAAAAGTCTTGGAATGCTATGATGCCTTTTTGCCAAACCATTAAGGTTGTAATGTCGCCAAAGGGTGAGAATGCGCCACCTGCATTAGCGGCTACCACGATATTGATACACGCTATTGCAACAAATTTAGTATTGCCACCACCCACTGCCATGGCGACCGTTGCCATTAATAATGCCGTTGTTAGGTTGTCTGCTATTGGGGAAATTAAGAAGGCTAAAATGCCCGTTAACCAAAAAATGGTACGCAACGTAAAGCCGCGAGACACCAGCCAAACGCGTAACATATCAAATACACCGCGTTCTTCCATGGTATTGATGTAGGTCATTGCCGCTAATAAGAATAAAAACAATTCAGCGAATTCTAATAGATTATGCCTTACTGCCGCTTCAGCAGTATGGTTGTCTCCAATGCTTGTGTACATGACAGCCACAAGCGCCCATATTAAACCTGCAGCAACCATCACGGGTTTTGACTTGCGTAGGTGTATCGCTTCTTCTGCGATAACAAGGGAATAGGCAAAAACGAAGATAATCACACACAATATGCCAACCCAATGGCCGGTGAAGTCTTGTACATTATCACCCGCGGCAAAAGATAAAACGGGACTTGCCAGTAACAAAAATCCTAACAAATATTTTGCTAAACCGTGTTCATTGAATGATGAAGATATCTTTTTATTAAACGTCATAACTGCTTTCCCTGATTTCGTTTATCTTTTTTATATAACCTACTGTAAAGATAGCCGAGAATTTTGTTAATACAACCGATCTGGGAATAACAAATTAGGTTTATATAAACAGGGTGTTAAAACTTACTCGCTCAATATAACGTCTTGATGAGTATCTAACCAAAACGGGTATTTGAACATGGCTTTTGCGTATAGCCTGCTTTGTAAATGACGGTTTAGCCATTTTTGCAAATGGGTATAGGGACCTTGTAAGTACACTTGTCGATTCACCTTTGAAAACTGCCTAACGAAGGGCAATAAGGCGTAATCTAACAGGCTTGGCGTAGCGCCCATTAAGAACTCATGCTGCGTTAATCGCGACTCTAGTTGCTGAACGAATGGTTCACATAGCAGGCGGCAATGCTCTACATCATCTTTACGGTAACGTTTGGCACGTTTATATCGTTCCAGTGTAGGTTTGAATTGTTTGTCGTTTTCTTCAATGATTGCCAGCATTTCTTCTAAACAATCAGGCTGTTCGGAATAAAGTAAGTTATTAGGGTCATTTCGATTAAGTGCCCACAACATGATGTCTAAGCTTTCATCGATAACCTGTATTTTCCTTTTGTTTTCATTATCAACACCGTTCTCCAATACTAAAACAGGTACCGTGCCTTTGGGTGATACGGCTAACATATCCGCTGGTTTATTCCCCATCGTTATAGGCCGCAGCCTCACCTCTTGCCCTGCTAATAAAATAACGAACCTTGCACGCATCGCGTATGGGCAATTTTGCAAGGAGTAGAGTATGGGTAGTGTCATGCTCTAAACGCGGCTACAACCCTTGCCTATATTGCGCCATAGTAGACAGCGGTACCATTTGGTTAAGCGGCTCTTTTGCGCTACTTTGTCCACTTATTATTTGTTCAAAGTGCGCTATAAGCTGCGCTTTGTTCTGCTCAGTTTTTGACCCTGCGCCGATATTGGTTAGGTCTATAAAGAATTCATCAAACTGTTCAGATAAGTCATTGATGACATCTAAATTCAAAAATTGCTCATCGTTGTAAATGCTTGGGTAGCCGCCCTTTTGCTTATCAATGGCGAATGACACACCTTTTACATTGGTAATGGTGGTGGCCTTCTGGCACTTGAGCATGCAGCCGTCTTCGATACTCGGTTTTTTACAACCGACAGTTTGTTGGAAGAAACATTGCCGACTGGTCATCATCAAAATCGGGTGGTAAATGCTGTAGAGCAATTTGAAGTTTTTCGGCCGTGCTATTTTTTTAATTTGCATTTGATTTATTTCGTTAGAAATAAACGCACCAGCACAATTAAGTTCTTCTTGAAGTGTTAGCAAGGCGTACGAATTGGTGGTATTTAAAAACGGCCCTGCTATCCACTCTATATCCATTTGGAAGGCTTTATGAGCGATGCCGGTATTATTACTTACAATGCGTTTCGGCTTTACTTGCTCAAGAATTTTTACGGCTTCTAGATAATCTTTACCAATCAACACGGCTGGAAACCAAGGGATTAAACGCGGATTTTGCAACAATAAATCAATGTATTTAGTATCGTCTTTTTTGAAGCTTTCGGGTAATTTGAAGTAGACATCAGCATCCGTCACGTCACACAAATGCAGGTCTTTTTCATCAGCTATTAAAATGGACATGGCCGGCTGATTATCCGCATTCGCTTTTGGATGATTAACCAGCGCTGGAACATCTACATTTGTCACTACATCAATAGAATCATTGAGTATGAAGGCTGCTTTGTTTTTTATGTCTGCCAGCTCTTTAAACGGGAGGCTTAGATTATCGGCCAAGCCATCAACGTTAATCGACTCCATTGTGTAGCGTGCATTGTTAAACCCCTTAAAACGTTTTTGTATGGCAGCGGGATCAAGCGTTGATTGTGTTGCTTTTTTTAATGGTTCGCTGGATTCAATTATATGTGTTTCAGCCAACCCGTTGCTGCATGTTACCTGCAGCGTTAACATTAATTTTTTGTTGATTTCACCTGAGAAAGATAGCTTAAGATGTTGTTTTTCAATACTTAATCCTTTAATTTTTTTTGCTAGCTCATCACCCAACGTATTTCTTTCATCATACAAACCTTGTTTTGCCTTATGAACTTGTGGGATAGAGACCGCTTGGCTTTTCGTTACCGCGTGTTCAACACTGTGGTCGCGAGGGTTATCTATGAACATGTCTTTCGTTAGATTGCCCTTTAAAAATGAATTGGTAAAATCACGGTTAAAGACCTTATGTAAATTTGAATCGTCCGACAATAACTGCCCTGTTTCTTCGAATTTATCCATCTGCTTGCGCCAACTATCCACCACGGTATAAACGTAATGCGCGCCTTTAATGCGCCCTTCTATTTTCAGTGAATCCACACCAGCATCTAGCAGTTCAGGTAAATCAAAATAGGCGGAGTTGTCTTTTAAATTTAGCGGGAATTTATTACCTGTTGCGGTGGTTTCGTATTCATCACGACAGGCTTGGCTACAACGACCACGGTTACCCGAATTACCCACACTGACGGAACTTGAATAACACTGACCAGAAAAAGCAATGCACAGCGCCCCGTGTACAAACACTTCTGTTAACACGTTATGGTCATGCGCGAAGCTTGTTAGCGTTTTAACCTCGCCCAAATTCAACTCACGCGATAAATTAACGCGGGTTGCACCAATTTGCCCAAGGAACTGTATTTGCCCCTCGTTATGCGTAGTGAGTTGCGTGGAAGCGTGAATATCGAGTGTAGGGAAATGTTTTTTAACCAGATTAAATACACCTAAATCTTGAACGATAATCCCATCTAAATTGATGTTAACTAGTTTGTTGAGCAACTTTATTAACGACGGCATTTCCTGTTCGAGAATCACCACGTTGAGTGTTAAAAATACTTCGCAGTTATGTTGATGAGCCAACCGAACAACGCCGCACAAATCATCAAAAGACAGATTCGTAGCACGATTACGGGCATTAAACATATCTAAGCCGCAATACACAGCGTTAGCACCCGCAGCAATGGCGGCTTTAATTGCCTCCGCATTACCACCCGGGGCCAACAGTTCAACTTTGCTATTCTTCATTTGTTAATACGGCTATATGGGACGTTAAACAGTCATTTTACGGCATTTAGAGGCCGGTACTGCTATATATCGTATAAGTGATGGCAGGTATAATGTGCGCCATTCCTCCAGTTTATTAAATATTAGTATGAATGATCAGATTGATTACACCAATAACCCGCTGCATGGCCTTAGTTTAAAAAACTTGTTGAATGAGATAGTTGACCACTATGGTTTTGAAATTCTCTATGCTTATTTAAACATCAACTGCTTTAAGAAAAACCCTAGTATTGCATCTAGCATTAAGTTCCTTAAAAAGACGACATGGGCCTGTGAAAAAGTTGAGGCGTTCTATTTATATGAGTTCAAAAACTTGCCTAAAGTGTCATCCGAACAGTTTTCAATACCCCCTAGAGATCGAATTGTTCCTAATGACCAAACGCCAGGTGAGCCAGCTGACTTAAGCATAGAAAATGCTGATGATATGCGTTCTAAACGAGTAAAAAAGGCGACCGCCTACAACAAAGCCAAACAATCAGACGACTGGGATAATAATTACGCAAAGCATGAGCAGGAATCGTCGGGTTCTGAAAACTCACATACGGAAGAGTATGAGGATCCTTGGGCGAAATGGCGATAAAATCGAGAAGATAATCCACCACGTAAAGGCCGCATGCAGTTCTTGAGCACGGCGTTTATACTGCCTACAACAACCCATAATTTAATTAATTCAGGTCACTTACATGAACGATAAAAAATCACCACCCACTTTACCCGATCGTCTTTCAGGTGATTCACGTAGCCCACACCATGTGGCAGAAATTTTTGAGCACAATATTGGCATTAAGCTGAACGACAAAGAGCGTACAGATGTTGAGGAATATTGCATCAGTGAAGGTTGGGTGAAAGTTGCTTCGCCTAAATCGTTAGATCGTCGAGGGCAACCACTGCTGATAAAGCTAAAAGGAACGGTTGAGGCCTTTTATAAATAAGTAGCTTGATTTGCCTTATTCCAGCGACACGTTATCGTCACAGATAAAGCGCCTAGTGTCTTGAGTGATGGGGTCAATAAACTTAAGTTCCTTTGCCAATAACTGCAAGGGCGCTGAATAGTCATCCGCCGATTCCGGCTGTAATGTCGGGTAGTATTTATCATTCAATATGGGCCAATCCAGTGTTTGCATGTGCACACGTAACTGATGAGTTTTACCCGTGACAGGGTTTAATTCAAACAACGCCTGTAGTGTCGTTTGTTGTACGCATCGAATGATAGACTGGCTATTAGCTTCGCCCTCTGTCACGCGCATTCTAAAGCCGGGTTCGCCCTGTTCGATACGGTTTTTAATTTCCCACTCTTCACCCACAATGTTTTCACCATCATTAATATTAGCAATGGCCTGATAGGTTTTGTGTATTTGCCGTGTTTCAAATAATTGATGATAAAGATGGCGTGTGGCGGGGTTGACTGAGAACATGACCAAACCAGCTGTCACTCTATCCAGCCTGTGCAAAGCTTGTATGGCTTTATTGCCGGTGGTGTGTTGTAAGCGGGTTTGTAGGCACTCATTCACATACCTACCGCCGGGGGTGACGGCTAAAAAGTGGGGTTTATAGGCCACTAAAATATGTTCATCCTGGAATAGAACCGCTTCCTTAAAGGGAATGCTTGGCTCGTTGTCGACTTCTCTATAATAATAGACCCGTTGCTGTGACTGAAATGGTGATTGCGCGGTTATCAATGAGCCATCGTGCCAATGTACTTTGCCTTCGGTCATTCGCTGCTGCCAAATCTCGCCATCAATGTAAGGGAATTTAATAATCAGGTATTCCAGCACGGTTGCAACGCCCGGATTAACCTGCGGCAAACTAAGCTTTGAGGGACGCTCGGACATTGTCATTTAATAAGGCTATCCATTGGTGTTTTACCAAACCATTTTAATAGACTTTAAAACAAATGTTAAAGTAAACGCATATTGCTAGCGGGTTAAATAAATATCAAATGGAAACCGTGAATACTGAAGAAAACCACTGGGATATTTGCCCAACCTGTCAGGGACGCGGTAATAAAAGTAGGCGGCTTCGCAAGAAAGTAAAGCTACGTTATCAGAGGGAATTGGAACTTTTTGAAAAAACGAACAATGAAGGCACTCCTCCCGTTCGCCCTAAAGGTCACCTCGAATCATGCGTTAACTGCAAAGGCTCAGGGTTGGTGTCTTCCTCTACTAAACCATTGCCCGATAAAGAGAACTACCCACACGTTACCATTATTGGTGCTGGTATTGGTGGTGTTGCTCTCGCCGTGGCTTGTTTGCATCGTGGCATCCCCTTTACTCTTTATGAACGCGACAGTGGTTTCGATGAGCGATCTCAAGGCTATGGGCTCACCCTTCAGCAAGCCAGTAGAGCTATCGCCGGACTGGGAATAATCTCATTAGAAGACGGCGTGGTTTCAACCCGGCACCTTGTTCATACGACCGATGGAAAAGTAATCGCTGAATGGGGTGTTAGAAAATGGCTGCCTTCAGATACTAAAACCGCACCAAAACGCACAAATGTGCATATTGCTAGGCAATCATTACGTTTGGCTTTGCTTGAACAGCTAGGTGGGCATGACGCGGTACATTGGGGGCATCAATTAGTGGGCTTTGAAGAACGCGAAGATGCCTGTGTTGATTTAAATTTCCAAGTAGATGGTGAGATGAAGAACGCCAAAGCTGACCTTATTGTGGGCGCTGATGGCATTCGTAGTTCGGTACGAAAACTGTTGATTGACGAGGCCACTTCCCCATTACGTTATTTGGACTGTATTGTGATTTTGGGCATTTGTCCGCTTGAAAATATTAAAGATGTTGATAGCTCTTTGCTAGACTCTGCCACCGTATTTCAAACTGCCAATGGCAATGAGCGAATTTATATGATGCCTTATTCATCAGACTCGGTCATGTGGCAACTTAGCTTCCCTATGACTGAAAAAGAAGCGAAGGCATTAAGCGCGCAAGGGCCTCAAACACTTAAAGAGGAAGCAATCAGACGTTGTCAGTGGCACAAACCCATTCCCCAGATTTTAGCGGCGACGCATGAAAATCAAGTGTCTGGTTACCCTGTATATGACCGGGCACTACTTGAGCCAGAATTACTAGAAAAAGGCACTAACGTAACACTGATTGGCGATGCGGCTCACCCGATGAGCCCGTTCAAAGGACAAGGAGCAAACCAAGCTTTGCTAGATGCGCTGGCGTTGGCTCGAGGAATCAAAAAAGGATGTAAGCCCTCCTCTCAATGGCGTGAAGCTGGCATAAGAAACAGCGTATTAACTGAATTTGAATCAGATATGTTAAAGCGCAGTGCTATAAAAGTGAAAGATTCAGCAAAGGCTGCACAATTCTTGCATTCCGACATCGTGTTGTATGAAGGCGATGAACCAAGAGGCCGGTGCCTAAAAAGACAAGATGAAAATATTGAACGAGAACATCGCCCTTTAATGAGGACTAAAGAATGATTTACCCACTATCTATGATGTTGCTGCTCGTGCTGATTTTATTCAGCCTACTGTTTGTGGCAAGAATGACTGCCTTGTACACTAAAGCCGTCGACTTTAAGTACTTTCAACTATTTAAAGGAGCGCAAGCACCAGATTATTTAGCGAAAGTGACAAACAACCTAAACAACTTATTTGAAGTGCCACCTATTTTCTATATGGCGGCAATCTTATCCTTAGCACTCGGCATTGAAACAGATTCAATGGTGTTTAATGCGTGGGGCTTTGTTATAACTCGTTATGTGCATTCTGCTGTGCACATTAGCTCGAACAATTACTTAATACGCGGCGGGGTTTTTACAATATCTATTTATTTTTTAGTGATACTGTGGATAGACATTTTAAATAACATCATGCCTCATATGTTTTATTAAATACATTATTTGACAAAAAAATGCTACCATCCCCACCGATTCAAATTAAAGAAAATAAAACGGGGAAAACATGATTAAAGCTATTCAAAAATTAACATTAGCCGCAACAGCAACACTGCTACTTGCTGCTTGTTCTGAAACAACTAAAACGGCTGATTATTATTTGAAAAACACGCACGAACAAGCAGTAGTATATACTCAGTGCCAGCAAAGACCTGAAACACTCGAAACGCCTAATTGTATTGCTGCTAGTAAAGCCGAAGAGCTTATTACGCAAGGTGTTGACGCAATAAAAAAATATCAAGCTGAAAATAAATAAGGGAAATCATTACCCTCTTTTACTAAGCACGAAATACAAGAAAGCCCCCATTAGAAATTCTGGGGGCTTTTTTTATTATTGCGCTGATTGTTGCCGTTCAGCGAAACGGCTATCCTATTCATTTTAACCACCTAAACCTTTGTTCGCGGCTTTTTTAGCTGCCTTGGCTGCTTTCTTTTCTTTTGGTGTTAAAAGCGGTTTCTTTTTGTCGGCTTTTTTACTGTCTTGTCCTTTACTCATAATATTTTCCTCTTCTAGAAATTTGTTTATGCCTTAAGCTGGGTTTAGCTTTTTAAAAAGCCTAGATACGTTTTAATTTAATTCAAACGAAATAGCCAATACGTAACAAATTTAGTATGCCCTTATGGGTCACTAATTGATAGGAATAGCTTACATTTACTGATTGCTATGGTTAGTATTAGCACACATAAATACTCGAATCACCTAATCCATGGAAAAAGTAGTCCTGCTTGTTGATGTACAGAATATTTATTACACAACGAAATCGTCTTATCATTGTCATTTTGATTACAATAAATTTTGGGCAAAATCCACATCAAATAGAACTGTCATTAAAGCGATAGCTTATGCGATAGATCGTGGTGACGAGAAACAAAAACAGTTTCAAAATATACTCAGAGCCATTGGTTTTGAAGTGAAGCTAAAACCCTTTATTCAACGCGTGGATGGAACCGCAAAAGGCGACTGGGATGTAGGCATAGCACTTGACGCTATGGACTATGCTACAGATGCAAATGTGGTGGTATTAGCATCGGGCGATGGGGACTTTGATTTGTTGGTTGATAAAATTCGACGTGGCTTAAAGACAACAGTAGAGGTTTACGGTGTTCCTAAGTTCACTTCTACGTCGCTCATTAATGCGGCATCAACCTTTGTTCCCATAGGTAAAGATTTGTTATTAAATACATCAAAAAGATAACCACAGTTTCTAAACCACCTAAGGGAAAACCCATGAATAAACATGAATAAACATGAAAAAGTAAATTACATTGAGCTCCCCGCAAAAGACTTAAATGCGACAAAGGTGTTTTTTACTCAAGTTTTTGGGTGGGCATTTCAAGATTTCGGCCCTGACTATACCGCCTTTTCAAACCAAGGTATTGATGGCGGTTTTTTTCAGTCAACGTTATCCTCATCAACAAACAGTGGTGCTGCACTAATCGTATTTTATAGCAATGATCTTGAATCAACCCTAAGTAAGGTAACACGGGCCAATGGCGTTATCGTAAAGCCCATTTTTCCTTTTCCGGGCGGTCGCCGCTTCCACTTCACAGAACCAAGCGGTAATGAATTTGCTGTGTGGTCAGACAGCGGTATTTAAGTGATAAATACCGCTAAGCTTTCTTCTTGTAGACGCTACCGTTACGCCTTATGGCGAACATGGGACGACTCTCAACCATTTGTATGGTTCGTGGGGCTTAACCCGTCCACAGCTGACGAAACAACGGACGACGCAACATTAACGCGATGCATTAATTTCGCTAAATCCTGGGGTTATGGCGGCGTTTGCATGTCTAACTTGTTTGCTTTTCGTGCAACGCTCCCAACAGACATGAAAAGAGCAATCGACCCTATTGGTAAAGATAACAATATGTGGCTTAAGAAACTCGCTAAAAACGCAGGTATTGTCGTGGCAGCATGGGGGAATTACGGTACTTATTTGAATCGTTCAATGGATGTTAAAAAAATAATATTAAATTTACATTATTTAAAAATGAACAAATCTGGCGAACCGGCCCATCCTCTATATTTAAGCGCTAAATTAACACCCCAACGGATGCGGTCGACAAAACAACGCTAACCCAACGCAAACTTGTAAACCTTTTTACCCCTACTACACTTTAGCTATTCTTTTTATGGTATGGGATGTAATGAAGTATTGGGTATTCATCATCAACATTATTGTTATTGCTACTTTATCTGGTTGCAGTAGTACCCCTGTTGTTCCTAACACAACGTATAACGACTCCCTGACAGAACAACTTAAACATCAACTAGTCAAATGGAAAGGTGTACCCTATCAATATGGAGGACTTAATAAACGCGGCATAGATTGTTCCGCTTTTGTACAACTCACATACAAAGATATTTTAGGGGTACATTTACCCCGAACAACAAGAGACCAAGCCAGATTAGGCACGAAAATTTCACCTGCTCTTTTAACTACAGGTGATTTAGTGTTCTTTAAAACAAGCCGTTACGTTCGCCACGTAGGGATTTACTTAGGCGACAGAATGTTTTTGCATGCATCAACTAGCAAGGGGGTAACCACCTCCAGTTTGGATAACGTTTACTGGCGCCAACGATTTTGGAAAGCAACTCGAATTTAACGCACCTACTGTCATTTTTTTACGCTTTAAAATTCATTTTTTGACAACTCGAGTACACCTCAAATTTTTTGCTTTTAAAATATTAAACATGGGAGTACATTACATTTCAAACGTTAGTTTTTGGCACTTTTTATCAATATTAGAAACCAATAGCATGAGGATAAATTGTTATGGTAAAAGTCAAAGCCCTGTGAGTTACCTAGAGTTGCGCACCACACAATCCACCACCATTCTTATACGTGATAACCGCCTGCCCTCAAACACACCCGGGCGGCTTAACTTATACAATACGAATAAAAACGCATTCATTGAATACGATGAGTCTATTGTTACTGCTAAATTATTTCCTTTGAGCGATCCCGACGCTAAAGCCGCCATGATTAAGTACGAAGCCGACTGGAAAGCGGCGCGTGCAGAATATAGGCGTATCCACAAAAAGCCTTATAAATTAGCAACTGCCAATAACACGACAAATAACAGCTCTGATGATGACGAAGATCTAGATGAATTTAGTGATGACATTGAACTGTCTGGCTAACGATACTAATCGTTCTTTAATTTAGGTACACTGAGAAAGCCATATCAATAAGATAAAAGGCCTCTACCATGTTACATGAATTAACGATTATTCAATTTACTGCGTTGCTTACTAATTTAAGCGCTATGTTAAATAAAGCCGAGGCCTACGCGGAATCAAAAGATTTTGACGTGGATGTATTGCTCCATTCTCGCCTTGCGCCCGATCAATTTGATCTTATGCGACAAGTGCAGATTGTATGCGATGTAGCCAAAATCGGTGTCGCACGAATTACCGATACTGTCGATTCCACACCCGTTCATGAAGACAATGAAACGTCTGTCGCGCAGTTACAGAGCCGTATTAACGACGTAATAACGCAGATCAACAAGTTTAGTTCGGACGACCTTATTAATTTAGAGGACGCTAAGGTGGCATTAGAACGCTGGGAAGGTAAATACTTAACAGGGCAAGAGTTTTTGATTCAATGCACGATTCCCAATATGTATTTTCACCTTTCAACCGCGTTTGCTATTTTGCGCCATAACGGCGTTATACTGGGCAAAGATGATTTTTTAGGTGAAATGCCTTATAAAACTTAATGTTTTAACAAGACGAGTAGCCCCAAGCCGCACTGTCCGAACATTTATCTACAACACCCTTAGTGTTTAGCTTTACTCCGAGCTTTTTACCCATTGAATTGACAACTTCAAAATAGCCTGACGCATCAACAACACCTGACGGTTTGAATTCCAACGGTAAACGCAATACAGTTGACGATGTAACAACCGACAAATCACTATAGTCATCACTTTGAACTGTTGTATTAATACTGTCCAACTGACAACTATTTACTTGAGTACAATCACACGCTTTACCAACACTTAAACCGTAGCACCATGATGCGTCTGAGGCAGAGGCAGAGATAAATAATGATTCATTACGCATGACTGATTCTGTTTGTGCTAATTCGAAATCCACAATCATTTTGTCACCCAAATCTTTTAATTGTGTGTTCCTAACAATTTCTAGAAATGACGGTAAAGAAAGACCAAGTAAAAGAACAAATGCGAACACGCCGATAATAATTTCGGCACGTGTTAAACCTTTTTGTTTATCTGTAAGCATTTTTGTTTTTATAATTTATGTATTGATATCTGGGACATCAGGTTTAAACAATAATTCATTAGTAATCACAAAATAAATTTTTAAACCTCATCATAAAAAACCACCCATACAACATCTAGTCTGTTTAACTACTTCATTTAAAATAACCTACTCCCTGATAATTCGCCCCTGATGACACCACTACTTAGAAACACACCTATTTTCTCTATTGCTCAAGGTTTGCTAGTAACCGTTGCGGCGTTAGTTGTAACGTGTGCTGCTTTAGTGGGGTTTAACCTGTCACCAGATAAATCGTTAGCAACATTACCTGTTGCTGTTATGTACATAACGACCATGTTAAGCAGTTTTCCTGCCGCATTATTGCTTGAAAAAATAGGCCGTAAGAAAGGCTTTATGCTGTCGACACTCATTGGCATAAGTGGTGGTGCTATCTCCACGTACGCTATTATTAATAATGAATTTTGGACGTTTGTTATAGGCATAGGTTTATTTGGTATTTTTAACAGCATCGGCAACTTTTTTCGTTTTGCCGCAGCTGATTGCGTTACCCATGAGTTTAAAAGTCGCGCTATATCGTTTGTAACATTGGGCGGTATTGTTGCTGCGTTTGTAGGCCCTAATTTGGCAAATTATGCAAAAGACTGGATTACCGGTAGCCAGTTTGCTGGTAGTTTTGCGGTAACAATATTTATATATCTATTAATGCTGCTCGCATTGAGTTTTCTTTACCTACCGCGTGAGAATAAGGGCCAAAATGAAACATCAGACACCAGTGAACCACGCCCATTATTTAATATTGTTAAACAACCAACATTTATTGTCGCGGTAACCTGCGCAATGCTTGGGTACGGCGTTATGGCATTCATGATGACCGCAACCCCACTCGCCATGCAACATCACAACCATACATTTAGCGATACCGCTTTCGTCATTCAGTGGCATTTGCTTGGAATGTTTATTCCGTCTTTATTCACGGGATATTTAATACGGTACTTTGGTATTTATTCTATTTTAATCGCTGGTGTTTTTGTTGGCTTTACCTGTGTTGTAATAAACTTTATTGGCCATGAGCTAAACCACTATTGGGCCTCACTCGCCTTATTGGGAATCTGTTGGAATTTCTTATTTATAGGCGGTACCACGCTACTCACAGAAACATACCAAGCAAACGAAAAAGCTAAAGTTCAAGGTTTAAATGATTTCTTCGTTTTCTCATCTGCCGCGTTTGCTTCTTTATCTGCTGGTTATATACAATTCAATTTTGGTTGGGACGTAGTAAATCTAGGCGTTATTCCAGCACTTGGCTTTATTTTAATGAGCATTGTATGGGCTAAAAGGGCTCAAACAAGTTAATCTGATTTACTAATCCAAATGATTTCTACGCATCAATAAATTCAGAAAATGCTTAAAATCACTTCTTTCGTAGCAAACATTGAACATTTAAGAACGAGTGTTATACACTTAATTAAGTTAGGTAGTTCTCAAGACATCTAACCTCCTCAGGTTTAAACACCTACTCAGGCCCACAATATAGTGGGCCTTTTTTTATTAAACTTTGCTTACATTATCGTTCAAAATACCTTTTGAAGAACGTTTGACCCTCAATTAATAAGCCCTTATCAACTATTGATATGATTTCTCAAAGGGTTACAATCAATTGCCTAACACACAACAGTTATAGGGAAACACAATGACAAACACCCAAATTCTAAAATCTATTAGTGTTTTAATTTTTGCATTAAGTCCTTTTACTCCCGCTTTTGCCACTGATACTGATGAGCTAAATAAAGCTATTAGCGGCGAACACCGATCTACATCAAATAGTGTTCGCGATCAATATCGCCATCCACAACAAACACTAACGTTTTTCGGCATTAAATCGAATATGGCTGTGGTTGAAATTTGGCCCGGCGGTGGATGGTATACAGAAATCCTTGCGCCCTACCTTAAGAACGGTGGTGGCTCGCTTACGGCAGCAGGTTTTCAAGTTAGTACAGTGCCTAAGTTCTTAGGTAAAATTCAAATTGATTACGAAGCAATGTTAGCTGCCTCGCCTGCTTTATACGACCAAGTTAGGGTAATTGAATTAGGCCCACCTAAAACGTATACCTTAGGACCAAATAATAGTGCAGATGCCGTTCTAACCTTTAGAAATGCACATAACTGGCTTAAAGGTGGGTTCGAAGACGATATGTTTAACGCGTTTTACAAGGTTCTAAAACCGGGGGGTGTTTTAGGGCTTACCGACCACCGGGCGGCAGCAAATTCAAGCTTGAAGTACATGAAAAAATTTGGCTACCTAGATCAAGACTTAGTGATTAGGCTCGCCGAAAAAGCGGGCTTCGTTTTAGAGGGCACATCTGAAATAAATGCAAATCCGTTAGATACAAAAATCTATCCTGAAGGTGTTTGGAGTTTGCCACCCACGCTTCGTTTAAAAGAACAAAACAAAGCCAAGTATTTAGCCATTGGTGAAAGCGACAGAATGACGCTTCGATTCAGGAAGCCCGAATAATGACCTTAGCTGAGCCGACACTGCGCTCTTCCAGAAATTGTTAATGAACAATTCAGAAAATAAATGTCTGAACTCAAACCAATATCGTTATATACCTCTGCAACGCCGAACGGCAGAAAAATCTCAATCGCTTTAGAAGAGCTGGGGCTCGAATACAACGTAAGAAATATTGATTTAGGTAACAATGAACAAAAAGAGGATTGGTTTTTATCCATCAACCCTAATGGTAGAATTCCCGCCATTATTGATCACACTGCTGGTGATTTAACCATTTTTGAGTCTGGCGCTATTTTAATTTACCTCGCTGAGAAAACAGGGCGTTTATTACCAACAAACCCAGCAAAACGCTATGCCGTGATGCAGTGGCTATTTTTTCAAATGTCAGGACTAGGGCCCATGCAGGGGCAAGCTAATGTTTTCTATAGATACATGGAAAACAATGTACCCGAAGCCACACTCCGCTATCAAATAGAAACGCTAAGGCTATATGGCGTTTGGGATCAACAACTTGAGCAACAGCCGTATATTGCTGGTGAATTCAGTATTGCTGACATTGCCGCCTACCCTTGGATAAAAATTGCTGGCTGGGCTGGGTTTTCTACGGAAGCCTTCCCAAATATTGAACGATGGATAACTGAATTGGATAGTCGCCCCTCTTTTCAACGTGGTTTACGCGTACCTGACAACATGAAGAAAGAAGACTTGCTTAAAGCGGGTATGGACATGCTTGTAAAGTAACGAACAGTTAATCTAACCAACCTCGCGTTCTTTTTATCGCTTTTTTCCAACGGGCTAAATATTTCTCTCTTTGTTCAGCTGCCATATTCGAATTAAAACGATAATCAATATCGTATTGCTGTTGAATAAACGCCTCAGTCCAAAAACCTACGCCTAAACCAGCCATATATGCCACGCCCGTTGCAGTTGATTCTAAATTTTTGGGGCGCTCGATGGCAACTTCTAAAATATCGGCTTGGAACTGTGCTAAATAATTATTAGCAATAGCCCCACCGTCTACCTTTAACGCTTGAAGCTTAATGCCACTATCATTTTGCATAGCCGTTAATACATCATAAGTTTGAAGGGCAATAGCCTGCAATGTACCCCGAGCCAACTCTGCTTTCCCCGACCCCAAACTTAGTCCGAATACAGCGCCCCGTGCCGACATGTCCCAATATGGCGTTCCTAAACCAGAAAATGCAGGTACTACAACAACGTGATCTTCATTATCTGCTGCATTTGCCAGCTCCTCTGTTTGCTCTGCACATTCTATAATTTGCAATCCATCTCGCAGCCATTGCACAGCAGAACCCGCTATAAAAACACTGCCTTCTAACGCATAAGTAATCTTATCGTTAGTGCGCCAAGCAATGGTTGTTAACAAGCCATAATCACTAATAACCCGTTCTTGCCCTGTATTTAGCAACATAAAGCAGCCCGTTCCGTAGGTGTTCTTTGCCTCACCTTTTTGCCAAGAAAGTTGGCCAAATATCGCCGCCTGCTGATCACCTAGAACACCGTGAATAGGAATCTTTATTCCGTCTAAAAGATAGTCACCAAAGTAAGCATCGGAATCTTTAACAGTGGGCAAAATGTTATTAGGAATATCTAGCATGTGGAGCAAATCATCATCCCAAGTGGCTGCATTTATATTGAACAACATTGTCCGCGATGCATTTGAACATTCCGTTGCGTGTACCTGCCCGTTGGTTAAATTCCAAATTAACCAAGTATCAATAGTGCCGAAAAGCAAATCACCAGAGCCTGCTAATGAACATGCACCGTCAACATTATCAAGAATCCATTTAATTTTAGTGGCAGAAAAATAAGCATCAATCATGAGGCCTGTTTTTGCTTTTACAATCGGTTGCCAATCTTCGTCAATCAATTTCTCACATGTCTCTACAGTACGCTTATCTTGCCAAACAATGGCGTTGTAGATTGGCTTGCCGGTATTTTTATCCCATAACACGGTAGTTTCACGCTGATTTGTTATACCAATTGCAGCTATATCAACACCCTTTAAGTTGTTCTTAGCTAACAATTCCGTTAACACACCTAACTGGCACTCCCAAATCTCAAGTGGGTCATGCTCAACCCAGCCTGGTTGAGGGAAGTGTTGGGCAAATTCACGCTGCGTTATATCGACAATCTGCGCCTGATCATTAAACAAAACAGCTCGACTACTGCTGGTGCCTTGATCAAGAGAGATAATGAATTGATTCATATTCTTTTAAATGAGGTTTTTATGACGTTCGATTGAAAATTTAAACCCATCTGTGTTGAACACTACGCGAAAACTAGTCGTCTACTTAATTTATCGCGGATGCAACCATGTTGGTAAAAAACTCGCCGGATCCGTTGAAACCGTTCGTTTATTGCTAATATTAGCGGCATCTAAACGGGTTTGTAATTCAGCGGTTTTGCACCCTTCAAATAAATCCATACACCCACCAATAAATTCGCCATTAACATACATTTGAGGCATAGTTTTCCACGTTGTTTTTTCGTTTAGTGCTAAACGAATGTTTCTACCGCGTAAGTTATCAACGTACGCTACCGAATCTAAATTAGTGACGCGATAAGGAATTTCATATTCATCTAACACCTTTATAGCTGCCCAACAAAACTCACACCATTCCAAAGAGAACATGACGAGTTGTTGCTCACTAGATCGAATTTCTTTTTCTAATTCTTCTATAGCTTCAGTGTTCATATTCATACCCTCTTAGATAAGATTTACTAAAACTGATACCCAGGCGTAGATTGAGATAAAGCCGCCTCATCGTCTGACATATCTATCGACACATCATCAAACAAAGGTGTGGTTAGATAACGTTCGCCTGTGTCGGGTAACATACATAATATATTACTGCCTTGTGGCGCTGTTTCGGCTATTTTTAAAGCGCCTGCCAAGGTTGCACCTGCAGAAATGCCCACAAATATACCTTCTTTTTGCGCCAAGTCTTTTGAACATTGAATGGCAAACTTTCCATCAATCGGTAACAGTTGATCAATACGCGAGCCTGCATCTACCACTTCTTTTGTTAATGTAGGAATAAAGTCCGGCGTCCAACCTTGCATAGGGTGCGGGGTGAAATTAGGGTGGCTTTCATTTTCTGTTTGAGGAATCCCGCTGCCCAATAATTGTGCGTTCAAAGGCTCGCAAACAATAATTTTTGTTGTTGGGCTTTTCTGTTTTAGCACCTTAGATACACCATTTAATGTACCGCCTGTACCATAGCCTGTCACCCAGTAATCGAGCGTTACATCAAAAAAGTCTTCAAGTATTTCCTCTGCTGTTGTTCTCATATGCATATCGGCATTCGCTGGGTTTTCGAATTGTTTTGATTGCCACCAACCATTTTTTTCTGCCAATTCTTCAGCTTTTTTAACCATGCCGGTACCTTTTTCTGATGCTGGTGTTAACACGACTCGCGCACCTAAAAATCGCATCAGTTTTCTGCGCTCTACGCTAAAACTTTCGGCCATGGTAATAACCAATGGATACCCTTTTTGCGCACACACCATTGCCAGGCCAATGCCTGTGTTTCCGCTTGTAGCTTCTACAATTGTTTGCCCAGGTGACAATTCACCTTTACGTTCCGCATCTTCTATCACGCCCAACGCAAGCCTATCTTTAAAAGACCCCATTGGGTTAAATGATTCAATTTTTGCAAAAATATTCACACCTTTAGGCCCTAACCTATTAATACGAACCACTGGCGTATTACCAATTGTTTCTAAAATGTTTTTATAACGTTTGACCATCTCAGTTCTCCTTATTATCTCTAGTATTGATCTCGTTTTTAATTATTGCATCGCCAATTTCAATAACTTCTTTTACCAGGTCATCCGCGTGATGCCAATCGGTTCTAGCACCTAAGAAACACGGTCGGATAACAAACTTATCTCCCACCATGGTGGTACTAGGAATATTTGTGCCGTTTTTCATTAACTGTCGATGAATTTTTTTATTTAGCCCATTCAAATCTATAGCACTTTCGTTTATGTAACGGAAACAACAAATAGATAATGTTGGCTCAAGCGCTAGTTCTAGGTTTTTGTGTTGTTTAGCCTGTTCGGCGACGCGACGCGCCATTTCATTGTGACGGCAAATGCGGGCTCTCATTCCTTCTACACCTATCTCTCGAATAAGCGCCCAAACAATTGTGCCTCGCGTTGGAGCTGAAAGCTCAACCCCCATGTCATGATATGGAATACCAAGACTATCCATTGAGTTATCTGCATGTTCGCTATCTACGATAGTCGTTCTAATATAATCAGCCACATTTCCTTGGTTAAAACTTTCTTGTAGTGCCACGACGTCTTTTACAAAAGTGACACCGATACCCACAGGAGCCCCTAACCATTTATGTGCATCAACGGTTATAGAATCAGCTAATTCAACACCTTTGTATAGATGATGTACTTGAGGGTCAAGTGTGCCCGGCAAACCGTAAGCACCATCAATGTGAAACCAAATATCGTATTCTCGCGCAATTTCACCTATTGCTTGTAACGAATCCATTGCACCTGTATTAGTACTCCCCGCACTAGCAACAATAGCAACAGGCACTGCATCAATCGCTTTATCTTTTTTTAGTTGTTCACGCAATGCATTCGGACAAAGGCGCAACTGACTATCAACTGGAATATGAACAACTGAATTCCGGCCCATGCCCAACACAGCCGCAGAACGATGTATCGTAAAATGACTCTGATCAGTTGCATAAATTTTACAAACGCGTTGTACCCCATCATCAGCAGGGTTCATACCTAATCGAGCAAAAGCGGATTGCCTTGCAGCGCCTAGTCCAATCAAATTAGCCGTTGAGCCACCACTGCTAAAAACACCTTGCATATTACTCGGCAACCCAAACATTTCTACCAGCCATTGAAGGGCCAAGTCTTCTAAATAATTAAAAGCCGTCAATCCAATACGTTGGGGCGAGGCAACTATACCAGCCAGTGTAGCAATGGACCCCATATCCGTTGCAGCTGTAGTTATATATGAGGTACAACCTGGCTTAGCTATTTGTGACCCATTAGGAATAACATGCTCACCCATTTCAGCAATCACATTTTCAGCACCTATCCCTTTTTCTGGAACAGGCTTATCCAGTGCTAATCGCCAGAGTTCAGCATCAACCACCGCATCAGGATGGTCAAATTGTTGAAAAGCATCCAAATGCTCATTCAGTTGGGTTAAAAGTGTTGATAGTTTGTCGCACTCTGCACGTTCTTTGAACATCTATCTTAGAATTTCATCAGTCATCATGACTTTATATTACAGCCATATAAACCCATTTGGCTAGCCTTTAAAACCGCATTCCTGTATGCATAGCAGTACCAAAAATAGCAAAAAGAACACTACCCACTATCGACATAATAATAAAAGCGGGAATGGCGGCAATAGATAACTTCACTAAAAAAATAACCATGGAGATAAAAGGCATTTTTACATCAATAATACTAACTTTGGTTGTTTCTTTAGAATCTACTTTAATCTCCATATCTATTCCTTTTTAACCGTTAATTTTGCCAAATAATCGTAATGAGGCCCTTGTTTAATAATCTCACAATCAAAACCGTTTGCTTCAGCGGCATCTTGTAATAATTCTTCCGACACATACAACCACTTGAAAGCCTCTCCTTGAACATCTTTATATGACAAATTGAATTCAACCTCGCCATGGTATTTATCACTCAAGTCTATCAAGTAGGAACCGTCATCTTCTTCAAACATGTAGATAAGGTCTGAGCTATCTAACAAGATTTGCCCCTCTGACGCTAACACTGTTTTGGCCTTTGAGAAAAAAACATCAAAACCATCGAGTGTTTGTACCAAACCAATGCCATTCATCAATAACAACAATGTATCAAACGAACTCGCCGGCAAATCATAAAAATTAATGAGTAAAACGTTATTTAATCCACGTTTATGCATCACATCTACCGAATGTGGCGAGACATCAATTGCAGTAATGTCTAAGCCTTGCTCTTGCAAATACAAACTATGCGAACCCGCACCAGCACCAACATCTAGCACCTTACCTCGGGCCTGTTGAAGTGCGATCTGCTCTAACGCTGGGCAATCGTCATAAGAACGAAAAAAATAGCTTGGCGGCAATGTATCAACGTCTGTGATGTCCATATCCACTTGAATGGGCGTATCGTCATCAGTTTCTAGGTAGCTTTTTAGCGCTAAGCCAATAGGGTCATTGCCTTTTTCAATTAACATAATGTTAACTACCTTCTCGTTCTTGGTCTGCCTTTTTCTTTTTTAGTTTTTCTTTTCTATGTTGTTCAATTAAATCAACCATTTCGCCGCCAATATGTTCTTCGCCCCGTTTTTTCGCTAATTCAATTTGATGTTGCCGTTCGATATAACGCGCCTTTTGTTCATCGTCCGTCTTATCAAAGCAATGGTGACAGCTAATACCCTGTTGATAATGAACGTGCTGTTTGTCACCTTCAGTAATCGGCATTCTGCATCCGTAACATTGATCGTATTGACCTTTATCTAAGTCGTGGTCAACTGACACACGGTTATCAAATACAAAGCACTCGCCTTCCCACTGTGTCTCATCTTGCGGCACGTCTTCTAGGTATTTCAATATACCGCCCTCTAAGTGATAGACCTCATCAAAGCCTTGTTGTTTTAAATACGCTGTAGACTTTTCACAACGAATACCGCCCGTACAAAACATCGCCACTTTTTTATGTTTTGCCTTATCAAGATTATCTTTAACGTAGTCAGGAAACTCACGGAACGTTTCAGTATTGGGGTTTAGCGCCCCTTTAAACGTACCAATGGCCACCTCGTAATCGTTTCTCGTATCCACCAACAAAACATCGGGGTCGGTAATCAGCGCATTCCAATTTTTCGGTTTAACGTAGGTACCCACAATGTCATTAGGGTCAATATCTTCCACACCCATTGTCACAATTTCTTTTTTAAGCTTCACCTTAGTACGATTAAACGGCTGCGCGTCCACATACGATTCTTTATGCACCAAGCTCTTAAAATCATCTTTGTTTCGTAACCACTGCAATAAATGATCAACCGCTTTGCGCTTACCCGCAATCGTGCCGTTGATGCCCTCAGCAGCCAGTAGCAAAGTGCCTTTAACACCGTGGTGATTCATTAATTTGAGGAGGGGTTGTTTTAGATCGCCGTGATTATCTAATCGAACAAAATGATAAAGCGCACAAACAACGTATTCTTGATCTTCCATACTTTTCCTTATGTTAGCTCGCTGGAACGTAAATCCAGTGCCTTAAGAATTTATTATAACAAGGCTAGTCTTCCTATTAAATACAAGTGTTAGTCCTGATGTGCTGTTAGGTTTATCATGTTCGGTATCTAATTAATTGATACATCATGAATGACCATCTACGAACCGGGCGTTACGCTAACTGATTACGGATTAACCACTGAGTGTATTTATTTTACTTATCTACTATTGAAACAACGAGGCGTTGTTAACCGGCTATATCGCTGGTTTGTGGTGTTTTTTTGTGCGCTTGGTTTAGCCTCTTTCGTAGGTGGAACAAGCCATGGTTTTTTTTATGATGAATCAAGTGCCTTATATACTTTAGTATGGAACGCTACGTTAATTACGCTGGGTGCTGTCGGCGTCGCCGCTTATATGATTGCAAGTATTCTTGTGGCAGGTGAAGCCAACAGTAAGCGTATAGGTTTCTTTGTTATTGCTGCTTACGTTATTTATTGTTTCGTCATTATCTTCGTAAACAATCAATTCCTTGTAGCAATTGCATTCTACATACCCGCTTCAGCGTCAATGTTATTAGCGCTAGTATGGGTATTTTTAAAAAAACGACGTTGGTATATATTTTTTGGTATTAATGGCATGCTAGTAACATTTATAGCGTCGGCAATTCAACAATTAGGTATCAGCATCCACCCCGTTTGGCTTGACCATAACGTGATATATCACTTGTTAATGGCTATCGCAATTATGTTATTGTTCTATACAGCACGAGGTTTTTTAAAGGAACAAAGCCTAGAACAACGCTAACATTTATTACTGAATGCAATCTAAACCATTAGTGAAGGAGTCACAGATGATTTTTATAACTAACCGTTTTCCCGACCAAAGTATTCGCACTCGTATTGGTAGAAAATTCACGTTTGACCTACACAATAATGCATCGAGTAATTCTGTCTTTTTTTGCGAGCATAAGAATACTAATGAACATATTGAAATTGGAAGTATAGAGTTCTTAAATAGATTAAAAGATTGTAAATTCAAACAGATATTGATTTATATTCATGGGTTTTCTAACTTGCCAGAAAGTGTTTTTAAATCCACTCAAACATTACAAACGCTTTGCGATAAATCCAAAAAAAACGAAGTATTAGTCATCCCCTTGATTTGGCCTTGTGACAATGACCTAGGCATTGTTAAAGATTACTGGGATGATCAAAAAGCGGCCGACCAAAGCGCTTATTCTTTTGCCCGCGTTCTCGAAAAGTTTTTAGCTTGGAGAAGTTCAAGTCAACATCAAACAGTGGATGCTCCTTGTTTAAAAAGAATTAATATACTAGCTCACTCCATGGGCAATAGAGTTCTGCGTGAAACATTTAATGTTTGGAATAAATATGACCTACCCAATGGCTTGCCCATGGTATTTAGAAACACATTTCTTGTAGCAGCTGACGTCGTCAACGAATCACTTCATGAAGGCGAAGATGGCGAGTTAATTTGTCATGCTTCCCGCAACGTTATTGTCTACCATGCATCGGACGATCTAGCGTTAAGAGCAAGCAAGGCCTCCAATCTTAAAAACAAAATTGCCTCACGCCGATTGGGCCACAGTGGGGTAGAAAATATTGATAAAGCCCCTCGTAATGTATACCAAGTGGATTGTGATGATGTGAATAACCAATACGATTTTCCAAAAGGACATTCTTACTTTTTAACCGGAACAAAAAAGAACGTTCAAGGTAAAGTATTCGAGCACATTTTTTCTTGCTTAATATCAGGCAGGGTTTTTCCTGATGATGAATATAGACGTTCCTCTATTATTCATGATGATTAAATAACGACTGTTTCAGGCCTGCCCACCTAATAAAAAAATAAATGGGCGTTGTTAACGACTATTCATATGGTTGAAGTAAAACCAATTGGTTCAACTCGTCATCACTCAAATACATCTCACCGTCTTGAATACTACACTGTAACACCATGGTTCTTTTTGTCATCGCTTCCACTCCAATGGCTGTAATGTGGACAATTTTTAGGTTTTTAAATCGTGCCATTTTCTCGCGGTGCTGTTGCCACCAAACACTTGCCTTGCCTTCATGATATGTATAAATAATCACCTGTTTTGCACGCCCACAGGCCTTACGAATGCGTTTCTCATCGGGCTGCCCCAAATCAACCCATAATTCAATTTCATTAGTGAGTGATTTTTGCCAAAGCTCTGGCTCATCGTCTGTCGACAACCCTTTAGTAAACGTCAAACGTTCATCAGCATTGGCCATAAACGCAATAAGGCGAATCATAAAACGAAAATTATTTTCCGACGGGTGCTGCGCAACCGTCAGCTCATGGTTCGCATAATAATGCGTATCCATATTGGAAATATTTAAAGAGACCTTATTGATTGTTGAACTAATTGCCATAAAATTACTTCTTACTTAAGAACTACACGACAACATAGAGCATCCCACTTTATGTTTTGCCCAATCTGGTCTTTTTTCGTTCAAGTGTTCTTTCTCGGGTTGTTCATCGTAAGGGGTTCTTAATACCTCTAACAATTCGTTAACGCCGCTATGGTCACCCTGTTCAGACTTATCTATCGCCAGTTGTGAAAGGTAATTACGAAGCACGTATTTTGGATTAACCCTATTCATTAGCATTGTACGTTGCTCTGCTGTTACGGGGTCTTGTTGACGACGTTGCCAATAGCTTGTTAACCATTCAGTCAGAAGTTTTTTTGCTTCAGCTGATAACTCATCAACGTAAAAAGAGGGTGTTAAAAACCCCATAGCTAGCTCGATATTAAGCGACTCCTCAAGACTCTCTATCTTTGCGAGTTGCCTAAAGAATATTGTCATATCGGTTTCGCTCTGCGAAAAGAACGCGAGTAGTTGTTTTACAAGGTCAGTATCTGTTTCTTTTTTAACGCTTGAAAAACCCAGCTTTTTCGTCATCATCATCAACCATTTCTTGGCATAACGATCAGCATAGTTATTTAGGATTTTTTCAAGCGGCGTTACTTCGTCTATTAACGGGTAAATTGCATTGGCTAGTTGATATAAGTTCCAATGAGCTATTTGCGCTTGCTGCCCAAACGCGTAGCGATGGTGTTGCGAATCAGTCGTGTTGGGCGTCCAATCGGTATCGTATGATTCCAGCCAGCCGTAAGGTCCATAATCAATCGTTAGACCAAGAATCGACATGTTATCGGTATTCATTACACCGTGCACGAAACCAACACGCATCCATTCAACCACCATGTCACATGTTGATGTGCAAACTTCTTCAAACCACTTAAGGTATATTTCTTTACCCAGACCTGTTTCTTCGTTAAAAAGGTGTGGAAAGTCTGTTGTGATGGTGTAGTCGACGAATTTTTTTAACAAATCGCCTTCTTGTTGCGCATAATATTGAAAGTGCCCAAAACGGGTAAATGACGGCGCTAAGCGACACACCACAGCGCCTGGTTCTGGCGCTGGATTGCCATCGTACATAACATCTCGCAAAACGTTTTCACCGGTCGTCATTAAGCTTAAGGCCCGTGTTGTTGGCACACCAAGATGGTACATTGCCTCACTACACAAAAACTCGCGGACAGATGAACGCAATACAGCTAGCCCGTCTGCTGTTCTGGAATATGGCGTTGGTCCTGCACCTTTAAGTTGTAACGCCCAACGCTCGCCTTGTAGATTAATAACCTCACCTAAGTTGATGGCACGACCATCACCCAACTGACCGGCCCAATTGCCAAATTGGTGGCCGCCGTAACAGGTGGCGTATGGCTGCATGCCTTCTACTGCATTATTTCCCGAAAAGGTGGCAGTGAAGTTTGCTGATTCGCAATCGGCAGCCGACAAGTCAATAAGTGCCGCGGCTTCTGCAGAGTACGCCACTAATAAAGGTGATTGCATTGGTTTAGGCGTTACCCAAGAGTAACATGCGCCTTGTACTTGGCGAGGGTAATTCTCAGTAACCTTATCCGCTGGAAGCTGTTGAACAAATTGATTATCAAAATTGAATGTGTTCACGTTGTTTCACCTGTTGGTAGTAGATCTGTAAATACAAAGCCATCACGTTCCACGACGTCACCAGAAGTAATGCCAATAGCATGTTTAAACATCGGTCCTGCATAAGCGAAGCTATGAAATTCACCGTTCTCACCGCAAGGGTCAACACCGTCAGGTAAATCATTTAGAAATTGTTGATTAAATTCTCGCCCACAAAAACTCGCGGGTAATTGTTTCGGGTCTACGCAAGTGATGCGCGTTTTTAAACCAGCGTCTAACATCGTTTTCGCAAGTTGTTCAGTCGGTTTTAACCACAATGGAAATAATGGCTCTAACCCTGTGTTTTTTAGATTTTGTACGCGATATTGGCGGATATCTTCCAAGTACAAATCACCAAATGCCATGTGTGTTATACCTTGTCCTTCAATAGAAACAAAAAAGTTTGTCATCGCTTGGTTGTATAACTCATTACTACAAGGGTGTGGAATTGGAATAATGTGTAATGACAAACCAGCCGTTTGTGCTTGTTGTTTTAATAGCTCCACACGCACTGCATGCATAGCAACGCGCTGGTGTGTTTCATTAACCGTTGTAACCAGACCCACCAGCTCAACATCATTGTCTTGCTGAAGCTGATAAAGTGTCCAAGCGCTGTCTTTTCCGCTACTCCAAGATAACAATACGCGTTTTTTAGGCATGGTGCTTATAGTCCTTCGACTGATTTTTCATAGGATGCCACTTTTGATTTTATAACATCTGGAATTGGCGCAGTTTGTTGACGTTCGAAGTCGAACCAAACCATGACCCCATGGCTTGTTATAACGGGCTTATCTTCACCTTCACGATAAATTTCCGCCAGAACGGTTGCACTCTTATTCCCAACGTTACTTATCCGAGTCATTACCGTTAAGTTTTCTGGATAATGCACTTGTTGAAGAAAAGCACATTGAATATCGGCTAACAACCACCCGACTTTCATGTCTGCTGTTAAGGGCAAATCTAATACATCTTCACAATATGTAACGCGGGCTGATTCTAAATATCGGATATATTGAACATTATTAATATGTCCAAAAATATCTGCATCGCCCCAACGTACTGGCACAGTCGTTATGTGGGTAAAATCTTGTTTAATCATACGGTATTCCATTAAAGTATTATTTTGACTACTTTGTTATTATACCCGTTAGATTGGCTAACATTAGCCCACCAACATTGAATGTATGCCAGTATGTTTTATAACAATAATTATAACTTTTTCATTATTCTCCTCTTTTGCTTTGTTAGCAGCTTTCCCTCGTTAGTTGTCGCCAAGCAACTCGCTGATACTGGCGTTAACCCCTTTGCTGATGAATTCATTACGGATGAAGTAGCAGAAAAAGCCATTAAAAGTATTTTCACCGCCGCAACACGTATTGATAAAAAAAACCTCGACACAAATGTATGGCCGGTATATTCGACGGTAGACCATGTTGGCTATGCTTTTGAAAGTAAAGATTTTATTCGTATTCAAGGTTTCGCTGGCGATATCATCAACCTATTAATTGGCATTGATAATGACGGTAAAATAATGGGTGTTCGCGTGTTATTTCAACATGAACCTATTTTTATGCATGGCCTTGGGTCTGGAGCCCTTGATAAATTTCTTGAACAATACCCAGGGCACAGTGTTGCAGATCGCATTATTGTGGATAGCAGCCGTTCCCGCTCCACATCCTCAGGTGGTGAAGGAAGTGCTATTTTTGATGGTGTTACTAAAGCCACCGTATCTGTCATTGCTGCTAATGACACTTTATTAACGGCTTCTTTAGAAGTTGCCCGCAAAGTGTTAGGCAAGTTTGTTCAAACAACGTCCTCCTTACCAAAAATGGACCTGTATGAGCCTTTAGAATGGAATGAACTATTAGATAAAAAGTTGGTGGGGCGCTGGAAAATCACACGTACACAACTCGAAACAGCCTTAGATAGAGAACTAACTGATTATCCAGGTTATGGTTTTGATGACACCAATATTGAAGTGATATCAGATATCTATTACGCCTATTTAAACGCACCGATGATCGGCAAAAACGTACTAGGTGAACAAGACTATGACCGCCTCATGGCATCACTCAAACCGGGAGAACACATTGTTGGGGTGATGTCTGAGGGCCCTTATAGCTTCTTAGAAGATGATTTTAGGCCAGGAAAAATACCCACAAGAATGTCGTTGTATCAAAACGAATTACCTTTATTAATCCGTGACATGGCATTTTTTAGATTTTTCGATAAAAACCCACCAAGTACTGTGCCAGACTTACCTAATTTGAGACTGCTAAAAATCAAAGGTAATGCTGGCTACGACCCAGCCCAAGAGCTGACCATTCAACTTAACTTTGATTTACGACAAAACCATTTGTTAGGCGACAACATCAACCAAAAAAGTTCGCACAAATTCCCTGCTGAATTATTTTACAAACCTGAAATCATTGAAGAAAAACGCATTCCCATATGGAAGCGTTTGTGGAAATCCCGTGTTATGGAAATTTCTATAACCTTGCTTTCATTAGCTCTATTAACTTTAATTTTTGTTAAGCAGCGTGCTTTATCAAAATACCCCAAGGTCATTAAATATGGCCGTTGGGTATTTATGTTCTTTACCGTATTTTTTATTGGCTTTTACGCACAAGGTCAGCTATCGGTGGTAAACATCTATACGGTTCTTTTATCGTTACGCGATGGTTTTAAATTTGATGTATTCCTACTCGACCCCGTGCTCTTTATAATTTGGTCGTACACCTTCGTTACCTTGTTTATTTGGGGGCGCGGTGTGTTCTGCGGATGGCTATGCCCATTTGGCGCACTTCAAGAAATATTGGCATGGTTTGGAAAACTTTTAAGGTTCCCACAAATAAAAATAAAAGAACCTGCTCATCGTGTTTTACAAAAATTAAAATACCTAGTCGTTGCAGGCCTATCTATTCTTTGTTTCTATGATTTAGGATTAGCGCAAACCCTGTCGGAAATTGAGCCATTTAAAACGAGCATCACGTTAGTGTTCGACCGCGAATGGTATTTCGTTGCCTTTGCAGTTGGCCTGCTGCTACTAGGCATGTTTGTTCATAAGTTTTACTGCCGCTACGTCTGCCCACTAGGTGCTGGGTTGGCCATACTCGGGCGTTTCCATATATTTAAATGGTTAGATCGTCGTAATGACTGCGGTAAGCCTTGTCAGGTGTGTACGGTACGTTGTGAAATTAAAGCGATACCTAAATCAGGTGCTGTCGATTACAGCGAATGTATTCAGTGCTTAGAATGCCTTGTTATTTATAACGATGAGCACCAATGCGCACCTGTAATGGTGGCTAATAAGCAAGCTCGAAAACAAAAAGTTACCTTGCAAATGCCAGGTTAAGCAGTCTAGTTTAGATGGTTAAAAAAATGGGGATTTCATTTTTAGAAAAGCTAACTTTCGCCCAATTTAATAATGAAGCATGACTAAAGTAAAGCCCTGATAATTGTGCGGGCCGTTGAGTTTTACACGACCAGCCACTTTGTGAAAACACCTGATTTGTTTTGTAATGAGGAATATGCCCCAATAAATTCGCACGCATTTTTTCTATTTGCTGAGGTGGCTTTGCATTACTTGATATCGGCTCGTCCCACGGTTCAATATTGCACATGGCAAAAGCTGCTTGCCAAACGGTTAGCACATCAACATCGCACCAATATTCTTTATCAATAGGCTCAAGCAACATACTGGTTAAGTGATGCCTCGTTCAACTTCACCTTGTTTATTAAGTACCCGCTTAACAATTTTACCTGCTGCATTTTTGGGCAGTTCATTTAAGAATATAACCTTTCGTGGCACTTCATAATTACCCAAATGCTGGCGACACCAAGAACGTATGTCAGCAGAATCCGCTTCACTGCCATCCTTTAAAACAATATACGCCACAGGTATTTCACCATGGGTTTTATCAACATGCCCTATCACCGCAGCCTCTAAAACGGCATCATAACGGTATAATACTTCTTCAATAATTCGTGGATACACATTCATGCCATTGACAATAACCATGTCTTTTTTACGATCCAGAATACTGAAATAACCGTCTTCATCCTCATTACCCAAATCACCTGTTAAAAACCAGTCTTTATAAAATGACGTTTTGGTTTCTTCACTTAATCCCCAATAACCTTTCATCACGCTCGCGCCACGCACAGCGATTTCACCTATCTCCCCGAGTGGTAACTCTGTTCCTTCTTCACCTAATATTTTCATTTCTACATTGGGCACTGGTAAACCGACCGTTCCAACTTTTCTAACACCACCAATTGGGTTTACGCAGGTCACGGGCGAACACTCTGTTGGCCCATCACCTTCATAGATAGGCAATCCAAATTTCTCTTCAAAACGGTTCATCACATCTATAGGCATAGAGGCCCCGCCAGACACGCAAAGTTTGATGGATGAGAATCTAGTCGCCTTTTCATCTTTTGTATTCAACAAAACGTTGTACATGCTTGGAACGGCCAAAAAAACAGTCGATTGTGATTGCTCAATGATATTGAGTAAGTTGTCTGGCTCAAACTTTGGTATCGGTACAAAACAACAACCATGTGTTAATGGCGTCAGCATACCCACCGTAGCTGCAAACGCATGAAACATAGGCAATACAAGTGCAACAACTTCTTTACCCGCTTGCCACTTCATCGCTTCAAACACACTGGCTGTATTGGTCACGAGGTTTTGATGGGATAGCATCGCACCCTTGGGTTTACCAGTTGTACCAGAGGTATATAAAATGGCTGCCAAATCGTTAACGGCATCAATGTCTATATTTACTGTTGATCCCGGCGTTTCTAGCACACTATTCCATACGGAAGACATCCCGGCATGACTGCCGATACAAATATCGAAGATATCAGCCGTCATTAAAGTAGACAGCTCATCGACATTTTCTTGAAATAACTCGTGATAAAGTAAACCAGACACTGCAGCGTTGTTTAAAACATAAGCTATCTCAGATGGTTTTTGTAATAGATTTAGCGGCACGACCACCGCCCCTGCTTTCACTATAGCCATGTAAGCAATAGCAAAATTAACACTATTAATACAGTACAGTGCAATTCTATCGCCTTTATCAATACCTTTTGACACCAAGTGAACAGCTACATTATCAGATAATATTTTCATATCAGCAAATGTATAACGCCTACCTTCATTTATTACTGCAACATCATCAGCATATGTTTTTGCAGTCTTATTAAATACATCAATGAGTGATTCGCTACTTATCATTTAACTGAGTCTTTAATTTCATTAATTGTTCGTGTAATTGTTTAGCATTCATCTTACGGAATAACTCATTAACTTCAGACATTTTATTCTCCATAGACATCTCATTTTGAAGAATTAAATCTAGCGTTACATTTCCTTCAACTAAATCTGCGCTAGGTTGCGGTGCTTTTGAATGATGGATTACGTAATAACTTATTACCTGTAATTGAAAACGTAACATAGCCAAAAGACTAGATAAATTCGGCTCCTCTATCACAGGTAACGTTGGGTATTTATTAAGAAGCGCTTGAGCAAAAACACCAGAATGGTGAAATACAGTTTCACCATCAATAGATTTTATTGGCGTAGAGGCAAAACCACAGCTAGGTGAGCGCGGTGTAAAAATATAGCCTGATAAAAAACCCAGTGATAAAACCTTATTATCGCAATAGTTATTTAGTTGCTCAGTAACATCAAGCTGTTTATCATCTCTACCAATGATTTTAATTCCACTGGCATGCTGGACAAGCTCTATGGCGGGTCTTGGAATTGAAAACCCGGCTTCTACTTCAGGGCATATGGGGTATAACGAAAAGGTTTTATTAAATAAGTCAGAGCATGTTTCAGAATATTTACCTTTACCATCGTACCGTACTGCATCACCTAATAAACACCGACTTAACCCTATGCTTATTGGCAACAAATTTATTGAATACTATTCAGAAAAAACAACCGCATTTCCACTAACAAAAACGCCATACTCACAATTTTCATCTATATCTTTGTGTGGCCCATAATCTGTAGTAACTTCAATAATGCCATTACCACCCATATTATCTGCTTGTTTTCTAAGCATTATTAGCCCATGAGCTTTCACCGCTTTTGTACCCAATTTAGAGCTACTGCAAAGTGCCACTTGAACTGTACCTAATTTTTCTTCAATAGTTCCCATCTCGGCTGGTTGTCCAGATTCATACACTGGGAACAGTCTAGATTTGTCTTCCATATCAATTCGAACCACATCGAAAAAAAACAAACATGATATAAAAAAAAGTGAGAAAAAGGCTATTACGTATTTTTTTTCTTTTGTCATTTTATTTTAAAAAGGTACATTTATATTTATAGTTAAAAGTAGGATGCTATTAAGCGCTAAAAGTTCATTTTGAACATTAAATAGGTGCTTATTTAACAACCTTCAATGTTGGTCTTTTACTTTTAGTTGGCGTTATAACATCTGATGGTTCTGGAGGAAGGTCATCTTCAAAGTGTTCATCAAATATCATCCCTTTACCATTTTCTTTTGCATACGTTGCTAAAACTGCATTAATTGGAACAAATATGTTTTCTTCTTTTCCAGAAAACCTGGCTGAAAACGACAGCGCGTCATTTTCCAAATACCAATTCTTTATAGCATCTGGGTGCGCATTTAGGATGATTTTATTATCTGATATATAGTCTTTAGGTACAGTTACACCCTCTATAGTCGTATCAACTAGAATATAAGGCGTATAGCCATTTTCTAGAATCCACTCATGAAGTGCGCGAACCAAATATGGCTTAAGAGGTGTCACTTAACCTACGCAGTTAGTAACGAATGGCTTTCGTATAAATCACGCTCAGCATCACTCATGCTTTCTTGGAACATTTCACGAGAAGTTACTAGTTTTGTGTAATCCAACACTGCTTTAGCTTCAGGCGGCAAATCAATACCGTACATAGGTAAACGCCATAATAATGGGGCTAAGACTGCATCAACTAATGAAAATTCATCGCTAAGAAAATACTTATTTGCTGTAAACAAAGGAATAGCCGCAATTAGGTTTTCACGTAATAGTTTACGAGCTTTTGCGGCTTTCTTTTCACCTGCATTAATTATATCGTCCATTAATGTGTACCAATCTTGGTCGATTCTATGAATTAATAAGCGTGATCTGGCTCTAGAAACAGGGTCAATTGGATACAACGGAGGATGAGGAAAACGCTCATCTAAGTATTCCATAATAATTCTTGAATTAAATAAAGACAGGTCTCTATCAATAAGAATTGGTAATGTGCCATATGGGTTTAATTCATGTAAGTCTTCTGGAAAGTCTTTAGCTTCTATAAATTCTATTTCGGCAGATGCATTCTTTTCACTCATAACAAAACGAGTACGATGACTATAATGACAGAGAGGGTCTGCGAATAACGTCATGATTGATTTTCGATTTAATGCATTTAACATAATTAGCCTTTTTTTAAATTAGAAAAAGAGCCACGCGAATGAACACATGGCTCTTATATATTTTTCACAAATATTGCTTAGTGAATATCTTTCCAGTACTCTTTTTTAAGGTAGTAAAAAATGACGATCATTAACAATATAAACGCCAACACTTTCCAGCCCATTGCCTTACGCTCCATTTGCGCAGGTTCACCCATATAGACCATAAAGTTAACCAAGTCATTCATTGCTTGATCATATTCACGAGGTGTCATTTTACCCGGTTGAACAATTTCAAGTTTTTCGATTACTTGCTTTACACTGCCATCTTCCCTTTTTACATCAATATAAACAGGTTCTTGCAAGCCTTGTAAGTCAGATAATACATGCGGCATGCCAACCATAGGGAACAATGTATTATTAACCCCAAATGGACGACTAACATCGACATAGAAACTTTTTAAATACGTATAAAGCCAGTCCGCTCCTCGCGACCTTGCTATAAGGGATAAATCCGGCGGGTTCACACCAAACCATTTTTCCGCATCCTTAGCACGCATAGATATATCCATACCATCAAAGATTTTCTCACCAGTAAACATTAAGTTTAACTCTACTAGTTCGGATGGAATTTCTAAATCCTTCGCCATTCGTGAATACCGTAACTGTTTAGCAGAATGACAACTTAGACAGTAGTTAACAAAATACTTAGCGCCTCTTTGCAAAGACGGTTTATTGCCCAAATCTATAGTCGCTGATTCTAATTTATGTTGACTTGAAGCCGCCATTGTTTGTGACGACAACAGTACAATAATAAGCCCTAATAATGTTTTCATTTGTCCTCAATCCTCTCAGGGACATACTTATCCTGACCCATGTTTGAATAAAACGGCATTAATAGGAAAAAAGCAAAATAAACTAACGTAAAGAACCTTGAGAACCAAGTTCCTGCCGTTGTTACTGGTTGCATTCCAAAGTAGCCTAATGCTACAAAACTAATAACAAATGCCACGATAGCTGCTTTAAAAACAGGGCCTCTATATCTAATCGACTTATTCACACCTCTGTCTAACCAAGGTAATAAGAACAATACAAAAATAGCTCCAGCCATTGCTAGCACACCTCCAAACTTATCAGGGACAGCTCTTAACACCGCATAAAATGGCGTAAAGTACCAAACGGGTGCAATGTGATCAGGCGTTTTCAAAGGATCCGCTGGGATAAAGTTCGCGTGCTCTAAAAAGTACCCGCCCATCTCCGGCATGTAAAAGATAATTAACGCAAAAACGAAAAGGAATACAGCCACACCAACTAAATCTTTTACAGAATAGTATGGGTGAAATGGTATGCCGTCTAATGGAATACCCTTTTCATCTTTTTGTTTTTTAATTTCAATACCTTCCGGGTTGTTAGAACCCACTGCATGTAATGCAACAATGTGCATAAATACCAATACAACCAGTACTAATGGAATAGCAATAACATGGAAAGCAAAGAATCTATTTAGGGTCGCATCTGAAATGACATAATCACCACGAAGCCAAATTGCTAAATCTTCTCCAACATACGGAATAGCGCCAAATAGTGACACAATCACTTGTGCCCCCCAATAGGACATTTGCCCCCAAGGCAGTAAATAACCCATAAATGCTTCTGCCATAAGTGCCACATAAATAATCATCCCAAATATCCAAACCAACTCACGCGGTTTTTTGAATGAGCCATATATTAGGCCACGGAACATATGAATGTACACAACGATAAAGAATGCTGATGCACCCGTTGAATGCATATATCTGATTAACCAGCCCCAATCAACATCACGCATAATGTATTCAACAGAGTCGAACGCTAATTTTGCATCTGGCTTATAGTGAATGGTTAAGAATATGCCTGTAATAATTTGGTTAACTAATACTAAAATCGCTAACGAACCAAAGTAATACATCCAGTTAAAGTTTTTAGGCGCATAGTATTCAGCTAAATGCTCATTCCACACTTTAGTTAGTGGGAATCTATCATCAACCCAACCTAATGCATTTTTTAACATGCCACTCATTATGCTTGCCCTCCGCTTGAGCCAATCAATATTCTAGTATCTGTAATATATTCATGAGGTGGGATATCTAAATTAAGTGGCGCAGGTACACCGGCATAAACTCGCCCAGACAAGTCAAATAAAGAACCATGACATGGACAAAAGAACCCGCCTTTCCAGTCTGGACCTAAATCTTCAGGTGCAACTTCGGGTCTATAGGTGGGTGAACACCCAAGGTGGGTACATATCCCTACCGCTAAAAACACATCTGGTTTAATAGATCGAGCACTATTTTTACACGACTCTGGCTGTTCAGACTCATTAGAGTCAGGGTCACGAAGTTTATCAATTTTAGTAGCTAGTTCAGTTAGTGTATCTTCTGTCCGCTTCAACACCCAAACTGGTTTGCCACGCCATTCAACACGGATTAGTTGTCCAACTTCTAATTTAGAAATGTCCGCTTCAACTGGTGCTCCAGCAGCTTTAGCACGGTCACTAGGGTTCATAGATGCTAAAAAAGGTACTGCCACATATGCTGCACCAACCCCAGTTACCGCTGTAGCTGCAGCTGTTAAAAAAAGCCGCCTGCGCTTATCCTGAACTTCTTCGCTCATCAAACACTCCATTATTCTTGAATTCTAAAGGTGAAACACAAAAGCGCTCCCCCCATTCCCAAACTTATCTGCGGAATTATAGCATATTCAGTTAATAATTCTTCGTGACAAGACTCAATAAAACATATTGAGTCACGACAAAATAAACAGTTTACTATTTTTAAATAATAGCTTTTAAGGCGCTTATAAATTGAACATTTTGTTCTTTAGTCCCAACGGTTACACGTAAGCATTGCTCAGGAAGGCCTCGCGCACTCCCCATTAACTTTATAAGAATAGCTCGTTTTTTTAGCTCATTAAAAACATGTTCGGCTGTTTCATTTAACAAGGAGAAAAGAATGAAGTTTGCGTTACTTGGGTAAACCAAAAGACCAGCCAATTTAGACAACTCATCATTTAAAAATTCACGCTGTTGGCAAATTAATTCAGCTTGCTTATCTAATTCATCAATATGATCAAATGCAAATGCTGCTGTAATTTGTGTGAAAACGTTAATATTGTAAGGCAATCGAACTTTTTCAAACTGTTCTAAAATTGTCTTATCACCAACCAAATAACCCAACCTAAGCCCAGCCAAACCAAGCTTAGACACTGTACGCATCACCAATAGCTGTGGATGATTAACGCTCAACTTTTGTAGAAAAGTCTTTCCTGCGAACGGTTGGTATGCCTCATCAATAACAACCAAACCACCTGACGCTTCAATTATCTGCATAATATCAGCCTCATCAAACAAATTAGCTGTTGGGTTATTTGGATAGGCCAAAAAAATAACCGCTGGATTAAGATCTTTAATAGCCTTTAGCATCTCAGGTAAATTTAAACTGAAATCTTTATGGAGAGGAACGCCTTCACAAACCAGCCCTAAGGACGTTGAAATCTGCTTGTACATAACAAAAGTTGGGTCTGGCACCAACACCGATGAACCGGGCTTCAAACTCATTAAAATAAGCTGTATTAATTCATCCGAGCCATTACCTAATACAACGCCCGCCTTATCAGCAATATCAGACGTTGCTCTTAGTTTTTTCACCAACTCACTAGCAGAGGGATCAGGGTAACGATTAATATCAACATTCGCCATCAAGTCTAGCCATTCAGACTTCATTTGCTCTGGCCAACCATACGGGTTCTCCATCGCATCCAATTTAACCATACCCGTGGCATCAGCCACTTTATATGCATTCATTGCTTGAATATCGGGTCTAATTAACGATAAAAATTGATCTGTTGAATTACTCACGGTTACTAATTTAATTTTCGATAATTGGCGGATTGTGCATGAGCGGTAAGCGCTTCACCTTCTGCTAGTATTGAAGCATAGCCCGCAAGTACAGAAGCACCTTCTTTCGTACAGTCTATAATGCTGCTGCGTTTTTGAAAATCATAGACACCAAGAGGTGAAGAGAACCTTGCCGTTCCAGATGTTGGCAGCACATGATTAGGCCCAGCACAATAGTCACCTAACGCCTCAGGCGTGTAACGCCCCATAAAAATAGCGCCAGCATGTTCTACTTTAGAGGCCCACTTTTGCGCGTCAGCTACAGATAATTCAAGGTGTTCAGGCGCAATAACATTCACAACATCAATAGCTTGATCCAATGAATCAACCTTAATAAACGCCCCACGTTTTTGCAATGATGCTGTTATAACTGCTTTGCGTTCCATATCATCAATTAATTGATTGATACTCGCTTCAACCTTGTCTAAAAACGACTGATCAGGCGAAATTAAAACAGACTGCGCATTCTCATCATGTTCAGCCTGTGAGAACAAGTCCATTGCAATCCAATCTGGATTAGTGTCACCATCGCAAATAATCAGTATTTCAGATGGCCCAGCCACCATATCAATTCCAACTTTACCAAAAACTTTTTTCTTAGCAGTAGCAACAAAAATATTACCCGGGCCCACGATCTTATCAACCGGTTCAATACTTTCTGTGCCATAAGCAAGTGCAGCTATTGCTTGCGCCCCGCCCACACGAAACACCTTGTCCGCACCAGCTAGCCAAGCTGCTGCTAATACCATTGGATTATCTTCGCCATTGGGGGTAGGTGATACCATGGTTATTTGAGAAACACCCGCTACTTTTGCAGGAATAATATTCATTAATACTGACGATGGATAGGCCGCCTTACCACCTGGCACATATACCCCCACTGAACTGAGTGGCGTAATTTTTTGCCCAAGCGTATTACCTAACTCATCGGTAAAACTCCACGGCGTTAACAGCTGATGCTTAGCATAGTGACGAATACGTTCTGCGGCTAATTGAAGCGCTTCCGCTTGTTCTGTGGCTAACGAAAGCCATGCGGAATGTAGGGCCTCATTTTCAACCAAGCAATTGTCCGTTGAAATATCCCAATGATCAAACTGTTGAGTAAATGAGAACAACGCCTCATCACCACGGCTTTGAATATTACCAATGATGTTGTCTACTGTGTCTAAGATAGACACGTCATCATCAGCGTCCCAGCTTAACAAATGCTCGAGGTCTTTCTTAAAACCATCACTACTCGCGTCCAAAAACCGCATTTTCATTATTAGCGCCTTTCTGTAACCACACGTTCTAATTGATCAATAAGCCGTTTAATTTCAGCGTGTTTCATTTTCATTGACGCTTTATTAACAACCAACCTGGAACTTATTTGCATAATTTCATCAAGTGGTTCCATATTATTGGCTTTAAGCGTATTTCCCGTATCAACCAAATCAACAATACAATCAGCCAACCCAACAATTGGAGCCAGCTCCATTGACCCGTACAGCTTAATTATTTCAACTTGTCGACCCAATTGAGCAAAATACTGTTGAGCCAATGAAACATACTTAGTAGCGACGCGGATTTTCCCTGCCGGCATGCCTTGGCCTTTAATAACTGCAGTCATCAGCTTACAACGCGCAATATTTAAATCTAGCGGTTCATATAAATTATCACTATTATGTTCAACCAGAACATCTTTTCCAGCAATACCTACATCAGCAGCACCATATTCAACGAAGGTAGGCACGTCAGTAGCACGTATAATAACCAAATTAACATGTCCATCAACGCTTGGAATAATCAATTTACGAGTAACTGAAAGATCTTCTGACGGCACAATACCCACTGATGCCAGTAATGGCAACGTGTCTTTTAAGATTCTACCTTTTGAAATTGCAATCGTTAACATAACTAACTAGGTACTCGTTGGATATCACCGCCCAACAAAGCTACTTTCTCTTCAATACACTCATAACCACGATCAACATGGTAAATTCGTTCAATGACAGTTTCACCCTCAGACATAAGACCTGCAATAACTAGACTAGCCGATGCTCTAAGGTCTGTGGCCATTACTGTAGCTCCTTGAAGTTTATCAACACCTTCGCAGACAGCCGTATTACCTTCAAGCGTGATATTAGCCCCAAGCCGTTTCAACTCATGAACGTGCATAAAGCGATTCTCAAAAATAGTTTCCGTAATAATCGACGTTCCCTTTGCTAATATATTTAGCACCATAAACTGAGCTTGCATATCCGTTGGAAAACCTGGGTATGGCGCAGTTTTAAACGATACAGCCTTAGCTTGCTTACCTTTCATATCAAGCGAGATCCAGTCATCGCCCATTTCAATTTCAGCGCCAGACTCACGGAGTTTCGACAACACGATATCAAGCGTTGTCGGGTCAACATCTTTAATTTTTATTTTCCCACCTGTCGCAGCCGCAGCAACCAAGTAAGTTCCCGCCTCAACTCTATCTGGCATAACATTGTAAACCAGCTCTTTATTAGAAAGGCTTTCAACACCCTCGATGATTAGTGTATCTGTTCCAATTCCGGATATTTTTGCACCCAATGCATTTAAAAAGTTTGCAAGATCACTAACCTCAGGCTCTCGAGCAGCATTTTCAATAATCGTCGTACCTTCTGCTAATGTTGCTGCCATCATCAAGTTTTCAGTACCCGTTACGGTCACCACATCAAGCACAAGCCGAGCACCTTTAAGCCGCTTACACGTTGCATGGATATAACCATTTTCAACACGGATAGTAGCACCCATTGCCTCTAGGTTATCAAGGTGAACATTAACAGGCCTAGAGCCGATCGCACACCCACCTGGTAACGACACCGTAGCCTCACCGAAACGAGACAACAAAGGACCCAAAACAATAATCGATGCACGCATAGTCTTAACAAGGTCATACGGTGCGTTGTAGTTTGTTATCGTAGAACTATCCACTTCAATGCGCATTTTTTCATCAACAGATAGCTGAACGCCCATTTGGCCAAGTAAACTCATTGTTGTCGTAATGTCATGAAGGTGCGGCATATTGCCAATAACAACAGGGTGTTCTGACAATAATGCTCCAGCCAATATAGGCAATGCAGCATTTTTAGCGCCCGAAATGCGCAGCTCACCCGAGAGCGGTCCGCCACCTTTGATTATTAGTTTATCCATGAAAAATTTATACGTTCTATTAAGTTAATTAAGTAATCGGTAACAAGTCATCTAAGCCGCTAACCCGAGCAATATCTAATAACTGTTTAGGGATATCAGAGAAGTAAATATTTTGATTTTTTTTATTAGCCATCCTTGTCCATTCAACAAGCAAGGCCAAGCCAGCACTGTCTGTTTTATCAACACCTTGTAAACTAAAGAACAGATTCGACTTGCCATCAAACAACCGCTTGGAGTCATTTAACAGACCGACCACTTCTTTAAAAACAAGCTCGCCTAAAACGGCGAACTCACCTGGAGCAATTTGTTTAATCTCTGTATTGATCATACTTTCAATTTGATGTGAATTAATCTGCGCCATCTTTACTAAACAAAAACTGCCCAATAATTTGTTCTAACACGAGTGCAGATTGAGTTAACTCGAGCTTACTGCCTTCAACTAGAAATTCTTCTTCACCCCCTGCTTCAAGGCCGATATACTGTTCACCCAACAAACCTGCCGTAAGAATACTAGCACTACTATCCGAAGGCAATTCGTTGAATTTTGAATCAATACTCATTGTCACAATAGCTTCGAAAGATTCTGAATCAAAATCTATCCCAGTGACTCTACCGATTTTAACGCCAGCAATAGACACAGGTGCCATGACTTTTAAACTACCGATATTTTCGAAGCCAGCTTTAATATCATAACCCGTTTCTTTATTAAAACCGCTTAAATTACTTACTTGCATAGTAAGGAAAAACATGGCTAAAAACCCTATAGCAACGAATAACCCAACAATAATTTCAATCGATCTTGATACGTACATACTAGATATCTCCAAACATCAGCGCAGTTAAAATAAAATCTAATGCCAAAATAGCAAAAGCAGAATGAACAACCGTTCGTGTTGTTGCCCGACTAACACCATCAGAAGTCGGTATTGCATCATGCCCTTCAAAAACAGCAATCCATGTTACAACCCAACCAAACACAACACTTTTAATTAAGCCGTTAATTATATCTATATTAAAATCAATCTTTGCCTGCATTTGCGACCAATAACCACCTTCATCTATGCCAAGCAGCCCTACACCAATAAAATACCCACCCATGATACCAACGGCACTAAATATCGTGGCTAAAATGGGCATAGATATTAAACCGGCTAAAAATCGCGGCGCAACAATTCTTGCAACAGGATCTACAGCCATCATTTCCATGCCTGATAGTTGCTCAGTCGCTTTCATTAACCCAATTTCTGCCGTCAAAGCAGAACCAGCACGGCCAGCAAATAATAGCGCTGCAACAACTGGGCCTAATTCTCGAACTAAAGAAGCAGCCACCATAACACCTAACATACCCTCAGCACCAAAATCAGATAAAGTATAAAACCCTTGTAAGGCGAGAACCATGCCAACGAATAAACCAGAGATCACTATTAGTGAAAAACTAAGAACACCCACTGAATACATCTGAGAAAACAACAAACGTGGCCTAATTAAAACACTAGGGATGCTTAATAGTATATTGGCAAAAAAGATACTAGCCCTTCCCAAGCGTTCTAAAACACTTAGCGTACTGGCACCCAAACGTTGAAAGTAATTTAACATTAATTAATCCTACTAATATTTAGTGTTCAATTAAATCTTGAACGTATGGTTTAGCAGAATAGTGAAATGGTACTGGACCATCTGGCATACCAAGCAGAAATTGTTGCGCCCATTCTGAGTCAGACTCTGCCAGCTCCTCTGGTGTACCGCTCCCAACAACTTTACCATCAGAAACAAGATAAACGAAATCAGCTATTGCACACGTCTCACGTACATCATGTGATACGACAATACTTGTTAATGAAAGCGCATCATTTAACAATCTAATCAGCTGTACCAAAACACCCATAGAAATGGGATCCTGGCCTGTAAATGGTTCATCGTACATAATCATCATCGGGTCTAAAGAAATCGCCCTTGCAAGCGCTACGCGCCTTGCCATACCACCCGATAATTCAGAAGGCATTAAGTTGAACGCACCACGTAATCCGACGGCTTGTAACTTCATTAATACCAAACTTCGAATCATAGACTCAGGCAAGTTAGTATGTTCCCGCAGCGGGAAAGCCACATTATCAAACACAGTTATGTCAGTAAGCAGCGCACCACTCTGGAACAGCATGCCCATCTTCTTTCTTAATTGATAAAGCTCTTTATGTCTAATCGCATGGATATTGGAGCCATCAACCTCTACAGAACCTTGACTAGGCCGTAATTGCCCACCAATTATTTTCAATAATGTCGTTTTTCCAGTACCGCTAGGGCCCATAATTGCGGTAACTTTCCCTCTCTGGATATCCATATCCACACCATCAAATATTAACTTGCTGCCACGTGAAAAATGTACATCACGCACTTTTATTAGTATTGAATCTTCTATTAATTCGTTCATTTACAACATATATGGGGCGTGGGTTTTATATATTCCATATTGTCCTAGGCAATACACTAAAGGTCAATCATATTTAACCTTTCGCAATTTAATTTACTCTAATAATTAGATAAAAAAAAGCCCCGTAAACGGGGCTTTTTAAACTACCTTACCTGTATGTATTTAGATAAATACTGGTAATAAAGGTCCACCAAGTGCAACTACTGAGCGATTACCTTCTTCATCAAAGAAGAATAACAATCCACCAAAACGGCTATCAGGATCATAAATCAGCTTAGCTAATCTATATGTTTCCCAAGCAGCATCAGTACATGCCACTTTAAGAAGTTTAGTTTGACCCGGCATAACAGCTCCACCTTCATATGTCATACCATTCGATGCAACAGGATCATGACTATCAGCAGGTTCTGCTTTAGAAACATCAGGGTTCATCCAACGAACATTAGCTGATGTAAATTCTCCTGGTCTAATCGGTGAATTCGTATTATTAGTTACTTTAATAGTAAATTCTAATGAACGACCTGGCACACGATATCTAGCATCTACCATCTCAACGTTAACACCACGAGCAGCATCTGGAAGCGCTGGTATCGTAATTTGTCCACTTTGTAATGGAATTGTTACAGGATATTGTGAATGCGCATGGTAATAACTCCATGTAACAACAGCCATTGTACCAATTAATAAGACTAGACCAACCATACGGTTCGCCGGCGTAATTATGTCATCAGCATCTTCATTTAATAGCTTAACTTTCTTGTAACGTGGAATTAAGATTGGGCCTTGGAAGATCCAATATAGCAACCATGCTGCAGCAATTACGCCCCAGAAAATGTGCCATTTAACCGCATTAGCCAAACCATACGTTTCAAGATCAACCGTTTCACCAGTTAATGTTGTTACTTCGTTTGTAAAGTCAGCCATGTCGCCAGTTACTTCAACCCAACGACCTGGACCAATTAATGGACCCGCTTCTTTAACATTCATTAATGCATGCATGTGAACTCTAGCCGCACGACGTGCTTTTAGAATTACTTTAAACTCATACGTTTCACCAATCTCAAAACGTGTTGAGTTAGTACCACTTACACCATTAATATATGACGCTTTTCTTATGAAAACTGGTCCTGGAATACCAATGTTCAAAAAGGCAACTTCAGGTTTCGCAATATTACTTGGCCAATCATAAAACCAATAAAATTTACCCGTCATTGTCATTTCGTCATTAACTTGAAGTTTTGTTGTTGACACTTCAACATCATACCAAAGCAATGTACGCATTCTTAAGTAAGCAGCTTGTGATTTCTCACCATGCGCTAGTGCAGGTGCTGCATATAATGCGATACAACCAACCATAATGGCCATTAGCATTAATACTGTTTTTTTAATATTAAACATATTCTTCCTCAATCTTTATTATTTTAAATGTAATGAATTTAGTTTACCCGCTAGCTAACTAGCGGGTAAATATAAATTAAACTCGTTTCATCCAAGTTGTTAAACCGAACCATTTACCAATACCTAACCATAAAAAGTAAGCACCTACTGATATAAAGCCCGCGAAGAATGCGGATACAGGCGTTACATCTTCACCAAACGTACGTAACGTACCTTCTTCAATAATACGGATGTATTCAGGTGTACCAGTTCTTACATAGTTATAACCAATTAAATCAGCTAATGACATCATAGTGCCGTTGTATTCAATTGGAACATGGAAAGGTGCAATAATTACCCAGTTTGCTGGATAGAAAATAATACCCCAAAGCATCGCCCCAAGAACACCTGTCATTGTTAGACTTCTACTTATTAAAAGTATTGCATCTAAACATAATGCCATTGGAATAATTTCAGCAGGAACAACCATATTAAGTGGGAAATAAGCCCAACCAACAAAGTTTGCAATCCTGTTTGCCCATTCACCAATTAACAAACCAGCTGTGGCTAGTGTTGCACCAAATGGAAGCCTAAAATTGTTCCATAAAATATAATGCAATGCTGCCGGAAAAAAGATAAGCGCGATAGGCGTTACAGTCACCCACCAACGTCTGTCTTTCCAATCAATCCAAAAATCCCAATCGCCCATAGTTAACATGGCATGAATATGGTTTGCACCAATAATTACCAATACTACGATTGGAATAATAATCCAATCAAATGCTTTATAAATTCTATGCTGTTGCTCAGCAGTTGTAATAGCAGTGTGTACTGCGCTCATCCTGACCTCCTCAATAAATATTATTAAAATACTTCTTTTTTCCCCATAACAGCTAGCGCTAAAATGCTGATACAACCATGCTATTCTTTATTACATAAAAAATCAATAAAACTTTGCGCCTTACAAGGCTGTTTTATTCTATTTTTCCACGCACAAAAAAAGGGGTGCCGAAGCACCCCTTTTTCCGTTATAAATTACTATAACATCTAGCTTTTAGTAACCAGATTTACTACCATCTTCGTCATTCATGTGCTCTGTTACAAGCACTTCACCGTCTAACTGAGTAAGTGTAATCATACGAAGTACAACTTGGATTAATAAACCACCTAATCCTAACGCTGTCCAACCTAAGACTACAAAGCCCCAATGTAATGGTGCTGTAAACAATTCTTCCATAAACCAGAAAGTGTGACCCCATTCGTTCAAGCCAACATTTGGAAGAATCATGAAAGGACCAACCACTGCTACTAAGAATGGAATTGAGATGTTTTCAGCGAACTGAGGCAAACGTGTACGAGCGTACAAGAATGCGCCAACACCAGCTAAAATATACGCAGGCATTGTGCCGTAGAACAATACAATGTGGCTTGGTGTAAAGTCAGTATCACGTACTGTTACTTGGTGCCAAGATGCATCTTGCTCTGCGAAGAAGCTAGCAGCCCAATATACAATCCATACATAGCAGAACAACCAAGCTAGTAATGTAAACATACGTTTTAGCTCTTCTTGCGGCGTGATATTGAAAACATCTTTATCACGTGTTTTTAGAAGGTAGCCCCAAATAACCGCAGCTAATACAAATTCTACGATCCACTGACCATATAAAAGATTCATCCAGTATGTTTGAAATTCTGGTTCAAACGAATCCATACCCATGTCCCAAGCAAATAACTGCTGGTAAACACGCCATGCCATCATTACAGCTAATACTGCAAAGAATATAATAGCTATTCTCTTTCCGCCAATTAGGCCTTTTGAGATATCGCCACTCATTGCTTCTGAAGGTGTACTCATAATATTTCCTCTTTATTATTTAATTAAAATTACTTTTTTGCAAAAAAGTGTTGTTTCCAACGAGCCAGATATTACTCTTTTTCATTGAATCCAACAAGCCCCGCTTGCATAACAGCTCACTGAGCTTGATTATTAGTTCCCTCTATCGCTTTTAAGTTCAATTTAATTCACTTTTAATTTCTATAACACTTAAAGCTTTTATAACTTAATTGCATATGTGCTTTATTCTGACAAAACATATCGCTCTATAATGATCGCACAATATAACAAAATGTTTTACACCGGAATTAAAATGTGAACTAATCTAATACTTATGAGTAATCATTATGTTTTCACACTTATTCTCTTAGCTTCTACTCTGTTAGCATTATCTGGTTGCTCAAAAACACCCACGACGGCTCTAAACGCTGTTCTTAATAAAGGTGAGCTGGTTGTTTTAACACGGCTAGACCCCACTACTTATCAACTTAATGCCGGCGAACAAAGTGGTTTTGAGTTTGAGCTAGCAAACCTGTTCGCCGAAAAGCTTGGCGTACGTGCACGATTTATTTTACCCAATAATTTCCATGATATTTTAAAACTTACTGGCGAGCACGAAGCTGACTTTGCAGCTGCCGGCTTAAGTATTACACCACAACGCCAACACCTACTGCGTTTTACACCACCCTATTATGAAGTTACCCAACAACTAATTTATCATTATCGTTCAAGACGACCACGTTCTACAAAATACCTTAAAGACTCTTTCTTTGAAGTGCTTGCCGGCTCAAGCCATGCTGAAAACTTACGAAAGCTGAAAACGTCTCAGTCTTATTTGTCTTGGGTTGAGGCAAGTAATACAAATGTTTTTGAATTGATTGAGATGGTAAACAATGGCCTGCTTGATTACACCATTGCTGATTCAAACCAATTCCAAACATACCGTGGTCAGTTTCCACAATTAAGCTCAGCATTTAACATATCCAAACCAGAACAGATTGCCTGGGCATTTCCACTCAGTAACGACAGCACCCTTTATGATGAAGCTGTTAGTTTTCTTAATGAAATAAAACTATCCGGTGTATTAAAGCAATTGCAAGATAAGCACTTTGGCTACACCAAAAATCTTAATTACATCAATATTTGCACTTTCAGGCGGCATGTTAAAAGCAGGCTACCTAAATTACATAACTACTTTCTAGCTGCTTCTGAAAAATACAACATTGATTGGAAACTACTTGCCGCTGTAGCGTATCAAGAGTCTCATTGGAATCCAAAAGCAATTTCCCCCACTGGGGTCAGAGGCATCATGATGCTAACAAAAGCAACTGCCAAACAAATGAAAATCCTGAACCGCCTTGACCCCGAACAAAGCATTGATGGCGGCGCTAAATATTTAGCTACTCGGCTAAAGAAAATCCCCGAACGGATAAATGAACCTGATAAAACCTGGATGGCTTTAGCTTCATACAATATTGGGTTTGGCCACTTAGAAGACGCGAGAATACTGACACAACAGCAAGGCGGCGACCCTGATAGGTGGATTGATGTAAAACAATACCTACCCCTGTTAACTCAAAAGAAATGGTATAAACAAACCAAGCATGGTTATGCCAGAGGAAAAGAGCCTGTCACCTATATTGAGAATGTACGTCAATATTACGACCTACTGAACAAGTCTGATGCGTTAAATAATGCACCTGAACTGCCTGCCCGCAAACATGAAGCTCAGCATATCCAGCTACCTGCTTTATAACTCTCTACGCAGGCGCTAATTGTCGCTTCATCCATTCTATGCAATAGTCATAGACATCTTCTTTTTCAGGCTCGTGATGTAATTCATGATAAAAGTCTTCCCAAATTTTCAACGTACATAAATCGCCCGCGTGTTCAGAAAAAATTGTGCTCGCTTTATGGCACGTTAATTTATCCGCATCACCATGCATCATTAATAAAGGAAAATCTACTAACGATGCATCTGCCAGTAACTGCTCACCTGCTTGTAATAATTGAGTGCCCAACTTTGCAGAAATTCGATCATGATTTAACGGATCATTTTTATGCTGCTGCAATACAGCCGCGTCTCTTGATAACGTTTTAATATCAACCCCACTGCATAGCGACAAACTTGGCCATACCTGCTGCAACTTCGCACCTAAGAACACCTTCCAGCTAGGCGGTTCAAATGCCGGCTTTAACATAGGGGCACTTAAAATCACGCCGTTGTATTCACCTGGGTGAGATAACGTGTATTTAAGCGTTAAGGTTGCACCTAAACTGTGCCCATAAATAAAGTGCGGTTTTGTCAGGTCAATTTTTGACGCATGATTTAAGAATCTGTCAATATCTCGAATCATTTGTTGCAACTCAGGCGTGTGCCCTCGTTGGCCATCTGATTTACCGTGTCCGCGCAAGTCAAACGAAACCACCTCAATGCCATGCGAAACAAAATATTGAGCTAGATGTTCATAGCGGCCGCTATGTTCACCTAACCCATGGATGATACAAACAACCATTTTAGGCTCAACATTGGGCACCCAACGTACGGCATGCATTGGCGTACCATCACAGGCAATCCATTGTGTTTCGTTTTGCGTCAACATTCTCGAGATGTTTTTTCTAATTATTTAAACAAACATTAGCATGAATAATTAGACATCACTGAGAACTATCGCCTTTTTCTAAAAAATGACGTTAATAACTGTGAACATTCATCTGCTAGCACACCACCCGTCCATTCGACATGATGATTAGTGTAGCCCGCTTGCGTTAACGAAAGCGCACTACAAATAGCCCCTCTTTTCTCATCAACCGCGGCAAATACAATGCGCTTAATGCGAGCGTGTTGTATGGCTCCCATGCACATGACGCAAGGTTCAAGGGTAACGTAGAGTGTAGTATCAACTAAACGGTAATTCTCAATTTTTTTACTCGCCGCTCGAATGGCAACGATTTCAGCATGCGCTGTTGGGTCGTTATTTTTTATGGGTAGGTTATAGCCTTCGGCAATACATTCGTTATTTTTGACGATAATTGCCCCAACAGGCACCTCACCAACTTCTTCCGCTTTTCGCGCTAAAGCAATGGCTTCGCGCATCCAAACTTCATCATCCATTTAGCTGTGTTATTCCCATTCAATGGTGGCCGGCGGTTTACCTGAAATATCGTACGTCACTCGGGAGATACCGGATATTTCATTAATAATACGGTTAGACACATGTCCTAAAAATGCATACGGCAGGTGCGCCCAACGAGCTGTCATAAAATCAATTGTTTCTACTGCACGCAGTGCAATAACATATTCATAACGGCGGCCATCACCCGTTACTCCAACAGACTTAATCGGTAAAAATACCGCAAACGCTTGGCTGGTTTTTTGATATAGGTCATGCTTATACAACTCACTGATAAAAATATCATCCGCCAAACGTAATAAATCGGCATATTCTTTTTTAACTTCGCCCAAAATTCGAACACCTAACCCAGGGCCAGGAAATGGGTGTCTATAAACCATATCAACAGGCAGTCCCAGCTCAACGCCCATCTTGCGGACTTCATCTTTAAATAACTCACGTAGTGGCTCAACGAGCTTCAGCTTCATGTCTTTTGGTAAACCACCAACATTATGGTGTGACTTAATTAAATGCGCCTTCCCAGTTTTAGAACCCGCTGATTCAATAACATCGGGGTAAATCGTGCCCTGCGCTAACCACTTTGCATCTGATAGCTTCGCCGCCTCTTCATCAAAGATTTCAATAAACAAATTACCAATGACTTTGCGTTTTTTTTCAGGATCTGACACACCCTTAAGCGCATCTAAGTAGCGCTGTTCAGCATTAACTCTAATCACTTTAACACCCATATGTTCAGCGAACATTGCCATCACTTGATCACCTTCGTTTAAGCGAAGCAAACCCGTATCAACAAAAACACAGGTCAATTGTTTGCCAATCGCTTTGTGCAATAAAGCCGCCACAACAGAGGAGTCAACACCGCCAGACAAACCCAAAATCACTTGATCCGTTCCTACCTGCTCTTGTACTGCCGCAATACTGGTATCAATGATGTTTTTTGATGTCCACAATGCTTCGCAACCACAAATATCTAAAACAAAACGCCTTAAAATGCGGCCACCCTGTTTAGTGTGGGTTACTTCTGGGTGAAACTGTAAGCCATAAAAATGTTTATCTTCATTTGCCATACCGGCAATAGGCGCACTGTCGGTACTCGCCATCAGTTTAAAGCCCGTTGGCAACTCAACCACTTTGTCGCCATGGCTCATCCATACGTCCAACATCCCATAACCTTCTGGCGTTGTGTGATCTTCTATATCTCTGAGCAATTCTGTGTGTCCACGCGCGCGAATACTCGCATAACCAAATTCTTTGTGATCTGACGCTTCAACTCTACCCCCCATCTGGGCCGCCATGGTTTGCATACCATAGCAAATACCTAATACGGGAACACCCAACTCAAAAACCATTGGAGGCGCTTTAGGTGCGTTGCCTTCTGTCACAGTTTCAGGCCCACCAGATAATATGATGCCGCTGGCTTTAAAATCGTTTATTGCTTGATGCTCCACATCATATGGGTAAATTTCGCAATACACGCCAATTTCACGTACACGTCTTGCGATCAGTTGCGTGTATTGAGAACCGAAATCTATAATAAGTATCTTATGAGAATGAATATCTTCGTGCTGCTGTGTTTTCAATCTAAACCTCGTTGTTATCGTTCGGTACGATAATTAGGTGCTTCTTTGGTAATCATCACGTCATGTACATGGCTTTCTTTCATTCCAGCCCCTGTAATACGGACAAATTTTGCTTTATGACGCATCACGTCAATGCTTTCGCAGCCCGTATAACCCATGCTTGCTCGTAAACCACCCACTAGCTGATGAACGATACTTACCATTGTGCCTTTGTATGCCACGCGGCCTTCTATGCCCTCAGGCACTAGCTTTTCAGTTTCACTAGTTTCTTGGAAATAGCGATCGCTTGAGCCTTCTTGTTGCGCCATTGCACCTAATGACCCCATGCCACGATAGCTTTTGTAAGAGCGTCCTTGGTATAGCTCCACTTCACCCGGCGCTTCTTCTGTGCCCGCTAAAAGACTCCCTAACATGACAGAACTGGCACCCGCCGCTATCACCTTAGCCACATCACCAGAATAACGAACTCCACCGTCTGAAATAACAGGAACGCCAGTGCCTTTGAGTGCTTGAACAGCGTTATCTACTGCAGTAATTTGTGGCACGCCAACACCTGCAACAATACGCGTAGTACAAATTGAACCCGGGCCAATACCCACCTTAATACCATCAGCACCTGCATCAACCAAAGCCAGCGCAGCATCAGCTGTTGCAATGTTTCCACCAATAACTTGAAGATTTGGGTAATTCTTTTTCACCCAAGTCACTCGATCTAACACACCTTGTGAATGCCCATGTGCGGTATCAACAATAACCACATCCACACCTGCATCAACCAGTGCGCCAACACGGTCTTCTGTGCCATCGCCAGTGCCTACTGCTGCACCAACACGTAATTGTTCCAGCTCATCCTTACACGCTTGTGGGTAATCTTTGGCTTTTTGAATATCTTTGACGGTGATCATGCCGCAAAGTAGGCCATTATCATTCACGACCAATACTTTCTCAATGCGGTGGGTATGCAACAAACCAATCACTTCTTCTTTGCTTGCCCCTTCACGAACGGTGACCAGCTTTTCTTTTGGCGTCATCGCTGTATCAATGAGCGAGTCCAAGTGTGTTTCAAAGCGTAAATCACGGCTAGTAACAATACCCACAAGATCACTACCGTTAACAACTGGAACACCAGAAATATTATGTTGGCGAGTTAACGCCATGACATCGCGGATAGTTGTGTTGGATGTCACTGTTATAGGGTCCTTAACAACCCCACTTTCAAAGCGCTTTACTTTTAACACTTCAGCAGCTTGTTGATTTGCTGTCATGTTTTTATGGATAATCCCTATTCCACCCTCTTGCGCTAAGGCAATAGCCAAGCGTGCTTCGGTGACCGTATCCATTGCCGCTGAAAGAATCGGTATATTAAGCGCTATACCGCGTGTTAATTGTGTTTGGAGAGAGACGTCTCTAGGTAATACCGTAGAATGTGCTGGTACTAGCAAAACATCATCAAATGTTAAAGCTTCTTGTTCGAATCGCATATTTTCCGTGCTTGTCGTAGAAAAAGCACCTTATTATAAGGTATGCTCAACTTTTTATCATCTAATAGATAATTTTCTAACTCTTTATGCTAGATAACCAACAAACCTATACCGTTTCCCAACTTTGTCGTGAAACGCGGTTAACGTTAGAAGGTCACTTTTTAACGATTACCATCGAAGGCGAGCTATCTAACGTGGCTCGCCCCGCCTCTGGGCACATTTATTTCACATTAAAAGACAGTAAAGCTCAGGTTCAATGCGCCATGTTTCGCCCCCAACTTCGTAAAATTGGCTTTAAACCAGAGAGTGGCATGCAGGTCCTTTTAAAAGCCAGAGTAAGTCTATATGAAGCACGTGGTAATTTTCAGCTCATCGCTGAACATATGGAAGCTGCGGGAGAAGGCGTACTCCGTCAGCAATTTGAAGCTCTCAAGAATAAACTATCAAGCGAAGAGCTTTTTGATGAAATACATAAGAAACCATTACCAGCATTAGCAACAAAGATTGGCATCATCACCTCCAAAAGTGGTGCTGCCGTTCATGATATTTTAAAAGTTCTTAGAAACCGGTTCCCGCTGTTACCCGTATTAATTTACCCCGTAACGGTGCAAGGTGGCACCGCGAAACAAGAAATAACTGACGCTATTGCACGCGCCAACAAGCGTAACGAATGTGATGTATTAATACTTGCTCGAGGCGGAGGCTCTCTGGAAGACTTATGGTCATTCAATGAAGAAATCGTCGCAAGGGCCATCTACCAATCCACTATTCCCATAATTAGCGCCATAGGTCACGAGGTTGACTATACCATTGCAGACTTTGTTGCCGACCATCGCGCACCAACACCCTCTGCGGCTGCAGAGCTGATCAGCCCAGACCAAGAACAATGGTTTAGCCACTTACAGTATTTAGCCAAACAACTGACTGAGCAATTATCGCGACAAATTTTAAATAGAACCCAACAGCTGGGGCACATTCAACATCGCCTACAACGCACTCACCCAGGGACCCAGCTGCAATTACATGCTCAACGACTGGATGATTGCCAGGCGCGATTAGCGCAATCGCCAAAAGCTGTCTTACAACATTATTTTTTACGTTTATCTGGTTTAAAAGCACAATTGCTTAGCACGAGTCCTTTAAAGAAAGTTGATGCCTACCAGCAAAGGCTTAGCACCTTAAAGCACCAGTTGCCAACGAATGTTCAACGTAAATTGCAACGGTCACGGCTTCGGTTCGAACAGTGCAATACGGGGCTACATGCTTTTAGTCCGTTAAATACGCTGTCCAGAGGCTACAGCATCACAAAGAATAAAACTGACAACTCGATTGTTAATAGCGTTAAACACGTTTTACTTAATGATAAACTGCACATCCAATTAGCTGATGGCTCACTAAGCACAACGGTCGACAATATTTATGAAGAAAATTAACGTTTTTACTTTGCTATTTGGGATGGCTTTTTGCAGCTTGGCAATAGCACTTCCCCAACAGAATCTTGTACCAGGCGGGGTAGCTGTTATTAAATTAACAAACGAAACAGCTCCTAACGTACTCTACAACGGTCGTAAGGTTCTTACGGTTCAGCATAATAACCATTGGTATGCCATTGTGGGCATTCCATTATCTGCCAAACCAGGAAAGCATACGTTAACTAATACAACATTAGCCGCATCTATACCATTTAATGTAGCGGATAAAGACTACCCTGCCCAGCATATAACGTTAAAGAAAACACCTAAAAACAAACGCATGATTAATCCAAACAAACTGGATATGGATCGTATAGGAAAAGAGAAAGTCACACTGTCTAAAGCATTATCAACGTGGTCCAAAACGCCCGCAAATGTGGACTTTATTTTACCTGCCACGGGGAGACTCAGCAGCCCCTTCGGCTTGAAGCGTTTCTTCAATAATCAGCCGAGACGGCCCCATAGTGGATTAGATATTGCCGCACCAAAAGGTGCCCCCGTTGTGGCGCCCGCCAATGCAACAGTCATTGATGTTGGAGATTATTTTTTTAATGGAAATACCGTTTTGCTCGATCACGGACAAGGTTTAATTAGTGGTTATTTTCACCTGAATAAAACCTTGGTAAACATTGGAGATGCTGTACTTCAAGGCCAACATATCGCAGATATTGGTGCAACAGGTCGAGTGACAGGCCCACATTTACACTGGAATGTTTATTTAAATAAAACCAAAGTTGACCCCGCCTATTTTATTAGCGACCATATACATCAACTGACAAGTAAAAAGTAGAACACATATGCAAATTAAAGATTTATGCACGAATTGTGATTGTTGGACTATCACAATGATTGAACACGATGGTAAAGCAGCAACGTTTACTTGCACCCATTGCAAGAACAGCTTTGAAATGCCATGGGACACTAACACTCGGTTTATGATTCGTTCAATTCGCCACAGCCTAAAGAAACGCACTAAAAAGTACCCTGAACTCCAGGAACTTAAATATGCAGGTGACTTTGTTAAATTAGTAGAAAGAGCAGATGAGCCAAAAAAAGGCGGTTGTAAGTAATCTTTAGCGGTGTTTTTTAAGCTTAAATTTCTTTTTACCTAACGATTTACCATCTTTACCTTTGCTAATATTCGTTGCTGATTTTCTAGTTTCTTTTTGATAAGGATTATCTGGCGACTTAAATTCTATACGAATCGGTGTTCCAACTAAGTCTAGCTTTTGTCTAAACGTATTCATCAGATAGCGTTTATAACTTCCCGGTACAGATTTTGTTTGATTTCCATGAATTACGACAACTGGTGGATTTTGCCCACCTTGATGCGCAAATTTTAATTTAATTCTTCTACCGCCTACTAACGGAGGTTGATGGGCTTTAAGCGCATACCCTAAGATCTCTGTTAATCGAGGCGTTGACATTTCAACCATTGCAGAACGGTATAACGCACCAATCGAGTCAAACAATTTACCGACGCCACTACCGTGTAATGCAGAGATAAAATATTGCTCCGCGTATTCTAAAAAACTTAATTTAACATCAATTTGACGCTTTACTTTATCTCGCTGGTCTTCGGATAAGCCGTCCCATTTATTAAAACCAATTACCAATGCACGCCCTGTTTCCAGCACCATGCCAAGCAAACTCGCATCTTGGTCGGTAACACCCTCACTCGCATCTATCAAATAAATAACGACATGCGTGTCCTCAATCGCCCTTAATGTTTTTACGATACTGAACTTTTCTACTACTTCTGAGACCTTAGAACGCCTACGCACACCGGCCGTATCAATCAATGTGTATTTCTTACCTGAGCGTTCAAACGGTATAAATACACTATCGCGTGTAGTGCCGGGTTCATCAAACACCACCACACGCTCTTCACCTAAGATCCTATTGATTAACGTTGATTTCCCAACATTCGGCCTACCTATTACTGCCACCCGAATACCATCACCAGGCAGCGCTTCAGAAAATGAATCCACCGTGGGGAGTATAGTGAACACATGTTTTAGCAATTCAACGACACCACGCCCGTGTGTTGCAGCAATCGGCCAAGGTTTTTCAAAACCCATTTTGTTAAACTCGGCAATATAAGAATTCGCATCTAGCCCATCGACCTTATTGGCGACCAATACCACTTGCTTATCAAGTTTACGTAAATTTAAGGCAATTTCTTCATCGATAGGGTGCATTCCATGCCGTGTATCCACCATGAAAAGAACGACGTCAGCTTCTTCTAAAGCGCGCTCTACTTGCTCGATAGCAACGCCATCTATCCCTTCAGACGTCGCAGTCACTCCGCCCGTATCAACAACCAGTGATTTCAAATCACCACGGCGCACTAAACCGTACTGCCTGTCTCTTGTGAGCCCCGGATAATCTGCCACTAACGCATCGCGCGTACGCGTTAAATAATTAAACAAGGTTGATTTGCCAACATTTGGCCGGCCGACTAAGGCAATAACTGGCAACATAACTATTCGTCTATGTCTGTTTCAGCAGCTGTTATAGAAGTAAACTGCAATGCTGTGATTTCACCTTCACTGTCTTGTAGATAGACAAACTCATCTTTAACAATAGGCGCAGAGACAATCGGCTTATCACTCACTTTAACACGCCCAATTAAACGGCCGTCTACCGAAGATAGTACATGCAAGTAACCTTCATAATCAGCCGTGAATAGATACTCACCTTCCAATACAAGATCCGTCAGCTGGCGATTTTCAAGCAAGTCTTGTTGCCAATTGACCGCCCCCGTTGTCTGATCTGCTGACCAGATATGATTATTCACATCAATAACAAACAAAGCAGTCCAGTCGGCTGCCATCCGCTTAAATGATGATATTTCTGAACGTCTCCAGCTTATTTCGCCTGAACGAACATCCGTTGCGACCAAACCACCATTAAACGTTGCTGCAAATACAAAACGATCACCTGCATATGGGTCTGCATCCACATCCACCATACGGTCTAAAGCACCTCGCCCTCTCGGCACGGCTATACTGGACTCCCAGATTTGCATACCGTCGGTTAACCGTAATACCACTAAGTTACCATTTGCATAACCCGTGATAACACCACCACTTTTTAATACCGGTGAGCTTGTTCCTCTTAAACTCAGCGCCGGAACGTCCCGCACAAACGACCATTTTTCTTCGCCATTTTCGGCATCAAGCGCTGTCACAGCACCATCAACTGTACGTGCAATCACGGTATTATCTGAATAACGTGGAATTGATAACACCTCACTAGATACATGATGAGTCCAGAGTGTATCGCCATCTTCCAGCTTAAGCGCAACGATTTCAGCGTCAGTTGTACCAACAAACAACGCATTATCGCTGACACCTATTCCACCAGATATCGGTAATTTTGTTTCAACTTCCCAAACTTTTTCGCCAGTTTCCCGTTCAATAGAAACAATGACACCTTCATGGTCTGCCACATACAAGAAGCCATCCGCTTCCGTCATTTCTAATTTCAGGAAGTTATTGCCATGGCCTTCGGTAAAATCTCCTTGCCATACAGGGTCAAGCAAAAGCTCCGGCACGATATCTTCTAACGCCCGAGGCGGCCTCGTCTCGTCTTCACCATCGTATGTCATCATATCGATAACACTTTTCTCTAAACTCTTACCTGCTGTTTTTGTACTTTCAACAACGCTTGCACAAGCTGACAACAGCACTAGTAGTCCTGCACAAACAACAATCCGTTTCATTTTGCTGTCTCTTTAACCTTCAAGGCGCCTGCTTTTACTGCATCGCTTTTTGGTGGGGGGCCCAGATCATCAAGTTTTAATTGAATTATTCTTTTATCCAACGTTGCGTTACGCATCGCTGCGATATAACTATTTCTTGCTTTTGTTATATCACCTAACAAACGATATGCATCGCCTCTTAACGCTTCGTATTGGCCAATAAATTCACCTGGGTTAACGCCATTTTTTTCAGCCATTACATCATCAATATCTTGGATGACTTCTTTCATTTCACCATCACCTATACGAATTCTAAATGCGCGCAAACGTGCCACATGTTGGATTGAATTGTTGTCAGCCTGCTCACTCGTTAGCATAAGAGAGGCAACAGCTTCTTTTCGCTGCCCTTGTTGCAATTGTATTTTTGCTTTTTGCAAACCAGCTAATCCGACATAGGGTGTATCACCATATGTTTTAGTAATTTCATTCGAAAACTCAACAGCCGCTTCAGGGTTATTATTTTTAACCGCCGTTACCATTTGTTGATACAAGTCTGATGCTTCAATCGCTTGGGTTCTCGTGTGATTTTTCCAACTTTGCCAGCCAAATATAGCGAACAGCCCTATGCCAACACCAAAAATAATAGACCGTGAGTTTTCAGCCCACCATTTTTTTAAACTTTCAACTTGTTCTTCTTCAGTCTGATTAACATCCATCGTTACTTTCCGTTATTTAGTTATTCATGCCCATCTGGGCACTATTTAAATTAAAACAGTTAAAGTTAACTGTTTTGTGATTTGATATAATTTGCTATTTCTACTTGCTTCACACGTTGCTGCTCTTGGCGTTCACGCAAAAATTTTACACTAACCTCGCCAGCAGATACCTCATCATCGCCTAACACTAGCGCGAATTTAGCACCCAACTTATCTGCTTTTTTAAACTGACTTTTTAAGCCACCTTCTCCGCAATGCAACACAACACATTGGTCCGGCATTTCATCACGTAATGTTTCTGCTAATTGTATGGCTGCTTTCGTCGCCTCATCACCTTGATGCACAATGTACGCTATCGGCTTTTTAAGTTCAAAGTGATCTTGCTCTAATAAAAGGATGAGTCGCTCCACACCCATCGCAAAGCCCACAGCTGGAGTGGGTTTGCCGCCCAACTGTTCAACCAAGCCGTCATACCGGCCACCGGCACATACTGTTCCTTGGGAGCCCAATGCGCTCGTCACCCACTCAAACACCGTATGTGAATAGTAATCCAGCCCTCTAACAAGGCGTTGGTTTACTTTAAAATCAATGCCTGCATTCTGCAGATAACCTTGTAACGACTCAAAGTGCGCTATTGATGCGCCTCCCAATGAGTCGAGCAGTTGTGGCGCTTGTTCTATTAATGTTTGCAAATCTGGGTTTTTACTGTCGAGAATACGCAAAGGGTTTGACTGTAAACGTCGCTTACTGTCTTCATCAAGCTGATCTATATGACCCTCGAAGTAATCAACCAAAACGCTTCTGTAGCTTTCCCTTTCTTCACTTGTTCCTAGCGAGTTTATTTCAAGCGCCACCACATCGCTAATACCTAATGCCTTCCATATCCGATGGGACATGATAATGAGTTCAGCTTCAATCTCAGCACCCGACATACCAAAACACTCAACGCCGACTTGTTGAAACTGCCTATAACGGCCTTTTTGTGGGCGCTCATGCCGAAACATGGGCCCTTGGTACCAGAGGCGCTGAACTTGGTTATAAAACAAACTGTGCTCAAGACCGGCACGCACACAACTGGCTGTCCCTTCAGGCCGTAGACTTAGCGAATCCCCATTTCGGTCTTCAAACGTATACATTTCCTTTTCAACAATATCCGTCACTTCACCAATTGAACGGCAGAACAAATCGGTACTTTCTACCAACGGCATACGTATTTCAGCATAGCCATATTGTTTACAAACATCCGATACGGTTTTTTCCAATCCCTGCCAAACTGGCGTCTGATCAGGCAAAATATCATGCATGCCACGTATGGCTTGTAAGCGTTTACTCATGACTTAACTATTATCTTGAAATGTTGTAGCTGAACTTGCTCTTTTCTAACAAGCTTGTCTCATGTGAGTCAGGAAAAAGTTGTTGCAACTTCAACACTGAGCTTGCGACGGCATTTTTATCACCCAGCTTATCTTCCGTTTGAATAGATAACCACAGAGATGCCGGCGTAATTTTTTGCGCCAGTGTAAAACGTTGTAAATAAGCTCTTACGGATAAATAGTTTTTTTGCTCGTACTTAAGCTTTGCCATTTGAAATAATGCCGGAGAAAACCGTTTATTTCTTTGCAGCGCCGTTCGAAAATACTTATCAGCATCGTCGTATTTACCTGCTTTAGTCGCACAAGTACCTGCATTGGTGAGCGCTAACAGTGGCGATTTATATAATGGATTTTTTAATGCTTGTAAAAAATGCCTATCAGCACTTTCATAGTCTTTCACACCACATAAATAACGTGCATAGTTGTTTTGAGCGCTAGAATTATTAGGCTCTAACTGAACCGCTCTTTTGTAATGGACACCGGCTAGTGAACTCTCACCAAGGCGATCATATAGCACAGCTATTACGTTATTTGCATCACTTGAACGCGGGTCCACCTGAATCGCTCTTTTAAGCTTTTCTAGCGCCACATCGTTCAAGCCACGGTTCATGTATTCCACACCGAGAGAAACATAAACATCTGCGGGGCTGTCTTTTTGTGTATGAATATTGCTTTCTTGTTGAGGGCGAACTTGTTGAGTTTCGCACCCATTTATCAGAACAGCCATTAATGAAACAAAAAGCACTAGTAATTTTTTCATGATATTGCAACCCTCTGAGCCTTTAATTGCCGTTTGGTTTTGTCTTTAACTTTGCCCACTAATTGACCACAAGCGGCATCAATATCATCTCCACGTGTTTTTCGCGTTGTTGTAATCAGGCCGCCTTCTTTTAGGACATCCGTAAAACGGTGAATCGCATTATTGCTGGACCGTTTATATTTTGTATCTGGAAACGGATTAAAAGGAATCAAATTCACCTTCGATGGAATGCCTTCTAGCAAGTCCTTTAATTTATGTGCCTGTTCAACCGAATCATTAACACCCTGTAGCATGACGTATTCAAACGTAATTTTTCTGCGCTTATCATCTTTGATGTAATTTCTACACGCATCGAGCAGTTCCGCAATAGGGTATTTTTTATTGATTGGCACAAGCTCATCTCTTAGCTCATCATCTGGCGCATGTAGCGACACGGCCAAACTAGCATCACTAAGATCTGCCAAGCGATACATTGCTGGCACCACACCAGATGTACTAACCGTGACACGGCGTTTCGCTAAGCCGTATGCGTAATCATCCATCATTAAATTAAGCGATTTAACCGTACTGGTGAAGTTAAGTAATGGCTCGCCCATCCCCATCATCACTACATTTGTCAGCCTGGCCTTACCTTCTAATGCTCTAGCAGCTACCCAAACTTGGCCTATAATCTCGGCTACTGATAAGTTCCGATTAAAACCTTGTTGGGCCGTTGAACAAAACGTACATTCCAATGCACAGCCAACTTGTGATGACACACACAACGTGCCGCGGTTATCTTCTGGAATAAAAACGGTTTCGATTCTATTTTGCCCATCCAGTTCTAGAACCCATTTATAGGTTCCATCATCAGATTTTTGCTCTAACACTATCTCGGGCAACTTCACTTCAGCAATATCAGCAAGGCGTAGTCTTAACGCCTTGCTGAGATTTGTCATTTTCTCAAAGTCAGACACACCCATTTGGTGAATCCACTTTAAAACTTGCGTCGCACGAAATGGCTTTTCACCCATATCAGCAAAAAACGACTCTAGACCCTCTCGGTCTAAATTCAGCAAGTTTTGTTTCGCAGTCATTAGTTAACTAGCGAAGACGCTCACAAAGTTCCGCATCACTAAAGAAGAACTTAATTTCTTCAGCGGCTGTTTCAGGTGCATCTGAACCATGCACAGCATTTTCATCGATACTGTCAGCAAAATCTTTACGAATTGTGCCTGCATCCGCTTCAGCTGGATTTGTTGCGCCCATCACTTCACGGTTTTTAAGAATTGCATTTTCACCTTCAAGCACTTGAACCATGACTGGGCCAGACATCATGAAACTAACCAAGTCGTTGTAAAAAGGACGTTCTTTGTGAACCGCATAGAAGCCTTCAGCTTGCTCACGAGATAGTTGCAACATTTTAGAGGCCACAACCTTTAAACCGGCTTGTTCAAAACGTGCATAAATTTGTCCAATTACATTTTTTGCAACTGCATCAGGTTTTACAATAGAAAAAGTACGCTCAAGCGCCATAGTATTACTCCAACAATAAAATTAATTTTTTAAAAAACCGTGTAAATTCACGGCATTAGGTTACCTAACAGCTAACTGTTATAACGTGCGTAGTTTACAGATTTCAGGCGTTACTAGCAATCAAGTAATATTGATTTGATACTGAAGAAACCGAATGGCTCTCTTATTATTGAATACTTATGGCTCTACGGTAAAACTTTCACCACAACCACACGCGTCTTTCACATTTGGATTATTAAACTTAAATGCTGAATTTATACCTTCTCTAGCAAAATCAAGCTCCAAGCCATCTAAAAAACTTAATGAGTCTTCATTAACAATGACCTTAACCCCATGTTCACTAAAAACCGTATCCGAATCATCCACCTTATCTGCAAAATCAATAACATAAGCGTAACCAGAACAGCCCGACTCACGCACGCCCAAGCGTAAACCTAAGCCTTTTCCGCGTTTAGCTAATTGGTCCTGTACTTGAACAGCAGCACTTTCAGTGAGTGTAACAGACATATCTATCCTTTAAATTCAATTATTCTCCTTAGAGCAATATCTAAGAAACTTAGTTCCATTATATACTCATCGGCAATCAATAGGCCTAATGCATTTCATACATCTGGAATATCGATATCCATAGTACTGCGCCCGTCAATAACCCAAAAACAACATGCGCATAAATTAACCTTACAGACCGGTTTTTTCGTAAACGTTGCCGCCAAATAAACCCACCTAGCGCCAACATAACAGCTGACATCAACAGTGCTTGTGGCAACGAACCCGACTCTTCTGGATACATTGGGTCACCACTGGCACTACCCGCTACTAGTTGCATCATCATCATTGCGAACACGCCTGCGCCAGCAACAAAATGTAATAATGTTACCAACACATCATTTTCTTTTTTCTTAATCACGCGAATGAACATATAAATTCCCAACAGAGCAGCTATTATAAAAGATATACCCGCCCCCGTACCCATAAATGGGTTTACGCCCGCCAATTCATTCGTCGTGATAGCCATGTTGCTACCCCAATCTAAAAAATCAAACATGTTTTATCCTCATTTATTATTGTTAGCGTTATTCTACGTGTTCAAACTTGATTTGTGAAACGCCTATCCCAACCACATAGCATTTATCATCAACAATTGAACTAAAACCCAACCTTACAACCTAAATATATGATAGCTTTGTATTTCCATAACCCTATGGGAGGTATATATAATGAAAAGACGTTTGTATTTTTTATTACCTGATCACGACACTTCTGAACAAGTTGTAAACGAGATGTTGTTGGCTCGCATCACCGAATCTAATATCCACATTCTAGCGAAAGATGGCTCTGACATGAAAGACTTGCCAGAAGCCAATCTACTCCAGTCCAGCGATTTTATTCACAGTGTTGAAACGGGCGCTGCTGTTGGTGGGGTAACTGGCATTTTAGCCGGTATTGCTGCTATGACATTCCCACCTGCAGGATTAGTACTGGGCGGTGGCGCTGTACTCGGTATTGCACTAGCCGGTGCTGGCGTTGGCTCTTGGGGCTCTGCAATGATTGGTATTAGCGCGCCAAATTCAAGGCTTAAGGCTTTCGAAAAAGCGGTTGAAAGCGGTCAATACTTAATGATGGTAGATGCACCCATCAGCAAGGTTGAAGCCATCAGTAAAAGCGTTAAAGAGCTTCACCCTGAAGCTGAAGTTCACGATACAGATATACCCAGCCACCCATTAGCGGGCATTTCTTAATCGCTTTAAGCTTTCGTCAACATTAAGTTGCCTAAACTATCCACCTTGCATCGCCACCCTGGTGCAAGGTAGGTAGTCGCAACTGTTTCAACTATCAATGATTCACCCACAATCTCGTCATTGGCGTGCAATTGTTGCCGCTGAATAACACGTATATTGTCACCCTCCTCACTGACGCTCTGCTGATGCATTTCGCCCTGTTTTCGTTCAGTTAATGTGTCCATCGCAGGCGCATTGACCTCTGCAGTTATACTCATCCTTAGGTTAACTAACTCAACAGGCAATTCTAATTGGTGCCCATAGCGTTTTTCATGTAACTGATGAAATTCTTCCGTTGCTTGCTGCTTTGTAACCCAAGGCACGCGTAGCGTATATGACTGACCTACATACCTTAAATCAACCAGGTGATTAACCTTTGTTTTATGTTGCGGAACGCCTTCTTCTAGCAACTCTACTGTTCCGCGGTCAATCATCTCAAGAAAGTTTTTCTGCATTAACGCTAAAGAGATTGATGCAAGTTCGCCCACTAAACTTTTAGATAATTCACGTGATTTAGGTGCTGCCAACATCCCAAAGGCTGACAAGACGCCAGAGTTCACTGGCACAACTGCCGTTTTTATCTGCAACGCATCAGCCAAAGCACAAACATGTAAACTGCCAGCACCACCAAATGTCATTAATGCGTACGGGGCAGGATCTATTCCTCTTTGTATTGAAATAACACGTAACGCTCTAGCCATATGCTCGTTAGCCAATTCAATGACGCCTTCAGCAGCTTGTTTAGGCGAGCAGTCAAGCGCGTTCGCCAATTGCTCAACGGCTATATTACAAGCATTTATATCTAGCGACATCGCACCACCTAAAAAATGGTCGGCACTGATACGCCCTAAATACAAATTCGCATCGGTTACCGTTACAGCAACACCACCCTGCCCATAACATGCAGGCCCAGGATGTGCACCGGCTGATTCAGGCCCCACGCACAACAAACCACCCTTATCAACGCGCGCTATCGATCCACCACCCGCACCGATGGTGTGCATATCAACCATCGGGACAGCAACAGGATACCCTGCTATTTCACCTTCACTGGTCAGTGAGATTTCACCATTTAATAGCGAGACGTCAGTAGATGTGCCTCCCATATCCAAGGTTAACAGGCGCTCATAACCAGCCAACTTACCAATATGCAACGCCCCCATCAACCCGCCAGCAGGGCCAGACAGTAGCATTCGAACCGCTTGATCACCCGCCTGACTAGCTGCAATTGTGCCCGCTGAACTTTGCATAACTGACACCGACCTTGTATTGACTGATGACGTTAATCTATCCAAATACCCCTTCACCAACGGCCCAACATAAGCATTCAACCACGTCGCCATGCCTCGTTCATACTCCTTATATTCTGGTAATACCCGTGATGAACGAGACACCATTATGCCGTTAGGTACAGCCCCTTCAATACGGCACTCATCTTCATCATCTAGAAAAGAAAACAAACAATTAATAGCAACTGCTTGCGGTGCAATTTCTTTTAACGTTTTATGAAGAGACAGCAAGTCATCTTCATTGAGACTTTCTACTCGTTCGCCTTTTGCAGACAATCGACCCGATACTTCCAAACAAAGCTCTTTTGGTACGGGTGGCACTTTAACTGCTGGGTTTAAATGGTATAACTCTTTTCGTGCCTGCCGACCAATAGTTAGAATATCCGCCATGCCAGTATTTGTTATAAAGCAGCATCGAACGCCCTTACCTTCAAGCACTGCATTCGTAGCAACAGTTGAGCCATGCACGATTAATAAACTGGATTCATCAACATCCAGTTCCTTAATTCCCTGCAATATAGCTTTTTCTGGCGCATCGGGTGTCGATAACACCTTATGCGTTTGCACACCGTTGTTACCAATAAAAACAAAGTCGGTAAATGTACCCCCCGTATCAACACCTAATAACATCGTTTTAAATCTCATTTTTCTTTATCGTATTTTTACACGACTCGTTAGCTGACAGTACAAAAATTGAATGCTAAGGTAGGCTTTTTTTGAAACAAACCAATTCTAGAATGAGCTCTCTGATTGAAGTCAATAATGTATCGCGCCATTTCGGTGAGCATTGCGCAGTTGATGACGTTAGCTTTTCTCTCAACCAAAGCGAGATATTAGGTTTTCTTGGGCCTAATGGTGCAGGCAAATCAACCACTATGAAAATGATTTGTGGGAATTTAGCCCCGTCGGTTGGTGAAATTAAAATCCACGGTTACGACATCTTAGAACAGCCCAAACTGGCCAAAGCTGAATTAGGGTTTTTAGCCGACACCCCACCGCTTTATACCGATTTAACCGTTGATGAATACTTACAATATTGCGCTAAATTACGTGGCTTGAAGGCAGGTGCTATTACGACATCTGTCACCGAAGGGAAAGACAACTGCGGCTTGGCAGATATGGGCCACCGACTCATTGCCAATTTATCCAAAGGTTATCAACAACGCGTGGGCATTGCTCAAGCCATTTTGCATAAACCATCAGTGATTATTTTAGATGAGCCAACTGTTGGGCTAGACCCCATCCAAATATTAGAAATTCGTCAACTAATTCGTCAACTAGGTCAGAAACACAGCGTCATCTTATCGACACATATCTTGCCAGAGGTTCAGCAGTCATGTAGTCGCGTGCAAATCATTCATCATGGGAAGTTGGTTTTAAACGAAAGCATAGATTCTTTAAATAACCGCATGAGTTCATCCAGTTTATTGGTCAAGTTCAAGCGCCCTGTGGACATATCAATGCTTAAATCCCTATCAGACATAACTGACATTACCGAAACAAGTGATAATCAATTTCGCATTCAGCATGGCCAACACAAAAACCCTGCAGAAACTATCGCCAACCTAGCGGTTAACGAAAACTGGGGGCTACTTGAGTTAACACCCGAGACACACAATATGGAGCAAATATTCTTATCTCTAACGCAAGCCGAGCCTCACGATGAATAGCCTTACTATTGCTGGGCGCGAGCTGCGCAGTTTATTTTTGTCTCCATTGGCATGGACCATGTTGGGTATTAGCCAATTAATTCTTGCTTATATGTTTCTAACACAAATTGATTTTTACTTAACCATACAGCCCAAGCTGGTTGGGTTAGCTAACGCACCGGGTATTACCGACTTGGTCATCGCCCCATTGTATGGAAATGCCGCCGTCATTTTTTTACTGATTACGCCACTCATTACCATGCGACTGATCAGTGACGAACGGCGCAACAAAACCATCAGCCTATTGTTTTCTGCCCCAATTTCTATGACGGACATTATTTTAGGTAAGTTTTTAGCGACATTTATTTTTCTACTCATCATGCTTTTTTCCATCACGCTAATGCCATTATCATTAACCCCCATTGCTACAATAGATTTCGGCAAACTGTCCGCGTGCTTGTTGGCTATGGTGTTATTACTCGCTGCTTTTGATGCTTTAGGCCTTTATATGTCTACCATTGCCTCTCAAGCCACGGTTGCTGCCGTGTGTAGCTTTGGCGCTCTACTATTACTTTGGATTATCGATTGGGCCGGTAGTAACAGTGGAAATGCGAGCCCCTTATTCGAATATATTTCTATGATGCGCCATTTCGAAAGTTTGTTACGTGGCCTCGTTCATTCAACCGATGTACTCTATTTTGTTTTATTTATTGCTGGATTCCTTATTTTGAGTGTCCGCCGGTTAGACAATGACCGCCTACAAAAATGAAAGTTACTCGTAAAACACACCAAGCCGTTCGCATTCAAAATATCATTTTTACCCTGCTTTTTTGCAGCGTAATGGGTGTACTTGCGTGGTTAAGCACTCAATATACTATTCAATCCGATTGGACTGTTAACAACCGTAACTCGTTATCTTCACCCAGTATTGAATTACTAAAAAAGCTATCAACACCTGTTGAGATAACGGCGTATGCCACCGAAAATGACGTTATTCGGCAACGGATATCTGAATTAATCAAGAAATATCAACACCATAAAGCTGATACCTCATTAACGTTCATCAACCCTGATACCCGTCCAGATGTTGCGCGTGAAGAAGGTATTACAACCGATGGTGAGTTAATAATTCACTACAACAATCGCCGCGAGTCGTTAACCGCGCTAGACGAGCAATCATTCACCAATGCGTTACAACGACTCACCACGAGTGAACAACGATGGGTCGTTTTTCTTACTGGTCATGGTGAACGCTCAGCCAATAATGATGCCAATTTTGATCTAAGCCTGTTTAGTGACGAATTAAAACGCAAAGGTATCAACAACCAACCTATTAATTTAATTGAGTCGCCTACTATTCCGAAAAATACATCGTTACTGGTGATAGCTGACCCTAAATCAGCATTACTACCCGGTGAAATCAGCATCATTAAACAATATGTAACATCAGGCAAGCCTCTACTCTGGTTAACAGAGCCTGGCTCAACCCATAATAAAAACATCCTCAACGACCTATTTGGCATATCAGCTTTGCAAGGCATTGTCGTGGATGCGACGACACAAATGTTTGGAATAAACGACCCAACCTATGCCTTAGTGACTGAATACCCTAATCACCCTGTTACTCAACAACTTCAAGCCATGAGCCTGTTCCCAGGCGCCGCTGGGCTAAAAAGCAATGATAACGCAAGCTTCACTACCTCTCCCATCCTCTCGACGTTAGAACGTTCCTGGACCGAAATAGGCGACATCAGTGGTGATATTCAATTTGATAACGACTCGGATGAAACTCAAGGGCCCATTAATATAGGCTATGAATTAACACGTAAAGTAACTGTTGACGGCCAACTTAGCGAAACAAATCAACGTATCGCCATTATTGGTGATGCAGACTTTTTATCTAATGCCTTTTTGGGCAACGGCGCTAATTTAGACTTAGGCTTAAACCTCGTTCAGTGGCTAAATCAAGACGACAATCTAATTGATATTCCAGCGAAAACAGCCGTCGATACCTCACTTAATGTAAGCCAGCTATGGACATTGATTTTTGGTCTCGGCTTCCTAATCGTACTACCACTCGTGTTCATTGCGACCGGTATTATCATTTGGTTAAAACGCAAAAAAAGATAGCATGAATAAGCGGTTAGGTATCAACGTACTACTAATAGCTTTCCTTTGCGGCCTTGCATTAATCGTCTGGCTTAAGCCTGGGCAACAACAAGAGACTGCTATTAAGCTCACTAACATTGATCCATCAGCCATTCACACCATATCCATTCAACGAAAAAACGCCAACAACATTGTCATGTCCCTTGACGGCGACCAATGGAAAATAACCAGCCCCATTCAAGCACCTGCACTGCCCAGTAAAGTTGAACGTTTACTGAAGATTTCGCAGATTAACGTAACAACTGAATACCCGCTTGAAAGCCAATCGTTAGAAAAGTTTAATCTTATCCGGCCAAATATTAAGGTTAGTTTCAACAACACGATGTTGTCTATCGGCAATACCGAACCTGTTCAACATCGGCGCTATGTCGCCAACACCACGTCGCTATTTTTGGTTGATGATACGTTCACCCACCACCTATCCGCACCGATTAGCCAGTACATAGACACGCGGTTATTTTCCGACGACATACAAATAACAGAACTCAAAACCCCTACGCTACACTTACGTCGCCAACCAGATAATACGTGGCAAACACACCCTGTTAATTCATTAGAACCACTATCTGCGGATGCCGTTCAAACCTTACTGGATGAATGGCGTTTTGCCCGCGCCATAAAAGTTAATACAAAAGAAAGCTCCCATAACAAACCTAATGTTGTTGTCACGCTAAACAATGGGAGTCAATATATATTCACGCTTACCAAGACACCCAATGGCGTTACCTTAACGCCAACTGACAATCAATTAAACTACCACTTTAGTGCCGAAAAATACAAAAGCATGACTGAACTCAAAAGCTTGCCAGATGCCTGAATTACCAGAAGTTGAAACAACTAAGCGTGGTATTTCCCCACATATAAAAAACAAAATCGTCACGCACGTCATCGTACGTAAAAACCAATTAAGGTGGCCGGTAAGCCCAGAAATTAGCCAGCTACTGCCCGGTCAAAAGATTATCGACGTTAAACGCCGAGCCAAATACTTGCTGCTGGAAACCGCTGTTGGCACACTGATGATTCATCTTGGCATGTCGGGCAGTTTACGTATTATAAAAACAGATGAAGCCGAAAGAAAACACGACCATATTGACATCCAGTTCAAGGATGGCACGTGTTTGCGTTATCACGACCCAAGACGCTTTGGTGCCTACCTGTGGACAAATGAGCCGATTAACGGCCATAAATTAATCAGCAAACTTGGCCCTGAACCCTTAACTGAGGCATTTAATCTTGACGACTTTTACAATAAATCACGATTACGTTCATTACCCATAAAAAGCTTCATCATGGATGCGCATATGGTCGTTGGTGTAGGAAACATCTATGCAAGCGAATCATTATTTCTAAGCAAAATACACCCCAAACGTGCCAGTAATAACATTTCTAAAAAACGGTTCGGCGTATTAATTCAATCCATTAAGTCAATCTTAAATAAATCCATCGAACAAGGCGGCACTACATTAAAAGATTTTGTAAACAGCGATGGCAAGCCAGGCTATTTCCAACAGACTCTTAATGTTTATGGACGCAAGAACAAACCATGTACCGTCTGCTCAACGCCGATCAAACAAATAACCATTGGCCAACGGTCAACGTTTTATTGCCCTAGCTGCCAGCATTAGTCACTGGAAATGCCTTAGAAATTCCTATAGGGTGTAGCAAGAAAAACGAATCTATATTGATGACTATCAGCTAAACTCTATTGATAGCGCTGTGACTTTAAAGGGATTTGATTGTTCAATATTAAAAATAAATTTATTAAGCAATTAATTGGCAGCTCAATGGACTTGATGCCTATTTTTGTGGTTATCTTTATCTTTCAAGTCTTTATCTTAAAGCAGCCCGTGCCAAACATTGGGGAAATAGCCATCGGCACTTGCTTTGTCGTTTTAGGGCTCACGCTCTTTATTCAAGGCTTAGAAAAAAGTTTATTTCCTATTGGCGAGAACTTAGCCAATGCATTTGCTAGAAAAGGCAGCTTACCCTGGCTTTTAGTCTTCGCCTTTTCGCTGGGCTTCGGCACAACCGCTGCAGAGCCCGCCTTGATTGCTGTTGCGGACGAAGCTGCTCGTATCGCTTCAGAAGGTGGTTTAGTAGCAGATACCCTAGAAGCTCAACTGGCTTATGCGACTGGTTTACGGTATACCGTTGCCTTTGCTGTTGGGTTTGCCATATTGTTTGGCGTATTAAGAATTATTAGAGGCTGGCCCGTACAATACCTCATCATTCCTGGCTATATGGGCGTGGTGATTATGACTGCTCTAGCACCCGATACCATCATAGGTATTGCTTTTGATTCTGGTGGCGTGGCCACCTCAACAATTAACGTTCCGCTCATCACCGCACTGGGTGTTGGCCTTGCATCCGCCATTAAAGGGCGCAACCCAATGACTGATGGCTTTGGCCTTATTGCCTTTGCTGCGCTAACACCTATTATTTTTGTCATGGCCTATGGAATGATTATCTAATGGGCCTTATTAACGATTTTTTTGCTATTTTACTGTCTACTTCTCGAGATATTCTGCCCATAGCAGGCATCATTATCTTCTTTCAACTCGTGATTATTCGACGCCCTTTTAAAAAGGCAAATGATTTACTCATTGGTGTTATTTATATTATTTTGGGTATGAGTTTTTTTCTGCTTGGCTTAGAAAAAGCGTTGTTCCCCTTAGGCTCATTAATGGCTGAACAGTTAACTAGCCCACAATTCATAAACCACAGCGGCAACTCACCAACGGATGTTGTTTGGCAAGACTACCTATGGGTTTACATTTTTGCAGCCTGCATAGGGTTTGCTACAACGCTTGCAGAGCCAGCCTTAATTGCTGTTGGTATTAAAGCTGAACAAAACTCTGGTGGAAGCATCAAAGCATTGTATCTACGATTAGCTGTGTCCGTTGGCGTTGCCTTTGGTATTTCGCTAGGCGCTTACCGCATTGTCACTGGCATTGACTTGCACCTATTTATTATCACCGGCTATGTCATTGTCATGATCCAAACGCTTATTTCACCCAAACTCATCATTGGGCTTGCCTATGATTCTGGTGGCGTCACCACATCAACAGTCACTGTTCCGTTGGTCACTGCTCTGGGCATTGGATTGGCCACTGCTATTCCTGGCAGAAACCCTTTGTTAGATGGTTTTGGGCTGATTGCCTTTGCCAGCCTCTTCCCTATAATGTCGGTCCTTGGTTACGCTCAAATTGCAGAGTGGATTAATCGCCGTGTAAACCAAATAAATAAACGATAGGAGCATACTATGCATTTTAAACTTATTTTAGTTTTTGTTGATGACAACAAGACAGACGATGTACTCAAAGCGGCTAGGGACGTCGGTGCGACAGGTGCAACCATTATCAATAATGCGCGTGGTGAAGGTATTAATCAAAAGAAAACATTTCTAGGGCTTAATTTAGAAACTCAACGAGATGTTTTATTGTTCCTTGTAGAAGAACACATGAGTCGTAACATTTTGGAAGAAATTGCAAAAGCCGGAAAATTTGATGACGAACCTGGCAGTGGTATTGCCATAAAAATTGACGTTGAGGATGCGATAGGTGTTCTGCACCAAGCTAAAGAAATTACACAAGTGATTGAGGAAGAATTATGAGCGAAGATAAAAAAATAATTAGAGTACGTGATGTAATGAAAACCAACTTTCATATGATTGATGGAAAGGCAACTATTACTGAGGCTATTAGAATCATGAAACAGCATCGCACATCCATGTTATTTGTAAACAAATTCCATGCCGATGATGAATACGGGGTTTTAAATGCCGGCATTATCGCAAAATTGGTTTTGGCGAAAGACCGTGCTGCAGACCGCGTTAATGTCTACGAAATCAATGAAAAGCCAATGATTTCTGTCACACCTGATATGGACATTCGTTACTGTTCACGCTTGTTTGCACGCTATGGCTTGATGCGAGCACCCGTAATGGAGAATGGTGAAATTATTGGTGTTGTCAGCCCCATACAGCTTGTTTTGGATGGTTTATGTGAACTATCAGGTATATCCTGATTAACCGTAAGCTTTACTTGTTTTTTAAGAATAACATAAGTTATTAATTAATTAGATAACGATCAGAGGTCAATAATGAAGGCAATTAATATACTTGTTTTTTTAATACTCGCCATATTTAGCAGCCAACTGTTAGCGTACGGCGGTTCTTCTAGTAGTAAAAAGAAATGTAAAAAACCAACATTTACTAATGTATCACCAGAACATTTGGCAACTGTTCCTCATGAGTCTAACATTTCATTCCATACATCCGCCGCCACATTACCGCATAGCATTCGTGTTATTGCGAATAAAATACCCGTAGAAATCGACGTCAAAAAAACAAATGATGGATTCGTTGTTAGTGGAAAGTTGCCTGATGCCATAAAAAGAAAATATGTAAGGATCGACTTTTCAGGAACAACGACCAATTCCTGCCAAGGCACGGATGGTTGGTTGCTAGAAATAGAGCAAAAAAAATCAAACTAAACTCGCCTTGCTCTGTAATCCCTTTTTTTTAGAAAAAAACCACATTACTGCTGTGAAATAAAATCCATTAACTATACTAAAGTCGTGCGGCTTAAACCTAATACCCCTGCCCACTCATAACTAAACTGGATTGTTTATGAGATACAAACGATGACAAATACTAACGAGCACAAGCTTGAAATTGATGATTTTCTAATCACAAAAACTGATAATCAAGGATTGATTACTTATGCCAATCGTTCATTTATGAGTATTTCACAGTACCCATTTACTAAGCTGTGTGGAGCTTCTCAAAATATAGTTCGCCACCCCGATATGCCGAAGGGCTTATTCAAATATTTGTGGAATACAATTCAACAAAAAAAATAGTTTTTTGGTTTCATTAAAAACCTATCTGCAAATGGTGATTTTTACTGGGTCTTTGAAAACATCACCGTAGACAATGATGTCAACGGTCAACAGCATGGCTACCATTCCATAAGACGCAAAGCCCCCGAAAGCGCCATAAATACATTGGTCCCTATTTACCAAGAAATGTTAGCTATAGAAATGCAAAACACCGCTTCCAGCACAGAAAATTCTTTAGAGCATCTCGAATCATGGGTCGCCTCACAAAACCTTAGTTACCGTAACTTAATGCTCAAGCTTTATAAAGGTGGGTAAGTAGCATGTCTAATAAGCACACAAGTAGTACTAAAAAAACCAGCGCTAAAGTGCCTTTCATTAAAACACAGCAACTAATATTCTCTGTTTTTAATCTATTGGTGGTTTTTGCACTGGCCGTTTTCATTAGCCTGAACTATCAAGTAAGCATTATAGTTTGGGTTGGCTTTGTTTTAATGGGCATTAACGCTCTATACCATTGGATTACGGTAAACAGACAACTCAAACTGATTGCTCAAATCGGCAGTGTTCTAGAAAAAAATACCGCCGGCGAACTTTATCACCGAATTTCAAACACGAAAGGCATGGGCGAAGTAGGCATTGTCGCGTGGGAATTAAATAGGTTCTTAGACCGCGTTGAATGTTATTTCAAAGAGGTTGGTACTTGTTTCAATGCTATCGCCACGGGTGACTTTGAACGAGAAACCCTGCCATTAGGCTTACCCGGTCAGTTTAAACGCTCATTAATGTCCATCAACCGGTCGGTTGAAGCAATGAGGGATAACAGCGTGTTAATGGCCCATAACTCTCTAGCGTCTGAGCTGTACAAATTAAACTCAAGTAATTTAATTGTAAACTTAAAAAACAATCAATCTGATTTAGTTAATATTAGCGAACAAATGCAGATAGTCACTGATATTGCCATCACTAATGGTGACAATGCAAAAGTTAGCGTGCTAGCTGTATCAGAAATAACCCAAGCACTGCTCAATCTTGATAAAAGCATACAAGCGGTGACTGAGGTCATTCAAGCACTGAATGAAAATAGCGAAATGGTCACTGAGTCATTATCTGTTATCACCGATATTGCTGATCAAACCAACTTACTTGCTCTAAACGCGTCTATTGAAGCCGCAAGAGCCGGCGAACACGGTCGCGGTTTCGCCGTGGTGGCTGATGAAGTAAAAAGCCTCTCGCACCATACTAAGAAAGCAGCTGAAGACGTTGAAAACACACTTAAAGACTTTAATCATCGCGTTAAAGATATGATGACCGAGTCTGGCCGCGCCTCAACCTTAGCCAGCTCTGTTAATGAAACGGTCAGTCAATTTGAAGGGCAGTTTAACGCGTTATCTAAATCTGCTAATGAAACAATTGACCACCTTTCTTACGCAAAAGATAAAACGTTTGGCCTACTAACCAAAGTTGATCATATTGTATTCAAGCAAAATGGTTATATCGCTATTGATAGCGATGGCAAAAAGTGTCCTGAAAAACAAGCCGTTCAAGTTTCATCACACGATTGTCGGCTTGGAAAATGGTATTACGAAGGGCTTGGCAAGCAAGAGTTTACTAACACATCAGCCTATAAGGCTTTAGAAACTCCCCATGCTGATGTTCATGCTCAAGTTCAACGATCAATTGACCTCATCCAACAAGATTGGGTGAGCGACGCTAGTATTCGTAAAGAATTAATCGATAGTATTAAAAACTTTGAGTCTGCAAGTTCAAACGTTATGCGTCATATGGATGAAATGGTAGAGCAAAAAAACAGCTCTAAAAACTAACTATTCGACTATAGCGCTACCTGCGCCACGCGGGTCACTTGCCGCGCTCACTTTGTTTCTTTTTGTATCATGCATAATGGCTTGCATATTACCGTACTGCCTTCCAACTGATTTGAACGCATGCCCTTTTTTCTTCAGTGCACTGACAATGTCCGCACTCAATGCGCCTGGTTCATGCTGAATAACATCGGTTAAATATTGGTGATGATAACGCGGTAATGCAACCCACTCTGCCGGGCCTTTACCGTCTGCCGCTTCTAAAATGCCTAGCAATACCATGCTGATAATTCGGCTACCACCGGGTGTTCCTAATATGCCAATGTGGTCTTTACTTTCAATAAAGGTTGGCGACATACTCGACAACATGCGTTTACCCGGCTCAATTGCATTTGCGGCACCACCTACTAACCCATACACGTTTGGCGTGCCTGGCTTCATAGAAAAATCATCCATTTCATCGTTTAACAAAACGCCCGTGCCTTCAGGTACAAAACCAGATCCAAAGGGGTAGTTCACTGATAACGTAGCTGACACACGGTTGCCTTCTTTATCTAATATTGAAAAATGTGTTGTGTCATGCCCTTCTATTTCATTCAACCCTGTTAAGTCTAAACTGGGTGTCGCCGTTTCCAGTTTTAGGTTTTTTGACATGCTTAGTGCATACGATTTTTTGGTTAATGTATTAACTGGCACATCAACAAAGTCGCTATCACCCATATACAAAGCGCGGTCGCGATACGCTCGTCTCATGGCCTCCACCACGACGTGAATACGCGTTGTTTGGTCCATCGAAGCGATGTCGTATTGTTCTAATATATTTAGCGCAATCGACAACACCAACCCACCCGATGATGGCAAAGCAGCACTGGTGATTTTCATCCCCTTGTAATCAATAACAACCGGTTCACGTTCTTTAATTTGGTAATTAGCAAGATCTTGCTTCGTCCAAATACCACCGGCTTGTTGAACGCCATCAACTAATTTTTCTGCCACCACACCTTTATAAAACCCATCAAAGCCATTTTTTGAAAGCAATTCAAGCGTTTTAGCCAAGTCCGCTTGGATGATTTTTTTACCGATGACAGGTACATTACCTTCATCTAAAAAAATCGTTCTAGACGCCTTAGTAGCGTTTAAAATTGGTTTTCTAAAGCGCGCTAAACGATGATAGTGTTCATTAACGGTAAAGCCGTCTTTAGCAAGCTTAATCGCTGGTTGAAGCGTATCTTTTAAAGCAAGCCGTCCATAATTAGTGGATAAATGAACCAGCGCTGCTGGCATACCTGGAATACCCGCAGATAACGCACCATCAACAGAGGCACTTTTAATCGGTTCGCCATCAGCATCTAAATACATATCTCGGTGTGCTTTTAATGGCGCAACTTCTCGCCCATCAACCATCACCTGTTTTCCATCGCTTGAGCGATGTAACAACCAAAATCCACCACCACCAACACCAGACCCATAAGGTTCGACAACAGCTAAAGCGGCGCTTACAGCAACTGCCGCATCAAACGCATTGCCACCTTTATTTAATATATCAATACCCGCTTTTGTTGCCGCAGGGTGAGCCGATGCGACAGCTTGTGAAGAACTGACTGCTGGTTTATGTGCGCAAGCAGATAACGCAAACGTTAAGACGATGAAAAAGACTGACAAACGTTTCATGATGGGCTACCTGACATTAAGTGTTGATATTTGAGCATTAGTTGATCGTGATTTTCGGCGTGAGTAGGGTCTTTCGGGATGCATTCAACAGGACATACTTCAACACACTGCGGCGTGTCGAAATGCCCTACGCATTCCGTACATAAGTGAGAATGTATTTCATATATTTCTTCACCCATATAAATAGCATCATTAGGGCATTCAGGTTCACAAACATCGCAATTAATGCATTCGTCGGTAATAATTAAAGACATAACTACTTAAGTTTTTTTAGGATAGCGCGTTCAACGTTATTCGGTACAAATGGTTTGATATCACCATTATGGCGAGCGATATCGCGTACTAACGTTGAAGACAAATCGGCCCATTCCGAATGAGGTGTTAAAAAAACCGTTTCAAGTGTCGGCATCATTAACCTATTCATACCCACCATTTGAGCTTCGTACTCAAAATCTGCGATAGACCGTACGCCACGAATAACAATATTTGCACCGTGTTGCTCAGCCAAATGAACCAAAAGGCCTGAAAAACTCACCACTTCAACGTTTGCGACGCTGGCCAATGCCGCCTTTGCCAATTCAACGCGCTCATTAGAATCAAACAGCGGGTTTTTGCCTGCACTATCAGCAACCGCCACGACAACGATATCAAACAGCGTAGCTCCGCGTTCAATGATATTGATGTGCCCATTGGTAATGGGATCAAATGTTCCTGGGTAAATTGCTTTTCTAGCCATGTTTATTCTCTATGGTATAAATAATATGACACTTGCCCAGCTGTTTTACTGCGGCGTTGTGCCCAGTTGCTTGGCAAAAAATCTAAATCCAATTTGCGTTCGCACTCTAAGTAGATAACGGCATCATCCGACAAACATCCACTCGCTTCAAGATTCTTGCTGCATTCTTCCAGCTCACCTTGTCTAAACGGCGGATCTAAAAACACCACATCAAAGATCATATCGCCTTCTTTACGCTTAGTTTTCATAAAATCCAACGCACTGCGATGCATTAATTGTACGTTATCAGCTGTTAACAGGTCTTTATTAGTCCGTAAACATTTCATAATACGAACATCTTTTTCAATCATCAACACATGGCTTGCCCCACGCGATGCCGCTTCAAACCCTAGCGCTCCACTTCCCGCATATAAGTCCAAACAATGGGCTTGAGATAAATACGGCTGAAGCCAATTAAACAGTGTTTCACGAATAGGGTCTGTAGTTGGGCGCAAGCCTTCAACACTTGGGAATTCAATTTTTCTACCGCGCCAGTTACCAGCAATTATTCGTACCCGGTTTGTTTTATTCGCCATTATTTTTTGATATCTGAGTTTCCGACCGTCACCATCACCATTTTTTCCATATCAACGCGGCGCTGAAATGCGTCCTTGATACTGGCAAGGGTGACGTCATTGATGTTTTGTAGGTAATTATTCAAATAGTCTAATGACCTGCCACTCACCACAATGCCAGAAATAACACTCATTAATTTTTTATTACTGTCTAACTTTAATGCAAAACCACCGCGAATGTTTTTCTTTGATGCCAACAGCTCTTCTTCCGTTGGTCCTTCCGTGATAAATGTCTTTAATGTTTCCTTAAGCGCCGTTGATGCTTCAGCAACACGTTCGTTTTTAGTCTGTAAACCTAATAAAAAAGGCCCCTTTTGCCGCATTGCATTAAAATAACTGTACGCACTGTAAGCCAGCCCCCTTTCCTCACGTATTTCTTTAACAATGCGAGAACTAAAGCCACTTCCACCCAAAATATGATTACCTACGTGCAACGCAAAGTAATCGGGATCATTATGTTTTAACACCGGCGTTGCATATAACAAATGCGTTTGTTGTGATGGGTAATCCTTATGAAGCTGAAGCGCTTCAGATCTATCTAAAACAGCGGGGATTTGAGCCGCTTTAACACCCGTTTTCAACTTGCCAACCAAATCATTTACCAGTTTTTCTGCTGCCTGCCGTGTAACCCCACCGACCATCACAACCGTTAAGTTTTTGCCAACGTAGTACTGCTGATAATAACGACGAACATCTTCAACATTAAGTTCAGTAACGGTTTTTTCCGTTCCTTGAATAGGGTTCTTATACGGATGTCCTTCATAAATTTGCTCATATAAAGCCAACTGAGCTAACGTACCGGGGGATTCTTCCCGTTGTTTTATACTTAACAATATTCGTTGCTTTAAACGATTAAAATCAGTCGATGAAAAGTCAGGCGAATTCACTACATTTATAAACACCGGCCAAGCTGTTGCCAACACCTTCTCATCGGTTAAACTTCGGTAGGTAATTGATGAAAAATCTCTCGATGCCGATGTCGACAATTGAGCACCGACACTTTCAATATTTTCAGCAACTTGTTGGGCTGTTAATCCACCTGCACTTTCGTCCAACAACGCACTTGTTAAAGCCGCTTGGCCCAACTGACTGCCATCATGTGCGCTACCCGCATCAAACATCAATTGCACATCTAAAATAGGTAACCCCGTCGTCGGTACAAAATAAACATTAGCACCATTACTTAGCTGCCAGTGCTCAACATTTGGCAACGCAAAACCAGTGCAACTCATTAGCATCGCCAATAAACCCACCATACCTTTTAACTTATTCAGCATGCTGGTTCTCCTTCGCATTCGTTACTGTTGTTTGAGGTTGCATATGAACCACGGTTAAGTGATCATCAATCAGGTATTTTTGGGCAACCACTCGTATTTGAACCGCCGTTACTGCTTTTACCTTATCTACATAGCTCGCTTCTTTTTGCCAACCGACGCCCACCGTTTCCAACATGCCCAATTGCATAGCTTGATAGAAACTTGAGTCTTTTTCATACACAGATGATGCGATGACCTGTGCTTTAATTTTTTCTAATTCTTTGGCTGTAATAAGTGTTTTTTTAAGTGATTCTATTTCAGTTTTAATCGCTTTTTCAAGATCATCAACCGTATGTTGTTTGGTAGGCATACCATCAAATAGGAATAACGTTTCAAGACGCGCGTTTAAGTCATAGCCTGCACTAACGGAACTTGCCACCTGTTGCCCTCTTACCAAGTTTGATGGCAGCCGAGCACTGCTACCACCACTTAAAATACCGGATAAGACTTCCAACGCATACACATCATCTTCCTTATCCGCCGAATTTAATACCGGCACCTTATACCCCATTAATAAATACGGAACTTTGGCTTCTTGTTTAACAACCGCCCTACGAACACCTAATTGTGGCACTTCTTCACGTTGTTTAACGGGCTTAAACTTTACATTAGGTATCGGACCAAAATATTTTTCAGCCAAGGCAAATACGTTCTCTGCTTTTACATCACCAACAACTACCAACGTTGCATTGTTTGGCGCATACCACTGCTTATACCAGTCAGCCAAATCATCGAGTTTCATGTCTTCGAGGTCTTGCATCCATCCAATAATGGGGTTGCGATAGGGGCTACTGGTATAGGCCAATGCCTTAAAGTATTCATACGTTTGAGATTGTGGTTTATCTTCTGTTCGCATCCGCCGCTCTTCCATCACCACTTGCAACTCTTTTACAAACTCTTTTTCTTGTAACTTCAAGTGCTGCATCCGCTCAGACTCAAGCCGCATACTCACTTCAAGCCTAGAGGCTTCCATCGTTTGGAAATAAGCCGTGTAGTCCGCGCCAGTAAATGCGTTTTCACGCCCACCGTTGGCGGCGATTATTTTAGAAAACTCACCCGGCTCAAGATTGTCCGTGCCTTGAAACATCATATGCTCCAACACATGAGACAATCCAGTGATGCCATCATGCTCATAGCTAGCCCCTACTTTATACCAAACTTGGGACACCATCACGGGGGCACGGTTATCTTCTTTTACTAGCACTTTTAAACCATTTTTAAGTACCTTTTCGTGTACCATATTGGCGTTACGCGGTTCAGAAGCAAACCCACTCAGTGAATAAATAAAGCTCAGAATTAAAACGATTGCTGATAATTTTCTCATTTTGTTTCTAGTTAACCTTAACCATAATAAAATGGGCATTCTACGATAGAAGCCCTTAAAAGGCACAGTATCATGTTTGGATTCGGTAAGAAAAAAAAATCAGAAAACATTACAGACGATAAACAAAGCGACGGCCTTCTTGGTCGCTTAAAAAACCAACTATCAAAAACACGCAGTCATTTAACCGGTGGGCTAGGTAATTTATTTCTAGGCAAAAAACAAATAGACGATGATCTATTTGAAGAATTAGAAATGATTCTACTCAGTGCCGATGTTGGTATTGAAGCAACACAGCAAATTATAGGAAACCTGACACAACGTGTAGCCAGAAAGCAGCTGTCTGACCCTCAGGCGTTAACCGCGGCATTACAGGATGAAATGCTGGCCATACTCGAAGTGAATCAACAAACACTCACCATTCCTGACAGTGAAACACCCTTCGTTATTTTGGTGGTTGGCGTTAATGGTATGGGGAAAACCACCACGATTGGCAAATTAGCTAAACGTCTACAGTCAGAGGGCAAAAGCGTTATGTTGGCCGCCGGAGACACCTTTAGAGCAGCCGCTATTGAACAACTACAAACCTGGGGCACTAGAAATAATATAGATGTCGTCGCTCAACATACAGGCGCTGATTCAGCCTCTGTTATTTATGATGCCTTTGAAAAAGCGCGTGCTCGAAAGGTCGACGTGCTCATCGCAGATACCGCTGGTCGCTTGCACACACAAACTAACTTGATGAACGAACTCAGTAAAATTAATCGCGTTATCAAAAAACTAGATGATAAGGCACCTCACGAGGTGATGCTGGTTCTAGATGCAGGTGTTGGCCAAAACGCCCTGGCACAAACAAAACATTTCAATGAAGCGACCCCTCTTACCGGGCTAACGCTTACTAAGCTCGATGGCACAGCGAAAGGCGGCATTATTTTTGCCATTGCCAACCAATTTAACTTACCCATTCGCTTTATAGGCATTGGCGAAGGTATCGATGACCTACGTGAATTCGATGCACAGCAATTCACCCAAGCATTATTTGAACAAGAAGAAAAAACGAGTTAAAGGCTATGCTCCAATTCATTAATGTCAGCAAACGATACCCCGCCGGTGGTGCAGATGCCCTAAAAAACGTTAATTTTGAGTTGGGCCAAGGCGAAATGGCCTTTTTAACGGGGCATTCGGGCGCTGGCAAAAGCACCTTGCTAAAACTCATCGCATTATTAGAACGCAGCACACAAGGCCAAGTGATGCTAGATAACCAAAACATTGGCCGCGTTGCAAAACGACACGTGCCTTACATACGCCGTAAAATTGGTATGATTTTCCAAGATCATCGACTATTACACGACCGCAGCGTCTTTGATAACGTTGCGTTGCCTTTAATTATTTCGGGGCACAGACATCAAGAAATACACCGCCGTGTGCGCGCCGCCTTAGACAAAGTCGGCCTACTGGGCAAAGAACAACGCTTACCTATTTCACTGTCTGGTGGCGAACAACAACGTGTTGGTATTGCCCGTGCTGTTGTTAACAAACCGCCAATGATTCTAGCCGACGAACCAACTGGCAACTTAGACCCCGAACTATCCGCAGAAATTATGCAATTATTCGAACAATTCAACCAAGTGGGCGTAACCGTGCTTATCGCTAGCCACGATTTGGCGCTTATAAGCAGAATGGGCTACCGACAACTGACCTTAGCAAACGGTGAAATGGTGACGTCCAATGGCTAGTCGTCGTCAAAATATCCAACGTCCAGGGCAACCGTTTAACCTTAAACTATACGTCCATATTCACTTACATAGCTTTTTCTCAAGCTTGGGCCGGTTAGCGCGCGCTCCTTTTAATTTTATGATGACGGTGGGTGTTATTGCCATCACCTTGTCTTTACCGGCTGGCATGTTAGTGTCTATCGAAAACCTTAAAGCCGTCAGTGGTCAAATAGATTTAACACACAACCTTTCTATTTTCCTTAACCACACTGTTAATTTAGATAAAGCAAAAGCACTAGCAAAAAACATTGAAAGCAACAACAAAGTAGCGCAAACAATCCTTATTGATAAACAAACTGCGTTGGAAGAGTTCCGCCAATATAGTGGCTTTGGCTCTGCATTGAGTTCCTTGGGCGAGAACCCCTTACCCCATGTTATCCAAGTATCACCTGTCATCAGCTTTAATAACCCTGCAGCACTTAAATCATTGGTTATCGAGCTTAAGCAGCACCCAGAAATCAAATTGGTACAAATGGACATGTCATGGCTAGAACGACTCAATGCCCTCCTCCATATTGCACAACGTGGCGTCACGCTAATCACTATTTTGTTAGGTATTGCCGTGTTACTGATTATTAGCAACACCATCCGCCTTGAATTACAAAACCGCCGTGCCGAAATAGATATCACACGCCTAGTTGGCGCAACCCATGCCTTTATTAAACGCCCGTTTATTTACAGTGGCTTTTGGTATGGCTTATTAGGCGGCATAGGCGCCTGTTTATTAGTCACGTTATCCCTTTGGCTACTCGATGGCCCAACAAACGCTCTCTCGAGCTTATACAGCAGCTCTTTTAGCATTAGCTACATGTCATTCGGCAGCATCATGTTTTGGCTGGCACTGTCTGTCACACTAGGTATTGTTGGCTCCTGGATCGTTGTCACACGCCATTTGAATGATTTAGAGCAGTAAATTGTCACATCCTTACCTTAAATAGGAACTTTTGCTATAATTAGCACTCTTATAGGGTGACTGCTAAATAGCAACTTAATCACTAAGAGAGTTTTGTACGGAAGAAGATTTTGTTTTCAGACAAGGCAAAAAAGCGCGGAAAGAGGGAGTTTACTGGAGTAAATGACCGATTGAGCACTTTTTTAACGCCGTATGACAGCAAAAGAGCTTTCGTAAAAAGCTCTCAAAGGAGAGTTATATGACACAAACAATGATACTACCAAATACATTAACAGCCGGCTCTTTGGATGCCTATATATCATCCTTATCAACAATGCCCGCTCTTAGCGCTGAACAAGAAAAAGCGTTAGCGTATCGCTTGCGTGATGAAAATGACCTAGAAGCTGCGCGTACCTTAGTGTTATCTCATATGCGTTATGTTGTACACATTGCCCGTAGCTACATGGGTTACGGACTTGCTCTGCCCGATTTAATTCAAGAAGGCAGCGTTGGCTTAATGAAAGCGGTTAAACGTTTCGATCCTGAAGTTGGCGTACGCCTAGTTTCTTATGCCGTGCATTGGATAAAGTCCGAAATACACGAATACGTGATTAAAAACTGGCGCATTGTTAAAGTCGCCACTACCAAAGCTCAACGCAAGCTATTTTTTAATCTCAGAAAAAACAAAAAGAACCTCTCATGGCTCAATGAAACAGAAGCCGAAGCTGTTGCTAATGACCTAGGTGTAGATAAGTCTGCTGTGTACGAAATGGAAAAACGCCTTAGCAGTCATGATATGGCTTTCGATGGCCACCAAGATGATTCAGCCGACTCAGAAGAACTAACCCATACGCCTGCATCTTTCTTGTCCCAACAAGAGACTGACCCTGCTGTCGTCGTTGAAGCGCATAACGAAAAAACAGATAGCACCACTAAACTACATACCGCACTACAAACGTTAGATGAACGTAGTCGTGAAATTTTGGCAGAGCGCTGGCTAACCGATAAAAAATCCACCTTGCATGAATCTGTCTCTTATACACATCTCCGAGCCCACGAGACGGACTCCTATC